>NZ_LMGH01000002.1:0-44316 GCF_001427365.1 Rhodanobacter sp. Root561
GCCTAACGCTGGAGTTAAGCGGCGCGCAGCTTTTCGCGCGTCCGCTTGGACGACGGGTTAGAGCCCGATGCGCAGATTGCATGAGTCGCCAGCGCCACAGCGATACCGCAAGCCAGCGCCCAAAGCCCCAGTGAAATTGCGAAGAAGAGGAAAACTACTCCTGGGACAGCACCGATGGCAAAGGCGGCTGACCAGGATGCTCGGCCCCGGTAGAGCAAACCCGCATATAGCGGAGCCCCAAAGACAACGACCGGGATGCAGCCGATGGCTAGCGTGTAGAGAAAGACAACTCTCACGGAGTCAATGATGTTGAAGAAGGGGCCGGGGTGCAGTGACGTTTGAATTGCAGCGAAGCTGGCCAAGGCTACGGCAGCCACGACCAGCGAGGCAAGGGCCACCAATTCAACTTTTGCTAGCTGCCGCGAAAATTTCATGAGGGCTCTAACGCTGGAGTTAAGCGGCGGCGGAGCCGTCCGCCTTGAACGAGTTGTTAGACCGCTGCCCCGGACGCTGGGGCCGAGCGTGCTTGAAGAAAGGCAAGCAGAAATGGCGTACCAAAAATTACTGCCGCTACAACCGTGAAGGTTAGCGCAAATACAAAAAGTCCTGAAACTAGCCAGACCGCGGCGGGAATTTGGATAAGAGTAAGACCAAGGACTTGCCGCCGGGTAATAGCATAGGCCCCTGCAGCGGTGGCAAGCCACATGATGCAAGTGCCAACGATGGAAAATGTGGTGATTGGTAGATGAGCCATGCGCGCGTGAACAGGTCCGATGACCGGCCAGGCAATGGCGCCGAACAGGAAGATCGCCACTAGCAGCCAAGCGCACAAGTCAGCGAAGACAAATGAAATCTTTACGAGCCTCTGCATGATCTTCCTGCGGTCTAACGCTGGAGTTAAGCGGCGCGCGGCTTTTCGCGCGTCCGCTTGGACGACTGGTTAGAGGGCGGCACCGGGATGCAATTGTTGGCCGTCGACTGAAAGAGTAGCTGAGTTGCCGGGTGTGTAGAGGTCAAGGATTTGAGGTTGCTGAGCTGCTGTTAGTTGAGAGAAAACATTGATGCCCTTGATGAACGCCTTGAACTCTTTAGCCTTCATATCAATGTGCACGGTTTCATTGCAGACAGTGCAGGTTAGAGATGCTTGACGATCGTTGTGCGATATTCGTGTGGCTGTCCATAGGCGACAGTGATGACAGTTGCAAGGAAATACACCCGCCGCTGGAATGGTCATAGGGCCCTCTAACGCCTGAATTAAGCCGCACCGCGGAGCGGTGTCGGCTTGAATGAATTGTTAGGGCGCCAAGCGATAGAGCACATGCCTTAGCTCCCACTGCTCGTAACCTGGTGATTCTATTGATCCGTCGGGTGCCAATGTAGACAGATTGAAACCCTCTTCGACGTCTTCGTAGTACACCACAACATCACCTTGTTGAGCGACCACAAAGATGCTCTCGACTTGACCGAAACGAGGGATAGGAACCGCACGAAGCGGAATCCTGATGCGAGAGAAAAACTCTCGTTGCTCAGGTGTGCACTTGGCCAACTCCCGAACAATGAGGGCCTCCAATTCTTTTGCGGATGTTGGCTCCCAAGTGTCCATCGCGGCCTAACGCTGGAGTTAAGCGGCGGCGAAGCCGTCCGCCTTGAACGAGATGTTAGACGCTACCTGCGACAGGCGGAGTCCCCGAATTACCAACCCAACCACTTTCGACGACCTCAGCAGCGGCAAGAATACGCTTTGCAAATGCGCGTGCTTGCGCGGTGTCGAACTCGACCGCACCCTCGAATGGCATTGCAACAACCTTGATGAAGATGACGCCCTCATCTTGCCGTGCCTCACACGACACCGTTTCCTCGTAGGGCTTCGCAGAGTTCTCGGACATGTTTGTTGTGGCGTCTAACGCTTGAGTTAAGCGGCGCGCGGCTCTTCGCGCGTCCGCTTGGACGAAGGGTTAGGTTGCGGGCTACTGACCACTGGGGGCGCCAGTACACTGGTAGGCAATGGTAACTTGGCGATCACCGCAATTGCCGAAGCCGCGACGCGAAAGGCAGTTACTCTCCTCGGAGCCAAGTGCCTCAGCCCCGCTGTAACCCCAAGCCATGCACTTTTGTGCAGCAAGTTCCTGAGCCTTCTCGGGGTCATAGGAAACTCGCTGAAATTCATTTCGCTCGTAGGAAAGCTTGACGATGCCATCAGCGCGGCTTGCGCCAGTGACCAGCAGCTCCTTCTGGGTTGCGCACCCGGCGACGGTAAGAACAATGGACGAAACAACGAGCAGTGTAATGAAGCGCATATTTCCCCCTTCGACAAAATTGAACGAGCCACCTAACGCTTATTAGACCCCATATCGGGGCATATGCAATGGATGTTCAGCTTTGATCCGGGGCGCGTCAAGTAGGCAAATCCTACGGCGTGGCGGGGGTTTGCCGCCTGCCGCCTGTGATCTGGCTGGGTCAGGATGGGCTTTGCATATCTCGCAAAGTGAAGTGCTATGTCTTATGACCCCGCAAACGCAGGAATAAACCGTATGGTCAGCGGCCCTTCGGCGCCGCGTTTGATGGATGAGGTGCGGCGCGTGTTGCGGCTGAAGCACTACAGCATTCGCACCGAGGAGGTGTATGTCGGATGGATTCGCCGCTTCATACTGGCCAATGGCAAGCGGCATCCGCGTGAAATGGGCGAAGCCGAGGTAGAAGCGTTTCTGTCGGCGTTGGCGGTGCAGGGCAAGGTCGCTGCGGCCACCCAGAATCAGGCACTGGCGGCGTTGCTGTTTTTGTACAAGCAGGTGCTGAATATCGAGCTGCCATGGATGGAGGGTGTCGTGCGTGCGAAGCGGCCACAGCGTGTGCCGGTCGTACTTTCTCGTGATGAGGTCACCCGCGTGCTGGCAAGGATGGATGGACGTCCCTGGCTGTTGGCCAGCCTGTTGTACGGTACGGGCATGCGCCTGATGGAAGTGTTGCGGCTGCGGATCAAGGACGTGGATTTTGCCCGTAATGAAATCGCCGTGCGTGATGGCAAGGGCGGCAAGGATCGGCACACCATGTTGCCGCGGTCACTGGCTGAGCCCTTGCTGCGTGAAATGGAACGCGCCCGCCTGTTGCATGAAGCCGATTTGGCGTCGGGGTTCGGCGCGGTGTGGTTGCCGCAGGCGCTGGCCCGGAAGTATCCGGGCGCACCGCGCGAAATCGGCTGGCAGTATGTATTCCCGGCGGCGGAGCGCTCGATTGATCCGATGGACGGCATCGAGCGCCGACATCATTTCGGTGATGCGGTGCTGTCGCGCGCATTGAAGGCAGCGTGTCGCGCTGTGGGCATTGCCAAACCGGTGAGTGCCCATACGCTGCGTCATTCGTTCGCCACGCATCTGCTGGAATCCGGCTACGACATTCGCACGGTGCAGGAACTGCTCGGCCACAAGGACGTGGCGACGACGCAGATCTATACGCATGTGCTCAATAGGGGCGGGCATGGCGTGCTGAGTCCGCTGGATCGTTGATCACCTGCAGGGAGCGCTTCGGCGCGCGATCAGCCTGCCCTGGGCCAGTTGAGTTCCACTTCGTGCTGCACGCCGTCGTCGACCAGCGTGATTTGTCCGTCGGGCTGCGGTTCGCCATCCAGCCACAGTGCGGGCATGGTGCCGGGTTCGCTTTGCCGCAGGTCGATCCGGTACAGCGTGTCGTGGTGGCGGTAGTCCAGGCGGAAGCCGTCCCACTGCGCCGGCAGCACGGGCGCGAAGCGCAGCCTGCCGGCTTCCAGGCGCAGGCCGAGCAGGGATTCGACGATCAGCCGGTACATCCAGCCGGCCGAACCGGTGTACCAGCTCCAGCCGCCGCGGCCGACGTGCGGGGCCACGGCGTAGACGTCGGCGCTGACCACGTAGGGTTCGACCTTGTAGACGTCCATTTGATTCGCGTCGCTGCCGTGGCTGACCGGGTTGATCATGCGCAGCAGTTCCCATGCGCGCTCGTGGTCGCCCAGCTCGGCGAAGGCCATCGTGGCCCAGATCGCCGCGTGCGTGTACTGGCCGCCGTTCTCGCGCACGCCGGGCACGTAGCCCTTGATGTAGCCGGGGTCCAGCGGCGACTGGTCGAATGGCGGATCGAGCAGCTGGATCAGGCCGGCGTCGCGTCGCACCAGGTGCCGGTTCAGCGACTCCATCGCCTGCTGCTGCCGCTGGGCGGGCGCCATGCCGGACAGCACCGACCAGCTTTGTGCGATCGAGTCGATGCGGCATTCGTCGTTCCCGGCCGAGCCCAGCGGCGTGCCGTCGTCGAAGTAGGCGCGGCGATACCAGGCGCCGTCCCAGCCGTGTTGTTCCAGCGCCAGGTGCAGGCGCGTGACCTCGCTTTCGCAGCGCTGCGCGAAGGCTTCGTCGCCATGCAGCCGCGCCACTTCGGCGAAGCGGGTCAGCACCTCGCCGGAGAAGAAGCCCAGCCACACGCTTTCGCCGCGGCCGGCTTCGCCGACGCGGTTCATGCCGTCGTTCCAGTCGCCGCCGCCGATCAGCGGCAGGCCGTGCACGCCGCGCTGGCCCAGGCCGTGCTCGATCGCGCGCACGCAGTGCCGGTACAGCGTTTCGCGCAGGCCGGCGGGTTGCGGCAGGTCGTAGTACGACTCCTCGCCCGGATGCAGCGGGCGGCCGTCGAGGTAGCCGGCGGTCTCGTCGAGGACGCCGCGATCGCCGCTGGCCAGCACGTAGCGCGCGGTGGCCAGCGGCAGCCACAGGTAGTCGTCCGAACAGGTGGTGCGCACGCCGCGGTCCAGCGGCGGATGCCACCAGTGCTGCACGTCACCCTCGACGAACTGATGCGCGGCGCACAGCAGCAGCTGCGCCCGCGCGATCGCGGGGGCCGCGTGCAGGGTGGCCATCGAATCCTGCAGCTGGTCGCGGAAGCCGAACGCGCCGCCGGACTGGTAGTAGCCGCTGCGCGCCCAGATCCGGCAGGCGATGGTCTGGTACAGCAGCCAGCCGTTGGCGAGCACGTCCAGTGCGGGCTCGGGCGTGCGCACCTGCACCGCGCCCAGCGTGCGCGCCCAGTGCGCCCGCACCTTGTCCAGCGCGTCGGCGGCGCTGCCGTTGCCGCGGAAGCGCTGCACCAGCGCGGCGGCGTCCGCGCCGTTGCGACCCAGGCCGAGCCGGAAGATCAGCTGGCGTTCGGCGCCGTCGTCGAGCGTGAGTTGCGACTGCAGCGCGGCGCAGGGGTCCAGCCCCGCGCCCACTCGTCCGGACAGGTGGGCGCGGGTCAGGGCGGCCGGCGCGTGCATGCTGCCGTTGCGGCCCAGGAATTCGCTGCGGTCGCCATCGATGCCGCGGGCCGGGTCGTCCACGTCGAGGAAGGCCACCCGATCGGGGAACTCGGTGTTGTACGCGTTGCGGGCGAACAGTGCGCCGCTGGCCGGGTCGGATTCGGTCACCACGTGCATCGCGGTCTTCGCGCGCAGGTCGCCGAGCAGCCACTCGACGTAGGCGGTGACGCTGATTCGGCGCGTGCGGCCCGAGCTGTTGCGCAGCTTCAGCACCGAGAACTTCACCGAGGCATCCAGTGCCACGTAGATCCACAGCTCGGAGCGGATGCCGTCCTCCACGTGCTCGAACACGCTGTAGCCGAAGCCGTGGCGGGTGGTGTAGCTGCCGCGGCCGCGACGCGGCAGCGGGGTCGGTGACCACACCTGGCCGGTGTCCTCGTCGCGCAGGTACAGCGCCTCGCCGCCGCCGTCGCTGACCGGGTCGTTGTGCCAGGGCGTGAGGCGGAATTCGTGGGCGTTCTCGGCCCAGGTGTAGGCGCTGCCGCAGTCGGAGATCACCGTGCCGAAGTGCGGATTGGCCAGCACGTTGCACCACGGCGCCGGCGTGCCCTGCCCGCCCTGCTGCACGATGACGTACTCGCGGCCATCGGCGCTGAAGCCGCCGTGCGGGTTGGCCAGTTGCAGCGATGCCGGTGCCGGGACTTCCGCCGCGCCCGGGTCGCCGTCGCTGCGCAGCGGACGGCTGGGCTCGAAGCGCGGTGCATGCACGGCCGGTTGCCGTCGTCCGATCTGTTCGGCCAGGCTGCCCCGCGCATCGCCGAGGATCAGTCGCGCGCTGGCCAGCATCACCACGCGATCCTCGCCGGACAACTGCTGCGACGGGCGCACGAAGATGCCGCCGGGCCGGTCGAGCAGGCTCGCCTCGCTGCCCGAGGCGATCAGGCCCATGATCTGGTCCTGCAGTTCCTGCCGGTAGCCGGCGCGGTCCTCGTTCCAGATCACCAGGTCCACCGCCAGGCCCTTCAGGCGCCAGTACGCGTGCGCCTGCACCAGCTGGCGCACCAGCTCGATCCGCGCGGGGCTGGTGATCGTCAGCAGCACGATCGGCAGGTCGCCGGAAATGGATTGTCCCCACAGGCCGGACTGGCCGCGCCGGTTGGCCCGCAGCACGGCGGGCTGGGCGCGCAGGCTGGCGTTGGGATACAGGATGCTGGTGGCCATGTGCTCGTACAGCTGGGCGTCGGCGAGGCTGGCGTTGAGCTGGCGCAGCAGCACCTGGCTGTGCGTCCAGGCCAGGTCGAACACGCGGTCGGCGAGGTGGCGGTCGCGGTACTTGCCGATCAGTTGAATGCAGCCATCGCGCTGCTCGGCGATGCCGCTGACGAAGTCGATGGTGGCGGTCTGGTCCGGTTCCAGCGTGATCCGGCAGCGGATCGCCATGATCGGATCGAGCACCGAGCCGTCGCTGTTGGACAACTGCGCCTGCCCGCGATCAAACACTTGCGGATCGGCCGTGCTGCGGCCGCGGCCGATGAAGCGCGCGCGATCGGTTTCGTAGGAGATCTCCACGATGTCGGCGTCGTGCACGGCCAGCAGGTGGAACATCCACGGCATGTGCTCGCCGGCCGCGCGGGGGCGGCGGGTGCAGACGATCGCCTGCAGCTCGGGCACCAGCTCGGTCTGCACGAACAGCTTGCTGAAGGCCGGGTGCAGCGCGTCGGCGATCGGCGGCGCCAGCACCACTTCGGCGTAGCTGGTCAGCTCGATCGTGCGCCGCGTGCGGCCGCGGTTGGTGAGGTGGGTGCGGCGCAGCTCGATGTCGTCTTCCGGCGACACCACGATCTCGGTATGCGCGTCGAACTCGCGTTCACGCACGCGGAACTCGGCGCGCGCCTCGGAGAAGATCGCCTCGAACTGCTCGGTCTTGCGGCAGGTGGGCTGGTAGGCGGTGGACCAGCAGGCGTTGCTGGCGACCTCGCGCACGTAGCAGAAGCTGCCCCAGTGATCGCGGGTGATGTCTTCGTGCCAGCGGGTCAGCGCCAGTTCGCCGCGCCGGCTGTAGCCGCCGCCGCCGCTGCTGAGCATGATGTGGTAGCGCCCGTTGGAAAGCAGCTGCACCGCCGGCAGCGCCCGGTCGGGATCGGCGAACACGCGCAGCCGCGCCTCCGGGCGCACGCCGCCGGCGCGCTCGGGGAAGCCGGTGGCGTGCAGGTATTCGGCGGCGGTCTTCGGCACGCGCTCCTGCAGCAGCAGGCTGCTGGCCTGGAACTGCGGGTGCGATTCGAAGCGGCGCTGCATCGGTCGCTCCAGCAGGGCGTAGTCCAGCGCCAGCAGGGTCATGCCCTGGTGATGCGCCATGAACTGCCGCACGATCGCCGCGTCCTGGCCCAGCGGCAGGCGCGCCGGCGTGTAGTCGATCGCTTCGTACAGGCCGTACAGGCCGCGCGCCCCGATGCCGGCCAGGCGCTGCAGGTTCTTCGTGGCCGCCGCGGGCGCCACCATCATCGCCAGCGCGCTGGCGTACGGCGCGATCACCACGTCGTCGCCCAGGCCGCGCTTCAGGCCCAGACCCGGCACGCCGAACGCGCGGTACTGGTAGGTGAAGTGCGCATCGAGCGTGTTGTAGCCCGATTCGGAAACGCCCCACGGGATGCCCAGCTGGTTGCCGTATTCGATCTGCCGGGCCACCGCGGCGCGACAGGTCTGCTCCAGCAGGGTGCCCTCGAAGCCGGGCATCACCAGGGTCGGCATCAGGTATTCGAACATCGAGCCGGTCCACGACAGCAACACCGGTTCGCCGCCCACCGTGGTCAGCAGCCGGCCCAGCGCGAACCAGTTGTCCTTGGGCAGCTGGCCCTGGGCGATCGCCACGAAGCTGGCCAGCCGCGCTTCGGACGCCAGCAGGTCGTAGTAGCTGGCGTCCAGCCGGTGCTGGTCGACGTTGTAGCCGATCGCCAGCAGGTCGCGCGTGCTGTCGTAGAGGAAGCGGTAGTCCATCTGCGCCAGTTGCTCGGCGAGATGGGCCAGCTGTTCGATCAGGGCGATCCGGGCGGACGCGCGCTCGCGCACGCCTTCGGCGTCGGCGGCGTCCGGCCAGCACAGCGGTTCGATGCGCGCCAGCTGATGCAGGGTGGGAATGCCGCTGAAGCCCACGGCTTCGTCCGGCGGCGCATCGAGTTCGAGCAGCACGGCGTCGGCATGCAGTTCGTCGATCTGCCCGCGCAGGGCATCCAGCCAGAAGCGCGCGTCGCCGACGGCCGGCGCGTCCGCCGCCGCGGCCAGCGCATGGGCGTGCCGGCGCAGTTCGGTGAGCAGCAGCACCGTGGCGCCGGTGGATGCCGGCGGCGTGGCAATGGCCTCGTGCAGCAGGCGTCGCAGCGGCACCAGCTGCGATGCGGCGTCGCGCTCGAGTGCGTCGTGCAGCAGTTCCAGCGTGTCGAGCAGGCCTTGCAGCAGGTGCGGGCCGAACACCGGCGCGTCGATCAGCTCGAGCAGGCCGGGGCACAGGGTCAGCAGGTGGCCGGCCAGATTGCCGCTGTCCACCGCCGACACGTACATCGGCGCCAGCGGCTGCAGGGTCTGGGTGTCGTACCAGTTGTAGAAGTGGCCGCGGTGGCGCGGCAGCCGTTGCATGGTGTCCAGGGTCAGCCGGGTGCGTTCGAGCAGGCGCGCCGTGCCGAGGAAGCCGAAGTCGTGCGCGGCCAGGCCCGCCAGCAAGGCCATGCCGATGTTGGTGGGCGAGGTGCGATGGGCGACCACCGGGCCGGGCTGCTCCTGCAGGTTGTCCGGCGGCAGCCAGTGCTCGGCGGCGTTGACGTGCACGTCGAAGAACGCCCAGGTCTGGCGCGCCAGCGTGCGCAGGAAGCGCTGCTGCCGCGCATCCGGCACGAAGCTGTCCTGCGTGCGCGGCTGGCTGATCCACCACGCCAGCAGCGGCGAGGCCAGCCACAACAGCAGCAGCGGTGCGGCCAGCCACAACGCCAGCGGCCGTTGCAGCGCCAGCAGCACGATCATCAGCAGCGCCAGCGCGGGGCCGATCCACATCAGCCGCCACATCGCCGAGGCCGCGTTGCTGCTGCGCCGCTCGACCTCGCTGGAGGTCTGCCATTGCAACAGGTGCCGGCGGCTGACCGCCATCCGCCACAGCGTGCGCACGATCGCGTCGAGATGGTAATGCGCCTCGTGCGGCAGCCAGGCCAGCCCCAACCCCATCCGCACGAAGTGCTGCACGCCGTCGTGCAGGCCGGCGCGCAGGTGCTGGTCGAGTTCCACGTCGCGCGGCTTCTGCACCAGGTCCAGCAGGGCCGACAGCAGAGGCGGCACCAGCACCATCGCCAGCACCGCCAGGGTCCATGACAGCACCGGCGAGATCACCAGCCAGCCGACCAGCAGCAGCGCCAGCAGCGCGGCCGGCACCAGCGAGCGGCGCAGGTTGTCGAGGATCTTCCAGCGCGACAACGCGGTCAGCGCATTGCGCCGCCAGCCGTCGTGCGCGGTCGGCGCCCACGGCAGCAGCCACGGCAGCAGCTGCCAGTCGCCGCGAATCCAGCGATGGCGGCGCCTGACGTCGGCGCCGTAGCGGGCGGGCCAGGCTTCGAACAGTTGCGTGTCGCTGAGCAGGCCCGAGCGCGCATGGCAGCCCTCGACCAGGTCATGGCTGAGGATGCGGTTTTCCGGGAAGCGGCCATCCAGGGTGCGTTCGAAGGCGTCGACGGCGTAGATGCCCTTGCCGATGAACGAGCCTTCGCCGAACACGTCCTGATAGACGTCCGAAACCATCTGCGTGTACGGATCGATGCCGGCGTCGCTGCCGTACAGCTGGGCGTAGCGCGAGCGCGCCGTGCTGGGCAGGCTGATCCCCACGCGCGGCTGCAGGATCGCGTAGCCGCTGACCACGCGGCGCCGTTCGGGGTCGTACACCGCGCGGTTCAGCGGATGATCGATGGCGCCGACGAACGCCTGCGCCGCATCGCGCGGCAGCTCGGTGTCGGTGTCGAGCGTGATCACGTACTGCACCGGCGGCAGCGAGGCGATGTCGCCCACCACGCGCATGAAGGCCGTGCCGCCGCCGCCGCGCAGCAGCGCGTTCAAGTCGGCCAGCTTGCCGCGCTTGCGCTCGTGGCCCATCCAGCACTGCTCGGCGGCATTCCAGCGGCGCGGGCGATGGAACAGGAAGAAGCGGTCGGCCGTGGCGCTGGCGTAGCGGTCGTTGAGCGCCTCGATGCGCCGCTGCGCCAGCCGCAGCAGGTGCTCTTCGCCGGGCAGGGTTTCGCGGTCGGCGTCGGCGAAGTCGGTGAGCAGGGCGAAGTGCAGGTGCTCGTCGCGATTGCCGAGGAAGCGCACCTCCAGCGCCTCGACCAGGTCCTCGACGTCCTGTTCGCTGGCGAACAGGCTGGGGATCGCCACCAGCGTGCGCGCGTGCGCGGGGATGCCGCGCGAATAGTCCATCCGCGGCAACTGCTGCGGCGCGATGGACAGCGTGGCCAGCCAGTTGAGCAGGCTCAGTCCGAGCTGGCTGGCCAGGATCACGGCCGGCACCGCGATCGCGATCAGCGCCCACGGCGGCAAGCCGTCATGGGCCGCGGCCGCGACCAGCGGTTGGGCGAAGGCGAACGTGAGCACGGCCAGCGTGCCCAGGTAGATTGGCAACGGCGCCCGGTCGAACGCCCGGCGCAGCACTACGGCCAGCCGCGGGTGGATGCCCAGGTGGCGCTCCAGCGCGACACGGCCCCGGTCGACCAGGTAATAGCCCACGTGTTGCGCCAGCGTGTCGCCGCCGGCGGCGACCGCGGCGGCGCTCAGCTCGATCGCGGCATCCGCCACCGCCAGTTCGGTCAGCTTGTGCTGGCGGGCGATCGATTCCACCACGTGGCGGTAGCGGTCGCGGGTGGCGAAATCCATCGCGGCGTAGATGCCGGCCGGATCGTCGCGCAGGCAGCGCTCGACCAGGCTGCAGTGCTCGGTGAAATCGCGCCAGTCGATCGCCGCCAGCGTGCGCAGGCTGCCGATGCTGTTGCTGATGGTGACCTGGTTGGTGGCCTGCTGCTGCGCCTCGACCTGCACCAGGTGTTCGACGCTCTGCCCCGATGCGGCCAGGCGTTGCTCGATCCAGCTCAACGGCAGCGCCAGCGCCGGGCTCTGGCCCTGCAGCCGGCGCGCCATCTCGGCCACGAACGGGCCGTTCATCGGCGGGTCCGATCGGGCCATGTCGGCCACCACCAGCACCACCGAGTTCGGATCGGTTTCGGTGGTGGCGATCAGGTTGTCGGCCCAGCGCGCGGCGCGGCCGCGGTAGCGCCAGTCGGCCATCACCCGCGCGGCCACCCGGCGCAGGTTCTCGATCAAGGCCAGCCGCAGCATGATCGGGATCGCCCACAACTCGCCCAGCTTCAGCGGCGACACCTCCTGATAGGCCTGGATGAAACGCTGCAGGCTGTTCGCATCGACGCGGCCGTCGCCGTGCGAAATGATCTCCAGCGCGATGTCGTAGACGCGCGGCAGGCCGGCGGACGGCCCCTGGGCCAGGCGCGACAGTTCGCGGCTGTAGCCCTTGGGCAGGTGCCGCCGGGCGATGCGGATCTGTTCCTCGACCAGGTAGAAATTGTCCAGCAGCCATTCGCCGGCCGGGGTGATGCGCAGGCGCTTGCGGGTGGCGTGGGTCAGCCGTTCGCAGGTGTGGGTCAGCACCGCCTCGTTGTCGGCCAGCCGCGCCAACAGCAGGTCGGCGTTGCGCCGCGCGCTGAGCCGGTGCTGGCTCGCCAGCGCCCGCCCGTGCCGCTCCATCTGTTCGGCGCTGAACAGTTCGGCGCGCAGCGCGGGCTCCTGCTCGGGCCGGGTGCGGGCGGCGGCGCGCCGGCGCCGGAACGCGTTCAACCGGCGCAGCTTCAGCAGGTCGAGGAGAGTGCCGATGTTCAAACGGGGCATCCTTGTGGCTTGCCGGTGGGGGATGACGGACAACGCGGGGGACCCGGCGGCCGTGGCGCGGCGTGCAGGCGAAGGGCCATTCGCCGGGCGCGGCCCCGGCGCAGAAACTACGCGGCGGCATGTGAAGGCCACGCAGGCTAGGATGTGGCCTCACCACCGATGGGAGTCATGCCGTGCCACTGCAGATTCGTGCCGCCGAACCCGCCGATCTCGCCAGCCTGGTCCAGTGGAACGCGGCGATGGCCTGGGAAACCGAGCAGAAGCAGCTCGACCCGGCGATCCTGGCGCGCGGCGTGGCCGGCGTGTTCGAGCAGCCGCAGCGCGGCTTCTACCTGGTCGCCGAACGCGACGGCACGGCGGTCGCCAGCCTGCTGGTGACGCGCGAATGGAGCGACTGGCGCAACGGCGATTTCTGGTGGATCCAGAGCGTCTACGTGATTCCCGCCGCGCGCCGCGGCGGGGTCTTCCGCGCCTTGTACGCGGAAGTGGAACGGCTCGCGGCGGCGGCCGGCGCGGTGGGCCTGCGGCTGTACGTGGAAACCGAAAACCGCCACGCCCAGGCCACCTACGCAGGCCTGGGCATGCAGCGCTGCCACTATTTCATGTACGAGATGCCGCTGACCGCTGATTCGTAGGCGGACGTTGTCCGCCTACGGCGCAGTCACCGGTTCGGCGAGCAGCTTCTGCAGTTCGCTTGCCGGCATCGGCATGCCGTACAGGAAACCCTGCAGCTGCGAGCAGCCGGCGTGGCGCAGGAAACTGCCCTGCTCGCGCGTTTCCACGCCTTCGGCGATCACGTCCTTGTTGAGGCTGCGCGCCATCGCGATGATCGCGCTGGTGATGGTGGCGGTATCGTGATCGCTGGTGATGTCGCGCACGAACACGCGGTCGATCTTCAGTGCGTCGATGGGGAAATGCTTCAGGTAGGACAGGCTGCAATAGCCGGTGCCGAAATCGTCCAGTGACAGCCGCACGCCGCGACGCTTGATCCGCTGCAGCAGGCCGGTGGTGGCTTCGCCGCCGGACATCACCATGCGTTCGGTCAGTTCCAGCTCCAGCAGGCGCGAATCCAGCCCGGCCTCCTCCAGCACGTCGTCCAGCCAGGTGTAGAAATCCGCGTGCTGGAACTGCAGCGGCGACACGTTCACCGAAATCGGGATCTCGTGCCCGGCCTGCTGCCACATCCGCGCCTGGCGGCAGGCCTGGCGCAGCACCCAGGCGCCGATCGGCAGGATCAGCCCGGAATCCTCGGCCACCGGGATGAACTGGTCCGGCTTGTACAGATCGCGCCCGTTGAGCTGCCAGCGCAGCAAGGCCTCGGCCCCGACGATGCGGCCGCTGTGCGCGTCGACCTTCGGCTGGTAGTGCAGCTTCAGCTGATTGCCCGGCAAGGCCTGGCGCAGGCCCGTCTCGATCCGTCGCTGCGCGCGCGCGCGCTCGTTCATCGACGCGGTGAAGAAGCGATAGCCGTGCTGGCCCTGGGCCTTCGCCGCCACCAGCGCGGTCTCGGCATGCTGCACCAGCTCGTCGGCGCTGGTGGCGTCGTCCGGATAGATGCTGATGCCGATGCTCAGGTGCAGCGACAGCTCCGGCTGGCCCGCGATGCGGGTCTGTTCGCCGTGAGTGATCAGGTCCCGGCACAGGCTCGCCGCCTCGCCCGCGCTGTCCACGTGCGGCAGCACCACCACGAATTCGTCGCCGCCGTAGCGGCTGAGCAATTCGTCGCCGGGCAGGCAGCGCTGCAGCTGGCTGATGAACGAGCGCAGCACCTGGTCGCCCGCGGTGTGGCCGACCAGCTCGTTGACCTGCTTGAAGTTGTCGATGTCGATGTACAGCACCGCGGCGCGTTGCCGGCGCCGGCTGGCGCTGTCGATCGCCCGGTTGATGTGGCCGGGCAGCTGGCTGCGGTTGGGCAGGCCGGTCAGCGTGTCGTGCTGGGTCAGGTGGATCATCTTCAGCGCCAGCGCCCGGTTCTCGCTGACGTCATGGAACACCAGCACGCCGCCGATCACGTTGCCGGCGTGGTCATGGATCGGCGCGGAGGAATCCTCCACCGGCGTGTCGAAGCCGTGGCGATGGCGCAGCAGGGTCTTGCCGGCCAGGTCGACGATGAGGTTCTGCTCGATCGCCGAGCGCAGCGGGTTGGCCACGGCGAGGCCGCCCTGGGCGTCGAACAGCTGGAAGATCTCCTCGATCGGCCGACCGTTCGCCTCGGCGCTGCTCCAGCCGGTCATCGCCTCGGCGATCGGGTTGAGCGAGGTGACGCGGACCTGCGGGTCGGTGGTGATCACCGCGTCGCCGATCGAGCGCAGGGTCACCTCGGCCAGCTCGCGCTCGCGGTGCAGCGCGTCCTCGAAGGCCTTGCGCTGGCTGATGTTCTGCACCTGGGAAACGAAATACAGCGGCGCCCCGGCCGCATCGCGCACCAGCGACACGCTGAGCAGGATGTGCACCACGTGGCCGAGCTTGTGGAAGTTGCGTTTCTCCAGCTGGTAGGAATCGCGCTCGCCGGCCAGCAACTGGGCCATCAGTGCCTGGTCGGCGGCGACGTCCTCGGGATGGCTCAGCCGGCCGATGTCCTGCTGCAGCAGCTCCTGCTCCGAATAGCCCAGCATCTGGCAGACCGCCGCGTTGACCCGCAGGAACTGGCCGTCCGGCTTGGTCAGCGCCATGCCGATCGCCGCGTGCTGGAACGCGCTGAAGAAGCGCTGCTCGCTTTCGTGCAGCTGCAGTTCCAGGGTGCGCCGTTCGGTGATGTCGATCAGCGCGGTGAAGATGCCGCAGACGTGGCCGTCCGGGTCGAAGTCGGGCTGGAAATTGCCGTGCGCGTAGCGGCGCTCGTTGCCGTTGAACAGCTCGCCCTCGTAGCTGGCCGCGGTGCCCGCGTAGGCCTGGGCCAGCGCCGTGCCGGCCAGCCGGTGGTTGCGCTCGCCGATCACCTCGATCAGGTGCCGGCCGATCAGCCGCTCGGGATCGAGACCCAGCCAGTGCCGATGGGTTTCGTTGGCATAGCGGAAACGCTGCTCGTGGTCGAGATAAGCCAGCAGCACCGGGGTGCCGCGCAGCATCTTTTCCGACCAGTCCGGCCGGCTTGCGAGCGAAGGCAATACCTCGGCAGACTTGTGCGGCCGCATGGTGCTTCCGTCAGCGTGGCGCCCCCTGTGGCGCCGGATCATCATGCGCCGAGTTCCGGCGTTTGCACAGACGGGGGGCGAACGATCCGCCCGCTAGTGGAGGATCGTGGCCGGCGCCGCCAGTTGGCCGTGCTCGTCCAGCATGATCCGGCCCAGCGCATGCAGCTCGCCGGCGCTGCCGTGGCGATCGGTCAGCAGGGCCAGCAGGCTGCCCAGTGCCTGCGGCTTCAGCGGCCAGGCGTGCGCCAGCACCCGCGACTCGCCACGCTGGCTGACGGTGATCGCCACCACGCCCAGGCCGGGAGCCTCGTGCGCAAACAGGGTGGGCGGGTCGTAACGGGCGTCCGCCGCGGCCAGGGTTTCCAGCAGGTAGCCGTCACCGGCCTCGACCACCAGCGTCGGCGCCGGCTGCAACTGCAACGGCAGCTGGTGGGCGTCGAGCAGGGCCGCGTACTGGCGCAGCTCGAACACGATGCCGGCCAGCGCGTGCGCCCGCTCGGCCGTGTCGCCGCCCTGCCCGGCCAGCCACTGCGACGGCGACTGCGCCAGCACCTTGCCGTCCGCGTAGCGCAGCGCCAGGCCGCGCGCGCTCATCGTGGATTCCTCGCGATACGGCGTCAGCAGCGCGGTTTCCAGCAGCGACCACAGCGGCGCCAGGTTGACGTGTTCGTACTGCACGCAGGTCAGCGCCAGCAGGTCGTTGCGGCTGAGGTAACGCACGTGTTCCAGCCGGATGCCCAGCGTGCGCATCAGCCAGTCGGCGGTCAGCGCGCCCGTCTCGCCGCGGCCGACCAGCTGGATCTCCAGCTGGTCGGAAAGTTCTTCGGCGAGTTCCGCCGGGGCCAGCAGGCTCATCGGCAGCAGCCGCATCGGGCCTTCGGCGTAGAGGGTCGAGGGTTCCAGCGGCTGCGCCGGCATGTGGCCCTCGTGGCTGCCGAAGGCCACCACGTTCTCCAGGTGCCCGCGCGGCACGCGCCGGGCCAGCTCGTCCAGCGTGCTCCACACCGGGAAGCCGGGACGCAGCAATTCGACCTGATCGAACAGCGCACCGGCCAGTGCGAGCCGGGCCGCGTCGACCTGCGGCACCAGCGCATGCAGGTCGGTGGCGACCAGGGCGGCCAGTTCGGCGGCTTCGTCGCGGCTCAGGGTCAGGCGCGCCGGCGGCTCGCCCGCGACCGGTTCCAGGGCCAGCACGATGGGCAGGGCGATCAGCGTTTGCGCTTCCACGGGGTTTGCATCCACGGACAAAGAGCACAATTCTACCATTCAGCGTTTTGGGCTTCCGCCGCACGGCATGGCGGGTTAGCCTTGACCCAACTTGAGTGGTGGACTGTTTTGAGCATGGAAAACACGCAGAGGCGCGTCGGCATCATCGGCGGGGTACGCATTCCGTTCTGCCGCAACAACACCGCCTATGCCGACGTCGGCAACTTCGGCATGTCGGTGAAGGTGCTGGGCGCACTGGTCGAACGCTTCGGCCTGCATGGCGTGGAACTGGGCGAAGTGGCGATGGGCGCGGTGATCAAGCACGCGTCGGACTGGAACCTGGCGCGCGAGTCGCTGCTCAGCTCCGGGCTGGCGCCGACCACGCCGGGCATCACCACCGCCCGTGCCTGCGGTACTTCGCTGGACAACACCATCATCATCGCCAACAAGATCGCCGCCGGGCAGATCGAGGCCGGCATCGCCGGCGGCTCGGACACCACCTCGGACGTGCCGATCGTCTACGGCACCCGCCTGCGCAAGCGCCTGCTGGCGATGAACCGCGCGAAGACGCCGATGGACAAGCTGAAGGTCGCGCTGCGCGGGTTCTCCTTCAGCGAATTGAAGCCCTCGTTCCCCGGCGTGGCCGAGCCGCGCACCGGCAAGTCGATGGGCGACCACTGCGAGCAGATGGCGCGCGAGTGGCATGTCGGCCGCGAGGCGCAGGACCAGCTGGCGCTGGACAGCCACCACAAGCTGGCGGCCGCCTATGCCGAGGGTTTCTTCGACGACCTGCTGGTGCCGTTCCGTGGCCTCAAGCGCGACGGTTTCCTGCGGCCCGATTCGAGCATGGAGAAACTGGCTTCGCTGAAGCCGGCGTTCGACAAGCGCTCCGGCCACGGCACGCTGACCGCCGGCAACTCCACCGGCCTGTCCGACGGCGCGGCCGCGGTGCTGCTGGGCAGCGACGCCTGGGCGGCGCAGCGCGGGCTGACCGTGCAGGCGTACCTGCGCGACGCGGAAGTGGCCGCGGTCGACTTCGTCCACGGCGAGGGCCTGCTGATGGCGCCGACCATCGCCGTGCCGCGGATGCTGGCCCGCAACGGCCTGAGCCTGCAGGATTTCGATTTCTACGAGATCCACGAAGCGTTCGCGGCGCAGGTGCTGTGCACGCTGCGCGCGTGGGAGTCGGCGGATTACTGCAAGCAGCGCCTGGGTCTGGATGCGCCGCTGGGTTCGATCGACCCGGCCAGGCTCAACGTGCACGGCTCCAGCCTGGCGGTGGGCCATCCGTTCGCCGCCACCGGCGCGCGCATCGTGGCCACCCTGGCGAAGATGCTCGAACAGAAAGGCTCGGGCCGCGGCCTGATCTCGATCTGCACCGCCGGCGGCATGGGCGTCACCGCCATCCTCGAACGGTGAGCGGGTCGCGGCTTCAGCCGCGATTCGCCCGGGCGGGTGCATAAAGGCCGCCATGTTTCGCCTGCGCACCACCTCCACACTCAGCCTGCTGGCCCTGCTCGTCGGCACGGCCGGCACCGGCTGGCTCAGCACGCAGACCGGCGTCTGGACCGGCCCGCCGGCGCGCTATGCCGCCACGGTCGACACGCCCACCGCCGTGCGTGCCCGCCCGGCGCCGCGTCGCCCGCACGTTCGGCCGCGCGCGGTGCCGACGCGTCGCGCCCAGCCGCCGCGGATCGTCGCTGACGAGGTGCAGGCCGCCTTCGTGCCCGCACCCGCGCCGGCCCTGGTGCCGCTGGCGACACCCGCCGACACCTCGCAGTCATGGGAGCAGCTGCGTGGCCACCTCGATGGCCGCGTCCTGCTCCACCTCGACATCGATGGCCAGGGCCAGGTCAGCGCCGCCAGCCTGATCCAGTCCAGCGGCGACCCGGTCCTCGACGAGCACGCCTTGCGCAGCGTGCGCGGCTGGCGCTTCGCCGTGCCGGCCGATCATCCGGACGGCCTCAGCGGCGAACTGCCGATGCGCTACTCCTCGCAGGGCGACCGCATCGCCCGCGTCCCGTAACGACGGCGGCTGCCGTTGCGCAAGACAGGCGAAGCCTGCCCCTACAGCACGCCCTTGGCGCCCACCCCGAACGCGGTGACCAGCCGGGTGATGATCAGCTTCGGCGACAGCGCCACGTCGGGGAAGTCGCCGACCGGCTGGTAGCAGGCGTAGAAGTCCGGATCGGTGGCGCGCATCGGCTGGCAGCCGGGCTTGAGGTCGTAGCTGGTGGCGTAGCGGAACGGCCACAGGTCGAACAGCGGGAGGCTTTCCGACACCGTGCCGATGGCCCGGTTGATGTCGGTCAGCACCGGCACCTTCGACTGTCGCGGGGCGACCACCCAGGCGTTCTCCGGCTGCACGCTGCGCATGATGCTGTGGCGCAGCTGGTCGGCGAACGCGTGGTCGTAGACGATCACCCCGGCCTCGGTGTTGTAGTGGTCCGAGCGCGGGTCGAAATTGTGCGAGCCGACCATGGCGAAGGCATCGTCGACCACGATCGACTTCGCGTGCAGGCCGTAGCGCCGGCCTTCGCTGTGCAGCGGCGCCGGCCGGTTGTTGCTGCCGCGGCTGCCCAGCAGGTGGAAGCGGGCGCGCGCCGGACCGTCCGGGCTGACGAGGTCCGGCGGCAGCGCGGCGGCGTCGGTGTCCAGGTTGGCCAGTTCGTTGTCAACCGCCGCGCTGGGTGCGTGCGGCTTGAACTCGTGGATCTCGAAGCCGAACTTGGTGAGGTAGCGCTTGCGGTGCTTGTACGACATCGCGTACACCGCGAACGCATCGGTGGAGGCCAGCGAGTTGGTCGACACGATCACCCGTGGCGGGTCGGGAAGGCGATGCAGCACGCGGAAGATGTGCTGCGCGCGCTTGCTCATCACCAGGTACGGCGTCTGCAGCAGGACCTCGCGCTTCGCGCCGCTGACCATGCGCATGATGTGGCCGGTGTACTGCCGCGCGCGCCGCTTGTCGGGCTCGTCGGTCTTGGCCGGCAGGTCGCTGAAGTAGTCGACCTTGCCCACCTGCAGGCTGGGATCGACCAGCCAGGCCTGCAACCACGCCGGGTCCTCGGCGGCCTGCAGCAACTGCGCCACCCGCTGCGGGCGTCGGTACTTCGGCGCCGGCCAGTCCGGTGGCGTGGTGTCGCCCAGCAGGCGCGCGTTGACGTCGCGCAGGTGGGTCAGCGGCGCCGCACGGGGATGGTCCCAGAACAGGTCGAAACTGTCCGCCATGGCGCGGGCGGCCGGGCCGCCCACCATCACGTCGCGGTCGACGTAGTCGAAGGCATCGTCCCAGTTGAAGTAGCGGTCCTGGTAGTTGCGCCCGCCGGTGATGCCGATCAGGCCGTCGACCAGCAGCAGCTTGTTGTGCATGCGCTGGTTGAACTGCATGAAGCAGCACAGCACGCCGGCGGCGAACTCCAGTGGCTGGGTGCGCGCCTTGTGGAAGGTGGGGTTGTACAGCCGCACCTCGAGGTTCGGGCTGATCCGGGCCAGCCGGTCGAGCAGGTCGACGTTGCCGAACGAGAACAGCTGGTCGGCCAGGATGCGCACCTGCACGCCGCGTCTGGCCGCGCGCACCAGTTCGTCCAGCATCAGCTGGCCGGCGTCGTCCTGGTCCCAGATGAAGGTCTGCACGTCGACGGACTGCTGCGCCGCCCGCACCAGGTTGATGCGCGCGGCCAGCGCCGGCTCGCTGTCGTCGAGCAGGGTGACCACGTGCACCGGCTGCGCCGGCGTGGATGCGGCCACGGCCGCCACGGCGGCGGCCCGCAGCGGCGACGGCGTGGCGCAATGGTCGGGCTGGTCACAGCTGCTGCTGCGGTTGGTGGTGGCGGCCACCACCGCGTCGGCGCGGCGGATCTGCGCCCGCGACACGGTGCAGCCCTGCAGCAGCGTCAGCGCCAGCAGCAGTGGTAGCAGGAATCGGCAGGTAACGGACATGGGCAGATGATACGTGCTGCGCCCGGTGCGGCCGTGATTGCACGGCCGCCAGCACGGTACGGGAAGCGTCGATGCCGGCGCAGCGCCGGGCGGGTCGGAGCGGCGGGTCAGGGCGACCAGAAGGCATCCAGTCGCGCGTTGCCAGGCTCCAGCGAGCCGTTCAGATGCAGCACGGCCAGCGCCCCGGGAGGCATGCCGCGGAATTCGTCGGAGCGGCCTTCGACCAGCAGCGCGACCAGGCGCTCGATGCCGGGATTGTGGCCGACCAGCAGCACGGTGCCGGCGTCGTCGTGCTGGTCGAGCAGGGCCAGCAGCTCGCCGGGCGAGGCGTCGTAGATCTCGGCGGCCTGTTGCGGCACCGGGGCGTTGTCGATCGCCGCCAGCGCCAGTCGGGTGGTTTCGTCGGTGCGCAAGGTGGGCGAGCAAAGCACCCGGTCCGGACGCAGCTTGTGCGAGGCCAGCCACAGGCCGGCGGCCTGGGCTTCCTGCTCGCCGCGGCTGCTCAGCGGGCGTTGTCGATCCTCGCCGGCGGCTTCTATCGGCACCGCTTCGGCGTGGCGCAACAAGATCAGTTCGTGCATGGGGAACTCCGGCAGTGGTTGCGCGAGGCGCGCGGGATGCATCAGGGATGCGTGCTTCAGTGCTGGCGCTTGATCCAGCGCAGCAAGGCCTTCCAGTCCTGCTGGTGACTGCGGACCTGTTCGGACTGGTAGTCGAAGATGCCCTTGCCGAGGCCGGCCAGCAGCACATAGGCCTGGCTGTCGCGCAGTTGCGCCGCGATCGGGAAGGGCGATTGCTCGGCGAGCCGGACCACCGCGTCCTGGCTGGCGTGGGTCCACGGCTTGAGCCGGTTGGCCACCAGCGCCACCGGCAGCTTGCCCCGGTGGATGCGGTTGATCGAACGCAGCTCGTCGAGGAAATGCAGGGTGGCGTCGAGGTCGAACGAGGACGGCAGCACCGGCACCAGCAGCACGTTGGCCGATTCGAGGTAGGGCTCGAGGTCACGCTCGGTGGAACCGGCCGGGGTGTCGATCAACAGCTGCTGCGTGTCCGGCGGCACCCGCTGCAGGCCGCGTCGACCGCCTTCGAGCGCCAGCACGCCGGGGACGTTGTCCGGCCGCAGTTCGGCCCAGTGGAAGCTGGAATGTTGCCGGTCGCCGTCGACGATGGCCGTGTGCTGCCCCGCCTGTGCCCAGTGCGACGCCAGTTGCGTCACCAGTGTGCTCTTGCCGCAACCACCCTTGCTGCTTGCCACCAGCGTCGTAAGCATCGGATCACCCCTGCCACGTAAGGTGATCCCAGCCTAACGGGCGAGGCGCGAAAGGGGAATGGGGCCTGGGCAGGGAATCGGGCAGAGACAATCGCGAAGCGGAAAAGCGCGCCGCTCCGCCCTTCCCCCGTGCCCTATTCCTGATTCGCTGCGGTTCGCGGCTGCCAGTCGGCGGGCGGGTCGGTGGGGATGCTGTTCTCGCGCAACGCAGCCAGTTGCAGGCTCATCTGGGTGCCGCCCTTGCGGGCCAGCGCCAGCAGGCGCTGCGACAGTGCGGCATCGTCCGGGGCACGGGCCAGCAGCTGGGTGAAGTTCTGCACCTGCCAGATCAGCGTGCGGCGGGCGTCCTTTGCTTCCTGTTGCGCGGCCGGATCGTCGGAAAGCACCTCGCGCAGGTGCAGGCCCAGCGATCGGGCCAGCGGGCTGGAGCCCCATTCCAGCGTCTTGCCCAGCGCCAGGCAGTCGGACTTGATCGAGGCATCCTTGCCGGCGTTTTCGCAAAGCTTGGCGATCAGCGGGAGGCTCGGCTGCGGCTGGCTGCTGGCCAGGCCGAACACCAGGATGGTCTGCATGCCTACCGCGCCACCCGCATGGGCGGGGTCCAGCGTGTCGGCCGGTGGCGGCAGCACGCCGACCGAGCCAGCCAGCGCCTGCAAGCTGACGCCGCTGTAGTCGTCGTAGAGTTTCGCCGCCGCGGCCTTGGCCAGGTCGTCGCGCGCGTCATCCTGCTTCATGCCCCGCGCGTCGGCGCCCAGCTTGACCAGCCAGACGGCGGCATTGTCGGGAGCTTGGGTCAGCAGCTTGTCCAGCGCGGCGCTGTTCGGGCACGCATCGGCCTCGGCGTCGCAATCGGCCAGCTGGGCCCAGCTGATGGCGGCGCCGGCGCCTTCGGCCATCGCCGCCCGTTCGATCAGTCGATGGAAGCTGTTGGCGGGCGGCTGGTTGAACAGCGGACGTGCCAGCAGCGCAGCCCCGAGCAGGCGGTTCGGATCGCCACCGGGTGCCAGCACGCTCACCAGGTCGCGCTGAAAGGCCAGCTGCGCCTTGTCGCGGGCCTGGGCACTGGCGCTGGGGCCGTGCGCCTTGGCGTCGGGTTTGGTCTTGGCGGCGAATGCCGGTGCGGCCAGCAGCGACAGCGAGCAAACCAGGGCGAGGTGACGCAGTCCGTGCAGCATGGGCGTGCTTCCGCAGTCAAAGCGTGCAGCATACCGCCCGCAGATTAAGCGTGGCTGATTCGGCGGTCAGCCAAAATGCGCGGTTTTCACCGAGCTTGCTAGGATGGGCGTTCCCCGGCGCAAGGCCGCGCCCCCATGATTATCGTTCGGGAGACGCGTAGTGGATCATCTGTCGACATTCGCCGACGGCGCACCCTGGTTTGTCGGCTGGGGCACGCTGGCCCTGATCAATGCCGCGCTGGCACAGGGCAAGAACCGCAGCGGCCTGTTGTGGTTTCTGCTGTCGCTGCTGCTGGGGCCGATCGCCACCTTGCTGATCGTGCTGCTGCCGAAGGTGCGCTCGAAGATGTTTTGAGGGCGGGGCTGCTGGCCCGAGGTGGGCCTGGGCACCACCAGAGCGCGCTTGTTCCAAGCCGCGCTTCGGAGATCCGTACCATGTCCATTTGAAGCTTTTGGCTTATTCGCCAAAAGCTTCGCGCATGAATTCCGGCTGGGCCAGTGCGCCCTTGTGGATTTCGGCGTTGTAGTAGCGGGTGGGGAAGTTCTTGCTCAGCGCCCCGCGCTCGCGGAAGCCGGACAGGTCGCCGCCCTTGCGCGCCATCGTGCAGCTCCACCAGCCGGTGGGATAGCACGGCTGTGGGAACGGCAGGGTCTTCACCGCGCTGAAGCCGGTGGTGCGCATCGCCGAGCGCATCGACTTGATCAGCTCCAGGTGGGCCAGCGGCGATTCGCTCTGCTGCACCAGCAGGCCGCCATGGCGCAGTGCCTTGAAGCAGCTGGCGTAGAACGCGGCGTTGAACAGGCCTTCGGCCGGGCCCACCGGGTCGGTCGAGTCGACGATCACCAGGTCCAGCGAATCGGGTTCGGCGTCGGCCATGTACTTGATGCCGTCGATGAACAGCAGCTCGGCGCGCGGGTCGTCGTTCGACTCGCACAGCTCGGGGAAATACTGCTCGGCCAGGCGGGTGACGCGCTCGTCGATCTCCACCTGCACGGCCGACTCGACTTCCTCGTGCTTGAGCACCTCGCGCAGCGTGCCGCAGTCGCCGCCACCGATGATCACCACGCGCTTGGCCCGCGCATGGGTGAACAGCGCCGGGTGGGTCATCATCTCGTGGTAGAAGAAGTTGTCGCGGGTGGTCAGCATCACGCAGCCATCGATCACCATCAGGTTGCCCCAGTCGGTGGTCTTGTGGATCTCGATGGTCTGGAACGGGGTCTTCTCCGCGTGCAGCAGTTGCTCGGTGCGGAAACCGATGGAGGAACCGGAAGCCTGGTGGGCTTCGGTGAACCAGCTGGCTTCATTCGGCGTGGTCTGCTGCGACATGGCGGGTGTTCCTGACGAACCGTGGTGGGATAGCAAGACTGCCCATTGTAGCGACAACCGCCGTGAACGTCCCGCCAGCGGCGGCCGGGTCTTGCGCATATCGCCACACCCGCCCGTTACAATGGCGGCTGGCCTGCCGGCGTCCTGCCGGTGGCCGACCAGCCCGATCGGCCCCGCGGCGTGCGAGGCTTCCGGTCGCTCGGGCTCGTGCTCCTACCGTTGAGCAAGACGTCAAGGCTCGCCGCTGCGACGACATCATCCTTTTCCATCGAGGAGATCTCTCACCATGGCGAACCCCTGGAACACCGACGCTGCCCGCCACACCTACGCCGTACCCCACTGGGGCGACGGTTATGTCGACGTGGACAGTGCCGGCGACATCGTGATGCGCCCGCGTGGCGTCAACGGTCCGGCGCTGTCACTGCCGCAGATCGTCGAGCGCGCCCGCGCCGAGGGCCTGCGGCTGCCGCTGCTGGTGCGTTTTCCCGACATCCTGGCCGACCGCCTGGCGCGGCTGCAGGGCGCGTTCGCCCAGGCGATCGCCGAACACGGCTACGCCGGCGGCTATACCGCGATCTATCCGATCAAGGTCAACCAGCAGCGCGGCGTGGCCGGCGAGCTGGTGGCGGCGGGCACCCACGGCTTCGGCCTGGAAGCGGGTTCGAAACCCGAGCTGATGGCGGTGCTGGCGATGGCGCGGCCCGGCTCCATCGTGATCTGCAACGGCTACAAGGATCGCGAATACATCCGCCTGGCGCTGATCGGCAAGAAGCTCGGCCTGCGCGTGCACATCGTGATCGAGAAGCTGTCCGAGCTGGAGCACGTGTTCAGCGAGGCGAAGGCACTGGACGTGGAGCCGCTGCTCGGCGTGCGCGTGCGGCTCGCCTCGATCGGCGCGGGCAAGTGGCAGAACACCGGTGGCGACAAGGGCAAGTTCGGACTGTCGCCGAACCAGGTGCTGAGCCTGATCGAGCGGCTCGACGCGGCCGGCCTCAAGCACACGCTGAAGCTGCAGCACTTCCACATGGGCTCGCAGATCTCCAACGTGCGCGACATTGCCAACGGCATGCGCGAAGCCACGCGCTATTTCGTCGAGCTGCGCCGGATGGGCGTGCCGCTGGAGATTGTCGACGTCGGCGGCGGCCTCGGCGTGGACTACGAGGGCTCGCGCTCGCGCAGCCACAACTCGATCAACTATTCCATCGAGCAATACGCCTCGACCATCGTGCAGTCGCTGGCCGAGGCGGTAGCCGCCGAAGGCCTGGCCGCGCCGCACATCCTCACCGAGGCGGGCCGCGCGATGACCGCGCACCACGCGGTGATGGTGGTCAACGTGACCGAGGTCGAGGAAGTGCCGGCCGGCGCGATCCCGCCGCCGTGCGTGGACGAGCCGCCGGTGCTGCGCCGCCTGCGTGAAACGTACGGAGAGCTGGATCGGCGCCCCGCGCTGGAGCTGTTCCACGAAGCCCAGCACCACCTCAGCGAAGGGCAGACGCTGTACGCACTGGGCCAGCTCGCGCTGGCCGACCGCGCCCGGCTGGACGAGATGTTCTATGCCGTCGCCAACGCGGTGCGCACGCGCCTGTTGCCGGCCGAGCGCTCGCATCGCGCCGCGCTGGACGAGCTGGACGAGAAACTGGTCGACAAGTATTTCGTCAACTTCTCGGTATTCGAGTCGATCCCCGACGTGTGGGCGATCGGCCAGATCTTCCCGATCGCACCGATCGCAAGGCTCGACGAGCAGCCGACCCGCCGGGGCGTGATCGTCGACCTCACCTGCGATTCGGACGGCCGCATCGACCACTACGTCGACGCCGAGGGCGTCGACGTGAGCCTGCCGCTGCATGCGTTGAAGGACGGCGAAAGCTACCGGCTCGGCATCTTCATGGTCGGCGCCTACCAGGAGACCCTGGGCGACATCCACAACCTGTTCGGCGACACCGACGCGGTCAACGTGCGAGTGGACGGCGACGGCTACGTGTTCGCGCACAGGCGCAGCGGCGACACCACCGACCTGATGCTCGACTACGTCGGCTACGACCTCGAAGCGCTGCGACAGAGCTACCGCGAACGCATCGCCAGTGCCGGCGTGAGCGGCGCCGAAGCGGCGCAGCTATACGAAGCGCTCGATGGCGGCCTCACCGCGTATACCTATCTGGCCGAGGACCTCGGCTGAGGTCCTGTCCCAAGGTCCGATGGCGCCGTGCGCAGCGGCGCCTACAATTTGCGGCATGCGCGCGGCCGGCGGCCGCGCCTTCCCCATCCGAAGGAGCAATGGCATGAGCAGTCTTGAAGGCAAGGTCGCCCTGATCACCGGCGCGGCCAGTGGCCTCGGCAAGGCGATCGCCGAGCTGTACGCGAAGCACGGCGCCAGCGTGGCGATCGCCGACATCAACCAGCAGGCCGCCGATGCAGTGGCGGCGGAAATCAACGCGGCCGGCGGCAAGGCGATCGGCATCGCGATGGATGTCAGCAACGAGGAGGCGGTCAACGCCGGCACCGACCGGGTGGTCGCCGCGTTTGGCCGTCTGGACATCCTGATCTCCAACGCCGGCGTGCAGATCATCAACCCGATCGACCAGCTGGCCTTTGCCGACTGGAAGAAGATGCTGGCGATCCATCTGGACGGCGGCTTCCTCACCACCAAGGCCGCGCTGAAGCACATGTACCAGGACGACGGCGCCGGTCAAAGCCGCGGCGGCATCGTGATCTACATGGGCTCGGTGCATTCGCACGAGGCCTCGATGCTGAAGGCGCCCTACGTCACCGCCAAGCACGGCCTGCTCGGCTTGGCCCGCACGCTGGCGAAGGAAGGCGCGCCGCACAACGTGCGCTCGCACGTGATCTGCCCGGGTTTTGTGCGCACGCCGCTGGTCGAGCGGCAGATTCCCGAGCAGGCGCAGGAGCTGGGCATCAGCGAGGACGAGGTGATCAGGAACGTGATGTTGAAGAACACCGTCGATGCCACCTTCACCACGCTCGAAGACATCGCCCAGACCGCGCTGTACCTGGCCACCTTCCCGTCCGCCGCACTGACCGGCCAGTCGATCGTGGTCAGCCACGGCTGGTTCATGCAGTAACGGCCGGAGAACAGACGCTCGTCTATTGGGGCCGCGATGACCAGACGTTCGTCTGTTGATTCGCAAGAGCGCAAGGCGGGCACCGCTCGCCAGACTCGGCGGCGCGGTTTCTACGGGGCGCGCGCGACCTGCAAGCCCGCGGCCGACTGGCTGACCGGCATCACCTCGACGCGGTTGATGTTGAGGTGCGGCGGCAGGTTGGCGATCCACCAGATGGTGTCGGCGATGTCGCAGGCGCTGATCGGATGGGCGCCGGCGTAGAGCTGGTCGGAGGCGGCCTGGTCGCCGCCGGTGCGGACCACGGTGAATTCGGTTTCGGCCATGCCCGGCTCGATCGAGCTGACCCGCACGCCGGTGCCGTGCAGGTCGCAGCGCAGGTTCTGCGAGAACTGGGTGACGAAGGCCTTGCTGGCGCCGTACACGTTGCCGCCGCGGTAGGCGTAGCTGCCCGCGATCGAGCTGATGTTGACGATCGCGCCGCGGCGTTCGATCAGCTGCGGCAGCAGCAGGTGGGTCATCGTCACCAGCGCGGTGACGTTGGTGTCGATCATCTGCTTCCACTGCGCCAGGTCCGCCTGCTGCGCCGGGGACGTACCCAGCGCCAGTCCCGCGTTGTTGAGCAGCAGATCGATGGCCGCGAAGGCCGGCGGCAGCGCCGCATGTGCCGCGCGCATGGCGTTCTCGTCGCGCATGTCGAAGGCGGCCGCGTGCACCTTGTCGGCGCCGTGCCGATCCACCAGCTGCTGCAGGCGCTCGGCGCGGCGGCCGCTGGCGATCACCCGCCAGCCGCCGGCCACGAAGCGTTCCACGGCGGCGGCGCCAAAGCCGGAGCTGGCGCCGGTGATCCATGCGGTCTTGCCTGTCATGCGCAGTGTTTCCAGGGAGTGCTTAGCGACCTTCTTTCAGCGCGATCGCGTTGATGCCGGCGCCGGCCAGGCGCTGCTTGGTCGATTCCAGGTCGGTGGCCGAACGGAACGGCCCCAGCCTGACCCGGTGATAGGTCTGCCCGCCGATGCTGACCGACTGCACGTTGGCCACGAAGCCCTGCAAGGCCAGCTTCGCCTTCAGCGTTTCCGCGTCGGAGGCGTTCGGGAAGGCGCCCACCTGCAGCAGGTAACCGCTGCCGGCACCGGGCTGCGCCACGGCACTGGCCGGCGCCGCGGTGACGTTCTGGGTGACCGCCTGGGGTGCATTCGCCTGCGCCGCGGCCTGCGCCGCCTGTTGCGCCTGCAGCTGGGCCGCCTGCTTCTGCTGCTGCTCGACGCGCGCCTGCGCGCTGATCTCGGCGTCGGGGATGCGCACTTCCTTTTCTGACAGCACCGAGTAGAAGTCGAACTGCGGCTTCTTCGGCGCCGCGTCGCTGGCGCCGGATTCGAGCAAGCCCGGCGCGCTGCCGCGCTCGGCGGTGGCCTGCGGGTTCGCCTGCGGACCGTCGGCCTTGCGCAGGCTGGTCAGCAGGCTGCCGCGCATCATCACCGCCATCAGGATCACCCCGACCAGCAGGCCGATGACGGCGTAGCCCCATCCCGGGAAGCCACTGCTGCCATTGCGCACGGCCTGTCGGCCCTTGCCCTTGCGTGCTGCCATTACATCTTCTCCGGGGCACCGAGGCCCAGCAAATCCAGACCATTCTTCAACACTTGCCGCGTCGCCACCACCAGCGCCAGGCGCGCGTTGCGCAGGTCCGCGTCCTCGACCAGGAACTGATAGGAGTTGTAGTAGGTGTGGAACGCGTTGGCCAGTTCACGCAACCACGCGGCGACCAGATGCGGCTCCAGGCTCGCCGCAGCGGCCTCGACCACTTCCGGATACTTCGACAGCTCGGTCAGCAGGATCTGTTCGTGTTCGTTGTCCAGTCGGTCGAGGTGTGCCAGGCCGTCGGCGACGTCCACCGTGAAGCCCTTTTCCGGTGCCTGGCGCAGCACGCTGCAGACGCGGGCGTGCGCGTACTGGATGTAGTACACCGGATTGTCGTTGGACTGCGAGCGGGCCAGGTCGATGTCGAATACCAGCTGCGAGTCGCTCTTGCGCGAGATCAGGAAGTAGCGCGTGGCATCCCGACCGACCTCGTCGATCAGGTCGCGCAGGGTGACGTAACTGCCGGCGCGCTTGGAGATCTTAACCTCTTCGCCACCCTTCATCACCGTCACCATCTGGTACAGCATGTAGTCGGGGTAGCCTTTCGGGATGCCGCAATCGAGGGCCTGCAGGCCGGCCTTCACCCGCGCCAGCGAACCGTGGTGGTCCGAGCCCAGCACGGTGATGGCCTTGCCGTAGCCGCGCTGCCATTTCGACAGGTGGTAGGCCACGTCGGGCAGGAAATAGGTATAGGTGCCGTCGGACTTGCGCATCACGCGGTCCTTGTCGTCACCGAACTCGGTGGTGCGCAGCCACAATGCGCCGCCTTCCTCGTAGGTATGGCCGTGGGCGACCAGTTCGCGCACGGTCTCCTCGACCTTGCCGTCGCTGTACAGCGACGACTCCAGGTAGTACGTATCGAAGCCCACGGCGAACGCCTGCAGGTCCAGGTCCTGCTCGTGACGCAGGCTGGCCACCGCGAAGCGGCGGATCGCGTCGAGGTCGTCCACGTCGCCCGCGCCGACCACGGTTTCGCCGTCGGCCACCACCGATTCGCGATCGAGATAGGCGCGCGCCACTTCGGCGATGTAGTCGCCGCGATAGCCGTTCTCGGGCCAGTTGCTGTCTTCCGGCGTGATGCCGCGCGCGCGCGCCTGCACCGAGATCGCCAGGTTGGCGATCTGCACGCCCGCGTCGTTGTAGTAGAACTCGCGCTTCACGTCCCAGCCGCTGGCGTCGAGCAGGCGGCTCAGGCAATCGCCGATCGCGGCATTGCGGCCGTGGCCCACGTGCAGCGGGCCGGTCGGGTTGGCCGAGACGAACTCCACGCCCACGGTCTTGCCGGCACCGCTGGTATTGCGGCCGTAGGCGTCGCCTTCGGTCATGATCCGACGCACTTCGGCGTGGTAGGCGCCGGCAGCCACGAAGAAATTGATGAAGCCCGGGCCGGCGATCTCGACTTTCGCCACCAGCGTGTTGGCCGGCAGTGCGGCCACGAGTTTCTCGGCCAGTTCGCGCGGCTTGGCGCGCGCGGCCCTGGCCAGCAGCATCGCCACATTGCAGGCGAAATCGCCATGTTCGCGACTGCGTGCACGTTCGATCACGAAGCCCGGCAATTCGAGATCGGTGGGCAGGATGGCATCGGCTTGCAGGGACGTGATCGCCTGCAGCACCAGTTCGCGCAGCTGTTCTTTCACGGGTGGGGTCGGTTTCGTGATGGAACCGCCAATCCTAACAGACCGCCACGGCGGCGAAACGCGCCCGTATGGACACCGATGACAGCCGGTGGCTGCTGATCCCGTCTTGCTGCGGCGCCGCGAACCGGCTTGTGGATAAGTCTGTGGGGAAAGCTGCGTCCCGCAAACGGCGGCCGGCCCCTGACGCCATCCGGTTCCGCTGTCGCAAGAAATTATTCAATTATTTCATTGGCTTGATGAATAAAACTCAGGTGAATCGGCGAGCTTGCCCGGCAAGGGTTGGTATCACCGTTTTGTGCATAAGTTTCGGCAACTTGGCCGCATCTTTGCGGCGGGGAATCGTCATCGACCTGTCATGCGGCGCTGCGACACTGGCCAGGCCATGAGATGACTTCCCCTCCAGATCCTGGCAAACGGAGATGCCGCTCTCTCCTCACTCCCCAATCGGCCTCACGGCGTGGCTCTTGCCACGCCGTCTTTTTGTGGACCGATGCCCGGCAAACGCGCCCGTTCAGATCAGGCCGCGGGCGGCCATCGATACCGGTTCGCCGCTGCCGATGACCAGGTGATCGAGCACCCGCACGCCGACGAGTTGCAGCGCGTTGCGCAATTCATGGGTGATGGCCCGATCGGCGGCGCTGGGTTCGGTCACTCCGGAAGGATGGTTGTGCGCAAAGATCACGGCGCAGGCATTGTGCTGCAGGCAGGCGCGCACGACCTCGCGCGGGTGCACGCTGGCGCCGTCGACCGTGCCCCGGAACAACTCCTCGAAAGCGAGTACGCGGTGGCGGTTGTCCAGATAGAGGCAGCCGAACACCTCATAAGGCAGGTGGCGCAGGCGCGCGCGCAGGAAGTCGCCGCTGTCGCGCGGGTTGCCCAGGCTGGGCTTGTCCTGCAGTTGTTCGGCCAGGCTGCGCCGGGCCAGTTCCAGCGCCGCGGCGATGCGCGAACGCTTGGCCGGGCCCAGTCCGCCGACCCGGATCTGCTGTTCCGGGCGTGCCAGCAGCGCGCCCAGGCTGCCCGCGTTGGCAAGCAGCTCGCGGCCCAGCGCCAGCGCATCCTTGCCGCGACTGCCGCTGCCCAGCAGCACCGCCAGCAGCTCGGCATCGGACAGCGCGGAGCTGCCGCGCGCCAGCAGTTTTTCACGGGGACGTTCGCCCTCGGGCCAGTCGCGAATGCTCATGCACAAACGTTGCCGGAGCCGGCCTGCAGCAGGCAGCGGTGGGCGGGGATGAATCCGGTAAGCTAGGCCACTGCCCGACTGTCAGGCCCGCCTTACATATGAGTCTTGCCCAACGCCGCATCCTGCTGGGAGTGTCCGGCGGCATCGCCGCCTACAAGTCCTGCGAGCTGGTTCGCCGGCTGCGCGACCTCGACGCCGAGGTGCGCGTGGTGATGACCGAGGGCGCCACGCATTTCGTCAGTCCGACCACCTTCCAGGCGCTGTCCGGACAGCCGGTGCGGGTGAGCCTGTGGGACGCCCAGGCCGAGGCCGCGATGGGCCACATCGAGCTGGCGCGCTGGGCCGAACGCATCCTGGTGGCGCCGGCCAGCGCCGATCTGCTGGCCCGTCTGGCCCACGGCATGGCCGACGACCTGCTGACCACGCTGTGCCTGGCCAGCGCCGCGCCGCTGTACCTGGCGCCGGCGATGAACCAGCAGATGTGGGCGCACCCGGCGGTGCAGGCGAACATGGCGACCTTGCGCCAGCACGGCGCCCACGTGCTGGGGCCGGCGGTGGGCGACCAGGCCTGCGGCGACGTCGGCAGCGGGCGCATGCTGGAACCGCACGAGCTGCGCGATGCCCTGCTGGCCTCGTTCGGCGATCGCTGTCTGGCCGGCCTCAAGGTGGTGGTGAGCGCCGGGCCGACCTATGAAGACATCGATCCGGTGCGTTTCATCGGCAATCGCAGTTCGGGCCAGATGGGCTTCGCCGTGGCTGCCGCCGCGGTCGCGGCCGGCGCCGAGGTGACCCTGGTGGCCGGGCCGGTCAGCCTGGCCACGCCGGCGGGCGTGCATCGGCGAGTGGATGTGCGCAGCGCGACGCAGATGCATGCGGCGGTGCTCGAGGCGGCGACCCGTGCGGATATCTATATCGGTGCGGCCGCGGTGGGCGATTACCGCCCGCAGGAAGTGTCGGCGCAGAAGCTCAAGAAGCGCGACGGCGGCGAGCTGGTCCTGCATCTCGATGAGAATCCGGACATCCTGGCCAGCCTTTCGGCGCAAACCGCGCACCCGTTCCTGGTCGGATTTGCCGCGGAGACGCATGATGTGGCCACGTATGCGCAGGGCAAGCTGCGCCACAAGGGGCTGGACATGATTGCGGCGAATCAGGTGGGCGGTGGCCTCGGTTTCGAGGCGGCCGACAATGCGTTGACGCTCTACTGGGCCGACGGCTCGATCGAGCTGCCGCGAGCGGCGAAGACGGAGCTGGCGCGCCAGTTGGTCGCCCGGGTGGCGGAGCGTTACCGGGCCACCCGTGCATGAACATCGATGTGGCGATGAAGATCCTCGATCCGCGCCTGGGCGACAGCATTCCGCTGCCGCAGGCGGCGACCGCGGGCAGCGCGGGCATGGACCTGCGCGCCGCGCTGGAACAGCCTCTGACCCTGGCGCCGGGCGAAAGCGCGTTGGTGCCCAGCGGCATCGCGATCCATATCGATGACCCCGGCTGGTGCGCGCTGATCGTGCCGCGCTCGGGGCTGGGTCACAAGCATGGCCTGGTGATGGGCAACCTGGTCGGGGTGATCGACGCCGACTACCAGGGGCCGTTGATGATTTCCTGCTGGAATCGCGGGCGCGAGTCCTACACCATCGCCGTGGGCGATCGCATCGCGCAATTGCTGCTGGTGCCGGTGGCGCAGGCGCGACTGCATGTGGTCACCGAGTTCGCAGCCAGCCAGCGTGGCGAGGGCGGTTTCGGTTCGACCGGTATCCGATAGATCGACGAGTCGGTTCGGGATGGACCGAACCGACTTGCAGCTTCAGCCGCGGGGGCGGAAATGGCGTTGAACATCGCAAAAGAGCGCTTGAGCAACCTCAGGGTCGACTGGTCGACACTGTTGCCGCTCGTCGGCGCCACCGTGCTGCTGCTGGTGGGCCTGTTCTGCGCCTGGCAGACCTGGCTGATCGCCGACGAGGGTGGTGCGATCAATCGGGTTCACCAGGCCCAGGACCAGGCGGTCAGGGCGATGTCCGAGGAGATCGTCAACCAGCGCCGTTCGATCGAGAAGGTACTGGCCGGGGTGGATCCGGCCACGCTGATGAGCGATCCGGCGCAATCCGCCGCCGCGCTGCGCCAGCAGTTGCCCCAAGCCAGGAAGCTCGAGTTGTACAGCGGTGACCTGGCCGAGGTGTTGCGCGCGAACTACCGCGAATTCGGTTATGCCAAGGCCGCCCAGTTGATGGCGGCGCAGAGTGCCGACGGGGTGCCGCCGGCACAGAGTGTTTCCTACGGCAGCGGGGATCGCCGGCTGAGCCTGGTGATTCCGCTGGGTCTGCCGCAACAGACCCAGGCGTGGGCCTGGGTCGAACTGCCGTTCGCGCCGATGAAGCAGCGCTTCGACGCCATCTCGCCGGAGGGTGGCCGGCTGGAGCTACGCCAGGGCGACGACAGTGGCTACATCCAGCTGTTTTCCAACGGTTCGAACTCGGCCGAAATCGAGGCCACCGGCAAGCCGGTCGCCGGCAGTGCCTTCAGCGTGGGCGTCGGTCTTCCCCGGGCGTTCATCGTATTGCCACGCTCGGTGATCCTGAGCGCGCTGCTGGCCATGCTCGGGCTTGGCGGTGGCGGCTACCTGAGCTGGCTGCGTCTGCGTCGCCAGCAGGTGCTGGCAGAGCCGGAGGAGGACGAGCTGCCGCTGGCGACACCCGTGCCTGCCGTCCCGGAAACGGCGAGGCGGCCCCGCACTTCGCCGGCAGCTCCGTCGCCGCCAGCGGCCGCCCCGGTGCCTGCGGCGACCAGCGTGGACCCCGCCATCTTCCGTGCCTATGACATCCGTGGCGTGGTCGGCAAGACCTTGAACGCGGACGTGGCGCGCCTGCTCGGCCAGTCGATCGGCACGCTGATGGGCGAGAAGGGCTTGCGCGAAATCGTGGTTGGCCGCGATGGCCGGCTGTCCGGTCCGCAGCTCGCCGCTGCGCTGGCTGACGGCCTGCGCGACGCCGGCATCGACGTGATCGACATCGGCGCGGTGCCCACGCCGGTGGTGTATTACGCGGCCTATCGCTTCAATACCGGCTGCGGCGTAGCCGTCACCGGCAGCCACAACCCGCCGGACTACAACGGTTTCAAGATCGTGGTCGGTGGCGAGACCCTGTCCGAGGGTGCGATCCAGGACCTGTACCAGCGCATCGCCAGCGGCGCGCTGGCCAGTGGCGGCTCCGGCGGGCTGCGCCAGGTCGACGTGGCGCCGGATTACATCGAGAAGATCGTCTCCGACGTGCTGGCCGAGCGCCGTCTGAAGATCGTCGTCGATTGCGGCAACGGCATTCCGGGGGCGATCGCGCCGCAGGTGCTGGAAGGTATCGGCTGCGAGGTGGTGCCGCTGTACTGCGATGTCGACGGCAGCTTCCCGAACCATCATCCGGACCCGTCCGACCCGGCCAACCTGGAAGATCTCATACTCGCCGTCAGGCAGACCGGCGCCGATCTTGGCGTGGCGTTCGACGGTGACGGCGACCGCCTCGGCGTGGTCTCCCAGTCCGGCGAGATCATCTATCCGGATCGCCTGTTGATGCTGTTCGCGCGCGATGTGCTGTCGCGTCAGCCCGGCGCCACCGTCATCTACGACGTGAAATGCACCAGCCACCTGAAGGGCCAGGTGCTCGACGCCGGCGGCAGTCCGCTGATGTGGCGCACCGGTCATTCGCTGATCAAGGCAAAGATGCGCGAGACCGGGGCGGAGCTGGCCGGCGAGATGAGCGGGCACTTCTTCTTCAAGGAGCGCTGGTACGGCTTCGACGACGGCATCTACGCCGCCGCGCGACTGCTGGAGATCCTTGCCGGCGACCTGCAGGGGCGCAGCCCCGCAGAGGTCTTCGCGACCTTGCCCAAGAGCGTCTCCACGCCGGAGCTGAAGGTCGAGCTGGCCGAAGGCGAGCACTACCGGTTCATGGACAAGCTGCGCCAGCAGGCGACGTTCGAGGACGCCACCTTGATCACGATCGACGGCGTGCGCGCCGATTGGCCCGACGGCTGGGGTCTGGTGCGTGCATCGAACACCACGCCGGCGCTGGTGTTGCGCTTCGAGGCGGACAACGCAGCCGCGTTGACTCGCATCGAGCAGGTGTTCCGCAAGCAATTGCTCGCGGTGGACCCCGGGTTGAAGCTGCCCTTCCCGTAGGGCGGGTCACTGCAATGCCGTGAAGTGGAACGTGTGGCCCGGAGCTTCCTATTCGCCCGAGCGCTCCTTGTCCTGGGCGGCCTTGACCTCGCGGTAATGCGCCATCAGCTGGGTCTGCTGCCGTACGGACTGCGCACGCGCCGTCTGCTGGCGCTGCAGGGTATCGCGCAGCGAGGCCACCACGTTGCGCTGCCTGGCGATGTTGTCGACCAGGGCTTTTGGCACGGTTTCCTTGCCGTTCTCGATGTCGGCGGCGCGGCCGAGCAGGTCGGTCAGCGCCTTCTCCTGGCTGCGCAGGTTGATCCGCGACGTATTGATCTGCTGGTCGTAGGTGTCCAGCGCCTGCTGCAGCGAGATCTGATAGGACTCTTCATCGGGATAAGCCGACAGCATCTGCGCGTCGGCGTTCGCGCGCTCCTGGATGGCGCGGTCCTTCGCTGCCTGTTCGGCGGCCAGCTTGTTGGCGGCCGCCCGCTCCTGCGCGTTCAGCTGGCGCGACACCCGTTGCACCACCAGGCCACGATCGTTGACCAGTTCGTAGCCGTACTTCATCGCCTCGGTGGTGAGGCTGTCGCTGAAATGCACCAGGCCCTGGCCATCGTGCCATTTGTAGCGAAGGCCGGTGTTCTGCGCGTGCGCCGAAGCGCTCGCGCACAGCACGATGGCAGCAATGATGAGCAATGGTCTACGCATGGATTTCCCTCTTGCCGGCCAGTATAGCCGCGCCGGTCACACTGGCTAGCTGCTGCCCGGCGGGATGCACGGGCAATCGCGACTACTGTGACCGGTGTCGTTGCAGTCTATGGGCCAGGGCTGAACTCAAGGCTGAACCCCGTACTGCTGCCGATAGGCCAGCAGTCGGGCGTGTTCGGCGGTCAGTTGCGGGTGCTCGCCGGCGTAGGCCAGCACGTCGTCGAGGCTGGTGATCGCGATGACCGGAATGCCGTGATCGGCAGCCACTTCCTGGGCGGCCGAGCGCTGGCCCAGGCCGCGTTCCTGCCGGTCCAGCGCGATCAGCACGCCGGCGGGCGTGGCGCCGTGGGCGCGGATCAGCGCCAGCGATTCGCGCACCGCGGTGCCGGCGGTCATCACGTCATCGACGATCAGCACACGACCCTGGAGCGGGGCGCCAACCAGCACGCCGCCCTCGCCGTGCTCCTTGACCTCCTTGCGGTTGTACGCCCAGGGCAGGTCGCGCCGATGCTGCTCGGCCAGCGCGATGGCGGTGGCGGCGGCCAGCGCGATGCCCTTGTAGGCCGGGCCGAACAGCATGTCCACCGGCAGGTCGGCATTCACCAGCGTGGCAGCGTAGGCGCGGCCGAGCTGGGCCAGCGCGGCCCCGGAATCGATCCGGCCCATGTTGAAGAAGTACGGGCTCTGGCGTCCGGACTTCAGGGTGAACTCGCCAAAGCGCAGCACTTCGCGCTGCAAGGCCAGTTCGATGAAGTCGCGTTGGTAATCGTGCATGGTCGTCTCGCGCAGGTCGGTTTCGATGCGGCGCGTTCCACAGGCCGCGGAACGCGTGGCGGGCGCCATGGTACAGCCGGTGTCCCGGTGATGCCGATGGCGAGCCCGGAAGACAGGCTTGTTATGATGGCCCATCCGCTTCGGGAGCATCCATGCGCATCATCAGCCTCAATGCCAACGGCATCCGCTCGGCCGCCACCAAGGGCGTGTTCGACTGGCTGCGCACGCAGGACGCGGACGTGGTCTGCCTGCAGGAAACCAAGGCGCAGGAAAACCAGCTGAGCGACCCGATGTTCCGTCCCGACGGCCATCACTGCTTCTACCGCGACGCCAGCAGCAAGAAGGGTTACAGCGGCGTGGCGATCTACGCCAGGCGCGAGCCCGACCAGGTGCTGACCGAACTGGGCTGGGACGAATTCGACAACGAGGGTCGCTACATCGAGGCGCGCTTCGGCAACCTCAGCGTGGTCTCGCTGTATTTCCCGTCCGGTTCCTCCGGTGACGAGCGCCAGCAGTTCAAGTTCAAGGCGATGGAGTGGATCACGCCGATCTTCGACCAGTGGCTGAAGAGTGGCCGCGACTACGTGATCTGCGGCGACTGGAACATCGTGCACACGAAGAACGACATCAAGAACTGGGCATCGAACCAGAAGAACTCCGGCTGCCTGCCGCAAGAGCGCGCGTGGCTGGACCTGCTGTTCCAGCAGCGCGGCTGGGTCGACAGTTTCCGCGCGCTCAAGCCCGAGGCGGTCGAATACACCTGGTGGTCGAACCGTGGCCAGGCGCGCGCCAACAACGTGGGCTGGCGGATCGACTACCAGGTCTGCACGCCGTCGCTGCGCGAGCGCATGCAGGCGTGCTCGATCTACCGCGACCAGCGCTTCTCCGATCACGCGCCTTACATCGTCGACTATGCCGACTGAGTCGGGCGCGCCCAAGCCGGCGAAGCCGTCGGTCTGGCGGGCGTTCGCCCAGCCGGCGGCGTGGACGATGTTCCTGCTCGGCTTCTCCTCGGGACTGCCCTTCCTGCTGGTGGCCGGCACGCTGGCGTACTGGCTGAAGGAAAACGGGATCAAGCTGGCGGACATCACGATGATCGCCAGCGCCGGCATGACCTATGCGTTCAAGTTTGTCTGGGCACCCCTGCTCGACCATGGCCGGATTCCCGGTTTCGCCCGGCTCGGGCAGCGCCGCGGCTGGTTGCTGTTTGCGCAGTTGGGCGTGGTGATCGGGCTGCTCGCCATGGCGCTGTTGACGCCGGCGCAACTGCCCCTGTTCGTGGTGGCCACGCTGGTGGTGGCCTTCTTCGGCGCCACCCAGGACATCGCGGTGGATGCCTACCGGATCGAGATCGCTCCGATCGAGGCGCAGGGCGCGCTGGTGGCGACTTACTCGCTGGGTTACCGGATCGGTCTGCTGCTGGCCGGTGCGGTGGCGCTGATCCTGGCCGACCACCTGCCATGGCGGACGGTCTATGCGCTGATGGCGCTGGCGATGGCGGTGCCCGTGGCGACAACCTTGATGGCGCGCGAACCCGAGGTGCTGCGGGTGCGTGCCGCGCGCTGGCGCGATGCCATGCGCGAAAGCGTGATCGATCCGTTCGCCGATTTCTTCCGCCGCTACGGCTGGGTGCTTGCCCTGGTGACGCTGCTGTTCCTGCTGCTGTTCAAGATGCCGGAGCAGGCGACCATCGGCGGCATCATGAGCCCGTTCTACCGCGACATGGGTTTCTCCAAGACCGAGATCGGCACGATCACCAAGATCTACGGCATCTGGATCGGCATTGTCGGCGTGTTCCTCGGCGGCGCGGCGGTAGCCCGCTGGGGCGCCTGGCGTCCCTTGGGCGTCACCATCGTGCTGTGCGGCTGCAGCAACCTGTTGTACCTGCTGTTGATCGCCCATCCCGGCAACCTGCTGGTGCTGACCCTGGTGATTTCCGGCGAGAACCTCACCCTGGGCATGCTGGGGCCGCCGACCGTGGCGTTCCTCTCCTCCCTGGTCAACCGGCAACACACGGCGACCCAGTACGCGCTGCTCAGTTCGTTGGTGAACCTGCCCGGCAAACTGCTCGGATTCTTCGCCGGCGGCATCGCCACCGCCACCGGATACGGCGGCTACTTCGTGATCACCGTGCTGGCCGTGCTGCCGTCGATGATGCTGTTCGCGTGGCTGTGGCGGTATTTCCGCGGCGCCGAGCGCGAACGGCTGGCGAACGAATCGGGCAACTGAAGACAAGGCCTGTTCCACGGGCCCGGACGCGACAACGCGCACAAGCGGACTGCGAAGCAGTCCACGGATTCCTGCTTCCGGCGCCCTGCCCGCTGATGGCTATGCAAACATCGGTGGTACAGGGCATGTGTAACATGGAGTGACGCTTGTGCCGGACATGATCTTGCAGCACGTCGACAGCCTGCTCACCGAGCGCATCAGAGCGTTGGCCAAACATCGCCACTGCTCCATCAACGACGTGATGCTGCAGGCATTGCGCAGCGGACTGGGCATCTCGGTGGCCCACCACTTCAGCGAAAGCCAGCGCGACCCCGACGCCTTCGGCAGCCTCGACGGGCACTGGGAAGATGCCGAGCAGGGCGTGTTCCAGGAAGCCCTGCGCGCGCTGGCGCATACCCGGCCGACCCAACTGGCTCCGGAGCGGATTCGTTACGACGAACCGGCCGCCGGCGCAGAATAGATGGCGCCCAGCACGCGGGGGCCGCGAGCGCCGGTGACCGACGGAAGGTTGCCCGGCAATCCCAGCAGCCGCTGTCGCGCCAGCCAGGCGAAGGCGGTTGCTTCCAGGAAGTCGGGGTCGACGCCGTAACGCGAGGTGCTGAGAAGCGCCCGGGGCGCCAGCAGCTCCGTCAGCCGCCGCATCAGCGCGCCGTTGTGGACGCCGCCGCCGCAGGCCAGGACTTCGCGGGCATCCGGCGCGTGTTGCGTGATCGCCGCGGCGACACTGCGCGCGGTCAGCTCCAGCAAGGTGGCCTGCACGTCGGCCGGTTGCAGCGCCGCCAGCCGCAAATGGGTTGCGAGCCAGTTCAGGTGGAAGTATTCGCGGCCGGTGCTCTTGGGTGGCGCCAGCGCAAAGTAGGGGTCGTCCAGCAGCTGCGCGAGCAGGGCCTCGTCGGCTTGGCCGCTGGCCGCATACCTGCCATTCCGATCGAATGACTCGCCGCGCTGGCGCAGGCACCACGCGTCGAGCAGGCCATTGGCCGGGCCGGTGTCAAAACCGAGCACGCTGCCATCGGCGCCGAGCACGGTGATGTTGGCGATGCCGCCCAGATTCAGCACGACCCGCGTGTGCCCCGGTCGGGCCAGCAGCATCGCGTGCACGGCAGGCAGCAGCGGGGCGCCCTGCCCGCCGGCGGCGATGTCGGCGCGACGAAAATCCGCCACCACATCGATCCCGCAGCGCTCGGCGATGACGCTGGGGTCGCCCAGCTGCAGGGTGAACGGATAATCGCCGCCGGGCCGATGACGCAAGGTCTGGCCGTGGGAGCCGATCGCGCGGACAGCCGACGCCGGCGTGCCGCTGCGCTTGAGCAGCTCCAGCGACGCTTCGGCGAAGCCGTGGGCGATCTCCACGTCCAGTCGTCCCAGCGCGTCCAGATCCGGCGCGCTCTCGCCTTGCGCCAGGGCGAGCATCCGCTCGCGCAACGCGCCGGGCCAGGGGTGCGAGTGACTGGCCAGCAACTGCGGCATGCCGCGATGGAAGCTGACCAGCACGCTGTCGATGCTGTCTGCGCTGGTGCCGGAAATCAGCCCGAGATAAGTCGCCGACGCATCGTCATCCACGGATGGGGATGCTCAGTTGTCGTGGTTGGCAGGGGTGCTGGCGCGAGCCAGCTTGATGCGCGAGTCCAGTTCGGTGAGGCGTGCCAGCTGCGGCTTGACCACGTCAGCCTTGAAACGCGCCATTTGCGCGGCGGGCAACGGTTCGGGCTTCGGCAGGGTGACCGTCTGCGGATTGCGCTGCTGGCCGTTGACGCGGAACTCGTAGTGCAGGTGCGGGCCGGTGGCCAACCCTGTCATGCCCACATAGCCGATCACTTCGCCCTGACGCACGCGTTCACCCACATGTTGGCCCTTCACGAAACGCGACATGTGGCCGTACGCAGTGCTGATGGTCTTGTCGTGCTGGATCACCACGAAGTTGCCGTAGCCGCGTTCCCAGCCGTGATACTTGATGACGCCATCGCCGGCTGCGTGGATCGGCGTGCCGCTTGGAGCGGCGTAATCGACGCCCTTGTGCGCGCGCATGCGACCGAGGATCGGATGCAGTCGCGCCGTGGTGAATTTCGAGGAGATCCGGGTGAAGTCGACCGGTATGCGCAGGAACGATTTCTGGATCGGCCGGCCGTCCTCGCTGTACCAGCCGTAGCTGCCGTCGGCCTTCTTGAAGCGGTACGCGGTATAGCGCTTGTCCTGGTTGATGAACTCCGCGGCGATGATGTTGCCCTGGCCGTAACGCACGCCATCGCGGTAGATGTCGTCGTAGATCACCGTGAAGCTGTCGCCGACGCGGATGTCCTGCACGAAGTCGATGTCGTACTTGAACAGGTCGGCAAGCTTGCCCACCATCGCCGCGTCCATGCCCGCCTGGTCGCCGGCGGCATAGAGGCTGCTGCGGATGACGCCATGGGCGACCTGTTCGCGCAGGTCCATGTCACGCTGCTGGATAGCCAGCGTCGGCTGTGCGCCATCGAGTCGAACGATCGCGCGGCTGGCTTGGTCCTGGTCGAAACGAAAACCCTTCAGGCTGCCGTCGCTGCCGAGCAGGAAGTCGAACTCCTGCCCCGGACGGATGCTGTGCAATGCGGACTTCGCCGAACCGGCAGCGTCCATGACGCGTTGCAGGTCCGTCATGCCAAGGCCGCGTGCGTTGAAAATGTCGGAGAGCGTCTGGCCGGGCTGCACCCGCACTACCTGCCAGTCGTCCACGGTCGGGCTGGTGATGCTGGACGGCACCGCCTTGGGCAGCGCAAGCGGAAGCAAGGCGTGGACTTCCGGTGTCGGTGCCGGCCGCATGGCGCTGGCCCATGCGGGCATGATGAAGCCGGACAGGGCGGTAATCAGCAGGGCGGTACCAGCCAACACCAGACGTTCGCGATGCCAGCGGATCGGTTCGATTTCGCCGGAGCGATTGAACGACCAATGTGCACAGCGTTCGTAAAAGTTGGAGTGTCGGCGCTGTGCCTTGCGGCAGATCGCCTGCTTGCGGTTTTGCCGCGCCCCCTGCTTTTCTTCTGCCATGCTGTATCGCCCGCGTTACAAAGTACAAACTGCGCGTACCATAACGGTCATGTGTAAAGGGCGTCAATGCCTTTCCCATCAAGGGTTTGCAACACATTCCTTGTTAACACACAATTAACGTTGACGGCACGGTCACATTGTCTGCCGCGGCCCACTTTTCACCAGAAGAGAAAGAAAACACATGAGCGAGCTTGAGCAGGCGCTGGCCACCATTGCCCGTGGCGCCGACGAAATCATCAAGCGGGAAGACCTGGCCGAGCGCCTGAAGATCGGCCGTCCACTGCGGATCAAGGCGGGTTTCGATCCGACGGCGCCCGATCTGCATCTCGGGCACACCGTATTGCTGAACAAGATGCGCCAGTTCCAGGACCTGGGGCACCAGGTGATTTTCCTGATCGGTGACTTCACCGGCATGATTGGCGATCCGACCGGCAAGAACGTCACCCGCAAGCCGTTGACCCGGGAAGACGTGCTGGCAAACGCCGAGACCTACGCGGAACAGGTCTACAAGGTACTGGACCGCGAGAAGACCGAGTTGCGTTTCAACTCCGAGTGGTTCGGCAAGATGAGCGCGGCCGACATGATCAGGCTCGCGGCGCAGCACACTGTGGCGCGCATGCTCGAGCGCGACGACTTCACCAAGCGCTACGCGGCGCAGCAGCCGATCGCGATCCACGAGTTCCTGTATCCGCTGGTGCAGGGCTACGACTCGGTGGCCCTGAAGTGCGACGTCGAGCTCGGCGGCACCGACCAGAAGTTCAATCTGCTGATGGGCCGTGCGCTGCAGGAGCACCACGGCCAGCCGCCGCAGGTCGTGCTGACCATGCCCTTGCTGGAAGGGCTGGACGGCGTCAACAAGATGTCCAAGTCGCTGGGCAACTACATCGGCATCAACGAGCCGGCCATCGACATCGTCACCAAGACGATGAAGATCGGCGACGAGTTGATGTGGCGCTGGTTCGAGTTGCTCAGCTTCGAGGTGTCGCTGGACGAGCTTTCCCAGATGAAGCGGGACATCGCCAGCGGTGCACTGAATCCACGCGACGCCAAGCTGCGTCTGGCCCGCGAGCTGGCCACGCGCTTCCACGATGCGGCGACCGCCGAACTCGCGATCGCCGGGTGGCATGCGGTGGTGCGTGGCGAGGGCGACACCTCGCTGTTGCCGCAGACAGATCTCGCGGTGTCCGGCGAGGGCCTGCGCCTCGGGGCTTTGCTCACTGCGGCCGGATTGACGGCGAGCAACTCCGAAGCGAACCGGAAACTGAAAGAGCGTGCGGTGCGCATCGATGCCGAGGTGGTCGAGGATGCGCAGCGGGTCTTCCATGCAGGCTTCGAAGGCGTACTGCAGGTTGGCAAGCGCAATTTCGCCCGCGTGAGGTTGGTCCAGGGCTGACCGGGACGCCGTTCCAGCGCTGCGTTCGGTGGGCGCGAAAATAAAATTTCGCGTCAGCTCAGCGGTTTGCGCAACATCCGCAAGGTTTCTCTGAAGAAGCGCTTGCCAAACCGAAAACACATCGTATTATTCGCAGCCCGCAGTCGCCCAACGTCGCAAGACGGACCGCCGGGACCTCGAAAAAAGCTTTCACGAGGGTGTTGACGGAGAGGAAAAGCGATGTAGAATGGGCGGCTCACCTAGGACGAAACGTCTTGGGGCGCAAACCGGAAAC
>NZ_LMGH01000003.1:0-35345 GCF_001427365.1 Rhodanobacter sp. Root561
CGATGGTAGTGTGGCTTTGCCATGCAAGAGTAGGTCACCGCCAGGGGCTTTATCCTGAAACACCCTCACCGGAAACGGTGGGGGTTTTTCTTTGGTGCTGCTGCAGTGGCGACCGCAGGTCGCGACCCGCAACAGGTCACCGCCAGGGGCTTTACCCTAGAAGGCCTCCCCCATCGGGGAGGCCTTCGTCTTTGAGACGTTTGAACAGTTGCTGTGGCGATCGCAGGTCGCGACCCCGCAACAGGTCACCGCCACGAGGGACAAATTGCCGCAGTATGGAATACGCGAGCGCAGCTTCTTGCGGTGGTCGCTAGAATCGACCGATTCCTCCCATCACGGACCCGCATGACGACTTCCAACCCAAGCCGCCTCGGCCCCTTGTCGTACCTGATCTTCTCTTCGCGCTGGTTGCAGCTTCCGCTTTATCTGGGCCTGATCGTGGCCCAGGGCATCTACGTCGTGCAGTTTCTGCGTGAGCTGTGGCATCTGGTCTCGACCACGCTGTTCCACAACGGCGTCGACGCCGGCGGGGTGGAAAGCGCCGAGGCCACGATCATGTTGACCGTGCTCGGTCTGATCGATGTGGTGATGATCTCGAACCTGCTGGTGATGGTCATCGTGGGAGGCTACGAGACCTTCGTCTCCCGTCTGCGGCTGGAAGGACATCCGGACCAGCCCGAGTGGCTGTCGCACGTGAATGCCACCGTGTTGAAGGTGAAGCTGGCGATGGCGATCATCGGCATCTCCTCGATCCACCTGCTCGCCACGTTCATCAAGGCGCGCAACATGGATGGCGAGACGATCATGTGGCAAATCCTGCTGCATCTGACTTTCGTGGTGTCGGCGGTGGCCCTGGCGTACATCGACAAGCTGACCCAGCCGGTCGGCAAGCACGCCGAGGCACACTGAGCGCGATCGATCGAATCACGGCGACCACCCATAGCGCAGACCAGTTGCTACTCTTGACCGATGGGTTCGCGTGAAGGGACGTGCGGTGGAACAGCGTTACATTTTGGCGATAGACCAGGGGACCACCAGCTCACGCGCGATGCTGTTTGACCGTGCCTGCGCGGTCGTCGGATCGGCGCAACGCGAGTTTCGACAGATCTTTCCGCAGTCCGGCTGGGTCGAACACGACCCGCAGGAGATCATGTCGAGCGTGCTGGCGACGGTGGCCGAGGTTCTGGCCCGGGTGCCGGATGCGGCGACGATGTTGGCCGGCATCGGCATCACCAACCAGCGCGAGACCACCGTGGTGTGGGACCGGCACACCGGCAAGCCGGTCTACAACGCGATCGTGTGGCAGTCGCGGCAGAGCCTGGCGATCTGCGAGCAGCTGGAAGCGGACGGCTACGCATCACTGGTGCGCGAGAAGACCGGCCTGCTGATCGATGCGTATTTCTCCGGCAGCAAGATCCGCTGGATTCTCGATCACGTCGCTGGCGCCCGTGCCCGGGCGGAACGCGGCGACCTGCTGTTCGGGACGATCGACAGCTGGCTGATCTGGAATCTCAGCGGCGGTGTGCTGCATGTCACCGACATCAGCAATGCGGCGCGGACACTGCTGTTCGACATCCAAACCGGCCGGTGGGACGACGAGCTGCTGCGCATGCTGGACATCCCGCGCAGCATGTTGCCGCAGGTGCGCTCGTGCAGCGAGGTCTACGGCCATACCGTGGCCTTCCCCGGCGTGCCGGCCGGGGTGCCGATCAGCGGCGTGGCTGGCGACCAGCAGGCGGCGTTGTTCGGCCAGGCCTGCTTTGAACCGGGCATGGCCAAGAACACCTATGGCACCGGCTGCTTCATGCTGATGAACACGGGTACGCAGGCGGTGCCTTCGCGACACGGCTTGCTGACCACCGTGGCGTGGAAGCTGGATGGCGTCGTCGAGTACGCGCTCGAAGGCAGCATCTTCGTCGCCGGCTCGGTGGTGCAGTGGCTGCGCGATGGCTTGCGCATGCTCGAATGCGCCAGTGACTCGCAAGCCTGCGCCGAAAGCGTGGATTCCTGCGAGGGCGTGTACCTGGTGCCGGCCTTCGTCGGTCTCGGGGCACCGTACTGGCGCAGCGACGTGCGGGGCGCGATGTTCGGCCTGTCGCGGGGCACCCGCAAGGAACACGTGGTGCGCGCTGCACTGGAATCCATGGCCTATCAGTCGCGCGATGTGTTGTCCGCGATGGAGGCCGACGCGGGCATTCCGTTGAAGGAGTTGCGCGCCGATGGTGGAGCGATCGCCAACGACTTCATGGCGCAGTTCCAGAGTGACATGCTCGGTGTGCCGGTGCTGCGTCCGAAGGTCGCCGAGACGACGGCGCTGGGCGCGGCGTGTCTGGCAGGGCTGGCTGTGGGATTCTGGGAAAACCGTGCGCAGATTGCGAAGTTGTGGCGGATCGATCAGCGCTTCCAGCCATTGATGGCCGAACCCGATCGCGAGCGCCTGTACCAGGGCTGGCGCGATGCGGTGCATGCCACCATCGGTTTTCGGGTGGCCTGAAAAAAGAAGCCCCGGCGGCATGCGCGGGGCCTCGTTCTTCAAGCGGTGATGGCCGGCTTCAGTCGAGCGCGTAGCCGAACTGGTCCAGGAACTCGGCGGCGAAATCGGCGTAGCCGAAACGCTGGTTCTGCGTGCCGGGATGTTCGACCTTGAGCGCACCCATCAGCGAAGCCATGCGACCCACGGTCGGCCAGTCCTTGCCGCGCATGATGCCGAACATCAGCCCGGCGCGATAAGCGTCGCCACAACCGGTGGGGTCGACGATCTGCCGCTCGCGGGCCGGCGGAATGTGGTGGGTCTCGCTGCCGACGTGGATGACCGATCCGCGCGGGCCCTGGGTGACGATGTAAGCGGTCACCTTCTGCGCGATTTCGTCGGCGCTCCAGCCGGTGCGTGTCTGCAGCAGCTGCGATTCGTAATCGTTGACGATCACGTAGGTCGACTTGGCGATCATCGAGCGGAACTCTTCGCCGCTGAACAACGGCATCGCCTGGCCCGGATCGAAGATGAAGGGCACGCCGCGTGCGGCGAACTCGTCGACATGCTGCAGCATCGCCTCGCGGCCGTCCGGTGCCACGATCGCGAAATCGATGTCGGGGATGTCGCGTACGTGGTTTTCCTGGGCGCTGGACATCGCGCCGGGATGAAACGCGGTGATCTGGTTGTTGTCCAGGTCCGTGGTGATGAAGCATTGCGGCGTGAACTGGTCGTCGAACACGCGCACGCTGTCCAGGCAGATCCCGCACTGCTCCATGTGCGCACGATACGGCGCGAAATCCTGACCCACCGCGGCCACCGGCAGCGGATCGCCGCCGAGCAGCTTGAGGTTGTAGGCGATGTTGCCGGCGCAGCCGCCGAACTCGCGTCGCATGCGCGGCACCAGGAACGACACATTCAGGATGTGCATCTGATCGGGCAGGATGTGGTTCTTGAACTGGTCCTGGAACACCATGATGGTGTCGTAGGCCAGCGATCCGCAGATGACGGCAGACATGATGCGCGGGAGCCCCTGGGCAGAGAATGGAAAACCGTATCGCCGCGGGACGGCGCAGGCCGCACCGGACGGCCCCGGTCAAAGGGGCGATCTTAACGCCATCCGCCCGGATTGGCGACTTTCTGGCCATCCCCGAAGCTCAGCCTGCGACGCAGAAAACGTGCTTAGGGTCGTGTTGTAGAAGGATTTCTTAACGTTATTGTCCTTGCGCATGCGGGGCACGCTGACTAGACTGGCGAGCTTACTTTTTAACCAGGCCGGACCACGGCGGACTCATGTTCAAGAAGTTTCGCGGGATCTTCTCCAACGACATCTCCATCGACCTCGGCACGGCCAACACGCTGATCTACGTGCGTGGGCAGGGCATCGTGCTGAACGAACCGTCGGTGGTGGCGATCCGCCAGGATCGTGGCCCCGGTGGTCCGCGCACGATCGCGGCGGTCGGTGGCGACGCCAAGCGCATGCTCGGCCGCACGCCGGGCAATATCGCCACCGTGCGGCCGATGAAGGACGGCGTGATCGCCGACTTCACCATGACCGAGGCGATGCTGCAGCACTTCATCAAGCAGGTGCACAAGTCGCGCTTCCTGCGCCCGAGCCCGCGCGTGCTGGTGTGCGTGCCGTGCGGTTCGACCCAGGTCGAGCGCCGCGCGATCAAGGAATCGGCCGAAGGCGCCGGCGCCCGCGACGTGTTCCTGATCGAGGAGCCGATGGCCGCGGCGATCGGCGCCGGCATCCCGGTGCACGAGGCGCGTGGCGCGATGGTGCTTGACATCGGCGGCGGCACCTCCGAGGTCGCGGTGATCTCGCTGAACGGCATCGTCTACTCGCAGTCCGTGCGTGTCGGAGGCGATCGCTTCGACGAGGCGATCATCAATTACGTGCGTCGCAACCATGGCACCCTGATCGGCGAATCCACCGCCGAGCGGATCAAGCTGCAGATCGGCTGTGCCTTCCCGCAAGCCGACGTCAAGGAGATCGAGATCTCCGGCCGCAACCTCGCCGAGGGCGTGCCGCGGATGTTCACGATCAACTCCAACGAGATCCTCGAGGCCCTGCACGAGCCGTTGGCCGGCATCGTGGCCGCGGTGAAGTCGGCACTGGAGCAGACTCCACCGGAACTGTGCTCCGACGTCGCCGAGCGCGGCATCGTGCTCACCGGTGGCGGTGCCCTGCTGCGCGACCTGGACCGGCTGATCTCCGAGGAAACCGGCCTGCACGTGCAGGTGGCGGACGATCCGCTGACCTGCGTGGCGCGTGGCGGCGGCAAGGCGCTGGAGCTGATCGATCAGCACGGCAGCGACTTCTTCGCACCCGAATAAGGCGAGAGCCTGCTCATGGCGCGTGCGCGCGACGAATCCTCGCCGCTGTTCGCCGGCAATGCCGCGGGAACCCTGCGGCTGATCGTCTACCTGGCGCTGGCCATGGTGCTGATGGTGCTGGACCATCGCAATGGCTGGCTGTGGCGGCTGCGCGACACCGCGTCAGCCGTGGTCGAGCCGGTGTACCGCCTGGCTGGCCTGCCTGCCGTCGGTGTGCGCACGATGAGCGTGGCCTTCGCCGATCGCCAGCGTCTTACCGAACAGAACCAGCGTCTGCGCGAGGACCTGCTGCTGGCGAACGCCAAGCTCAACCGCATGGCGGCTGTGGCGGAACAGAACCAGCGCCTGAAGGAATTGCTGGACACGCAGCACAGCCTCGATCTCAACGTGCAACTGGCGCGGGTCATCGGCGTGGACCTCGGCGCGTATCGCTACCAGTTGACCCTGAACATGGGCGCCCGCGACGGCGTCCGGCCGGGCCAGCCGGTGATCGATGCCCACGGCGTGATGGGGCAGGTCAAGGAAGTTCTGCCGACCACCTCGGTGGTGATGCTGATCACCGATCCGGCGCATGCGATTCCGGTGGTGGTCGAGCGCACGGGCCTGCGCACCGTGGCCTACGGTTCCCGTGACGGCGACGAGCTGGCGCTGCCCACCATCCCGCTGGCGGCGGACGTGCGCGTCGGTGACAAGCTGCTCACCTCGGGCCTCGGTGGCCGCTTCCCGCCCGGCTTCCCGGTCGGCGACGTGCGCTCGGTGGCACCGGCACCCACCGGCATGTTCCTGGTCGCGCTGGCGAAGCCGGCGGCGGACATCGACCGCAGCGAGGACGTGCTGCTGCTGCATGACCAGGCCGAACCCGATGGCCCGCCCGCACCGGTCAAGCCGATGGGCCCGCCCAGCCAGCTGGCGCCTGGCGGCAGTGTCGGCGCACCGGCTGCGGCCGGCAAGGTGAAGCCATGAGCCGGCAACGTCTGAGCCAGTGGTGGTTTGCCGGCACCCTGGTGTTCGCCCTGCTGTCGATGCTGGTGCCCTTGCCCGGCGTGCTGGAGCCGTTCAAGCCTTACTGGCCGGCGCTGTTCCTGCTGTACTGGTCGCTGGAATCGGAGGACCGGGTCACCCTGGGGCTGGCTTTCATGATCGGACTCGGCGCCGACCTGCTCAACGGCGTGGTGCTGGGCGAACAGGCGTTGCGCCTGTGCGCGCTGGTCTTCATCGCCCTGCGTTTCCGTTCGCGGCTGCGCTTTTTCCCGATGTGGCAGCAGGCGCTGGCCGTGCTCGCGCTGTTGTTGAACGACCGCATCCTGCTGTTGCTGGTGCGGCTGCTGGCCGGTGCCTCGCTGCCGCCGGCCAGCTGGTGGATTTCGCCCTTCGTCGGCGCCGCCTTGTGGCCGTTCCTGTTCCTGCTGCTCGACGATCTGCGCGCACGGCTGCGGATTCAATGAGACATGAACCAGTGACATGAAGATCCGGCGATCGATCAAGGACCCGCGTGGCGAAAGCCTGCTGTTCAGGCGTCGCGCCGCGGCTGCCTTCGTGCTGATCCTGCTGGGCTTGTGTCTGCTGCTGGTGCGCTTTGCCTTCCTGCAGGTGGCGCACCACGAGGAATTCGTCACCCGCTCGCAGAACAATCGGGTCAAGCCACGGGCGATTCCCCCGGCGCGCGGCCTGATCTACGACCGCAACGGCGTGCTGCTGGCCGACAACGTGCCGGCGTTCCGGCTGGAAGTGGTGCCCGAGCAGGTCAAGGACATGCCGGCATTGCTGCAACAGCTGGGCCACGTGGTGCCGCTGGACCAGGACGATCTGGACGCCTTCCACAAGCAGCTCAGGCAGAGCCGGCGCTTCGAGAGCGTGCCGCTGAAGCTGCGCCTGACCGAGGACGAGATCGACCGCTTCGCGGTCAATCGCTGGCGCTTCCCCGGCGTGGACGTGGTGCCGTACCTGACCCGGCGTTATCCGCTGGGCGAAATGTTCGCCCATGTCGTGGGCTATGTCGGGCGCATCGACGCCGACGACGTGGATCGCCTCGATCCGGTCCGCTACAAGGGCACCAGCCACGTCGGCCGCAGCGGCATCGAGCGGTCCTACGAAGACATGCTGCACGGCACGCCGGGCTACGAACTGCTGGAGGTGAACGCCGACGGTCGCACCCAGCGCGTGCTGGAAACGCATGCGCCCAAGCCGGGCAAGAACCTCTACCTCAGCATCGACGTGCGCCTGCAGAAGGCCGCCGAAGAGGCGTTCGCCGGTCGGCCCGGCGCCGCGGTGGCGATTGATCCGCGCAATGGCCAGGTGCTGGCGATGGTCAGCGTGCCCACCTTCGATCCCAACCTGTTCGTCAACGGCATCAGCCAGGCCGACTACAGCGCGTTGACCAACGACCCGGAGAAGCCGCTCTACAACCGGGCGCTGCGTGGCGTCTATCCGCCAGGCTCCACCGTCAAGCCGCTGGTCGGCCTGGCTGGCCTGGAGAGCGGCCTGCGTACGCCACAGGACACCGTGGTTTCCACCGGCGTGTTCTACATTCCCGGCCAGGCCCGCGGCTATCGCGACGACCAGCGCGGCGGCGTGGGGCGCGTGGACCTGGCCGGCGCGATCGAGCAATCGGTCAACACCTATTTCTACAAGCTCGCCCTGGACATGGGCATCGACAAGCTCAGTGCCTACATGGCCAAGTTCGGCTTCGGCAAGCCGACCGGGATCGACCTGATCGGCGAGTCGGCCGGCGTGCTGCCCTCGCGCGAATGGAAAGCGGCCAACTCCAAACAGCCCTGGTATCCGGGAGAAACGGTCATCGCCGGCATCGGCCAGGGCTTCTGGGCGGTGACGCCGCTGCAGCTCGGCCATGCGATCGCCACCTTTGCCGGTCATGGCATTCCCTACGCCCCACGGCTGGTGATGGCGACCCGCGATGGCGTCAACGCGCCGCTGCAGCCATTGGCCAACCCGCCCAGCGGACCGTCGGTGATTCGAAAGCCGGCCGATTGGGATGCCGTCAACCTGGGCATGGAGCGGGTGATGTATGGCGAGCGGGGCACCGGGCGCACGCTGGTGAACGGCTTCCCCTACCGCCTGGCCGGCAAGAGCGGCACCGCAGAGCGTTACTCGCGCACCACCAATGCCTACGACGACCGCAGCAACCTGGCCTACCTGGCCAGCCGCAACCGCGCCTGGTTCGAGGTCTACGCGCCCGCGGACAACCCGCAGATCGCGGTGGCCGTGCTGCTGGAATCCGGTGCGTGGGGCGCCAGTTCGGCCGGCCCGATCGCCCGCCAGATCCTCGACGCGTGGCTCGCCTCGCACGGTGGCGTGATTCCCGACGCGGAACGCCTGCCGGTGTCGAACGCCGCGCCGGCAAGCGCTCCCGCCGAGGTTCCGGACGACGAGCAGGTCGAGGACATCCCGGCCCAAGCCACCTCAAGCGGAGACACGCCATGATCGAGGTGCTCTACGCGCGTGGCCGGCGCTTCCTGCGGCGGATACTGACCCGGCCCCGGATCGACCTGCCGCTGGCCCTGGGCCTGTTCGTGCTGGCGATCACCGGACTGGTCACGCTGTACAGCGCCGGCGACGCCCACCTGTCCCTGGTCGGCGGCCAGGCCGGTCGCTTCGTGCTGGGCGCAGGCCTGTTGCTGCTGGTGTCGCGCATCCCGCCTTCGGTGCTGCGCAGCTGGACGCCGTGGTTGTATGGCGGCAGCACCGCTTTGCTGGTGGTGGTGGCGATCCTCGGCGAGGGGCGCGGCTCGATCCGCTGGCTCGACCTCGGCTTCATGCGTTTCCAGCCGTCCGAACTGCTCAAGCTGACCATGCCGATGATGGTCGCCTGGTACCTGCACCCGCGCCAGTTGCCGCCGGGCTGGAAGGACATCGCCGTGGTCGGCCTGCTGATCGCGATCCCGGCCGGGCTGATCGCCGAGCAACCGGACCTGGGCACCGCGGTGCTGGTGACGGCAGCCGGCGCGTTCGCGCTGTTCCTGTCCGGCATGGCGTGGTGGCGGATCGGCCTGCTGGTCGGCGCGGTCGCCGGCATGATCCCGGTCGGCTGGCACTTCCTGCACCAGTACCAGCGCGACCGCGTGCTGACCCTGCTCAATCCCGAATCCGATCCGCTGGGCAACGGCTGGCACATCATCCAGTCGCAGATCGCGGTGGGTTCCGGCGGCATCTTCGGCAAGGGCTGGCAACACAGCACGCAGTCGCGGCTGGATTTCCTGCCCGAGCACACCACCGACTTCATCTTCGCGGTGTTCTCCGAGGAGTTCGGCCTGGTCGGCGTGTGCGCGCTGGTGGCCTTGTACGCCTTCATCATCGGCCGCTGCCTGTGGATCGCGATGGAGGCGCGCGATACCTACTCGCGCCTGCTTGCCGGCGCGATCGGCATGAGCTTCTTCGTCTACGTCTTCGTCAACGGCGGCATGGTCGCCGGCATGCTGCCGGTGGTCGGCGTGCCGATGCCGATGATCAGCTACGGCGGCACCTCGGCCGTCTCGCTGCTGACCGGCTTCGGCGTGCTGATGTCGATCCATGCCAACCGCAAGACGCATCTCTGAACCTCGCCAGCGCACCGTCCCGTGCGTGCCCGAAGTTGCGCGCGCCTGCGTGTTAGGCTTTCGTGGACATGGTAATTCTGTGAGCGAAACCACAACATGACAGCCACGCCTGCGCCGCGCCCGGCCCGTTTTCTCGCCGTCCTCAGCCTGTTGTGGGTGGCCTCGCTGACGCCGGTGCTGGCTGCCACCCATCCCGGCCAGGCCGAACTGGTGCGCGAGGTGGCGCGGGAAACCGGCAAGAGTCCGCAGGCGCTGAATGCGCTGCTGGACGGCGCGAAGATGCAGCAGAGCATCCTCGATGCGATCAGCCGGCCGGCGGAGGGCAAGCCGTGGAAGGATTACCGGCCGATCTTCCTCACCGACAAGCGCATCGACGATGGCGTGGCCTTCTATCGCGAGCACCGTGCGCTGCTGGATCAGATCGGCAGGCAGTACGGCGTGGCGCCGCAATACATCGTGGCCATCGTGGGCGTGGAGACCAGTTACGGCGGCAACACCGGCAAGTACAAGGTGCTCGACGCGCTGGTCACGCTGGGTCTGTACTACCCGCCCCGGGCGAAGTTCTTCCGCGAACAGCTGAAGGAACTGCTGAGCCTGCCGGACAACCACCTGGCCGGCCCGCTGGACACGCTCACCGGCTCGTATGCCGGCGCCCAGGGCTGGGGCCAGTTCATGCCCACCAGCATCCGCGATTTCGCGGTGGACGCGGATCACGACGGCCATATCGATCTGCAGAACTCGCTGCCGGACATTTTCGCCAGCGTCGCCAATTACTTCGTGAAGCACGGCTGGGTCACCGGTGGTCCGGTAGCGGCGCGCGCACAACCGGATGCGTCGGCAACACCGCCCACGGTGACCGACACCAGCCCGAAGTGGCCACTGGAGCAACTGGAGGCGTGGGGCTATGCGCCGCTGCAACCGCTGTCGCCGGCCGAACCCAGCAGCCTGCAGACGCTGGAAGGCCCGAACGGGCCGGAATACTGGTTCACCTTCCAGAACTTCTACGTGATCACCCGCTACAACCGCAGCCCGCTGTACGCGATGGCGGTGAACCAGCTGGCGCAGGCCATCGCGGCTGGCGTCGGCCCGGCGGAAGCGACGCGATGAGGCTGGCCCGCGTCGCGCTGGTGCTGGCGGCGGGCCTGCTGCTGGCCGCGTGCGGTGGCCACCGCACGAAGCCCGCTCATCGCGACGGTCATTCGCGGACATCGCCGTCGAGCCCGTCCCGGACCTCCGGTGACGACCGCTTCGAGGACGACCTCAGCAAGCCGCAGGGCAGCCGCTACCGCGACGGCGAAGACAGCGTGCCGCCGCCACTGGACGTCAGCAAGCTGGTCGAGCCGGTGCCGAAGGTCGAGCCACGCTCGCTGTATGGCAACAAGTCGCCGTACAGCGTGCGCGGAAAGAGCTATCGCGTGCTGCCCAGCGCGCGCGGCTACGACGAGCGCGGCATCGCCTCGTTCTACGGCAACAAGTTCCATGGCTACAAGACCTCCAGCCTGGAAACCTACGACATGTATGCGTTCAGCGCCGCCAGCACCACGCTGCCGCTGCCCAGCTATGCGCGGGTGACCAATCTCGAAACCGGCAAGAGCGTGATCGTGCGGGTCAACGACCGCGGCCCGTTCCACGACAACCGGCTGATCGATCTGTCCTACGCCGCCGCGGTGAAGATCGGCATCTGGCCCAAGGGCACCGGCCTGGTCGAAGTGCAGGGCATCGACCCGTCCCGGCCCGGCAAGGAACTGCCGCTGGCGCCCGTGGTCACAGGCTCACATCCCGGCATCTACCTGCAGATTGGCGCGTTCGCCGACGCGGACAACGCCGACCGCCTGGCTCAGCGTCTGCGTCAGGCCAACCTCGGCGCGGTGCAGGTCACCGACGCGGTGATCAATGGCCAGCGCGTGCGTCGGGTGCGGGTCGGGCCGCTGGCCAGCGTCGATCGCGCCGACCAGGTCAGCAGCCGGATCGAAGGCATGGGTCTGCCCCGGCCGCAGGTCGCGGTAGACTGAGCAGGATTTGCGCAACCTTTTCCACCTTGATCGACGCCCGCAACGTCGAACGCCAGACACCGGACTGAACAACACGATGAATTTTTTCCGCCGCACCCTGCTTCCGCTTGCCGCCGTCACCCTGCTGGTCGGCGTCGCCGTCGCCCAGACCCCGCCGCGCCCGTCACCGGTGCCGCGTCCGGTGGTGCCGGAGGCGCCGGTGCCTCCGCCGCCGGACGTCGACGGCAAGAGCTGGGTGCTGATGGATTACGCCACCGGCCAGATCCTGGCCAGCAAGGAGCCGGACCTGAGGCTGGAGCCGGCATCGATCACCAAGATCATGACCGACTACGTGGTCTCGGCCGAGGTCGCCAATGGCAAGGTGCACATGACCGACCCAGTGACCATCAGCGAAAACGCCTGGCGTGGCGGTGGTGCGGGCACCGACGGCTCCACCAGCTTCATGAAGCTCAACAGCCAGGTGCCGCTGAAGGACCTCCTGTACGGCATGATCATCCAGTCCGGCAATGACGCGGCGATCGCGCTGGCCGAGCACACTGCGGGCTCCGAGCAGGCGTTCGCCGGCCTGATGAATGCCTACGCCAGGCAGCTCGGCATGGTGAACTCCAACTTCGAGAACGCCTCCGGTTACCCGATCGCCAACCACTACACCACCGCGCACGACATCGCGATCCTGTCGCGCGCTCTGATCCACGACTTCCCCGACGACTACGCGATCTCCGCCATCAAGGAGTTCGAGTGGAACGGCATCAAGCAGCACAACCGCAACACCCTGCTGTGGCGCGACCCCAGCGTGGACGGCATCAAGACCGGCCACACCGCCGCCGCCGGCTACTGCCTGGCCGCCTCGGCCAAGCAGGGCGAGTCGCGGATGATCGCGATCGTGATGGGTGCAAGCAGCGAGAAGGCGCGCGCCGATTCGGCGATGGCCCTGCTCAACTACGGCTTCCGTTTCTACGAGACCCACAAGCTGTATGAAGCCGGCAAGCCGCTGGCCACGCCGAAGCTGTGGAAGGGTGCGTCCAATCAGTTGCCACTGGGCGTCAACGAGAGCGTGCAAGTCACCGTCAAGCGCGGCCAGTACGACCAGCTGAAGGCCACCATGGACATCCCCGCCACCCTGATCGCGCCGTTCACCAAGGGTCAGCAGGTGGGCACGCTGCACATCACGCTGGACGGCAAGCCGGTGCAGAACGTGCCGCTGGTGGCGTTGGCCGATGCACCGCAGGGCGGTTTCTTCTCGCGCCTGTGGGACAGCATCATGTTGTGGTTCCACAGCGACAAGAAGGCCGACGCCGAGGTGCCGGCCAAGAGCACGGACGCGAAGTAATGCAGCCGATCGACTTCACCAAGGCGAAAGAGGAAGGCAAGGGCTTCGAATTCCCCGGCGAGTTCGAGATCACCGCGGTGGGCAATTCCAGCGCCAACCTGCCCAGCCACGTGCCGCAGCTGCTGGAGCGCGCCGGCCTGCGCGTGCTGCATGAAACCGTGCGGCACCGGCACTCCGGCGCCGGCAACTACGTCTCGGTCACGGTCAGCTTCCATTGCGAAAACCGCGAGCAGTACGAAGCGGCGCATCACGCGCTGCGCGCCGATCCGGACATCCGCTACACGCATTGAAGGGCGGGATCGGCGAACGGAGTGGGGCGCACAATTTTCATGCCGCCCTGCGCTGATCGGCTCGGTTTTGCCATGCGTCCTTGACTATCTGTGCAACGCCTCCAACTTTCCCGTTTCCCGTTTCCCGTTTCCCGTTTCCCGTTTCCCAAGGTTCCCCATGTCGTTGCCGCTGAAAATCCGTCGCCTCGGTCGCCAGCCCTACGCGGCGACCTGGCGGGCGATGAGTGCGTTCACCGACAACCGCACCGCGGACACGCCCGACGAACTGTGGCTGCTGGAGCATGACCCGGTGTTCACCCTGGGCCAGGCCGGCAAGATGGAGCACGTGCTGGCGCCGGGCGACATCCCGGTGATTCCGGTCGATCGCGGCGGCCAGGTGACCTATCACGGGCCGGGCCAGATCGTCGGCTATCCGCTGATCGACCTGCGCCGGGTCGGCGTGGGCGTGCGCGAGCTGGTCCACCGGATCGAGCAGTCGCTGATCGATACGCTGGCGCACTGGAACGTCAGCGCCGCGCGCCGCGAAGGCGCGCCGGGTGTCTACGTGGACGAGGCCAAGGTTGCTGCACTGGGTCTGCGCGTGCGCCGCGGTTGCAGCTTCCACGGGCTGGCCTTCAACGTGGCCATGGACCTGGAGCCGTTTCACCGCATCAACCCTTGCGGTTACAAGGATCTGGCGGTCACGCAACTGCTAGACTTGGGCGGCCCTTCAAGCCTGGCCACGGTCGAGGACGTGCTGGTGGCGCAGTTCTGTCGCCAGTTCGGTTTCGTCGCCGAGCCTGCAGCTTCCCTATTACCCGAACTCCCCGCGCGCGCGGCGGTCTGAGCTTTCTACATGAGCGAATCACCCACATCGTCGACCCGGGTCATCCCGATCACCGTGGTCGGCAACGCCCCGGCCGGTGAAAAGCAGCTGGGCAACGACAAGATCGCGCTGAACCGCGCCGGCTTCGACACTGCCGTGCCGACCCTGCGCAAACCGTCGTGGATCCGGGTGCGCCTGCCCCAGGGCAACGCGGTGCAGCAGCTGAAGGCGCGCCTGCGCGAGAACTCGCTGGTCACCGTGTGCGAGGAAGCGTCCTGCCCGAACATCCACGAATGCTTCAGCAAGGGCACCGCCACCTTCATGATCCTGGGCGAGGTGTGCACCCGGCGCTGCTCGTTCTGCGACGTGGCGCATGGCCGCCCACTGCCGCCGGACACGCTGGAGCCGGCGCGACTGGCCGAGACCATCCGCGACATGCGCCTGAAGTACGTGGTGATCACCTCGGTCGATCGTGACGACCTGCGCGACGGCGGTGCCGAACATTTCGCCGCCTGCATCCGCGCCACGCGCCACGCCAGCCCGAACATCAGGATCGAGATCCTCACCCCCGACTTTCGCGGCAAGGGCCGCATGGAACGGGCGCTGGAAGTGCTCAAGGATTTCCCGCCGGATGTGTTCAACCACAACCTGGAAACGGTGCCGCACCTGTACCGCGAGGTGCGCCCGGGCGCCGACTACCAGTGGTCGCTGGACCTGCTCAAGCGCTTCAAGGCGCAGCATCCCGACGTGCCGACCAAGTCCGGCATCATGCTCGGCCTGGGCGAGACGTATGACCAGGTGATCGAGACGCTGCGCGATTTACGCGCCCATGACGTCGAGATGATCACCATCGGCCAGTACCTGCAGCCCACGCCCCACCATCATCCGGTGGTGCGCTACTGGACCCCCGAAGAATTCGACATGCTGCGCGAAGCCGGTGAGGCGATGGGTTTCCATCACGTCGCCTCCGGCCCGCTGGTACGTTCGTCCTACCACGCCGACCTGCAGGCCCATGCAGCCGGTGTCACCGAGACAGCCTGAGAGCCTCCATGAAATTTCGTCCCGCGCTGTTCCTGCTGCTAGCCCTTGCCGCCACCGGCGCCCAGGCACAGTCCGCCGCCGACATGGGCGCGGGCAAGCCGCGCAAGGCAGCCACCTGGCCGCTGACTTCGACACAGGAAGAAGCGCAGGCCGCGCAGTTGTCCGCGCGTTTCCTGACCCGCTTCCACTACGACGCGCAGCCGCTGGACGACGCGATGTCGGCGCGCATCTACAACGCCTACTTCAAGTTGCTGGACAGCGAGAAGGTGTTCTTCACCCAGGTCGACATGGCGCAGTTCGCACCCAGCAAGACCAAGCTGGACGACGCGATCTGGAACCAGGACCTGTCCGCGCCGTTCGCCATCTTCAACGCCTACGTGCAGCGCGCCGTGGAGCGGATGACCTACGCCCGCGGCCTGCTCAAGCAGGGCTTCGACTTCTCCGCCGAGCAGAGCTACACCTTCGACCGCGAACACGCCGACTGGCCGAAGGACCAGGCCGAGCTGGACGAGCTGTGGCGCAAGCGCACCATGAACGACTGGTTGCGCCTGAAGCTGGCCGGCCAGGACGACGCGGACATCCGCAAGACGCTGGACAAGCGTTACGCCGCCTACATCGAACGGATCAGGCAGCTCGACGGTCAGGACGCGTTCCAGACCTTCATGACTGCGTACGCCGAAACCACCGACCCGCACACCGATTACCTCGGCCCGCGCGCGGCCGAGAACTTCGACATCTCGATGAAGCTGTCGCTGGAAGGCATCGGCGCGGTGCTGCAGGCGCGTGACGACTACACCCAGATCCGCGAGCTGGTGCCCGCTGGTCCGGCCGGCAAGTCCGGCAAGGTCCAGGTCGGCGATCGCATCGTCGGCGTCGGCCAGGGCGACAACGGCCCGATCGTCGACGTGATCGGCTGGCGCCTCGACGACGTGGTCAACCGCATCCGCGGCAAGAAGGACACCGTGGTGCGGCTGGAAATCCTGCCCGCCGACGCGGGCGTGGACGGCAAGCACGAGATCGTCACCCTGGTGCGCAAGAAGGTCAGCATCGAGGAGCAGGCAGCGAAGAAGAAGGTCGTCGAGATCAAGGACGGCGGCGTCACCCGCAAGATCGGCGTGATCGACCTGCCCACCTTCTATTCCGACTTCGGTGCACGCAGCGCCGGCGACAAGAACTTCAAGAGCGCCACCCGCGACGTGGCCCGCCTGCTCGGCGAGCTGAAGCAGGAAGGCGTGCAGGGCGTGGTGGTCGACCTGCGCAACAACGGCGGCGGCTCGCTGGCCGAGGCCAACTCGCTGACCGGCCTGTTCATTGACAAGGGTCCGGTGGTGCAGGTGCGCGACTCCAAGGGCCAGGTCGAGCAGCAGGGCGACGACGACCCGGGCATGGTGTGGAGCGGCCCGCTGGCGGTGCTGGTCAACCGCGGCACCGCGTCCGCCTCGGAAATCTTCTCCGCGGCGATCCAGGACTACCACCGCGGCCTGATCATCGGCGAGCCCACCTTCGGCAAGGGCACGGTGCAGAACCTGGTCGACCTGGACCGCTTCGCCCAGAGCGACGACGAGAAGCCGCAGCTGGGCGAGCTGAAGATGACCATCCAGGAATTCTTCCGCATCAACGGCGGTTCCACCCAGCTGAAGGGCGTCACCCCCGACATCGCGTTCCCGAAGAACGGCGACGAGAAGGACTTCGGCGAGTCGACCTACGAGAACGCGCTGAAGTGGACCCAGATCGCGCCGGCCGACTACCAGGTGGTGGCGAATTTCGCCGACTACCTGCCGCGGCTGGAGAAGCTGCACGCCGACCGCGTGGCGCAGTCTCCGGCGTGGAAGCTGATGCTGGACGAACTGGCCCAGTACCGCACGATGCGGGCGAAGACCTCGATCTCGCTGAACCTGGCCACCCGCGAAGCCGAGCGCAAGAAGCTGGAGGCGATCCAGGCCGACTTCCGCGCGCGGCACAAGGCCATCGACGGCACCGACGCCTCGCTCGCCGACGAGGCCAGCAGCCTGGACGACGGCCTGAACGCGAACGAGCGCAGCCTGAAGAGCGAGCTGAAGCAGGAGAAGGACGCGAAGAAGGCCAAGGACGTGCAGCTCAACGAAACGGCGCACATCCTGTTCGACGCGATCGGCATGATCAAGGCCGATCCGAAACTGGCCAGCGAAGTGCTGCCTTACGGCGGCAAGTCGGGCGTCAGCGTGGTGAATGCGCAGCCGGACACGTCCGGCGTGCTGCAGCAGCACTGAGTCGATCCGCGCGGCAACAGCGGCAAGCCTGAAAGGAGGCGGTGCATGGCACCGCCTCCTTTTTCATGGGCGATAGCCCAGCCGCTCGATCCATGGCTGCAGCACCGGCAGCACCGGCTCGAACTGCCGGCGATAGTTCTGCCAGCGCCCCACCGCCCGCCGATGGACGCCCTCGGTCACCTGGGCATAACTGGGTGTGCTGATGAAGCGCTTGCTCCGTGCATGTTCGGCGAAGCGGGCCATCGCCGCGGTGTCCGTTGTTTCGAGGAAGTCCCCCAGCCGGGCGAGCTGCTCGTCCAGCCCGCTGACCACCGATTCGTAGCGCCACTCCAGCACGGCGGGCGCGAACACCCCGGCGTCGGCAAACCATTGCTCGAACGCGTGGGCGTAGCCCTGCGCCAGTCGCGGCAGTGTCGAGCACAGCATCATGAAGGCCGGCGAGCGGAACGACTGCATGTAGCAGCTGAGCAGCACGTCGCAGGGATGGCGCAGGCACAGGATGATGCGCGCGTGCGGAAACAGCCGCATGATCATCGGCAAGCACAGCATGTTGAGCGGATTCTTGTCGACCAGGCGCCGCTCGCCCAGATCGGGCGCGACCCGTCGCGCCTGCCGCCAGTACACGCCGCGCAGTTGATCCGCATCCTGCTGGCTCAGTTCCGCCAGGTCCGCCGGATAGCGCTGGCCGACCAGCTGCATCGCCTCGATCAGGTCATGCACGTGGGCGCGCTCGTCCATCGAGCGGAAGTCCGGATGGGCGTCGAGCATCTGTTCCAGCAAGGTGGTGCCCGAGCGGGGGAAGCCGACCACGAAGACCGGGCTGTGCCGGGTGTCGGGGGCGGCCAGCGGGCGCCAGCGGGCATGCTCGTCGCGGCCGACCCGCTCGGCGCTCACCTGCAGCGGTCGGCTGTCGGCCGCCAGCAGCTCCGGCACCACGTGGCGGGCGATCTCGCGCTGCGCGTTGTGCGCCTGCTGCAAGGCTTGCCACGCTTCGGCGTAGCGACCTTGTCGATCAAGCGCGGAGGCCAGCCCGAAGGCGGCGCCGGCCCGGCTCTCGTCGTCGCTCGCGCTGGCCAGCGCGCGGGCCTGCAGCGTCGCGGCCGCGGCCGCCTCGCCTGCGCGCATCGCCATCGCGGCGTGCGCACGCCAGCCTTCGGCGCGCGCCTGTTCAGCCTGCGCGGGCATGGCTTCGAGCGCATCGATGGGCAACTGCTGCAGTTCCTCCCGCGCCGCGTCGAGCCGGTTGTTCCGTTCATGCAGCAGCACCCGCTGCGCCGCGATGCGCAGGCGCATGATCGTGGCCGCCGGTTCGGCCGGCAGCTGCGCCCGGGCCAGCGTGTGCAGCGCGGCGTCCAGTTCGCCCTGGACGGAAAGCATCGCCGACAGCAGCAGGGCATGCTCGGCCGTTTGCGGCGGCCAGTCGCCGGCGCCGTCCAGCAGCGCTTCCTGTTGGGTGTTGTCGCCGCAGACGTGGCAGGCGTGGGCTGCCTGCAGGCGGGCCTCGATGAAATGCGGCGACAGCTGCACGGCGTCCAGCAGGCTCTGCCGGGCGGCCAGCCACTGCCGCTGCTGGATGCGCAGCAGGCCGAGGTTGTAGTGCACTTCGGCATCGTCGGGTGCCAGCGCCAGCGCCGTCAGCAAGGCCTGTTCGGCCTCGGCCAGGTCGCCTGCTTCGCGGCAGACCACGGCGAGGTTGTTCCAGTGTGCGGAAACCTCCGGTCGCAACTGCGCCAGCCGACGGAAACTCGTCGCGGCCTGCTGCACGTGGCCGCAAGCCTGTTGCGCCAGGCCGAGCAGCGACAGCACGGCTTCGTCATCCCGCCACGACGGCGCGGCCTGCCCGGCGAGGGCGATGACCCGCTCCGGTTCGCCGGCGTTCCAGGCCGCGGCCATCGCCCTGGCCAGATCCGTCGCAGTGGACATGCGTGCTCCGTCGGTCATCCCAGTACGCATTATGCAAGAGGGCCGCGACGGATCGCGGCCCTCCTGGGTAGGCGCTGCGGAACTTCCGCAGCGCCCGGTTGCAGCGGGACCTCAGAACTTGATCGTGGCGCGCGCCCAGTAGTAGCGGCCGAGCACGTCGTAGGTGGCGGTGTCGACGTTGTAGTTTCCGCCGTTCTGGTAGATCAGCGGCGGCAGCTTGTTGCTGAGGTTGTCCACGCCCACGTCGAAGCGGGTGTGGATCGACGGCACCGCATAGCCCAGCTGGATCGAGTGGTACAGCACCGAAGCCATCGGGATGTTCACCCCGGCGACCGCCGCGTCACCGTTGAGCGCGGTCAGCCGGTGCACGTAGCGCGACTGCCACTGGGCATTCCAGTTGCCCTTGTCCCAGTTGAGCGTGAGCGTGCCGCGCCAGCGCGAGATGTTGCCGAACTGCGGTGTGAACGTGCCGGCGTAGTTGACCGTTTTCGCGCCGGGCTCGCCGGGCGTGGCGTTGACGTTGTAGGTCGAGGTGTAGCTGGTGTTGAGGCCGGCGCGGAAGTTGCCGGGGTCCATCCCGCCCAGGTCGAAGTGCGGGATCTTGTAGCGCAGGGTGTAGTCGATGCCGCTGGTGCTGGTGTTGCCCAGGTTGACCACCGGCGTGTTGATCAGGAACACCTGGCCCGGTTGCCGGCTGGTGTTGTCCTCGCGCTGGATGAACGAGCAGTACGGGCTGCTGGCGTTGTTGTAGCAGGAGCTGACCACGGTGTCGGCCTGGATCGCGGTCAGCGTGTCGGACAGGTAGATGTGCCAGAAATCGAGGCTGGTCGACAGGCCGGGGATCCAGTCCGGGTCGTAGACCAGGCCGATGTTGACCGACTTGCCCTTTTCGGGCTTCAGTTTCGCTCCCACCGTGTTGGCGCCGGAGTAGAACGTGTTGACCTGCGCCGGCGAGTTGCCGGCCCAGTTCACCGGCACGTACTGGCAGGCGGCCGCGTGTGCCGCCAGCTCGTCCGCGGTGCGACCCACGCAGGGGTCGTTGAGGTTCGGCTGGACCAGGGTGCGGCCGTCGTAGAGCTCGTTGAGGTTCGGCGCGCGGAACACCTGCGAGATCGTGCCGCGCAACAGCAACTGGGCGGTGGGGCGCCACTCGATCGCGACCTTGCCGTTGGTGGTCGTGCCGGTGGTGCTGTAGTTCGAGCTGCGGATGCCCAGGTCGAGGTTCAGCGAGTGCGCCCAGGGCTGGTCGGCCAGCAGCGGGATCAGCGTTTCCGCGTAGACCTCCTTGACGTCGAAGTCGCCGCGCCCGGGCGAGCCGCAGGCTTCCTGCAGGATCTGGCAGGTGGTGGTCACCGGGTCCAGCACGGCAAAGTCGCTGACCGTGTAGTTCATCATCTGCTTGCGGTACAGCGCGCCGGCGGAGAGCTGCATCGCGCCGGCCGGCAGGTCCCACAGCTCGCCGCTGGCGTTGAACTGGGCCTGCTTGGTGGACTGGGTGAATACGTAGATGGGCGTCTTGACGCCCTTGCTCAGCTGGTCGCCGACGCTGGCCTGGTCGAAGATGTTCGCACCGGCGTCGACGGCGGCCTGCAGCGACGGGATGTCCACCTCGTTGGTGTCGCGCTGGTCGCGCTTGGTGTGGCTGTAGTTGATCGAGGCGTCCCAGATCCAGCTGCTGTCCTGGCCGAAGTTGCCGCGCAGGCCCGTGTTGATCTGGGCGGTGTTGGTCTTGTAGCTGTGCACGCGGGTGCCGGCGCCGGTCAGGCGGGTCTGGAAGCTGTAGCCGCTGTCCGGGTCGCCGGGCACGGCACCGTGGCTGAAGGTCACGCCGAACGGATTGATCGGATTGTCCGACGAGATGATCAGGCCGTCACCGGTACCCACCGGCGAGGGCGCGTCCTGTCCGCTGGATTCCGTGCGGTTGTAGAACGCGTCGACGAAGCCGGTGAGGCTGTCGGTGAAGTTGTAGCTGCCCAGCACGAAGCCGTTGGTGCGCTTCTGCGCGGTCTGGATGTAGTTGAGCGCGGCGTAGTTGTAGGTGTCCGAGCCGAGCCGGCAACGGTAGTCGGCCTGGCTGGAGCCGTCGCCCTGGGCCAGCGTCACCATGGCGGTGTCGGTCGCCGGATCGATGTCGCAGCCGTACTGCGCGGCGATGGCGGAGGGCACCTGGATGCGGCCGGTCGGGATCGAGCTGGAACCGGCGGCCACCACGGATCCACCGGACAGGTACAGCTGCTGCCTGGAGAACTTGCGCCGGGAGGCGAGCGTTTCGTCGTACTTGTTGTAGTCGAGGCCGGCCGCGATGCTGAACTTGTCACCGGTGGCGCCGGCGGTCAGGTTGAAGCCCCGGCGCTGGGAGTCGCCGTGGCTGGAGATGCCGTCGTTCAGGCTGATCTGGGCGCCCTGGAAATCCTTGCGCAGGATGAAATTGACGACGCCACCGATGGCGTCCGAGCCGTACACCGTGGAGGCGCCCTCGGCCAGCACGTCGACCCGGTCGATCATTTCCGGCGGGATCAGGTTGATGTCCGGGTTGGACATGCGCTGGCCGTTGACCAGCACCAGGGTGCGGTTGATGCCCAGGCCGCGCAGCGAGACGCGCGAGGCGCCATCGCCGGCTTCCAGCAGGGGGCTGGCCACGCCGCCGCCGTTGCTGTTGTTCGCCGGGTTGGTGGCATTGCCGGAGATGCTCGGCATCTGCTGCAGCACGTCGCCCAGAACCGGCTTGCCGGAGTTGGTCAGCGTGGCGCGATCCAGCGTCACCACCGGGCTGGCCGTCTCGACTTCCACGCGGCGGATCAGCGAGCCGGTCACCACGACCGACTGCAGGGTCTTGGCCTTGTTCTTGGACGGTGGCGTGTTCTGGTCCGTCGAGGACGGCGTATCGGCCGGTGGCGTCTGCGTTTGCGCCTGGGCCAGGCCGGCGATCGTCAGCGCGCCGGCGGTCAGGGCCAGGCGCACCGCCAGTGACAGGTGGTTCATGCCGTATTTCATTTGGTCTCCCCAGTGGTTGTTGGTAGTCCGTTCCCAGCCTTCGATCTTTGTCGAGTCCCCCCCCGGGCACACGTCGCGCGAAGTGACGCTGTTCGTCAACGTCGCGCAACCGTCCGAAGATTACTCCGAGATCCGCTTCCGCGCGCAACCGGCGAGACGGGTTTGGCCGCCTTTTCGCCAGCAGCCGATCAGGCCTGCGTCGAAGGCGGCGCCGCCGGCTGGCCGGCGCGGTTGAAATCGCCGATGGCAGCGACCAGGTCGGCCACCGCCGCCCGCTCCGCCTCGCTGAGGTCGGGGTTCCAGCTGTCCAGGATCAACACCACGCGGTCGCGGTCGCTGTGGTTCCACGCCTCGTGTTCGAAAGTGTCGTCGAAGGTGACGCAGCGGCCTTCCTGCCAGACGTGCGTCTCGCCGCCCACGCGCAAGGCGCAGTCCGCCGGCACGATCAGCGGCAGATGGGTGACCAGGCGGGTGTTGGTGACGCCGCGGTGGGGCAGGATATGCGTGCCGGGGCGCAGCACCGAGTACAGCGTTTCCGGCGCGTGCTCGCGAATCCGCACCAGCGGCAGCGAGTCCAGCAGCGCACTGGTCTGTGGGCAGCGCAGGCAGTGCGCGTCGTGGCGCACGCCATGCCGCTGGAAGAAGAACGCGTCCCACGCCGCGTCCTGCGGACCGGAGGCGGCCAGCAGCTCGGCCGCCACGGTCGCGCTCGAAGGCGCGCCGAGGAACGGCACCAGGGTGTCCGCCGCATGCGCCAGCACCGCGCGCAATTCCTCGCGGATCGTGTCGCAGGCCGCCTCCAGCCGCGCATGTGCCGGAAAGCGTTCGGGCGGATAGAAGGTCTGGCTGGGGATGCCCGGGAAGTACAGGAATTTCGGCCGCTGCCGCGGGTCCGGCAGGTTGGCCGCCTGCTCGCCGAGATAGATCGCCAGGCACTGGTCGACGCGGGCCAGCTCGGAGCGTCCGTAGCGCTGGCGCAGCGGTTCGATGATCGCGTCGAACAGTTCGCGCCGACCGGCCGCCACGAAGCGCGTGGCGTGCTTCACCGCGTCGCGCAGGCCGGGCGCCGTGGTGTCGTCGCTGAGCCAGCGCCCCTGCGCCTGCGCGGTGTCGATCGCGCCGAGATAGGCCAGCATCGCGGCATGCCGGCTGCCCTGCCGCTCGAGCGCCACGCCCAAGCGCAGCCCCGCCACGAACAGGCCGGGCGCGAGCCGCAGGGCCTTGCGCAGGCTGTCGACAGCGTCGGGCCATGCGCCGGCCAGCATCTGCAGCTCGCCCAGCCGATGCAGCACGCCGGCGTCCTGCGGCTCGGCGCGATGCGCCGCCTGCAGCAGCTCGAGCGCACCCGCCGCGTTGCCCGCCGCCCACTGGCGGTCGGCCAGGAACTGCAAGGCCTCGGCATCGTGGGGCTGGCGTTCGAGCAGACGCCGGAAAGCAACCTCGGCTGCCGCCAGGTCGCCGCGCTGCCACGCGGTGAGCGCCTGCTCGCGGCAGCTCGCGGGGGTGGCATCGGGTGGCTGGTTCATCGGCGGGCTCGCTGTGGCGGCTCGCCGATGATCACGGGAACGCGGGCCGAGCGCCAGCGCCCCGCGTCGCCGCTATTTCTTCGCCGCCTGCTGCTTCGCCCGCTGTTGCTTCATCCACTGCTGGTACTCCCCGACGTAAGGCGCCTCGCGCAGCACCTTCGAACGCGGGTCGATCACCAGCAGGCTGCCCGCCGGCACCTGCAGCTGGCCGCTGCCGTCGCTCATCGGCACGGTGTGCACGGTGTCGCCCACCTGCACCTCGATCGGCATCGGGAACGGCTTGCCGTGCTCGGTGACCCAGCGCAGCTTCAAGGTGTCGCCCACGCGCTGCTCGTCCAGCCGCGGCAACGCGGCGTCACGCAGGTAGACGTCGAAGAACCAGTCGAGCTTGCGCCCGGTGATCCTGTCGACGATCGCCACGTAGTCCCGGGTGCTCGAATAGCGCGGCCGGAAGTTGCCCGGCTTCGGGTCGGGGCGGCCGTAGACCAGGCTGCGGATGCTCGCGAAGAAGTCCTTGTCGCCGATCAGCTGCCGCAACGTGTGCAGCATCAGCGAACCCTTGTAGTAGATGTCGTTGCCCGGGCCGTGCTCGGCGTCGTACACCTCGTGTTCGTCCTGGCTGTGGCCGGAAACGACCGGGTACTTGTTGCGCAACGACATGCGCTCGGTGTGCAACATCGCGAAATACGCCATGTCGCCGTGCAGGTACTGGCCATACAGCGGCTGCATGTAGGTGCCGAAACCCTCGTGCAGCCACATGTCGTCCCAGTCGGCATTGGTCACCTGGTTGCCGAACCATTCGTGCGAGAACTCGTGCTGCAGCAGCCAGTCGAAGCCGTACTCGCTGCGCGGATAGCCGTTGCCGTAGGCGTTGATGGTCTGGTGCTCCATGCCCAGGTGCGGGGTTTCCACCACGCCCATCTTCTCGTCGCCGAACGGGTAGGGGCCGATCTGCTGCTCGAAGAAATCCAGCATGCGCGGGAACTCGCCGAACAGCCGCTGCGCGCCTTCCGCATGCTCGGGCAGGTACCACAGCTCCAGCGGGATGGTGTTGCCGTAGCGGCTGGCGTAGTCGCCCTTGAGCAGCTTGAACGGGCCCACGTTGATCGAGATCGCGTAGGTGTCCGGGTGCTTGGCGCGCCAGTGATAGGTGTGCTGGTCGCCCTGGTCGGTGATGCCGATCAGCACGCCGTTGCCGGGCGCGGCCAGCGTCTTCGGCACGGTGATCCAGGTGTCGACCAGGTCGGGTTCGCCCTGTGGCTGGTCGATGCACGGCCAGAACAGGTCGCAGCCTTCACCTTCGACTGCGCTGGCCACCCACGGCTGGCCATCGGCGGTGTGGCTCCATACGAAGCCGCCGTCCCACGGCGCGTGCTTGGCCACGTGCGGCTTGCCGCCGTAGCGCACGGTGACGCTGACCTTGCCGCCGGCCGCGAGCGTGGCCGGCAGCTGCACGCGCAGGCGGCCGTCGGGGTTGCTCCAGCGGCTGGCGGCCAGCGGCTTGCCGTCGAGTTCGATGCCGCTGATCGGCAGGTTGCGATCCAGGTCCAGCAGCAGCACGTCGGTGGCCGACTTCGCGGTGAAGCTCAGCGTGGCGCTGGCGTCGATGCGCTGTTTTGCGGCGTCGACGGTGAAGTGCAGGTCGGCATGATCGAAATGCACGCGCGCCTGTTCGGCCGGCATCACGCCGCCGGAGTTCATGGTCAGCGCGGTCAGCGCCGGCTGGGTGGCGGTGTCGGCCGCGGCGCTGCCGAAACTGGCAAGGCCGAGTGCGACGCCGAGGACAAGCAGATGCAGGCGAGCGGACATGGGATGGCTTCCGGGGAGAGTATCTCCCGCAGCATGCAATCTTTCAGCGACGGACGACAACGCCAGAAGTCATGGCCGGACGTGATGCCTCCGCGCCGGTTCGCTCAGCCGGCGTAGCGCTGCTGCAGGTAGGCGAACATCGCGCGCACGCCCATCGCCTCGCCGCCGCGGGGACGGCCGGGTCGGTCCGCGTCGTTCCAGGCGTAGGTGTCCAGGTGCAGCCACGGCGTGCCGTCCGGCACGAAACGCTCCAGGTACAGCGCCGCGGTGATCGCGCCGGCATGACGCGACGGGCCGGCATTGGCGAAGTCGGCCAGGTACGAGTCGAGCATCTTGCGGTACGGCCGCCACAACGGCATCTGCCACAGCGGGTCGTCGACCGCGCGACCGGCGGCCAGCAGCGCGGCGGCCGCGGCATCGTCGTTGGCGAACAGCGCGGGCAGGTCCGGGCCCAGCGCCACGCGGGCGGCGCCGGTCAGCGTGGCGAAGTCGAGCAGCAGGTCGGGCTGCTGCTCGGCGCCGTAGGCCAGCGCATCGCACAGCACCAGGCGGCCCTCGGCGTCGGTGTTGTCGACTTCCACCGTGTGACCGGCGCGGGTGGTGATCACCTCGCCCGGGCGCATCGCGTTGCCGGCCACCGCGTTCTCCACCGCGGGCACCAGCAGGGTCAGCCGCACCGGCAGGCTGGCCTGCATCACCAGCCCGGCCAGCGCGATCGCATGGGCGGCGCCGCCCATGTCCTTCTTCATCCAGCGCATGCCGTCGGACGACTTCAGGTCGAGCCCGCCGGTGTCGAAGCACACGCCCTTGCCGACCACGACCAGTCGCGGGTGCTCCTTGCGACCCCAGCCCAGTTCGACCAGCCGCGGTTCGCGATGGCTGGCGCGGCCCACCGCGTGGATGGTCGGGAAGTTCGCCTTGAGCAGCTCGTCGCCGACCCAGTCGCGCACCTTGGCCTTGTGCGTCTTGCCGAGCCGGCGGATGGCGTCGCTCAACTGCTCCGGACCCATGTCCTCGGTCGGCGTGTTGACCAGGTCGCGGACCAGCGCGGTGGCCTCGACCAGCGGCGCCAGCGCCTGCCGCTCGGCTGCGCTCACCGCGAGTCGAGCCGGCGCGCGCTTCGGCTGGCGATAGCGATCGAACTGGTACGCGCCCAGGGCCCAGCCCAGCGCCGCCTGGCTGCGATCGTCCAGCACGCATTCGTCGGCGAGGTGGTAGGTGGCCTCGGGCAGGCCGAACGGCAGCGCGGCCAGCGCCGCCAGCGGCTGCCGCGGCTCCACCCCGACCAGCACGCGCACCAGCTTGCCGGCCGCGTCGGACAACAGCGCGAACGTGCCCGGCGCCGCCGCGAAACCGCTGTCGCCCAGCCAGCGCTTCTGCGCGGCGGTGAGCCGCCGCTTGCTCGCGGCGTAGTGCGCGGCGTCGGTGGTTTCAATGGCGATGCTGTGACGGTTGCCGGACTGGCGTTCGATCAGGGCGGACATGCGGGTTCCTTCGGACTGGCGCCGGCAATGCTGCCGGACTCGACGAATGGCTTTCGGCGACGGGCCAAAACGCCAATGATGCGCGCAATCGCCGCCGCTTGCCTACACGCCGCTGCCGGGAGATCTACGGGCGGGAGATCTACGGGATGGGATGCTGCGCTTCGAGCCAGTCGGCCAGCGCGGTCATGTCGCGCAGGTCCAGTTCGGGCGGCTCGCCCATGCCGTCGGGCCAGCGGGCGCCTTCGCGATTGAGCCAGGCGGTGCGCAGCCCGGCGTCGCGGGCGCCGGCCACGTCCATCGACGGATCGTCGCCCACGTGCAGGATCTGCTGCACCGGCACGCCCAGCCGTTCGGCGGCGGCCAGGAAGATCCGCGCATCCGGTTTGGCCATGCCGCTGTCGCGGGCGCAGATGTGATGGGCGAAATGCGCGTGGATGCCGATGCGCTGCAGGTCGGCGTTGCCATTGGTCAGGCTGGCCAGCGGCCAGCGCGTGGTGATCCGCTGCAACGCGGGCAGGCTGTCCGGATACAGCTCGACGCTGTTGCGGGCGGCGAAATAGATTTCCCACAGCGCGTCGATCGGCGCGTCGGCCACCCCGCAGCTGGCGAACGCATGCTGCAGGGTGAGCTGGCGCTGGGTGGTGAAGTCGTGCGCCAGGTCGAGCCGTTCGGCGGCGACCCGGGCGCGCAGCTCGCGCATCGCGGCGATCGGCCACGCCTGCGCCACCTCGGGATGGTGTTGCCGCAGCCAGGCGTCCACCGCCTGGTCGGCGCGTTCCAGGGCCGGCAGCACCGGCCACAAGGTGTCGTCCAGGTCCAGCGTCAGCGCGAGTATCGGCGCCACGCCGGCGCTCAGAGATTGCTGATGCGCAGCACCTGGCCCAGCTTGATCTGGTCGCCCTTCAGGTGGTTCCACTCGCGCAGCTGGGCCACGTCGACCGAGTGGCGCTTGGCGATCGTCGACAGCGTGTCGCCCTTGACCACCTTGTAGGTCGTCGTGGCCTGGCTGGTGCTGGCGCTGACCTTGCCGAAATTCGCGCTGTCGTTGCGGCTGACCGTGGTGGCGCTGCCGCTGGCGTGCGCCGTGCTGGTCACGCTGACGTCGCTGACGCTGCCCTGGATCTTGCTCAGGCGCGCGTTCTGCTTCTTGTCGTCCTCACGCTTTTCCACCGCCATGCGCGCGGCCAGCGTATCGGCCGAGGTCGGCGCGATGGCGGCGCGTGCCGCGTAGGTGGCGCCCGGCGCCGACACCGGCGTGCCATGGGGAACGCGGGCGCCGACCTCGGCCAGGATCCTGCTGCGGCGCGAGCTGTCCAGCGCGACGAGTGCGCCACCGTCCTGGTACGGCAGCACCGCGTGCTTGCGCAGCGCGGCCTTGCCCGGCTCGCTCTGCACGAAGTCGACGAAGGCCTGCGCCTGGCTCGCCTTCGGGCTGCTCGGGTTGGTCACCAGGTACAGCGGGATGAACAGCGGATAGCTGCCGTCGGCGATGTTCGCCACGGTGGCCCGCTTGCCGTTGACCGGAATCGCCTTCAGCTTCGCGTTGCCGCTGATGCCGGACAGCGTGGCCACGCCAAAGCCGTTCGGGTTCAGCGCGATGCCTTCTTCCAGCTTGCGCGTGTTGACGTACAGCCGCGGCGCGGCCACCGGCTGGTTGCCGCGGCCGAACAGCAGGGTGCGCAGGCTGTATTCCACGCCGTCACCGGGGCTGGCCACCGCGTACACGTCGATCGGCGCGTTGCGGCCGCCGACTTCGCTCCAGTTGTGGATCTTGCCGTAGTAGATGTCGTGCACCTGCTTCAGCGTGAGCCCGCTGATCGGGTTCGACGACTGGGTGACGATCACCAGGCCGTCCCACGCCACCGGGGTGAAGGTGAGGCGGGCGTTCTGCGCGCTGTTGTCGGACGGGCGTGCGCTGCCGGCCAGGTCGGCGGTGCCGCTGGCCACCGCGTCGATGCCCGAGGCGGTGTTGAACGGCTGCAGTTCGATGCGGCCATGGCCGCTCTTCTCCCACGCCTTGGCCACTTCGCCGACCACGCCGTTGGCCGTCGCCACGTCACCACGCCAGACCAGGCTGCTCTTGGCCGGCGCGCTCGCCTTTGCCTTGGGATGGCTCTTGGCGACGGCGGGAGTGGTGAGGCAGGCCCCGATCAGGGCGACGGACAGCAGGCGGACAAGACGAACGGACATGGTGGCGGAGAACCCCGGCGTGATGATGGTTGGATGTTTTTGACGCGAGTATGGCGCCTCGCGGGCGCACGCAGGCTGAAGCGATGCGGGTATTTCATCGGCCCGGGTGCGGAACATCAAGCACTTTCATGCATTTGCGCTCCCTCGGCGGTCCGGCCTGTGCGCCGGAACACGCGCAGGGAGCGATCCCCGCCACGCTTTTTGCTGAACGGGCCGGCCCCGTTCAGTTGATCACCACGTAGCGGGTGCCGTCGTCGCCGGCCACCACCAGCACCAGCTGGCGCGGCTTCACCCCGGCCAGCCCGCGCAACACGTGCAGGCTGGTGATGCGCTGGCTGCCCACGCCGATCAGCACGTCGTCGGTGGTGAGGCCCGCGCGCGCGGCGCGACTGCCCGGCTGCACCGCGCTGACCGCCACGCCGTACCAGCCCTGGTTGCGCTGCTCCTGGCTCAGCTCGCTGAAGCGCACGCCGGCCAGCCGCGGATCGAGATCGCCGCCCTCGGCGGTGGCCAGCTTCTCGGCGGTGAGCGTGGCGCTGACTTCGCTGAGCTTGCCCCCGCGCAACACGCCCAGCCGCAGCGTGCTGCCCAGCGGCAGCAGGCCCTCGGCATTGTTCAGTTCCTGCACGGTGTGCAGCGGCTTGCCGTTCAGCGTGGTCAGCACGTCGCCCGCCTGCAGGCCGGCGCGCTCGGCGGCCGAGCCATCGCGCACGCCGGTGACCAGCACGCCATCACGGTCCTTCAGCTGCAGCGCGCTGGCGATGCGCGGCGTGATCAGCTGGGTCTGCACGCCCAGGCTGCCGCGCTGCACCTTGCCGTGCGCCAGCAGCTGCGCCATCACCTCGCTGGTGAGGTTGCTGGGTATCGCGAAACCGATGCCGACGTTGCCGCCCGAGGGCGAGAAGATCATCGTGTTGATGCCGACCAGCTCGCCGCGCAGGTTGACCAGGGCGCCGCCGGAGTTGCCCGGGTTGATCGAGGCATCGGTCTGGATGAAGTTCTGGTAGCCGCCCATGCCCGAAAAATTCCGGCCCGACGCGTTGCTGCCCAGCCCGGAGCGGCCCAGCGCCGAGACGATGCCGGCGGTGACCGTCTGGCCCAGCCCGAACGGGTCGCCCACCGCCACCACGTAGTCGCCCACCTGCAGGCGCGAGGAATCGGCCAGCGGCAGCGCCTGCAGCTTCTGGGCCGGGATCTGCACCACCGCCACGTCGGTGGCGGCGTCGGTGCCGATCAGCTTGCCCTTGAACGTGCGCCCGTCCTGCAGCGTCACGCTGATGTCGTCGGCGCCGCCGACCACGTGGTTGTTGGTCAGCACGTAGCCCTTCGCCGCGTCCACGATCACGCCCGAGCCCAGGCTCTGCTCGACGCGCTCGCGCGGCGTGCTGGGCAGGCCGAAGAAGCGCCGCATCATCGGGTCGTCGAAATACGCATCGCGCACCGGCACCCGCGTGGTGGTGGAGATGTTCACCACGGCCGGGGTCACCCGGGTCAGCATCGGCGCCAGCGAGGGCATCGGCTGGCCGTCGATCGCGGCGGGCAGGCTGGCGGCGTGGCCGGGCAGCGGGGCCAGCGCCACGAACAGCGCGGCCAGCGCAGCGCCAAGCCAGCGCGCCGGGCGTGCAGATGAGTGCGACATGGGTCCTCCTTGGGCATCGATGACGGCGCTGCTTCGACCGGAACACCGCGCCACGGTTCCGCAACGCCGATGGCTGTCGTGGGACTTTACATCGGTCGACGTCGGGGTTAACTTGCCTACCCGGTAGCAACCACAACATCTTGTGTTGAGAACTTGGTGCTTTAACTAGCACTGGTGTCGAACATCGCACTCTTGAGGGGGAGTCGTTGTTGTCGGAAAAGCGCTGGCAGCGCGGGCCGGAGGGCAATCCTCACGGGCTTGCGCCGCCATCGAAACAGTCATGAGCGGCGTGCCGCCACACATAAAAACAACGCCGGCCGGAAGGCCGCAGCGAGAGGTCCCAGAAGCCGATGAGCACAGTGAGTGCCCCAGCCGCCAGTTCCGCCACCGGTCGTGATGCCGTCGTGGAAATCCCCCTGCAACCCGCGTCCTGGGACATCTGGGACAAGAAGTACCGGCTGAAGGCGAAATCCGGCGAGCCGGTCGACGCCACCATCGACGAAACCTACCAGCGCGTGGCGCGCGCCCTGTCCGACGTGGAAGCCACCGACGAGCTGCGCGCCCACTGGTACGAAAAGTTCCTGTGGGCGCTGCGCCGCGGCGCGATCCCGGCCGGCCGCATCACCTCCAACGCGGGTGCACTGGCGCACAAGCCGGCCACCAGCACGATCAACTGCACCGTGTCGGGCACCATCCACGATTCGATGGACGACATCCTGGAGAAGGTCCACGAAGCGGGCCTCACCCTGAAGGCCGGCTGCGGCATCGGCTACGAGTTCAGCACCCTGCGTCCGCGCAACGCCTACGTCTCCGGCGCCGGCGCGTACACCAGCGGCCCGCTGTCGTTCATGGATATCTACGACAAGATGTGTTTCACCGTGTCGTCCGCCGGCGGTCGCCGCGGCGCGCAGATGGGCACGTTCGACATCAGCCATCCCGACGCCAAGGAATTCATCCGGGCCAAGCGTGAAGACGGCCGCCTGCGCCAGTTCAACCTCAGCCTGCTGATCACCGACGGCTTCATGCAGGCGGTCGAGCACGACCAGGACTGGCCGCTGGTGTTCCCGGTGCACATCAAGGAAAAAGGCGAGGTCGACGTCAATGACCCGGCCCAGGTGGTGTGGCGCGAGTGGCCCACCCACGAGAACTACGTGGACCGCGAGGACGGCCTGGTCGCCTGCAAGATCTACGGCCACATCCGGGCGCGGCACCTGTGGGACATGATCATGGTGTCCACCTACGACTATGCCGAGCCGGGTTTCATCCTGATCGACAAGGTCAACGAGATGAACAACAACTGGTGGTGCGAGCACATCCGCGCCACCAACCCCTGCGGCGAGCAGCCGCTGCCGCCCTACGGCTCCTGCCTGCTCGGCTCGGTCAACCTGACCAAGTTCGTGCGCGACCCGTTCGGCCCCAAGGCCAGCTTCGACTGGAACGAATACCGCGAAGTGGTGAAGGTGTTCACCCGCATGCTCGACAACGTGGTCGAGATCAACGGCCTGCCGCTGGAACAGCAGCGCAACGAGATCATGGGCAAGCGCCGCCACGGCATGGGCTTCCTGGGCCTGGGTTCCACCGTGACCATGCTCAAGCACAGCTACGGCAGCGCCGAGGCGGTCGCCTTCACCGAGGAAGTCTCGCGCGAGATGGCGGTGGCCGGCTGGGAAGTGGCGCTGGAACTGGCCAGGGAAAAGGGTGCCGCCCCGGTGCTGCTGCGCGACTTCACCGTCACCGGCGACATGCTGCGCAAGCGTCCGGAAATGGTCGCCGACGGCTACAAGGTCGGCGACAGCATCCCCGGCCGCGTGCTCCACGCGAAATACAGCCGTTACATGCAGCGCATCGCCACCGTGGCGCCGAATCTGGTCGAGCAGCTGGCCGAAACCGGCGCGCGCTTCACCCACCACACCTCGATCGCGCCCACCGGCACGATCAGCCTGAGCCTGGCCAACAACGCCAGCAACGGCATCGAGCCCAGCTTCGCGCACAGCTACTCGCGCAACGTGATCCGCGAAGGCAAGAAGTCCAAGGAAAAGGTCGAGGTGCTCAGCTTCGAGCTGCTGGCCTACCGCGCGCTGATCAATGCCGACGCCAAGCCGTATACCGAAGAGGCCGGCAACAAGCTGCCGGACTACTTCGTGGCGGCCGACGACATCAGCCCGAAGCAGCACGTGGACATCCAGGCCGCCTCGCAGAAGTGGATCGACTCGTCGATCTCCAAGACCGCAAACGTGCCCACCGACTACCCCTACGAAGACTTCAAGGACATCTACTTCTACGCCTACAAGCAGGGCCTGAAGGGATGCACCACGTTCCGCTTTAACCCGGCGGCATTCCAGGGCGTGCTGGTCAAGGATTCCGATCTTGAAAACACCCTCTACCGCTTCGAGCTGGACGACGGTAGTGTTGTCGAACTGAAAGGCAATGAGCAGGTGGAATACGACGGCGAGATGCATTCGGCCGCCAACCTCTTCGATGCCTTGAAGGAAGGGTATTACGGCAAGTTCTAGGCAGCACACGCACCTCGCACCGAGGTGTGCGGTGTTCCCCCAGGAGGCGTCGATTCCCGAAAGGCCGCGTCACGTACTGACATCAATTCGGAGGGGAATACCAGCATGTCCATCGATAACGAAGTTGAAGCAAGCAGCACACCCGTTGCCGTCGAAGCACCGGCCGTCGCCCTCCCGGTCCTGCCGGACGTGCCCGCGGCCGCTCCGGTCGCCGCACCGGTGGCGGTGAAGAAGACCGCCGCCAGGAAGAAGGCCGCGCCGAAGAAGGCGGCTGCAAAGAAGGCAGCTCCGAAGAAGGCGGCTCCGAAGAAGGCTGCGGCGAAGAAAGCTGCGGCGAAGAAGGCCGCTCCCAAGAAGGCTGCCGCGAAGAAGGCGGCTCCGAAAAAGGCTGCCAAGAAGGCAGCTGCCAAGAAAGCGGTGAAGAAGACCGCGAAGAAAGCCGTGAAGAAGGCGGCGCCGAAGAAAGCGGCAGCGAAAAAGGCTGCACCGAAGAAAGCCGTGAAAAAGGCCGCCGCGAAAAAGGCGGCTCCCAGGAAGGCCGTGAAGAAGGCTGCCGCGAAAAAGGCGGCGCCGAAAAAGACCGCAAAGAAAGTCGCCAAGGTGGTGAAGAAGAAAGCCGCCAAGGTCGCAAGGAAGGTCAGCAAGAAGTCGGCCAGCAAGAAGGCCGCACCGAAAAAGGCGGCAGTCAAGAAGTCCGCCAGCAAGAAAGCCGTCGCCAAGACGGCAAAGAGGTCCACTGCCAGCAAGAAGGCGAGCGTCAAGTCGGCACGCCCGGTGAAAAAGGCTGCCGGCAAGAAGGCCGCTGCAAAACGCAAGTAAGCAACACCGCATCCGGCCCGGCCCCAGCGCCGGGCCGGATGATCTCCCGTTACACGCCGTGAGCAACCCGGCACCCATCACTCAAGAAGCAACGAAGCGAACATCATGGCAATCAAGATCGACAAGAAGATCACCGGCTACAACGTGGTCAAGCCCGAAGACAAGGTTGCCGCCCCGGCCGCCGCGAAAGACGCGCGAGTCAGCGACAAAGCCGGCGAGCCCAAGCAGGCCGAAGTGATCCAGATGCACGAAAGTGTCGAGCGGCCGGAAACCCTGGTCGGCTCCACCTTCAAGATCAAGTCGCCGCTGTTCGAACACGCCCTGTACGTCACCATCAACGACATCGTGCTCAACGCCGGCACCAAGCACGAGCAGCGCCGCCCGTTCGAGATCTTCATCAACTCGAAGAACATGGACCACTTCCAGTGGATCGTGGCGCTGACCCGGCTGATGTCCGCCGTGTTCCGCAAGGGCGGCGACGTCACCTTCGTGGTCGAGGAACTGAAAGCCGTGTTCGACCCCCGCGGCGGCTACTTCAAGGCCGGCGGCGTCTACATGTCCAGCATCGTGGCCGAGATCGGCTCGGTGGTGGAGCAGCACATGAAGAACATCGGCCTGATCCACGATCCGGAGATGGATGCGGCGACGCGGCAGTTGATCGCCGACAAGCGGAAAGCCTACGAGGCCGCCAGCGCAAAGACCGATGCCAGCGCTACCACCGGTACGGCCGCCACCGACGCGCTGACGTTTCCGCCGGGCTCGATGATGTGCGACAAGTGCAACACCAAGGCTCTGGTGCTGATGGACAATTGCCAGACTTGTTTGAATTGTGGGTATTCGAAGTGCGGGTGAATATGCGTGATTAGTTAGTAGCGAGCAGTTGCACGGGTAGTATCAATAGGGAGAGGAGCGTCATGCGGATATCTCTGACGGATTTGGTCGATATTGTTTCCAAGTCCGGATCTCCGAAGGCGACCAAGGTTGCGCAAATCAAGGCGCGACCAGACTATCAGCCAGCCATAGATTTCTATAAGCAATTCCGTGATGGAATCATAGGGATACACAAATCTTCTGGTGCGCGCACCGAACTAGCAAAAATAATCTCAAAGGTTAGCGAGAAAAATAGAGTTTCCAACTATCCTGCGGCTATAGCTGGCTATAAAAAGTGGTGGGGTACGAAGTCGCTTGAATGGTTCCAACCGCAAAGCAAAATATTTTCGCGTTCTGGGGTAGATGTTTCCATCAATCCCGAGTTGGGGCTCGACGTCCCCCCGGTTTTGAGTAGCACGTCGGTTTGGAGTCCAATCCCCCATCCGAAGGAGATTGGACGTGAAGAAGCGGTTTACCGAAGAGCAGAT
>NZ_LMGH01000004.1:0-16446 GCF_001427365.1 Rhodanobacter sp. Root561
TCAGTGCGGCCGTCAGCGTCGTCTTGCCGTGGTCCACGTGACCAATCGTGCCGACGTTGACGTGCGGCTTGGTGCGTTCGAATTTACCCTTTGCCATGACTCAAACCTCTGAGATAACTTGAATTTGATAATGCGTCCACGAAGGGGCGCCGTTGGAGGCGACGACACGAGTGCCGCGCCTTGATCCCTGCTAACGCGATCAAGAAGATCGCACGGCTTACGCCTTCTTCATCACCTGTTCGGCGACGTTGGTCGGCGCCTCGGCGTAGTGATCGAATTCCATGGTGAAGGTGGCTCGGCCCTGCGTCAGCGAACGAATCGTGGTCGCGTAACCGAACATTTCACCCAGCGGCACTTCGGCGTTGATGGTCTTGCCCGATGGCGTATCTTCCTGGCCGGTGAGCATGCCGCGACGCTTGCTGATGTCGCCCATCACGTCGCCCATGTAGTCCTCGGGGGTGACGATCTCGACCTTCATGATCGGCTCGAGCAGCACCGGGCTGGCCTTGTTGAAGCCCTGCTTGAACGCCATCGACGCAGCGAGCTTGAACGCCATTTCCGAGGAGTCGACGTCATGGTAGGAACCGAAGACCAGCTTGGCCTTCACGTTCACCACCGGGAAGCCGGCCAGCGGACCGCTGGTGATCGTCTCGCGCAGACCCTTTTCGACCGACGGGATGAATTCCTTCGGAATCACGCCACCGGTGATGTCGTTGATGAACAGGAAGTCGTCCTTGATCAGCGCGGCGATCTTCTCGTCCGCGCGATCCGCTTCGCTGATCGGCGACATCTCGATCACGACGTGACCGTACTGGCCCTTGCCGCCCGACTGCTTGGCGTGCTTGTAGTCCGACTTCACGTCCGCCAGGCGGATCGTTTCGCGGTAGGCCACCTGCGGCTTGCCGACGTTCGCCTCGACGTTGAACTCGCGGCGCATGCGGTCGACCAGGATGTCCAGGTGCAGCTCGCCCATGCCGGAGATGATGGTCTGGCCCGATTCCTCGTCGGTACGCACGCGGAACGACGGATCTTCCGCGGCCAGACGGCCGAGGGCGATGCCCATCTTTTCCTGGTCCGACTTGGTCTTCGGCTCGACCGCCATCGAGATCACCGGCTCCGGGAACGACATCCGCTCCAGGGTGATGATGTGTTCCTGCGAGCACAGCGTGTCACCGGTCGTCACGTCCTTCAGGCCAACCGCGGCGGCGATGTCGCCAGCACACACTTCCTTCAGTTCGTGACGCTCGTTGGCGTGCATCTGCAGGATGCGGCCCACGCGCTCCTTCTTGCTCTTGACCGGGTTGTACACGGCATCGCCGGAGTTCAACGTGCCCGAGTAGACACGGAAGAAGGTCAGCGAACCCACAAACGGGTCGGTCATGATCTTGAATGCCAGCGCGGAGAACGGCGCCTTGTCGTCCGCGGGACGGCTGGCCTCGTTGTCGTCCTCGTCGATGCCGGCCACCGGCGGGCGGTCGGCGGGCGACGGCAGCAGCTGCACCACCGCGTCGAGCATCGCCTGGACGCCCTTGTTCTTGAACGCGGTACCGCAGAACACCGGGATGATCTCGTTGGCCAGCGTGCGCTGGCGCAGACCGGCGATGACTTCGGCCTCGGACAGGTCGCCGCCTTCCAGGTACTTGTTCATCAGCTCTTCGGTGGCTTCCGCCGCCGACTCGACCATGAACGCATGCGCCTCGGTGGCAACGTCGACCAGGTCCGCCGGGATGTCGCGGTACTCGAACTTCATGCCCTGGGATTCCATGTCCCAGATGATCGCCTTCATCTTCAGCAGGTCGACCACGCCCTCGAAACCGTCTTCGGCACCGATCGGCACCTGCATCGGCACCGGATGCGCGCCCAGGCGAGCCTTCAGCTGGCTGACGACCTTGTCGAAGTTGGCGCCGGTGCGGTCCATCTTGTTGACGAACGCAAGACGCGGCACCCGGTACTTGTTGGCCTGGCGCCATACCGTTTCGGACTGCGGCTGCACGCCACCGACCGCACACAGCACGAACACCGCGCCGTCGAGCACGCGCAGCGAACGCTCCACCTCGATGGTGAAGTCGACGTGTCCCGGGGTGTCGATGATGTTGAAGCGGTGCTGTTCCATGGAGCCGTCCATGCCCTTCCAGAACGCCGTCGTTGCCGCCGACGTAATGGTGATGCCACGCTCCTGCTCCTGCTCCATCCAGTCCATCGTGGCCGCACCGTCATGCACCTCGCCAATCTTGTGGCTGACACCGGTGTAGAACAGGATGCGCTCGGTCGTGGTGGTCTTGCCGGCATCGATGTGCGCCATGATGCCGAAGTTGCGATAGCGCGCGAGGGGAGTGGTACGTGCCATGGATATCTACCTGTATCGGGCGATCCTGCCCAGGATTCGCGCAGCCATCCGGCTGCAGCTTTTATGAAAAGTCCGGCATGGGCGCCGGATCCTTTTTCCGCCATCGGCGAGGCGAAGAGCCATCAGCCGACTCGTGCCGCCGATGAGGGCGGCACGGAAACCGCACTTACCAGCGGTAGTGCGAGAAGGCCTTGTTGGCCTCGGCCATGCGGTGCGTTTCTTCACGCTTCTTGGCGGCGCCGCCGCGGCTCTCGGAGGCTTCCAGCAGCTCGGCAGCCAGCTTGCGCGGCATCGAGGTCTCGCCGCGCTTGCGCGCCGCGTCGATGACCCAACGCATCGCCAGCGCCATGCGGCGACCCGGACGCACTTCGACCGGCACCTGGTAGGTGGCGCCGCCGACACGGCGGGACTTCACCTCGACCGCCGGAGCGATGTTGTTCAGCGCCTTCTCGACCAGAGCCACCGGCTCGGCGTTCTTTTCGCCAATGTGCTGCAGGGCACCGTAGACGATGCTCTCGGCGACCGACTTCTTGCCGCTCTTCATCACCATGTTGATGAAACGGGCGATCAGCTGGCTGCCATGCTTGGGATCCGGCAGAACCAGACGGGCGGGATGTGAACCTTTACGCGACATGTTTGTTGTCCGTTATTTTCGCGGACATTCCTGCCCGCCTGTAAAGCGGCCAGCGAGGGCCGCGCGACATTACTTCTTCGGGCGCTTGGCGCCGTACTTCGAGCGCGACTGACGACGCTTGGTGACACCGGCGCAGTCCAGGCTGCCGCGCACCGTGTGGTAACGCACACCGGGCAGGTCCTTGACGCGACCGCCGCGGATCAGCACCACCGAGTGCTCCTGCAGGTTGTGACCTTCGCCACCGATGTAACTGATGACCTCGAAACCGTTGGTCAGGCGCACCTTGGCAACCTTGCGCAACGCCGAGTTCGGCTTTTTCGGGGTGGTCGTGTAGACGCGAGTGCAGACACCACGACGCTGCGGGCTGCTCTGCAGGGCCGGCGACCCGCTCTTGTAGGTCTTGGGGCTGCGCGATTTGCGCACCAACTGATTGACTGTCGTCATGCGTAGCTGTTCCTGAAAACATAAAGGCAGCCCGATCAAGCTCGGTCTGCCAAGAAGCGGGAATTTAACATGAGCAGCCTGCCATAGGCAAGCCAACGCTCAGTCGTCCTGGACCCGAACACGAGGTGCGTCCATGCACCTCATTTCGTATGTCAGCGAGCAATACCCCTAACGGGCTTACTCGACACCGTTTTCACTACCGACCGGAGCCTCGGCGAACGAAGCTGCAGGCGTGGCGCTGGAGAGAGTTTCCAGATCCGAGGCGGACAAACCGCCCTGGCGACGACGCGATGCGTGGTACGCCAAGCCTGTACCTGCCGGAATTAGACGGCCGACAATAACATTTTCCTTCAGGCCACGCAAGGTATCGCGTGTGCCACGAACCGCCGCCTCGGTAAGGACGCGGGTGGTTTCCTGGAACGAAGCCGCCGAGATGAACGACTCGGTCGCCAGCGAGGCCTTGGTGATGCCCAGCAGGATCGACTGATACTGCGCCGGACGCTCGCCCTTGCTTTCGGCACGATCGTTTTCGCCATTGATCCGCACACGCTCGATCTGCTCGCCGCGCAGGTAATGACTGTCACCCGGCTCGACGATCTCGACCTTGCGCAGCATCTGGCGAATGATCGCTTCGATGTGCTTGTCGTTGATCTTCACGCCCTGCAGGCGGTACACGTCCTGGATTTCCTTGACCAGGTACGAGGCCAGCGGCTCCACGCCCAGCAGGCGCAGGATGTCATGCGGGCTCGGCTCGCCGTCGACGACGGTTTCGCCCTTCTCCACATGCTCGCCTTCGAACACGATGACCTGGCGCCATTTCGGAATCAGCTCTTCGTGCTCGTTGCCGTCGACGTCCTTGATGACCAGGCGCTGCTTGCCCTTGGTGTCCTTGCCGAAGCTGATGATGCCCGAACGCTCGGCCAGGATCGCCGGCTCCTTCGGCTTGCGTGCCTCGAACAGGTCGGCCACGCGGGGCAGACCACCGGTGATGTCGCGGGTCTTCGACGATTCCTGCGGGATACGGGCCACCACGTCGCCCACGCCCACTTCGGCACCGTTCTGGATCGACACGATCGCACCGGCCGGCAGGAAGTACTGCGCGGCGATGTCGGTGCCCGGCAGCTTCAGCTCGCGGCCCTTGGCATCTTCCAGGCGCACGATCGGACGCAGGTCCTTCGCCTGCGCGCCGCGGCGCTTCGGATCGGTCACCACCGCCGACTCCAGGCCGGTCAGCTCGTCGGTCTGGCTCTGCACGGTGACGCCATCGAGGAAGTCGATGAAACGCACCACGCCAGCCACCTCGGTGACGATCGGATGGGTATGCGGGTCCCAGTTGGCCACGGTCTGGCCGGGCTTGACCGCCGCACCGTCCTTGACCGCGATGGTGGCGCCGTACGGCACCTTGTAGCGCTCGCGCTCGCGGCCGCTGGCGTCGATCACGCTCAGTTCGCCCGAACGCGACACCGCGACCAGGTGGCCGGCCTTGTGCTGCACCGACTTCAGGTTGTTGTACTTCAGCGAGCCGGTGGTCTTCACCGTCACGTTGTCCACCGCCGCTGCACGCGAAGCCGCGCCGCCGATGTGGAAGGTACGCATGGTCAGCTGGGTGCCGGGCTCGCCGATCGACTGCGCAGCCACCACGCCCACGGCTTCACCCATGTTGACCAGATGGCCACGGGCCAGGTCGCGGCCGTAGCACAGCTTGCACACGCCATGCTCGGCTTCGCAGGTGATCGGCGAACGCACCTTGATCAGCTGCACGCCGGCCTTGTCGAGCTTCTCGACCAGGGCCTCGTTGAGCAGGGTGTCGCGGGTGACGATCGGCTGGTCGTCGTCGCCGGGGGCGTAGACGTCCTCGACCACCACGCGACCCAGCACGCGCTCGCGCAACGGCTCGACCACATCGCCGCCTTCGACGATCGGCTGCATGATGATGCCGTCCTCAGTGCCGCAGTCATCCATGGTGATGACCACGTCCTGCGCCACGTCGACCAGGCGACGGGTCAGGTAACCGGAGTTCGCCGTCTTCAACGCGGTATCCGCCAGGCCCTTTCGAGCGCCGTGGGTCGAGTTGAAGTACTGCAGCACATTCAGGCCTTCGCGGAAGTTGGCCTTGATCGGGGTCTCGATGATCGAGCCATCCGGACGGGCCATCAGGCCGCGCATGCCGGCCAGCTGGCGAATCTGCGCCACCGAACCACGGGCGCCGGAGTCGGCCATGATGTACAGCGAGTTCATCGACTTCTGGTTGACCATCTTACCATCGGCATCCTTCACCTTCTCGGTGCCGATGCCGTCGATCATCGCCTTGGCGACCAGTTCGCTGGTGCGCGACCAGATGTCGACCACCTTGTTGTAGCGCTCGCCGGCGGTGACCAGACCCGACTGGTACTGCTGCTGGATCTCGACGACTTCCTTCTCGGCTTCTTCCAGGATCGGCTTCTTCTCGTCCGGGATCAGCATGTCGTCGATGCCGATCGAGATGCCCGAACGGGTCGCGTAGCGATAGCCGGCGTACATCAGCTGATCGGCGAACACGACCGTGTCCTTCAGGCCCAGCAGACGGTAGCTGGAGTTGATCAGGCGCGAGATGTTCTTCTTGGTCAGCTCGGTGTTGGCCAGCTCGAACGGCAGGCCTTCGGGCATGATTTCGGCCAGCAGCGCACGACCCACCGTCGTGTCGACGATCCGGGTCTGCTGCGTGCGAGTGCCGTCTTCGGCGATGTGCACCAGCTTCATGCGCACCTTGACCTTGGCGTGCAACTCCACCGCGCGGTTGTCGTACGCACGACGCGCCTCGCCGATGCCGGAGAACACCATGCCGGTGCCCTTGGCGTTGATCAGCTCACGGGTCAGGTAATACAGACCCAGCACCACGTCCTGCGTCGGCACGATGATCGGCTCGCCGTTGGCGGGCGACAGGATGTTGTTGGTCGACATCATCAAGGTGCGCGCTTCCAGCTGCGCCTCGATCGACAGCGGCACATGGACGGCCATCTGGTCGCCGTCGAAGTCGGCGTTGAACGCGGTACACACCAGCGGATGCAGCTGGATCGCCTTGCCTTCGATCAGCTTCGGCTCGAACGCCTGGATGCCGAGGCGATGCAGGGTCGGCGCGCGGTTCAGCATGACCGGATGTTCGCGGATCACCTCTTCGAGGATGTCCCAGACCTGGGCTTCCTCGCGCTCGACCAGCTTCTTGGCCGCCTTGATGGTGGTGGCTTCGCCACGCGCCTGCAGCTTGGCGAAGATGAACGGCTTGAACAGCTCAAGCGCCATCTTCTTGGGCAGGCCGCACTGGTGCAGGCGCAGAGTCGGACCGACCACGATCACCGAGCGACCGGAGTAGTCCACGCGCTTGCCGAGCAGGTTTTGGCGGAAGCGGCCCTGCTTGCCCTTGATCATGTCGGCGAGCGACTTCAGCGCACGCTTGTTGGTGCCGGTGATGGCACGGCCGCGGCGACCGTTGTCGAGCAGCGCATCGACCGATTCCTGCAGCATGCGCTTCTCGTTGCGCACGATGATGTCCGGCGCATTGAGTTCGAGCAGCCGCTTCAGGCGGTTGTTGCGGTTGATCACGCGACGATACAGGTCGTTCAGGTCGGAGGTCGCGAAACGGCCACCATCCAGCGGCACCAGCGGACGCAGGTCCGGCGGCAGCACGGGCAGCACGGTCAACACCATCCACTCCGGCTTGTTGCCGGATTCCAGGAACGCCTCGATCAGCTTCACGCGCTTGGTGAGGCGCTTCAGCTTGGTCTCGGAATTGGTGGAGGTGATCTCTTCCTTCAGGCGGATGACTTCGCCCGGCAGGTCCAGCGACTTCAGCAGGTGGAACACCGCCTCGGCACCCATGCGCGCATCGAACTCGTCGCCGTGCTCTTCGGTGGCTTCGAGGTACTGGTCTTCGCTGAGCAACTGGCCGCGCTCAAGCGCGGTCATGCCTGCATCGATCACCACGAAGGCCTCGAAGTACAGGATGCGCTCGATGTCACGCAGGGTCATGTCCAGCATCAGGCCGATGCGCGAGGGCAGCGACTTCAGGAACCAGATGTGCGCGGTCGGGCTGGCCAGCTCGATGTGACCCATGCGCTCGCGGCGCACCTTGGCCAGCGTCACTTCGGTGCCGCACTTCTCGCAGACCACGCCACGATGCTTCATGCGCTTGTACTTGCCGCACAGGCACTCGTAGTCCTTCACCGGTCCGAAGATCGCGGCGCAGAACAGGCCGTCACGCTCCGGCTTGAACGTGCGGTAGTTGATGGTTTCCGGCTTCTTCACTTCGCCGTACGACCACGAGCGGATCAGCTCCGGCGACGCGAGCGCGATCTTGATCGCGTCGAAGTCGGGCGTCGCGCGCTGCTGGTTGAAGAGGTTGAGCAAGTCTTTCATTTGAATCTCCGGTCGGAGCAAATTCTTGGGTCGAGGTCCGCGGTTCGAACAGGATCAGGTTCGCCGGATCCGGGACCGGGAGCCGGGTTTGCCTTTGCAATTCCCGAATCCCGATGCCCGAATCCCGCCAGTCACTTGACCTCTTCCAGATCGATGTTGATGGCGAGCGAGCGGATTTCCTTCACCAGCACGTTGAAGGACTCCGGCATGCCCGCGGACATCTCGTGGTTGCCGTCGACGATGTTCTTGTACATCTGGTTGCGGCCCTGCACGTCGTCGGATTTCACCGTCAGCATTTCCTGCAGGGTGTAAGCCGCGCCGTAGGCTTCCAGCGCCCAGACTTCCATTTCGCCGAAGCGCTGGCCACCGAACTGCGCCTTGCCGCCCAGCGGCTGCTGGGTGACCAGCGAATACGGACCGGTGGAGCGCGCATGCATCTTGTCGTCAACCAGGTGGTTGAGCTTCAGGTAATGCATGTAGCCCACGGTGACCGGGCGATCGAACGCCTCGCCGGTGCGGCCGTCGTACAGCGTGGTCTGGCCCGATTCGGGCAGATCCGCCAGCTTCAGCATCGCCTTGATCTCGGTCTCTTCGGCACCGTCGAACACCGGCGTCGCCATCGGCACGCCTTCCTGCAGGTTGGTGGCGAGCGTGAAGATCTCCTTGTCGGTGAGCGACTTCAGGTCGACGTGCTGCACGGCACCGGCCACATGGGTGTTGTAGATCTGGTCGAGGAACTCGCGGATCTTGGCGACCTTCTCCTGCGCTTCGAGCATCTTCTGGATCTTCTTGCCCAAGCCCTTGGCGGCCCAGCCCAGATGCACTTCCAGAATCTGCCCGATGTTCATGCGCGACGGCACGCCCAGCGGGTTCAGCACGATGTCGACCGGCACGCCGTCGGCGGAATACGGCATGTCTTCCACCGGCACCACGTTCGACACCACGCCCTTGTTGCCGTGGCGACCGGCCATCTTGTCGCCCGGCTGGATGCGGCGCTTCACGGCCAGGAACACCTTGACCATCTTCAGCACGCCCGGCGCGAGGTCGTCGCCCTGGGTGATCTTGCCCTGCTTCTCCTTGAAGCGCTTGTCGAACTCTTCCCGGTGACGCTTGATCTGGTCAGCGGCACGCTCGAGGAATTCGGTGACGTCCTCGTCCTTGACGTTGATCTTGAACCAGTCGTCCTTCTTAAGGCCATCCAGGTAGGCGTCGGTGATCTCGGTGCCACGCTTCAGGCCACCCGGGCCGCTCATCGCGGACTTGCCGAGCAACTGGGTGCGCATGCGGCTGTAGATCGCGCCTTCGAGGATGCGGAACTGGTCGTCCAGATCCTTGCGGATCCGCTTGACCTCGGTTTCCTCGATCTGCTTGGCGCGCTTGTCCTTCTCGATGCCGTCGCGGGTAAAGACCTGCACGTCGATGACGGTGCCGTCCATGCCCGGCGGCACGCGCAAGGACGAGTCCTTCACGTCGGACGCCTTCTCGCCGAAGATCGCGCGCAGCAGCTTCTCTTCCGGGGTCAGCTGGCTTTCGCCCTTCGGCGTGACCTTGCCGACCATGATGTCACCAGCTTTCACCTCGGCACCGATGTACACGATGCCGCTCTCGTCCAGGCGCGCCAGCGCCTGCTCGCCCACGTTCGGGATGTCGGCGGTGATTTCCTCGGCACCCAGCTTGGTGTCGCGCGCGATGCAGGACAGCTCCTCGATGTGGATCGAGGTGTAGCGGTCTTCCTGCACGACGCGCTCGGACAGCAGGATCGAGTCTTCGAAGTTGTAGCCGTTCCACGGCATGAACGCGATCAGCATGTTCTGGCCGAGCGCAAGCTCGCCCAGGTCGGTCGACGAACCATCGGCCAGCGTGTCGCCCTTCGCCACCACGTCACCCACGTTCACCAGCGGACGCTGGTTCAGGTTGGTGTTCTGGTTGGAACGGGTGTACTTGGTCAGCGTGTAGATGTCGACGCCGGCGTCGTTGTCGCCAACCTCTTCCTCGTTGACGCGCACCACGATACGGGCCGCATCGACCTGGTCGATCACGCCGCCGCGCTTGGCGGAGACGATGACACCCGAGTCGCGCGCCACGGCGCGCTCGATGCCGGTGCCCACCAGCGGGGTCTGCGAGCGCAGGGTCGGCACGGCCTGACGCTGCATGTTCGCGCCCATCAGTGCGCGGTTCGCGTCGTCGTGCTCCAGGAACGGCACCAGGGCCGCGGCGACCGACACGGTCTGCATCGGCGAGACGTCCATGTAGTCGACTTCAGCGGCCGGACGCAGCTCGGATTCGCCACGGAAACGGCAGGACACGAAGTCCTCGATGAAGGCACCGTGCTTGTCCAGCGGCGAGTTCGCCTGGGCGATCACGTGATCGCCTTCCTCGATCGCCGACAGGTAGTCGACCTTGTCGGTCACCTTGCCACCCGCGACCTTGCGGTACGGCGTCTCGAGGAAGCCATACGAATTGGTGCGGGCATACACGGCCAGCGAGTTGATCAGGCCGATGTTCGGGCCTTCCGGCGTTTCGATGGTGCAGACGCGGCCGTAATGGGTCGGATGCACGTCGCGCACTTCGAAGCCGGCGCGTTCGCGGGTCAGGCCGCCCGGCCCGAGCGCGGAGACGCGGCGCTTGTGCGTCACTTCCGACAGCGGGTTGTTCTGATCCATGAACTGGGACAACTGCGAGGAGCCGAAGAACTCCTTCACCGCGGCCGCCACCGGCTTGGCGTTGATCAGGTCCTGCGGGGTCAGGCCATCGGCCTCGGCCAGCGACAGGCGCTCGCGCACCGCACGCTCCACACGGACCAGGCCGATGCGGAAGGTGTTCTCGGCCATTTCGCCGACCGAACGCACGCGGCGGTTGCCCAGGTGGTCGATGTCGTCGACGGTGCCGTGACCGTTCTTGATGTCGATCAGCACCTTCAGCACGTCGAGGATGTCGGAGCTCTCACCCTGCTCGGCGACCAGGCGCTGCGACTCGTCTTCCTTGCGCTCGCTGAAGTACTTGTGGTCGTACAGCACGCCCGGACCGAGGATTTCCTTGCGGCCCACGCGACGGTTGAACTTCATCCGGCCCACGGCCGACAAGTCGTAGCGATCGAAGGTGAAGAACAGGTTGAAGAACAGGTTCTGCGCGGCATCCTTGGTCGGCGGCTCGCCCGGACGCATCATGCGATAGATTTCCACCAGCGCCTCCAGCGGCGTCTTGGTGTTGTCGATGCGCAGGGTGTGCGAGATGTAGGCGCCGCGATCCAGGTCGTTGACGTACAGCGTCGGCACGGTCTCGATGCCGGCCTTGCGGAACGCTTCCATCTGCTCGGCGGTGATCTCGTCGTTGGCCGAGGCCAGCAGCTCGCCGGTCTTGGCGTCGACGATGTCGGTGGCCACGATGCGGCCGACCGGGTAGTCATCCGGCACTTCCAGCGCGGTGATGTTCTCCGCGGCCAGCTGACGCACGTGGCGCGCGGTGATGCGCTTGCCGGCTTCCACCAGCACCTTGCCGCCGATCGCCAGGTCGAAGGACAGCGTCTCGCCGCGCAGGCGCTCGGCGACGAGCTCCAGCGTGGTGCCGCCCTTCTTGCCCAGGTGGAACACGTTGTGCTCGAAGAACGTGGCGAGCATTTCTTCGTTGTTGTAGCCGAGCGCGCGCAGCAGCACCGTCACCGGCAACTTGCGGCGACGATCGATGCGGGTGAACAGCGCATCCTTCGGATCGAACTCGAAGTCCAGCCACGAACCACGGTAGGGGATCACGCGGGCGGAGAACAGCAGCTTGCCCGAGCTGTGCGTCTTGCCGCGGTCGTGGTCGAAGAACACGCCCGGCGAACGATGCAGCTGCGAGACGATCACGCGCTCGGTGCCGTTGATGATGAAGGTGCCGGTGTCGGTCATGAGCGGAATCTCGCCCATGTAGACCTCCTGCTCCTTGATGTACTTGACCACCTTCTTCGAAGCCGGGCTGTCCTTGTCATAGATGACCAGGCGCACGGTGGTGCGCAGCGGCGCACCGTAGGTCATGCCGCGGTTGCGGCACTCGCGCTCGTCGAACGCCGGCTCGCCGAGGCGGTAGTCGACATACTCGAGTGCGGCATTGCCCGAATAGCTGGAAATCGGGAACACCGACTTCAACGCGGCATGCAGACCCTTCTCGCCACGCTGTTTCGGCGCAACATGCTCCTGCAGGAACTCCCGATAGGAATCAGTCTGGATGGTCAGCAGGTTTGGCACGCCCAGTACGGGCGGACGCTTGCCAAAGTCCTTGCGGATGCGTTTCTTCTCGGTAAACGAGTAGGCCATGATCGGTAGCGCCTCGGTTCGCAGTGACGCCGGTGGTGCACACACCGGCTGAATGAAAAAATCTTGTCTTTGCCGGATGGCCAAGGCCATCCGGGGCGGGGATTTGGGAATCGAGAATCGGGAATCGTCAAAGCGGAGCGCGCGCTTTCTTCAACAATTCCCGATTCTCCATTCCCCATTCCCGTTCAAACGGGCAAAGCCCGGGAGCTTTCGCTCCCAGGCTTGCTTTGACATCAAGTCGAAGCAGCGGCGTACAAACGCCGATTACTTCAATTCGACGGTAGCGCCGGCAGCTTCGAGGTCCTTCTTGAACTTCTCGGCGTCTTCCTTGGACACGGCTTCCTTCAGGACGCCGCCGGCCTCGGTGAGGTCCTTGGCTTCCTTCAGGCCCAGGCCGGTAATCGCGCGGACAGCCTTGATCACGTCGACCTTCTTGGCGCCGGCGTTCTTCAGGATCACGTCGAACTCGGTCTGCGCTTCGGCAACCGGAGCAGCAGCGGCCGGGCCGGCCACGGCAACGGGGGCAGCGGCGGTCACGCCAAACTTCTCTTCGATGGCCTTCACCAGGTCCATCACTTCCATCAGCGACTTGGCGGCGACGGCTTCAACGATCTGTTCGTTGGTCAGGGACATTGCATTTACCTCTGGAAATAGATTCGGATTGATAGACGATGAACTTAGGCGGGTTCGGCTTCAGCCGGGGCTTCGGCGGCGACTTCGCCACCACCCTGCTGATCGGCGACGGCCTTGACGACGCGCGCGAACATGGTGGCCGGTTCGGCCAGCACGCGGGCCAGCATGGCCAGCGCCTGTTCGCGGGTCGGCAACGCGGCCAGCACGTCGACGTGCGACGCCGGCAGCAGCTTGCCTTCCACCGAGACGAGCTTCGCCTTCAGCTTGTCGTTGCCCTTGGCAAATTCCTGGATCAGACGCCCGGCAGCGCCGGGTTCTTCGGTCGAGAATGCGTACAGCAGCGGACCGACCAGGACGTCCTTGACGACCTCGAATTCGGTACCGGCCACGGCGCGCGACGCCAGCGTGTTCTTGACAACTCGCAAGTACACACCGGATTCGCGGGCCTTCTTGCGCATCGCGGTCATCTGAGCGACCGTGGTGCCCGCATACTCGGCAGCAACCAGGGAGTGAGCCTTCGAAGCAACGTCTGCCAGTTCGGCGACTACTTCTTTCTTCTGTGACAGATTGAGAGCCATTGCACTCCTCCAAATGAACTCCGCTCACGGCTCCTGCCGCTTGCGGTCCTGGGCGACGCCATCCGTGACGTCGGGGACATTGCGGTGTCCCGGGTGTTGGCCTTTCCAGAAGTCGAACGATTCCAGAAGGGGCAGCACCATCTGCGCAGGCCGGATTCGCAGGAACCCGATTAAGCAACCCCGTTGGCGACGCCGGCGATTCCCTGCCGTCACCGAGCTCCCTGCCCGTCGTCGTCGCGCGCTGGTTGCGCCTGCGGTCTTTGACAGCGGTCCCGCCCCATGCAGCAGGCCGGAACTGCCCTCAAAAACTGCCCGCGCCGCCCGAATCAGGCGCCGCGGGACTTGAGTCTTACTTGGCGGACAGGGTCAGCGACGAGGTATCGACGGCAACGCCGACGCCCATCGTGCTGGACAAGGCCACTTTCTGCAGGAACACGCCCTTGGCGGTGGACGGCTTGGCCTTGACCACATCGCCGATCAGCGTGTTCAGATTGTCCGCCAGCTGTGCCGGATCGAAGCTGGCCTTGCCGATGGTGGCGTGGATGATGCCCGCCTTGTCGTTGCGGAACTTCACCTGGCCGGCCTTAGCATTGGTCACCGCGGTGGCGACGTCGGCGGTGACCGAGCCGTCCTTCGGGTTCGGCATCAGGCCGCGCGGGCCGAGCAGCTGGCCGAGCTTGCCGACCACGCGCATCGCGTCCGGCGTGGCGATCACGCGACCGAAGTCGAGATCACCGGCCTGCATGCGCTCGGCCAGGTCGTCCATGCCGACGGCGTCGGCACCGGCGGCCTTGGCAGCCTCGGCCTTTTCGCCCGGCGGGCAGAACACGGCAACCTTGACGGTCTTGCCGGTGCCATGCGGCAGCAGCGAGGAACCACGCACGCCCTGGTCCGACTTCTTGGCGTCGATGCCCAGACGCACCGCCACGTCCACCGACTCGGCGAACTTCGCCTTGGCGTTGTCCTTGATGATCTTCAGCGCTTCTTCCAGGCCATAGAACTTGCCCGGCTGCACCGCGGCCTGAGCCGCCTTCATACGCTTCGTGAGCTTTGCCATGTCTTAACCCTCCACCACAAGGCCCATGCTGCGGGCGCTACCGGCAATGGTGCGCACCGCGGCGTCGAGATCGGCAGCCGTCAGATCCGGCTCCTTCTGCTTTGCCACGTCTTCCAGCTGCTTGCGGGTGACCTTGCCCACCTTGTCGGTGTTCGGCTTGGACGAACCCTTCGCGGTGCTGGTGATCTTCTTCAGAAGAATCGTGGCCGGCGGGGTCTTGGTAATGAAGGTGAAACTGCGGTCGGAATACGCCGTGATGATGCACGGGATCGGCAGACCCGGCTCCAGCTTCTGCGTGGCGGCATTGAAGGCCTTGCAGAATTCCATGATGTTCAGGCCGCGCTGACCGAGGGCGGGACCGACCGGCGGCGAGGGGTTGGCCTGACCGGCCTTGACCTGCAGCTTGATGTAACCGACAACTTTCTTTGCCATGGGATTTTCCTCGCGAGTCCAGGCGCCTTGCGGCTCCTCGCTGTTCACCGATCCGTGGATGGAAGGAAGATCCGCCTCTTGCGGATCCGAAAACGCGGACACGCCGGGCCAAAAAGACCCCGCGTGAACCGCGCAGTATAGAGATTTAGCGAATCATCAGCAAGCCCCGTGCCAGCGGGGGCATCAGGGCGTGAATCAAGAGCGGGTGAAGCTGGTCAGGCGGGGGTTTCCCCCTCTCCAACTCTCTCCCGCAGGCGGGGGAGAGGGCGAAGGTGCCGAGCGGGAGTCGCCCCGTCGGACTGCGCCCTGACTCAGGCTTTCTCGACCTGACCGAATTCCAGTTCGACGGGGGTCGAGCGACCGAAGATCAGCACCGCGACGCGCAGGCGACTCTTCTCGTAGTTGACTTCCTCGACCACGCCGTTGAAATCGTTGAACGGGCCTTCGGTGACGCGCACCATCTCGCCCGGCTCGAACAGCACCTTGGGCCTGGGCTTCTCGACGCCTTCGCGCACGCGGCTGAGGATGGCATCGGCCTCGCTGTCCCGGATCGGCAGCGGACGATCGGCGGTACCGCCGATGAAGCCCATCACCTTGGGGGTTTCCTTGATCAGGTGCCAGCACTCGTCGTCGATGCGCGGCGACTTGCCTTCGGTGTTCGTCTCGATCTGGACCAGCACGTAACCGGGAAAGAACTTGCGATCGCTGCGCCGTTTCTGGCCGCCGCGCATCTCGATCACTTCTTCGGTCGGCACCAGAACCTCACCGAACCGCTCTTCCATCTCGGCGCGCTTGATGCGCTCCTCGAGCGACCGTTTCACCTGATTTTCGAAGCCCGAATAGGCGTGTACCACATACCAGCGCTTGCTCATGCTCACCTCAGGCTTACAGCTTCAGCAGCCAGTCCAGAATGACCGACTTCAGGATCAGGTCGATCAGACCGAGCAGCAGCGACAGGACGATCACCACCACGATGATGATGCCCGTCGTCTTGATCGTCTCGTCGCGGGTCGGCCAAACGACCTTGCGCATCTCGAACTGCGATTCGGCAATGAAGTTCCGAACCCGCCGCCCCAGTGCGGTAAAGGCCGCAATTGCCATCGCCACGACCAGCGCCGCGAGCACGCCAAGCAGACGCACCGATGAGGAAATGCTGCCGTCCCGACCGAACCAGGAATAGGCAAAGATACCGGCAGCCAGCACCAGCACCGCCAGTACCAGCTTGCCGATGTCGGCGGCGTTCGTGCCCTTGGGCTGTTCTACCTTGGTATTCATGCACTAGTGACCGGGTGTCAGCAGCATGCCGTGCCTTGCGGCCGACCCTGCCACCACCATCCGTCTCGATCCTCGGTGAAGTGGCACGCCAGGAGGGACTTGAACCCCCAACCTGCGGTTTTGGAGACCGCTGCTCTGCCAATTGAGCTACTGGCGTAAAAACGGGAACAGGGAATAGAGAATCGGGAATGGTAACCGATCTGGAGCGTGTCGTGCTTCGCTCCAGCGATTCCCGATTCCCGATTCCCTACTCCCGATGTATTTTACTTGATGACCTTGGCCACCACGCCGGCGCCGACGGTGCGGCCGCCTTCGCGGATGGCGAAACGCAGGCCTTCGTCCATCGCGATCGGGTGGATCAG
>NZ_LMGH01000005.1:0-13571 GCF_001427365.1 Rhodanobacter sp. Root561
TGACGGTTGTTTCGCAACACCATCATGGCCCTCGAGGTCTTAGGGGGAGGAAGTCTCTTTTTACTCGTTCAAGGCGGACGGCTTCGCCGCCGCTTAACTCTAGCGTTAGCTCCTACCAACAACACCAGGGGAATCCATGAAGTATCTCGTTGCGACTTTGCTACTCATGCTGCTGACGAGCTGTGCAAGTTTGCCCAGCCCGCAGCAGGCCGCCGCCGCCGATTACGGCTCGTATCCCTCTAACTACGAGCAAGTCGTGAAAGCCTACTACGACAACACACTCAAAGATCCAAGTTCAGCGCAATACAGAGACATTGCATTGCCAAAGCAATTCTGGCTTGGTAATAGGTTTACGGGCGCGCAGTATGGCTACATGGTTTGCGTCACGCTTAACGCAAAGAACTCCTACGGTGCTTACATCGGCTTTCAGACCGATGGCCTGCTAATACGTGATGGCGTCGTTATTCAATACGTGCCAAAAGGCGATTGGTTTGGCAAGCAAATGTGCTGAGCTAACAGTTCGTTCAAGGCGGACGGCTTCGCCGCCGCTTAACTCCAGCGTTAGGCCCCAAATACACGCAATTTGCCAACACTTCTCTACAGGGACAACTTCACCATGACGAAATCGCATTGGGGAACAAGATTTGGCATTACTCTCGCGATCACTGCAATGGCAGGTTGTGCATCACAAGTAGAGACGCGGGAGCCAGTGCAACCCCGCGTCAATGCACAGGTCGCAGACCTAGCCAGCCAACAGCAGGAAATAAACCGGATAGAAGCTTCCTATACGTGCAATATGGATAAATATCCAGATGTTTATAATTATGTAAGCTCTTATCTTCGAGAGTCCAATGCTTACCCGATAAATGTGATGGACAATGTTGCATATCGCAATTACGTGGTACAAGAAATGAGAGTTGCGAACAAATATATTTCCCCCAGTTACTTAAAGAAATATTATATAAGCGCGAACTCATCAATAATTGAAGATGCATATGGAGATGTTCGCCCACCCAAGCTTATCTGTATCACGAATGGACCGGATGAAACATATGAAGCACTCATTTTCACCTATTCACACAAGAAGATGGACTACGCCATCGTCGATAAGCTAATTGTAGTATCTGAAAATCGGGAGAAATATCTGTGGCCCTCACGTCCGCCCGAGAGAGTTATGCCAGAAGACAGTAAGCTCTACAGCGACCTAGGCGTCCCCGCCATTCCAACAAGCGCGATTCACCTCCTACAGACCGAATTCAGGCAACACCCATGATCTCTATAAAGGTAGGGATTATGGCGTCTCAGGTCGCAGTGACGGGGCCTAACAGTTCGTTCGAGGCGGACGGCTCCGCCGCCGCTCAACTCCAGCGTTAGAGCGCTCCGAAATGTCTCAGGCGACAAAAATCCTTATCCTCATCGCCAGCTTCCTGCCGCTACTGTTAGGCCAAGTCTTCGCCTTTCTACTGCTCTCCAAGCCAGTTGGCGGCCACCCTTGGCTCGAAGACAACGTGGGCTATTTAGTCCTTTCGCTCGTTGTGTTTCAAGCCACGATTGCCGCTTTCTTCATTTGGCATCTAAGGAGCTGCTCAAAGGTCCCGCCGGGGCAACGCACGAGCTGGGTGCTCCAATTCCTGTTCTTGCCACTTGGCGTGGTTAATTACTGGTACAAGCACATGTGGCGGGTCAATGGGCACGCGCTCTAACATTTCGTTCAAGGCGGACGGCTTCGCCGCCGCTTAACTCCAGCGTTAGACGGCAATAGGGGGATGCATGCCGAAGGAAGCTTTATACAAGACGTTCATTTCGCGAATGAAATCAGCGTCAGATGCCGGAATGTACTTGGAGGCATCTTGGTACGCCTATGCGGTGCTAGAGGATCGACTCGTTTCGCTACTGCAAAACTCTGGTGGCGTTGGTGAGAAGGCCGGCGGAGCTAACGGAAAGCCCATAAAAATGATGGGCCCAAAGCTCAAAGAGCTGTCTCGTCGTGCAAAGAAGGATGCGCTCCTCAAAGAGAACTTCGAGCACGACAAACTCAACTCCTGGAAGGAATCTAGAAATAACCTCATGCACGCCATGGGTGATGCCACCATGCCCATCGACGACATTGACGCAACCGCAAAAAAGCTCGCAGAGGATGGGCAGAAGCTATTGCGTGACTATGCGGCAGCTTGTCGCAGGCTGAAAAAGCATCGTGACAAAGTTGCCGTCTAACAATTCGTTCAAGGCGGACGGCTTCGCCGCCGCTCAATTCCAGCGTTAGGCGCTATCTGGCATCCCTACAACTTGTGGAGTAAAGATGACTTCCGTCTTTGAAGTCAGCAAGAGACTCGATCTAACGACGGTAGATGTGCCGGGTACTCACGGCCTTATCAGGACGATCAGCCCTTCAAGCATTGCTCTAGTAAAAAGTTCCGTCGATGGCGGCTATTGCGGCGTCTACGTGTTTTCGCTTCGAAGCGGTGGAGGCAACCCAGTTCCCTGGTATGTGGGACTCGCGAAGAAGCAAGCATTGGGGGTTGAATCGCTGGAAAAAGACAAGCTGCGAAAGTACGCCGCCGCAATGTTCGGCCGACGAGGATCGCCGTCTCTTACGTTTCTATGCCCTGTGGGAAATGCATCAATAAAGGGCATAGACGGCCTTGAAACCTTGCTAATCTGGATCGCAAGATCTAAGAATCCCAACCTACTCAATGAAAAGAAGATTAGCGGCAAACCAAGTAATATCATCGCCCTAACCAACTCTACTTGCGTAACGGGAGTGATAAATCGAGGGCAGGGAAAGCCTTCGAAGGTGGCTCTTGATTTCATCGGCATGATGGGCCTCTAACTAACCAGGTCGCGCCTAACAATTCATTCAAGCCGAACCCGCTTCGCGGGTCGGCTTAATTCAGGCGTTGAACGTCCGATTCTGGCCGATTCCGGTCGGTGGCCTGTCGCTGGCCAGGATGCCGACGCGGTGATCATGATCGATTGATCCTGCTTATGAGCTACATCGGTGTGAGCTGTTAGCCTCAGGTTGCTGCGACCGGAAGCATCAAAACTACTTCTGCTGCACCAGTTGATGTTCGTAATACGGTCGCACACGTCGGTCGAGAATCGCATACAAGGTCGCGTAGTCATTGGGGCTTGGATCGAGCCATGCATCAATGTCCTCTTCCTGAATCGGAACGGGGCACCGGTCGTGGCCCGCCTCGACAACTTCAGAGGGCGGGTCATCGGTGATCGCGGCGAATGTGTAGAACCCCGGATCGTCGCCAGCTGCCTCGACATAGGTCCAGAGACAGGCAACGAAGAGGTTTTCACCAGTCGATGGTGTGAATAGGATTTCCACGCTCTGCTCGCGCTCACCTGGTACCAGCGGCCGTTGCTGCAGATTGTGGAGATACACGCTTTCGTAGAATCGATCCACGATCATGATGCCGTGGTTGTAGCCGAACACCTTGCGCCATACGGTCGAAAGCTTGTCGCGCCGCGCGTTGTACGTGCCTGGCTTCTCGATCTCGTCGGCCTCTGTCCAGCCCGGCAGGCGACAGCGGTAGCGCATCGGGACGACCATACGCCCGCCCGTTTCCGGATCACGAATCAGCACCGGAGCGAAGTAACCAGGCCAAATTCTGTCGATGCCTTCGGCAGGTGCTGGTAACGCCAAGTCTTCCAGCTTTTTCCTTCCTGCCTCTATCTTGTTGGTCGCGACGCGGCGGTCGTTCTCGGCCTTCTTGGTCGGCTTGCTTGACGCTAGCTTGGCGTTCGCCTCGACGAGGCGCGCTTCCTGGACGCCAATCTCGGACGCGATCAATGCGATTGCCTCATTTTCCGCTTCGCGCGCCAATTCGATCGTGCCAATGTCCAGCACGGCACTCGTGGCGTCGGTCATGGCGCGTCGCATCGCCTTCGGGACAACCTTGACCCAGTTGCCCTTCTTTTTGGTCCAGCCCGCGAGATTGGTGAATTCCTTAATGTTGAGCTTTCCGCCAAAGCGCTCGTATTTTCTGAAGTCCGCCAAAATCTGCGCCGAGTAGCACATGTCGATGCCTGCTTGATCTGACGGAGCTAAGCATAGTGCCCAAGACCCGCTGTCATCTCCCTGTCAGATCTGTTTCGCTGAAACACGCAGTTTCCGCCCCGATTGGCCCGCGGCCCAAGGGACGATGCGAGTGCGTAATGATCCGCATACAGCCAGGGAAGGTGAACGCATGAACGAGCCCGCACCGTCGAACGGCCCGAGCAAGACGTGTCAGCCATCGGGTCCGACACGTGGAAACAACCCGACGCGTCCAGGAGCAACACCCCCGCCTGCACCTAAGGGCGGCAAGAAATAGCTCGAAGGCCGGCATTGCGCCGGCCCTTTTTGCCGCCGTGAAAGTTTCGAAGCGAAACCTCAGGCCGCCGCCTACACGTTTCCAATCCATCCTCCGATTCACTAAGCGAATCTGCACTACCAACATTACGTTGCCGCGTGAGTCTGGCCCGAGCCGACTAGGAGTCCAGGCGAAAGCCGACCCAGAGTGTCAGGTGGAACCGACGAGCGAGGCATCCGCTAGAGATCCGGATCTAGCCAACCCAAAAAAAAGTTTCAGGGCTGCGGAGAGGAGCCTTGGCTCCCCTCCGCGGGTTGTGCAGATTTAGTCATGTAACTCCAAGTCGAGCGGCTTTCTCCTCAAGCCTCCCCATCAGGCTGGCCGGTGGATCTTTGCCGTTTTTCCCCTGCACAGTGACGTGCCCGCCTTCCGGGAAAAACTCCTCGACCACTGCCGGCACGTCCTCTGCCAGATCCTCAAAAGCCCCATTGGCGAACCCCTTGCGTGCGGCCTCGTCCAGTGCATCTTGGTCAAAACCACTGGCCCGCCGAGACGCGTCAAGCTGCTTGGCCTCGGCGATGGCATCCTCCAACGTGATGCCGGATCGAACCACGAGGTCCACATAGAAGATCGCGGAGCGAAAGCTCATTGTCGTCGACTTGCCTCGCAGCTTCAGTTCCAACGGCATGCAAGCTAATAAGCCGCCTGATACCGCCTGGAAGTACTGCAGTCTTGCAGCCAGAGTGCGGATGGTGTTGTAGGACGTGGTCCTGAGCACGAACGATCCCAATGCGTCCTCCTCGCCGATCACCACATTGAGCCTCGCGTAGGGCTTGCAGTCGCCCTTGGCAAACGGACAGGCGTCAGGTGATGGGCAGGGAAGGGTGGCCATACCCTCTGCTGCGGACCGGCGGCAGGATTCACCGTTTCCTACGCACACCGGCCTTCCCGTGGTTCGATCGAACAGCGAATAGTCGGCTCGAAGGTTTAGCGACGGATCGCTGAAGAGCATGCGTACCGGAATCGACCGCAGCTTGCCTCCGGTTGCTTTGCGCAAGGCTTCATCCAACGGATGCGGCAGCCATCCTTCGCGACTCTGCACTTGGCTGGTGACGGTGAACTGGTCGTCTTTCTCCGGCAGACGCTTGCCATTGCGCTCGACCACGCGGCCAATGGAAATCCGCCCGATCACTGGCGGTGTGATAACTAGACCTTTAAGCACAGGGAACTCCTTCAATTAGGCATCGGACGCAAGGGACAGGACAAACCGGCGCGAGCCGGGACGGATCGCGGCGTAACGCGCAGCAATGTCGGGGTGGTCGGCGGCCAGTCTCTTGGTGTCGAGGCTGGTGCCGTCTTTCGAGCGTCTGTAAGTGACCTCGCCATCTGGGAACACAGCGCGCGAGGCGTCGCCCATCGCCTGCTGGATGGTTTGCTTGTACTGTTCGGCCTGCTGTCCCTTGTCTTCCAGCTCGGTCTTGAGCACGGCGAGTGCCGTGAACGTCTCGCACAGGGCTTGGTCCTGGCCGAAGTCCAACGTCGTATCGTTGCCTGGATAAAGTTGACGCAGGGCTCGTGCAGATGACTCGCTACCATCTGCGAGCGGCTCGATGTTCTGTTCCACACACTCCCAGAACTTCGTTTCGAGCAAGATCAATCGCGCGATCAGCTCGTCATCACGCTCGATGCGATGGATCTCCAGCTTCTGCCCGCACAGCAAGACGGCCACATCTGCCGCCGCGTTGCCGGTCACGGCAAGCTGGTGTTGGACCTGCAGCTGTACGTATTCCGGCACGCCGTCTTTCCACAGCCGCGAGCCGAACTCGCCCGCCGTTTTGCATTCCAGGATCTGTACATCCGGACTGCCCACGATCTCCCGATCGAGGTTCGCCAGCATGAAGCTGAAGGTCGGGTGCTGGAGCACGGCGTTGACACGCCGTACCTTGCGTCCGGTCTGCTGCTGGTAAGCGGTCGCCACGTAGGGTTCGAGCAGAGTGCCCCAGTAACACGGATCATTCATGCCGGTGGTTTCCGCTTTCGCAGCCGCTCGTCCGGATTTTTCCAGCCACAGCTCCAGCTGGCTCTTGTATGGGTTGAGGCCCACCGCCGCGGCGGCATCGGAGCTGCCGATACCACCTTGGCGCACTTCCAACCACTGGCGTCGATCGAGCGTGCGCGTGTCCACCAGCCGCAAGGCTGCTTGCTTCTTCATCAGTGTTCTCCCAAAGAAAAGCCCGGCCAATGGGCCGGGCGTTATGACGTGTGCATCAGGTGGGTCTCACCAACTTGCGCGGTAGTAGATGTCTCCGTCAGGCCACCAGCTTCATCGCTTCGTCCCAGGCGCGCTGCTTGATCTGCGCTCCCTGGCCGAACCACGCCGCATCACGGCGGTGATCGTCGCTGCGCGCCCGGCGGTGGTGGTCGACGAACTCGGTCACGCTGTTGACCACACCCCACGCCGTCCCCCGGCTGGACGCCATCAACGCGCCGCGACCGCCTCCTTCGTACAGTGAGCGGACGGTGGCAAGCGCCTGCTCGTTGACCACAATGGCTTTGCCCTCTGGAGCTGCGTAGGTGAGTACCCGGCGCAACAGGCCTTCGACCGTATCAGGATCGACTGGCCGCTCCACCAACGCCTTCATGCGGGCGACGAAGCCATCCCACGACGACACGGTAATGCCCAACTGCCGCTTGACCGCATCGGGATCGAACTGGCTGCGATGCGGCACCTTGATGGCACTACTGGCGTTCCCCAGCGCGATAGACAAGGTGTTGTTGCAGACGACACGCACCGAGGTGAACTGCGCCGTAGTCGCCAGCGTGCCGTCGCACGCCGTGGCCAGGAGCAGGTAACCATCAACCCGGTCACGCCCCTTGAGCGACGTGCTCTGGCCGGTCTTCGCCAGCGCCCAGAACTTGCGGCCCTCACGCAAAACGCCGGCCGTTTCCAGCTCGAAGCCATTGCAGGCGGTCAGGTCACGGTAGAACTCCAGAATCTCGCCTGGCTGCACAACGTGAAAGCGCTTGGAGACCACGGCCAAGGGTGCCTTGGTATCCGACCGGTACAACACCTTCTGCTCCGGGAACGCGTTGATCACACCCAGGTGGTTGCTACCGGAGATGTAACGGACTTCAGATTGCTCGATCTGCCAATCCATGCCCGCTTGCATCTTCCATGTGTCGATGGATTGCTGCGGAGCCAATTTGTTGCCAAGGCCGTGCCACGGCTTTTCGCCGGCATAGGCCATCGTTTCGACCAAGTGCATGTTCGTGTCCTCGTTTGTGGGCGGCATAAACGCACAAGGCCCGGACATGCCGGGCCTTGTGTGTCTCACCAGTGGTGAAGTGAATCAGCTAACTTTCAAATTGCTGCGGGCAGCGCATGTTCCAACGCCCAACGTCCAGTCAGAGCAACGCCAAGACGCGGCACATAATCGGCGTTGCTTTTTTTCCTCTCGGCTTATCAGTCAGCAAAACCGCCGGGTTGACCGGCACATGAGGTCAGAAGAGATCGCGCGGGAACCCTCGCGGCGAAGAACCTACAAGCAGGCCCGCTCAGGCTCCGGACGCCTTGTCGCTTTGCAGCGTCGAAATCAGGGCACCTGGGGTTTTGGCAGCCTGTTCGCGCAGATCCTGAAGGCGGCTCCTCGTCAACCGTTCTATGCAGCTACGTTCGTCACTGCATTGGCCTCGAACAGTCAGGTACGTGCGCTGGCGTGACAACAGCGCACTCTTTTGCGAGGCATCGGCCTGTTTCGCAAGAGCCCGATATTGCGCCGAAACGTCGGCATCAAGCGCACTGAGCACGGGATCCGCGCAGATCGTCGTTTCAGTCGGGGTCTGAGCCTTAGTGCAATCAAAGCCTGCTTGATAGGTGTGAGGGACCTGAGCATGCGCTGAGCCGTCTGTGTTTCCGGTGGCGACGGTGTTTGCCGTTGCTGCCGAAGTAACCGCATTGGCTGCGGGAGTGGGAGGGGCGGCAGGAGGCTGAGGAGCAGTCGCTGCGGAGGCGACCGGCGCTGGCGCAGCAGGGCTTGCGGAGGAAGGGTTGCCGAAGCTCACGGCCGCCTGCGAGGCCAGGGCGGCTGCATTGGCACTGGCCCTCTCTTCAGGTGTGGGCGGTACGATCGTCGTAGAGTTCTCTGCAGTGCCATTACCGCTGTCCGCGACGATGCCATCGGTCACCGTGATCTGAGCCATGGACTTCGTGTCAGGATCTTCATAGTCAACCACGCCATCGATTGAGCCATCCTTCATGGTCATCGATAGAAGGACTTTCCCTTGCTGGTCGAAAGCCTTAAACGGCCCGTTGAGCATTCCTTCGGACCACGTTGAGGTCACGCTGACTGCATTCGCGCTGATTCCAGAATACCTGGTGCCTGGAGCTCCAAAAATCCTATCTCCGGCCGGATTATACGACTTGAATCCTCCCTTCTCAGCGAGGTTGAAAACGTCATAACGCAGGCCGCTGGGGTCAACCCAAGTGCCATCACGATTGTCGTTCTTGTAGGCCCCCTTTGACGGAGGCTCGTTGGTGCCTTTGTAGATCGTGGCGGGGCCGTTCTTCTTCCCGTCAGAAAAAGTGAACAGGCTGCCGCCATCCTCGCTGATGGTGCCAGAGGATGGATGCCCCTGCGCCCACACACCGTCCGCGTAGACGTCGCCGGCCTCGGTCCTGACGACTTCCCTGCCGTCCTTCTGTCCGCCCGCAATGTTGAACTCATCGACAACAGTCTTGCCGTCCTTGCCGTAGTAGACCTGTTTGCCATCCGGGCTGCCGGCCTTCCAATTCAGTTCGGCGAAGAGCTTTCCGGTCAACGGGTTGTGGATCGTCGAGGGACCATCGAACCTTTCGTTGGCAATCGCTGCTGTCAGCAAGGTATCGCCACTTTGATTCGTACACTTTACGGGGCCGCTCATGAGGCCCTTTGCATAGCTGACATCGCAGTCAACTTGAGCGGACATGGTGACCTTTACCCACTCCTCAACACGAAATTTCTCGTTTCTGAGCCAGTAGGTCTTGATTGCGTCCGGCATCGCCCCGAACCCTTTGAATGAAGCGATTCCGGTATAGGGATCGGTGAGGCCGTGTTTGTAGGCAAGACCGTCGCTGACGTCTATCTGCCGAGAATCAACGACTTCCTTGCCGCAGGCGGCGAGGAGAAGCGCACAAACGCCCAACAAGATCAAATTCTTGCAACCTTTCATGGTGTACCCCCTGAGGTAGCTTGGTTCACGGGCGGGAAACCGCCGCGTGTTTTTTGCTCAACATCGACCGACCCTTCGGTCGTGCTCGGTTTCCGTGGTAAGTGTTTTTGACCATCCTCTGTCTGTGTGAGCTTTCGTCGTTGCGCCTTCGCAGTCGGTGCTCAAGGCGTTCTGGTCTATTCAACAATGGCACATGCGAGATCGGTTCGAGGACAATTTGATCCGGCTCGAACGCGACGCTATATACTGCTACGGTAGTGTCTACTACGCGACAGGTATATGGGTCATGCTGATGAGGGTTCAGCCACCGTTGTCTTCGTTTGACCGAGTCCGTTACCGCCACCTTTGCGAAGCGTCTCAAGGCAGCTCGTGCCATGCGCGGCTTGTCCCAACGTGCGTTGGGAGGCCTCGTGTCCGGCGATAAGGTCAACGGCAGCGTCCGAATCAACCGCTACGAACAAGAAGTAAATCGCGCGGATATGACAACCGCGGCCGCGCTTGCCCAAGCGCTGGACGTACCGCTGGCCTACCTCTTCGCTGAAGAGGACGATCAGGCGGAATTGCTCCTTGCATTCGCCAAGCTCACGAAGAGCGAACGCACCAAAATACTTGGCCAAGTCCGCCAGTTGGCTGCAATCAGGCAAGCCAAAGGCGCAGCAAGCAAGCGCTGACGCGGCCCGACTTTTCCGGGACTCCTCAACTGCGCTTGCCGAACCTCCCGGTGGGTATCTCCGTCACATCAGCCCCCGGCCGGCCATGCTGACGCACTCGTTGCCCACCACAATGTGGTCCAGAATCCGCACCCCCACCAGTCGCAGCGCGTCGCGTAGCTCGTTGGTAATTGCCCGATCGGCGGCACTAGGCTCCGCGATGCCGCTGGGATGGTTGTGCGCCAGAATGGCGGCGCAGGCATTGACACGCAGCGCGGCTCGCACGACCTCACGAGGATAGATGCTGGCACCGTCGACAGTTCCAGTAAAAAGTTTCTGGCAGTCGATAATGCGGTGACGATTGTCCAGCCAAAGTATGTGGAACTCTTCGTGCAACAGGGCACCTAGACGCATGCGCAGGAAGTCATTGGCATCGGTCGGGTTGCCGATGCTGCCCTGACGTTTGAGCCTTTCCCCGAGAATGCCTTCGGCCGCGGCGAGCACGTCTTGTTCGGTCGTCTCGCTGTCGAGCTTGTAGCGGGTGTAAGCCATGGATCGGACAACCTTCATAGATAGCTCCTTGTGATCAGCTCAAGCGCATAGAGCCCGGCCTCACGGCCGGGCTCTATGCGCAGTCAAGCGGAAAGGTGAGAAGAACGAACAGTTTCGAGCCGGGCGGCTCGCTGTCGTCGGTGCGGGCGGTGCTACGTCAGCGCCGGATCCGTACGATCGCCGTCGAAGACATACCCGCAGGCCTGACACAGGAAGTTGTCGGGCAGGGCGTGATCAATCGGGGCGCCAATAGCGGCCCCAGCCGCGCAGCCGGCTGCGCCTCCAAGCAAGCCGCCCAGAATGGCACCGGCGATGACACCCATGGGATCGCTATTGCATTTGGACTCGGTGATGGCACTGGAGGCGCCCTGAATAGCGCCAGCAACTCCGCCAATGGCGGTCGCTGTCTTTTGTGCGCGCCGTCGACGCACGACGAACGCGGTGTGGCAGCGCGGGCACGATAGGGTCATGTGCGCGCCACCCCTTTGCCGGGTACGACCGTAGCTGTCCTGCCGTTACTGTCGGCGACCACATAGCCTATCGAGAACACGATGGCAAACGCAAAAAGACACTCAATGACCGGATAGTTGTACATCACGCTTTCTCCCATGAAGTTGACTTTGAGACTGAATATTCAGCTCATTGGAAAGAGCTTCTCGATGCTCTTCATGGGGGTGATATAGGTCTGAAATGTTTTCGGATCGTCCGGAAATACCTGCAAAAAGTTGCAACGCCTTGCTGCACCAGCCCATCTCGCGATACCAGAAATTGCGCGCAGACTTCACTGACCTGTGGGCAGCCGAGTCCCGCCTGTATGACGCAGACCTAGTGAATTTATACTCGCGACACTTCTCGGGGTGGCCGATACTTTCGCAAATGTCGTAGCACTTCGCATAACGGAGTGCCGACATTCTCTCAGGCAAATGCATGGGAGTCCGCTTCAGAGCAGAACGACCCCAACACCGTCAACGCAATCAAGCGGTTCAGATGCGTATTGCCAATCTGCTGACCATGCATCGCTATTGCAACTGTCCACACCCGGCATGTGAGGTGACCAGAGTCGCCAGGCCGTTGACCATCTGACCGAAGGTCTCTTGTCGACCCGAAGCGGACATCCGTTGGATGTCCGCTTCGGCGGCTTCAGTCGAAGTCCAGATAGTCCAAGGGACTGGTGGTCTTGCGCGCAGCCTGCTCGACATGTGTGTAGATCATCGTCGTTTTGAGGTTGCGGTGACCCAGCAACAGCTGAATCGTTCGGATATCGGTCCCTCCAGCTAGGAGGTGAGTCGCGAACGAATGGCGAAGTGTGTGGACTGACGCCTGCTTGATGACCCGCGCCTCCTGAAGGGCTGTCTTGAAGGCCATCTGGACGCCGGATTCGGATGCGTGCCAGCGAAGCCACCGTTCAGTGCTAGGACAACGCCGCAGAACGCGCGATGGAAATACGAACTGCCACGCCAGACTACGGCTAGCACTGGGGTACTTGCGTTCCAATGCATTGGGCAGCGGAGCAAAGCCTGCGCCTCTCGCTACGTCTTGGCGATGTCTACTCGCCACGCGAAGCAAATGACTCTGCAGCGGCCGATGCAGCCGTGTCGGCAAAATGGTGGTCCTGTCCTTGCCCCCTTTTCCTGCACGGACATGGATCATCCCGGCTTTCATGTCGACGTCCTTGATTCGCAACGTCATGCATTCCGTAACACGCAGACCCGAGCCGTAGAGGATATGGGCCATGAGCGCAGTCACTCCGTCCATCCTACGCAAGATGGCCGACACTTCATGCGCGGTCAGGACGATGGGCAAGCGATCCCGTCGCTGGATACGTTTCAATCCACTCAAGTGGCCGATCTCAACCTCGAACACATCTCGATACAGGAAGAGCAGTGCATTGAGAGCTTGTGACTGGGTCGATGCGGCGACGTGTTTGGCCGTCGCCAGATGGTTCACGAAGCCGACGATGCCCTCAGGTCCCACCGTGCGAGGATGGTGCGGCTTGTGGAAGTGGACGTACCGGCGGATCCAGAACCGGTACGCTTCTTCGGTCCTTCGGCTCAGGTGGCGACGTCGGCAGACAATCGACACCTGGTCCATCAGTCGCAGTGGGGGAGTAGAGGGGTGGGCGGTGTCACCCCATGAGGGTCGCTCCTTTTGGGGTCAAACGACCGGAGCATACGGCAGGCAAGACTGATGCTGGGTCCGGTTATTCGTCACCTTGCCAGTTAGGCACTGAGAGCCTAAAGTCCAGTGAATTCATGCGGATAGCCATCCAAGCGTTATGGCTGGTGCATGTCGTATAAACGGATCAAGAGATCCGGCTAATAGGTAGTTAGGCGCCAATGGTTGATTTTCGCGAACTGTCAGGGATCGATGCAGCTTGGCTCGCTGTTGATGCCTCCGGACAGGTAGCAGTCTTTACCACTGGCGGTGAAGGCCCGGTGCCAGAGACGGCCATCCCGTCCACAGAGTCTGGCGAGGAATTGGTCTTTGCGCTTCCAGAAGTTACGAGCGTTGACCTGCTCGCTGCCGTTCCCCGCCCTGACGACTTCTTGGCCTTCTGCAAGCGCGGCCTGTTCGCATATGACTGGTCGGACACGCATCGCACTTCGCCCAACTCACTGGGTGGCTATGAGCTGCAAGCTCGCCCCGTGGAGCCACGCCGCATAACTGACCTGCCCCTGCCACTCCAGGCCCTGGCTGCAGCCACGCAACTGTCTGGTGTAGTGTTTGGCGCACCAATTGTGGTTCCGACCTCACTGGTTGGCGCCTAACAATTCCTTAGGAGACTTCCCGTCAATACCACGCGCTTGATGCTCTTGCCTTGAGCTTTCAGGCTTTCGCTGGTGGCGGTGTTGTCGTTGAT
>NZ_LMGH01000006.1:0-8246 GCF_001427365.1 Rhodanobacter sp. Root561
TGCCCGGGCGTGGATCGTTTCTTCGCCAGTGTGGCAACCAGGTTCACGAGCTGATGGTGAATCGACCCGACCAGGTCTGGGTGACCGATGTCACGTACCTGAAAGTCGGGGAAACGTGGCGCTACCTCGCCACGGTCATGGACCGCTACTCACGGCGTTTGCTGGGCTGGTCGCTGGGAACGGATCGGACGGCGAGCCTGACGCGGCGGGCGCTGGCCGCGGCCATGCGTCAACGCAAGCCGCCCGCCGCACCTTGCTGCACAGCGATCGCGGCGTGGAGTTCCTGGCCGGGGAGTTCAGGCGAGCGCTGGCCAACGCCGGCCTGGTGCAGAGCGTGAACCGCCCGCAAGTCCATGAAATCGGACATGTATCACCGTCGCCACTTCACCACTGAAAGCTCGCTGCGAAAGGCGGTGCGCAGTTACATCGATTTCTACAACAACAAGCGCTTACACTCCGCCCTGGGTTATCGTTCTCCTGTCGAGTTCGAGGCCCAAGGCGGCTAACCCACCGGTGTCCACTTTTGCGTAGGAACACTCCGGCTTCGCCGCCGCTCAACTCGAGCGTTAGGCCGCAATGGCAACTCGCATAAAAGTACTGAGTTATCTCATGGCAGCTTGTGGCGCACTGCTGCTTACGGTGGCCATTGCCTCGCTCATTGCCATCTGGCCGTCGAGACTTTCTGACCCATACCACCCCGCGTACGTGGTTGTACCTGCCTGGTTGCCTCAGGCCTTCGTCCTTGTCTCAGCGCTTGTTGCTGGTGGCGTCATGCTCTCCTATCGCATTGCCAGTCGGCACGGCGCTCGTCTCTCCCGGGTTTCGTTGGTAGCCATAGTGCTTACAGTCGCCGCATGGGCTACGGTTGTTACCTCTTGGGCGGTCGCTGGCAGTTGGGTAGCGGCCTAACATCTCCTTAGGAGACTTCCCGTCAACCCCGGGTGCATGATGCTTTTGCCCTGAGCTTTCGGGCGACTGCTGGCGATCGTGTTGTGCTTTGTGTCGCGTGCTGCTTGTCAGTTCGATGCGGCGTCAAACGTTGCCAGACTGCATTTCCTTAGACGGTCTTGTTGAGCCGATGGTGCCGGCTCGGACCAGGGTATAAACCGCGCCCGGAGACCTCATTCGTTCAACGGTGTCGTCGGTGTTCGGGGATCGGCCGAGGCACGTTGGGACGTCCAGAATGTTAGTCAGGTTCTCTCCGGGTGGGTCTGCCCCGTTGTTACCGCGTTGCGCTGACGATGAATCGGGAATGAGGTGACGGGTTCCTCAAGCGAGCTGAGTGGGGCGATGCATCGGGTGGCGCTGGCTGGCGCACGGGTCGTAGTCCACGTCGTGGGCCAGCATCACCCACAGCTGGCGCGCATGCTTGTTGGCGATGGCGACCAACACCTTGCCGAACGACAATCGCGCGGCCAGGGATCGAATCCACCGTTGTTCGGGTGTGGCCTTTTCGGTGGCGACCGCCTTGGCCCGCTGCAGGCTGCTGCGCGCACCCTGGATCAGCAGCATGCGCAGATAACCATCACCGCGACAGCTGATCGCGCCCAGCCGCGTGTGTCCGCCGCTGGAGTGTTGGGTCGGCACCATGCCGAGCCAGGCGGCCAACTGCCGACCGTTGCGGAATTCCTGCGCCTTGCCGAGGCTGGCGATCAGGGCGTCTGCGGTGAGCGCGCCGACACCGACGATCGCACGCAGGCGCACGCACCGCTCATCATCCCGCGCGTGGGCGTCGATGCTGCGGATCAACTCCTTGAATTCCGCCGGCAACGCGGGGTGGGCATCCAGATCAGCCAGCACCCGACGCAACGCCTTGTCGCTCTTGCCCATCACGATGCCGAACTCGGCCAGCAGGCCACGCAGGCGGTTGCCGATCGCCAGACTCTCCGTCTTGTAGCCTTCGCGCACCCGATGCCACGGCAGCCGCGCCTGCTGGTCGATCGACTTGATCGGCACGAAGTGCATGTTGCCCTGGCGTGCGGCCGTGGCGATCGCCTCGGCATCGTTGCGGTCGTTCTTGCTGCGCTGACTCTTGCGAAACGGCTTGACCAGCTGGGCGGCCATCAGCCGCGGCTGCAGCCCGTGCTCCGCGCAGCGCGGTGCCCAGTGATGGGCACCGCTGCAGGCCTCCATGGCCACCACGGTGTTGGCCGGCTGTTGAGCCAGCCATGCCGAAAACGCATCACGCTTGAGATCCAGCCGCCGCACGAACCGGCCGGAGGCTTCCACCTCGCACACCGAAAACACGCTCTTCGCCAAGTCCACACCCAGGGTTATAGTGCTCATGGGGACTTCCTCTTCTGCTGACGGTTGTGTCGCAACACCATCATGGCCCTCGAGGCCGAAAGGGGAGGAAGTCTCTTTTTACTCGTTCAAGGCGGACGGCCGCGCCGCCGCTTAACTCCAGCATTAGCGCTCACAAGGAGAGTCGTGAAGTCCACGCGCCTATTTTTGCTGCTTCTGGTACTTGCGTTGCTGCTCGTAAGCGTGGGCGCGCAAGCCATCAAGCCGCCGATGCCGCGAACAAAAGCGCAGCTAGCTGGTGTCTGGGTGGGCCCAGACGCATGGGGCGCAGTGCTGCGCTTAGAGCTCAATAGTGCTGGGCAAGGGCGCCTCGTGGTCCGCGACCTTGATAGCAATTTGGCCATCTACCAAGTTGTGCTCACAAAAATCGACGTCAACGACCTCTCGTTTTCGGTTTCACCAGTCAGCAAAGGCGCTGCACGTATCGCTTTGTACGGCACCAACGACTCGAACGCCATCGATTTAGTACGCTACTTGAAGGACCACGGTGACGGCTATGGCGTTCGCGCGTTACTAATCCGCCAAAGCGGTCTACAGTCAGGCTTGCAAGATCTCAAAGGCGCCAGCTCTGAGCTTCCGGCACAGCCAGCGCGCTAACAAATCGTTCAAGGCGGACGGCTACGCCGCCGCTTAACTCCAGCGTTAGGCCGCTCATGAAGAATTCCGCGATCCTTKKCGCGCTCACATTCCTTATTGCGGGATGTACTGTACAGCCAGCCTCCGACTCAAGAGCGATGATCGGACATTTCAACTACATAGATACGTCCCAGCCAGGCTGCGGAGTATTAGCCACTGCATCAAAAGCTACCTTCATCGTTGATGGTTCTGGCCAAAGCGTAAAAATTGCCGTGCCCTGCCTTACGCTGCAATTCGTTAAGAACGCTGCGGGAGAGCAGACCCCAATNTACCTTCATCGTTGATGGTTCTGGCCAAAGCGTAAAAATTGCCGTGCCCTGCCTTACGCTGCAATTCGTTAAGAACGCTGCGGGAGAGCAGACCCCAATYAAGGTCGGTGACCGCTAYAGGATCGTCGTCTCACACCGCAAGCCAACGGCAGATATGAATTCCCCTTATATTCTCAGCAGAAGGCCTTGGTATCTTGCCAGCATTGAGTAGTGATTTTGGCGCGCGGCCTAACTGTTCGTCCAAGCGGACACGCGGATAGAGCCCGCGTGCCCCTTAACTCCAGCATTAGGCCTCAATTGGAATTCGATGCTCATCACTTTGACCCGAATGGACAAAGCTGGTACCCGAAGGATGCACCTCTTCGGCTTGCCTCTCTACGCTTTCACCTTATTTGTCTGCTTAGTAACTTCCAGCCGCGGAGCCATCTGGTTCTTTGGCATCGCCACCGTTGTCGGCCTGGTATACACATTTCTGTACTGTAAGCTTTATGTCCACTTTTTGATCCATTCCGAGCTGCCGCGTAGCCGATTCGTCGCCAGTATCCTTGGCGTTCAAGTTGTCATCGGCCTACTGTTGGCTGCGGTGGCCTAATAGTTCGTTCAAGGCGGACGGCTGCGCCGCCGCTCAATTCCAGCGTTAGGTGCGGCGGTAGCTCATGCGCAAACTGGCAGCAACAGCATTTGCACTACTAGCAGTGGCGGCTACGGCGAGCCAACCGCAGATCAACGAGAGTGCTATCGAGGTTTACTATCGCTCGTTTGACAAGACTTCTATCGTCAACCTGGATGCGGAAGCATTGATTGGCGCTCACGATCGCCATTTGTTCGTCAGCAAGCGTAGCCAAGTAAAGGCGCTACTCAGCGCGCTCGGGCAACCCTGCAACTCGGCCCCACCATGGCAAGCTCAAGATCTTCGCCTGCTCATTCTTGTTCGTGGCGCGCATCCTTGGCGCTGGGAGGCATCAAGCTTCGCGTACCGGGACGGCCGCACTGGTGCCACTTGCCTTCTTTCCTCATCACAGCAGTCCCATCTGCTGGCACTATTGGGTCTCGAAAGGTAGGGGCGTGTCGGCCGCACCTAACCACTCCGTAAGAGACTTCCCGTCAATCCTAGCCGCATGAGGCTTTTGCCCTGAGCTTTCGGGCCACTGCTAGTGAGGGTGTTGTTCGATGCTGCGTGCTGCGTGTCAGTGCTGCGCGGATCCAACGGGTGTCAGGCTGCATTTCCGTAATCGGTCTTGTTGAGTCGATGCCGCTGACTCGGACCTCTGTATAAACCGCACCCAAAGACCTCTTTCGTTCATCGGACTGTCCGGTGCGCGGGGATCGGCCGTTACGCCGTTTGGACGTCCATTTGGTTAGTCAGGTTCTCTCTGGGTCGGCCTGAACCGTTGTTTACCACTTCGCGCTGACGATGGAACGAAAACCCTGTGGCTACGCGGCGTTGGCTGTATGGCTTCCCTGGTGCATGGGATGGCTGAGGCAGGCGTGCGGATCGTAGTCCACCTCGTGCGCCAGCATCGCCCAGATTTGTCGTGCGTGTTTGTTGGCGATGGCCACGATCACCTTGCCGAACGTCCGGCGTGGCCTTCTCCGGCGCGCCGACCTTGGCCCGCTGCAGACTGCTGCGGGCCCCCTGGATCAGCAGCGTGCGCAGGTACGCATCGCCGCGGCAGCTGATCTCGCCCAGGTGCACATGCCCGCCGCTGGAATGTTGCGTGGGCACCAGACCCAGCCAAGCCGCCATCTGCCGGCCCTGCTTGAACTCGCGGGCGTTGCCCACCATCGCCACCGCCGCGTCGGCGGTGATCGGGCCGATGCCGGTGACGGCGCGCAACTGCACACACCGCTCGTCCTCGCGCGCGTGGGCCTCGATGCGTGCATCGCACGCGTCGAGGTGCAGGCACAACCGCTTCCAGTGCCCGGCCAGATCACGCAACAGCTCTCGGAGCTCGGCCGGCAACCCGGGCTGTCCATCGAGGTCCGCCCGCAGGCGGCACAGCGCCCGGTCACTCGGCGCCACGATCACCCCGAACTCGGCCAGCAGGCCCCGCAGCCGATTGCCGATCGCCAGCGACTCGGCCTTGTAGCCCTCGCGGACCCGATGCCAGGACAGGCGCACCTGCTGATCGATGTCCTTGACCGGCACGAAGCGCATGTTGCCCTGCCGCGCCGCCGTGGCGATCGCCTCGGCATCGGCGCGATCATTCTTGGTCCGACCGCCCTTGCGGAATGGCGTGACGAACTGGGCCGCCATGATCCGCGGCTACAGGCCGTACGCCTGGCACCGTCGTGCCCAGTGATGCGCCCCGCTGCACGCCTCCATCGCCACCACGGTCCCCGCCGGCCGCTGCGCCAGCTACACGGCAAACGCCTCACGCCTGAACTCCCGTCGTTCCAGCACGTGCCCGGCGCCATCCATCGCGCACACCGAAAACACGTTCTTCGCCAAGTCCACACCCAGGGTTATAGTGCTCATGGAGACTTCCTCTTCTGCTGACGGTTGTGTCGCAACACCATCATGGCCCTCGAGGCCGAAAGGGGAGGAAGCCTCTTTTTACTTATTCAAGCGGACGCGCGGACCGCGCGCCGCTCAACTCAGCGTTAGGCGTCATGAGCTCCGTACTTCGAATCATCGCCTTCATCTCGCTCGCAACTGCCCCGTGTCTAGCAGTTGCGCAATCGCAAGTGCACTTCTTGACCTTCCCAAAGTCCGACGTCGAGGCGCTAGGGCAGATCGACAGACTCAACGTCACGGTTAACTGCAGCTGGATTGCGTCGCTACAAGGCGTGCCGGAGCTTTACGACATCGAGATGGGATACGACATGCCAACGCAGAACATACTGGAGGCTCGGCCTCGACTCGGGGCTGCAGCGGTCTCGTTGACGGAATGGAGCGGCGTCATCGGAGTTCGAGTTCCGTCTGACGCCGATGCCAAATCGTGCTTCTCGGTTACTGTCACAGCCGAGGGTCGCGAAGGAGTCAGCCGCAGTTGGAAAGGCAAAGCCCTTGGCCTCCCGGAATGACGCCTAACCACTCATTCGAAGGGACGCGGCGGCCTGTCACCCAGTTTGCGATGGCAAACTGGGCGCCAATCCACCGCGCCCCTCAACTCGATCGTTAGGACTCAGATGACGCTTCTCAGCTTCTTTAAGAAAGAGCCTCCCGCTCTCCTGAAGGTCTTCGTGGATGGCGCTCCACTTTGCATAGTCACAAGTGACAGCCTGCCTTGCGAGCTGGCGCCAGCTGCGGCTGTTCGACCTGATTCCGAGGTTTTATTCCTCGCAGCCGATGGCACCGAGCACAGACACTCACTTGGCGGAGCCCAAGGCTGGGCCCACTTTTCTGTACGCGTGCACAGAAACCTGGCGTGCCAGTCAGACTGCGTCGTCACTAACTCGCCGCAGTTCGACGCAGACGCTTTCAGCCGAGGTGAGGCTCTTGGAGTCCGCTTTCAGCCCTTCTTTCTGCCTGGCGGCAACGTTACAAATTCGGAGCTTAGGGGTAAGGGTCTTTTCGCACGCGGCTTGCACTTTAATGGCAGGGTTACTCCCGGCAACATTCTTCTCTCGTGCGAGTGTGACTGCTGTCACCGTAGCTTTGTTATAAGGTCGTATCACGCCGGCTTTAGCAATTCTGGCTACTTCTATTCGGGGTCTGGCAAGTACACCCTCACCGTGTCTTCGTATGTGGCGGGAGCGCCGGCAGCCCTCGCTGAGCCGGAGCCTGCTGGGCTAGCCGCACTTGAGGCACGCCTGCCAGAGGCGCCAGACGGCTCACGCTTTGCTTACCTAAATCCATTCCGCTGTCCCTATTGCAGTGCCCCTTACATCGACTTCGCTGCTCATCCCGGGTCGCGGGTCAGCGAGTACTATGGCAACTACTTTGCTGGGTTCGAGTTGCTCCGGTATGAGCCAGCTGAGTCCTAACAACTCGCTCGAGGCGGACGGGACAGTTCCTACGTGGAGTAAGCTGCTCACGCGATCACACATCCCGGCCGCGCAGGCCGCTTGGCTTAGGCGTTATATCGCAAAGGATGGTCATGGCCGCGCCAACCAAGGAGCAACACCAAGCTGCGCAGCAGTTTGTTGACCAGGTCATTGCGGCGCTCAAAAACGATCGGGGCGTGCATGCCGAAACCACGATTGCGGCAACCGCTCGCATGGCCGGCACATTTCTCTTCCGTTCGTTCGCGTTTCCACTATCTTCAGCTGCTCCAGGGCAAGCCGTATTCTCCGATGCGGCAAACGAGCAAGGCCCGAAGCTTGTCCAAATTTTGGGCGGCGTACTGGCCTATCTTGGTGTCAACCTAGACCAGTCCAAACTCGGCGAAAAGCAAACCCCAGAACATCAGCCACACCTTGAGTTCCTTGTTACTCCAAGGCTGTTGGAACCATTGTTCTCTCGTACCAAGGATGCCCTTGGGCTCTCGTATGTTGCTGCAGCCGAGTCAGCGACCGTTGCTACCGCATTGCTTATCCAAAAGTGCGTTCCAGTGCTGGATCCGAATGTTGCGTTCGGCATTGCCGCCTATGGATTCGTCGAGGGTTCAAAAACAGCTCTAGACCCCGTGGTGCTCTAACAAGTTGCGGTATAACTGCTCGTTCAAGGCGGACGGCTCAGCCGCCGCTCAATTCCAGTGTTAGATGCCGCAATGGAATGCCTCGCAGCATGAAGAACATGGCTCACAGCAACGAAGTTCTCGCGCTCAAGAATGAGGCCGAGGGACCGATCCCGACGGCGTGGCGGGAAACGCTCAGTGCCATAGTTGAGGGCTTCGTCGCTGGTGACTACAGGCTGGAGAGAGGGGTGGCTAACGTCGCGCCGGTATCCGCCGAGACCGCTTCGCACATCCGTGAATATTTTCATGACTACGGCGCGACACTCGTGGCATTGCCAGACGCAACCTGGGGCCCTTCCGTCTGTATTTGGTACGGGCGACGTCCCCCCGCATTGAGTAGCAGGAAGGTTTAGAGTCCGGGGTCACTTTAACTGTTTCGCGTAGGCGGCAGGTGTCAAGCCGCCCAACGCTTTCT
>NZ_LMGH01000007.1:0-2050 GCF_001427365.1 Rhodanobacter sp. Root561
GCATCAACGACAACACCGCCACCAGCGAAAGCCTGAAAGCTCAAGGCAAGAGCATCAAGCGCGTGGTATTGACGGGAAGTCTCCTAAGGAATTGTTAGACGTCACCCGCGTCTCCAAAGAAGGCAAACCCTGCGCCTGACCGCAGGCGGAAGCGAGAGGAGAGCATCTCCGAAGTCTCAACGGAAAGGCTTGGCTTCGCTCCCGCTCGAGAGGCAAATCCTTGGCGTTCCCACTCGCGTAATACCGAGGACTTGGCCATAGCCTCAGCTTCGAGCCTATTTCGTGCGGCCACGAAGCGAGTTGTAAAAAAGCCAATGATCGGCCGATCGCTTCCCGCGATAGAAAACTTGAAGAGTGAACCTTCCAGGAGAACGCGATACAGCGATTTTGAGCCAACAGCTAACACCGGCCGTGGTACACGCGGCAGGAGATCCCGCCAAGTGCCAGTGCCCAGCAGGAAATAGGACTCGTCATCAGAAGCTGTGTCATTCATGACGTCTAACGCTTGGGTTGAGCGGCGGCGGAGCCGTCCGCCTCGAACGAACGGTTAGAGGGCAGTTGCAGGAACAACGGGCACCTCTAGGTTCCAGTGGTACAACTGCAAGTACTGATCCCAGCCTGCAGCGCTGGAACACATGGCCATCGACGCAGCGGCCATATGCGCTTTGTGTTCTGTTGCAAGAAAGACCAAGTCTTGCATATTGCGCCAGAGCTCAGCGGGACGCTCGGTGCCAAAAGTAAAGTTGAAATAGGCGCCATTGTCATCGCCGCTATCGAAGCTGTGCTGCAAGACGAGGTCCTTACGACTGACAAGCCCTTGGAACAACTCGGAGATCGCAGCCATATCAATGCCAGGCGATCTCTCTGGTTGAACTTGCACGGACAGGGATTTCACGGTTGCCCTCTAACGCTGGAGTTGAGCGGCGGCGTAGCCGTCCGCCTCGAACGAGATGTTAGGCCAGATCACGGGATAGAAGAAAATCAGTCTGTACACATGTCACCAGTCGCCCGGCCTGCGACTACCACATTCATGCAACCAAGTTGGCCAACAAGCGCGCTGCAACGGCCGACCACGGGCTGATTCCTAAGCGCCTTTACCGGTGCATCGCAACGACCAACGCAACCGCTCCGATCCTCGCAAGACTTTCCCGCATCCGGTGCTGGGTAGACACACGTACTGGAAATAAAGCCGATCTGCTCGATATGCCCGCGCAGTCGCTCGCAACGTTTAAGTTCCTGCACACTGAACTTTTCGCCGACCGCCGTTTTGCGGACCGGAAACGAAGTCGTACAGGAAGCCAGGAACACAAGTAGGAAAATTGAAACGGAGATTCGCATTGGAGCCTAACGCCGGAGTTGAGCGGCGGCGCAGCCGTCCGTCTCGAACGAGTAGTTAGCCGCGCAGTGCCGAGATTGCAAAATGGCCCGCTCCAGTAAGGAAAACTGAGGCTACACAGGCCAGAAGGAACACGCCTGAAGCAACAAAGCCACCTTTGATGCCACGAGACCTGAAGAAGTAATACGGCATCGCAAAAATGGCGAGAGCGACTACGCTGATGTTGAGCCAAACAGAGCGTCTGTAAGAACGCTGCTCTGAGTCGATACGGTACCAAACGAAGATAAGAAACACGCCAGCCAGCATGCAAGGAATATCCGAAGGTGATTGAGCACCACTTGGCGCAAAGTATTGCCCCAAGGCACCACTAAGAAATGAGATGACAGCGAAAAGCATCAGGACGACAGTCTTTGGTTTCATAGAGGCTAACGCTGGAGTTAAGGGGCACGCGGGCTCTATCCGCGTGTCCGCTTGGACGAACAGTTAGGCCGCGCGCCAAATCACTACTCAATGCTGGCAAGATACCAAGGCCTTCTGCTGAGAAGATAAGGGGAATTCATATCTGGCGTTGGCTTGCGGTGTGAGACGACGATCCTGTAGCGGTCACCGACCTTGATTGGGGTCTGCTCTCCCGCAGCGTTCTTAACGAATTGCAGCGTAAGGCAGGGCACGGCAATTTTTACGCTTTGGCCAGAACCATCAACGATGAAGGTA
>NZ_LMGH01000008.1:0-2036 GCF_001427365.1 Rhodanobacter sp. Root561
CTGCTCTTCGGTAAACCGCTTCTTCACGTCCAATCTCCTTCGGATGGGGGATTGGACTCCAAACCGACGTGCTACTCAAAACCGGGGGGACGTCGCGCCTCGAATGAGATGTTAGGCCTGGATGCCATGAGTGTTGTTGTAGATGGCAACAGCTGACCAAGCCAAGACGAGCACAAAAATGCCAACGAACGAGATTTGGTTGACGTGACGCTGAGCATCATGGCCTCGCGGATACTGCCCAAGCGTAACAAGAAGTAGCGACACGCGACCTAGGTTGAACAGAACAAACGACCAGATGATGTAGTACGCGATGAACTTTACGACGGCAACAACACCATTGGTGATTTCGTCCTGCATGGCTAGATGAGGCCTAACGCTGGAATTGAGCGGCGGCGTAGCCGTCCGCCTCGAATGACTGGTTAGAGCACATTGCGCGATGCCCATGCGTGCTCAAGGAAGATTGCTCTTCGGTGTGGATGCGCCAAGAGCTTCGAGATGAAACGAGAGCAAGAACTCTTGGGCGCCTACTATGGCTGCCTCGGCAACTTGTGGCGGCCAATCTTTGACCAGAGGTTCTGGTGGATGCTCTGCAGCGGCGATGAGCGATTGTCCCAGCGCACGAAGCTCGCTTGAAGTGCCGATAACCATTAGACCGTTTTCCTTGCCTCGATAGCGATGCAGCCGCATATGCCGGTTCCATTGGTTGCGTTCTAACGCTGGAGTTAAGCGGCGGCGAAGCCGTCCGCGTTGAACGAGATGTTAGACGGCAGCACGAAGCACCGACGCCAGCCAACACGATAGCGCTGCCTTAAATGCCCGGCAATGCCGCGAAGCTTGTGGCCTGCGCGCGAAGAACGAATCGCTGACGACAAACGCCACGCTGCGATGAACCGCGCGCACCGCGAAGTGCGAAGATGCGAAATACGCCAACGCGCGCAAGACACAGCGTACGACCAAGCGCGCGAAAGAAGACAACGCAGGCCAGCCTGAAACGACACAACGCGCTCCGCAAGCACGAAGCCGAAACGCGGGGCGACGAAAAACTGCGAAGGAAAATGCTCTGCCGCCTAACGCTGAAGTTGAGCGGCGGCGAAGCCGTCCGCCTCGAACGCACTGTTAGGCAGCCGTTCCCGGGAAGTCGAGATAGTGCGACCACTTTTTATCTTTTGCTACCTCGCAGCCGAGTTTAAACTCTATGTGAGAGTCGCGGATCGCAGCTGCCCGAACCAAAAACTCTTTAGGATCACTGGTGTAAAAGATGAAGTCTTTGATGCCATTTTTAAGTGCGACACCCACCAAAACAGCCAAGCCGCCTCGCTCGAGATCCAGAACGTCCGTCGCCTCAATGTTCTGCAAGCGCGTAGCGTCCTCGCTTGACGGAAGGCCCGATGCATCCTCAGGAACGTAACCAAACGTCAAATAGCAGACGTGCGGGTGTGACGCGCTTCCAGGCTTTACTGAGGGAGCTTGATTCTTTCTGAAGATCCATATTTGCGGAGATTCAGGATCGCGGTACTGAGCTAGCGTCCAATTGTCAGTTTCGATATCCATTACCGGTTCCTGTGGCCTAACGCTGGAATTAAGCGGCGGCGCAGCCGTCCGCTTGGATGACTGGTTAGGGAGCAGCGAGCTCACCAACCGAAGGAAAATCTGGCTCTACGATATAGAAATTTGCCGAATGAATGGACGCGGCCGCCTGCAAGCAAGCGATGTGACAGAAGAAGGTCTGCTCTTTTTGCTCACTACGTAGGCGATTCGTGCGAGCAACCAAGTGGATGGCGCATGGATCGAGTACGCCGGCCTCGATGGCCTTAGTGCAGAACATGCAGGAATAACTTGGCTCTTCGAGGCTAGACGTCAATTTCACCTGATCCCTAACGCTGGAGTTAAGCGGCGCGCGGGCTTTTCCGCGCGTCCGCTTGGACGATTTGTTAGGCGCCGCGAATTCAAATACTAAGTGCACAGGCGCGGCCCCGAAGGATAGTCGAGGTGATCGGCGATACTGACGATGAAACTTTTCCGGCCAGAAGAGGATC
>NZ_LMGH01000010.1:0-502388 GCF_001427365.1 Rhodanobacter sp. Root561
CGACGTCCCCCCGCATTGAGTAGCAGGAAGGTTTAGAGTCCGGGGTCACTTTAACTGTTTCGCGTAGGCGGCAGGTGTCAAGCCGCCCAACGCTTTCTTCGGTCGTTCCTCGTTGTATTCCCGACGCCAGCGTTCGATCTCGGCGCGTGCATGCAGCAGGCTGGGAAACCAGTGTTCGTTGAGGCATTCGTCGCGCAGGCGGCCGTTGAACGATTCGATGTAGGCGTTTTGGTTCGGCTTGCCTGGCTCGATCAGGCGCAGTTGCACGCCACGCTCGTGCGCCCAGGTCACCATCGCCTTGCCGCAGAACTCCTTTCCATTGTCGCTGCGGATGACCTTGGGCAGACCACGCGTCTGCGCCAGGCGATCCATCACGCGCGTCACGCCCAGACCGGAGATGGCTCGCTCCACCTCGATGACCACCGCCTCGTGGGTGGCGTCATCAACGACCGTCAGGCACTTGATGACGCGCCCTTCGGCCGTGCGGTCGAACACGAAGTCCATCGACCAGACCTCGTTGGCTGCCTTCGGTCGAACCAGCGGCTGTCGGTCGGCGACAGGCACCTTCTTCCGCTTGCGTCGACGCACCTGCAACTTCGCCTCCCGATACAGCCGTTCCACGCGCTTGTAGTTCACCAGCAACCCCGCCTGCCGCAGCTTCAGATGGATCATTCCCACGCCATAGCGCTTGTGCCGCTGCGCCAGCGCCACGATGCGTTGTCGAAGCTCCACGTTGCGATCCGGCTGTGTCGCGTAGCGATACGCGCTGGCACTCATGCCCACGACCGCCAGCGAGCGCCGCTCGCTCAACCCCTGGTCGATCATCCGCCGCACCAACTCGCGCCGAGCCGGTGCGCTTACCACTTTTTTCGCAGGGCGTCCTTGATGACCTCGTTCTCCAGCACCTGCTCGGCCAGCAGCTTCTTCAGCCGCCCGTTCTCAGTCTCCAGCTCCTTCAACCGCCTGGCGTCGGGGACGCTCATGCCACCGAACTTGCTACGCCACAGGTAATACGAGGCCTCGCTGAAGCCGTGCTTGCGACACAGCTCCTTCACCGGCATGCCGGCCTCCGCCTCACGCAGGAAGCCAATGATCTGCTCTTCGGTAAACCGCTTCTTCACGTCCAATCTCCTTCGGATGGGGGATTGGACTCCAAACCGACGTGCTACTCAAAACCGGGGGGACGTCGNTCTGCTCTTCGGTAAACCGCTTCTTCACGTCCAATCTCCTTCGGATGGGGGATTGGACTCCAAACCGACGTGCTACTCAAAACCGGGGGGACGTCGATGTCACAGAACCTGATTTCGCTGGCCCTGACGGCCGAGCAGCTGACCGCCATCGAGGGTGCGCTGGCGACGCTGGAAGAGAACCTCACCGGGCTGATCGCCTTGCAGCCGGCGCAGCGCCGGGCGTTGGCCAAGATGGGGGACAAGTCGGAAGTGTTTTGCCGGCAGACGCTGAAGCTGCTGCAGCAGAATCCGCAGGTGGTGCCGCCCAGTCTCAATGTGACCGAAGCGGTGGCGGATCTGGTCGCGTATGACCAGGTCGGCACGTTCCTGATGCGGCTGACCCGGCTCAGCGAACGCGCCGAGGACACGTCCACGGCGCTGGGCAGCGACCTGATGAGCTTTGCGCTGGAGGGCTACGGGATATTGGGCGTCAGCGGCAAGAACCAGGGTCTGGGAGACCTGCGCCGCGAACTCGGTGCCCGCTTCAGTCGCAGCACCAACCGCACCGCGTCGGAGTCGACGCCAGTCACTGCTTGATGCTCCAAGACTGAACGCAACAGGGTGACCACACGGCCCGGTGCCTGAGACGACCTGACTCATGCACCGGGCCTTTTCATGTCCGGGCCGCCACAATCCATCCGCACGCGTGGTATCGCCATGCCACCACCGCGCTTTGCGGTAGGTGCATCGGGCAACCAACTCCACTCGCCGAGTAATTTTCTCGGCCCGCCGAGAAAAGAGCTCGGCCACCCGAGCAAAACACTCGACCCGTCGAGAAATTTTCTCCACCGCCCGAGCTTTTTTCTCGGTGCCCCGAGCAAGCGAACTTGGCCCACCGAGCTTTTTGCTCGGCCCGCCGAGAAAATTTCCCGGCGCACGGAGTTATTTTCTCGGCCGTTGCAGTTATTTTCCCGGTCCGCCGAGCTCCTGCACTCGACGCGCCAAGCAAAAAGCTCGGAGCGTCGGGCGATTTTCTCGGCAGGCGCACCCGCAAAGGTGACGGGGGAAGTCAAGAACGTCGGATTTAACTTCCTCCGTCCCGGTTTCGCCGCTCCCGCCGGCGTCCTGACCGTCGCAGCCTCGCTCGCCCGGACGCCTATACTTCGCGTACCTCTCCGCGAACCTCGTCCATGCAACAGCGCATAGAAAAACAGGGGTCAGAGTGCACTTTCTTGGAGCTTGCTCGAGGAAAGTCGACTCTGACCCCTGTTTTTCAGCTTTGGTGATTAAAAGGGACGTGGCGAATTAAATCCATGGGCGAAACCAAGGCGGAGACTGCAGGAATAGGTGTCAGGGACTTTTTTTGGGCAGGGACATTTCCGGCGTGTTCACAGTGCTCAAAAACGGGGCCAGATCAGGTTCACTTTCTGGGCCTTGGAAAATTCGACTGGCCCGTTGGGCGCGTCGGTGGCCGACCGGCGTGCGCATGGCACACTGCTGCCATCCCCACGGGTTCAAGCCCAGGAGTCGAGCCATGACTGACGTGCACATAACTCGGGAAGAACATGGCCGGCATGGCCGCTATGTCGCAACGGTGACCGGTATCGAGGCCGAAGCCGAACTGGTTTTCACCCATCGCGGGCCGGGGCTGATCAGCGCGGACCACACCTTGTCCCCGGAGAGCCTGAAGGGCACCGGCGCGGCGTCGGCGCTGGTCGATCGGCTGATCGCCGACGCGCGCGGGCAGGGCTTCCGGATCATTCCGTTCTGCCCCTACGTCCGTGCGCGCTATCTGAAGAACCCGGCCTGGCAGGACGTAATGACGGTGGCACCGGGCGTAGTGCCGGAACCCTGCACCGACGAGACGTGACGTCCGGTGCCGGCGCATCCGTGCCGCGTGGGTCGTCCGAAACGCCGACCGCTCCGTCGAATCGTTGCGCACGACGGTTTGAACCTTGCGTGCGAGGTGGATGACCCTCGCGGTCCAATGCTTCGAACCTTGCGCTTCAGGGTTGTTGGCTTGGGTGCAAGCCTGCGGCCTTCGCGCTTGGGCGTTTTCTCCTGGTGATCGGCTGGAGAACGGTCGAAGGCTCCCCGGTGAGGGGCGGCGGTGAGCCCCAGGGAGCCGGCCGCCGCTGCGCTGGTTCTCGCCACCCCACCTAGGCAAGACCACCGCATCACGGCAAGATGCAGCGGACGATAGTCGGGGATCGGTCAGGGGAAGGGGGCAGGGGAAGCTGGGCAGGTTCATTGAACCGCTTTGCTGCTCGACTGCGAGACATGGGGGACATGGCTCATCAGATTCACGAACCGTCTTCCGGGTCGGACTCGGCCGTGCCGTCCTGATTGGCCACTTTCCGTTTCGATCGGCTCGATTGCGATGCAGGTGTTTCGGAATTCCATCCACCGACAGGAGCTCCCATGCTGTTCAATCAACCCAATTCATACCGGGGCAAGATTCCCCTGGAGTTGTACGTCGAACTGCAGAACAAGTTCCCGCAGGACGAGCTGGAGTCCGATCTGGTGTGGCTTCGACGCATAAAGAAGGACCCGTCGCTGTACCAGAAGATGTTCGGGACACCGCAGTTCAAACTGGAGTTGATCCAGGCCGTGCAGCGTCGGGCGGCGATTGCAAAGATGGCCGCCGCCGGGGCGACGCGTCAGGGAAAGGACTGGAAGGCGTGGTCTCCCGCTGCGCGTTATCAGGAGGATATGGCGCGTGAGGTCCAGAAGTCCGGCAAGCAACCGTCGGAGTATGCCAAGGAAGCCTACGCACAGTTGCTGGAGCAGTTCGACGCCACGACTCCAGTCAACGGGAGCGTGTTCTGGAACGGCATCAACGAACTTGCCCTCATGAAGAAGATCGACAAGTGGAACAGCAGTGGGGAGATCTTCGGCCAGCTGGAGGCCACCACGGCCGCCCGCTATGTGAACAAGCAATTCGTGTGGGAGCCGGGCGGTGCTTTCGCCAACTACTTCACGAGTGTGTCCGGCAAACTCGGGCACGCGGCACGAGGGCATGTCACCGCAGTTTGCCGGTGTGGACTTCGCAACGATTCCATCCTGACCACGACCGAACTTCCGGCCATGGTCAAGTTGATGACTGACCAGATCAAGGCGAAGAAGGAGCCCGTCATCACCGATTTCACCATCGTCGTGATCGAGCCCATCCTGCTGCCGGACCAGCCGTACGCGATATACACCAACAATGATCTGGCGAAGGTCTCGGTCGTCAGCCCGAAGCCCGGGAAGCGCATCAGTGGTCGAGACGATTGCAACGTGGACGGCCAGCTTTCCATCAGCAATCCCTTCCTTCAATACTACTGGGCTGCCCGGGGACGCCGGCCCGAAACCGCGGCTGTGACCAAGATCAAGGAAGACCTCAAGTCCCTGATCACGTGGCCGTGACTCGGGCGAACGGAAACCGGGATCCGGTTCACTTGCGGGCGTCCGAATATTCAAGGAAATGATCGGCGCGCGCGCCGAGGAATAGATAGGGGGCGAAATAAGGAAAAATGCGCACTCTGCCGCCTGCGTTTCCCTGTTGCTTTTCAGCCTGAGAGGAGTACCCCGATGAGCGCGTCGAGGAAGTGGATGTTCGGCGTTCTAGCGATGTGTGGTTTGAATGTCTCAGGCGCGGTTCAAGCCTATCCAGAGAATTCGGTCGAGGCAGGGGCAAAGCCGGTTCCCTCGTGCGGGCCGCATCAGCTTGATGGCGTTTCTGCAGAGGACAACATCGCGGCGCATCGCCAGTTCGAGCTGCCCACGCTGTCCTACCCAGGTAATGCGGTTCCCTCCCACTGGAATGTCCCTTTTACGCTGCTTGTTGACGCGTCCGGGCGTGTTGCCTGCCAAGTGATGGATAGCGAGTTCGGGCAGCCGCGTACACTCAACAACACGCGGCGAGAACTTCTTCGGGCGATGTCTGGCTGGCGCTACCGGCCATTTTGGGTCGACGGCAAGCCCTCTGCTGTTGTCATCAGCGAGCGGGTCGCCGAGCAACAGGTCCCCTCGAAGCACCAAACATTACCCGATGTTCCGCTCGACCAAGTGACGATTTCGCTATCACGTAGCGGGTGTTTCGGAACGTGCCCAAGTTACGAAGTGAGCATTCACGGAAACGGGAAGGTGGACTATGAGGGTGTCGGCGATGTAGACGTGCAGGGAAAGCACAGCTTTTCGATTCCGCCGGCTGATGTGGCGGCGCTTGTGGAGAACGCGCGACGCGCCGATCTCTGGTCCATGAGAACCAGTTACAGCGCACTTATCACTGATAGCCCGACCTATGTGCTCATCTTGAAGATGGGACAGCAAAGGCATGAGATCGAAGACTATGTGGGTCGCATGGTTGGCATGCCTGTCTCGGTTGGCGACTTCGAGGAAGAGGTGGATCGTGTGGGACGCACGTTCGAGTGGACGAGTCTGTCCATGGCGGCTGTCGAGCAATTGCAACGTGAAGGCTTTGATTTCGACTCGCAACAGGCCGCGGACACTCTGGCGCGAGCCGTAGCCAATGAGCGGGGCAGCGACGAGGCGGCGATGTTGCGCATGATCGATCTGGGCACGCCCTTGAAAGGCGGGAATGCAGCACGGCCACCACCAGGCGTGCCCGTACTGACGGAATCAACATTGCTGAACGATGCGCTGGTTCACCATCGCGCAGCGCTGATCGGCCCGCTCGTGGCGCGTGGGTTGTTGAACACTCATGGGGTGCTCGACAGGAACAAGCTCGACAAGGCTTTTCAGGACGCGATACGGGGCGGCCGTCTGGCAGCCGTGCGGAAGATATGGAATACGGGTGATGGCAAGGTCCAACCTTCGCTTTGGTTCGTGGACGAGAGTGACGAGGGTGCAAGCGCAACCCGCAAACGGGTGCCGGTTGCCCTGCTCCTGTCGCGCTCCTACCGTGATGCGCACTGGGACGGGCAGGCAATTGCCGAATGGCTCGCTGCAAAGGGCTGCGACCTGAAGGCGCGTGCAGCTGATGGCGATACTCTTCTGCACAGAGCGGTCGATGCAGGTGATATCGGATTCGTCCGCTATCTGCTGCTGCATGGCCTGGATGCGTCAACCCCAGGAGCTTACGGGTTGCCTGCGTTGGGGAGCGCGCAGAATGAGGACATCGCGCTACTGCTGCTGAGGGCTGGTTCAAGCTGGCATATGGACGATGGTGGAGCGGGCTTCGGGCGCTACGCGAAGGAACAACATTGGGCACGAGTGCTTGCCTATCTGGAGCAGCACAAGGACGAAGCGCGCTGAAGAGAAGAGACCCCAATTAAAAGGCAATCAAAGATAGGTGGCTAATTAAACTCGGGTCAAAAAAACGGGCTCGGGTTCACTTGCAAGCGTTTTAATCCGCCAGAACCGGTATCGGGATAAAAAGGTGTCGAAAAGAAGGGTGCCGGCGTGCTCAAGCGCGGATTAGCTTCAGCCCCCGAAGGGAGGGGCGTCCTTCGTCTTGCGGCGGCGAGCTGGTGGTTGGTGGCTTTCGCCGGGCAGCTGGTGTTCGGGGCGTACATCCTCGCCACCTACGGCTCGGCGACGCTGCACGACGCCGCGGCGGCCTGGAACCGCGTCTGGCCTACGGGCTATCTGCCTGGGCAGCCGCGGGGCAATGCCATCGTGATGGTTCACGTACTGCTGGCTTCGCTTGTGGCGATCCTGGGATCGCTGCAGATGATCCCTCTACTCCGACGACGTGCGCCTTGGTTCCATCGGTGGAACGGCCGTATCTACATCTCGGTGGCCATCGTGGTGGGGGTGGCCGGTCTGGCGATGCTGGCGACCGGTCGTGCCTTCGTCGGCAGCTCGCAAAACACCGGTGTCGCCATCAACGGCGTGCTGCTTCTGATTTGTGCGGTACTGGCTTGGCGGCGCGCGCGACAGCGCGACTTCACTGCGCACCGCCGCTGGGCACTGCGGATGTTCGTGTTGGCAGCGGGGGTCTGGCTGTTCCGTATCGGTCTGGCGGCCTGGATCGCGGTCAACGGAGGCATCGCCGGGTTCGATCCAATGACGATGCGGGGACCCGCGCTCTTCACCCTGGCAATGGGCGAATGGGCATTGCCGCTGCTCGTGGTGGAAGCTTACCTACGCGTGGAAAGGGCAGCTGCGGCGGCAGGGCGCTATGCCGTGGCCGCGTTGCTGATGGCACTCACCGCCGCGACGGCCTTTGGCGCCTACCGGGCGACGCTCGGCATGTGGTGGCCAGCAATGTAAAGACGCAAAGAACAAAAAGAGAAGGCGGTTCACTGGATCGGGCTTGTCTGGACATAGTGGGAGGTATGGAAACGAGGCAGTTGCTGGAATGCCGCATGGCTGAACGTGGCGGTTTTGGCGTTTCCGCAGGGATCGCAGTTGTCGTCATCTTCGTTCGCGCGCCATGACGCCGTCTTTCCGTGGTCCATTATGCGGACCGTGTGCTACTTCACCCGCGTATCCGTCGCCACCCAGTTGACCTCCCAGGTCTTGCCGCCGTCGTCCGAAAACGCCTGCTCGAAGTGGATGGTATTGGCGTCGGGCCGGGTGATCACGAACCGGACAAAAATCGCGCGGCCATCGAAGTCCTCCTGGTCGTAGAACTCGCCGCGACCATCGATGAATTGGCCGATCGTCGGTTGCCCCAGCGTCCCGCTCCGGCTGCTGGCGAAGTTGAGGCTCCATTGCCGCGACTGCGGGTTGTAGAGGCGCAGGTTCAGGCCTTCGAAATGGCCGGCCGGACCGTCGGCCGTCAGCTCGACCAGGTTGGCGCGCCCGTCCCAGACCTTGCGCACGGTGGTGATGCCTTCGTAATGCGCCCATTCGTCCGATCCGGACAGCGGATGCACGAGCCGCTTCAGCTTCGTCTTCCAGGTGCCGATCTCGAAATCGAAATCGTGCTGGCCATCGCGCGCGGGCGCTACCGCGTGTCTGGCAACCTGCGCCTGCTGTGCGGAAACATGGGCGGACGGCAGACCGGACAGCCCCGTGCTGACTACCCAGAACAGGAACACACGAACATGGCTTGGCATGGCATCCTCCAGCACTATCGGTTGGCTGACGCTAGAGGCACCCATGTCCAGCGACAAGACGGCACGTCAAGGTGCGTATCTGTTGGCGAAGTCCCATCCGCTTGCCGAGTGTCCGCTGCACGCGGCCTTCGTGGCGGTCGGCGGCAAATGGAAGCTCACCATCCTCTATTGGCTCGCCCGCGAGACCCATCACTTCTCCGCGCTGCTGCGCCGGGTCGCGCCGATCTCGCACAAGGTGTTGACCGAGCAACTGCGGGAGCTGGAAGCAGACGGACTGGTCGAGCGCCTGGCAACAGCGCCCGTACCCGCGCCGGTGCAGTACCGCCTGAGCGATTACGGCCGCACGGTCCTGCCGCTGGTGGAGAACGCCCGGATCTGGGGGCAGTCACACCTGCAGCGCGTGCGCGGCGCGGACATGAGGTGGTCGGCGGCGACCTCGCTGAGCTGTTCGGAGGCACTCGTGACCGGCACGAGAGCAGGAAGCGCGGGCACCTCAACCTGACCGGAATGGCGCTTGCTCGTTGCACGTATTTTTCCTGGAGGGGGATGCCTGTTTGAACGAGGTGGAACTTCAACCCGGTGGTGCTGCGGCATGAGCAGCTTGAAATTTCAGGCGACAATCGAGATCAACGGGATCAACCCGTACGTGCGGGTCAGTGCAGCGCAGGCGAGCCGTTTGAAGGCGGGCTGGCGCAAGCCGCTGCCGGTTCGGGTGCAGGTGAATGGCCAGCCGGAAACGCCGTGGCGCGTCAACATGATGCCCATGGGTAATGGCGACTTTTATCTGTATCTGCATGGCCAGGTGCGTGAAGCCTCGGCAACTGTCGTGGGCGATCTCGTCGAGGTGGATGTGGCTTTTGACGAGAGCTATCAGGCCGGTCCCGCACATCCCGTGCCGGCATGGTTTGCCGAGGCGCTGGCCGCGCAGCCTGCAGCCGCAAAAGCCTGGGACGCGCTGGCGCCCAGTCGCCGGAAGGAGATCCTGCGCTACTTCGCGCAGCTCAAGTCGGTCGAGGCCCATGCTCGGAATCTGCAGCTGGCGATGCATGTGCTGTCGGGCGGGCAGGGACGTTTCATGGCGCGCTCGTGGAATGTCGAGCCCGAAGGCGCTGGCTGAAGCCGGCGAGGGAAGCCAGGTGAAAGGCCAGGCGAAAGGGGACGTGGCCAGGCAAGTCCAGTTGTTGCCTCCACCCGGGCATCGGGCAACCGCTCCTGCGTTGCCTCCACTCGGGCATCGGGCAACTGCTCCTGCGTTGCCTCAACTCGGGCATCCATGCCCTCGCCATGCCCTCGCCATGCCGTCACCATGCCCTTGCCATGCTCTCGGTCAGGTCGGGTTTCGAACTAGAAAAACTCGCAACCTCTCAGTGCGTGCCTGAGCGCAAATCGTCGAAGTACGCGGCGATCTCTTCCGGAAATGCGTAGCGCTCTTCGGGCAGTGGCGAGCCGGCGTCGATCAGGGCGTTCGCGCAGGCCAGCCAGTCGCCGCCGGGCGTGGTTTCGGCCTGGGAGGCGAAGCTGAGCGTGCCGTAGACGTTGTCGTTGAAGCCGTGGCGTTCGTCGTAGCGCGCACCGTGGGCGAGCAGGAAGCGGGCGAGCGAGGCGTTGCCGCGGAACACCGCCCAGTTGAGCGCGCTGCCGTCGATGTCGCCGCCGCGCGCCGTGATCGGCCAGCCCGCCTCGACCATCACGCGCACGGCTTCCTCGCCGTTGGCGGACGCCATTTCCGGCAGCAGACGCAATGCGACGGGCGGCAGTTTGCCGATGAGGCCCGGCTCGTCGGCCAGCATCGCCTGCACGGTGGCACGATCGCCGTGCGCGCAGGCGCCGAGGAAGGCGTCATGCGGTTGGTCGTCGGGCACGGCGCCGGCCTGCGCCAGTTGCCCGGCCACTTCGGTGAGGCCGAGGCAGCAGGCGAGGCGATAGGCGGAGACTCCGTGTCCGTTGCTGGCCGAGGCATCGGCGCCGGCGTCGAGCAGCAGGCCGATGGTCGCCGGCGAGCGACGGCGGCGGATGGCGTGCAGCAGGGGGCTGCCGCCGGGGCCGGGTTCGTTCGGGTCGCCACCGTGGGCGAGCAGCAGGCGCAGCGTGTCGGGATGCTCATGGTCGAGCGCGCGGAACAGCGCATTGCAGCCGGTCACGCGGGCGCCGGCGTCGAGCAGCAGGCGGACGATCGTGCTGTCGGCGATTTCGGTGGCGTGGTAGAGCGATTCGTTGTCGTTGGGATCGGCGCCGGCCCGCAGCAGTCGCTGCGTCAGCGCGGCGTCGTGGTTGCGACCAGCGGCGCCGTACAGGACGCTGAGCGGATCTTGCGGCAGCTGCGGATCGGTCCATCGCGCATCCGGATTCGCACCCGCGGCGAGCAGCAGCTCCACGCAGGCGCGAATGCCTGACGCGTACGCGGGCAGCGCGATCATTCCGGAGAAGGTGGCGCAGGCCAGCGGCGGCATGCCGTTGTCGGCGCGGGCCGTCGTGGCCCAGGCGGGGTCGGCGGCGAGGGCGGCCCGTACCGTGGCGACGTCGCCGATGGCGCAGGCCAGCACGGGCTCGCCGGCCAGCAGCTGCGGATGTTCGCGCAGCAGGCGCTCGGCCAAGGCCGGCCTGGCCGTCTGGTAGCCGTGGCCGAAGGCCCAATGCATCCATTGGCGCTTTCGCGTGGCCGCGTCGACCGAAGCGGCCTGCAGCGCGACGTAGTCCTTCAACTGCGACCACGAACCGAAACCGTATTCGCGCGCGATGCAGGACTGCGCGTCGTGCAGGCGCAGTGGCATCGCGGCGATGGCAGGGTGATCGAGCCGGGCGGCGGCGGGCAGGGCAAGGCGGACGCGTTCGAGCGCATCGGGTGCGCCGTGGCGGACATCCTCGAGCAGCTGCTTGGCCTGCTTCTTCAGATGATCCAGGTGCGGACGGACGGGCAGGTTCTTCATGACAACCTCCATGCAATGAATGCCGAAGGTCCGCAATCCCGGCTGCACAAAGGTTGATGGTGGCACGCCATCGACAAGTGGGTTGAACCCTTCCCGCGGACCCGGAGGCGGCTTGCGACGCCGGGTGCAAGCATAGACCAGCAGGGAAGCAATCCAAACCTCGGGGGCGGAACGCGCTTTCTTCGGGACGAATTGCAGAAAGCCGGTTTTGCCCGGGTTTCCCGTGCCACAGGAGCGCGTGCTTGCGACGGCGTTCACACCCCACGCACGGCATGACGGATGGCGGGTACCCCGGGGCTTCCCGTTGCGCGAGGATGCGTGCTGCGTGATTCCTTTGGACGAGGACATCCCCATGCCCCGACTGCTCCGCTGGCCCGCTTCGCTGGCCCTGTCGACCGCCGCCTGCCTGCTCGCACCGGTCACCCTGTCTGCCTTCGCCGCACAAGCTGGCGCTCCGCCACCGGCGCGTACGGTCGACGTGGTCGAGCACCTGTTTGGCCACACCGTGCACGATCCTTACCGCTGGATGGAGGGCGATGACAACGCCGGGTTCCAGCGCTGGCTGGTCGCCCAGGGCGAGTACACGCGGGGCAAGCTGGACGCCTTGCCTGCCCTGAAGGGCTGGCAGCAGGCGCTGGCCAGCACCGATGGCGCCACCGTCATGCATCGCCGCCAACGCCGTGCCGGCGGCAGGCTGTTCTTCATCCGCCAGGACGCGAAGGGCAGCGGCACGCTGATGGTGCGTGACGCGGATGGCACCGAGCGCGTGCTGCTGGATCCGGCGACCCTCCAGGGCGACGGCGGCCACGCCTCGATCACGCTGTACACGCCATCGCCCGATGGCAGCAAGGTGGCGGTGAACGTCGACCACGGCGGCAGCGAAGTCACCCGCCTCGAAGTGCTGGACGTGAAGACCGGCAAGCCCACCGGCGATGCGGTGGAGCCGGTGTGGGGCGAGTTCGGCGCCGAGTGGCTGCCCGACGGCAGCGGCTTCGAGTACACCCAGATGGCGCCGCCTGCGCAGCGTACCGGCGGCGACCCGGTGCAGGACATGCGCGCACGCCTGCATCGGCTGGGTACGCCCTCGTCGCAGGACCCGATCCTGCTGCGCGCCGGCCAGGGCGAAGGCGTCAATCCGTCGTTCGCGATGCCCTCGCGCAGCTTCCCGGTGATCGAATTTCCCGCCGGTTCGCGCTGGGCGCTGGGCGAGTCGCTGGGTGCGCAGGCCGACCAGCGCTACTGCGTGGCGCCGCAAGCCGAGGCGGTGAAGCCTGGCGCGGCCTGGCACTGCATCGCCGACCTGGACGACCACGTGCAGTCCGCGGCCATCCGCGGCGATACGCTGTACCTGGTCTCCACCCGTGCACGCTCCCTTGGAAAGGTGCTGGCGCTGGACTTGTCACGCCCGGGCGCGTCGATCGGGCAGGCTCGTTCCGTCCTGCCGCTGCAGGGCGACGACATGGTGGCCGGCACCAGCCTGTACGATGTCCAGCAGGTCGCGCCGGCCCGTGATGCGCTGTACGTGAAGGTCTCCCGGAACGGCATCGACGAGATCCGCCGCGTCGACTACCGCAGCGGCAAGGTGGACGCCGTGCCGATGCCATTGCCCGGCGTGGCCTCGCTGTTCCGCGCCAACCCTGGCCAGGACGGTTTCCTGCTGGAACTGCGCGGCTGGACCACGCCGCCGAAGTCCTGGCGCTACGACCCCGTGGCCGGCACCCTGCACGGCCTGGGCCAAGACGAAGGCAGCCCCGTCGACTACAGCATGGTCGAAGCCACCGAGACCGAGCTGGTCAGCGAGGACGGCACCCATGTGCCGCTCACCATCCTGCATCGCAAGGACGCCACGCTGGACGGTTCGCACCGGGCCATCGTGTTCGCCTACGGCAGTTACGGCATCTCCGTGCTGCCTTCGTTCAAGCCCGTCCGGCTGGCATGGGTCAAGCAGGGCAACGTCTTTGCCTACGTGCACATACGCGGCGGCGGCGAAAAGGGCGAGGCCTGGCACCAGGCCGGCAAGGGGCCGAACAAGCACAAGGGCGTGGAAGACTTCGTCGCCGCCGTGCAACGCCTGAGCGAGCTGGGCTACAGCCGTCCGCAACGCACCGCGCTGCTCTCCGGCAGCGCGGGCGGCCTGGTGGTCGGCGGTGCGCTGGTGCATGACCCGGACAAGTTCGGCGCGGCCGTGTGCCTGGTGGGCGAGCTCAATCCGATCCGCCTGCTGCATGCACGCAATGGCGCCAACCAGATCGGCGAGATGGGCGACCCGCGCAAGGCCTCGGACTTCCCCTGGATGCTGGCGATGGACCCTTACCAGCAGATCACGCCGCACACGGCCTACCCGGCGGTGCTGCTGGCCGTGGGCCTCAACGACAACCGCGTGTCGACCTGGCAGACCGGCAAGTTCGCCGCGCGCCTGCGCAGCGCCGACACCAGCGGACGGCCGGTGTGGATCCGCACCGATGCCAACGGCGGCCACGGCATGCAGACCTCGCTGGGCGCCGAGGCCGCGCAGTTCGCCGATATCTACGCCTTCCTCGATGCGCAGTTGCCGGCGCAGTGAGCAAAGGGATGCGGCTGGCGCCGCAGTGCTCGGCTGCGCCGGGGCTCACCACGTTCGGCAACACCGCACTGCGCCGACTACGGGAAACGGGCTCGGCTGATTCGGCGAATCATTTCGGCGTGAGGTGGTACAGGCCGCCGGGGCTGGCGTCTTCCACCATCCAGAGCGAGCCGTCCGGCGCCTCTTCGATATCGCGGATGCGTTTGCCGATCGTCCAGCGCTGGACGGCGGTGGCGCCACCCTTGCCGTCGAACGTGACGCGAATGATGCCTTCGCTGACCAGCCCGCTGAGCAAGGCGCTGCCTTGCCAGTGCGGAAACAGGCGACCCTTGTAGAACATGAGGTTGCCCGGCGCGATCACCGGCACCCAATAGATCACCGGCTTGACCAGGTCGGGCCGCGTATCGGGGCCGGGGATCGGCACGCCGTTGTAGTTGATGCCGTAGGAGACCAGCGGCCAGCCGTAGTTCTTGCCGCGCTTGATCAGATTCAGTTCGTCGCCGCCGCGCGGGCCATGCTCGAGTTCCCACAGTCGACCATCGGGGCCGAAGGCGAGGCCGTAAGGCGTGCGGTGGCCGACGCTCCAGGTTTCGGCCGGTGTCAGGTTGGGCCCGGGGAACGTATAGGTGCTGACCACCGGCGCTGTCTTGGCTTTCTCGGTGTCGGTTGCCGGATCGATCAGTGCAATGGTGCGCGCACCGACCTTGCCCGCCCACGGATTGCCCGGCGGGGGCTTGCCGTCCAGCGTCAGCCGCAGGATTTTGCCCACCGGCTGATCGGGGTCCTGCGCGGGCGTGAGGCGCTGGCGGTCGCCCACGGTGAGGAAGAGGTACTTGCCATCCGGTGAGAACGCCACCGCCGCGCCGGCCTGGCCGCCCTTGCCGGTGGGCATCTGGCGCCACAACACCTGGAAGTCGTCCAGCCGGGGCTGCTTGCCGTCCAGCACGAGCCGGCCGCGGCCCAGCGCCAGGCCGCCGCCGTAGTCGCCCGGTGCGACATAGGTGAGATAGACGTTGTGGTCTTTGGCGTAATGGGGGGAGAGGAACACGCCCAGCATGCCGTTCTGGCCCTGGAACCAGCTGGGCGGGACGCCCTCGAGTTCGGTCTTGGCGCCCTGCGGGGTGACCAGCTGGACGCGGCCGACCTTTTCGGTCACCAGCATGCGGCCATCGGGCAGGAAGGCGATGCGCCATGGCAGGTCGAAGCTCGCCACCCTGGTAATGGTGAAGGGAAGGTCGGGGTCGGCTTTCTGCTCGCCTGCATTGGTCTGCGCATGGGCGGCGCCTGTCAGCAAGGCCACAAGAAAGGCCGCGGTTGCCAGCTTCATCATGTGCATGTGTCCTTGCGTCCGGATGACCCGGGGCATCTTAGTGGTCTGAAGTTGTGTCGGTGTGACGGCGCCTTTCAATCCGGTGGCGTGGATGCCTTCCGTTTCCTTTGAGCGGGATCGGGAAAGTCCTAACATGCCCGGATGTCGCCGATCCATCCGAAGGCATCGCGAGCATGGCCTTTCCGGTTCACACCCACAGGTACGAGGGAAGCACGCCGCTTCATGCTCCCCTGGCATGGCCGACCATGCGGATCGAGCACCGGCTCCTGAACCCCGGTTTCCTTCGCCCCGTCACCTGCACATGCACCACGGTCAGTGTGGCTCTTGGCGGTAGCGCACTTGCCCGCTGGAGGGACGGCACGTTCCGGCCGGTGGCGGTGCGTCCAGGGATAGCGACCCTCCAGCCCATCGGCCTGGAAGAGACGGAAGTCGAGATCACTTCGCCCGTCGAGTCCCTCCTCATTTTTCTCGCGCCCTCGGTGACTGACTCCAGCGCGCTGGGTGATTACGATATCGATCCGGCGCGAGTGGAACTGGTGCGGTCGGCGGGAATGTCGGACACGCTTCTGTACGAGGTTGCCGCCGCCTTTCGCGACATGGGTTCCCGGCCGCCCGAGTCGACGGACCTGCTGTTTGCCGAAGGCGCGAGTTGCATGCTCGCGGCGCACCTCATAGCCAGGTACTCGAACATCTGTTCGCGCCCCGTGCCCCTCCTGCCGGGTCTTCCGGGTCACAAGCTGAAGAAGGTGATCGACCTTGTGGAGTCCCGCTTCGCGGAGGCGCTCAGCTTGAGCGAGCTGGCCGCCGAAGCCTGTCTCAGCCCGTTTCACTTCTCCCGGCTTTTCCAGGAGGCCACGGGCCTCTCGCCGCACCGATACATCACGCAGCGCCGCATCCAGGACGCGAAAGCCAGGCTTGCCGAAGGTCGACTGTCGTTGGTGGAGATCGCCCTGGAGGCGGGGTTCGGGTCGCAGGGAAACTTCAATCGCATCTTCCGGAAGCACACCGGGCTGACCCCGTGCCAGTTCCGGGCGCTGCGGCGCAATTCACCCAAGACGCACTCCTGATTGCACCGTCTGAGCAAGAACGGCCTTCGATTGCGCAAGATCGGCAAATACGGCCGCCTTTCAAGCGTGGATGCTACGGCTCGGCCCTGAGTTCAAACGCTGCCGCCGGTGGGCGTGAAAGCCACACGTCTCACGACGGCCATCTTTCGGAGGTGCAGCATGTCGAAGCAACCCACCATCGTTTTCTGTCACGGTATCTGGGCGGACGGCTCGTGTTTCAGCAAGGTGATCCCGGCCTTGCATGCTGATGGGCACGAGGTGATCTCCGTGCAATATGGCCTGGATTCGTTCGAGGAAGATGTGGCGACGGTGAAGCGGACGCTCAACCGCGTCGGCAGCCCGGTCCTGCTCGTCGGTCATTCCTATGGCGGAGCCACCATCACGGCCGCGGGCGTCGATGAGCGGGTGGTCGGCCTGGTCTATATCGCCGCGGTCGCTCCGGACGCCGGCGAGACCGTGCAGGATCAACTGGACAAGTTTCCGTCGGACATCTTCTCCCGCGTCGAAGTCGCGGACGGTCGCGCCTGGATGCTGCCGAACGGCACCGAGTTTTTCGCCGGAGATCTCTCGGACGAAGACCAGAAGCTCGTGTGGGCGACCCACTATCCGCCTGTCTTCGACCTGTTCCATCAACAGAAGCTCGGCGCCGACGACATTGCCTGGAGGTCGAAGCCGAGCTGGTACGTTCTGGCGACGCAGGACCACACCGTGCATCCCGATTTGCAACGCTGGGTTTCCGGGCGCATGGGGGCAACCGTCACCGAGGTGGCAAGCAGCCACGTGCCGATGCTTTCCCAGCCGGCCGTCGTCATCGACGTCATCCGCAAGGCCGCCGCTGCGGTGCGGGAAGCCAGCCCGCAAAAGAAGGTCGCCATCGTTTGACTTGCCGGAAGTGCACCTGACCTTTTCGTTTGGAGCGGATCCTGTCGCAGGCGCCGGACGGGGCATGTCGCAGTGAACATGGAAGGACAGCGCATCGCCAGGGTTGCGTCCTGATCGACTACAGTTCGCGCGCTTCGGCTCCCCTTGTGGGCATCGCTTTCGCTGCTTTGCGTGGCGACTTCGTGCAGGGCAGCTGCGCCTGCAAACACGCAGCTGCCCGAATGCGCCGGTGGGTCACTTCGCCGATGGGCTGATCCGTCATGCCCATGACGACGGCCCCGTACGGATCACGCAATGGGCGCCGACGGAAACGGTGTTCGGGAAAATTCTGATCGGTCAGCGAGCCATTCGGATTGTTCCCGGCGCTTTTCGTCCAGGGCCGCTGGTGAACGGTCGCCCCGGTTCCCGCTGACCTCGGGTCCTGTCCGTGCGGACGGTGTTTCTGTCCGCGGACAGTGCCGGCGCGACCGTGGGGCGCGGCCGCAGACGTCTGGAACGTTATGTGCTAGGAGCACGGGACCTCGATACCGTGGAAGCACGCCCATGTTCGTCACACCGCCACTGCCACCGCCAACCATCCCGGCCCCGGTCATCCAGGAGGATGCCCGCTACTACGTGATCGAGGGTCGAAGCGAATCCGAACTGGTTGCGCAGATGAACGCGAGGGGTTACCAGGATAAGGGTGGCCGTTACTGGGGCTACACCTCGCCGCAGCTGAAGTGGAGTTTCGACACGCAGCCCGTCGAAGGACGCTGCAATCTGGTCGATCCGAAGGTGGTGCTGACCATTACGACCACCTTGCCGGCATGGACGCCGCCTGCCGGTACGTCTGCCGCCATGACGGCCAAGTGGCGTGCGCTCGATCGGGCAATACGCCACCACGAGGCAGAGCACGCGCAGATAGCCCGCGACGCGGCCCGCGAGCTGGTTGCGTTGATGCGAGCGCATCAACGCGACGTTTCCTGCGGTGACCTCGATGCATCCCTGCAAGCGCAAGGGAGGGTGATCATGCGCAGGGCCGAAGCGGCAAATGTCGAACTGGACAAGCGCACGGGACACGGTGCAAGGGAAGGCGTGACGATGAGCTGGTGAGGTATCCGCCGCCCGATCTGATTTAAGGGGATGCGGAATCAAAGGGGAGCTGACTGATCAAACCCGGAAGTGGAGGCCGGGTTCATTGGGCTCTACTCCGACGGATGAAGCGGGTTTCCTTCTTGCCGGCCTTTCGTTCGCCTGCTGTACGATGGCCCCTGCATCGCAGCTCAGGCCCGGCGCGCAGCCTGCATGTCAAGCAACGAAGGAGGTGTATCCCGATGGGACGAAGCCCCGAGGCGCTGCTGCGCAGGCTGTCGGTGCGCCAGCGGATGATGGCCATCATCGCGTTGCTGTTGCTGCCACTTGCCGTGCTCAGTGCCGTCAGCATGATGGTGTTGAACGAACAGGAGATGGCCTTCCGCGATTCGGTCGAGGAGTCGGTACACGGGCTGCTCCCGTTGACCACGCTGGAGCACTACCTGCAGCAGGCGCTGGTGGATGAGTTGCTGGCCGAGTCGCACGACTCGGTGCCCGACTTCGCCGGACTGACCCAGAGCGTGGACAACAGCTTTTCGAGCATCCTGTTGGGCACGGACGGCAAGGACGTGCCGAAGCAGGTCATCGACGATGCGCAGAAGGCCTGGGTGCAGGCACGTCCATCGATTCGCCGCCTGGTCGAACACGTGCACGCCCAGCACGTGAGCGGGGCGGCGGCCAGCGCGAGCACGCGCGCCGAGCTGGAGCGCGCCATACAGGACGTGTCGAATGCGCGGGCCAGCCTGTCCGGCGTGCTCAAGGCGCGCTACGAGCATGCCGCGGCCCAGCGCACCCGTCAGTTGCACTGGCTGATGTGGAGCTGGCTGGTCACCCTGGCGGCGGCCGGAGTGCTGATCGTGATCTTCCTGCGCTCTCTGCTGCGGCCCCTGCAGGCCTTGACCCAGGCCGCCCGGCATATCGAGGAGGGCCAATCCGGTGTACGCGTGGACGTCGACGGCCGCGACGAACTGGCCGTGCTGGCCGAGTGCTTCAACCGGATGACGGCCAATTGGGAGACCACCCAGAGTCACCTGCAGACCGAGGTGATCAAGGACCCTCTTACCGGCGTGCTCAATCGTCGCGGCATTCTTTCGCGGCTGGACGCCGAGCTCGACCTGCATCGGCTTCGACAGCAACCGCTGAGCGTGCTGGCGATGGACCTTGATCGCTTCAAGTTCATCAACGATCACTACGGGCACAGCACGGGCGACCGTGCGCTGACCTGGGTGGCCACCACCATGCGCGGGCTGTTGCGCGAGCACGATCATCTGGGACGGCACGGCGGCGATGAATTCATCGCGGTCCTGCCGAACACGAGCCATGCCGTTGCGCTGGAAATTGCCGCGCGCATCAGCCAGCTCGTGCGCGAGGGAGCGGCGCGCGAAGCGGCGTACCCGGAAATAACCATCGGCGTCGCCACCGCGCCGGAAGATGGCGACCTGGCAGCATCCCTGCTGGAAGCGGCCGACGCCAGGCTCTACACGCAGAAGAAGCATCGCCACACGGGCAGTCCGGCGAGTGCAACGTCGCCCCCGACGCAGTAGCGCGCGAGCGGAAGGGTGCCAGTGAAAGACATCATGTGTGGCCGTACGAACACGCTGTCGAGGCTTGGATCTGCCTTTTGGGATGCCGGAGCGTAATATCCATCCGGTTCATGCAAGGGAATACGCCGAACCTGAAAAAATGTGGTCGGTGTCGAAAACGGCCCCGCGCTGGGTCGCGGCGCCCTGAGCAGGCTTCGGACATGGATCTGCCGATCCGATGGAATTGCCAATTGATCAAACTAAGGAGAGCGTGATGGCAAATATGGTGTTTCCCAGTTTTGAGCTTGCTCGCAGGAGTCTGGAAGACAACAAGTTCACGTATACCACTTGGGTGAAAGGCGAGGGCGCAAAAACAGCCACACACCCCCGTGCATCGGACTACCTCGATGGTTATGCGAGGGTCGCGGCATTTCTTTGCGATCCGGCGTCATTTGAAGCAGCACTGCAGAGGGTGTCCAGCCAGCTTTGGGATGCATACCGCTTGTTCAATCCGAACACCCGCAACAAGTTTACGCGTGCTTTGAACAAGGTGGCATCTGCCAAGGGCTTCAGCTTCCAGAACCGGTTCGGCGCCGATACCAGTCATACCAGCCCAATCGGAATCAAATTGATCGGTGGCGATCCTCAACTCGGCTTCATGTTGCGCAACAAGCTTTTCTGGAAGGACAGCATGGATCTTCGCCATGGCGAGCACACGCACAGCTTGCAATGGCTGGCCATAGCAGAGGGAAACCTGGGTACGGTGATTCCGATCGCTGATCTCTATGCCGAGACCGGCAGCTTTCGTGCTTCATCCGACGCCGATCAGGACGGCAAGCGCTCGCTGCTGATGTGGCAATGGATCGCTGATTGCTTTCCTACCGACATGAGCAATTTGGCGGCGACTTTCAAGGGGAAAAAAGGCTCGGTGCAGGAGACGCTGGAGTCACAGTCGTATCGTTCACCCCAAGTCATCACGGACTTTTTGCTCCGCCGTTCTGGAGGCCCCATAGCAGATCACTTCGTCTCCAATTATCTGTTCTATCGATACAAAAATCGGAAATGGCTGACCGTCAAGCCGGTTTGGAATCAGGATCTGAATGTTCATCAGGACAAGCTGGACAAGATTTACAGCGGCGATCCTTCGGTGGCTCGCGAAGGCAGCATGGGTGCCAAGTCCTGGAAGAAGAGCCAGGCCGTGCCAGAGGCACGGCTGCTGCGAGATCCCACGTCTTACGTTGGCAAACACGGTGCCGATGGTGTGCCAGTAGCATACGACGTGAATTTTCATGGGAACGCCGGTCAGCTTTGCTATTACTACTTGGAGTGAGGAGAAGAAGTGGCTGGTCGATAGCACGGGCCATCCAAATCGCTCGTCGTCCAGCTGACGAGTGACTCGTCGTGTTCAGTTGGCCATGACGTTTTCGGCTGTAGACGGGCCGTCCATCGTGATCCGCGATTGGGGCATGAGGATGGAGACAGGCGGATGAACAAAACGATGTCGCGCGGCTTATTGTTCCTGTTGCCGTGCTTTTCGCTTCTGCCAGTGGCCCGAAGCCCTGCGACTATTTTTCGTTTGGACGATGCACGCCATGCATCCCGACGCTTCCACGATGACCTTCATAGAGCCTTCCGACTGGGACGCGATGCGGGCAGCGCTGACCTGGACAAAGACTTCCTCGTTTCGCCACGATTGACCTGGGCAGCGCATTCACTCGCGCGTGGTCGGACGATTGGAAGGGTGGCGCCATGGCGCACGGTGCCGTGTTCAGCCATCCGTAGTTGAACCAGAGGCGTAGCCGATCAAGCGAGCGTCGCGGGATGGCGGTCGGTGGCGATTCCGGTTTTGCGGATAGGTGGATCGCGATTGACCGCCGACGGCGCGGCCGGCCGCGCTCTCGCGCGATATCGATATCGGTACCTGCAACAAGGGGAAACTGAAATGACACTCGACCGGAAGTTTCTGCTCTACGGTTTCGCCTACGCGGTCGCGGGCGTGGGTCTGGGCATGTACATGGCGGCTTCGCACGACCATGCCCGGTTCGTCGCGCACGCGAGATTGCCCTGACCCGGTCGCCATTCCTCGCTGACGGAGGCAGCCATGCGATTTGCAGGTCGGATCACGGAGTGGAACGACGACAAGGGGTTCGGCTTCGTCGTGCCGAACGGCGGCGGCACGCGCACGTTTGTGCACATCAGCCAGTTTCCGCCAGGCGCGCGTCGACCCGCGGCGGGCGATCTCATTTCGTACCTGCCCGTCGTCGATGAACGCGGACGCAGCAACGCGCAACAGATCCGCCATGCCGGAGCAAAGGCAGCCGTGGCTCGGCCGTCCCCGCGGCAACCGCGCATGCCGCGCGCCGCGCTCGGGGTCGGCTCGCTCGCGATCGGCACGGTCGCCTGGGCGGTGGGTGTCCGCTCGTGCTGCTCGGGGTCTACCTCGGCATGAGTCTGCTGTCATGCCTGATGTACCGGGCGGACAAGTCCGCGGCGCAAGAGGGTCGCCGCCGTAGCCGCACGCCGGAAAGCCATCTGCATCTGGTCGACCTCATCGGCGGCTGGCCGGGCGCGTTGATTGCCCAGCAACAGTTCCGCCACAAGACGGAAGCGCACTTTTCATTTCGCTTTCTGGGTGACCGTTGCGGTGAATCTGGCGGGCTGTGCCTGGCTGATCAAATCCGGCTTCGCAGCCGACCTGCTTCGATCGCTTGCAGGGTGACGGCGGCTGCCAAGAATAGTTGGATGCATCGCCTGTCATTGCAAATCTATCGTTTTACGATATATTGCGATCTCCAGACGATAAGTGGAGAGCGGCGATGGGGAATCTTGCGGTGCTGGCGTTGCGGGTCGTGATCGCGATCGCCCTGGCGGGTTCGCTGGTGGTGCAGGGGGTGATCGCACCGCTGTTGTGGCAGGACCTGGAATCGGCGCGGGCGGACGTGCGGATTCCGCTGGTGGTGATCGTGATCCTGGGCGTGTTGACGATGCAGGTGACCGCGGTGTGCATCTGGCGACTGCTGACCATGGTCCGGCGAGGCACGGTGTTTTCGCTGGCGGCATTCCGTTACGTCGACATCGTGATCGGCGCGATCGCGGCGGCCTCGGTGCTGACCTTCGGCATCGCGGTGGTGGCCGCGCACAGCAACCGGACCACGCCGGGCGACGAAATCGCCCCCGGCCTGGTGGCGATGGTCTGCGGCGCCTCGCTGGTGATCGGCGGCGTGGCGCTGATCGTGCTGGTGCTGCGGATGCTGCTCAAGCAGGCGGTGGCGCTGGATTCCCAGGCCAGGCATCTGCAGTCCGAACTGGACGAGGTGATTTGATGGCCATCGTGGTGGACATCGACGTCATGCTGGCCCGGCGCAAGATGGCCGTCGGCACGCTGGCCGAACGCATCGGCATCACGCCCGCGAACCTGGCGGTGTTGAAGAACGGACGGGCCAAGGCTGTTCGCCTGGCCACCCTGGATGCGCTGTGCCAGGCGCTGGACTGCCAGCCGGGCGACCTGCTGCGCTGGGAACCGGATGCCGCGCCCCTGCCGCAGCAGCAGTGAAAGCGTTCGCGTCGACCAGCGGCTGTGATCCGGCGGATCGGCCGGCGCCGAGCGGGTCGCGATTGCAGACACGGACACGGCGTTTGATGATGGACAGCATCGAACGCAGCGCATGTCGTGCGGGCGACATGGTCAAACGAACGGCGAAGGTCGGGAGGCAACGTGCATTTTCCTGTCGGAAGGTCTGCAGTCACGTCGGTGCTGATGCTGCCTTGCGTGGCGGCGTTGGCCCTGGCGCTGACCGCCTGCGGCGCGATGCCGGTGCGGGATCGCCTGGTGCCGGTGCGCGTCGACCATCATGTGCACCTGAACTCGCCGGCGATCCGCGACTTTCTGCCGGGCTACTGCAAGAGCGTCGAGCGTTATGGCGGCTGCGATCCGGCCATCACCGCGCCGCTGACGCCCGACGACTTGCTGAAGGCGATGGATCGTGCCGGTGTCCGGCGCGCGCTGGTGATGTCGACGGGCTACCTGGCCGAGAGCCCGATGATGGTGCCGCAACGCGCCGACGCCGCGGCGCTGCTGCGCGCCGCCAACGACTGGACCGTGAATCTTGCGCGCGAATCCGGTGGTCGCCTGGGCGCCTTCGTGGCCATCGATCCGCTCAGGCCCGACGCCCTGCCGGAGATCATGCGCTGGCGCAGCAACCCCGACGTGACCGGCATCAAACTCCACCTCACGGCGTCCGGGGTGAGCCTTCGACGCGACCGCGACCTGGCGGCGTTGAGGGCGGTGTTCCACGCGGCGGCCGATGCCCGGCTGGCGATCATGATCCATCTGCGCACCGCAACCATGGACTACGGCGCGCGCGACGTGCAGCGATTCCTGGCTGACGTACTTCCCGCTGCCGGCGATACGCCGGTGCAGATTGCCCACGCGGGAGGTTGGGGCGGGCTGGACCAGGCCACGCTGTCCGCGCTGGGCGCGTTTGCCGATGCTTTCGACAAACACCCCGAAAGATTCAGGCACGTCTGGTTCGATCTTGCCGACGTGTGGAGGGACAACAGCAGCCCCGCCGACAAGCAGGCGCTGGTGGCGCTGATCCGGCGCATCGGGCTCCGCCATTTCCTGCCTGCTTCGGACTGGCCGTTCAGCGGCGACCTTGCCGACTACTACAGCCGCCGATACCCGGAGCTGCCGCTGACCGCGACGGAATGGAAAACCCTGCGCAGCCAGGTGGCGCCGTACGCGAAGCGCTGAAGACGCCGGCGAACAATGGCCAGAGGCCCGATTCGATGCGAATCGTCGCTGGCCCTCCTGGCTGAAAGCGTATTCGGCGGTTCAGGGGACCAGACGAACGGAGCTGCACGCGATGCAAGGGAACGGATGCAGCAGACTACGCAGGCATCCCGTCATTGCTTCGGCGACGGGCCGAAGCGCTCGATCAGGAAGTCGATGACGGTGCGCAGCTTGGCGGTGGGATGCAGGTTCTGCGGATAGATCAGGTACATCGGCGAGGGCGCCAGCGACCACTCGGGCAACACCGGCAACAGGCGCCCGGAGGCCAGGTCATCGGCCAGCACCGCCTCGGGCTGGAGCACGATGCCGATGCCGTTCAGCGCGGCGATGCGCAGGGCATCGCCCTGGTTCGCCGTGAAGCGGCCCCGCACGGCCACGTTGCAGGTGGCTCCGCCGGGCCCGACCAGTCGCCAGAGGTCGTGCCGCCGCCAGTACGACAGGCCCAGGCATTCGTGCGCAGCCAGTTGCTGCGGATGATCGAGCTGGCCATGTCGCGCCAGGTAGGCCGGTGCCGCGGCCAGGCGTCGACGATAGGGCTGCAGCGGGCGGGCGACCAGGCCGGGCTCGTTGATGTCGCCAATGTGGATGCCCAGCTCGAAGCCTTCATCGACGAGGCTGGGACGACCATTGTCCAGCGTCAGTTCGACGCCGACTTCGGGATAGCGCGCCATGTATTCGCCCAGTGCCGGCACCAGGCTGTGGCTGCCGAAACTCACCGGCGACACCAGCCGCAGGCGGCCGCGCGGGCTGGATTGCAATTCCGACGCGCTGGCCTCGGCCAGTTCCACGTCGGCCAGCGCCTGCTTGCAGCGCTCGTAGTAAAGCCGGCCCACGTCGGAGAGCTGTTGCCGGCGGGTGGTGCGGTGGAGCAGGCGTGCGCCCAGTCGATCCTCGATGGCGCGCACGTGCTTGGCGACCATGGTGGGCGAGACCCGGCTGAGCTCGGCGGCGGCAGTGAAGCTGCCGCTTTCCACCACCCGGACGAACATCTCCATGCCGGCCAGCTTGTTCATGATTGACAACCTGCGGGTTTGAAATGGGTCAAATCATGGCATGTTTATCAAGTTGCAAGCAGGGCGCACCATGGCGCCGCCTCGATCCGGGGCCTCATCGGAGAACACCATGCCCACCTTGCACCTCGAAATGCTTCCCGGCCGCACCGTGGAACAGAAGCGCGCCTTCGTGCGCGAAGTGACCCGCGCCACCGCCGAGACGCTGGCCTGTCCGCCGGAAAGCGTGGATATTCTGATCAGCGAAGTGCCGCGCGACGGCTGGGCCAAGGCCGGCAAGTTGATGGCGGATGCGTGAGGCCGGCGAGCGGAGGATCGACATGAGCGAACACGAAGCGCCCTGGCACGCGCACATCTACTGCACGCCCGCAACGCGTGCCGCGGTCGAGGCCATGCGGCGTGACCTGATCGATCGCATGGACTCGGGTGCGATCCCCCGGCTGCTCTTCGTCGGCCAGCTCAAGGACGGCAAGGCCGGCCCGCATCCGATCCCGCAGTTCGAGATCCACTACACCGGAGAAGCACTGCCGGCCATCCTCAGGCTGATCGAAGCCTCCGGCCTGACCGCGCTGGTCCATCCGCTCACCGATGACGACCTGGCCGACCACACGACGCTGGCGCACTGGATCGGCACGCCGATCGAACTCGACCTGAGCACGCTCGATCCGCCGGGCATCAACCAGGGTGTCGCGCGTTTCGCCAGGTCGGACTTCTGAGGCCGGGGAACGTTTGGCAGTCGTCGTGCCTGCATCCCCGGAAACTTTCGCCCGATCCCGCCACGGCGGATCACCGGGACAGTTTTCAGGTGGGCGATGAACAACGGTGTCTGCCTCGCCTCGATTCGGGGGGGCAACGGCTCTGCGTTGCCTCGACCCGGGCATCCATGCCCTCCCCATCCATTGTCTTGCCGTCTCCGGCTTCGAGGCTGTGAAGTCGCAACCTCAGGGCACCAGCAGCCAGTTCGCCTGATGCGTGTTCGGCGGGGGCGGCAGCCACCAGCCGGCGGCGGGGTAGCCGTACTCGTAGGTCGTGGTGTCCTGCATGGCGAAGGAGTGCATGGGTTTGGCCTGGCAGACCACGTCGCGGGCAGGCATGTCGCCGGAGCTCAGATAGGCGAATTCCGCGTTGGTGGTGCAGGTGTTGTCGTCGAACATCACGCCGTGGGTGGTGGCGTTGTTGACCAGCACCATCCGCGCGGCGGGGCCATCCAGGAGGCGATCCTTGAGCGCCTCGGAGTAGGGCGTGGACGGATCGAATTCGTTCTGCACCATCAGGGCATGCACCCTGGTGCGCGATTCCAGCTGGCGGTCGAGCGCCGGCTGCCACGGCCAGTGCTGGCACTTGTCGATCAGGGTGGAGGCGCCGATGGCCCAGTGGGTGCGGACGTCCGCGATCTTGCGGGCGATGCTGCGCGTATCGGTGGAGCCGGAGTCGTTGCATTGCAGGACATCGGCCATCGGGTTGAAGCCGGGCTGGCTGCGCAGGTCGACCGAGGTCATCGCCCCCATCTGTTCGGCGGCGGCGATGTGGGCCGGATCGCCATCCAGCGCCTGCGACATCGCGCTCAGCGACGGCGACACCAGCAGATCCCAGAACACCCACATGCCGGTGCCATCCAGCGAAGCCAGCGCCTGGTCCGGCGTCACGCTGCCCATGCGGTGCTGCGAGGCGGCCTGGTAGATCCGCTGGAAGGTGGTCATCACCTGCTGCGGCGTCGTGCCCATGTGGAACTGGTCGTCGTGCCGCGCCACGAAGGGAATGAATGCCTGTTGCACATTCAGCTGATCCATCGACATCCGCTTCAGGTCCTGCTGCTGCCAGTCCAGGTGCAGCCAGTTCATGTTGCTGTCGAGCACCACGCGCTCGAAGCGGTCGGGAAACAGGCGGTTGGCATACGCCATCAGGCTGCTGCCGCTGGACACGCCGAGCAGGTCGGCGCGGGGGAAACCCAGCACGGCACGCACCAGGTTCAGGTCGCGGGCGTGGTTGGGCGTGTTGATGCTCTTGAGGAAGGCGGCGTGCTGTTGCAGGCAGGCGCTGATCGAACGATGCCACCAGTCCTGCTGTGCCTGCACGCTGGCGGCCGTGGGATTGCGGCTGTCGCCGTCCATGAAATTCTCGGCGCCGCTGCGCGGTGCGTAGTCGCAGCTCACCTGGGTACCCAGGCCATCGGTGATGCCGCGCAGGTCGACGCCGACCACCAGGTGATTGGCCTGGACTTGCGGCTGCAACTGCTCGAGCATCTCCGCCTGCGAAGCGCTGGAGTTGTCCGGGCCGCCGGCGTTGACCAGCAGCAGGCGTGCGCCAGGCGGTGAATGCAGCGGCCGGGAAATGCCGATGGTGATGTCGCCCTGGCTCGGATCGGCCCAGTCGATCGGCACGGTGATCAGGGCACACTGGATCGTGCTTCCATCGGTGAACAACGAGAGCGGGCAGCCGCCCCAGTTCACCGCCTGCTGGTAGTACCTGGCGTAGGCCGGATCGGTCGAGTGATCGTCCGTAGCCCTGGCATTCGCCAGCCCCGAGCACGCTACGCAACCGATCAACACCGCCAGCTTGCGTGCGGACAACTTGAACAACTTCATCGTGATGCTTCCCCGGTCAGTGGCCATGGCATGATGATCTGCAGGGTTGGCGGGGGCGTAAATGACCGGTCGCCCGCTTTTTCGATGTAACCACTTCGAGCCGCCCCGGGGAGCATGGATGGCGAACATGCGGCAAGACGACAAGCCGATGTATGTCCGGATCGCCGAGTCGATCCGGCGCGATATCGATGCCGGTCGTTTCCAGGCAGGCGCGTGCCTGCCCGGCACCCGCTCGATGACCGTCGCCCTGGGTGTTTCCCGCACGGTGGTCCTGATGGCTTATGACCAGCTGGAAAGCGAGGGCTACCTGGAGTCACGCTCGGGCAGCGGCACTTACGTGAGTGCGCGTCGCATCGATGCATCCGCCGGCGGCGCGCCGCTCGACGAGTTGGTCGCGGCGCCGGGAGAGCCCCGGCTGTCCCGCCTGGCCCGGCGCGCCGTGCTGCCAGCCACGCCCGAGAGGAATCCGCCGGCGCTTGACACAGGCGTGATCGAAGGAGGGCTGGTCGATCTGGCGCAGCCGCGCGTGAAGTCCGATCCGCGCAGCCTCAAGGCGTGGAAACAGAATCTGGTGGCGCTGCTGCGTCGTCGCGACACACCCGACTTCCCCGAACTGCAGGGTGCCATCGAATTGCGCGAGGCGGTGGCCAGCTATTTGAATGTCGAGCGGGCGATCGAGGTCGACCCGGACGACATCCTGATCGTCAGCGGCGCCCAGCAGGCACGCGATCTGATCGCCCGCGTTCTGCTCGACGAAGACGACGGTGTTGGCGTGGAGGAGCCCTGTCACTGGAGCGTGCGCCACACCTTCGAGGCGATGGGCGCGCGGATCGTGCCGTGTCCCGTCGGCCCGCACGGCGTGGACATCGACCGCCATGCCGCGGCGCTGGATGGGGTGCGACTGGTCAACCTGTCGCCGTCATTCCAGTTCCCGACCGGCGTGGTCATGCCCGAGGATCGACGCCGGGCACTGCTGCATTGGGCCTGCACCCACGACGCCGTGCTGGTCGAGGATGATTTCGATTGCGAACACCGTTTCGGTGTGCGCACGGCCCCGTCGTTGTGGTCGCTGGACCGGCATGGCCGGGTCATCCACGTCAGCAGCTTCGCCCGCTCGATGTTTCCCGCCTTGCAACTGGGCTACATGCTGGTGCCACGCCAGCTGCGCGAGCGGTTCCTGGCGGTCAAGTGGCTGGCCGATCGCGGCAGCGTATCGATGCAGCAGCACGTGCTTGCGGCGTGCATCAACAGCGGCCAGTACCTGCGCGATCTGCGACGCATCGCCCACCGCCTGGCGCCCCGCCATCGGGCGCTGCACGCAGCCCTGCATGCACGTCTCGGCGACGCGATGACGGTGACCGACGCGGTGGCGGGAGGATCGCTTTTCGTGCACTTGCCCCGGTTGCCACGCCATGCCACCGCGGCATTGCTGGCCGAGGCGCTGGCGCGCGGCGTACACATCCGTTCCGCCGAGTGCTTCCATCGGACGCCGCCCGATCACGTGACCCTGGTGCTTAGCTACGCCGGGGTGTCCGAGTCGGCCCTCAAGCGGGCCGGGGCACGGCTCGCCGAGGCCTGCCTGGCGGTCGGGGAAAAATTCGCCATGTCGCCGAAGCGAAACCGGCGGATCGAACTGGCCAGTGCCTGACGGGGCAGCGGGAGCCCGAGCGCTTCCCGATGGCTGCTTCATCCTGCGCAACGCCGGGGATCTACGGCCCCACTGCGTGTTGCGCGGGGAGCCAGGACGAATGACGGTCAGCCCGCCGCGCGGCTGTTCTCGAACACGGCCAATTGCGCTGCAAACGCCTGCCTGAACGCAGGCCGTGCTTCGGCGCGTGCCACGTAGGCGGCGAGATTCGGGTAGTCGTCCAGTATTCCCGTGGGCTTCGCCCGGAACAGCACGCCCACCATCATCAGGTCGCCCGCGCTGAACGCGCCGTCGAGCCAGTCGGCCTCGCCAAGGCGGCTGGACAGCAGGCCCAGTGTCTTGCGCACCCGCTCCTCGAGCATCGGCTGGCGTTGCTCGTACCAGGGCTTGTTGCATTCGAATACCTTGGCCATGCTGAACTCGACCAGCGGCGGCTCCACCGTGTTCAGTGCGGCGAACATCCAGGTGATCGCGCGTGCGCGGGCATTCGCCTCGCCCGGCAGCAGGCCCGGGCGCGTCTGCGCGAGGTGGAACACGATGGCGCCCGACTCGAACAGGGCGAGCTCGCCTTCTTCATAGGTGGGGATCTGCCCGAACGGGTGCAGCGCCAGATGCGCAGGCTGTTTCATCGCCGCGAACGAGACCAGCCGTACCTCGTAGGCCTGGCCGACTTCTTCCAGCGCCCAGCGGACGCGCATGTCGCGGGCCAGGCCACGGCCGCGATCGGGCGACGATTCAAAGGCGGTGATGGTGGGATTCATGGTGGGGCTCCTGTGTATCGCATGACGCCGTGTGCGTCACGGGTAGATGGCGGGAAAACTTCATGATGTTCAGAGATAGCTGAGCCACCAGTCCCTGCGTCGCCGCTTGATGTCGGCATACCAGCGACACAACGGATACAGGGCAAGCACGACGATGACCCAGAGCAGGTAGATCACGGGCAGGCTCGCGGCCCAGCCCGCCGGCGCGGTGAACGGAAAATGCCCCAGGTCCGGCGACCGGAACATGCCGTCGACGTTGCCGAAACGCAGGTAACAGGCGACCACCGCCAGCAGGTGGATCAGATAGAAGTGCAGGACGTAGAAGAACAGCGGCACCTTGCCGATGATCAGTGCGGGGCGCAGCCAGCGCGGAGCGCCACCGTCGAACACGCGCAACAGCAGCAGGGCAGGGCCCAGCGTCATCAGCAAGAACAGCAGCGACGGCGGGTATTTGTTGGTGTCGAGGAAGGACAGCAGCGTCCACAGCGGCGACTTCTGCATCGACCAGGCGAGCGGGTCGCCGTACACGTTCAGCAGTCGCAGCAGTACGAAGCCCGCGACGAGTCCGGTGCCGAATCGAAGCAGCAGTGCGCGGCGACGCTCGTCGCTCCAGCGATACGCCTGTCCCAGCGTGTAACCCAGCGCGGTCACACCCAGCCACGGAATCAGCGGATAGGCGATGAACACCACGTGCCGCGGGGTGTTGATCAGAAAGCCCGGCGCATGCAGCACTGACCACAAGGGGGCGAAGGCACCGAAGGCAGTCGCCGGGATGCCGTCCAGCAGGTTGTGGCCAGCCACCAGGATCACGCCGAACGCCACGATCGCCCGGTCCGGCAGATGGATCAGCCCTGCCAGCACGATCATCGACCAGCCCAGCGCCCACAGCACGGTGATGATGGTCACTTGGTAGTCGAGGTTGAATTGCAGCGCGAAGCGCATCACGACCACTTCGAGGAACAGCAGCCACAAGCCGCGCGTGAGCAGGAAACGCGACAGCTCGTTCTTCGACAGTCGCTGCAGCGCGAGCCGGGCGCCGGTGCCGGTGAGCAGGAAAAACACCGGCGCGCAGAAATGGGTGATCCAGCGGGTCAGGAAGAGCGGCGCCGTGGTGGTGGCCAGATCGGTGGGGTTGGCACCGGGCGCGCCGAAGAAATCGTGTACGTGGTCCAGCGCCATGATGACGATGATGATGCCGCGCAGCAGGTCGACCGATTCGATGCGGAACCGGCCGGAAGGATTGCCGGAGGCCGTCCGGCCTTCGTTGTGCATCGTGGTGATGGTCGTTGCCATGGTCAGCCGCGCACGGCGGCTTCGATCGCGGCGATGTCGATCTTGCCCATCTTCATCATTGCCTCGAACGCGCGCCGGGCAACGGCAGGGTCCGGGTGGGTGACTGCAGCGATCAGCATGCGGGGGCTGATCTGCCAGGAAACGCCCCACTTGTCCTTGCACCAGCCGCAGGCGCTGGCCTGGCCGCCGTTGTCGATGATCGCGTTCCACAGGCGATCGGTTTCAGTCTGGTCGTCGGTGGCCACCTGGAACGAGAAGGACTCGTTGTGCAGCATGCCCGGCCCGCCATTCAGGCCCACGCAGGGGATGCCCATGACCGTGAAGTCGACCATCAGCACATCGCCCTGCTTGCCGGCGGGGTAATCGCCTGGCGCGCGATGGATCGCCCCCACCGAGCTGTCCGGGAAGGTCCTGGCGTAGAACGTAGCGGCCTCCAGGGCGGCGCCGTCGTACCAGACGCAGATGGTGTTCTTGGCGAGCATGGGATTCTCCTGGCTTGGGGGTGGGATGCTTCCTTGTTGCGACGAACGAGGTTCAGACGGATCGACACCGGGATCGGGCCGTCGCAACACCATCTTCATGGAGCGCACACACCCTTGCCAGCATCTTTGGCGTCGACGCCGGCGTGGCACCGGCAGTGACGAGATGGACGGGAGCAACCCCATGCAGACGAGCAGAGGCATTTCCCTGGTCACGATCCTGGTCGTCCTGGCGATCCTGGTCGTGGTGGCGGCGTTCGCCATCCCCGCGTGGCACGACCGGGTCGCCCGCGACCATATCGAGGAGGCCATGAAGGCCACCGATGCACCCAAGCTGGTGGTCATGGAGGCGGCGACGACAAAGGGCGGCCTGGCTCATGTCACCCTGAGCGACCTCGCCTACAACGCCGGGCCGCCCAGCGACTACGTCGACAAAATCGAACTGGCGGACGGTGGCCGGATCACGCTGACCACGCGAAACACCGGCATCAAGCCCGACCCCGTGCTGGTCCTGCTGCCGGTGGAACCCGCCGCTGACAACCCCAGCCGCACCATCAGCTGGACCTGCACCATGGTGGTCGGCAACCAGTCGGCGGCACCCGGCGCATGCGCGGGCACCGGTCAGGCGGCGGCCGCGCCGCCGGCCACGGCGCCCGCGCCCGCGGCGACCAGCGTGCACTGACCGCCGCGCGCCCTGACCGCCGGGGAGTCGACTGCATCGCGGTGCGCAGCACGCGGCCCCGGCTCACGCGAGGTCCCGCCGAAAGCCCATTGCAGCCGGCTGTGCCGCGCGCGATGCTTGCGCACCTGAGAGCGTGGTTCGGAGTGAACCGGGGAGCGCAAGGTGCACGAGCATTCGGATACCTGGACGGCGGCGGACCTGCTGTCCTATGAGAAGTACATCGAATCGACCACCGGCCTGGAGCGATTGAGCCGTGTGGCCACGGCAGACGAGGAGTGGGTGCTCAGCGACTGGGATGGCGAGCGCTACACGATCCGCTTCGACAAGAATTTCTCCAAGAAGCACCTGGCCACGTTCTCCAAGGATCGCGAGCGCACCGAGCGCGAGGCGTATTTCGAATGGCTGAACTCGGGCAAGACCCGGGAGGCCGGCGAAAACTGGCAGCGGGCCGAGCATGGCTTGATGAACCAGAAGATGAAGACGACGGCGGACAATCGCAACGTCGCCGACCTCTGCGGCTGCGGCCATCGCTTCAACAGGCATCCCGGCGCCGGTGCCTGCACCCAATGTAGCTGCCCGCGATTCGTCACCACATTTGCGGCCAGCCGCATCGTCCAGGGCAAGCCGGTGGAGGATCCGCTGGCCGGCATGAAGACGGCCCGCACCACCTTCATCGTGCTCAACTGGGTGCCGAAGGCCGACTTCGAGAGTGTCGTCGTGCAATCGATCCAGGCGCACGAGAAGCCGAGCGGCTGGAAGCGTGGTGATCCGCTGGCCAAGGCGGTCAATGACGAAGCGGTGCTGAAATGGGACTTCGGCGTTGCCCGCGTCGGCGCCGTGGTCCAGGCCCAGGCCGGCACCGATCCGGCGACCTGGGTCAGGAAGCAGGGCTGCTACATCAAGGCCAGGAAAATCGCCACCGACTGGGGCCGGCAGACCTGGCAGGTCTTCCACATGGAAAGCGGGCCGGCGCATCCGGCGTTCTGAGCGGTGCGGCGGCAGGATCGTGCCTGTCACGACGGCTCATTGACGATCCACCGTAGAGGGCTGCGATGAAAGAGCACGCCGCATGAAGTCCTTTGGCAAGCCGCCGCAGGGCGAGCGGCTGGAACGGCTGCACGATCTGCCGCTGTGGGACGGCGAACGTCTGCGCAACATCCATCCGGTCCTGCCGGGACTGCGCGATCCGGATGCGCCGCGGCCCACGCTGCGGGATTTCTTCTGCGGCGACGAGAGCCGCACGCCACCCGCGCCGCTGCCTGCGCAGGACCCGCGCAGCGGCTGGGCGAGAAAGCCGGCCAGCAGCTTGCGGGCCACCTGGCTGGGCCACTCCACCGTATTGCTGGAGATCGACGGCTTTCGAGTGCTCACCGATCCGGTGTGGGGGCAGCGGGCCTCGCCCTTCACCCTGCTGGGGCCCAAGCGCTTCCAGCCGGTACCGATCGGCTTGCGCGATCTGCCGCCGATCGACGCCGTGGTCATTTCGCACGACCACTACGACCACCTGGACTATCCGACGATCCGCGCGCTGGCGAAATCGAAGGTTCCGTTCGTCACCTCGCTTGGGGTCGGCGCCCATCTCGAAAGTTGGGGCATCGCGCCGTCACGCATCACCGAACTGGTCTGGTGGCAAAGCCATCGCGTGCCGGGCACCGGGCTCACCATCACCGCGGCGCCGTCGCAGCATTTCTCCGGCCGCGGCCTGAAGGATCGCAACCAGACCTTGTGGTCATCGATGGTCATGGCCGGCGACCGGCATAGGGTATTTTTCAGCGGTGACACCGGGCTCACCACCGAGTATGAAGTCATCCGCGACCGGCTCGGTCCGTTCGATCTGGTGATGCTCGAAGTCGGTGCGTTCCATCCTTCCTGGGGCGATATCCATCTGGGGCCCGCCAACGCGCTGGCCGCTCACCGCCTGCTTGGCGGCGGCGTGCTGATGCCGGTGCACTGGGGCACGTTCGCGCTGGCCACGCATGCCTGGGACGAACCCGTCGAGGATCTGCTGAAACTGGCCGCTCCGAGCGGCACCGATCTGCTGTTGCCGCGTCTCGGCGAACCGGTCGAACCCGTCGAGCACCGGGAAGTGCAGCCTTGGTGGCGTGGCGGCAAACCCGCCGGCAACAGGCGTTCGATGGAACGGGAACCCGCCGAAGCCGCCGTCGCCGATCAGCTGGGTGACCAGTTGCCTTGGCCACTGGATTGAACACCGCGGCAGCAAAAAGCAAGGTCAGGGCGCGCGCTTTTATTTGAGCGTGGCCCGTGAAAAGTCACCTCGGATCCTGTTTTCCACCCACGACTGCTCAGTCTTCCGCACGCGATTCCTGATGCGCCGCTACTTTGTCCAGGATGCGCCGCAGCGTCTTGATGTCCGTGGCTGACAGATCCTGCAGGGCAGGTGGAGTGGCTTCGACGACTCGGCGGGTGGTGGCCATGACGCTGCGGCCCGCCGCCGTGAGCGACACCAGTTTGGCGCGCCGGTTTTCAGGGTGGGGATAACGTTCGACAAGACCACGGCTTTCCAGGTCGTTGATGGCGACGGTCGCCGCCGGTGCATCGGTGGACATGGCGTCCGCGAGGTCCTTCAGGGTCATCGGGCCGGCGCCGAGCCGCTTGAGTGCGCGGATCCGGCTGAAGGGCAGCCCGGTGGCGTCGGTGACCTTGCGGCGCCAGTCGCCGCGGCTGTCCATCACCCATGCCACCAGGGTTTGCCAGATGACGTCGGAATCATTCTGTTTCGGTACTGCCTTGCTCACACCGCTGCTCCCGAGGGCGCCTCCTCCAGCAAATGCGCAGCGTGGCGCCTGCTGTCGTGGGCCCACGATGTGCTGGAAAGCCAGCCCAGAAAAACGACTGCCGCACCGCCGGCAACGACCAGCCACCAGAACGGATGCGTTGCTTGAGGGAAGTTGCGCAGCACTCCCCGGGTTCCGGCAATGGTACCGGCAATGGCCACGCCCAGCGACGCCCCGACCTGCCGGCTGGTGGAAGCCACCGCGGCAGCCAGTCCGGCTTGTGCCTTGGGCATGCCTGAAACGGCGGTGTGGGTGATGGGCGCATTTACCATGCCGAAGCCGATGCCGAAGATCACGTAGCCCGCCACCAGCAGACCCAGCGGGGTCGTCGCGGTCAATTGCGTGAGCATCAACGCGCTGATGGTGGTCGCGGTGCCGGAGATCAACAGGGATGGCCGGGTGCCGTGGGTGCCGAGCAGTCTTCCGGAGAAGGGTGAGCAAAGGATGGTCGCAAGAGCCATCGGCAGCGTGCACAGCCCGGTTTGAAAGGCGGAGTAGCCACGAACTTCCTGCAGGTAGATGGCATTGAGGAACAGGAAGCCGGAAAACGCGGAGAAGCTGCAGATGGCGATCAGAGTGGCACTGCTGAAGGGGATGCTGCGGAAGAAGCGCAGGTCGATCAGCGGCTCTCTCCGTCGCGGTTCATAAACCAGCAACGCCACGACGGCAAGCACCGCCAGGGCGAACAGGCCGGTGATGGTCAGCGTATGCCAGCCGATGTGCGGACCCTCGATAACGGCATAAGTCAGCGCAGCGAGTGCAAGAAAGACCAGCGTCTGCCCGACCGGATCCACCCGTCGCGCCTGGGCCGCCTTCGATTCGGGTATGTAGAGGGCCGCCAGGATCATCGCCGCCGCACCGATCGGCAGGTTGACCCAGAAGATCGAGCGCCAGCCGATGCTTTGCGTGAGGGCGCCACCGATCAACGGGCCCAGCGCCATCGAGACACCGGCCACGGCACCCCATATGCCGATCGCGCGGGCGCGTGCCTTCGGCTCATGGAAGGTATTGACGATGATGGACATGGCCACCGGGTTCAGCATGGTGGCGCCCAGCGCCTGCAGGATGCGGAAGGCGATCAGGCCGTGGATGTCCGGGGCCAGGCTGCACAGCAGCGAGCCGAGCATGAAGATGGCCATGCCGGTCTGGAAGACACGTCGGCGCCCGAAGCGATCCGCCATCGAGCCTGCCAGCATCAACAGGCTGGCCACCACCATCGTGTAGGCATCGATCACCCACTGCAGTCCGGATATCGACGCGTCCAGGTCGCGGTGAATCGAAGGCAGCGCGACGTTGACGATCGTGATGTCCATTCCGACCATCAGCAGGCTGAGGCAGCAAATGGCAAGGATCAGGTTCGGGTGCGACCTGAACTGCCGGATGGGGTCATGGATTGTGTTCATACAAAAATTGTATAAATACAATTATTGTAAGTCAACAATTATTAGTGTCGAAGCGCCTGCGCCGGGAGAGGGGACGTGGACAAACGCCGGGCGAGATCTCTTGTGGATTTCCCCGCGGTGAGTGAATCTGACTTCGCTGGTGCGCATCGTCATTGATCATGCGGCCATGGGCATATCTCGGGAGATGCATGTGTCGATGGGTGGAAGATTCGCGCGCTGGCTTTTCGCGCCATCGTTGTGCTGGATTTCACTGGCTGGTGCGCAGCAGGCGCTTGCTCCGGTGGAAGCGCGCGTGCCGTTTGCCCCGGCCGCGGTGACGGGCAGCGATGACCGGATACACCTTGCCTACGAGCTGCATGTCACCAGCATCTACGATGACGCCGGCCCGCTGACGCCGCGGGAGCTGGAAGTGTATGCGGACGATGACCGTACGCCGCTCGCCCGCTTCGATGCTGAAGATCTGGCGGGGATGACTCGACCGGCACCGGCTGAACATGCGCCGGTGACCATCGACGCCGGCAAGCGCGTCGTCTACGTCTGGCTGACCCTGCCCACGGCGAGCCCGTTACCACGGACCTTGCGCCATCGGATGACCTTCGCCACCGCGAAGCAGAAGACCGAGTTGCTTGATGGCGTGCGTGTATCGTTGAGTGCCGAGGCACCCGTGCTTATCGGGCCACCGCTGCGCGGCGGACTCTGGCTGGCACACGAGGGGCCGGGCAATGCGCATTCGCATCACTGGGGCAGCCTGGTGGCAGTGAACGGGCAGGTGACCATTCCGCAACGCTACGCACTGGACCTGGTGGGGATTGATCCGCGCGGGCAGGTGGTGCGTGCAGGCGTGAAGAATGTCGGCAAGTCGCGGCATGCGGACTGGGTCGGCTACGGTGCGGACGTGCTCGCGGTGGCGGACGGGGTCGTGCGCGATGCACGCGACGGCGAGCCGGAACACCCGCCACTCAACCCGCAGTCGGAGCCGGAGTCATTGACGGCACATGGCCTGTTCGGCAATTACGTGGTGCTGGAGATCCAACCAGGCGTGTTCGCCAGCTACGCGCACCTGCAACGCGGTAGCGTAAAGCTGCGTATCGGCGATCATGTGCGCAAGGGACAGCTGCTGGCGCGTCTGGACCAGTCCGGCAGTTCCAGCGCGCCGCATCTGCATTTCCAGCTTTCCAGCGCGATGACGTTCGAAGGTTCCGAAGGCCTGCCGTTCCTGTTCGACCGCTTCGACTTGCTCGGGCCGGAAGCCGAGGCGCAGCTGTTTGGCCAGGGCGAGCCATGGGTACCGCTGCCGCTCCGGCACCGGCAAGCCGAGATGCCGCTGGACGACATGGTGATCGGATTCCCCGCCTTGCGTTGACGTCCCTGGCGGGGCGCAAGGCGACCACGCTGGCTTGGCCGATGATCCCTACAATTGCATGTAGTGGTATCCCTGTTGCTCGTACACGACCGGAGCGGTGAGCGCCGACAGGGTGACGGTGACGGCCGGATCGAGCTCATTGTCCTGGATGCCGCGTTCGGCCAGGGCCTGGCCGCAGACGAGCAGCTTGACGCCGGCCTTCTTCAGCGCGTGCAGGATTTCCAGGTTCGGATTGCCCTTCTTCAGGTGTTTGCGCGAAGCGGCATCGGTCAAGCTCGCGGCGCCCGCTCGTTGGTCGAGCAACGCCACGATGTGCATGCGCTCCGGCGGCACACCGGAGTAGGCCAGCAGATTCACCAGTCGCGCCAGGCGCTCCAGCGATGGATACGGTTTGCTCTTGTCGGTTCCGGTGGAAATCACGTCGACGAGGATCTTGTAGTCGGCCTTCGGGTCGGGCTGGGCGTCGGCATCCGGACGCGGATGCACGCCGCCGAATTTCGGGATCAGCGGATACACCCAGGTCGTGGTGGGCGAGGCCTTGGCGGCAGCCGCGGCTGGCTCCGCAGCCTGCGCCGGCAGCGACATCGCCACCAGCGCCATGCAGGACAGTACCCGGGCGAGCGAAAGCTTGATCTTCATGATTTTCCCCTTGCCGCGGGCTGCGGCTGGCGCATCATGCTAATCCCCTTGCGGCTCGTCCGGTAATCCGCTCAGCCCGACGTCGACGCACGGTCCTTCGCCCGACTGCGGTGACCGCGATGATCAGTCGTCGTCCGCGCTGCTTTCTTCGCTCTGGCGGAGGCCGCTTTCGCGTGACGACTGCTGATGCTTGACGGCGTACATCGCACGGTCGGCCTGGGCCAGCAGGGCTTTCGCGTTGGCTCCATCGTCGGGAAAACAGGCGATGCCGATGCTGGCGTCCAGCCGGAACAGGCCGTCGGGCAGGCTGAAGGGAATGGTGAGACGGGCGCGCAGGGTTTCGGCAACTGCCCGGGCGGTCTGTGCGTCGCGGCAGCCGGGCAGCAGGGCGACAAACTCGTCGCCACCGACCCGGGCCACCAGGTCGCCCTGCCGAACGCCCTGCTGCAGGCGCGCGGCCACCTCGCGCAACAGATGATCGCCGGCATCGTGGCCGCCACGGTCGTTGACGTCCTTGAACCCGTCGAGATCCAGATACAGCACCGCCACGCCATGACCGGTCTGCCTGGCGTGATCGATCGCGGACTGCAGTTCGATGCGCAGGCGGTCGCGGTTGGCCAGTCCGGTCAGCGAGTCGTGGTTGGCGCGGTGCTCCAGTTCGCGCTCCAGGCGGCGCAGTTCGGTCACCTCGCGGCCGACGCCGATGCGCACGCCATGCTGCGGCAGCCAGCGCGCCGACCACTGGATGTCGACGCTGTGGCCGTCCTTGTGCAGGTAGCGGTTGCGGAAATGCAGTTGCAGCTTGCCCGACATGACCTGCTCGGCCTGTGCGGCGGTGGCGGCGCGATCGTCGGGGTGAACCAGCTCGAAGATGCGCCGGCCCAGCACTTCCTCCGGGGTGTAGCCGAAGATGCGCTTGAAGCTCGCGTTGACGAACAGCAGGTGTCCCTCGGTGTCCACCACGCAGACGGCATCGGGCATCAGGTCGAGCACGTCGGCGAGTGGAGGAAGCGTCGGGATCATCTGCCTGCGGTGGTCGTCTGTTCCGGTGGTGTGCGCAGAAAGGCGTCATCACCATCGTGCGTCCCGTCGCAAGCTATCAGAATCACCGTGCCTGTGGGTGAAGGCAGGGCGCAGGCGCCACGCGCATGGGGCCGGAAGCCATCGGCGGCGCGATGGCTCCCGACATCATCCGGCAAACGCGGACGGTTCCCGCCGGTGGTCAGCCCGGCAGGCTGACCACCGGCACGAAGCCGCCGAAGATCATGCGCTTTCCATCGAAGGGGCAGGCGCTGGCCGCTTCCATGCGCGGGTCCTGCATGAACTTTTCCATGCCGGCATCATGGGTGGCCTTGTCGGGCCATTCGACCCACGAAAACACCACCGCTTCATCGGCCTGTGCCTGCACGGCGCGGCGGAAATCGGTGAGCTTGCCATCGGGCACATCCTCGCCCCAGCACTCCATCACCCGGGTGGCGCCGAATTCCAGGAAAATGCTGTCGAACGTGCGGGCGTGTTCGATGAACTGCGCGCGGTTGGCATGGGGAACGGCGATCACGAAACCATCGATCCAGGACATGGTTGTCTCCTTGCGGGAATGGGGGCCGACAAGGCCACCTTCACTACAGCGACGAACCGGTGCCCGGGATATCGACACGCGCGCGGCTTCCGTTGCAGCGTCGATATACTGGCCCGACCTTTGCCGGGAACAGGCTTCATGCGCAGTTTCGACGATACCAACGGCAATCCATGGCAAGCGGCAGTGCTGGATGCGTCCTACGGCAACATGCTGCTGGTGTTCTCCCACGCCGGCGACCTGACGGTTCGCAAGACCGTCATGGCCGCGGAAAACCTTCGCCTGGCGGAGCAGCAGCTGCTGGACATGGACGAGGCGCAATTGCGTGATCTGCTGGCCGAATCGGTGCCGTGGGACTAGCACGGCAGGTATCGGCAATCAGTCCGGAATGTCCACCTCGACCAGCCGGCCGAGCTGTGCCAGCGATTCCTGCCAGCCGACGTAGCACTGCTCCAGCGGAATCACTTCGGGCAGGCCTTCCTGCACCACGTGCAGTTCGGTGCCGCAGGACACGGTCTTCAAGGTGATGGTCACCGTGATTTCACCGGGCAGGTTGGGATCGTCGAACTGGTCGGTGTAGCGGATGCGTTCGAACGGCGTGAGCTCGACATAGGTGCCGCCGAAGACGTGGCTGTGGCCGGTCGAGAAGTTGGTGAAGGACATCTTGTAACTGCCGCCGACGCGGGCATCCAGATGATGCACCCTGGCGGTGAAGCCGTTCGGCGGCAACCATTTGACCTGGGCCTCGGCATCGAGGAAGGCGCGATAGACGCGCTCGGCCGGCGCGCGCAGTACCCGATGCAGGCGGACAGTGTTGGACATGGCGGTTTTCCTGGCTGGAGGAGTAGCCCTCATGGCAGCAACGAACGGGCGGGGCGGAAATCGACAGCCGGTGTGTCCGATGGGTTCATCGCCCCGGTCGATTCGATATCGCGTTGTCTGCGAGCCAGGTCCCGGCCGTTTTGCAGTAGCCTGAAGCGCGGTCACCGACACCCGCGATGACCGGCACATTCCCGCGCAGTGATGAAAGGTGGTTCCATGATCGACACTTCGATGGCAACTCATCCGCATGGCCGGCCGTGGCCGGAACCTGCAGGCGCACGACGGGCGGTGACGGCATGAGCACGCGCGAGGTCGACATCGCCATCATCGGGTCCGGCACCGCGGGCATGTCCGCCTATCGCCAGGCGCGCAAGCGCACCGACCGCATCGCCCTGATCGAAGGTGGCCCGTTCGGCACCACCTGCGCCCGGGTCGGCTGCATGCCCTCGAAGCTGCTGATCGCCGCGGCCGAGGCGCGGCACCGGCTGGCAGTGTTGCCCGCGTTCGGTATCGCCAGCGACGCGGGCAGGGTCGATGGCCGCGCGGTGATGAAGCGGGTGCGTGACGAACGCGACCGCTTCGTGGGCTTCGTGCTCGATGCGGTGGCGGGTTTCGACCCTGCCCACGTGCTGCGGGCGCACGCCGAATTCGAGGACCCGCATACGCTGAAGCTGTCGCCAGCGATGGACGGCAGCGTGCCGCCGGTCGAGCGGGTCCGTGCCGGGCGCATCATCATCGCCACCGGTTCGCGGCCGGCAATTCCCGCGGTGCTGCGGGCGGCGGGCGACCGACTGATCATCAGCGACGACGTGTTCGACTGGCAGGACCTGCCCGGCTCGGTGGCCGTGTTTGGTGCCGGCGTGATCGGCCTGGAGCTGGGCCAGGCCCTGCATCGGCTGGGGGTCCGCGTGCACCTGTTCGGTCGTGACGGACGGATTGGCGCGATCAGCGATCCGGTGGTGCGCGCCGAGGCCACGCGGCTGATCGCGGCGGAACTGCCGCTCAGCCTGGATGCCGCTGACGTGCGCGTCGAGCGGGACGGCGAGGCGGTGGTCGTGCACTTCACCGACCCGGGCAGCGCAGCGACCAGCGAGCGCTTCGATTACCTGCTGGCTGCCACCGGGCGCACGCCCAATGTCGAGATGCTGGCGCTCGAGCATTCCGGGCTCGAGCTCGATGCCAGGGGTTTGCCGGTGTTCGATCCGCAGACCACCCGGGCCGGCGACAGCCATGTCTTCATCGCCGGTGATGCCGATGCCGATCGGGTGTTGCTGCACGAAGCGGCCGACGAGGGCCACCTGGCCGGCGAGCAGGCCGCGCGGTATCCGGCGGTCTACCGGCATACCCGGCGCACCCCGCTGGGCGTGGTGTTTTCCGATCCGCAGATCGCCTACGCCGGGCGACGGCATGCGCAACTGCTTGCCGACGGCGTCGATTTCGCGGTGGGCGAGGTGTCCTTCGAGGACCAGGGGCGTTCGCGGGTGATGCTGGTCAACCACGGCCTGCTGCGCGTTTATGGCGAGCAGGGCAGCGGCCTGCTGCTGGGCGCCGAGATGATCGGCCCGCAGAACGAGCACATCGCCCACCTGCTGGCCTGGGCGATCCAGGCGCGCATGACGGTTGCCGGCGTGCTGCAGATGCCGTTCTACCACCCCACGATCGAGGAGGGCCTGCGCACCGCGTTGCGCGAGCTGCTCACCGCGCTGGGCATGGGCGCCGCGCCGCCGCTGCACTGCATCGACTGCGGACCGGGCGCCTAGGCCACGGAACCGGCGCGTGCCGGATGTATCCGGACGCTGGCTGAGGCACACTGCGCGTCGGCCGGCGATGGGGCCTGATCGGGAGACAACAGGTGGGCAAGGGCAGGCTGGAAGCATTCAGTGACGGCGTCATCGCCATCATCATCACCATCATGGTGCTGGAGCTGAAGGTGCCGCATGAAACCACGCTGGCGGCGCTCGGTCCGCTGGCGCCGGTGTTGCTCAGCTACGTGCTGAGCTTCGTCTACGTCGGCATCTACTGGAACAACCACCATCACATGCTGGCGATCACCCATCGGGTATCGGGCACGGTGCTGTGGGCGAACCTGCACCTGCTGTTCTGGCTGTCGCTGTTCCCGTTCACCACGGCATGGATGGGCGAAAACCACTTGGCCCAGGCGCCGACCGCCGTTTACGGCTTCGTCCTGCTGATGGCCGCGGTGGCCTACTGGATACTGGAGCAGGTGCTGATCGCGGTGGCGGGTCCGGACTCGGCGTTGCGCGGGGCCATCGGCTACGACTGGAAGGGCAAGATCTCGCCGCTGCTCTATCTTGGCGGCATCGCGCTGACGTTCTGGCGGCCCTGGGCGGCGCAGCTCTTCTACGCCCTGGCAGCGCTGCTCTGGCTGGTGCCGGATCGGCGCATCGAGAAGCTGGCTGCCCATTGAGCCCGCACACTTTTCAGCCGTCCATCGGGGAGGCGTCATCATGAACGCAGGAAGGCTTCTGATCGCGCTGCCGATGGTGGTGGCGCTGTGCATCGCCAGTCCGCTTCGTGCAGCCACCCCCGACGCGGACGCCGCCGCCATCCGGCAGGTGCTGAACCGGCAGCAGGCGGCCTGGAACCTCGGCGACGTCGACGGGTTCATGCACGGCTACAAGGACGCCCCCGACACGACCTTCGTGGGCAGCAGCGTGCGCAAGGGCTACCGCGCGATCCTGGAGAGCTACCGCAAGCATTACGCCGGCAAGGCCCAGATGGGCAAGCTCACTTTCTCCGATCTCGACGTGCGCCTGCTGCCCGGGCGCGATGGCGAGGTGCGTTATGCCGTGGTCACCGGCCGCTTCCACCTCGATCGCGCTGCCCACGGCGAGGTTGCCCAGGACGATGGCGTGTTCTCGCTGCTGTGGGAAAAGACCGCGGACGGCTGGAAGATCATTCTCGACCACACCAGCTGATGTCAGGGCTGATGCAGGAAGGCCAGTGAGGTGTCGCAGGGCGCGTCGACCTTCAGGCTCAGCAGCGCATCGGCGCGCGTGCGGCCGAGCGTGACGGCGGCGATCGGCTTGCCGGCGCGCGCGGCGGCATCGACGAAGCGGTAGCCCGAATAGACCATCAGCGACGATCCCACCACCAGCACGGCGTCCGCCGCCTGCCAGGCGCGCGCGGCGGCCTCCACCCGTTCGCGGGGCACTGCCTCGCCGAAGAACACCACGTCGGGTTTCAGGATGCCGCCGCAATGCGGGCAGGGCGGAACCTCGAACTGCGCGAAGTCATGGCCTTCCAGGTCGGCGTCGCCGTCCGGCGCATCGCCGGCATCCAGTGACAGCCATGCCGGGTTGCGCTCCTCCAGCATCTGCTGGAACGCGTGGCGGCCCAGTCGTGCCTCGCAACCCATGCAGCGCACTTCGTCGAGGCGTCCGTGCAGGTCCAGCACGCGCTCGCTGCCGGCGTGCTGGTGCAGACGATCCACGTTCTGCGTCACCAGCAGCTCGACCTGGCCGCGCCGCTCCAGCGCGACCAGCGCACGGTGGGTGGCGTTCGGCAGCGCACGACCGAAACGCCGCCAGCCGACCAGGCTGCGCGCCCAGTAGCGCTGGCGCGTGGCCGGCTCATGCATGAAGGCGGCGTAGTTCACCGGCGGCGGGCGTTTCCACTGGCCGTCGCGGTCGCGATAGTCGGGGATGCCCGAATCCGTGCTGCAGCCCGCGCCGGTCAGCACGAACAGGCGCGGATGGTCGTCGATGAATTGCTGAAGCGGAGTCATGGCGCAGATATGGGTGCTGGCGGTACGGAAAAACAGGCGGCCTGCAGGGCGGGCTTGCCGTGTCGGGAAGCGCCGACGATGATGGCGATGGACTGTAGCGCGTCCGCCTTGCGGCGGGCAGGGTCACGGACACGGGGAGCAGGCACATGGATCACGCTGGAACGGATGAAGTCACCGCCGCCCGGGCGGCGAAGCTTGACGATGACGCGTACAAGATGTGGCACGAGAAGCCCGCGGGGAAATTCGTGCTGGGTTTTTCCGTGTTCGTGCTGGCCGAAGTGCTGGTCTACGGAACCCTGCACTGGATCTTTCCGCTGATCTGAACCGGAAGCCAGTGAGCGACGCCAGGACGGTGGTCGACCCGAGGCATCGGCGCGTTAGCATGGCCGGATGAAGCTCATCGCGATCGACTCCGCGTTCTCCTCGCCGTGGCGAGTGCCGGCCTGGCTGTTGGCATTGCTGCTGGTCGGCTGCGCTTCGCAGCCCGTGCAGAACGCGCGCAGCCCGGCGCAGGTGCGCAGCGACCTGCTGCGGCTGATCCCGGCCAGTGCCGACGATCGCGCCGGCTGGGCCACCGACATCCAGGTGGCGTTTTCCGCCCGGCAGATCGCGCCGAGCACGGCCAACCTGTGCGCGGTGCTGGCGGTGACAGAACAGGAGTCGGGGTTCAAGGTGGACCCGGTGGTGCCCGGACTGGGCCGGATCGCGCGCCAGGAAATCGACCGTCGCGCCGCGGCGAAGCACATCCCCGGGTTCCTGGTGGATGCGGCGCTGTGGCTGAAGTCGCCCGACGGCCGGCGTTACAGCGAGCGGCTGTCGGCGGCGCGCACCGAGAAGCAGTTGAGCGGGATCTTCCAGGACTTCATCGGCATGGTGCCGCTGGGCAGGCGGCTGTTCGGCGAGCTCAATCCCGTGCATACGGCCGGCCCGATGCAGGTGAGCATCGCGTTCGCCGAGGCGCATGCCCGGGACTATCCGTATCCGATCAAGGGCTCGATCCGCGACGAGGTGTTCAGCCGGCGCGGCGGCCTGTATTTCGGCATCGCGCACCTGCTGGGATATCCGGCGGACTATCCCGCGCCGCTCTACCGCTTCGCCGATTTCAACGCCGGCTGGTACGCCAGCCGCAACGCCGCGTTCCAGCATGCAGTGAGCGTCGCCTCGGGCATCCCGTTGGCGCTGGACGGCGACCTGCTGTCGCCGGATGCCGGTTTCGGCGATCGCCCGGGAGCGACGGAACTGGCGGTGCGGACCCTGTCTTCGCAGCTGGACATGAGCGACTCGGCGATCCATCGGGCTCTGGCACAGGGCGAGCGTCAGGACTTCGTGGACAGCAAGCTCTACGCCCGCGTGTATGCGCTGGCCGAGGGCATCGAACGCCAGCCGCTGCCGCGCGCGCAGCTGCCGGGCATCACCTTGAAGAGCCCGAAGATCACCCGCAAGCTCACCACCGCCTGGTTCGCCAAACGCGTCGACGAGCGCTGGCAGCGCTGCATGCGGCGCGCCGGGAAGTCACCCGGATAACGCCGGGGCAGTGTCGGGCGCAGCCTTTGCGCGGCTTGAAGCGTTCGCCTGACGTACCCACGTTCAAGCGTTCCCCCCAGCATGCAGGAGTGTCACGTGAGCAAGCTTGTCGACTTTCCGATCACGGCGCGGTGGCCGGCCGCCCATCCCGAGCGCATCCAGCTGTACTCGCTCAACACGCCGAACGGGGTGAAGGCGTCGATCATGCTGGAGGAAACCGGGCTGCCGTACGAGCCGCACCTGGTCGACATCATGAACAACGAGAGCCACACGGCGGAGTTCCTCGCACTGAATCCGAACGGCAAGATTCCCGCGATCATCGACCCGGACGGCCCCGGCGGCGAACCACTGGCGCTGTTCGAATCGGGCGCGATCCTGCTGTACCTGGCGGACAAGACCGGCCAGTTCATCCCGGCCGATGCGGCGCGGCGCTGGGAAACGATCCAGTGGGTGTTTTTCCAGATGGCCTCGATCGGCCCGATGTTCGGTCAGGTCGGTTTCTTCAACAAGTTCGCCGGCAAGAGCTACGAGGACAAGCGTCCGCTGCAGCGCTATGTCGACGAATCGAAGCGCTTGCTCGGCGTGCTCGACGCGCAGCTGGATGGTCGCGACTGGATCATGGGCAACGACTACACCATCGCCGACATCGCCACGCTGGGCTGGGTGAACAACCTGGTGACCTTCTACGAGGCGCGCGAACTGGTGGCGTTCGACAGCTTCGGGAATGTCTCGGCCTGGCTCGAACGCGGCCTGGCGCGGCCGGCCGTGCAGCGCGGCCTGAAGATTCCGGCGCGGGCCTGAGGCCTGTCAGCATTTCGCCTCCCCGAAGGCCGCCGGGCGCCTGCCTGGCTGACTAGCCTCTGGCGTACCGGACCGCTGGCGTCCCATCACGAGGAGATCCGATGAATCGTCGAAACCTGTTGCAGGGCATCCTGCTGGGTGCGGCGGCGCTGCCGCTGCATCGCGTGGCATTCGCGATGCCGGCGGCGTCACCTGCGGTGGATGCCATCGCGGCACGCCTGGCGGCGCTGGAGCGAAAACACGGCGGGCGACTGGGCGTGGCGATGCTGGATACCGGCAGCGGGCACCACGCCGGGCGCCGCATCGACGAGCGCTTCCTGATGTGCAGCACCTTCAAGCTGCTGGCAGTGGCTGCGGTGCTGGCGCGGGTGGATCAGGGCAGCGAGCAGCTGGATCGACGCATCATTTTCGGCAAGGACGTGCTGCTGGCATGGGCGCCGGAAACGTCGCGCCACGTGGGCGCGCCGGGCATGACGGTCGGCGAGCTCTGCCAGGCCGCGATCACGGTGAGCGACAACACCGCCGCCAACCTGCTGCTGGCCAGCCTCGGCGGTCCCGCGGCGGTGACCGCGTTCGTGCGCACGCTGGGTGATCCGCTGACCCGGCTCGATCGCACCGAGCCCGAGCTCAACGTCGGCGGTCCGGGCGAGCTGCGCGACACCACCACGCCGCAGGCGATGCTGGGCGACCTGCGCGCCCTGCTGCTGGGTGATGCGCTTTCTGCCGCGTCACGCGCACGCCTGACCGGCTGGCTGCGCGCGTGCACCACGGGTTTGCACAAGTTGCGCGGCGGCCTGCCATCGGGCTGGCAGGCGGGCGACAAGACCGGCAGCGGCACGCAGGGCGAGAGCAATGACGTGGCGATCCTGTGGCCACCGCAGCGCGCGCCCGTGCTGGTCACCGCCTATTACGCACCCACATCGCCTGATGCCGACGTGGGCGCCCGCGTGCTGGCCGAGGTGGGTCGCATCGCGGCCAGCCTGTAAAAAAAGCCATTCGGGCTGCCGTGAAGGCGGCCCGGTCGCGCTCCGTCATTCTCCCGGGTGATAGACCCGCTCGGTATGCCCCTGCAACTGCTCGGGCCAGAAGTACACGGTGCGCAGGTTGCCGGTGGTGTAGCGCTCGGCCTCGTCGTTGAAGTGTTTCGAGGCGGGATGGCCGCTTTCGCCGCCGGCCGTGATCGCGCGGGCGCTGACCTTGGGGCCGAACTCGACCACCGCCACGAAGCTGTTGCCGCTGGTGCCGTAGTAACGCTTCGTGCCGGGCCAGCGATGCGCGCCGAACGAGGCCAGCGAGCCCCAGCGCGAGGAGACGAACGGCACCGGGATGCTCGGCTTGCCGTCGTCGAAGCTCTGCACGATGGCGCCGTCGTTGCGCTGGAAGCGGTTGATCTCGCCCCACGGCACGCCCCAGCTGCCGAAGTCGTGTTCCAGTCGGTCGGAGGCGGCGACCAGCGCGTCGAGGCGCGCCTTCGGGCCCGCGTCGCCGGCCATGAAGTCATACACCGACTGGTCTTCCGATTCGGCCTGGGCATGCACGCGATCCCACAGCGTGTCGCCCCAGAACACCGCCAGCGAGGTCGGCATCGAGGCGATGCCCCAGCGATAGTCCCAGCCCCGCAGCAGGGCGATCTGGCCGGCCAGGCGGGGTTTCAGCGGATCGTTGTCGGGCAGCCTGTCGTAGTCGGACACCAGCACCGGGATCAGTTGCGCGAAGGCGGGCAGATAGGAGTCGAACGCCGCGGTGATCAGCGAGGCCTTGCTGAAGTCGCGTACCCGATCGAGCACGCGGGTGGCGTGGATGCCGCGCGGGTTCTCGCCGAAGGTATCCATGTAGCGCGGGTAATCCTTCTGCTGCGGGCTGAACTTGCCCGCGGCGGAGTAGGGCCAGTTGTTGGTGTTCATGATCCAGCCGTTCGGCGGATCGAGCAGGTGCGGCGCCTCGTCCAGCGTGTGCAGGCCCTGCCAGTCGGTGGCCGGGTCGCTGCCGTCGACCGGCTGGGTGTAGTCGAAGCGGTTGTCGCGCCTGGGGATGAATTGCGGATGCATGTACGCGATCTCGCCCTTGTCGTCGGCGAAGATCGTGTTGTTCGAGGAGTTCGCCTTGAGCTCGGCCACCTTGCGGTAGCTGGCGTAGTCGCTGGCCTTGGTGCGCAGCCAGCTCTGTTCGAGCGCCTCCATCGGCTTGTTCATCAGCGCGATGGCGATCCACTTGCCGTCGGCTGCGCGCACGATCGGGCCGTGATGGGTGAAGCGGGCGGTGAAGCTGCGGCTGGCCAGCGAGCCGTCCTTCGCCCGATAGCGCAGCCTGATCGTGCGCGAGGTGAGCGGACGCAGTTCCTTGCCGTAGCGATAGAACAGCTGGTCGCCCTTGTGCACGATGGTCTCGGCGAATTCGTCGACCACGTCGGCGCCGGTGGAGGTATGCATCCAGCCGATGTGCGGATTGAAACCCTGGTAGATGAAGAACTGCCCCCACGTCACCGCGCCGTAGGCGTCCAGCCCCTCGTCGCTGGACATCTGCAGTTCGGAGCGGAAGAAGAACGAGGTGTGCGGGTTGATCCACAACAGCGCATGGCCGTCCACGGTGAGCTTGGGCGCGATCGCGAAGCCGTTCGAGCCGCTCGGCTCGACCCAGCTCGACGGCGTCTGCACGCTGGCCAGTTTCGTTCCGGCCTTGTCATAGAACGCGGCGAGCCGGTCGAGCGAGACACGCTCGATGTCGCCGCCGATGCTGCCTTCGCTGAAGCTCAGCGCCATCCACGGCTCGAACTGCCTGATCACCCGCGGATGCGCGTCGGGATGGGTGGCCAGGTAGTAGTTGAGGCCAGCCGCCCAGCTGTCCATCAGGGCCTGCAGCCAGGCCGGACTCTTCGCGTATTGGGCCTTGAGGTCGACGGGATCGATGAACAACTGCTGGCGCAGGTCGCTCCAGATCGCCGACTCGCCCTCGGCTTCGGCGAGCCAGCCCAGCGAGTTCAGGTAATTCGTCTCGACCCGGTTGAAGTCGTCCTCGGCCTGGGCGTAGGCCATGCCGAAGACGGCGTCGGCATCGGTCCTGCCGTGGACGTGGGCAATGCCCCAGTCGTCGCGGGTGATCGTGATTGCCTGGGCCTGGCGCTGCCAGTCGGCCAGCTCCGGCGGTGCGCTGCGGGCGGTGGACAACAGGGTCGTCAGCATCAGCGTGGCGGCCAGCAGGCATCGCGGCAACAGGGTGGATGGCGCCGATCGGCGCAGCTTGTTCAAGATGGTTGCATGCATCTGTTTGCGATCCCCCGGGTTCGTTGGCGCCGCCGTACCGCGTGGAGTTGAGCACTACCGGGCCGTCTGTGCAAAGCCTGGTTCGACGGAGTCGACGGCGCTCCCGGATGCCGCTGATCGAATCGCATCGCTCGCGGAGCGAACCCGCATCTGCTGGCGATCGGGACCGCAACTGAACTCGGCATTAATTCGCGCGGGCAAAATACGTCGCCGGGTTCGCAGACTGTGCAGCTTCGCTGGGGCAGGATCGGACAGGTTGTGGCGAGGCTTCGTGCATCACCGCCGCAGCATTCCGATATGAAGAGGAGAACTCCCCATGTTGAATCGATCTTCCCGAGGCGCCTGTCTCGCTCTCGCCCTGGTGGCAGTCACATCCCTTGCCGGCTGCAGCGGCTACGTCAAGCGCACCGACTTCGACGCCGCCATCAGCAAGCTGCAAAGCACCGATGTCCAGATGCAGCAGCAACTGGACGCCCTCACTGCCGACATGCAGCAGCGATTCTCCAAATACGATGCCACCCTGACGGAAATGCAGGGACGCCTGCGCGTGGACACGGTGGCCCATTTCGATTTCAACAAGGCCGACTTGAACGAACAGGACAAGGCCATGCTGAAGGACTTCGCCCAGGTGATGCAGGCGCACCACTCCAGTGCGGTGGTGACGGTGGAAGGCTTCACCGATCCGGCCGGTTCGCGTGCCTATAACCAGCGGCTGGGCCAGAAGCGCGCGGACGCCGTGCGTGACTATCTGGTTTCCAGTGAAGGCATGGCCGCCGGCCAGGTTCGGGCGGTCAGTTATGGCGAGGCGAGCAACCGCCAGGTGGAGAAGGGTGCATCGCGCGACGCAGGCACGAGCAACCGCCGCGTGGCCCTGGTGGTCGATTACGCCGGTTGATCAGGGCGGGGCGCGTGAGCCGCGCCCCGTTCCAGTGGTGCTGCTTGCCGCGCAGGCGAGCATCGTCTGCGCGGCAAGCGCGACGGCTTTCCGAGTTTCCCGAGCTGTACCGAGGCGGTTGTGGGGTTTGTCCAGACCGTCATGTAGGCGTGTGACCGGCGTCCACGCAGGACACGGCCCAATTTCGATCCGGCCTTGCGCTCGCCCTGCAAATGGGCGTTCCGGGGCCTCATGCCGTGGCTATAGTCCGCCTGATCGTGGGGACGTTCGTTTCGATGCCTTGTCGCCACGTTCTTCCGGCCGAGGATACGAACATGCCCAATTCCAGCGATTACCGGCAGAGCGCGAATTTCTTTCGCAGCCGCCTGAACACGATTGCCGCCCGCACCCGGGTGGGCAAGAGCCGCATCCATATCGATTCGGGCGGCAATCACACCCGACGCCAGCCTTCGCGGTCGATGGAAGAAAAGCTCAGGAATTACGGCGAGCGCCGCTATCACTCGGTGGCGCGCATCCTTGCCTTGTTCGAGATCGTCAGGAAGACCGAGCGGCTGAGTGCCCCGGTGCTGGTCGAAAGCAAGGGCGCGGTGTGGCAGGCCTACGTGGATCGCAGCGGCGGCGTCGACAATGCCTGCCACACCTGCCCATGCCATCTGCAGCTCGATGGCAAGCTGCCGACGATGATCGCCGGCAACAGGGGCCTGCGTCGGCATCTGGTGCTGGAGTTTGCCGACTGCGTCTCGTTGCCCCGCAGCGTGAACAACATCGACAGCATCGTCGACGAGATCGCGGGCCGGCAGGCCTTTGTCCGGGCGGCCAGTCTGGTGCTGAACCAGCCGGACACCGGCTGGGCGGAGGGGCTGGATCTGTTCCGCGAGGACATGCGCGAGTTGCTCGGCGACATGGTGGAGACGATCACCCGGCCGCCCGGGCCCGAGTACCGGGCCTCGAGCGAACTGAATCAGGAGCGGCTGGACGTGCTGCTGGCGTATTACGAAGGCATTTTCCTGACCAGCACGGCCTCCATCCGGATGGGTCATTTCATCGGGCAGGTCGAGGCGGAGATGCGCGTGCCCTGAGCGCCCGCGCTTTCCATTCGACTTTTTCGCGTGCCCTGATGCCTGCCGCTGCCTGACGGCGGGCCGGCTGGGAATGCCTGCGCCGCGGTGCCGGCCCCCGTTCATTCCGAAACACGATGCTGCCCGCCATCGGCGGTCTTCTGCATCCTCCCCCTGTCGCCGGTTTTCGCGATGCCGCGCCCGGCGCCGACGCCGCCGTGCGCGCGTCTCACGACAGGTTCAGTCGCATGGCGTGACGGTCGAAAGTACAAGTCCCGCAGGATTGCGGCATCGTAGGCCTCTGGCCTGCCTTCACGAAGGCAGTTTTCCCGCCGTGATCAGCGGCGCAGGAAAGCCGCTGCCGAAGCTGGCAGTGCCTTCGGCGAGTGGCGGATGCAGATTTTCCGGTGGTGCCCAGCGGCATGCCGGGGAAACGGCCGGCGTCGGGATTCCGGGTCGGTCGAATGACAGTGACTCATGAACCGCCCAAACCGAGGAGAACGCAATGCACAACGAATTCAAACTGACCGGCCCGCAGACCGAGCTGACCAGCTACCCCCAGTGGGCCCAGGACATGGTGGCCGATTGCGAGAGCACCAAGCGCAGCGTGATCGAGCACCCGCTGTGGGAATCCATGATCAATGGCAGCCTGGGCAAGGCCGGGACCACCAACTTCATGGTCGGCATCTGGCCGGTCATCGAACGGTTCCCGGCGTACATGGCGCAAAGCCTGCTGAAGACCCAGTTCGGCCGCAGCGCCGGTGACAACCTGGCGCGACGCTGGCTGGTACGCAACATCCGCGTCGAGCAGAACCACGCCGAATACTGGCTCAACTGGGCCGAGGGCGCGGGTATTGCCCGCGAGGAAGTGCTGCAGGGGGTGGCCCCACACGGCACCGAGACGCTGGCCAACTGGTGCGAAGACGTCAGCCGCAGGGATACACTGGCCGCGGGCATCGCCGCCACCAACTATGCGGTGGAAGGAGCTACCGGCGAATGGTCGCAACTACTCTTCGACAGCCGTCGTTATGTCGAGCGCTTCCCGGAGAAGAGCCGAGCCGGATCGCTGCGCTGGTTGCAGTTGCATGCGGCCTACGACGACACCCATCCGTGGGAGGCGCTGGAGATAGTCTGTACACTGCTGGGAACGGAACCTTCCGCCGATGAAGTGAGTCACGTCGGCGAATGCATCAAGCGCAGCTACACCAGCATGCGGATTCTTGCTGATCGCTGCGTCAAACCGCATCGTGTTCTGGATGTACTGAACGAAGCCGCAGCCTGAGGGAACCAGGTTCCGGGCAGTGTCTTGCCAGAACGTGATGTGTCGATCACGAACCAAGGGACGCCATGCGAAGTTCGCGACTCAGCTTGCAACGACCGTTGTCACGACGCTTGATGCCGTTGGTGTACGGGCTCGTGGGCATGCTGGTGCTGATCCTGGCACTGACCTGGGGCGCACTGCAGCTGCAGGTGGCTCTCGCCGGTTTTCTCAACGGCGAGAGCATCTGGTCGAAGGCGCAGAAGCAGAGCGTGATTGCGCTGGAGAGTTACGCGATCTCCGGCGATCCGGCCGACCTGGCCAACTACCGCGAGAATTACGGCGTGCTGATGGCCGATCGCTCGGCCCGCGACCAGATCCTGTCCGGCAGCTACGACTACGAGGAAGTGGCCGGCGCCCTGCGCCGCAGCAATACCGTCACCATCGCGATCCCCGGCGTCATCTTCATGCTGCATCATTTTTCCGGTGCGCCCTACATGCGCGACGCGCTGGATGCCTGGCGTTCCACCGATACCTCGATTCAGGACCTGAACACGATCGCCGACGCGCTGGCCGCCGGTTACGCGAGCGGCACGCCGGGACAGGCGGAGATTGCCCGCCAGCGCGCGCGCATCCACGCGATCAACAGTTACATCGAGCCGCGCAGCACGCTGTTCTCGCGCAAGATCGCCGATGGGGCGGTCTGGATGGGCCAGGTGCTGTTCTGGGGCGTATTCGGCGCCGGACTCATCGCCGCGCTGCTCTGGCTGGACATGGCGCGGCGGATTCTCGCCAGCGTGCGCGGCAGCGAAGAGCGCTATCGGCTGCTGTTCGACAGCGCCGCCGATGCGATCGTGATGATCGACGAGTCCAGCGGACGCATCCTGGACGTCAACCGCACCACCTCCAGCTGGACCGGCCGCAGCGCCGGCGAACTGGTCGGTGACCGTTTCGTGCACCTGTTCGTGCAGTCGATGGCCGGGCAGCAGGCCGGGCGGGCAGCCAGCAACCTGCTGCTGGGCGAGCAGGGCAGCACGCGTCCGGTGGAGTTGCAGACCAGCCTGGCCAACTGGGGCAGCCAGCCGGTGCGCCAGGCGATCATTCGCGACATCTCCGAGCGTCTGAAGATGGAGCAGGAGCGGCGCATCGCGGCAGAGGCGCTGGCGGGCATCGCCGAGGGCGTGATCATCGCCGATGCGGAACGACGGGTGCTTTCCACCAACGAAGCCCATGTGGGGCTGACCGGGTTTTCCAGCCAGGCGCTGATCGGCCGCCGCCTGGACGAGCATCGCCGCCTGCTCGATGGCAAACCGTTGCCGCAGTCGATCTGGGAGGGCGTGGCGGCCGGACAGAACTGGAGCGGGGAGGTGCTCAGCAACCGCAACGACGGCAGCAGTTACCCCGAACACCTCAGCATCAGCGCCATCCGTGACGGGGAAGGGCAGCCGCAATATTACGTGGCAGTGTGCACCGACATCCACGAGGCCAAGGCCAGCCAGCAGCGGCTGGAACACATGGCGCGGCATGACCCGCTGACTGGCCTGGTCAACCGAGCCGAATTCGAGCGCCATTGCAGCGAGGCGATCGCGGTGGCCGAACGCGAGCGGCTGGCGGTGGTGGTGCTGTTCATCGACCTGGATGCATTCAAGATCGTCAACGACAGCTACAGCCACGCGATCGGTGACCGGCTGCTGGTCAAGGTGGCCGAGCGGATTCGCCGGCAGCTTTCCGATGGCGACGTGGCTGGCCGCATCGGTGGCGACGAGTTCACCGTGCTGATCCCGCGGCTGATCCTGCGCGAAGACGCCCGCGCCATCGTCAACCGCCTGCTGGTCAGCCTGTCCGAACCCCTGCTGATCGACGATTACGAGATCGTGCTCAGCGCCAGCATCGGCGTGGCCGGCTATCCGCTGGACGGCGCCAACGCGGCGGCGCTGATCACCAACGCCGATGCAGCGATGTATGCGGCCAAGGCGGAAGAGCGCAACGCCTGCCGCTTCTATACCCCGATGATGCACGCCGACACGCGTCGGCGCCTGCAACTGGCCACCGAGTTGCGCCAGGCGCTGGCCCGCAATGAATTCCACCTGGTGTTCCAGCCCAGCGTGGAACTGCGCAGTGGGCGCATCGTGGCGGTGGAGGCCCTGCTGCGCTGGCAGCATCCGGAGCGCGGCGAAATACTGCCGGGTGAGTTCATTCCGGTCGCCGAAGGGCTGGGCCTGATCCGGCGCATCGACGAGTGGGTGATGCAGACCACCTGCGCCCAGATCCAGGCATGGGACCTGGCCGGGGTGCCGCCGATCCGGGTGGCGGTGAACATCTCGGCCCGCTGGTTCGGCCACCCCGCCTTTGTCGACGGGGTCAACCGCGCGCTGCAGTCGAGGCAGCTGTCGGCGAGCCGCCTGCTGCTGGAGATCACCGAGAGCGCGATGTTGCGCCTGGGCGACGACATCGAACGCACCATGCAGACCCTGCATGCGCTGGGGATCGAGGTGGCGATCGACGATTTCGGCACCGGTTATTCGTCGATGGCTTACCTGAAGCTGCCGGCGGTGGCCTATCTGAAGATCGACCGCTCCTTCGTCACCGGTCTGCCCGGCGACGCCAACGATGCGGCGATCACCGAAGCGATGCTGGTGATGTCCAAGAGCCTTGGCCTGATAACCATCGCCGAGGGCATCGAGACCGAGGCACAGCACGACTTCCTGTTGCGCAGTGGTTGCGTCGAGGGGCAGGGCTACCTGTATTCCCGTCCACTGCAACCGGACGAAGTACGTCATCTGTTGTGCCCGAACCAGCCGCTCGTGCCCGCACGGCTGAAGCTGGTGCCGCCCAAGCGCAGCTGATCCTTCGCGCCTGCGCGCGATTCCGCGCGCAGGCAGCGCTCAGAACCGGTTGATCTGTATCAGTGCGCCCGTGCACCGTGTGCGCGACAGTGCATGAAAACCATCGGGAGGTGGACAGACATGGTCAGCCACGATTGCATGCCACTTCGCCACCGGCCGACTCCGCGCCAGGCTGGCGCTCCCCTGATTGCGGCGCGGTTTGGTCGTGATCGCGATGCCGAAGTGCAAGCCCGCGAGCGACGCATCGACGAGGAACTGGCGCAGAGCTTTCCCGCCAGCGACCCGCCGGGCTGGGTGCAGGGTACCGCGCCCCCGCCGCATTGATACCCGTCGACGACGAGGCCGAGCCACCCCATTACGGATCATCGAGGAGGATGAAATGGACGTATTGATGTATCCGCCTGCCACGGCGGAAACCGCGCGCAAGCGGCGCGAGCTGGCGCCTGCGCCGCTGCAGGCCTTCAAGGCTTTCAGCGCGGCAGTCTTTGCCGATGGCGCCTTGCCGAATGTCACCAAGCAGCTGATCGCGGTGGCGGTGGCGCATGTCACCCAGTGTCCCTACTGCATCAAGGGACACACCGCCGAGGCGTTGAAGCAGGGCGCCAGCGAGGCGCAGATCATGGAGGCGATCTGGGTGGCTGCCGAGATGCGTGCCGGCGGGGCGTACGCGCACTCCACGCTGGCGCTGGACGTGATGTCGCACCAGCATGGAGCCGCCTGACATGGCCACGCGTTACGCCGGAGTATCTGCCAACATTCTCGACGCGGTGGGCGACACGCCGCTGCTGGAGATCGAGGGCGTCTACGCCAAGCTCGAATTCCTCAATCCTTCCGGCTCGATCAAGGCGCGCATCGCGAAATACATGATCGAGCGCGCCGAGCAGGAGGGCCTGCTCAAGCCCGGCGACACCATCGTCGAGGCGACCAGCGGCAACACCGGCAATGCGCTGTCCATGGTGGCGGCGGTGAAGGGCTATCGCATGCTGGTGGTGATGCCCGAGGGGCTGTCCAGCGAACGGGTGGCGATTTCGCGGGCATTCGGGGCCGAGGTGCTGTTCTGCGGCAACTTCCACGTCAACGAGGCGCTGAAGCGGGCGCGCGAACTGGGCCAACAGCCGGGCTACTTCGCCCCGGCCCAGTTCGAGTCGGAATGGAATGTCGAGGAAAACCGGGTGGTGCTGGGGCCGGAGATCCTGGCCCAATTGCCGAGTGGCCGGTTGCCCGATGCGCTGGTGCTGGGCGTCGGCACCGGCGGCACCCTGATCGGCGTGGCCAGGCGTTCCGCGCGGTCAATCCGGACGTGCGGCTGTTCGCGATGGAGCCGTCCGAGTCGTGCACGATCCTGTGCGGCGAGATCGCCACGCATACCATCGAGGGCATTTCCGACGGCTTCGTGCCGGGCATCTTCCAGCGCCACGCGAGCCTGGTGAACGAGGTGCTCAGCGTGTCCAGCGCCGACGCGGTAGCCGAGATGAAGCGGCTGGCACGAACCCACGGCCTGTTCTGCGGGCCGAGTTCGGGAGCGCACCTGCTGGCCGCCAAGCGGATCCGGCAGAACTTCCCCGAACTGAAGACCGTGGTGACGGCGTTCTGCGACGAGGGCGAGAAGTACCTGCCGAATACTTCATGCAGCCCGCAGCGGCCGAGGTCGACGCGACGCACTTTCGCTGAGCGGTGCCTGCGGCACTCCCGCAGGCACCGCCCGCCGGCGTTTCGAGCAGGACCTACAGCGCTGCGCAGTGGCGGTTCAGCCACTCCAGGTCCGCTTCTTCCAGCAACGGACTGAGCGCGGCGCGCACGCTGGCGTGATAGTCGTCCAGCCAGGCGCGTTCTTCCGGATTGAGCAGGCCCGGCTCCAGTGCGCGGCGGTCGAACGGGCACATGGTCAGCGTCTCGAAGGCGAGGAACTCGCCGAACTCGGTCTGCTCGGCCTCGACCACCACCGCCAGGTTCTCGTGGCGGATGCCGTGCCGGCCTGGCTTGTACAGGCCCGGCTCGATCGAGCTGATCATGCCAGGCTCCAGCGCCACCAGCGCCCCGCCAGGTACCGGCGCGCGGATGCCGTGCGGGCCTTCGTGCACGTTGAGGAAGTAGCCCACGCCGTGACCGGTGCCGTGGCCGTAATCCATCCCGGCCGCCCACAGCGGCGCCCGCGCCAGGGCATCCAGCTGCGGGCCGCTGGCGCCTTTCGGGAAGCGCGCCCGCGACAGGTTGATCATGCCCTTCATCACCAGGGTCGCATCGCGGCGTTGCTCGGCGGTGGTCTCGCCCAAGGCCAGCACGCGGGTGATGTCGGTGGTTCCGCCGAGATACTGGCCGCCCGAATCGATCAGCAGCAGGCCCTTCGCCTGCAGCGTGCTGTGCGCTTCGGGCGTGGCGCGGTAATGCGGCAGCGCGCCGTTGGCCTGGTAGCCGGCGATGGTGGCGAAGCTCTCGCCCACCCAGCCCGGCTGGGCCGAGCGCTCCTCGCGCAGCACTGTGTCCACGTCCAGTTCGGTGACCGTCATGCCCGCGGCCAGGCGCTGCTCCAGTCGGCGGAATCCGCGCACCAGGGCGGCGCCGTCACGGCGCATCACGTCGCGGACATGTTCGAGTTCGGCGGCGCTCTTCACGGCCTTGAAAGCAGTGCTGGGGTTGGCCGCCTCGATCCGGGTCACCGCTGGCGCGATTGCCGCCGCGATGGTGTCGACCACCCGACTGCTGTCCAGCAGCAGGCGCTCGTTCGCCCCCAGCTCGTTCAGCACGGAGGTGACCGAGGCGTAGTCGGCGATGGCGATGCCGTCGGCGGCCAGCCGCGCGACCAGGGCATCGGTGAGCTTGGCGCGTCCGACGAACAGCGTGGCTCGCTGATCGGCCTGGACCAGCAGGTGGGCCAGGAACACCGGATTGCACTCGACGTCGCTGCCACGCAGGTTGGTCAGCCAGGCGATGTCGTCGAGGCTGGACAGCAGGTGATGGGTGGCGCCGAGCTTGTGCATCGCCTTGCGCAGTCGGCTGAACTTGTCCGCGCGCGCAATGCACGCGTAAACGGGGTCGTGTTCGACCACCGCCGCCTGCGGCAGCGCGGGTCGATCAGGCCAGATCGCACCGGGCAGGTCCAGGTCGGTGCGCAGGCTGGCACCGGTGCCGGCCAGATGCCGTTCGATCTGCTGGCGCGTGGTGACGGACACGCTGTCGCCGGCCACGGCCAGCACGTCACCCTGGTGCAGGTGCTGCTGCAACCACGCCAGGTGTTCGGGGGTATGCGGCACGCGCAGTTTCATCAGGCGGATGCCGCTGCCCGTCAGCTGCTGCTCGGCCTGGGAGAAATAGCGCGAGTCGGTCCACAACCCGGCCTCGTCGCGGCTCACGATCAGGGTGCCGGCCGAGCCGGTGAAGCCGGACAGCCATTCCCGGGCGGACCAGTGCGCGGGCAGGTATTCGGACAGGTGGGGATCGGCGCTGGGAACCAGCACGGCGGCAACGCCATGCTGCTGCATGGCCGCGCGCAAAGCGGCAAGACGGGCGGGGACGGGGCTGTTCATCCGGTCATGCTAGCAGGCCGCCCACGGCTGTTTCACGCTCCCGGGGGGGCGCGTAAATGAACTGATCGCGAGGAAAATTCATCTGCCATCTCGCAGTGAAACGCTTCTGCAGCTAAAATGCCTAATTTCCGCACGGCTGCTTTCCATGACCCCCCTGATTTTCGTCACCGGCGGTGTGGTGTCCTCGCTTGGCAAGGGCATTGCTGCGGCGTCGCTCGCTTCCATCCTCGAAGCCCGCGGCCTCTCGGTCACCATGATGAAGCTCGATCCCTACATCAATGTGGATCCGGGCACGATGAGTCCGTTCCAGCACGGTGAGGTGTATGTCACCGACGACGGCGCCGAGACCGACCTCGACCTTGGCCACTACGAGCGCTTCCTGCGCACCCGCCTCACCGGCAAGAACTCGATCACCACCGGCAAGATCTACGAGAGCGTGATCCGCAAGGAACGCCGCGGCGACTATCTGGGCGCCACCGTGCAGGTGATCCCGCACATCACCGACGAGATCAAGCACTGCATCCACGAGGCCACCCGCGGCTTCGACGTAGCGCTGGTGGAGATCGGCGGCACCGTGGGCGACATCGAGTCGCTGCCGTTCCTGGAGGCGATCCGCCAGCTGCGCATCGAGCACGGCCCGGAGAAGGTGGTGTTCATGCACCTGACCCTGGTGCCGTTCATCAAGGCTGCCGGCGAGATCAAGACCAAGCCCACCCAGCACTCGGTGAAGGAACTGCGCTCGATCGGCATCCAGCCGGACATCCTGCTGTGTCGCTGCGAGCAGCCGCTGCCCGAAGGCGAGCGCCGCAAGATCGCGCTGTTCACCAACGTGCCGGAGCAGGCGGTGATCAGCGCCGCCGACGTGGACATCATCTACAAGCAGCCGCTGTACCTGCATGAGCAGGGGCTGGACGACATCGTGGTCAAGCGCCTGAACCTGGACGCCAAGCCGGCCGACCTGTCCGAATGGCAGCGCACGGTGGACGCGGTGGAGCATCCGAAGGACGAGATCACCGTCGCCATCGTGGGCAAGTACGTCGAGCACAAGGATGCCTACAAGTCGCTGGGCGAGGCGCTGCGTCATGGCGGCATCAAGCAGCAGACGCGGGTGAACCTGGACTGGATCGACTCCGAGCAGATCGAGGCCGATGGCGCCGCCAGCGTGCTGGGCAAGGTCGATGCGATCCTGGTGCCCGGCGGTTTCGGCAAGCGCGGTTTCGAGGGCAAGGTGCTGGCCGCGAAGTACGCCCGCGAGCACGGCGTGCCGTATTTCGGCATCTGCTACGGCATGCATGCGGCGGTGGTGGACTTTGCCCGGCATGTCGCCGGCCTGGCTGACGCCGACTCCAGCGAGAACGATCGCAATACCGCCAATCCGGTGATTGCACTGATCACCGAATGGACCACCGCCACCGGCGAGGTGGAGCAGCGCAGCGACCGTTCCGACCTCGGCGGCACCATGCGCCTGGGCGCGCAGGAATGCCGCCTGAAGGCGGGCACGCTGGCGCGCGAGATGTACGGCCAGGACGTGGTGCGCGAGCGGCATCGCCATCGCTACGAATTCAACAATCGCTATCGCCAGTCGTTCGAGGACCTGGGCCTGGTGATCTCGGGCAAGTCGATGGATGACCTGCTGGTGGAGATCGTCGAGCTGCCGCAACAGCAGCATCCGTGGTTCCTCGGCTGCCAGGCGCATCCGGAGTTCACCTCGACCCCGCGCGATGGCCATCCGCTGTTCAGCGGCTTCGTGCACGCCGCGCGCGAGTTCAAGGCCGTCCATGCAGGCGACAAACTGGCGCAGGAGTCCGTGGCATGAAGCTTTGTGGCGTTGAGGTAGGCCTGGACCAGCGACTGTTCCTGATCGCCGGCCCCTGCGTGGTCGAGTCCGAACAGTTGCAGCTGGACACCGCCGGCACGCTGAAGGAGATCACCGGCCGGCTGGGCGTCCACTTCATCTTCAAGTCCAGCTTCGACAAGGCGAACCGGTCGTCGGGCGACAGCTTCCGTGGCCCCGGCCTGGAAGAAGGCCTGCGCATCCTGGCCGAGGTGAAGCGCCAGATCGGCGTGCCGCTGCTCACCGACGTGCACGAATACACGCCGATGGACGAGGTGGCTTCGGTGGTCGACGTGCTGCAGACGCCGGCCTTCCTGTGCCGGCAGACCGACTTCATCCAGAAGGTGGCGCGCGCCGGCAAGCCGGTGAACATCAAGAAGGGTCAGTTCCTGGCGCCGTGGGACATGAAGCACGTGGTGGCCAAGGCCAAGGCCGTGGGCAACGACGACATCATGGTGTGCGAGCGCGGCGCCAGCTTCGGCTACAACAATCTGGTGTCGGACATGCGCTCGCTCAGCGTGATGCGCGAGACCGGCTGCCCGGTGGTGTTCGACGCGACGCATTCCGTGCAGCTGCCGGGCGGGCAGGGCGCCAGTTCGGGCGGCCAGCGCGAATTCGTGCCGGTGCTGGCGCGTGCGGCGGTGGCCGTGGGCGTGGCCGGCCTGTTCGCCGAGACCCATCCCGATCCCAGCAAGGCGCTGTCCGATGGGCCGAATGCCTGGCCGCTGGGCAAGATGGAAGCGCTGCTGGAAACGCTGCTGGAGCTGGATGCCGTGACCAAGCGGCACCGCTTCCTGGAGCAGGATGTTTCCTGAAACACCGGGCGCAGCGATGCGCCCGTTCCAACTCTTTCACCATCAGCTTACGGAAACCGCATGAGCACCCAGATCACCCGCATCCACGCCCGTGAAATCCTCGACTCGCGCGGCAATCCCACGCTGGAAGCCGAAGTTACCCTGGCCGATGGCAGTTTCGGCCGTGCGGCCGTGCCCAGCGGCGCCTCCACCGGTTCGCGCGAGGCGGTCGAGCTGCGCGACGGCGACAAGTCGCGCTACGGCGGCAAGGGCGTGAAGAACGCGGTGGCCAACGTCAACGGCACGATTGCCGACATGCTGAAGGGTTTCGACGCGGCCGACCAGAAGGGCCTGGACGGCAAATTGATCGCGCTGGACGGCACGCCGAACAAGGGCAAGCTGGGCGCGAATGCGTTGCTCGGCGTTTCGATGGCGGCGGCGCACGCGGTGGCCGATTCGCGCGGCGAGCCGCTGTGGAAGTACCTGTCCAGCTTCAATCAGGCTGGCGGCAAGCCCGGCGCGCTGCCGGTGCCGATGATGAACATCATCAACGGCGGCGAGCACGCGGACAACAACATCGACGTGCAGGAGTTCATGGTGCTGCCGGTGGGCATGCCCAGCTTCGCCGAGGCGCTGCGCGCCGGCGCGGAAATCTTCCATGCGCTGAAGAGCGTGCTGAAGGGCAAGGGCCTCAACACGGCGGTGGGCGACGAGGGCGGCTTCGCGCCGAACCTGCGTTCCAACATCGAGGCGCTCGACACCATCCTCGAGGCGATCCACAAGACCGGCTACAAGGTCGGCAGCGAGATCCTGCTCGGCCTGGATGCCGCCAGCTCGGAGTTCTACAAGGACGGCAAGTACGACTTGGCGGGCGAAGGCAAGCAGTACAGCTCGGCCCAGTTCGTCGACCTGCTGGCTGGCTGGGCGAAGCAGTACCCGATCGTCACCATCGAGGACGGCATGGCCGAAGGCGACTGGGACGGCTGGAAGCTCCTCACCGACACCATCGGCGATCGCGTGCAGGTGGTCGGCGACGACCTGTTCGTGACCAATCCGACGATCTTCCGCGAAGGCATCGAGAAGAAGATCGCCAACTCGATCCTGATCAAGGTGAACCAGATCGGCACGCTGTCCGAAACGCTGGAAGCGATCGCGATGGCTGACGCGGCGAAGTATTCGGCGGTGATCTCGCACCGCTCCGGCGAGACCGAGGACACCACCATCGCCGACATCGCGGTGGCCACCACGGCCACCCAGATCAAGACCGGCTCGCTGTGCCGCAGCGATCGCGTGGCGAAGTACAACCAGTTGCTGCGCATCGAGGAGGCGTTGGGTTCGGCGGCACGCTACGCCGGGCGCGACGCCTTCCCCAACCTCAGCCGCCTGCCGGGCTGAGCGGGCAGCCCGCTCCCATGCTGCGCTGGATCGCCGTCATCCTGATCCTGCTGCTGATCGGTCTGCAGCTGAAGCTGTGGACCGGCAACGGCAGCATGCGCGAGGTGGACACCTTGCGCGTGGCGGTGAAAAAGCAGACGGACGACAACGCAAAGCTGCTGCAGCGCAACCAGGCGGTCGGTGCCGATGTGCAGGATCTCAAGCACGGCGACCAGGCGGTCGAGGCGCGGGCGCGCACCGAACTGGGCCTGATCAAGCCGGGCGAAGTGTTCTACCAGGTGGTCGAGCCGCCTGCCGGTGCGGGCAGCAGCACGCCACCGCCGGTCGCCCAACCCGCCGGATCGCCATGAGCGCGGCTCGGCTGTGGTGCGTGGTGCCGGCCGCAGGGCGCGGTACCCGGGTCGGCGGTGACTGCCCCAAGCAGTACCTGCCGCTGGCCGGACGTCCGTTGATCGAGCACACCCTGGAGCGGCTCGCCGCGCATCCGCGCATCGCTGGCCTGCTGGTGACGCTGGCCGCGACGGATGCGCACTGGTCGGGCATGGAAACGCTGCACGGCAAGCCGGTGCGGGCCGCGATCGGCGGAGCGGAGCGCAGCGATTCGGTGCTGGCCGGGCTGCAGGCCTTGCCCGCATCGGTGGCGGCCGATGATTTCGTCTTGGTGCACGACGCCGCGCGGCCGTGTGTGCGCACGGCGGATATCGACAGGCTGATCGAACTGGCCAGTGCCAGGGACGGCGGCCTGCTGGGCGCGCCGCTGCGCGACACGCTGAAGCGGGCCAATGCCGGCGGGTGCAGCGAATTCACCGAAGCACGCGACCTGCGCTGGCGCGCCTTCACGCCACAGATGTTCCGTCGTGCTCAACTGTCGGCGGCGCTGCGTGACGCGGCGCGGCGCGGCGTGAATGTCAGCGACGAGGCGATGGCGATGGAACAGGCCGGCTTCGCACCGCTGCTGGTCGAGGGCGCCGAGGACAACATCAAGGTGACTACGGCAGCGGATTTCGCGCTGGCCGAATTCCTGCTTTCAAGGACTGCATGATGCGCATCGGTACAGGTTTCGATGTCCACGCCTTTGGCGAAGGCGACCATGTCGTCCTCGGCGGCGTGCGCATCGCGCATCGACGGGGCGTGGTGGCGCATTCCGATGGCGACGTGGTGATCCACGCGCTGTGCGACGCGATCTTCGGCGCGCTGGCGCTGGGCGACATCGGCCGGCATTTTCCGCCCACCGACGAACGCTGGCGCGACGCCGACAGCCGCCAGTTCCTGCGGCATGCGGCGATGCTGATGGCCCAGCACGGCTACCGGCTGGGCAACGCCGACATCACGGTGATCGGCGAGGCGCCCAAGGTCACCCCGCACGCGCAGGCGATGCGCGAGAACCTGGCGGTCGACCTGGACTGCGGGGTCGGCTGCATCAGCGTGAAGGCAACCACCACCGAGAAACTCGGCTTTTGCGGCCGTGGCGAAGGGATCGCGGCCCAGGCCTGCGTCCTGCTGGAGCGCGCGTGAGCGAGATCGAGACCCGCAGTGCAGTCGGTCGCCTGCATGACCAGCTTGAAGCCATTCAGGGCGTGCTTCACCGGCAGGACGACGATGTTCCGCTGACCGAAGAACTGCAGGCCGAGTTGCGCCTGCAACTGGATGCGCTGCATCCGGCCGATATCGCCTTCATCCTCGAATCGCTGCCGCTGGACGACCGTCTCGCGGTCTGGCAACTGGTCAAGGCCGATCGCGACGGCGAGATCCTGCTGGAAGTGTCCGACGCGGTGCGCGAGTCGCTGATCGCGGACATGGACCGGCACGAGATCCTCGCCGCGGCCGAAACGCTGGACGCCGACGAACTGGCCGACCTGGTCGAGGACCTGCCCACGGCGATGCTGCCGGAGCTGATGGCCGGCCTCGATGCGCAGCAGCGCGAGCAGGTGCAGTCGGCGCTGTCGTGGGAGGACGACCAGCTCGGCGCGTTGATGGACTTCGAGATGGTCACCATCCGCGAGGACGTCAGCCTGGAAGTGGTGCTGCGCTACCTGCGCCGCTGGGACGAACTGCCGGCGCAGACCGACAAGCTGTTCGTGATCAACCAGGACAACCTGCTGACCGGCGTGCTGCCGCTGCACTGGTTGCTGGTGAATCCGCCGGAGAAGATGGTCAGCGAGGTGATGGCGCCGGACGTCAACACCTTCCATCCGGCTGATGACGCGTACGACGTGGCCCAGGCCTTCGAGCGCTACGACCTGGTGACCGCGCCGGTGGTCGACGACCGCGGTCACCTGATCGGCCGCATCACCATCGACGCGATGGTCGACGTGATCCGCGAGGAGAGCGAAAGCGAGGCGCTCAGCCGCGGCGGCCTGCGCGAGGAGGAAGACATCTTCGCCTCGGTGTGGGCCTCGCTGAAAAACCGCTGGTCGTGGCTGGCGATCAACCTGGTCACCGCCTTCATCGCCTCGCGGGTGATCGGCCTGTTCGAGGGCTCGATCGAGCGGCTGGTGGCGCTGGCCGCCCTGATGCCGATCGTGGCCGGCATCGGCGGCAATTCCGGCAACCAGACCATCACCATGATCGTGCGCGCGCTGGCGCTGAACCAGATCACCGCCGAGAGCGCCAAGCGCCTGTGGCGCAAGGAACTGACCGTGTCGCTGGTCAACGGCCTGATCTGGGGCGGGGTGATCGGCCTGGTGGCGTGGTTGCTGTACGACAGCCTCTCGCTGGGACTGGTGATGACGGCGGCGATGACACTGAACCTGCTGCTGGCGGCGTTTGCCGGCGTCGGCATTCCCGTGCTGATGACGAAATTCGGGCGCGATCCGGCGCTGGGTTCCAGCGTGCTGATCACCGCGATGACCGACAGCGGCGGCTTTTTCATCTTCCTCGGACTGGCCACGATCTTTCTGGTCTAGTCCAGGCCTGGCGCGCCCGCCGCTGCACGCCTTCCGATTCATCGTTGCCGGGAAACCCCATGTCTGAACTTCCCCAAGCCTTCGGCCATCCTCCGCTGACTGCCCGAATGCGCGTCAGCGCCGAGGATTTCCAGGTCGAGGAAGTGCTGGGCCATGACGCCGACGGCGCCGGCGAACACGCCCTGTTGTGGGTGGAAAAGCGCGGCGCGAATACCGACTGGGTTGCCCGCGAACTGGCGAAATTCGCCGGCGTGCCCCCGCTGGCGGTGGGTTTTGCCGGACTGAAGGATCGCCACGCGGTGACCCGCCAGACCTTTTCGGTGCAACTGGCCGGCAAGCCCGATCCGGACTGGTCGGCCTTTCCCCATGCCGAGGTGAAGGTGTTGGCCGCCACCCGCCATTCGCGCAAGCTCAAGCGCGGTGCGCTGCGCGGCAACCGCTTCGTGCTAGTGTTGCGCGAGGCCGCGGGCGACCGCGCTGCCGCCGAGGTCGTGCTCGCGCAGATCGCCGCCCGGGGCGTGCCGAACTACTTCGGCGAACAGCGCTTCGGCCGGGAAGGCGGCAACGTCGCCCAGGCCCGCGCGATGTTCGGCGGGCGCCGCGTCGACCGCGACAAGCGCTCGATGCTGCTGTCGGCGGCCCGCTCGCAGATCTTCAACAACGTGCTGGCGGCGCGGGTCGAGCGCAACGCCTGGGATACGCCGCTGCAGGGCGAGATCTGGTCGCTGGCCGGCTCGCGTTCCTGGTTCGGGCCCGAGCCGTTCACGCCCGAGCTGGCCGGGCGCCTGGCCCGCGCCGACATTCATCCCTCCGGCCCGTTGTGGGGGCAGGGCGAGCCGCCCTCCGAAGATGAAGTGGGTGAGCTGGAGCGCGGGATCGCCGCGCAGGACAGTGACCTTGTGGCGGGTCTGGTGGCGGCGCGGATGGACCAGGAACGCCGGCCGTTGCGCCTGCTGCCGAAGGACTTGCGCTGGCATTGGCTGGCCGACGATGCGCTGGAGCTGTCGTTCGAATTGCCCGCGGGCGCCTATGCCACGGTAGTCGTGCGCGAGTTGGCCACGATCGTGTAGCGGATGGTGCTGCCGGGGTCAGCCCTTGAGCAGCACGACGACCGCGCCGGTGCCGCCCAACGCCGGCCGCGCCGAGGCGAACGCGATCACGTCGTCGCGCCGGCGCAGCATGCGATCGGTGAGTCCCTTCAGTACCGGCCCGGCGGATTTCGAGCGCAAGCCCTTGCCATGCACGATGCGCACGCAGCGCAGCCCGTGTTGCTTCGCTTCGGCGAGGAAGGCCACGATGCTGGCCTGTGCGGCGGCGGCGTTCATCTGGTGCAGGTCGAGGTCGTCCTGCACGCTGAACTGGCCACGCTTGAGCTGGCGCAGCAGCTTCGGCGAATAGCCATCGCGCAGGTAGGCCAGCTCTTCGCCGACTTCGAGCACGGCCGGGTCGAACGCCATGTCCAGCAGCTCGCCCGGCACGGCCGCTTCGTCGGCCTCCAGCATGTGCGGGTACGGCGCCGGCCGCGCCGCAGCCGGCGGTGCAGCCACCGGGTCGAGCACGCGCACCTCGCCGATCGCCTCGCGAAACAGCTGGCTGTCGGCATCGGTGATCGGAGCGGGCGGACGGCGCTTCATCGGGCCATGCTAACCAATGCGGCGCGGCCGGGCGAATGGCGAAAGCACCGGGGAACGGCGTGAAACCGGGGGCGCGCTCCGGTAGACTTCGAGGCTTCAGCAGTGCGCTGCCGCAGGATGGCAATGAGCACCTGCGTGTCGCTTTCCACGGAGCATCATGCGAGTTCTGGTAAGTAACGACGATGGCGTGGATGCCCCGGGCATCCGCGTGCTGGCCGAGCGTCTCGGCGAAGTGGCGGACGTGACCGTGGTCGCGCCCGACCGGGACCGGTCAGGTGCAAGCAATTCGCTGACCCTGGACGCACCCTTGCGGGTGTTGCCGATGGCCAACGGCTACTACCGGGTGGCGGGCACGCCCACCGATTGCGTGCACCTGGCGCTGGCCGGGCTGCTCGATGAAGAGCCGGACATGGTCGTGTCGGGCATCAACAACTCGGCCAACCTCGGTGACGACGTGATCTATTCCGGCACCGTCTCGGCGGCAATGGAAGGACGCTTCCTGGGGCTGCCGGCGATCGCCGTGTCGCTGGTCAGCCACGACCACAAGGGCGTGCACTACGACTCGGCCGCGAAAGCGGTGCTGCTGCTGATGAACCGCCTGCTGGTCGATCCGCTGCCCGCCGACACCATTCTCAACGTCAACGTGCCCGACCTTCCCTGGGCCGACATCCAGGGTTTCGAAGTCACCCGGCTCGGGCGTCGCCATCGCGCGGCCCCCTGCATCGCGCAGACCGATCCGCGGGGTCGGCCGATCTGGTGGATCGGCCCGGCCGGCGAGGCCGATGACGCCGGCCCCGGCACCGACTTCAACGCCGTGCGGCGGGGTTTCGTCTCGGTGACGCCGATCCACGTCGATCTGACCCGGTTCCAGGCACTGGAGAAAGTCAGCAGCTGGATGCAGCCGCTCAGCGACGAGATGAGCACCGCGATGGCCGAAGGCCGCAATCCCACGAACGAGGTGGCCTGAGCCATGACGGTCTATCCACTGCCGGCGGCAGAGCTGAAGGGCGAGGGCATGACGTCGCAGCGCGCCCGCGACCGGCTGGCCGCGATGCTCAAGGACAGCGGCATTCGCGATGCGCGGGTGATCGAAGTGATCCGCAACCTGCCGCGCCATCACTTCATCGATCAGGCGCTGCATTCGCGCGCCTACGAGAATGATGCGTTGCCGATCGGCCATGGCCAGACCATCTCGCAACCGTGGGTGGTGGCGCGCATGACCGAAGCCCTGCTCGAGCATTTCGACGCGAAGCAGGGCATGCCGCAGAAAGTGCTGGAGATCGGCACCGGCTCGGGCTACCAGGCCGCGGTGCTGGCCGCGCTGGTGCCGCAGTTGTTCACGGTGGAGCGGATCGAGGCGCTGTTGCGCCAGGCCCGGCGCCGCTTCCGCCAATTGGGCCTGACCAACCTGCGCTCGCGCCACGACGACGGCAAGCTGGGCTGGCCCGACGAGGCACCGTTCGATGCGATCATCCTCACCGCCGCCGGCGACACCATTCCCACCCGCATCCTCGATCAGCTCAGCCCGACCGGCGTGCTGGTGGCGCCGGTGGGTTCACCCAGCCGGCAAACGCTGATCCGCATGCGTGGCGACGGGCAGGGCGACTTCATCCAGGAAGAACTCGGCCCGGTCAGCTTCGTGCCCCTGCTTGGCGGTATCGGCTGATGCGCCTGTTTGCCGGGCTGTACGCGCGTGCACTGAGCTGGGCGCGCGATCGCAGAGCGTTGTACTACCTGTCCGGGCTCAGTTTCGTCGAGGCGTTCATCTTCCCGATTCCGCCGGAAGTGATGCTGGCGCCGATGATGCTGGGCAAGCGGCACAAGGCGTTCTTTTTCGCCAACATCAGCCTGCTGTTTTCGCTGCTGGGCGCCCTGGTCGGCTACGTGCTGGGCCACTGGGCCTTCCACGCGCTGCGGCCCGCGCTGGATGCGCTGCATCTGCTGACGCCGATCGAACAGGGCGTGGCGGTGCTGAGCAAGCAGATGGTCGAGCATCACTGGGGCATGTTCGGCGTGCTGATCCTGGCTGCGCTGCAGCCGGTGGTGCCGATGAAGTTCGTCACCTGGGCCTGCGGCATCATCGGCGTGCCGATCCTGCCGTTCCTGGCCTGCATCGGGCTCGGCCGCGGCAAGCGCGTGTGGCTGCTTGCCCTGTTGATCCGCCTGTTCGGCGAACGCGCCGAGCGCATCCTGCACAAATACGTCGAGTGGATCGGCTGGACGGCCTTGCTGGCGCTGGCGTTGCTGCTGGTGTGGTGGTTCGTCCTGCGCTGAAGTGGTGAATTTTCCAAGCCGGGCGAGCCTGGCGGCCTCCCGCCATGGTGACGTCGCATGAAAATCACTGTCTGCCTCGGTATGCTGATGCCCATGGATCGATATCTTCAATGGCCGGCGTTGCTGGTCGCAGCCTCGCTGCTTGCTGCCTGCGGCACCATGCGCAGCTCGGTCGTGGTTGAGCCGGCGGCCGGAACGACTTATCGCCACGCCGCCGTGGTCACCCCGCCGCCAGCTCCCGCGCGTACGCCGATACCCGGTGGCAGCTACCAGGTGCAGCATGGCGACACGCTTTATTCGATCGCGTTCCGCAAGGGCGTGGACTTCCGTGACCTGGCCCAGTGGAACGGGATTGCCGAACCGTACACGATCTGGCCGGGGCAGCGCCTGACGCTGGCGCCGCCGGGCAGGCGTGCGGTGACACCGTCGAGCGTTGCCGCGCCCGTGCAGGCGGCAGGTTCGAGCGTCGCCGCCGCGCCGGTGTTCGAGTCCGTGCCGACGCCGGCATCGCCCGCCACGGCGTCGGCCGGCGGGGTATCGGCGTCCGCGCATTCGCCTGCTGCCCCGGCAGTTTCGCCGGTGGCCACGGCGGCAAAGCCGGTCAAGCCCGTGGGTGCCGCGGCGGCGCCCAGTGTCGTGCCGGTCGCCGGCGTTGCACCGGTGGCACCGGCCGCCATGCCGCCACCGGCCACGCCGGCGGCGGGGGTTTCGCGGGTGGTCAGCGGGGTGCAGTGGCACTGGCCAGCCGAGGGCAACCTGGTGGGTCGCTTCAACAGCGCCGATGCGATTCCCGGCATCGAGATTGCGGGCAAGTCCGGCGATCCGATCCGGGCGGCCGCCGACGGCGTGGTGGTCTACAGCGGCAACGGCCTGGTCGGCTATGGCGAACTGGTGATCATCAAGCACAGCGACAGCTTCCTGTCGGCGTATGGCCACAACCGCAAGCGGCTGGTCAAGGAGGGGCAGCAGGTGAGCAGGGGGCAGCAGATCGCCGAGATGGGCTCGACCGGCACCACCCGCAACGAGCTGGAATTCCAGATCCGCAAGGACGGCAATCCGGTCGATCCGCTGGGCTATCTGCCGCAGCGTTGATGCGGCCGGTCACCGCCCGGGCCGCGGCCCGGGTGCAGCGGCAATCAGCTTGGTGGCAATCAGCCTGGCGGCAGGATGAAGGCGGCGACCACCCGGCGGCCTTCGTCGGCCAGCAGGTTGTAGGTGCGCGCCGCGGCGGCGTTGTCCATCACCTCGATGCCGATGTTCTTGCGCAGGAAGCCCGCCATGAACGCGGCCGCCGGAAAGGTCTGGCGCGCGCCGGTACCCAGCACGACCAGCTCGGGGTTCAGCGCCAGCAAGGCTTCGACATGGCTGGCATCGAGCGTTTCGGGAGCCGTGACGGGCCAGTTCTCGATCGCCCTGTCCGGTGCCAGCAGGAAGCTGGAGGTGAGTTCGCGATCAATCAGGGTGATGCCGTGCGCGGCCACCCGGCGCACGTACAGATAGCCTTCGGGGCGTTCCAGCGACAGATCCATCAGCGTGGCAGGGCGATCTTCGGTTCGTCGACATTGCGGCGGAACAACACCACGACATGGCCGATCTGCTGGATCTGCTCGGCGCCGGTGCCGCCGGTGAGCACGTCGATCTGCGCCTGGCGCTCTTCCTTGTCGCCGCCGGAAAGCTTGATCTTGACCAGTTCGTGGATGTCCAGCGCCTGGTTCAGTTCCTTCACCACGGCCTCCGTGGCGCCCTTGTTGCCCAGCAGGACGACCGCGCTCAGGTCATGGGCGAGGCTGCGCAGGTAACGGATCTGCGAGGAGGAGAGGGCCATGCGGTGGGACTCGATTCACGGTTGATGAACGGCAAAGGGTATCATGCGGGTATCCCGTTCCCCAATCGACGATTGCACGACATGGCCCGCAGCAAAAGCAGTGCAGTATGGCTGCGCGAACATTTCAACGACGAATACGTGAAAAAGGCCCAGGCCGAAGGCCTGCGCTCGCGTGCCGTCTACAAGCTGGAGGAACTGCTCGAACGCGACCGGCTGCTCAAGCCGGGCATCAACGTGGTCGACCTCGGTGCGGCGCCGGGCAGTTGGTCCCAACTGGTGCGCAACCGGCTGGGTGACAGCGGCAAGGTCTTCGCCCTGGACATCCTGCCGATGCAAAGCATCGCCGGGGTGGACTTCCTGCAGGGCGACTTCCGCGAGGAAAGTGTGTTGAAGGAGCTGGAGTCGCGCCTGGATGGCCTCAAGGTCGATCTTGTACTGTGCGACATGGCCCCCAATATGAGTGGAGTGGCCCTGGCCGACCAGATCCGCGCGATGGCTTTGTGCGAACTGGCGCTCGACTTCAGCCGGGAATGGCTGAAGCCGGGCGGATCGTTTTTGATCAAGTTGTTCCAGGGTGTCGGCTTTGACGATTACTTGCGCAGCTTGCGCGCGGACTTCAGCCGCGTGACGATGCGTAAACCTAAGGCCTCCCGCGCGCGTTCGCGTGAGGTATATGCGCTGGCGACGGGCCGCAAGCCCGTCGCGGCGTCACCGGGCGAGAACCGTGCATGAATGAAACAGCGAAAAATGTGTTGCTCTGGGTAATCATCGCGGTGGTGCTGTTCACCGTGTTCCAGAACTTCAACCCGCGTGGCGCCGCTTCCACGGACATGGCCTACAGCGCGTTCGTGCAAAGCGTGGACAACGGCAACGTGGCCAACGCCACGATCGGCGCCGACCAGCCCGCCACGATCAGCGGCAAGCTGAAGGATGGCAGCGCGTTCCGCACCGTCGCCCCGATCCTGGGCTTTTCCACCAGCCAGGTGGTCAAGCAGATGCAGGACAAGGGCGTCGAAGTCCGGCAGGACCCGTCCGAAGGTTTCTCGCTGATCGGCCTGCTGGTGAGCTGGCTGCCGGTGCTGCTGATCGTGGGCGTGTTCATCTGGTTCATGCGCCAGATGCAGTCCGGTGGTGGCGGCCGCGGCGCGATGAGTTTCGGTCGTTCGCGCGCGAAGCTGCAGGGCGAGGACCAGATCAAGGTCAACTTCGGCGACGTGGCCGGTTGTGACGAAGCCAAGGAGGAGGTCGGCGAACTGGTCGAGTTCCTGCGCGATCCGTCCAAGTTCCAGAAGCTCGGCGGCAAGATTCCCCGTGGCGTGCTGATGGTCGGTCCTCCGGGCACCGGCAAGACCCTGCTGGCGAAGGCCATCGCGGGCGAGGCCAAGGTGCCGTTCTTCTCGATTTCCGGTTCGGACTTCGTCGAGATGTTCGTCGGCGTCGGCGCCAGCCGCGTGCGCGACATGTTCGAGCAGGCCAAGAAGCATGCGCCCTGCATCATCTTCATCGACGAAATCGACGCGGTCGGCCGTCATCGCGGCGCCGGCCTCGGTGGCGGGCACGACGAGCGCGAGCAGACCCTGAACGCCTTGCTGGTCGAGATGGATGGCTTCGAGGGCAGTGAAGGCATCATCGTGATCGCGGCGACCAATCGTCCCGACGTGCTCGACCCGGCCCTGTTGCGTCCGGGCCGCTTCGACCGCCAGGTCGTCGTGGGGCTGCCCGACGTGCGCGGTCGCGAGCAGATCCTCAAGGTGCACATGCGCAAGGTGCCGACCGCCAGCGACGTCAACGCCATGACGATCGCCCGCGGCACCCCCGGTTTCTCCGGTGCCGATCTGGCCAACCTGGTCAACGAGGCCGCCCTGTTCGCCGCGCGCGAGAACGCGCGTGAAGTGCGCATGAGCCACCTCGACAAGGCGCGCGACAAGATCCTGATGGGTACCGAGCGTCGCTCGATGGCGATGAGCGAGGACGAGAAGAAACTGACCGCCTATCACGAGGCAGGTCATGCCATCGTCGGCCGCCTCGTCCCCGAGCACGACCCGGTCTACAAGGTCACGATCATTCCGCGAGGGCGCGCGCTCGGCGTCACCATGTACCTGCCCGAAGGCGACAAGTACAGCATCAACCGGGTGGCGATCCAGTCGCAGCTGTGTTCGCTGTATGGCGGCCGCGTGGCCGAGGAGCTGATTTTCGGCGCCGACAAGGTCACCACCGGTGCCTCGAACGACATCGAGCGGGCCACCAAGATGGCGCGCAACATGGCCACCAAGTGGGGCCTGTCGGACGAACTTGGGCCGATCACCTACGGCGAGGACGAGGACGAGGTCTTTCTCGGCCGCTCGGTGACCCAGCACAAGAGCATCTCCAACGAAACCGCGAGCAAGATCGACGGCGTGGTGCGGGGCATCCTGGATCGCGCCTATGCGCGCAGCACGGAACTGCTGACGGCGAACCTGGACAAGCTGCACATGATGGCCGACGCCCTGCTGCAGTACGAGACGATCGACGCACACCAGATCGACGACATCATGGCCGGGCGCGTTCCCGGACCGCCGGCGGACTGGACGAAGAGCGCCTCCACCGGCAGCACGCCGCCACCGCCGCCGCCGAAGGGCGACACCGGCTCGGCCGTGGGCAAGGTCGGTGATCCGGCGCCGCAGAGCCGCGACAGGTGGAATGGCTGATCGTCGTTTGGACGGCTATTCGGGCAACAGGGAAAGGGCGGCCGATGGTCGCCTTTTTCATGGCCGGACCATCGGCGACGAATTTGATGAAGAAATTTTGCGAAAAGGGTTGACGCAAGAGGTCGGAGTCTGAATAATTCCGCTTCTGGCTTCGCCGGCTTGTTCCCCAGACAACCGCCGGTTCGGCTGAAAAGTTTTACAGTGCGCCCGTAGCTCAGTTGGATAGAGTACCTGGCTACGAACTAGGTGGTCGGGAGTTCGAATCTCTCCGGGCGCACCATTTTTATTCCGGGACAGGGTGTCTGCATCCGTCCTGTTTTCAACCAGGAGCCTGCAAGGTCCGCGTTGGAAACGGTGGTGAGGAAATACCAAGGTGTGCTTCGATACGATTGACTGGGCGAGGCGTCACCCGTAACATTTCAAGGCTTCGGTGGCGACATGACCGGGGATTCGAAAGCGGGGTATAGCTCAGTCTGGTAGAGCGTTGCGTTTGGGACGCAAAAGTCGGGGGTTCGAATCCCTCTGCCCCGACCAGCGACACGTTCTGCCGACAGGACGGCGCCTGTAGCTCAACCGGATAGAGCATCGGCCTTCTAAGCCGACGGTTGCAGGTTCGAGTCCTGTCTGGCGCACCAGTATCAAACGATGGTGGATGTAGCTCAGCTGGTTAGAGTCCCGGATTGTGATTCCGGTTGTCGTGGGTTCGAATCCCATCATCCACCCCAGTTTCAAATCCGTCCATGCGGATACAATCAGTTCATGGGCCGTTAGCTCAGTTGGTAGAGCAGTTGACTCTTAATCAATTGGTCCACAGTTCGAATCTGTGACGGCCCACCAATAAAACAGCCACCCAGGGAAACCCGGGTGGCTGTTCTCTTTGCGGAATCCGAAAGCCGCGACCGTGATGAAGTCACGAGGCTGGCGGTGCGGGGCGAACCCGAGGGTTCGCTCTGCACCGCCATGGCCGAGGTGGTGGCCTCGTCCTCAGATGGTCTTTGCCAGTCCGTCGGCCACGCCGATGTAACTGCCAGGCGTCAGTTCCAGCAGCCGCTGTTTCGCCTCGGCCGGAAGATCCAGGCCGGCGATGAATTCGCGCATCGAGTCCCTGGTGATGCCGTGGCCACGGGTCAGCGCCTTGAGTTGTTCGTAGGGCTGCGGCAGGCCGTAGCGGCGCATCACGGTCTGCACGGCTTCGGCCAGCACTTCCCAGCTGGCGTCGAGGTCGGCGCCGATGCGCTCGGCGTTGACGTTGAGCTTGCCCAGACCCTTCTTCAATGACTCCAGCGCCACCAGGCCGTGACCGAACGCGGTGCCCAGCGCACGCAGCACGGTGGAGTCGGTGAGGTCGCGCTGCCAGCGGCTGATCGGCAGCTTTTCGGCGAAGTGGCCGAGCAGCGCATTGGCGAGACCGAAGTTGCCTTCGGCGTTTTCGAAGTCGATCGGGTTGACCTTGTGCGGCATGGTGGAGGAGCCGACTTCGCCGGCCTTCAGCGTCTGCTTGAAGTAACCCAGCGAGATGTAGCCCCAGATGTCCCGGGCCAGGTCGATCAGGATGATGTTGGCGCGGCGCACCGCGTCGCAGTATTCGGCCACGTTGTCATGCGGCTCGATCTGGGTGGTGTAGGCGTTGTAGTCGAGGCCGAGGCTTTCGACGAAGCGCTGCGAGAACGCGCGCCAGTCCACTTCCGGGTAGGTGATGACGTGGGCGTTGTAGTTGCCCACGGCGCCGTTGATCTTGCCGGAGACTTCGACCGCCACCAGCTGCCGGCGCTGGCGCTCCAGCCGCGCCACCACGTTGGCGATTTCCTTGCCCAGCGTGCTGGGCGAAGCTGTCTGGCCGTGGGTGCGCGAGAGCAGCGGCAGGTTCGCGTTGTCGTGGGCCATCTCGCGCAGCTTGCCGATCACGGCGTCGAGCTGCGGCAGCAGCACGCCGCTGCGGGCGTCGCGCAGCATCAGCGCGTAGGACAGGTTGTTGATGTCCTCGCTGGTGCAGGCGAAGTGCACGAATTCCTTCGCCTGCGCCAGGCTGGCGTCGGCGCCGATCTTTTCCTTGATGAAGTACTCGACCGCTTTCACGTCGTGGTTGGTGGTCGCCTCGATCGCCTTGATCCGCTCGCCGTCGGTCTCGCTGAAGTTGTCCGCGATGGCCTTCAGGGTAGCGATCTGGGCGTCGTCGAAGGCCGGCAGCTCGACGATCTTCGGTTCGGCGGCCAGCGCCAGCAGCCATTCGATCTCCACCTGCACGCGGCGGTGCATCAGGCCGAATTCGCTGAAGATCGGGCGCAGCGCTTCGACCTTGCTGGCATAGCGGCCATCCAGCGGCGACAGGGCGGTGAGGGCGTGGTTGGACATCGGGGCGTTCCGGCGAGGGGAAACCGCCATTTTACATTGACGGCGCGTCCGTGCCCGGCGGCTTATAGTGGACGGATGTATCCGTTCTCCCTTGTATCCCGAACGTGGCGCCGCCCCGATCCATCCATTTCCCAAGGATCTTCCCATGAGCAATTTCCGCATCGAACACGACAGCATGGGCGAGCTGAAAGTCCCCGCCGACGCGCTGTACGGCGCGCAGACCCAGCGCGCGATCGACAATTTCCCGATTTCCGGCCTGCACCTGCCGCGTCCGTTCATCCGTGCCCTGGGCCTGATCAAGGCGGCCGCGGCCGAGGTCAACGTCGCGATGGGGCATTTGAAGAAGAACCAGGCCGCGGCGATCCGCAAGGCGTCGATGGCAGTGGCGGAAGGCCAGTATGACGCGCAGTTCCCGATCGACATCTTCCAGACCGGCTCGGGCACCAGCACCAACATGAACGCGAACGAGGTGATCGCGCACCTGGCGGTGGCGGCGGGCGCGAAGGTGCATCCGAACGACCACGTCAATTACGGGCAAAGCTCGAACGACGTGATCCCCACCGCGATCCACGTCAGCGCCACGCTGACCACCAGCGAGCAATTGCTGCCCGCGCTGAAGCATCTGAAAAAGGCGATCGACCAGCGCGCCCGCGAGCTGAAGAACACGCCCAAGACCGGCCGTACCCACCTGATGGACGCGATGCCGATCACCTTTGGCCAGGAGCTGTCGGGCTGGGCCGCACAGATCGGCTCGGCGATCGAGCGCATCGAGGATGCCCTGAAGCGCATGCGCCGCTTGCCGCAAGGTGGCACGGCGGTGGGCACCGGCATCAACGCCGACCCGAAGTTCGGTCCGGCGATGGCGCTGCAGTTGAAGAAGCTGACCGGCGTGAAGTTCGAGTCGGCGGGAAATTATTTCGAGGGCATGGCCGCGCAAGACGCAGCGGTGGAACTGTCCGGCGCGCTGAAGACGCTGGCGGTGGCGCTGATGAAGATCGCCAACGACCTGCGCTGGATGAACTCGGGTCCGCTGGCTGGCCTGGGCGAGATCGAGCTGCCGGCGCTGCAACCGGGTTCGTCGATCATGCCGGGCAAGGTCAACCCGGTGATTCCCGAGGCGGTGGCGATGGTCGCCGCCCAGGTGATCGGCAATGATGCCTCGATCACCATCGCCGGCCAGTCCGGCAACTTCCAGCTCAACGTGATGCTGCCGCTGATCGCGCACAACCTGCTGCAGTCGATCGGGATACTGGCCAACGTCAGCGTGCTGCTGGCCGACAAGGCGATCGCCGGGTTCAAGGTCAACAAGGCGCGGGTCGACCAGGCACTGGCGATGAACCCGATCCTGGTCACTGCGTTGAACCCGGTGATCGGCTACGAGAAGGGCGCCGCCACGGCCAAGCTCGCCTACAAGCAGCATCGGCCGATCATGGACGTGGCGTTGGAAACCACTGGGTTGTCGAAGAGCGAATTGAAGAAGCTGCTTGATCCGCTGACGCTCACCCGCGGCGGCATTCACGGCGAAGGCAAGTAGCCTGTCTGCTGCCTGGAAAGAAAGTGGCCCGCACCATGCGGGCCACTTTCGTCGACTTGTCGTTGTCTTCAGTTGATCAGCAACGGACGCAGCGTGGGCCATGCGTTGTCGAGCATGCGCACTTGGGCGACCGCCGTCGGATGCACGCCGTCATCCAGCAGCAGGGTGGGCTTGTCCGAAATGCCGGCCATCAGGGACGGCAGCAGCGTGACGTGCTGATCCTTCGCAACCCGGGCATAGACCTGCCGCAGGGTGTCTGCGCAGTGATCCTTGTCGAGCTTGGGCGGAATCTCGAAACCCAGTACGGCGACCTTCGCTCCCGAGGCCTGGGCCAGGTCGATCAGCTGGGTCATGTGCTGTTCCAGCGTTTGCCGATTGGCGCCGAGGATGGCGTCGTTGGCACCCAGCTCGAGGATGATCAGCCGCGGGTGGTGGGCGGTGATCAATGCGGGCAGTTCCTTCAGCGCGTCATCCATGGTCTTGCCACCGCGGCTGGCGTTGACGATCGAAGGCGGAGTCGTCGTGGCGTGGTCGACGCGTTGCTGCAGCAGGTTTACCCAGCCTGCCTCGGCCGGGATGCGGTGCGCCGAGCTCAGGCTGTCACCGACCAGCAGAACGGTCCCGGTCCGTGCCGTGGCATCGCTGGCGGGGGATGGCGAGGCTTGCGCCAGCGGTGCGGCGAGAGTCAGTGCAAACAGGAGGCAGGGGAGGAGGCGCATGGTGGTTCCTCGGGGTGCGGGAGGCCGACGCAGTCGGGACGACTTCGTGGAATGAACGGTGGAGCGGAAGGGGTGGATACAGGCGGTATCCGCGCGGGAAGGGTCCCGTCCGGCACACGTGCCGGATGGTCCGTCGTCAGTCCTTGGCGTCGCTCTCGCAATCGGCCACGTCGGATGAGCTGACGATCGAAGCGTAGGGCTTGAAGGACGCCAGTTGCGTGGCCAGCTGATCCTGCGCGGTCTTGATCGAAGCCTGCGCTTTGCAGATGTCGAGGCTCAGCTGCTGCATTTGCCCGGCTCCCGCCTCGGCTGTGTCGTCCGCATTGCCCGGCGCGGAGGACGTGCTGGCCACGACCGCTTTGGCCGCCATGCGGACGCCGGCCTTGCCCATGGCCAGGCCGGTTTCATGCACCGAGCGCACGCACTGGGCCAGCAGGCTGCGTTCGGCGGGCGTGGTGACGACAGGCTTGCCGTCGACGGTGAACGCGCCGTCGGCATCGATCGTGGCCTTCGACGCGCCGATGACGCGCAGGGTCACCTGGTTTCCATCCAGAGTGATCGCACCATTGGCCATGATGGCGTCGGGCGTATTGCAGGCAGCGAGCGTGCATGCCAGTACGGCGAGAAGGAGCGGGCGGGCGAGAGCTTTCATGACAGGTCCGTTGTTCGGTTCAAGAGAGCGCCTGTGATCATGGTGCAACTCCGCCCGCCGCCGGGGCGGCCGACGGAGGCGGGTTCGCTCAGTCGGAGAACACGGCAAAGCCCTTCTTGCCATCCTTGTCGGTCATCTCCTTGCCGCAGTCGTCGATGTCCTTTTGCGTCATCGTGGCGTAGGGCCTGAATGCCGGCATCGCCGCGGCGAGCTTCTGCTGCGAGACCAGCAGGTCCGGCAGCCGCTTGCACAGGGCCATGGCGGCGGCCTGGATCTTGTCGGTCTGCGGCTTGATGCTCGCCTCGATCTCCTTGTCGTCCTTGCCGCTGAGCGCACCCCAGATGGCCTGCTTCGCCGCAGTGACGCCGATGTCCGCGCCCTGTGCACCGATGTCCATGCCGGCCTCGGCGATGCCGAGGACCTGCTGTCGGTAGTCGACCAGCATGACGTGCTGCTCCGGCGTGGCATCGATCGGCTTGCCCGCGATCACCAGGTTGCCTTGCGGGGTGATCGCCGCCTTGGGCAGGGAGGAGTCGTGGTGGACGCCCGGTTCCGTGTTGAAGTGGACGTCGCCGATGCTGATGTCCTTGGTGGCCAGTTCCTGCTTGGCCTGCTCGATGCCCTCACGGACTTTGGCGGCGATCGACGAGGACGAGGTCTGGGTGCTGGCTTCCTTTGCCGCCGGGATGTCCTGGTCCGAGTGGCTGCAGGCGGCCAGCGGCAGCAGCAGAGCCGATGCGAGGATGCCGCTGGCGAAGAGATGGCTTTTCATCGTGTGTTCTCCCTTGTGATTCGTCAGGATGGGTCAGCTGTCGTCGCGCCAGCGGCGGAACCAGGTCGCACCGGCCAGCAGGGCGGCGCCGATCACCACACCGATCCACAGGTTCGGCGAGGCTGCCAGGTGCCAGGTGTTGACCAGGTCCAGGACGTCGCTGCCGTTGCCGGTGACGTGGCTGACCATGTTGTCGCTGTCCGCGCTGAAGATGCTGCCGGTGCCGGGGAACACGCTGAACAGGGCGCGCTGCACGATGTTCTTCCAGAACCAGGTGGCCGGCAGGTTGAACAGGCCCATGATGCCGAACCAGCTCACCAGCAGACCGGCGCCGACCGGCAGTGCCACCGCCCACAGGAACGGCTTGCTGCGTGCCCAGGCCGAACAGATCAGCAACCAGCCCACCGCGGGCGCAGCCCACAACACATACAGCGGGATGTAGCCGATCAGGTTGAACATGACCTTGAACGGGTGCGCCAGTACCAGCAGCTGCCACACGTTGACGCCGTGGAAGGACAGCGTGATCGCCACGATCAGCAGTTGCAACATGCCCACGATGATGCCCACGATCACGGCCACGATGGGTGCGACGACGGTGGCGCTGACGACCTTGGACAACACGGTGCTCGCGTCGGAGATCGGCAGCGATTTCCAGAACAGGATGCTGCGGTCACGGCGATCGTCGTACAGCGCGCCGAGGCAGTAGAAGAACACCACGAAGCCGAGCACCACGATCAGCAATCCCATTGCCGAGTACATCGCGATGTCCAGGGCGAACCCGACCTTGCTCATGTCGCCGGCGTCCATGCCCTCGATGACCTTGCGCAGTCCGCCGCTGGCGCCGAAGCTGATGCCCTGGCGGGCGCCGAGCACCTCGGCGGTGATGATGCCCATGATGTTCAGCAGCAGGAAGATGCCGCCGGTGATGATCGGCGCCCAGAAGAAGCCGCCCCGATGTTCCCAGAATTCGCGCTTTACCAGCCAGTAGAAGGTTTTCATGCGTAGGTTCCCTTCATGGTGGCGACGAACAGGTCGCTGATGGACGGCCGGCGGGTTTCGCCCAGCTGTTCCAGCACCGCGCGGTTCGCGCCGTCAAACAGAAAAATGCTCTTGCCGAAGACCTGGCGTTCGTCGATGGGCTTCAATGCCCGGGCCGCATCGGCCTTGTCGGCGCCCACCATCACCTCGATGAAGCGTTCGCCCACCGCGTCCATGTCCGCATCCAGCACGATCCTGCCATCGCGGATGAACATCAGGTCGGTGAGGATGTGTTCGACTTCCTCGACCTGGTGGGTGGTGACGATGATCGTCTTGTTCTCGTCGAAGTAGTCTTCCAGCAGGTTCTGGTAGAACTGCTTGCGGTAGAGGATGTCCAGGCCCAGCGTGGGTTCGTCCAGGATCAGCAGGCGGGCGTCGATCGCCATCACCAGCGCCAGGTGCAGCTGCACGATCATGCCCTTGGACATCTGCCGCACGCGCTGGTCGGGCTGCAGCTTGGTGCGAGCCAGAAAGGCCTCGCACTTCTTGCGGTCGAAGCGCGGATGCACGTTGGCGACGAAGTCGATCGCCTGGCTCACCTTGATCCAGCGCGGCAGCACGGCCACGTCGGCGATGAAGCAGACTTCGCCCATCAGCTTGTCGCGCTGCTTGCGCGGGTCGAAACCCAGCACGTTCAGCTCGCCGCTGAAGTCGGTCAATCCCAGGATGGCCTTCAGCGCGGTGGTCTTGCCGGCACCGTTGGGACCGATCAGGCCCACGATGCGGCCGGGCTCGATCTGGAAGCTGGTGTTGTCCAGCGCCAGCGCCGACTTGTACCGCTTGGTCAGGCCGTTGGCCGTGATTACCGCGCTCATGATCCTTCCTCCTTGTCCGTGGCGGCTTCGCGCAGCAGTGTCTTGAGATCCAGCCCCATCCGCTGCAGCCGTGCAAACAGCGCCGGCCACTCTTCGCGCAGGAAGCGCTCGCGTTCCGATTTCAGCAGCGCCTCGCGAGCGCCTTCAATGACGAACATGCCCAAGCCCCTCCGTTTCTCAACCAGTTGTTCGTCGACCAGTTCCTGGTATGCCTTGGATACCGTCAGCGGATTGATCTGATATTCCGCTGCCACCTGGCGTACCGACGGCAGCGGGTCGCCCTCGTTCAAGGCGCCGTCCAGGATCATCGCCACGACACGCTGGTGCAGTTGGCGATAGATCGGGACGCTGTCGTTCCAGGTAATGGTCATGTCTTATTCCTTGCTGATGCGACCGAATTTGTTGCCAAACGAATAGTAGGGCATGGCCAGTTGCGACCCGAGCAGGCTGAATTGCCCGGCGCCGTCGGACTCGCCCAGGTTGCCCAGCACCGACATCGTGGCGATGGTGGCGGTGTCGTTCCCGGGCAGCAGGGCCGCGCTGCGCATTTCCGCTGCGCTGGGGCGAACCTGGACCGGTGCCAGGTTGGTGACGCGGGCGGCGCCCTGCTGGGCAGCTGCGGCCGGCTGGCTGTCGACGTTGTAGTTGACGACGCTCAGGCTCGCGACGGTGAGCAGGACGGCGGCGGCGCTGGCGATCAGGTTGTGCGCTTTCATGACGGGCCTCCTTGGTGACCTCGTTGGGTGGTGTTGTAGTGAACTATAACACCGAGTTTTAAGCCGTCAATAGGCCGGAGGCACATTGGCAACATGACTGATGGCAGGGGGGCGCCGATCGCCCGTGCGGGCCATCCATCCGGCGGAGACGGTTGCGCCGTTGGCCCGCGCTGCGCGGGCTTCATGCTTCAATACCCGGCGTCAATCCGGAGGTGAACGTGGATCTTGAACTGGCTGGTCGCATCGTCGTCATCACCGGCGCAAGCAAGGGCATCGGACTGGCTTGCGCGATCGCCTTCGCCCGCGAAGGCGCCAGCGTGATCGGCGTTTCCCGCAATCCGGCCAACCTGTGTGTCGCGCAGGAGCAACTGGCGTCGCTGGGCCTGGCCATGGATGTCGACCCGGCAGATCTCAAGGACAGCGTGGCGGCGCAACTGGTGATGGAACGCATCGTCAACGACCACGGGCCCATCGACGTGCTGGTCAATTGCGCGGGTGCCGCCCGGCGCACGCCGCCGGACGAACTGGACGCGACCGCCGTGCTCGCGGCGATGCAGGCGAAGTACCTCAGCTACATGCACGCAATCGATCCGGTGATTCGTGCGATGGCGGCGCGTGGCACGGGAAGCATCGTCAACGTGATCGGGCAGGGCGGTCGCCAGGCCAATCCGCAGCACATCGGCGGCGGTTCGGCGAACGCCGCCCTGATGCTGGCCACCGTGGGCTATGCCAATGCCTACGCCGGCAGGGGCGTGCGGGTGAATGCGATCAATCCGGGGATAACCCGTACCGGCCGCGTCGACGAAGGACTGGACGCCGCGGTGCGGGCGAGCGGGCAAGCGCGCGAGGCGCTGCTGGCAAGTCAGCTGGCCGGCATTCCACTGGGGCGCATGGCCGAGCCCGCCGAGATTGCCGATGTCGCGGTTTTCCTCGCCTCGGCGCGGGCCAGTTATGTCACCGGCGCCATCATCCCGATGGATGGCGGCAAGACCTCGACGATCTGAGCGCCACCACGGCAAGGGCAGGCACGGACGCCGGCCCTTGCGGGCCGATGGTCAGTCCCTGGCGACGTAGACCTGCTTGCCGCCGACCCAGGTCTGCAAGACCTTCGTGTTCCAGATCTTGCTGGAAGGGTCCTTCATCACGTCGTGATCGATCAGGATGAAGTCGGCCCACTTGCCCGGTTCCAACGTGCCCAGGGTCTTCTCGGCATGCTCGGCGTAGGCCGCGTCCAGGGTGAAAGCACGCAGGGCCTCGGTCAGGCTCAGGTCCTGCTGCGGGTACCAGCCACCCGGGGGCTGACCCTGATGGTCCTCGCGGGTCACCGCCGAATACAACCCGTAGAACGGATCGGGCGATTCCACGGGGAAGTCCGAGCCGGCGGCGATCACGGTGCCCTGCTTGAGGAAACGCTGCCAGGCATAGGCACCCTTGATGCGCTCGTGGCCGATCCGGTCCTCGGCCATGTTCATGTCCGAGGTGGCATGGGTGGGCTGCATCGAGGCGATCAGGTGCAGGCTCACGAAGCGCGGGATGTCCTGCAGCGAAACGATCTGCGCATGTTCGACGCGGTTGCGCAGGGCCACCGCATCCGGATGGGTCTTGTAGGCGGCGGCGAAGCTGTCCAGCACCTCGCGGTTGGCGTGGTCGCCGATGGCATGGATGCCGACCTGGTAGCCCTTGCCGAAGGCCTTCTCGATCTTCGAAGTCATCACCGCCGGCGACAGGAACAGCAGGCCGCTGTTGTGCGGATCGTCGGAGTAGGGCTTCAGCATCGCCGCGCCGCGGCTGCCCAGTGCGCCGTCGGCGAACAGCTTGACCGAGCGTACGGTGAGGAAGTCGTTGCCGTAGCCGATCAGCGGGCCGTCCTTGCTGATCGCGTCGAAGGCCTCGCCGGTGTCGCGGATCATCGCGTAAATGCGCGCGGTGAGCTTGTGCGCGTCGGCGTACTGCCGATACAGCTGGTAGTTCTCCAGATCGATGCCCGCATCGCTGACGCCGGTAAGCCCGACGCTGGCCATCTCGGCCAGCGCGGTGTCCAGCGCCTCGATCCGGTCCTGCTGCGTCAACGCCGGCACCACGGCGTTGACCAGGTCCACGGCGCCATCGACGAAGACACCGGACGGGTTGCCGTGGGCGTCGCGCTCGATGCGTCCGCCGCTGGGGTCCCGGGTGGTCTTGCTGACGCCGGCCAGCTTGATCGCCGCTGAGTTAGCCCATGCGGCATGGCCATCGATGCGGCTCAGCCATACCGGTCGGTCGGACACCACGGCATCAAGCTCTTTCGCAGTGGGGAAACGCCCCAGCTTCCAGATTTCCTGGTTCCAGCCGCCGCCGCGTATCCACTTCGCGTCAGGATGGGCCGCGGCATACGCCTTCACTTTCGCCAGCGCTTCGTCCAGCGATTTCGTGGTGCTGAGATCCACGCTGTTGCGGGCGTAGCCGAGTTCGAGCACGTGGCCGTGAGCGTCGATCAGCCCCGGCAGCAGGGTCCGGCCGTGGCCGTCGACGACCTTCGCGCCACCGGCGCGCTTGATCAGGTCGGCGCTGGTGCCGGTGGCTACGACCTTGCCCTGGTCCACCAGCAAGGCCTGGAAATGCTGCAGCTTGCCATGGCTGTCGAGGGTGTAGCCGTTGACGTTGCTGACCAGCAGGTCGGCGGCCGAAGCCACCGGTGCCAGCACCAGCAGGGCCAGCAGGGAAAAGCGGAGCGAACGGATCATGGGTGGGGTCCGATGATGGGTGGGCGAAGCTCCAGTGTGTCTGCCCCGGCCCGTTTTTTCCACCGCGTGCAAACGGTCGCGACTTGATTGACCGTCGATGCAAAGCGGATATATTCGGAACAATCTGACGGTGGATGTGTCCTTTCTGATCAATCGTCCCCAAATGGAAACGACGATGACCGTATTGAGCGGCGCCCTGCAGGACCTCAACGACCTTTACTTCTTTGCCGCCGTGGTGGAGCACGCCGGCTTCTCCGCCGCCGGCCGCGCTCTGGGTGTGCCGAAGTCGCGTCTCAGCAAGCGGGTCGCGCAGCTGGAGGAACGGCTCGGCGTGCGCCTGTTGCAGCGGACCACCCGGCGCTTCGTGGTGACCGAGGTGGGCGAGCGCTTCTATGCGCATTGCCGCGCCGTGCTGGAAGAGGCGCAGGCGGCGCAGGACGCAGTGGACGAGTTGCGCGCCGAGCCGCGCGGCGTGGTGCGTCTGAGTTGCCCGGTGTCCCTGACCCAGACGGTGCTGGCCTATCTGCTGCCCGACTTCCTGGCGCAGTATCCGAAGATGCAGGTGCGCCTGCTTTCCAGCGATCGCCGGGTCGACGTGATCGGCGAGGGCTACGACCTGGCGATCCGCGTGCGCAACAAGCTGGATACCGATGCGAACCTGGTGGTGCGCAGTTTTGGCAACTCCCGCACCAAGCTGGTGGCCAGTCCTGCATTGCTGAAGGCGCAGGGGCGACCGACCTCCCCGGACGAACTGGCCAGGCTGCCGGCGTTGTCGATGCGCGAGCACGAGGGCGCGCAGACGTGGGAGCTGACTGACGCGGGCGGCGCCCAGGTCAACGTGGAGGTGCATGCACGCCTGATCACCGGTGATTTCGCCGTGTTGCTGGAAGCCGCCCGCCGCGGCATGGGCGTGGCGCTGCTGCCGGAGTTCGTCTGCGCGCCGGCGATCACGGCGGGCGATCTCGAAGTGGTGCTGCCGGACTGGAGCATGCCCGAGGGCACCATGCATTTCGTCTACCCCAGCCGGCGCGGCATGCTACCCGGCGTGCGGGCGCTGGTGGATTTCCTGGCCGAGCGCCTGCCGGTCACCACCCTGCTCAAGCACGAACAGTGCAAGCAGCGCCCACTCGATGCGCTGCCGAAGTCCTGATGCGCTACGCTTGAACCTTTATGGACATCCATACGGCCGAATGACAATGATCGAAACCAAGCTTCCGAAAGTCGGCACCACCATCTTCAGCGTGATGAGCCAGCTGGCGCTGGAGCACAAGGCGGTGAACCTGGGCCAGGGTTTTCCCGACTTCGAGCCGCCGCAGGCATTGCGCGACGCGCTGAACCACGCGATGAACGACGGCCGCAACCAGTACGCGCCGATGCACGGCACCGCGGCGCTGCGCGAGCAGATCGCGCTGAAGACCGAACGCCTGTATGGCCGCAAGCTCAACGTCGATACCGACATCACGGTGACCTCCGGCGCCACCGAGGCGATCTTCGCGGCAATCGCCGCCATGGTGCGCGCGGGCGAGGAAGTGATCGTGTTCGATCCGGCCTACGACTGCTACGAGCCGGCGATCGACCTGCAGGGCGCGCGTGCGGTGCACATCCCGCTGACCGTGCCGGCGTTCTCGATCGACTGGCAGCGCGTGCGCGAGGCGGTGACGCCGAAGACCCGCATGATCATGATCAACACGCCGCACAACCCGTCCGGTGCGGTGTTGTCGGCGGCGGATCTGGACGAATTGGCGGCGATCGTGCGCGACACGGAGATCGTGGTGCTGTCCGACGAGGTCTACGAGCACATCGTCTACGACGGCGCCCAGCACGAAAGCGTGCTGCGCCGTCCGGAACTGGCCGAGCGCAGCTTCGTGGTGTCCTCCTTCGGCAAGACCTATCACTGCACCGGCTGGAAGGTCGGCTACGCGGTGGCGCCGGCCGCGCTGAGCGCCGAGTTCCGCAAGGTGCATCAATACCTCACCTTCTGCACCTTCCATCCGGCGCAGGTGGCGTTCGCCGAATTCATGGCCAGCACGCCGCAGCATTACCTGGAATTGCCGGCGTTCTATCAGGCCAAGCGCGACCGTTTCCGTGCACTGCTGGCGCCTTCGCGATTCAAGCTGCTCGACGTGCCGGGCGGCTATTTCCAGCTGGTCGACTACTCGGCGATCCGCGACGAGGACGACCTCGGCTTCAGCCGCTGGCTGGTCGAACAGGGCGGGGTGGCGGCTATCCCGTTGACGCCGTTCTACGAACAGGCGCCGGGAACGCGATTGCTGCGCCTGTGTTATGCCAAGAGCGACGCCACCATGGAAGCGGCGGCGGAACGCCTGTGCAAGCTATGAGCATGCAACCACTGCAGGTTTCGCTGGTGCAGGGCGCCACCCGCTGGCACGACGCGCCGGCCAATCGCGACTATTACGGTGCGCTGGTACGCCAGGCCAGAGGCAGCGACCTGATCGTGCTGCCGGAGACGTTCCTGTCCGGTTTCAGCAACGACATCCAGGCCAGCGCCGACAGCATGGACGGCGAGGGCGTGGCCTGGCTGCGCGCGCTGGCGATCGAGGTCGGCGCGGTGATCTGCGGCAGCCTGGCGATCCGCGAGGATGGCGTGGTCTACAACCGCCTGTTGTGGATGCAGCCGGATGGCAGCTTCCAGCAGTACGACAAGCGCCACCTGTTCCGCATGGCCGGCGAGCACACCCGCTACGGCGGTGGCAACGAGCGGCTGATCGTGGAGCTGAAGGGTTGGCGCATCCTGCCGCAGGTCTGCTACGACCTGCGCTTCCCGGTGTGGCTGCGCAACCGCCGGCTGGCGTCTGCCACCGGCGGCATGGACTACGACCTGGCCGTGTTCGTGGCGAACTGGCCGTCACCGCGCCGGCAGCCGTGGCGTACCTTGCTGCGCGCCCGCGCGATCGAGAACCTCAGCTACGTGGTCGGCGTGAACCGGGTCGGCGTGGACGGCAACGAGATCCCGTATGCCGGCGACAGCGCGGTACTCGATCCGGTCGGCGAACCGCTGGTGGAACTGGGCGCGCAGGAACAGGTGGTGACGATCACGCTGGATCCGGCGCCGCTGCTGGCCCATCGCGAACGCTTCCCGGCATGGATGGATGCCGACGCGTTCTCGCTCGACCCGGGTTGACCGACTCGCCGCATGGTCGTTCGCCTGGCAACAAAAAGCCGCCTCGAAGGCGGCTTTTGTCGATGGGTCGGTGACGGGTTCAGAGTATCGCCAGCACGGCCTCGGGCGGACGGCCGAGCGCCGCCTTGCCGTTGGCGACCACGATCGGTCGCTCGATCAGTTTCGGATGCGCGACCATCGCGGCGATCAGGGCCTGGTCGTCGAGCGAGGGGTTGTCCAGGCCCAGGGTCTGGTAATCGTCCTCGCCCTGGCGCAGCAACTGGCGTGGCGTCATCCCCAGTTGCTGCAGCAAGGTCGAAAGCTCGGCGGCCGTCGGCGGCCTGTCGAGGTAGTTGACCACCTCGACGTCGGCGCCGCGTTCCTGCAGCAGCGCCAGCGTGGCGCGCGATTTCGAACAGCGGCTGTTGTGATAGATCCGCACCATCGGTCAGGCCTCAGCGATTGCCCGAACGGTTGCCGCCGCGGCCTGGCGGACGTCCACCGCCGGAGCCCGCGGGCCGCGCGCCGCCATGCGGACGGTTGCCGCCCTGACCCTGCGGTCGACCGGAACCCTGGGGGCGATTGCCACCCTGTCCTTGCGGGCGAGCCTGGTTGCCATGCGAACGGTTGCCCTGGGCCTGTCCCTGTCCTTGTCCCTGCGGACGCGGACCACGATTGCCCGGAGCGCGATTGCCTCCTGCGCTGTTGCCCCGTGATTCGCCGCCAAAACCGCTGTACGGACCGGCGGCGCCGGCGCTGCGGCCTTCGCCCGCGGAACGTGCGCCGAACGGCTTGCCACCGGCCGGGCGACGATTGCCCGGGGCGCCGGCATTGCCGCGCGGTGCGCCGGGACGACCGGCACCGCCTTCGCGACTTTCGCCGGCGAACCAGGTGCGCACCGAGGGCAGTTCCTGGCCCGGCGCCACACGGCGACTCTTGCCGCCTCGGGCGCCAGCGCCCGCGCCACGTTCGGGGCGCGCCACGTTGCCGTTCACTTCCCGGCCGTCACGTCGCGGCGGCTTGCGGCCGCGGACCGGTTCCTCGCGGATGCGGTCGTAGGCACGCAGTTCGCGCGCTTCGTCCTGGCCGCCGGTCCAGGCCGTGCCGGCGCCACGTTCGGGACGATATTCGGTGACGCTGCGGCTGGCGCGACGCTGGTGCAGCACCGGACTCAGCGTGAGCACCGGCTGCGCCGCACCCAGGCCGGTGGTCTGGCGCAGCTGCTTGACGCTTTCGGCGTCCAGCGCTTCGCACTCGCCACGGCGCAGGTTGCGCGGCAGTTCGATCTTGCCGTAGCGGATGCGCTTCAGGCGGCTGACCAGGAAACCCTGCGAGTCCCACAGCCGGCGCACTTCGCGGTTGCGGCCTTCGCGGATCACCACGCGGAACCAGCTGTGGCTGCCACCGCGGCTGATCACCGCGATCTCGTCGAAGCGGGCGGGACCGTCTTCCAGCTCCACGCCGGCCTTCAGCCGCTCGATGATCTCGTCGGGCACTTCGCCATGCACGCGGCACAGGTATTCGCGCTCGAGGCCGCTCTTGGGATGCATCAGGCCGTTGGCCAGTTCGCCGTCGGTGGTCAGCAGCAGCAGGCCGGTGGTATTGATGTCGAGGCGACCCACGGCGACCCAGCGCGCGCCCTTCAGGCGCGGCAGCTGTTCGAACACGTTGGGGCGGCCGTCGGGATCGTCGCGGGTGGTCAGCACGCCTTCGGGCTTGTGGTAGATCAGCACCTCGGCGTCGTCGCGGCTGTCGGTGGCCACGACGAACTGCTTGCCGTCCATGACCACGCGGTCACCGGCCTTCACGCTCATGCCGATCTCGGCAGGGGCGCCGTTGAGCTCGACTTCGCCGGACTGGATGCGTTGCTCCAGCATGCGGCGCGAGCCCAGGCCGGCGTTCGCCAGCACCTTGTGCAGGCGCTCTTCCAGCGCGGGTGCGTCGGTGTCGATGCGCGGTTCGCGCTTCAGGGACAAAACGGATTTTTGCGGCGCAGTCATGCGCGGTACTCCTCGGTATCTTGGCTGGCGGTGCCGGTGTCGGCATCCGCGGCGGGGTTCGCTGCCTCGTCGGCAGTGGCAATCGGTTGGTCGGCAAGTGGGCCCGATTCTGGGCCAGGCTCGACGGCCTCGGGTGTCGTGGTCGGCGCATCGGCGTCGGCCGTGGTGTCGCTGTGATCGGTATCCGCGACGTCGGCGGATACCGGGTGTTCGTGTTCGTCGTCGATCGCGCCGTCGTTGTCCGGGCTGCTGTCGTCCGGCATTTCCTCGTCCGGGTCGATCGGCAGGTCGCGTGCGACGCGGGCGGGCAGGGGTTCGGGCTCGAAGCGCATCTGCGGGTCTTCCATGTCGCGGATTTCCGACAGCGGCGGCAACTGGTCCAGCGATTTCAGGTTGAAGTAGTCGAGAAAGGCGCGGGTGGTGCCGAACAGCGCCGGCTTGCCGGGCACGTCGCGGTAGCCCACCACGCGAATCCACTCGCGCTCTTCCATCGTCTTGATGATGTTGGAGGACACCACCACGCCACGGATCTGCTCGATTTCGGGCCGGGTGATCGGCTGGCGGTAGGCGATCAGCGCCAGCGTTTCCAGCAGCGCACGTGAATAGCGGCTGGGTCGCTCGGTCCACATCCGCGAGATCCACGGATGCACGTCCTGGCGTACCTGGTAGCGGAACCCCGACGCCACTTCCTTCAGCTCGACGCCGCGGCCGTCACAGTCCCCGGCCAGCGACTCCAGCGCCCGGGCGATCAACTCGCGCGTGACCTCGTCAGCCTCGACGAACAGGTCGCCCAGCTGCTGCACGGTCATCGGCTGGGTGGAGGCCAGCAGGGCGGCCTCGATGATGGATTTGAGTTGCTCGATCTGCATAACCTTGGGTCGGATGCCGTTTCGGTCGCTGTCGTTCAAAGGGTGTCGTTCATTCGCCGGATGCCTCGATCACGGCCGGTTCGCCGTCTTGTGCTGCATCCAGCGGCAATTCGGCGGCTTCCTCGATGTGGCTCGCTTTCGCCTTCACGTAGATCGGCGCCAGCGGTTCCTCCTGGACGATCTCGACCAGCATCTCCTTGGCCAGCTCCAGCATCGCCAGGAAGGTCACCACGATGCCGAGCCGTCCCTCGCTGATGTCGAACAGGCTCTCGAAGCGGTGGAAGCTGCTGTCGTCGAGCCGGCTCAGCAATTCGCCCATGCGCTGGCGCACGCTGAGCGCCTCGCGCTTGATCGCGTGGTGCCCGAACAGTTCGGCCCGGTGCATCACGTCCTTCAGTGCCAGCAACAGCTCGGTCAGCTCCAGTGGCGGCGGCAACTTGATGACGTTGCGCTCACCCACGTCGGCGTGGACCACCACGCTGTCGCGTTCCTGCCGCGGCAGCGCCTCGATGTCCTCGGCGGCCCGCTTGAATCGTTCGTACTCCTGCAATCGCCGTACCAGTTCGGCACGGGGATCCTCTTCCAGCCCTTCCTCGGTCGGCGGTCGCGGCAACAGCAGCCGCGACTTGATCTCGGCCAGGATCGCGGCCATCAGCAGGTATTCGGCGGCCAGTTCCAGCCGCATGACATCGCGCATCAGCTCGATGTAACTCATGTACTGCCGGGTGATCTCGGCAACCGGGATGTCCAGGATGTCCAGGTTCTGCCGGCGGATCAGGTACAGCAGCAGGTCCAGCGGACCCTCGAACGACTCCAGGATGACTTCCAGTGCATCCGGCGGGATGTACAGATCCTGCGGCATCTGCAGCATCGGTTCGCCGCGCACGATGGCCAGCGGCATTTCCTGCTGCTGCGGCACCGACGCGAAGGCGTCCTGCGTTGCAGGTACCGGACTCTGCGGCTCGACGACGGGCTCAGTGCTCATCAATGCATGTCATGGGGCCGCTTTCGGCGGCTGGCAGTGCGTTCTACGGGATCGGAGTCATTCACATGCCGTCACGGCATGCGGATGTCCGTACTCGGAACACGGCGGTAAGGCGGCATTCCCGGGTGCTGCATTCGTCAAAATCATACAAATCGAGGCGTGGCGTACGCACTCGTCACGACGGGCATGATGAAGCCACGCGTTCGTGGTTCGGTCAGGCAGGTCGCCAGCGACCAATCGCGCCAACTGCGGGTTGTCAGCCACGGCAGGTGCGCCTAGCCGATGACGGCGGAATCACATCGCGCCAGTTCACCGGTCGGGTCGAAAGCCATCGAATGGAAGCCAAGGTGCGCCGCTGTCGCTCGGCGAGCAGTTTCCGTGGTGCCATGCGTGGGCCAAGAGTAGCGGCTGGCCGGCTTCAAGTCCAGCGCAGGCAGACATGACTGATGGAACGAGGAAGGCCGGACTGCAAGGTGGCAGCTTCGCATCACGGCCGCAGGCAGGCACAATATCCGGATTGTGCCTTCGAAGCGGGTTGTACGGGAAGGCGAGGGCGCCATGTGACCTAATGCGTCGACTTGCGGTCAGCTTGCGTCAGGGCTGACGCCCTCGTCGGCAGGTGGCGGAAGACGCGACCGAGGATGCCTGGGCGCGGCGCAGCGGAAGAACGCCGCGCGGTGGCGTTGGCTCGCTGGTCCGCGCCGTTTTTCCCCGAGCATCAGGGCTGCTGGCGGTGGTGGGATAAACCAGGGGACGGACTGGCACGTTGGTTGCTTTCCAACAGCTCGACTGGTGCAATCGCTGGCGGTTGCATCGTCCCACAGGGAGCGACACGACGATTTCAGGAAGAAGGTGAAACAGCGTTTGCGGAAAACAAGAGCAACAGCAGGCGCAAGCACAAACGGATGGTGGAGTTGATGGTGACCGACAAGAATGGACAAGGCGGACCGGAGCAGTTGCGTCCGGCGCGCATGCAGATCGAGACGACGGTGCTGATGAGTCGTCATGGCGAGTCGCACCCGACCGAACTGGTGGACATATCGGCGACCGGCGCATTGCTGCGGCGCCCGCTGGGGTGGTCGGGAGACGTGGGCCAGAGCTGGGTGCTCGACATGATCTTCGGTCACAACCTGCACATTCACCTGGAGGCTGCGGTCGCCCGCATTTCCGACCATCACATCGGCTTTTCCTACAGCCGCATTCCCGAGGACAAGCAGGTCCCGCTGTGGAACCTGCTGGGCGGCTACGCCGACATCCTCGAATACTGGAAGGACGGCTGAGCCGCGCCGCATCCCACGCATGGCGCAAACGACAACGCCCGCCTGATCCAGGCGGGCGTTTCTGTTCGCGAAGCAGGAATCAGGCGGCGGGTTTCTTCTCGTCGCGCAATTCGCGGCGGAGAATCTTGCCCACGTTGCTCTTGGGCAGTTCGGTGCGGAATTCGATCTGGCGCGGCCGCTTGTAGCCGGTGAGGCGGTCGTGGCAGAACTGCTTGAGCGCTTCCTCGGTCAATTGCGGGTCCTTGCGCACCACGAACAGTTTCACCACTTCGCCCGAATGTTCATCGGGAACCCCGACGGCGGCGACCTCGAGCACGCCCGGGTGCTCCATCACCACGTCTTCGACCTCGTTCGGGTACACGTTGAAGCCGGACACCAGGATCATGTCCTTCTTGCGGTCGACGATGTAGAAGTAGCCGTGCTCGTCCATCCTGGCGATGTCGCCAGTGTGCAGCCAGCCATCCGCACCAAGCACGTTGGCCGTCTCTTCCGGTCGCTGCCAGTAGCCCTTCATCACCTGCGGACCGCGCACCATCAGTTCACCGACTTCGCCGGCGGGCAGCGGCTGGCCTTCCTCGGACCAGATGGCGACATCGGTCGACGGCACCGGCAGGCCGATCGAGCCGTTGTATTCCTTCAGGTCCAGCGGGTTGATGCAGACCGCCGGCGAGGTCTCGGTCAGGCCATAAGCCTCGGCCAGGGTGCAGCCGGTGGTCTTCTTCCAGCGTTCGGCCACGGCACGCTGCACGGCCATGCCGCCGCCGAGGGTGAGGTGCAGCTTCGAGAAATCCAGCTCGGCGAAGCCGGGCGTGTTGAGCAGGCCATTGAACAGCGTGTTGACGCCGGTCAACGCGGTGAAACCGGACTTGCGAAGTTCCTTCACGAATCCCGGCATGTCACGCGGATTGGTGATCAGCCAGTTCAATCCGCCAAGGCGCATGAAGACCAGGCCGTTCGCGGTCAGCGAGAAGATGTGATACAGCGGCAGGGCGGTGATGATCACCTCTTCGCCGGGCTTGGCGCTGCCGCCGATCCATTCGCTGGCCTGCAGCATGTTCGCGATCATGTTGCCGTGGGTCAGCATGGCACCCTTGGCCACGCCGGTGGTGCCGCCGGTGTACTGCAGGAACGCGATGTCGCCGTGCTCCAGCGTGACGGTCTGCAACGGGTGCGCCGCGCCGCGAGCCAGGGCATCACGGAAGCGCATGGCCTGCGGCAGATCGTAGGCCGGCACCATCTTCTTCACGTGCTTCAGCACGAAGTTGATCAGCGCACCCTTGGGGAAGCCGAGCAGATCGCCGATGCCGGTGGTGATGACATGCTGCACGCCGGTTTCCGCCACCACCTGCTGCAGGGTGTGGGCGAAGTTGTCCAGCACCAGGATGGCCTTCGCGCCGGAGTCCACCAGCTGGTGTTTCAGTTCCCGCGCGGTGTACATCGGATTGGTGTTGACCACGATCAGGCCCGCGCGCAAGGCGCCGAACAGGGCGATCGGATACTGCAGCACGTTGGGCATCATGATGGCGATGCGATCGCCCTTGCCCAGCTTGAGCACGCCGGTGAGATAACCGGCGAACTGGCGACTCATCGCATCGATCTGGCCATAGCTGAGCTGGCGGCCGAAGCTGGCGAACGCCGGGCGATCGCTGAAGGCGGCGAAGGCCTCTTCCAGCACCGCAGGAACCGAAGCGTACTGACTGACGTCGATCTGCCCGGACACGCCGGCTGGATACTGCTCCAGCCACGGACGCTCATTGCTCATGCTTGGAATTCCCTGTTGGTCGAGGACGACGGATCAGATGATGGAATCAGGATCGGCTTTGCATCCATCATGGATCATGCGTCAGGTGATTTGAGCATACGCCCGCGTACAGCGGCAAGCCGCACTGCAACGAGTAGCCCGATGATGATGACGAAAAACATGCTTTGCCGATGGCTTGCCTGCGTGGTGTTCGCGCTGACCCTGGTGGCCTGTCGACACGACTCCGACGAGGCGCGGGTGAGGGCGGCGATTGCGGCCGTCGCCCAGGCGGCGGAGGCGGGTTCCGCCAGCGATCTCGGCGAGCCGATCAGCGAGGACTTCGAAGGCAATGACGGTGCACTGGACCGGCGCAGCCTGACGTCGATGGTTCGCCTGCTGGCGCTGCGCGGGGAGCACGTCGGCGTGACCATGGGGCCGGTCTCGATCGAGCGGCGTGGCGAGCGCATGGTGGCCACGTTCACGGTCACCCTGACCAGTGGCGGCAGGTTGCTGCCGGACCAGATGGGTCTGTACCAGGTCGAATCGGCATGGCGCCAGGAAGAGGGTGAATGGCGTTGCTACACGGCAAGCTGGAAGCATGCGCTCTGACGATCTTTCGGTGAGCTGATGCAAGACCGCCCCGGTATCCGGGGCGGTCTTGCTGTTGCAGAAAGTCACGCCTGGACTCAGGCGGCCTTCTTGCCCGCCAGCTGACGCAACACGTACTGCAGGATGCCGCCGTGACGGAAGAAGTCACGCTCCTTCGGGGTCAGCAGCATCACGTGCACGCTGAACTGCTTCTTGCTGCCGTCGGCGGCGGTAGCCACTACCGTGGCCTCGCGGGCATTGCCGTTGTCCAGACCGGTGACGTCGAAACTTTCGTTGCCGGTCAGGCCCAGCGACTTGGCGCTTTCGCCATCCTTGAACTGCAGCGGCAGCACGCCCATGCCGACCAGGTTGGAGCGGTGGATGCGCTCGAAGCTCTCGGTGATCACGGCCTTCACGCCCAGCAGCAAGGTGCCCTTGGCCGCCCAGTCACGCGATGAACCGGTGCCGTATTCCTTGCCGGCGATGACCACCAGCGGGGTGCCGGCTTCCTTGTACTTCATCGCCGCGTCGTAGATCGCCAGCTGTTCGCCGCTGGGCACATGGCGGGTGAAGCCGCCTTCGACGCCATCCAGCATCTGGTTCTTGATCCGGATGTTGGCAAACGTGCCGCGCACCATCACATCGTCGTTGCCGCGACGCGAGCCGTAGGAGTTGAAGTCGATCGGCTGCACGCCACGCGAGATCAGGAAGCGGCCGGCAGGCGAATCCTTCTTGATCGAACCGGCTGGCGAAATGTGGTCGGTGGTGATCGAGTCGGCGAACAGGCCCAGGCAACGCGCGGCGTGGATGTCCTCGACCTTGCCCACTTCCATGGTCATGCCGTCGAAGTAGGGCGGGTTCTTGATATAGGTGGACGCTTCGTCCCACGCGTACAGCGCACCGTCCGGCGAAGCGATCGCGCTCCAGCGCTCGTCGCCCTTGAACACGTCGGCGTAGTTCTTCTTGAACATGTCCGAGGTGACCGCGCTGGCCAGCAGGTCGCTGATTTCCTGGTTGCTCGGCCACACGTCCTTGAGGAACACGTCCTTGCCATCCGAACCCTGGCCCAGCGGCTGGGTGGTGAGGTTGATGTCGAGCGAGCCGGCCAGCGCGTAGGCGACCACCAGCGGCGGCGAAGCCAGGTAGTTCATCTTCACTTCGGCGTGCACGCGGCCTTCGAAGTTGCGGTTGCCGGAAATCACGGCGCCCACGGTGAGGTCGCCGGCGCTGATCGCCTGGCTGATTTCCTGCGGCAGCGGGCCGGAGTTGCCGATGCAGGTGGTACAGCCATAACCGACCAGGTAGAAGCCGGTCTTCTCGAGCTCGGTCAGCAGGCCGGTCTTTTCCAGATAGTCGGTAACGACCTTGGAACCGGGCGCCAGCGAGGTCTTCACCCACGGCTTGGCCTTCAGGCCACGCGCAGCGGCCTTCTTCGCGACCAGGCCCGCGGCCAGCATCACGGCGGGGTTGGAGGTGTTGGTGCACGAGGTGATCGCGGCGATCACCACCGAGCCGTCGCCGACGCGGAAGTCCTGGCCGTTCATCGACACGTGCTGGCCCGGCGCGTTCTGGCTCTGGTCGTGGCCGACCGCGGTGTCGCCGCCTTCATTGGCGAAGCGGGCTTCGGCACCGTTGCGCTTGGTAGTGGTGGCGCCGAGGTTGTCGTTGTAGTTCTGCTTGACGTCGGTCAGCAGCACGCGATCCTGCGGGCGCTTCGGGCCGGCCATCGACGGCTTCACGTCGGCCAGGTCCAGTTCCAGCGTGGCGCTGAAGTCGGCGTGCACGCTGTTTTCGTCGTGCCACAGGCCCTGGGCCTTGGCGTATGCCTCGACCAGGGCGACCTGCTCCTCGCTGCGACCGGACAGGCGCAGGTAGCGCAGCGATTCCGCGTCGACCGGGAAGATGCCGCAGGTGGCGCCGTATTCCGGCGCCATGTTGCCGATGGTGGCGCGATCGGCCAGTGCCAGGTGCTGCAGGCCCGGGCCGAAGAACTCGACGAACTTGCCGACCACGCCCTGCTTGCGCAGCATCTGCGTCACGGTCAGCACCAGGTCGGTGGCGGTGGCGCCCTCGGGCAGGCGACCGGACAGCTTGAAGCCGACCACCTGCGGAATCAGCATGGAGGAGGGCTGGCCCAGCATCGCGGCCTCGGCCTCGATGCCGCCCACGCCCCAGCCCAGCACGCCCAGGCCGTTGACCATGGTGGTGTGCGAGTCGGTGCCGAACACGGTGTCCGGGTAGGCCCACTGCTGGCCGTCGACTTCATTGGCCATCACCACGCGGGCCAGATGTTCCAAATTCACCTGGTGCACGATGCCGGTGCGCGGCGGCACCACCTTGAAGTCGGCCAACGCCTTCTGGCCCCAGCGCAGGAAGCTGTAGCGGGCCTGGTTGCGCTCGAATTCGATCGCGACGTTCTTTTCCAGCGCGTCCTCGCTGCCGAACACGTCAACCTGCACCGAGTGGTCGATGACCAGCTCGGCCGGTGACAGCGGGTTGATCAGGGTCGGGTCGCCGCCCAGTGCCTTCATCGCGTCGCGCATCGCCGCCAGGTCGACCACGCACGGCACGCCGGTGAAGTCCTGCAGCAGCACGCGTGCGGGCATGAAGGAGATTTCGGTATCCGGCTCCTTCTTCGCGTCCCAGTTGGCGACCGCTTCGATTTCCTTCGAGGTCACGTCCACGCCATCCTCGTGGCGCAGCAGGTTTTCCAGCAGGATCTTCATCGAGTACGGCAGCCGCTTCAGGTCGAAGCGCTGGCCGAGCTTGGCCAGGCTGGCAAAGGCGTACTGCTTGCCGTTGACCTCGAGGATGTCGCGTGCGGAAAAGGTATCTTTCATGGGGAAGCTCCTGGCTGAATCCTGCGGCTGGGATGACTGAACGACGCCGGACGGCGCGTGGGGTCCACCAGTCCGGTAAAAAACGCAATTATCGCGCAAACCCCGCATCTCCGCGAACTGGACAAGCGACCTGGACGGGATGACATGGCCGGTCTGATGCCTTTTGGCTCATGCCGCCAAGTACACTGCGCGAACGGCGCGTGGCCGCACTTCACCGCACAGGATGGCCCCGATGATCACCGCAAGCAAACGCCTTTGATGACATGCAGCATTCGATGATTTCGATGGGCCTGGCGGCTGTCTCGCTGCGCGACCTCGCGCTGGTGCAGGCGGTGCATCGCCACGGCAGTTTCAACAGCGCGGCGCGGGCGATGCACATCAGTCCGTCCGGGTTGTCGCACCAGGTGCAGAAGGTGGAGCAAGCACTGGGTGCACCGTTGTTCGAGCGCGGCGGGCGGAAGATCGTGCCGACCGCCGGCGGCCAGCGGCTGCTGCAGCAGATCGACGCGGTGCTGGCTGCGGGGGAGCACCTGCAGCAGGTCGCCCGCGCCGGCGAAGTCGCCTTCGGTGGCGAATTGCGCCTCGGCGTACCGGCCTCGCTGGGCCCTTACCTGCTGCCGCACCTTATCGCGCCGTTCCCGCAGCATTTTCCCGGTGCGCGGCTGGGCATCTCCGAGGGCAAGCCGCGTGGCCTGCTGCGCCGCCTGAGCGAAGGCGAACTCGACGCGGTGCTGGCGCCGCCGACCGCGACGGTCAGCGGCATCGCATTACGCCCGCTGTTCTTCGAGCCGTGGGAACTGATGCTGCGCGCCGACCACCCGCTGGCCGGGCAGCAGGACATCGCGATGACCCAGCTCGACCCAGCCGAGGCCACGCTGATGGCCGAGAGCCACGCCGACGGCCTGCATTGCGAAGGCAGCGAGCACGGTCACGTGCAGGACGTCAGTCTGGAAAGCCTGGCCGCCCTGGTCAGCCTGCGTGGTGGTTACGCGCTGGTGCCGGCGCTGGCCCGCGAACGATTGGCCTCGATGCCGAACATCGCGCTGGCGACCTTGAAAGGCCCCGCGAGCGGCCGCGAGATCGCCCTGTACTGGCGCGACGCCTCGCCCTGGCACGACGACCTGCAGGCATTCGCCGAATTGCTGCGCAAGCTGGCGCGGCAACGGCCCGGTTTGCGGGTGCGCGGCAGCAAGGCTTGAGGTACCGGTTCCGGCGGGCACGAATGCAGAAGGCCGCCTTGCGGCGGCCTTCTGTTCAATCCCTCACTTGACGATGCAACTCAACCGCGCGAAGCGCGCTTGCGGTCGTTCTCGGTGAGGTGCTTCTTGCGCAGGCGGATTTCCTTCGGGGTGATCTCGACCAGCTCGTCGTCGTCGATGAAGTCCAGTGCCTGTTCCAGGGTGAACTTGATCGCCGGGGTCAGCTGGATCGCATCGTCCTTGCCGGAGGCGCGCATGTTGGTCAGCGGCTTGGGCTTGATCACGTTGACGGTGAGGTCGTTGTCCTTGGCGTGGATGCCGACCAGCTGGCCTTCATACACGTTGTCGCCTTCGGCGGCGAACAGCTTGCCGCGATCCTGCAGCGGCCCCAGCGAGTAGGCCGGGGTGGTGCCGCCGGCATTGGCGATCATCACGCCGTTGAGGCGCTTGGCGATCTGGCCGTCTTCCTTCGGACCGTAATGGTCGAACACGTGGAACAGCAGGCCCGAACCCTGGGTCAGGGTCTTGAACTGGTTCTGGAAGCCGATCAGGCCGCGCGCCGGGATCTCGTAATCCAGGCGCACGCGACCCTTGCCGTCCGGCTCCATGTTCTTCAGCTGGCCCTTGCGCACGCCAAGGCGTTCCATCACGGCGCCCTGGTGGATCTCTTCCACGTCGACCACCAGCTGTTCGATCGGCTCCATCTTCTGGCCGTCGATTTCCTTGATGATGACTTCCGGGCGCGACACGGCCAGCTCATAGCCTTCGCGACGCATGTTCTCGATCAGCACCGACAGGTGCAGTTCGCCGCGGCCGGAGACCAGGAACTTGTCGGCGTCGGAGCCTTCCTCGACCTTCAGCGCCACGTTGTGCACCTGCTCGCGTTCCAGGCGGTCGCGCAGCTGGCGGCTGGTGAGGAACTTGCCGCCGGAGAGGTCCTTGTTGCCGGCGAACGGCGAGTTGTTGACCTGGAAGGTCATCGAGATGGTCGGCTCGTCGACGGTCAGCGCGGGCAGCGCTTCGGGGGTGTCCAGCGCGCAGACGGTGTCGGAGATGGTCAACTCGGCGATGCCGGAGATGGCCACGATGTCACCGGCCTCGGCGCTGTCCTGCTCGATCCGCTCCAGGCCCAGGAAGCCCAGCACCTGCATCACCTTGCCCTGACGCTTCTTGCCGTGGCGGTCGATCACGCTGACCGGCATGCCCTTCTTCAGGGTGCCGCGCTGGATGCGGCCGATGCCGATCACGCCCACGAAGCTGCTGTAGTCGAGCTGGCTGATACGCATCTGAAACGCGCCTTCCGGGTCCACGTCCGGCTTGCTGACGTGCTGCATGATCGCTTCGTACAGCGGGGTCATGTCGCCTTCGCGCACGTTCTCGTCGAGACTGGCATAGCCGTTCAGGGCCGAGGCGTAAACGATCGGAAAGTCCATCTGCTCCGGCGTGGCGCCCAGCCGATCGAACAGATCCCAGACCTGTTCCACCACCCACTCGGGGCGCGAACCGGGACGGTCGACCTTGTTGATCACCACGATCGGCTTGAAGCCCATCGCGAACGCCTTCTGCGTCACGAAGCGGGTCTGCGGCATCGGGCCATCCATCGCGTCGACCAGGATCAGCACCGAGTCGACCATCGACAGCACGCGCTCCACCTCGCCGCCGAAGTCCGCATGTCCCGGCGTGTCGACGATGTTGATGCGGTTGCCCTGCCAGGTGATGGCGGTGTTCTTCGCCAGGATGGTGATGCCGCGCTCCTTTTCCTGGTCGTTCGAGTCCATCACGCGCTCGGCCAGCACGGTGCGCTCGTTGAGCGTGCCGGACTGTTTGAGCAGGCAATCGACGAGGGTGGTCTTGCCGTGGTCGACGTGGGCGACGATGGCGATATTGCGCAGATTTTCGATGGACATGGGATCGACTCGGGTGGCGCTTGGAGCCACCACTTGGGTTATCAGAGGGTTAACCCGTCGATTATACGGATTTATGCGACAACTTGCCCGCATTCGTTGAACAGGGCATTCAGGGGCGCGATGGTCCGCCTTTGGGGCGGGTGGCCGTGGCCGGCCACCCGCCGGTGCCTCATTCCAGCAGACTGACCTGGTCGGCGGCGGTCAACCACAGCAGCTGATAGTGGCCGTAGGGATAGTCGAAGCTGTAATCCTCACCGGGGATCGTCGAGGTATGCACGCCGTAGACGAGGCAGCTGCCGTAGCAGTTGATCTCGTCGCTCCACGATTTCATCGAGTACATGTGCGCGCCGAAGCGGTGCCCGGCCAAGCCTTGCAGCAGCGGGCTGCCCACGGACAGGCCAGACGAGCCGCAGGTGGCGGTGGCCACGTTCCATGGATACATGCCGCACGACCACAGCCCGTGCACCGCGCCGGCGATGCCGATGAACACGTCGACCTTGCCGCCCACGCCGAGCCTGTCGATCTCGCGCATCGCCAGGGTCACGCCCATCGAATGGCCGATCACGTCGATATGCCCGCTGCACGAGCCGGCGATGGCGCTGCTGATCGCGTTCCTGACCGGGGTCTCCTCGCTGCCGCTGTGATCGTTGCAGGCGGCGCAGTAGGCGTTGCCCCAGGCGGGCGCAACGATCTGCGCGTCGCTCCAGCCCTGCTGGCGCAGCCGGTCGTAGGTGTTCTGGAAATCGGCGGGGCTGCCGGTATTGCCGTGCACCAGCACCACGGTGTCATGGCAGGTGGCCCGCGCAGACAGCGCGGGCAGGAACAGCAGCACGGCCAGCAGGCCCAGTCCATACGTCTTGATCGACATCGCTCATGTCTCCCTTAGCTTCACGACAGTCCCGCTCGCGCGGAACGGAAGGAGCCACCCCACATGCAGGCGGCCCCGGATCGGTCGGCGTCGGCAACCGGCAACGCCGGTCGGGGGAGGCGACGTCGTTCGGGTGGTGGTCTAGACCACGCCGAGGAAGTAGTACGCCGCGATCACCACCAGCACTGCCAGCGTCTTGATCACGGTGATCGCGAAGATGTCCTTGTAGGCCTGCCGATGGGTCAGTCCGGTCACCGCCAGCAGGGTGATCACGGCGCCGTTGTGGGGCAGCGTGTCCATGCCGCCGGAGGCCATCGCGGCGACCCGGTGCAACACTTCCATCGGGATGCCGGCGGCGTTCGCGTTGGCGATGAAGGTATCGGCCATCGCCCCCAGCGCGATGCTCATGCCGCCGGAGGCCGAGCCGGTGATGCCGGCCAGCGCGGTGACGGTGACCGCTTCATTGACCAGCGGATTCGGGATCGTGTGCAGCGCGTCGGCCACCAGCTTGAAGCCGGGCAGGGCGGCGATCACCGCGCCGAAGCCGTATTCGGATGCCGTGTTCATCGAGGCCAGCAAGGCGCCGCCGACCGCCGCCTGGCTACCCGCGGCCAGCCGCCCCAGCACCGCGCGCCAGGCGAACACCAGCACGCACGCAATGCCGACCAGCAGGGCGCCCTCGACCGCCCAGATCGCGGCGACCTTGGACACCTCCTGCACCACCGGCTTCGCATTGCCGACCACGCTGGGCAGGAACGACTGGGTTTCGCCATACACGCGCGGGATCAGGTCGGTGAACAGCTTGTTGCACACGCCGACCAGCACCAGCGGCAGCAGGGCGATCAGCGGATGCGGCAACCGCGCAGCCTCGAACGGCTCCGGTTCGTTGAGCAGGTTGTCGCCGTAGCCTTCGCCGGCCGTGGCGGCCTTGCGCCGGCGCCAGTCCAGATAGCCCAGGCCCACGATCAGGATGAACACGCCGCCGATCGTTCCCAGCCACGGCGCGGCCCAGGTATTGGTGCCGAAGAACGAGGTGGGAATGATGTTCTGGATCTGCGGCGTGCCCGGCAGCGAATCCATGGTGAAGGTGAACGCGCCCAACGCGATGGTGCCGGGAATCAGCCGCTTGGGGATGTCCGACTGGCGGAACAGTTCCGCCGCAAACGGGTATACCGCGAACACCACCACGAACAGCGACACGCCACCGTAGGTCAGCAGCGCGCAGACCAGCACGATCGAGAGCATCGCGCGGCTGCGCCCGACCAGGCCGATGGTCGCGGCCACGATCGATTTGGAAAAGCCGGACAGTTCGATCAGCTTGCCGAACACCGCACCCAGCATGAACACCGGGAAATACAGCTTGAGGAAGCCGACCATTTTGTCCATGAACAGGCCGGTGAACATCGGCGCGACCAGCGACGGATCGGTCAGCAGCACCGCGCCCAGCGCAGCGATCGGCGCGAACAGGATCACGCTGTAGCCGCGGTACGCCGCGAACATCAGGAAGCACAGCGCGGCCAGCACGATCAGGAACGCCATCCGTGAATCTCCCCGTTTCAACCCTAACGACAGGCGCCGAGTATCCCGAAGCGCCGGTCATGCGGGCACTGTACGAAGGTACAAGTGTTGCTGCGGCAAGGCCCGCCTAAGCTCGCTTCATCAGCATTCGCGCGAGCGATGCATTCACTAGCAAGGGGACGTCATGAAACGCACGCATCTGAGTTCGGCGATCGGTCTGGTTCTGGGCCTGGCCCTGGTGGCGCCGCTGCAGGCGCAGCAGGCGAACGAGGATGCCGGCGCGAAAACCACGGCAGCGAAGCAGGCCGACGCCAAGCAGCTGCAGGAAGTGACGGTCAGCGCGCGGCGCCGCGACGAATCGCTGGAAAAGGTGCCGGTGGCGATCACCGCGTTCAGTGGCGAGGACATGAAGGACCTGCAGGCGAACAGCCTCGACGGCCTGCAGGGCGCGGTGCCGAACATGAACATCGTGCAGGGCCGCGGTTCGTCCTCGGCGGTGAACATCTTCATCCGCGGCATCGGCCAGCCCGACGCGCTGCAGACGTTCGACCCGGGCGTGGGCATGTACGTCGACGACGTCTACTACTCGCGCATCCAGGGCGGGCTGATCAACCTGTTCGACGTCGAGCGCGTCGAGGTGCTGCGCGGTCCGCAGGGCACGCTGTACGGCAAGAACTCCACCGGCGGCGCGGTCAAGGTGGTGACGAAGAACCCGGGCGACAGCACCGAAGGTTCGGTCGAGGCCGGCTTCGGCAACTACGGCCGGCGCGAAGGCAAGTTCTACCTGGGCGGCCCGCTCGGTGGCGCGTGGTCGGCGTCGATCGCCGGCGGCGTCACGCAGACCGACGGCTACGTCACCGACCCCTCCACCGGCCACAAGTACAACGACGAGGACACCAAGTCGGTGCGCGGCAAGCTGCGCTACCACCCGTCGGAGAATTTCGATGCCGTGCTGAGCCTCGACTACACCAAGCAGGACACCGGGCTCACCTTGGGCCAGCCGGTCTCCACGTTGAAACGCACCGACTTGGTGTTCGGTTCGGTGGCGCTGTACACCCCGACTCCGGACCAGAAGTACGACTTCAAGACGCGCACCTCGTTCAGCCCGGACAAGGGCCAGCAGCTTGAACACAAGGGCGCTGCGCTCAGCCTCGACTGGAAGCTGTCCGAGCAGTGGAACCTCAAGAGCATCAGCGCGTTCCGCAAGCTCGACAGCGACTCCTACATCGACATCGACGCCTCGCAGTTCGAGCTGGGCGACGTGCTGGTCGACTTCCACCAGAAGCAGGCCAGCCAGGAACTGCAGCTGCAGTACGACAACGGCAGCAACCTGCAGGCGGTCTACGGCTTGTATTACCTGCGCGAGACCGTGCCGTCGCACCAGGAAGCGTACGCCGACGACCTGTTCGCGCTGGCCGGCACGCCGATCACCTTCCTGCGCACCATCGACGACGACCTCACCACCACGACGTATGCCGGCTTCGCCCACGCGAACTGGCAGTTCGTGCCCAGCTGGACGCTGGCCGCTGGCGTGCGTTACAGCAGCGACCACAAGGACTACGACCGCAGCACCAGCACTTTCTGGGGCCAGCCCTTCACCGCGATCAACGAGACCGTCGCCTTCACCGGCGACAAGCGCTGGAATGCGTGGACGCCGACGATCAGCCTGCAGAAACAGTTCAACCCGCAGACCATGGGTTATGTTTCCGCCAGCCGCGGCTTCAAGTCCGGCGGCTTCAACGGCCGCGCCAACTCCGCCGCGGAAACGCGCACCGCCGAGTACAACCCCGAGTACGTGTGGACCTACGAACTGGGCCTGAAATGGCGCTCGGCCGACAACAAACTGCAGGCCAACCTGGCCGCGTTCCACAGTGACTACACCGACTTCCAGGCCCGTGTGTCCGAAGTGCAGAACCCCGGCTCGATCACCCCGACGTTCGCCTTCCCGGTGATCAACGCGGCCAAGCTGAAGATGGACGGCTTCGAGTTCGAGGGCGCCGCCGTGTTCGACGACGGCACCCGGCTGTCGGCCCAGGTCGGCTATCTGGATGCCCGCTACGCCAAGTTCGTCGACCATCGCCTGGACCCCAGCGACCCGCTGTACAACCCCAGCCTGCATGACCACGTGCCGTTCTCGCCGACCTGGACCTCGCGCGTCGCGGCCACCCATGCGTTCAACCTGGGCAGCGGCAGCGCCATCACCATCGGCGCCGACTGGTCGTACCGCAGCGAGACCTGGTTGAGTGTGGACAACTACGACGCCCTGAGCCAGAAGGCGTACTCGGTCACCGGCCTGTTCGGCATCTATGACTCGGCCGACGGCCACTGGCAGTTCCGCACCGGCGTGCGCAACCTGGGCGACAAGGTCTACAAGACAGACGGACAGGAGTTCTCCAGCGTGGGCAACATCCGCACGGCTTACTACGGCATGCCGCGCAACTGGTACGCCAACGTGCGCTATAACTTCTGACGAGGCCGTCCTGCGGGGTGGGTGGTGCCCGCCCCGCAGCCCACCTCGAATCGAGCCCATGGAGCGACCGATGACTACCCGCTGGACAACCCGCGTGCTGTGGCTGGCCTTGCTGGCCAGCGCCGGCAGTGCCTGCGCCAAAAGCCCCGACGCCAGTTTGCCGAAGCTGAAGATCGATCTGGCACGCACCGCGGTGGTCGGTCTTTCCTCCGGTGCCTACATGGCCACCCAGGCGCAACTGGCCTATCCGGAGCTGTTCCCGAACGCGGCGATGGTCGCCGGCGGACCTTACGGCTGCGCCGGCGGCAAGCTGGACGTGGCGCTGGGCAGTTGCATGAAGGGCGTGCCCGCACCGGATGTCGCCGCACTGGTGGCCAGCGCCGGCAAGCGTTCGGCCGCCGGCGAGATCGGTGCGTTGAAGGACCTGGCGCATGCTCGCGTCTACCTGCTGCACGGCAGGGACGACGCCCTGGTGGCGCCGGCCGTGGCCGAAGCCGGCGCCCACTTCTATGAACAACTGCGCGATGGCACGCCGGGCCTCGGGGACATGCAGGTGCATGACGATGGCCAGCGCGCGTTCGCGCACAATTTGCCGGTGGCGGGCACCGGCGACGATTGCGACAAGTCGGTCACGCCTTACCTCGGCCACTGCGGTTTCGACGCCGCGGGCGAAATCTTCGCGCAGATGTTCGGCCAGCCGGCGCATGTCGCGACCACGGCCAAGGGCGAGCTGCGCAGCTTCGACCAGGACGCGCTGCGTCCCGACGGCGCCGACGCGTTCATGGCCGATACCGGCTACGTCTACCTGCCACCCACCTGTCTCGCCGGCAAGTCCTGCGGCGTGGTAGTGGCGTTCCACGGTTGCAAGCAGAACGCCGACGCGGTGGGCGAGGCGTTCGTCAAGGACGCCGGCTTCAACCGGTGGGCCGACGTGTACGACGTGGCGGTGCTATATCCTCAGACCCGCGCAAGTTTCGCGCCCTTGAATCCGCAAGCATGCTGGGACTGGTGGGGTTATTCCGGAGCAGACTACGACACACGCCACGGCGTGCAGTTGCGCTGGCTGGTGAACGCGGTACGCGCACTGGGGCTGCCTGCCGGCCATTGATGGCCCCGCACGCCGATGGCCTCGACGTTACTGTAGGAGCGCACCCTGTGCGCGATGCTCTTGCTTTATTCGAAGCCAGAAGCTTCAGGGCGAAGAGCTTTCGTCCTCCTTCGGAGGGCGAGTCACTTTCTCTTGAGTGGCCAAGAGAAAGTAACCCAAGAGAAGGCCACCCCGCTTCCGCGCTTTCCGGGCGTCGGGCAACCGCTCCTGCGTTGCCTCAACTCGGGCATCCATGCCCTCGCCATGCCCGGAAAGTCCGCGAGCCGGGGCCGGGCTTTTCGACAGGGCATCCTGCCCTGGCGAAAAGGAGCCGACATCCCTGTCGGCTCCCGCTACGCGGCCTGTCGGCCCCGCCTCGCCGCTGCAGAGGGGCCCCGGGTAGAGCGACGCGCATCCTGCGCGTACTTTTCAGAAGAGCCGGATCAAGAGCAAAGCCGCGGCGACTCGGAGCTTTCGCTCGGCTTCTGGCTTTTGCTTCTTCTTTTGCTCTTCAGCTTCATCACCGAGTGCGGGCCACGATGGCCCGCTGCTCTACCGGGGTCCCTTGTGCGGCGGTGAGGCGGGGTCGACAGGCCGCGCAGCGGGCGTTGCTAGGGATGGCAACGCCTTTTCGCACGGGCAGGATGCCCGTTCGAAAAGCCCGGCCCCGGCTTACGGACTTGTTGGGCAGGATGCCCAACAAGCGCCAAGCGGGGTGTCATTTTCTCTTGGTTACTTCTCTTTTGGACAAGCAAAAGAGAAGTAACTCGCCCTCCGAAGGAGGACGAAAGCTCTTCGCTCCAAAGCATCCAGCTGCGACGCGAACATCGCGACGGAAGTCGCCCCCACGGATGTGCTTCGCATGCTGAGCGCCAGCGTCATCGCCATCGCCGCCTTGTGCTGGCTGGGCCTGCTGTTCGGCGTGGCGTTGCTCGGCGAACGCCGCCCGCACATTTTCGAGAAGCGCTGGGCGATCGTGTATGCGCTGTCGCTGGCGATCCACTGCACCTCGTGGACGTTCTACGGCACCGTGACCCAGGCCAGCCGTTCGGGCTGGTGGCTGCCGCCCACGTTCGTCGGGGCGATCCTGATGTATCTGTTCGCGCTGAAATTTCTGGGCCGGCTGGTGCAACTGGTGCGCGAGTACAACGCCGGATCGCTGGCCGACCTGATCGCGGTGCGGCTGGGGCGACATTCGGGGCTGGCGGCGCTGGTCACGGCGGTGGTGGTGATCGGGATCGTGCCGTACATCGCGCTGCAGCTGAAGGCGGTGGCGATGAGCTACGGCATCCTCAGCCAGGGCCAACTGGCCGAATCCGATCCGTGGCAGGACAGCGCGTTGTACGTGGCGCTGCTGATGGCGCTGTTCGCGATGCTGTTCGGCACCCGCCGGGCGTCGACCATGGCGCACAACCGCGGGCTGGTGCTGGCGATGGCATTTGAGTCGCTGTTCAAGCTCGGCGCGATGCTGGCGCTGGGTACGCTGCTGTTCGCGGCGTTGCCGCCCGGCTTGCCGGTGAATGTGCCGCAGGCGCCCGACAGTGGCGGGTTCCCCGCCTTGATCCTGCTCGGCGCGCTGGCGATGTTCACCATGCCGCACCAGTTCTACGCGGGCATCGTGGAATGCCGCGACGATGGCCAGCTGCGCACCGCGCGCTGGCTGTTCCCGTTGTACCTGCTGCTGATCTCGCTACCGATCCTGCCGCTGGCGCGGCTGGGCGATGCGTGGCTGGGCGCGAGCGGGGTGTCGTCGGACATGTACGTGCTGGCGCTGCCGCTGGCCCGTGGCGAACATGGGCTGGCGCTGATCGCGTTTCTCGGCGGCCTGAGCGCGGCGACCAGCATGGTGGTGATCGCCACGCTGACGCTGAGCCTGATGGTGGTCAACCATTTCATCGCGCCGCTGCGAGTGCGTTCCGGCTGGGGTCGCGACGAACATGGCGACCTGCGCGGCGAGCTGCTGAACCATCGGCGCGTGGCGATCCTGCTGGTGATCCTGCTGGCCTGGGCGTATAGCCGGTTACTGGCGCGCAACGAGGCGCTGGCCGACATCGGCGCGATCTCGTTCTCCGCGCTGGCCGGGTTGACACCGGCCTTGCTGGCGGCGGTGTATCGGCCTCAGCTCGGGCCGCGCGCGGTGATGGCCGGGCTGGCCGCGGGCACCCTGGTGTGGATGTATGCCGTGCTGCCGGCCCTGTTGCCGGCCGCGCCGGCGTGGTTGCACAGCGGTCCGTTCGGCCTGCACTGGCTGGCGCCGGATGGCCTGCTGGGGCTGGGCAACTGGAACCGGCTGGGACGCGCGGTGGTGGTCAGCCTGCTGGTCAACATCGTGGTGATGCTGGCGCTGGCCGGCTCCCGTTACGGCCGTTCCGCGCACGCCGTCAGCGTGGGCGACGTGGGCCTGGTCGAACTGCGGGCGCTGGCGGCGCGCTTCCTGCCGCCGGAGCGGGTCGCGCTGCTGTTTGCCAGCGCGCCGGCGGCCGGTTCCGCCGGCAGTGCGCGGGTGGCCCAGGTCGAGCACGAACTGGCCGCGGTGATCGGCGCGGCATCCGCGCGCCTGCTGCTGGAAGTGGTGCATCGGCAGGGTCGCGACGACCTGGACACGGTGGTCGCCATCGTGGGAGAGGCGGCGCAGGACCTGCGTTTCAACCAGCGCGTGCTGGAGGCGGCGCTGGAGAACATGAGCCAGGGCATCTGCGTGGTCGATGCGGAATTGCACCTGGTGGCGTGGAACACGCCGTATGCGCGCCTGTTCGACTATCCGCCCGGGATGCTGCAGGTAGGGCGGCCGGTGGCCGAGCTGACCCGCCACAACATCGACGCCGGCATGCTGGGTCCGGGTGAAGTCGAAGCGCGCGTGCAGCGCCGGCTGGCGCACATGCGCACCGGCACGCGGCATTTGTCCGAGCGGCGTTTTCCCGACGGCACCATCGTCGAGATTCGCGGCAACCCGATGCCCGGCGGCGGCTTCGTGGCCACCTTCACCGACGTCACCGCCTTCCGCCAGGCCGAGGCGGCGCTGAAGCGCGTCAACGAGACACTCGAGCTGCGGGTGGAGGAACGCACCCGCGAACTGGCCGCAGCCTCGGCCGAAGCGCAGGCGGCGAACGCCTCGAAGAGTCGTTTCCTGGCCGCGGTCAGCCACGACCTGATGCAGCCTCTGCACGCCGCGCAGCTGTTCGCGCACTCACTGACCGAGCGCGGCGGCGATGCCGCCATCGCGCAGCATCTCAACGGTGCGCTCAGCGCCACCGAAGGCCTGCTCACCGGCCTGCTCGACGTGGCCCGGCTGGAGGGCGGTCGCCTGCATCCGCAGCCGCGCGCGTTTGCGCTGGCTGAAGTGCTCGATCCGCTGGCTGCCGAGTTCAGCGCCATCGCGCTCGACCGCGGCGTACGGCTGGACGTGGTCGGCACGCGCGCGTGGGTGCATTCCGACCCGCAGCTGCTGCGCCGGGTGCTGCAGAACTTCCTGTCGAATGCCTTGCGCTATGCCGAGCACGGTCGCGTGCTGCTCGGCGTGCGTCGAGCCGGTGACCACCTGCGCGTGGAAGTGTGGGACACCGGCCCGGGCATCGCCGTGGCGGAGCAGGAACTGATCTTCCAGGAATTTCGCCGTGGCAGCGCCGCGGGCGGACAAGGACTCGGACTGGGTCTCTCCATCGCGCAACGCATGGCCGAGCTGCTCGGTCATCCGCTGGGGCTGCGTTCCTGGCCGGGTCGCGGCAGCGTCTTTCATCTCGCCGTGCCGCTGGCGCGGACTGCCGCACGCCTGCCGATGGCTGCCGGCGTGGCGCAGTCGCTGCCGACGGGTCGCGCGCTGCTGCTGGACAACGAACCGGCCGCGCTCGCCGCGCTAGGCAGCCTGCTGAGCAGTTGGGGCTGGCAGGTTCACCCGGCCCGCAACGCGGAACAGGCACTGGCCGCGCCGTGGCGACCGGACCTGCACATCCTCGACTACCACCTCGATGGTGGACATACCGGCCTGGATGTGTGGCAGCGCCTGTGCGAGCGACATGCCGATGTGCCAACGGTGATGCTCACCGCGGATCGGGACGGCGAACTGCGGCAACGGCTGCTCGATGCGGGGATCGGCGTGTTGTACAAGCCGCTGAAGCCGCTGGCACTGCGGCAGGTGTTGCAGCGGGTGGCAGCCGGGGCGATGCGGGGATGATGGACGCTCGCTGTGCGTCCGGGTGTCCCGCTGTGGCGTGCAGCGCCGAATGCCGTGCACGCCACATCTCGATTGCTAAGGTTTGACACCGTAGTGGCGAGTCATCCTGCGATGGCACTTCATGGGTGCGCCGCCACGAATCCCTTTGCTTCGGCCAGTTCCGGCAGATCGGCATCCGCGGTGTGCCAGATATCCAGAAGCTGTTTGTATGTTGCGGTGGCCGCCGAAGTGTCGCCGCTGGCGGCTTCCGCGCGGGCGCGGCCCAGCAGCGACCGGCTGCGGCCTGGCGCGCTTTTCAGTGCGGTCTCGAAAGCCACGCGCGCGTCGGCGGCCTTGCCTTGTTTCAGCAATTGTTCGCCGAGCAGTTCATGCGGTGGCTTGATCGGCACCGGTGGACCGAAATCGAACGGCAACGCTTCATAGTTGCGGGAGGCGCGACGGATGGCTTCCACTCCGTTGTCGGGCTTGCCCTGTTCCACGGCCAGCAGGCCAGCGAGATCGTCCTGCAAGATGGCGAGATAGCTGGACGTCTGTTTTTCCCCCGCAGCCTGGCTTGCGGCATGCAAGGTGGAAACTGCGCTCAGCGAGCGCTGCACGGCCGGCAGGTCATGGCGTTCGATCGCGGCATAACCATCGGTGAAATCGTTCCAGCCGGCGTCCGAGCCCATGCCCGTGGTGTCCACGGCCGTGTGGGCGGCGAAGCCGTTGCCGTCACCTGACTCGACCACGGCGATCGCGCGCATCTGCATCAGCGATTCGTTCAGCATCTGCCCGAACATGGCCGGCGTACTGTGCATCTCGGCAAGTTGTCCGGCGTGACTGCTGGCCCACTCCATCGAGGGTTTGACCGACTGCAGGCAGGCCTGCAACGTCTTTCCGGCATCACGGAAGCGGCCTTGCTGGTAGTAGGCGTATTCCAGCCACTGGGTGTAGTGATCGCAGGTGGTGAGCGGGCGGCCCTCTGCCTTGGCCGGGACATTCATCACATGCATCGCCACTTCGTTGGCTTTCGCCACGTCGTCCCACAGACCGAGCGCCATGAAGATGTGCGAGGTCATGTGCTGGGCGTGGGCGGCAGCCGGAGAGATCTTCGACAAGGCACGTGCCGGCTCCAGCGCGCCGGCGGCATGCGCGGGATCGTCCATTGCGTGGATCCAGTAATGCGCCGCGCCGGGGTCCTGCGGATTCAGTCGGAATATGCGCTCGGAGATCGCTCCCGCGCGCAGGTAAGCCGGTACGTCGCGCACGCCTTCGCTGCGTCCCATCAGCGCCAGTGCATGGAACAGTTGTGCGTTGTTGTCGTCAGGCCAGGCCTTGGCCAGATGCTCCATCGCCTCGTCGTAACGGGCGTCACGGACAGGCTTGGTGTCGCTGTCGGCGTACAGGATCTCCACGGCGGCCAGGTAGGCCTTCTCGCGCGGCGTGGGCGCTTTCGCCGCACGCGCGGCGGGTGTGGGGCCGAGCTTTGCGAGTGCCTTGCGTCCGGCATCCGCGTCAAGCTGGTTCCAGATGCCGTGGTTGTATGTCATCGCCTCGCCCCAGTACGCCATGGCGAAATCCGGGTCCAGCTGTTGGGCCTGGCGGAAAGCCCGGGCTGCGTCGGGATACTCGAACAGGTGCAGCAGGAGTGCGCCGCGCAGGAACGCGGTCTGCGCAGCAGCCGACCGGGTCGAGGTGGGGAACGAAATCGTGCCGAGCCCCTCGATGCTGCGCATCGGTTCGGTCTGGCGGGCCTGCGTGGCGCTGATCGCACCCGACAGCAAGACCCCGGCAACGAGCGCGGCGAAGCAAAACCTGTGCTGCATGTTCATGATCGACATCCCCCATGGTGGATGGAGTCACACGCGGCGAATCGATTCGCCAATGCGATGCACGAGATCGGCGTGTCGCGTCCATCCGGTAACCGGACAGAGGCGTCTCGATCTGGGCGGGCAGAGTATGCACCCGATCTTTCGACAGTGGATACGCGAGGCCGCGAGCCGCTCAGCTCACCCGCGCCGGTTCGCCCAGTTCCAGCGACTTCAGCAGCATCCCCGCCTGGGTCCGGTTGCGCACCTTCAGCTTCTCGAAAATCGCGGTGACATGTGCCTTCACCGTGCGCTCCTGGATCGCCAGCCGGTCGGCGATCTGCTTGTTGAGCAGGCCTTCGGCCAGCAGGGCCAGCACGCGCGATTGCTGTTCGGTGAGGCGGGCCAGCCGGCTGGCGAGGTCGGTGTCGGCGGGATCGGCGGGCAGGGCGGCGACGGCGTCAGCGAGATCGGGCGGCAACCAGGTGCCGCAATCGAGCACGCTGCGGATCGCCTCGCCGATTTCGACAGGACTGGCGCTCTTGGGGATGAAGCCGGCGGCGCCGTGATCGAGCACGCGACGCACGATGCGCGGCTCGTCGTGGGCGGAGACCACCAGCACCGCCACGCCGGGGTGCTGGCCGCGCAAGGCGGCGAGGCCGGACAGGCCCTGGCTGCCGGGCATGTGAAGGTCGAGCAGGACCAGGTCGATATCCGGTGCGCCAGAGAGCAGCTGCAGCGCCCCGGCAAGGTCAGCCGCCTCCCGGATTTCGCAGCCGGGCAGGCTGTCGTTCGCGGCCAGCCGCAGCGCGGCGCGAAACAGGGGGTGGTCGTCGGCAATCAGCAGGCTGGTCATGACGCTGAAGTTAGCTGGCCGCCGCGGCCGCGTCGAGCTTGCCGGCGCGCGGCGATGGACTTTCGTACGATGGCCAGGCGCCTTGTGCTTGCTATGGTGCGGGAATGAAAAATTCCGCCCGTCGCCTGTCCTGGCTGTTCTGCTTCATGCCCTTATCCGTCATGCTGTCCGCTTGTGCCAGCCATGCCACGGGGAAGGAAGCTGCCATGCCAGAGGTCGACTACGGGGAAGTGCGGGTAACGGAGCATCGCGGTCACGATGATCTGCTGAGTGCAGGACTGGGCCTTGCCGGCCTGGCCGCTGCGCCGCTGCCCTTCACCGATCCACTCGACCCCGGCGCGGAAGAACTGCGGCGACGCGCGATCCAGACCAGCTGGAAGGGCATCGCCGACCTGGGTCCGCTGGGTGGCTACGGCACGGTCTACGGCGCGGTGCCCGACGTGCCCGGGCGCGAATACTCGGCGTTTGCCCGGATTCCCGGCGCACGCGCGCCGCATCGCGTATTGCTGCAGTTGCCGGACAACTTCGACAAGCAGAAACGCTGCCTGGTGGTGACGGCTTCCTCGGGATCGCGCGGCGTCTACGGCGCGATTTCGCTGGCCGGCGCGTGGGGCCTGCCGCACGGCTGCGCGGTGGCGTATACCGACAAGGGCACCGGCACGGGCTACTTCGATTTCGCCGACCACAGCGGCGTGGCGCTGGACGGGCGTCGCGCGAAAAAGGGCGACGCCGCGCTGGAATTCCAGCCGATGCCGGGGCCGCCGGTCACCGGCATCGCGATCAAGCACATGCATTCGGGCGACAACCCGGAGGCGGCCTGGGGCAGGCACGTGATCCAGGCCGCGCAGTTCGGCCTGGCCATGCTCGATCGGGCATATCCGGAAGAGGCGCCGTTCACGCCGCAGAACACGAAGATCATCGCCACCGGCATCTCCAATGGCGGCGGTGCGGTATTGCAGGCGGCCGGGCTGGATCACGACGGATTCTTCGCCGGCGTGGTCGCGCTGGAACCGAATGTGCACGTGAAGGATCGCGGCCGCGCGCTGTATGACTACGCCACCGAGGCGGCGATCTGGCTGCCCTGCGCCCTGAGCGCGGAACAGTTTGCCAGCGTACCGATGGCGCGCGGGCCACGCGGCGTGGCGTTGCCTGCATGGCCGATCCGCTGCGCCAGCCTGCGGGCGCAGGGCAAGCTCAGTGGCAACACGCTGGCGCAGCAGTCTGCGCAGGCGCGGGACTATCTGCATGCGCGTGGCTGGACCGACGAGGCGATGGACACGGCGGCCAGCACCACGGCGTTCGACCTATGGCGGGTGATCGCGGCGGGCTACGCCTCGTCCTACCTGCGGCGCGGCGCGGGCGACATGCCTTGCGGATTTCATTACGCGGCGATCGGCGCCGGTGGCGCGCCGGGCGTGGCGGACGCCGCGACGCGGGCAGCGTGGTGGGCCGAGGGTTCCGGCATTCCCCCGGGCAACGGCATCGGGCTTTACGGCGGCGTCAATGTATCGGCCGATCCGACCCTGATCGGCAGCGAGTGCCTGCGCGCCCTGTGGACCGGCGAAGACCACGAGGCGCAGGCGCTGCACGCTTCGGTGGCCGAAACCGCCGCTCGCCTGCCGCGGGCGGACCTGCCGCTGTGGGTGCTGCACGGCGCCAGCGACGGCTTGCTGCCCACGGCTTTCAGTTCCGAGCCGTACGTGGAGTGGCTGCGCGACGAAGGGCGCCGGCCGATCTACTGGAAGGTGCCGCATGCGCAGCACTTCGATGCGTTCCTCGCTTTGCCAGGTTTCGGCGAGCGCCACGTGCCGCTGCTGCCATACGGCTACGTGGCGCTGGATCGGTTGTGGGGGCACCTGTACGAGGGCGAAGCATGGCCGGTCGATGTGCCGGCGCCCGCGGCCCGGCCGCGTGGCGCCGGTGCTCTCGATCGCGGCAAGCTGGGCCTGCCTTGAGCATCGACGGTCGGCCATGGCTGATCCACCGCCCGGGCTGGGTTATCCTTCACGACCCCGATATCCGTGCCGTGGCACGGTGCAGCTCTTGAACCCAAGGATTTGCCATGACCATCAATGTCACCTTCACCACCAACCGCGGCCCGATCCATCTGCGCCTGCATGAAGACAAGGCGCCGGTCACGGTGGCCAACTTCGTCAACCTGGCAAAGCGTGGCTACTACGACGGCCTGTCGTTCCATCGCGTGATCGCCGACTTCATGATCCAGGGCGGTTGCCCCGAGGGCAGCGGTCGCGGCGGTCCGGGCTACAAGTTCGAGGACGAGTTCAACGCCTCGCTGAAGCACGACAAGCCGGGCGTGCTGTCGATGGCCAACGCCGGTCCGCGCACCAACGGCAGCCAGTTCTTCATCACCCATGGCCCGACCCCGTGGCTGGATGGCAAGCACAGCGTGTTCGGCGAAGTGGTCGATGCCGCCGACATGGACGTGGTCAACGCGATCAGCCAGGGCGACACGATCGAGAAGGTCACCGTGGACGGCGACGTCGACGCCCTGCTGGCGGCGCAGTCGGATCGCGTCAAGGAATGGAACGCGGTGCTCGACCAGCGCGGCTGATTCCATCATCAGGATTCGCAGAAAATCGCCGGCGGATGCCGGCGATTTTTTTGGGGACGAAGGTCATGGTCGCGCCGGTTTCATCAGCCTATGATCGACTGGCTTCACGCTTGTTCATTCATCAAGGAGAACGACCATGTCATTCCTCGACGATTTGCTTGGCGGTCAGGGACAGCAGCAGGCCGGCGGTGCCGGCTCGATGATCTCGGTGGCGGGTGATCTGCTGCAGCGCGCCGGCGGCGTGCAGGGCCTGATCAGCATGTTGCAGCAGCACGGGCTCGGCGGCGCGGTGCAGTCGTGGGTGGGCACCGGCGCGAACCAGCCGGTCTCGGGGGATCAGCTCGGTCAGGCGCTGCAGAGCGGTGGCATGGGTTCGCTGGTGCAGGAGGCTGCGGGCAAGCTCGGTGTCGATCCGGGCGTGGTGCTCAGCGGGCTGTCGCACGTCCTGCCACACGCGGTCGATCACATGACGCCGGATGGCCAGGTGCCGGATGCGGGGCAGGGCGGCGGCTTCGATCTGGGCATGCTTGAAGGTCTGGCCGGCAAGCTGCTGGGTGGGCTGGCGCAGGCCTGACAAACCCAGCACGATCAGGTGAGCCTGATCGGAAACATCCCGGCAGAGCGGCGCTCCGCCGGGATCGCTGCTCAGGCGGACTTGCGCCTGAGCAGGTGGTAGATCAGCAGCAACACGATCGCACCGATCACCGAAGCGATGAAGCCGGCCGATTGCCCCTCCTGGTACCAGCCAAACACGTTCTGGCCGACCCAGGTGGCGAGCAGCGAGCCGGCAATGCCGATGATGGCGGTGATGATGAAGCCGCCCGGGTCCTTGCCCGGCATCAGCAGCTTGGCCACCAGGCCGACGATCAGTCCAATCACGAATACCCAAAGCCAGTGCATGTGGATCTCCTCCGCGTTGAGTGAGCCGCCCGTCGCGCGGGCGTGGCCATCATGCCCGGTTCTCGTGGACGTGGCGTGCACGACCAGCGCCGTGCCCGGATGGCGTGATAAAATCACCGCCTTTGCTTCCTCCCCCAGCGTGAGAGACCCATGCCCCAGCTCGCCCAGCGTGTCGGCCGCGCCAAACCCAGCGCGATCATGGTGATTGCCGAGAAGGCGAAACAGCTCAAGGCTGCCGGCCGCGACATCATCAGCTTCTCCATCGGCGTACCGAACTTCCTGCCGGGCGAACACGTGTATGCCGCCGCACGCGAGTCGCTGTCGCATGACTCCGGCCAGTACGGCAGCAACCGCGGCGCCGACGCGCTGCTGGATGCATTCCTCAAGCACATCGAGGCACTGGGTTTTTCCGGCTACGGGCGCACGAACCTGTCGATCGGCATCGGCGCCAAGCACGTGCTGTACAACCTGGCCGAGGCGCTGCTGGACGAGGGCGACGAGATCTGTTTCGCCGCGCCGTACTGGACCACGTACCGCGACATCGCCGACATCGTGGGCGCGAAGATCAACGTGATGCATTGCGGACCGGAGCAGAACTACAAGCTCACCCCGGCCCAGCTCGACGCCGCGCTGGCGCTCAAGCCGAAGGTGTTCCTGTTCAACAACCCGTCCAACCCCACCGGCATGGTCTACACCGGTGCGGAGATCGCGGCGCTGGCCGAGGTGCTGGCGAGGCACCCGGATACCTGGGTGATCACCGACGACATCTACAACTCGATGGTGTTCGACGGCATCGGCTACCACAACTTCGTGTTCGCCAAGCCCGAGCTGAAGGAACGGGTGATCTTCGTCGATTCGGTGTCCAAGACCTACGGCATGCCGGGCTGGCGGGTGGGCCTGATCGCGGCGCCGGAAGCGGTGGCGAAGGCCGTCACCACGCTGAACTCCAACCACATCACCAGCCTGCCGGAAGTGATCACCGCCGCGGCCGTGGCGGCGCTGAGCGGACCGCAGGATGTCCCGCAGGCCAAGTGCGAGGAATTCGCCGGCCGTCGCGACACCGTGTTTGCCGCGCTCAGCGCGATTCCCGGCGTGGTGTGCCCGCGGCCGCAGGGTGCGTTCTACGCATTCCCCGACGTTTCGGTGGCCTTCGGCAAGAGCCACCACGGCGTGGCGATCAACAACGACGTGGAATTCTGCGCCGCGCTGCTGGAGGCCAAGGGCGTCGCCTGCGTGCCCGGTTCCGCCTTTGGCGAGCCGCGTGCGATGCGCATCTCGTACACCTGTCCGGCTGCACAATTGCAGCCGGGCCTGCAACGCATTGCCGAGTTTTTCGCCGAGCTGAATTGAACCCGTGAATCGGGAATGGGGAGTCGGGCATCGGCCCGCTCCGCTCTTCCGATTTTCCTTTGCCGATTCCCCCTTCCCGGAGATCAAATGATGAAAGCCCCCGTTCGCGTTGCCGTTACCGGCGCTGCCGGCCAGATCGGTTATGCCTTGCTGTTCCGTATCGCCGCCGGCGACATGCTGGGCCCGGACCAGCCGGTGATCCTGCACCTGCTGGAAATCACCCCGGCCTTGCCGTCGCTGCAGGGCGTGGTGATGGAATTGAACGATTGTGCCTTCCCGACCCTGGCCGGCGTGGTCGCCACCGACGATGCCAACGTCGCCTTCAAGGACGTCGACTATGCGCTGTTGGTCGGCGCCCGCCCGCGCGGCCCGGGCATGGAGCGCAAGGATCTGCTGGAAGCGAACGGTGCGATCTTCGGTCCGCAGGGCAAGGCGATCAATGACCACGCCAAGCGCGACGTGAAAGTGCTGGTGGTCGGCAACCCGGCCAACACCAATGCGCTGATCGCCCAGCAGAACGCGCCGGACCTGGACCCGAAGTGCTTCACCGCGATGGTCCGCCTGGACCACAACCGCGCCAAGGCGCAGCTGGCCGAGAAGACCGGCAAGCACAACACCGACGTCAAGAAGATGACGATCTGGGGCAACCACAGCTCCACCCAGTATCCGGACCTGTCGCAGACCACCGTCGACGGCAAGCCGGCGTTGAGCCTGATCGACCAGGCCTGGTACGAGAGCGACTTCATCCCGACCGTGCAGCAGCGCGGCGCGGCGATCATCAAGGCGCGCGGCGCCTCGTCCGCGGCCTCCGCCGCGTCGGCCGCGATCGACCACATGCGCTCGTGGGCGCTGGGCACGGCCGAGGGCGACTGGGTTTCGATGGGCATTCCGTCCGACGGTTCCTACGGCATCGCCCCGGGCGTGATCTACGGCTACCCGGTGACGGTGAAGGACGGCAAGTACACGATCGTGCAGGATCTGCCGGTCAGCGACTTCTCGCGCGCCCGCATGGATGCCACCGACAAGGAACTGCGCGAAGAGCGCGCCGGCGTCGAGCATCTGTTCGCGAAGTAACAAGTCGGCTCCCGCAGGGAACCGGAAAGGGTGGCCGATCGGCCACCCTTTTTTTTGCGCGCCGGTCAGTGCGGAGTGTGCGCCAGGCCCTTAAATGCCTGCCGCACGTAATCCAGCAGCGTGTCGTCCACCGCGGTGCCGCTGCGCAGGTCCGGTTCCCTGGCATAGGCCTCGCGGATGCGGGCGTGTGTCGCCGGATCATCGCCGGCGTAGGCGCGGAACAATGCCATCCAGCGCGTCGCCAGCTGTCGCGCATGCGGATCGTCGGTGGGCAGATGGTCGGCGATCGCCTGGCGCAGTTCGGCGATCAGTGGCGGCCACGCGTACATCTGCCGGCCGTAATGCTCGCGCATGCGCTGCATGTCGTGCGGCGTGAGGTAGCGCTCGAAGATCGCCAGCCGCCCCGCGACCATCGACTGCTCCACGAACTGCTCCAGCTCGCGGGTGATGCCGCTGCGTTCGCGCAGGCCGGGCTCGTTCTCGTTCATCGCATGCAGGCGCATCAGGAAGGCGGGATTGCCGCCGGTGCCGCGGCCGACCATCGTCATCCACTGTTGCGCCAGGATCTGCGCGTCGGGATCGTCCGGCGTGGCGCCGCGGTCCATCGCCGATTGCACGGCGCTGACCAGGGCGCTCCAGTCGGTCAGCACGTCCGGGTCGGTGTGCAGCGGCAGGGTCTTCAGTTCCTCGGGTGAAAAATACTTCTCGTACATCGTCATCAGCTCCAGCGTGTCCAGCCAGTCGGCCAGGTCGGGGGGCTGTCCGTTCGCCAGCTGCGCGCGCAGATGCACCAGGCGCTCGCGCAGGCGGGTGCCTTCGGCGAGTTCGCGGTCGATCTGCGAGATCTGCTGGTCGACCACCTCGGCCAATGGCTGCAGCGGTCCGGACAGGGCTTTGCCGATGTCGGCCAGCGACAGGCCCAGCTGACGCAGGGCCTGGATACGGTGCAGGCGTTCGATGTTCGCCCGGTCGTAGTGTCGATAGCCGGCAGCGGAGCGCACCGAGGGCGTCAGCAGTCCGATGGTGTCGTAATGATGCAGCGTGCGGACGGTCAGTCCGCAGCGCCTGGCGAGTTCGCCCACGGTCAACAACATGGCCTGCCTTCTCCTTCGGTGTGCGCCGTGCACACTGGGGCCTCACGTTACGTGAGGGTCAAGCGTGGCGAAAGGCCATGAGCGGCTACGACCATTGTCGCGATGATGCGGCTGCCGGGCTGGTCTAGGCTGGCGGCAACGAAACCCTGGAGTCCGCCCATGTGCTACGAGGAGTTCTACCGGCAGTCGGTCGACGAGCCGGAGCGATTCTGGGCCGAGCAGGCGCGGCTGATTCACTGGGAGACGCCGCCGCGGCAGATCCTCGATCAGTCGAACCCGCCGTTCCGGCGCTGGTTCGTGGGTGGCACGACCAACCTCTGCTACAACGCGGTCGATCGCCACCTGGCCGAGCGCGCGGAGCAGCTGGCGCTGGTGGCGATTTCCAGCGAAACCGACATCACTCGCGAGTTCACCTATCGCCAGCTGCATCGCGAGGTGAACACGTTCGCCTCGGTGCTGCAGTCGCTGGACGTGGGCAAGGGCGACCGGGTGGTGATCTACCTGCCGAACATGGCCGAGGCGGTGTTCGCGATGCTGGCCTGCGCGCGGATCGGCGCGATCCACTCGGTGGTGTTCGGCGGGTTTGCCGCGCACAACCTGGCGTTGCGCATCGACGACGCGCAACCGAAGTTGCTGATTGCCGCCGATGCCGGCATGCGCGCGGGCAAGGTGATTCCGTACAAGCCGCTGGTCGATGCGGCGCTGAACGAGGCCTCGGCACCGCCGCCGCATGTGCTGCTGATCGATCGCGGGCTGGATCCGCAGATGACGCGGGTGGCTGGACGCGATCTGGATTACGCCAGCCTGCACGCGCAACACGCCGATGCGGAGGTGCCGGTGGCCTGGCTGGAATCGAACGAGCCGAGCTACCTGCTGTACACCTCGGGCACCACCGGCAAGCCCAAGGGTGTGCAGCGTGACGTCGGTGGTTATGCGGTGGCGATGGCCTTGTCGATCCGCCACGTGTTCGACATCGCGCCGGGGCAGGTGATGTTCTCCACCTCCGACGTGGGCTGGACGGTGGGCCATTCCTACAATGTCTACGGCCCGTTGATCGGTGGCGCCACCAGCCTGTTGTACGAGGGCCTGCCGACGCGGCCCGATGCGGGCATCTGGTGGCAGCTGTGCGAGCGCTACAACGTGCGCACCATGTTCTCCTCGCCCACCGCGATCCGCGTGCTGAAGAAGCAGGACGAGAGCTGGCTGAAGAAGTACGACCTGCCGACGCTGAAGTGGCTGTTCCTCGCCGGCGAGCCGCTGGACGAGCCGACGGCACAGTGGATCACCGGCGCGCTGGGTGTGCCGGTGATCGACAACTACTGGCAAACCGAGACCGGTTGGCCAGCGATCACCCTGATGCCCGGGCTGGATCTGAAGACGGTGAAATTCGGCTCGCCGGGCCTGCCGGCGCCGGGCTACCGGATGAAGGTGATCGACGAGAACACCGGCGCGGAAGTGCCCCACGGCACCAAGGGCGTGCTGGTGTTGCAGCTGCCGTTGCCACCAGGCTGCCTCAGCACCATCTGGCGTGACGACGACCGCTACGTGTACAGCTATTTCAGCCACTTCAAGGAGCTGCTGTACAGCTCGCTGGACTGGGCGGTGCGCGATGAGGACGGCTATACGTTCGTGCTTGGCCGCACCGACGACGTGATCAACGTGGCCGGCCATCGCCTGGGTACGCGCGAGATCGAGGAATCAGTGGCCAGCCATCCGGCGGTGGCCGAGGCGGCCGTGGTCGGCGTGAGGGACGAGTTGAAGGGGCAGGTGCCGATCGTGTTCGCCACGTTGAAACGGGATACCGGCGATGGTGCAGCCGAGGTCGCGAAGGCCATGCAGCAGCGCGTGGTCGACCAGCTTGGCGGCGTGGCCAGACCGTCACGCATCTACGTTGTGAATGCCTTGCCGAAGACCCGTTCCGGCAAACTGTTGCGCCGCTCGTTGCAGGCGTTGGCGGAGCAGCGCGATCCGGGCGATCTGTCCACGCTGGATGATCCGGGGGCGCTGGAGGACATTCGCCGCGCGCTGGAACACGGGCCCGATCAAGGCAGCTGACGCCGGGCAGGCACGGCCTGCCCGGCCAAGCGGTGAACGGGACAACAAGTTATCCCGTTCACTTCGATCCGTTCAATTCGATCAGGCGGTGACCGCTTCCTTGCGGTCTTCCGTGACCACCAGCGGGCTGCGGATCAGGTGATCGAAGGCGCTCAGCGCTGCCGTGGAGCCGGCACCCATCGCGATCACGATCTGCTTGTACGGCACCGTGGTGGCGTCGCCGGCGGCGAACACGCCGGGCAGGGAGGTCTGGCCGCGTTCGTCGATCACGATCTCGCCGCGCGGCGACAGTTCCAGCGTGCCCTTCAGCCATTCGGTGTTCGGCAGCAGGCCGATCTGCACGAAGATGCCTTCCAGTGCCAGCGTGTGCATCTGCTCGCTGGTGCGGTTCCGATAGACCAGTGCGCTGACCCGCTGGCCATCGCCCAGCACCTCGGTGCTCAACGCGCTGACGATGATGTCGACGTTGGGCAGACTGCGCAGCTTGCGCTGCAGGACTTCGTCGGCGCGCAGCTTGCCGTCGAATTCGATCAGGGTGACGTGGGCCACGATACCGGCCAGGTCGATCGCCGCCTCGACGCCGGAGTTGCCGCCGCCGATCACCGCCACGCGCTTGCCCTTGAACAGCGGACCGTCGCAGTGCGGGCAGTAGGCCACACCCTTGTTGCGGTATTCGTCTTCGCCGGGCACGCCCATCTGCCGCCAGCGGGCGCCGGTCGAGAGGATCACCGTCTTCGACTTCAGCGTGGCGCCGTTGGCCAGTTCGATTTCAACCAGGCCACCGGTGGCGTCGCTGGCCGGCACCAGCTTCTCGGCGCGCTGCAGGTTCATCACGTCCACGTCGTATTCGTGCACGTGCTGCTCCAGCGCGGCGGCGAGCTTCGGGCCTTCGGTATAGGGCACCGAGATGAAGTTCTCGATCGCCATGGTGTCCAGCACCTGGCCGCCGAAACGCTCGGCCGCCACGCCGGTGCGGATGCCCTTGCGCGCAGCATAGATCGCCGCCGCCGCGCCGGCCGGGCCACCACCGACCACGAGCACGTCGAACGCGTCCCTGGCCTTGATCTTCTCCGCTTCGCGGGCGCTGGAGCCGGTGTCGAGCCTGGCCACGATCTGCTCCAGGCTCATGCGGCCCTGGTCGAACACTTCGCCGTTGAGGAACACGGTGGGCACCGACATCACCTGGCGCTTTTCCACCTCGTCCTGGTACAGCGCGCCGTCGATCGCCACGTGCTGGATGCGCGGGTTGAGCACGCTCATCAGGTTCAGCGCCTGCACCACGTCGGGGCAGTTCTGGCAGGACAGCGAAAAATACGTCTCGAACTTGAAGTCGCCATCAAGGTTGCGAACCTGCTCGATCGTATCGGCGGCCGCCTTCGACGGATGGCCACCCACTTGCAGCAGGGCCAGCACCAGCGAGGTGAATTCATGACCCATCGGCAGACCGGCGAAACGCACGCCGACGTCGGTGCCGACGCGGTTGATCGCGAACGACGGCTTGCGCGCCTCGCTGTCGTCGCGGCGCAGGCTGATCTTGTCGGACAGCGCGGCAATCTGCCGCAGCAGTTCGTCCAGTTCCTGCGACTTGGCGCTGTCGTCCAGCGCGGCGACCAGCTCGATCGGCTGCACCAGCTTTTCCAGGTAGGCCTGCAACTGGGTCTTGAGGGTTTCGTCGAGCATGGCTACCACTCCAGTGATGGATGCGTGGGGATCGTGGGGAGGGAAGAGGCTTGTGACAGCAGCCTGCGCCGGAGGGGAGGGCGGCAGGGCGGGGAGCGGTGCCGGGCGCAAGCCGCTGACACAAGCATCCAGGCGGGTTGGAACCGGGCGCCGCGGCGCCCGGTTCCGATGCAGCGGTGAATCAGATCTTGCCGACCAGGTCCAGCGACGGCGCCAGGGTCTTCTCGCCTTCCTTCCACTTGGCCGGGCAGACCTCGTTCGGGTGGGCGGCGACGTACTGGGCAGCCTTGACCTTGCGCAGCAGTTCGGACGCGTCGCGGCCGATGCCACCGGCATTGATCTCGACGATCTGGATCTTGCCCGCCGGGTCGATCACGAAGGTGCCGCGATCGGCCAGGCCGGCTTCCTCGATCATCACCTCGAAGTTGCGGCTGATCGTGCCGGTCGGATCGCCGACCATGGTGTAGTTGATCTTCTTCACGGCGTCCGAGGTGTCGTGCCAGGCCTTGTGCGCGAAATGGGTGTCGGTCGAGACCGAATAGATCTCCACGCCCAGCTTCTGGAACTCGGCGTAGTTGTCGGCCAGGTCCTCGAGCTCGGTCGGGCAGACGAAGGTGAAGTCGGCCGGGTAGAAGAACACCACGGACCACTTGCCCTTAAGGTCGGCGTCGGAGATCTGGACGAATTTGCCGGCTTTCAGTGCGTCGGCCTTGAACGGTTTCACTTCGGTATTGATCAGGGACATCTTGGTTTTCCCGTGGTGGTTGAACAGTGGTGACGATGCTACGAGGGTGGGCGCGATAAATCTAATTGATTATCGGCATCGCAACGATTGGCCTGAGCTATCAGGTGTCCTGTCCCGATCTGTGACCGGACGGGCCTGCTTCAAGCCCGCACTTCGGCCATGCCGGGGGCGCTCAGGGCGCGACCAGTCGCCCGCGCAATTGCTGGTCCACCACCGTGGCGGTGACGATGTCGCTGCCCACGTTGACCGTGGTGCGCATCATGTCCAGGATGCGGTCCACCCCGATGACGATGCCGATGCCTTCCGGCGGGATGCCGAACGTCGCCAGCAGGCCGGCGATCATCGGCAGCGAGCCGCCCGGTATGCCGGCGACGGCCACCGCGCTCAGCACCGACAGCAGCATCAGGATGGCCTGATGGCTCAAGCTGAGTTCCACGCCGAACGCCTGCGCCACGAACAGCACCACGCAGCCTTCGAACAGGGCGGTGCCGCTCATGTTCATGGTCGCGCCCAGTGGCAGCACGAAGCCGGCGGTGCTGGGGTTGAGTTTCAGCTCGTCATGCGCCACCGCCAGCGAGGCGGGCAGGCAGGCGTTGCTGGAACTGGTGGAAAACGCGGTGATCAGCAGGGCGCGGATCTGCCGGAAGTACGCCAGCGGCGAACGCCTGGCCAGGAAACGCAACCACAGCGACATCGTGCCGAACAGGTGCAGCGCCAGCGCGACGCTGCAGCCGACCACGAACACCGACAGCGCCAGCAGCACGTCCACGCCGACCTTGACGATCACGCTGTAGATCATCGCCGGTACCGCGAAGGGCGCCAGTTGCAGGGCGAAGCCCACGATCTTCGTCATCAGGTCGGTGATGGTGTCCAGCGCCACCTGCACCCGCTTGCGCTCCTTCTCGCGCAACTGGGTGGCCGCCGCGCCGACCAGGATCGCGAACAGGATCAGCGGCAACACGTCGCCCAGCGCATTGCGGCTGGGGCCGGCCACCGCGCCGACCAGGTTGCGCGGCATGAACATCTCCACCAGCGTGCTGAAACTCATGCTGGGCTGGGCGGCCTTGGTGTCGATCGTCTTCTGCGCGCTGCTGCCGTATTCCTGCATCAGCTGGGTGCGCGCCTGCTCGTCCAGATGATGGCCGGGCTGTACCGTGTTCATCATCACCAGGCCGATCGCCACGGCGATCAGCATGTTGGCGAAGAACAGCGCAAAGGTGCGCCCGGCCAGCGGCCCCAGCCGGTCCAGCCGGCCCAGTTGGGCCACGCCGGAGGCCAGCGAGCTGAACACCAGCGGGATCACCACGAAGAACAGCAAGCGCAGGAAAATCTGGCCAAACGGATCGAACACCGCCGAGGAGATCTTCTGCATGAAGGCCAGCGTGGGCGGATGCAATTGGCCGACGCCCAGGGTGGCCACGGCGGCCACCACGCCGATCACCAGGCCCCAAAGGATGCGTTTCGCGAGAGGAGTCGATGTGCTCATGGGTTGAATGTACGGGGCGACGGCGGATTCGTCACGCAGGAAATTGCGGCTCGCCGCCGGCCCGGCGCCAGCCTCCGTTCGAGGCGATGGCAGGGGTGTCGGAAGGTCCCATCCCGGCGGGATGCCCCGGTGGGCTAAAATGCCCGTTTTGACGGAGGCGACATGACTCAGCCCGCATCCCCCGGTACACGTTTCCGTTCGGCCGTTGCCGCCGAACAGCCACTTCAGGTGATGGGCGCGATCACCGCCTACGCCGGCCTGATGGCCAGGCGCGTCGGCTACAAGGCGCTGTACCTGTCCGGCGGCGGCGTGGCCGCCAATTCGCTGGGCATGCCGGACCTCGGCATCAGCACCATGGAAGACGTGCTCACCGACGCGCGCCGCATCGTCGACGCCACCGGCCTGCCGCTGCTGGTCGACATCGATACCGGCTGGGGCGGGGCGTTCAACATCGCCCGCACGATCCGCTCGTTCGAGCGCGTGGGTGTGGCCGCGGTGCACATGGAGGATCAGGTCGGCCAGAAGCGTTGTGGCCATCGTCCCGGCAAGGAAGTGGTGCCGAAGGACGAAATGGTCGACCGGGTGAAGGCGGCAGTGGATGCGCGCACCGATGCGGGCTTCGTGATCATGGCGCGCACCGACGCGGCGGCCGTGGAAGGCATCGACGCGGCGATCGAGCGCGCGGTGGCCTATGTCGAAGCCGGTGCCGACATGATCTTCCCCGAGGCGATGAAGACGCTGGCGGATTACCGCAAGTTCAAGGCCGCGGTGAAGGTGCCGATCCTGGCCAACCTCACCGAGTTCGGTTCCACCCCGTTCTTCACCACCGACGAACTGCGCGACGCCGGCGTGGACATCGCGCTGTACTGCTGCGGTGCCTATCGCGCGATGAACAAGGCGGCGCTCAACTTCTACGAAACCGTGCGCCGCGAAGGCACCCAGAAGAACATCATCGACACCTTGCAGACGCGCGAGGAGCTGTACGACTTCCTCGGTTACCACGCCTATGAGGACAAGCTCGACTCGCTGTTTTCGAAGCAGGGCTGATCCCCGCGCAAACGCATACGCCAAGCAAAAAAACCGCACCCTGGAGAACCCGATGAGCGAACAAGTCCTGCCCAAGGCCAAGAAATCCGTCGCCCTGTCCGGCGTCGCCGCCGGCAACACCGCGCTGTGCACGGTCGGTCGCAGCGGCAATGACCTGCATTACCGCGGTTATGACATCCATGACCTGGCGGCCAAGGGCTGCTTCGAGGAAGTGGCCTACCTGCTGGTGCACGGCGTGCTGCCGAACTGGACCGAACTGCAGAACTACAAGGCCAAGTTGAAGCGTCTGCGCGGCTTGCCCGCGCCGGTGAAGGCCGCGATGGAGCTGCTGCCGGCCTCGACCCATCCGATGGACGTGCTGCGCACCGGTTGTTCGGTGCTGGGCACCGTGCTGCCGGAGAAGGACGACCACAACGTCACCGGCGCACGCGACATCGCCGACCGCCTGATGGCCAGCTTCGGTTCGATGCTGCTGTACTGGTACCACTTCAGCCACAACGGCAAGCGCGTCGAGACCGAGACCGACGACGACTCGATCGCCGCGCATTTCCTGCATGTGCTGCACGGCAGGAAGCCCAGCGACCTGCATGCGCAGGCGCTGGACAAGTCACTGGTGCTGTACGCCGAGCACGAGTTCAACGCCTCCACCTTTGCCGCCCGCGTCATCGCCGGTACCGGTTCGGACATGTATTCGGCGATCACCGGCGCGATCGGCGCGCTGCGCGGTCCAAAGCATGGCGGCGCCAATGAAGTGGCGATGGAGATCATCGCGCGCTATCGCAATGCGAACGATGCCGAGGCCGACATCCGCGCCCGCGTCGAGAAGAAGGAAATCATCATCGGCTTCGGTCACCCGGTCTACACCGTCTCCGATCCGCGCAACGAGATCATCAAGGAAGTCTCGCGCAAGCTGTGCACCGACGGCGGCAACCCGACCCTGTTCGAGGTGTCCGAGCGGATCGAGAAGGTGATGGGCGAGGTCAAGAAGATGTTCCCCAACCTCGACTGGTTCTCGGCCAGCGCGTACCACATGATGGGCGTGCCCACCGCGATGTTCACCCCGCTGTTCGTGATCTCGCGTACTTCCGGCTGGAGCGCCCACGTGATCGAGCAGCGCCAGGACGGCAAGATCATCCGCCCCAGCGCGAACTACACCGGCCCGGAAGACCAGGCCTACGTGGCGATCGACAAGCGCTGAACCCGTGACGGCGAATCCGGGGCGGGGTCCCGGGTTCGCCGTGTCGACCAGTGTCCCCGGAACGGGACCGGTTCAGTCCGCTCCGGGTGGGGCCTCGATTCAGTGGTTGGCCAACCTGGCCTGTTCCCTGCGCCTGTGCACCAGCCAGCCTCCGCCGCAGATGCCGATCACGGCCAGCGCATCGACGCCGTACTTCATCCATGCGTGCGCCTCGAACCAGCTGCTCAGCAGGTGGTCGTGGGTGATCATGCGGCCGGCGGTGATCGCGATGGCCGCGGCGCCGATGTACATGATGATCGGGTAGCGATCGATCAGTTTCAGGATCATCGTCGAGCCCCAGACCACCAGCGGCACGCTGATCAGGAGCCCCAGGATCACCAGCAGCAGGTGGCCCTTGGAAGCGCCGGCAATGGCCAGCACGTTGTCCAGGCCCATCAGCGCGTCGGCGACGATGATCGTGCGCAGCGCAGCCCAGAACGTGTTGCCCGACTTGATGTCCGGGCCCTGATCGTCACCGTGGTTCAGCAGTTTCCAGGCGATCGGCAGCAACAGCAGACCGCCGACCAGCATCAGCCCGGGAAGCTTCAGCAGATAAACGACCACGGCGGTCAGTACGAAGCGGATCGCGATGGCGCCGAACGTGCCCCAGAAAATCGCCTTCTTCTGCAGCTCCTTCGGCAACCGGCTGGCGGCCATCGCAATGACGATGGCATTGTCGCCGGCCAGCACGAGGTCGAGCAGGATGATGGCCAACAGGCCGGAGAGAAAATCGGGAGCAACGAAATCCATCGAGGTTTCCTTGCGCGTCGGACAATGCAATGGCCACGGACGCGCGCGGCCCGTGACCACCGCAAAAGTCTCGTTCGCAGGCAACTGCTGGACGACCGGAGCGAGACCTCGCTCGTGTTGACGATCGTCGCACCGGGGCGGGACAAAGCCTGCCGCGGGAACTACTCCCTTTTGGGAAGGTGTCCAAGCATTGTCGATGCCGTCGCGCACACCAGTCAAGCCAGGCCCTTAAGGAAAATGCCTGCTCCCGCTACAATCAGTCGTCCAACGATGCAGTTCTCCCGCTTTGCCCCCATGACCGGTTTGCCATGAACAGCAGTTGTCGGGCGGGAGCGCAGACAACGCATCGACCTGCGTTCAACCGGGTATTTATCTCCAGGGTTCCCCAGCATTCATGAATACTGTCTATCGCCAATCCCTTTCCGGCACGTCGCTGGACTATTTCGATGCGCGCGCCGCCGTGGAGGCGATCCAGCCGGGCGCCTATGACGCGCTGCCCTATACCTCGCGCGTGTTCGCCGAGAACCTGGTGCGTCGTTGCGATCCGGCGATTCTCGTCGAGTCGCTGAAGCAGATCATCGAGCGCAAGCGCGAGCGTGATTTTCCGTGGTTCCCGGCGCGTGTGGTGTGCCATGACATCCTGGGCCAGACGGCGCTGGTGGACCTGGCCGGTCTGCGCGACGCGATTGCCGAACGCGGCGGCGACCCGGCCAAGGTGAATCCGGTGGTGCCGGTGCAGTTGATCGTCGATCACTCGCTGGCGGTGGAGTGCGGCGGCTTCGACCCGGACGCGTTCACGAAGAACCGCGCGATCGAGGATCGCCGCAACGAAGACCGCTTCCACTTCATCGACTGGACCAAGCAGGCGTTCGAGAACGTCGACGTGATTCCGCCAGGCAACGGCATCATGCACCAGATCAACCTGGAGAAGATGTCGCCGGTGGTGCAGGTGCAGGACGGCGTGGCTTATCCGGACACCTGTGTGGGCACCGACAGCCACACGCCGCACGTGGACGCGCTGGGCGTGATCGCCGTCGGTGTCGGCGGCCTGGAAGCCGAGAGCGTGATGCTTGGCCGTGCCTCGTGGATGCGCCTGCCCGACATCGTGGGCGTGGAGCTCACCGGCAAGCGCCGGCCCGGCATAACCGCTACCGATATCGTGCTTGAGCTCACCGAATTCCTGCGCAAGCAGAAGGTGGTTGGCGCGTACCTGGAATTCCGCGGTGAAGGCGCCGCCAGCCTTACCCTGGGCGATCGCGCGACGATCTCCAACATGGCGCCCGAGTACGGTGCCACCGCCGCGATGTTCTTCATCGACGGGCAGACCCTCGACTACCTGCGCCTCACCGGCCGCAGCGACGAGCAGGTCCGGCTGGTGGAAACCTACGCCAGGGCTGCGGGCCTGTGGGCCGACACGCTGCTGCATGCGCAGTACGAGCGCACGCTGACGTTCGACCTGTCCTCCGTGGTGCGCAACATGGCTGGCCCGTCCAACCCGCACAAGCGCCTGCCGACATCGGATCTCGCCGCGCGCGGCATCGCTGCCGAGTGGGAAGAACAACCGGGCCAGATGCCCGATGGCGCGGTGATCATTGCCGCCATCACCAGCTGCACCAACACCAGCAACCCGCGCAACGTGATCGCGGCTGCGCTGCTGGCGCGCAACGCCAATGCGCGCGGACTCACGCGCAAGCCCTGGGTGAAGAGCTCGCTGGCACCGGGTTCCAAGGCGGTGCAGTTGTATCTGGAAGAGGCGAACCTGCTGCCCGAGCTGGAGAAGCTCGGCTTCGGCATCGTCGCGTTCGCGTGCACCACCTGCAACGGCATGTCCGGCGCGCTCGATCCGGCGATCCAGCAGGAGATCATCGATCGCGATCTTTACGCGACGGCCGTGCTGTCGGGCAACCGCAACTTCGATGGTCGCATCCACCCGTATGCCAAGCAGGCCTTCCTGGCTTCGCCGCCGCTGGTGGTCGCGTACGCCATCGCCGGCACCATCCGTTTCGATATAGAGAAGGACGTGCTCGGTCTGGACGCCAACGGCCAGCCGGTGACGCTGAAAGACATCTGGCCCACGGATGAAGAGATCGACGCGATCGTCTCCTCCAGCGTGAAGCCGGAGCAGTTCCGCAAGGTCTACGAGCCGATGTTCGCGCGCACCGGCCACGCCGGCACCCGCGCCGCGCCGTTGTACGACTGGCGCCCGCAGAGCACTTACATTCGTTGCCCACCGTACTGGGAGGGCGCCCTTGCGGGTGAGCGCACGCTCACTGGCATGCGTCCGCTGGCGGTGCTTGGCGACAATATCACCACCGACCACCTGTCGCCGTCGAACGCGATCATGCGTAACAGCGCCGCGGGCGAATACCTTGCAAAGATGGGCCTGCCGGAAGAGGACTTCAATTCGTACGCGACCCATCGCGGCGACCACCTGACCGCGCAGCGCGCCACTTTCGCCAATCCCACGCTGATGAATGAAATGGCGGTGGTCGATGGCGAAGTGAAGAAGGGTTCGCTGGCCCGCGTGGAGCCGGAAGGCAAGGTCATGCGCATGTGGGAGGCGATCGAAACCTACATGGAGCGCAAGCAGCCGCTGATCATCATCGCCGGCGCCGACTACGGTCAGGGCTCGTCGCGTGACTGGGCGGCGAAGGGCGTGCGCCTGGCGGGCGTGGAGGCGATCGCGGCTGAAGGCTTCGAGCGGATCCATCGCACCAACCTGATCGGCATGGGAGTGCTGCCACTGGAATTCAAGCCGGGCACCAGCCGCATGACGCTGGGCATCGATGGCACCGAAACCTTTGACGTCGTCGGCGGACGCAGCCCCTTGGCGGAGCTGGTTCTGGTCATCCACCGCAAGCATGGTGAACGCGTCGAAGTGCCGGTGATCTGCCGCCTGGACACCGCCGAGGAAGTGCTGATCTACGAAGCGGGCGGTGTGCTGCAACGCTTCGCGCAGGACTTCATCGAGGCTTCGCAGGCGGCCTGACCGCGCGTTGTTCCGCGGGTGATGCCACGAGGCATCGCCATGCGGTTGGCGGTTGCGCCTGCATGATTTGCCGGCGCGGCACAGTCACCACAGGATCACAGATACATGGCACAGCTCCCCCAGCTCCGCATTCCCGCCGCCTACCTGCGCGGCGGCACCAGCAAGGGCGTGTTCTTCCGCTTGCAGGACCTGCCCGAGACCGCGCAGGTACCTGGCGCCGCGCGCGATGCGCTGCTGCAGCGTGTGATCGGCAGCCCCGATCCCTACGGCAAGCAGATCGACGGCATGGGCGGCGCCACCTCCAGCACCAGCAAAGCGGTGATCGTCTCCAGCAGCACCCGGCCGGATCACGACGTGGATTACCTGTTCGGCCAGGTGGCGATCGACAGGGCCTTCGTCGACTGGAGCGGCAACTGTGGCAACCTCTCGGCGGCGGTCGGTCCGTTCGCGATCGCGGGCGGCCTTGTGGATCCCGCGCGTGTTCCGCGCGACGGCATCGCCACCGTGCGCATCTGGCAGGCCAACATCGGCAAGACCATCATCGCCCATGTGCCGATGACCGACGGCGCGGTGCAGGAAACCGGCGACTTCGAGCTGGACGGCGTGACGTTCCCTGCCGCCGAAGTGCAGTTGGAATTTCTGGATCCAGCAGCTGAGGAAGACGGCGCTGGCGGGGCCATGTTTCCCACCGGTCATCTCGTGGACGACCTGGAAGTACCGGGGGTCGGTACGCTCAAGGCGACCATGATCAACGCCGGCATTCCCACGATTTTTGTGCAGGCCGACGCGATCGGCTACACCGGTACGGAGCTGCAGGAGGCCGTCAATGGCGACGCCACGGCTCTGGCGATGTTCGAGGCCATTCGCGCACATGGCGCGCTGCGCATGGGTCTGATCAAGTCACTCGACGAGATCGCCACGCGGCAGCACACGCCCAAGGTCGCATTTGTCGCCAGGTCGGCCGACTATGTCGCATCGAGCGGCAAGCCCGTCAAGGCGGATGACATAGACCTGCTCGTGCGCGCGATGTCGATGGGCAAGCTGCACCACGCCATGATGGGTACGGCGGCGGTGGCTATCGGTACCGCCGCGGCCATTCCGGGCACGCTGGTGAACATTGCGGCAGGTGGTGGTGAGCGACAGGCCGTGCGCTTTGGTCATCCGTCGGGCACCTTGCGCGTGGGTGCGGAGGCAACGCTGGTTGATGGTGCATGGACCGTCACCAAGGCGATCATGAGCCGAAGCGCGCGCGTGCTGATGGAAGGCTGGGTGCGCGCGCCCGCAGCGTGATTCCGCAGAGCGGGGCAGTGTCCCCTTCGGTGCCACCACATGCTCAGGTGGCTTCTGACAAGATAGGCATCAAGCGACAAGGATGGTTCATCCCGAGCAATGGCGGCTTTCCTGCCGTCAGGAGACCAAGCACTCATGAGTACGCACGACATCCGCTCCGCCAAGCGCCCAGATCCCGACCAGCCGATGGTCGACGTCGCCAACTATGTCGTCGACTACAAGATCGACTCTGCCGAAGCGTACGACACCGCGCGCTACATGCTGCTGGACTCGCTGGCCACGGCGATGATGGCGATGAAGTTCCCCGAGTGCGTGAAGCATCTCGGGCCGTTGGTGCCGGGCGCCATCTTGCCGGGTGGTGCGCGCGTCCCGGGGACCCACCATGAGCTTGACCCGGCACAGGCGGCGTTTGCGATCGGCACGCAGATCCGCTGGCTGGATTTCAACGACACCTGGCTGGCGGCGGAGTGGGGTCATCCTTCGGACAATCTCGGCGCGATCCTCGCCGTGGCGGACTACCTGAGCCGCAAGGCCGAGCGTGAAGGTGGACGACCACTGACCGTACGCGATGTCTTGGGTTACGCGATCAAGGCCCATGAGATCCAGGGCTGCTACGCGCTGCTGAACAGTTTCAACCAGGTTGGCCTGGACCACGTGATTCTGGTGCGGCTGGCGTCGACCGCCGTGGCCACTGCCATGCTTGGCGGGAGCAGGGAGCAAGTCACAACGGCCTTGTCACACAGCTGGATCGACAACGGCGCCCTGCGTACCTATCGCCACGCGCCAAACACGGGTCCGCGCAAGAGCTGGGCTGCCGGTGACGCCTGCCGTCGCGCGGTGACCCACGCCATCAATGCGGTCTACCGCGGCGTGGCGGGCTATCCGTCGGCGCTGTCGGCGAAGACCTGGGGCTTCTACGACGTGGCATTCGGCGGCAAGCCGTTCGAGTTCGAGCGTCCGTTCGGCAGCTACGTGATGGAAAACGTGCTGTTCAAGATCAGCTATCCGGCCGAATTCCACGCACAGACCGCGGTGGAGTGCGCCATGCAGCTGCATTCGCAGGTGGCGGGTCGGATCGACCAGATTGAAAGGATCGCCATCGAAACCCAGGAAGCCGGTTGTCGCATCATCGACAAGACCGGTCCGCTGGCGAATTACGCCGATCGCGATCATTGCATCCAGTACATGGTGGCAGTGCCGCTGATCCACGGTCGACTGGTGGCCAGCGATTACAACGACGACGTCGCCGCCGATCCGCGCATCGATGCGTTGCGCGAGAAGATGACAGTCGTCGAAAACCCGCAATTCACCCGGGACTACTTCGATCCGGCCAGGCGTTATATCGGCAATTCGGTCCAGGTGTTCTTCAAGGACGGCAGCAGCACGGAGAAGGTTTCGATCGATTACCCCATCGGCCATCGCAAGCGTCGCGCCGAGGGCATACCGGTGCTTCTGCAGAAGTTCGAGGCCGCGATGCAGGGCCACATGCCCGCCCACAAGGTCAAGGCGATCATGGCGGCAACCCGGGACCCCGCACAGCTGGATGCGATGCCTCTGCATCACTTCCTGGAGCTCTTCACGTTGTAAAGACGACGTGAGTGGAAAATTAACGCAGGGTCGGGCGCCGGGATGGGCATTTCTTCGTCCCTGCGTTTCCATGTTCCAGCTAATGCCATATTCCGTTCAAATCCGACTTTCCTGAATGAAACCTCACCGGTAGTTGTTCTGAATAGTGTTAATTCGATCACGGCTTAACGCTTTTGCTACAATCCCCGCCGCTTGTCGCATAAACGCCAAGCAGGGGCTTTAAAAGCTCTGAGTGACGTAGTTCAGTCTGATGCGGGACTTCCGGTCAGGGTTGAACGGACGCGAAATTCTAATAATTGAGGAGACACCTGATGAAACGTAAGGGCTTGTATTTTCTGATCGCGCTGGCCCTGGGCGGCGTAGGTGCCGTTCATGCTCAGGACGCAGCCGCTCCGGCCGACACCGCCAGCTCGATGACCTCGCCGTCCTACGACGGTCGCTGGTACATCGCCCCCACGGTCGGCGGTTACTACAACGATACCGACCGCAACACCAACAGCCGTCAGATCTACTACGGTCTGGGCGTTGGTCGTTTCATTTCGTCGAACACCTCGATCGACATCTTCGTCGATCGCACCAAGCGTGACGCTGACGGTGGCGGCAGCTGGTCCAACAACAGCGTGGGCGCCGCTGTGCGCTTCTACGCGGGCGACTGGAACGCCTGGCGTCCGTACCTGCTGGCTGGCGTGATGGGCAGCAACCATCACGGCGTGCATGGCAGTGGCTGGTCCCCGGCTGCCGAGCTGGGCGGCGGTCTGTCCAAGACCATCGACGACAGCTCCGACTTCCGCGTGGAAGCCGGCTACCGTTATGACTGGGACAACGACAGCCAGCCGACCATGGACGGCTACGGTGACTGGTTCCTGGGCTTCAGCATCGTTTCGCGCTTCGGCGCCCCGGCTGCCGCTCCGGCTGCTCCGGTCGCCGCCACTCCGCCCCCGGCTGACTGCTCGACGATGGACAGCGACAGCGACGGCGTGAACGACTGCGAAGACAAGTGCCCGGCCACCGCCGCCGGCACGATTGTCGGCCCTGATGGTTGCGCGCAGAAGGTCGTGATCGACCTGCGTGGCGTTAACTTCAAGTTCGACCGCCCGAAGAAGGGTGAGACGGACATCTCCAAGTCGCTGGCCGAGCCGAGCGCTGACTCCATCGCGGTGCTGAACCAGGCCGTCGATACCCTGCAGCGTTACCCGCAGGTCAAGGTGACGGTGGCCGGTTACACCGACTCGAAGGGCACCGACGAGTACAACCAGAGCCTGTCCGAGCGTCGCGCCTCGATCGTCTACAACTACCTGACCAGCCACGGCATCGATGCCAGCCGTCTGGAAGGCCCGATCGGTCACGGCGAAAGCAACCCGATCGGTGACAACGAGACCGATGCCGGTCGCGCGCAGAACCGTCGTACGGAACTGCAGGTTCAGCAGTAATCGAACCGCGGTAAATCAGCAAGGAAAAACCCGGCTTCGGCCGGGTTTTTTTTGCCTGCCGGCCCCGAACGGGCGCGATTCGGGTTGGCGCATCACCGCGCAGCCTTATACGCTAGCGCGATGCCCCGTCCCCCTTCTTTCCGTCGTGCATCCGCAGCGACTCCATCCGCGCAGTCGCCGCGGCATGGTCTGGCTCGTGTGCTGTCCAAACTGGGTGCCTGTTCGCGCAGCCAGGCCGAGCAGTGGATTCGCGCCGGTCGGGTCAGCGTGGATGGCCACGTGGTTCGCGATCCCTATCAGCCCACCCTGATCGACCGGCATCGTCTGGCGGTCGATGGCCAGCCGGTGCAGCGAAGTGAAAGCGTCTACGTGGCTTTCAACAAACCGCGCGGCATCGTGGTCAGTGCGGCCGACGAACATGGCAGGGCGACGGTCTATACCGCCCTGGCCGCAGCCGGCCTGCCGTGGCTGGGGCCGGTCGGTCGTCTGGACAAGGCCAGCGAAGGGTTGCTGCTGCTTAGCAACGACACGACCTGGGCCGCGGGCATCACCGACCCGGCGACGCATCTGGAGAAGACCTACCACGTGCAGGTGGCCGGCCAACCCGACGACGCCGTGCTGCAGGCGATGCTGGCCGGCGTCGAGGATGCGGGTGATCGGCTGAAGGCGCGCAAGGCCACGCTTCTGCGCGTGGGCGACAAGAATGCGTGGCTGGAAGTGGTGCTGGACGAAGGACGCAACCGGCATATCCGCCGATTGCTGGCTGCCCTGGGTTTCGACGTCCTGAGACTGATCCGGGTGGCGATTGGCCCACTTGCCCTGGGCGAGTTGGCGAAAGGCCAGTGGCGGCGACTCGACCAGGACGAAGTGCGAGCCCTCGTCACGAAGTCATAGGGCCGCCCGCGGCCTGCGCCGGAAGCGATCAGCCGGCGATCACGCCCAGCTTACGTCCCACCCTGGTGAACGCGGCAATCGCCCGGTCGAGATGCTCGCGGCTATGCGCTGCGCTCATCTGCGTACGGATGCGTGCCTGGCCCTGCGGCACCACCGGGTAGAAGAAACCGGTGACGTAGATGCCTTCCTCCAGCAAGGCCGTGGCCATCGCCTGGGCCTTCGGTGCGTCGTAGATCATCACCGGCACGATCGGGTGCACGCCGGGCTTGATGTCGAAGCCCGCCGCGGTCATCTGCTCGCGGAAGTAGCGGGTGTTCTCCTTGAGCTGCTCGCGCAGGTCGCCGGCGCTGGCCAGCATGTCGAATACCTTGATCGCGGCGGCGACCACGTGCGGCGGCAGCGAGTTGGAAAACAGGTAGGGACGCGAGCGCTGGCGCAGCAGCTCGATCACTTCCTTGCGGCCGGTGGTGAAGCCGCCCAGGGCGCCACCCAGCGCCTTGCCCAGGGTGCCGGTGAAGATGTCGATCTTGTCCATCACCCCGTTGACCTCGGCCGCGCCGCGGCCGGTGTCGCCGAGGAAGCCGGTGCAATGGCATTCGTCGATGTGCACCATCGCATCGTATTTGGCGGCCAGCGCGGTGATCTCGTCGAGCCTGGCGATGAAGCCGTCCATCGAGAACGAGCCGTCGGTGGTGATCAGCTTGGTGCGCGCGCCGGCCGCGTCGGCGGCCTGCAGCTGCTTCTCCAGGTCGGCCATGTCACTGTTGGCATAGCGGAAGCGCTTGGCCTTGCACAGGCGGATGCCATCGATGATCGAAGCGTGGTTGAGCGCATCCGAGATCACCGCGTCTTCCTCGCCCAGCAGCGGTTCGAACAGGCCGCCGTTGGCGTCGAAGCAGGCGGCGTAGAGGATGGTGTCCTCGGTGCCGAAGAAGGCGGCGATCTTCGCTTCCAGCTGCTTGTGCAGGTCCTGCGTGCCGCAGATGAAGCGCACGCTGGCCATGCCGAAGCCGTGCGTATCCAGCGCGTCCTTGGCGGCGGCGATCACCTCGGGGTGATCGGCCAGGCCCAGATAGTTGTTGGCGCAGAAGTTCAGCACCTTGCGGCCGCCTTCCAGCTCGATCTCGGCGGACTGCGGCGAGGTGATGATGCGCTCGGCCTTGAACAGGCCCTGCTCGCGGATGGAGTCGAGTTCGCTGGCGTAGCGCGCCTTGGCTGAGTAGCTCATGGGGAATTCCGGCCGTTGGACAAAGCGCCATTGTAGGGCGCCAGGCGATCGCTGCGCATGCGTATGTACTGCGCGGCGATCAATGCAGGCCGAAATCCGCGCGAGTGGTCTTGCCCTTGTCGTCGATGCCCTTGGCGTCGAGCCGGGGCGGCTTGATCGCGATCCGCTTGTCGTCCAGCTTGCCGTGCAGCCAGTCCTGCACGGCGGCGGCGCGGCGCTCGGCCAGCGCGCGCATGGCGGTGGCGTCCGTGTCCACGTGGGTTTCCAGCAGGCTGCGCATTTCGTCCGGTTCCAGCGACTTGCTGAGGCCGAGGACGTTCTTGGGTTTCTCGAAGTCGGCATGGCGGTAGGCGCGTCGCAGATAGCGCTCGTATTCGTCGGGCGTTACCGTCACCTCGGCCAGCGTCGTCGCCGAGGCGTCCGCGGCAACCTTGTCGCCCGATTCCTTGGCGAGCTTTTCGCGGCGAACCAAGTCATCCACGGTCACCTTGCGCAAGCCGGCTTCGTCCAGCGACGGATCCACGCGGCCGCTGATGTCCAGGGTGAGCGCGGGCTTGCGGTTGAGCATCTGCACGATTTGTCCGAGGCGATCCTTGGCGGGTCCATCCAGCACCGCGGAACCCGGTGCAAACTCGACGTAGCCGAGATCCTCGTGGCTGCCGCCGAACGCCGAGGCAAGCAGGCGAAACGGCGCGGTGGCCGCCTTGGCGATGAGGTTGCCGAACGCGCGCATGATCATGCCGCCGAGGCTGAACTGCGGATCGTCCAGCGAGCCGGACACCGGCACGTTCACGTCGATATTGCCCTGGGTATCCTTCAGCAGGGCCACCGCCAGCTTCACCGGCAGGTGCGACACGCCGGGGCTGTTCGAGCGCTCGCCGAAGGTCAGCTGGGTGATGAAAAGGTGGTTGTCTGCATTGAGCTTGCCCTGGTCCAGCAGGTAGTGCACGTCGGCAGTCAGCCGGCCCTTGCTGATGGGGTAGCCGGTGTACTTGCCGGAATAGGCGCTGAGCCGGGTCAGCTCGACGTCGGTCGCCTTGCCCTTGATGTCGAGGAAGGCTACCGGCAGCAGCGGATTGATGCTGCCGCTGATGTCCACCGGCGAGGCATCGTCCAGTTTCGCCTGCGCCACGAGTTCGGCGGGCGGTTCGCCGGCGGTGGTGCCGAACGCGCCGATCCTGCCGCTGAGGCTGGTGAGGTTGGCGGTGTAGTTCGGCCTGATGAAGTTGTCGGTGTAGTTGAGCTGGCCATTGGCCAGGGTGACCTCGCCGATGCGGATGTCGGCGGCGGGCGCCGTGGGTGCGCTGGACGCCGGCTGCGGCGCCGCCGGCGTGGTGTTCGCGGCGCGGGTCACCGATACCGGCGCCTGTTCGCCGTTGGCGATCACGTCGGACAGGTTCAGGCGTCCGTTGCTGTTGACGATGACGCGCGCGTAGAACGCATCCAGCACCAGAGCGCCCAGATGCACGCGCGGCGCACCGCTGCCGTAGCGCAAGTCGATGCGCGAGCCGCGCAGCGAACGCCAGCGCATGAAGTCGTCGCCGGTGACTTTGTCCTGCATGCGCACGCGCTCGAACGCGGCGTCGCCCGCGTAGTCGAAGCGTGGCTCGGACCGGCGGCCGTCGTAATGCAGCTTGCCGTCGCTGCTGAGTCGGGCGCTGGTGACATCCACGTTCAGCGGCACGCTGACGTAGGGCACGAAACCGGCGATGTCCAGTCGTTTGGTGGTCAGCTGCAGGTCGGCTACCGCGGGCAGCGGTTGCAGCGTGCCTGAGGTGGCGAAGCTGCCCTTGCCGATACGGCCTTCCAACTTGATCCGGCGTGGCTGGTCGAGCTTGTCGCTGAGCGCTTCGACATTGCCGTTGAGTGCCTCGATGAGCAGCGATGCCGGCCTGGCGCCAGCGATACTGCGATCGGTGAGGCGCAGTGAGCCCTGTTCGACGCCAAGATGGCCGATGCTCCAGCGCCAGGCCGGACCTTCGTCACTGCGGGCAGGTGCGGGATGCTTGCCGGCGAACAGGCTGGTCAGGTTGATCCGGTCGTCGCGCTCGCGCACGGCGTCGACCTGCAGACCGTTCGCCGTGACCTTGCCCAGTTGCGCGTTGCGGGTCGCCAGATCGAGCCGGGTGATGCCGGCATCCAGTTTGCGCCACGCCACCGGTGCAGCCAGCCCCTTGGCTTGCGGCTCCAGCGCGAAGTCGCTGATGCCGAGTTGGGCCGGTTCGATGTGCACATTGAATGCCTTGCCCCAGTCCAGTCGCAGCTGGCCGCTGGCGTCGAGCTTGCCTTTCGCGATGCGCGCCGCCGTGGCGGATGCGGCCAGCGCCTGCAGCGGCACGAGCGACACCTGTTTCAGTTCGAATGCACCGGCATAGTGGCTGCCGGCGAGGTCGACATCGCCACGCACGCCGAGGCTGCCGCCGGCGAGCTGGCTGGCCAGGTCGAGTTTGGCAGCCGGCCCGGCGAGCGTGCCCAGGCCGAGCAGGCTGCCGTGCAGCCGGGTCAGCTGCAGCTTGGCCTGGCTGGCGTCGGCGTAGGTGAGCGCGCTGTCCTGCAGCGTGAGTGCGCTGATGCGCAGGTCGGTCGGCGGCGCCTTGTCATCGGTCTTGTTGTCATCATTTCTGGCCGCGGGCGGCATCAGCGTATCGAAGTTGCTGTGGCCGCCGGCACGCTGGGTGTAGAACAACGCGGCGCGTTCCAGTTGCATCGCGCCGAGGTGGTAGCGCGAGGCCAGCGGTTGCACGTCGGTCAGTTCGATGTTGCCGTGCCGCAGCCTGGCGATGGCCTCGCCGTGGCTGCTGTCGAGCACGAAGTCGTCCAGTTGCAGGTTGCCGGTGAGCTGCAGTTGCGGCGTCGGCTGCGTCTGCACGAAGTGCAGTGACAGCCTGCCGCTGAGCAGGCCCTTGGGAATCTCCACCGGCATCGCCGCCGGTACGTAGCCCAGGTAGCGCGGCAGGTCGAGCCGGTCGAGCTGGAAGCCGATGGTCGACTCGCGGTTGCTGGCGAACGGCTTGGTCTGGCCGTCGATGCGCAACGGGCTGCCGTCCACCGTCATGGCCAGCAGCGGCTGCACGAAGATGTCGGTGGAGCTGGGCAGGTTGGCCAGGAACGGGATGCCCAGTTCGAGCTTCTCGATGTGGTGCTGCGCGCCCACCAGGCGGTCGTCGAAGCGGATGTCGCCGCCATGGACGCTGATGTTGGAGAGCGAGAAACGCGCCGGCTTGCTGTCCGGCGGCGCCGGCTTCGCGGTGAAGCGTTCGACCAGGTCGCTGAAGTTGAACCGCTGGTCCTTGCCTCGCGTGATGGCGATCCGCGGCTGATCGAGCCGCAGTTCGTCCAGCACCGGAGCCAGGCGGAACAGCGAGCTCCACGAGGCGTTGAGCGTGAGTTGGTCGATGTCGACGAAGGGCGTCTGGCCGTCCGCCTCGGGCAGGTGCAACTTGCCGACCCGCAGGTTCAGCGTGAACGGATTGAAGCGCACCTGGCCAAGACTCAGCGACCGTCCCAGCATCTCCGCGGAGTGGTTCTGCAGGTAGTTGCGCAGCAGCGGCGGAGCGGCAAGGAAGCCGAGCAGGGCGTAGACCAGCAGCACAGACGCGAGGATGGCGGCGATACGGCGGGCGCGGGGCGAGCGCCCCAGCTGCCGTGCACGCGTTCGTGCGGAATCCCAGGATGCACGCAAGGAGACGCGCAGCCGCGACAAGCTCGACCCGGACATACCGACTCCCTGGAAACGCTGAATGGTTGATTCAACCCGCCCTGCATGGGGTGCGGGTGGGCTGATGACGAATCTACCGCGACCGCGCTTAACGCGGGGACACCGCCCGCGACCTTGCGGCCGGTCGCGAGCGGTCAATCCGGGAGCTGACGAGCGGCTGCCGCCTCATGGCTCAATGCCAGGAACAGACGACCTTGCCGCAGGTGCCGGCGTCCATCAGGTCGAAGCCCTTCTGGAAATCGTCGATGTGGATCTGGTGGGTCAGCACCTTCTGCAGCGGGAAGCCGGTCAGCACCATTTGGGTCATCTTGTACCAGGTCTCGTACATGCGCCGGCCATAGATGCCTTGCAGGGTGAGGCCCTTGAAGATCACCTTGTCCCAGTCGATGCCGGCGCCGCGCGGCATGATGCCGAGCATGGCGACCTTGCCGCCGTGGTACATGCATTCGAGCATGTCGTTGAACGCGCGCGGGTTGCCGCTCATTTCCAGGCCCACGTCGAAGCCCTCCATGTGCAGGTCCTTCATCACGTCCTTGAGCGACTGATTGGTGACATTGACCACGCGGGTGGCGCCCATGTCGGCGGCCAGCTTCAGGCGGTAGTCGTTGACGTCGGTGACCACCACGTTGCGCGCGCCGATGTGCTTGGCGATGCCGGCGGCGATGATGCCGATCGGGCCGGCGCCGGTGATCAGCACGTCCTCGCCGATCATGTCGAATTCCAGCGCGCAATGCGCCGCGTTGCCGTACGGGTCGAAGAACGCGGCCAGCTCGGACGGGATCTGGTCCGGGATCGGCCACAGGTTCGAGGCCGGCATGGTCATGTACTCAGCGAACGCGCCGTTGCGGTTCACGCCGATGCCGATGGTGTTCGGGCACAGGTGCTGGCGGCCGGCGCGGCAGTTGCGGCAGTGGCCGCAGACGATGTGGCCCTCGGCCGAAACGCGGTCGCCGATCTTGTAGCCGGTCACGCCCGGGCCGATCTCCACGATGCGCCCCACGAACTCGTGGCCGATGGTAAGGCCCGGCTTGATCGTGCGCTGGCTCCACTCGTCCCACTTGTAGATGTGCAGGTCGGTGCCGCAGATCGCGGTTTTCTCGATCTTGATCAGCACTTCGTTCGGGCCGACCACGGGCATCGGCACCTCTTCCATCCAGATGCCCTGTTCGGGCTTGCGCTTGACCAGGGCTTTCATCGTCTGCGACATGGGGAATCCATCGGTTGGCCCGCGCGGCGGGCAGGGAAGCGGCAATTATAGATTGATCGAAGCCGGCGCCGAAGATGGCGGCACCAAGGGACCGGCTGTGGCAGGCGGTCCCACCCTGCCGAAAGTCACTACCGGTGAACGGTGGGTTTGCGGCATAAAGGTCGGCCAGATCGCAAGAAAATGCGATTCGGCCCACTTTTCCGATTTTCCCAAGGAGTGCTCCATGCGTCGTGTCCTGCTTGCTGCCGCGCTGACCGCCGGTCTCGCCGGTACCGCCCATGCCGTCGAAGGCATGTGGCAGCCCGCCCAGTTGCCGAAAATCGCCGCCACCCTGAAACAGCATGGGCTGAAGCTGGATCCGGCCAGCCTGACCGACCTGACCGCCTACCCGATGGGCGCGATCGTGAGTCTGGGCGGCTGCACCGCCTCGTTCGTGTCGCCTGAAGGTCTGGTGGTGAGCAATCACCACTGTGTCTACGGCGCGCTGCAGCTGAACTCCACGCCGGAGAACAATCTGATCGAGAAGGGTTTCCTGGCGAAGACGAAGGCCGAAGAACTCTCCGCCGGTCCGACCTCGCGGATCTTCGTCACCGAGGAAATCCGCGACGTCACCAAGGCGATCACCGCCAAACTCACGGACGGCATGAGCGGCGCCGAGCGCTACAAGGCGATCGAACTGGCGATCAAGGAACAGGTCAAGGCCTGCGAGAGCGAAGGCTATCGCTGCGACGTCTACACCTTCCACGGTGGCTACAGCTACCAGTTGATCAGGCAGCTGGAGATCAAGGACGTGCGCCTGGTCTACGCGCCGCCGGATTCCATCGGCAAGTTCGGCGGCGACGTCGACAACTGGATGTGGCCGCGCCACACCGGCGACTTCGGCTACCTGCGCGCCTACGTCTCGAAGGACGGCAAGTCGGCCGCGTTCTCGAAGGACAACGTGCCGTATCAGCCCAGGCACGTGCTCAAGGTGAACCCGCAGGGGGTGGAAGCAGGCGACTACGTGATGGTGGTCGGCTATCCCGGCCGCACCAATCGCTACCGCCTCGCCGACGAGGTGCAGGGTTCGATCGACTGGATGTACCCGACCCAGATCAAGGTCTACGAGGACACGCTGAACATCATCAACACCGCCGGCAAGGCTGACCCGAAGGTGGCGGTGAAGTACGCCAGCATGGTCGCCGGCCTCAACAACTACCTGAAGAACTTCGGCGGCCAGCTCGAAGGCCTGCGTCGTGCCGACGCGGTCGAGGTCAAGCGCGCGCAGGAAGCGGCACTGGAAACCTGGCTGAAGCAGCAGGGCGGCGCGGAGAACGCCGCGCTGGCGGCGGACATCGGCCAGCTGCGCCAGCAGATCGCCGCCAACCAGGCCAGTCGCGATCGCGACCTGGCCATCGGCCTGGTGACCCGCGCGTCGATGTTCGGCACGGCGGTGCGCCTGACCCATCTGGCGAAGGAGCGGCCGAAGGCCGACCTCGAACGCGATGCCGGTTACCAGCAACGCGACTGGGTGCGCATCGAAGGCGGCCTGAAGCAGATGGATCGCCGCTTCGATCCGGGCGTCGACCAGCAGTTCATGGTCTACGGCCTCGCGCGCTACGTGGCCTTGCCGCAGGCGCAGCGTCTGCCCGCGCTCGACGCGTGGCTGGGTGGCGCGAAGACCGAAGCCCAGCTCAAGCAGAAAGTTGCCGCGCTGTATGCCGGCAGCAAGCTCGGCAACGTCGACGAGCGCATGAAGTGGTTCGCTGCCGACAGCAAGGCGATCGACGCCAGCAGCGACAGCATGCTCAGGCTCGCCCGCGCGGTACAGCCGCAGCTGAAGCAGCTGGAAGACGAAGGCGACGCCCGTGACGGCGAGATGAGCAAGCTGCGCCCGCGCTACATGCAGGCGATGATCGCGTGGAAGGACTCGCAGAAGCTGCCGGTCTACCCCGATGCGAACAGCTCGCTGCGCGTCACCTTCGGCAACGTGCAGGGCGTGGCGCCCCGTGATGGCGTCAGCTACGCGCCGTTCACCACCGCCCAGGGCATCGTCGAGAAGTACACCGGCGCCGAACCGTTCGATGCGCCGAAGGCCGAACTCGATGCGATCAAGGCCAGGGCGTTCGACAGCTATGCCTCGCCGAAGCTGGGCACGCTGCCGGTGAACTTCCTGGCCGACCTCGATATCACCGGCGGCAACTCCGGTTCGCCGGCGATGGATGCGAATGGCCAGCTGGTCGGCCTGGCGTTCGATGGCAACTGGGAATCGGTGAGCGGTGACTGGCTGTTCAATCCCACGCTCAACCGCTCGATCCAGGTCGACGTGCGCTACATGCTGTGGGTGATGCATCACCTCGACCACGCCGACAACCTGCTGAAGGAAATGGGCGTGCCGGCGAAGTAACTCGCTGGTTGGCGCAAGTACCGGGCCCGCGTCATCGACGCGGGCCTTTTGCGTTGCGGCAGCCTCTAAACTAGCGCCATGCCCGTCGATCACCGTCCCCTCGCCATCTTCCTGATGGGCCCCACCGCCTCGGGCAAGACCGCCCTGGCGTGCGAATTGAGCGAGCGTTTCCCGCTGGACCTGGTCAGTGTCGATTCGGCCCTGGTCTACCGCGGCATGGATATCGGCACGGCCAAGCCCGATCCGGCGACGCTGGCACGTTATCCCCACGCGCTGGTCGACATCCGTGATCCTGCGCAGCCGTACTCGGCCGCGGATTTTTGTGCCGATGCGGTGCCGGTGATGGAACGGATCAGCGCGCAGGGCCGGGTGCCCCTGCTGGTCGGCGGCACCGGGTTGTATTTCCGCGCCTTGCAGCTCGGCCTGTCCGACCTGCCCGAGGCCGATCCGGCCACGCGGGCGCGGCTGGGCGCCGACGCGGCGCAGTCCGGCTGGCCGGCACTGCATGCGCGGTTGGCCCAGGTCGATCCGGTCGCGGCAAGCCGCATCGACAGCAACGACACCCAGCGCCTGCAGCGTGCGCTGGAAGTGTTCGAACTGACCGGCCGTCCACTGTCCGAGTTGCAGCGGGGCGGGGCGGGCGCGGTATTCCCGTGGCGGGTATTGAAGATCGCGCTGCTGCCGGCCGACCGGCAGCTGCTGCACCAGCGCATCGCGCAACGGTTCGACGCCATGCTGGCCAAAGGCTTCCTCGACGAGGTGCGCGCGTTGCGTGTCCGGGGCGATCTCGATGCCGACCTGCCGGCAATCCGCGCCGTCGGCTATCGGCAGGCGTGGGAACACCTGGATGGCCGCAGCGACGCCGCGGAGTTCCGCGATCGGGCCATCTTCGCCACCCGCCAGCTGGCCAAGCGCCAGATCACCTGGCTGCGCAGCGATCATGGCGCACGCCTGTTCGAGCCCGATCAGGCCGACATGGCGACGCGCGTTGCCGGCGCGGTGCAGCTGTTTGTCGATCCCCCGGGAGAGCCCGTGCCGCCAATGTGACGCCACGCACTTGCGGGGCGCAAAAATCTTCTTTCATCAAGCATTTGAAAGCAGTTAACATCGAGTCATGTTGGGCCGGGGCGCCACTGGCGTTTTTTCTCCGGTCTGTTTGGTGCAAGGGGAGAACAAGAAATGTCCAAGGGGCAATCGTTGCAGGATCCATTTTTGAATGCTTTGCGGCGCGAACGGGTGCCGGTGGCCATCTACCTGGTCAATGGCATCAAGCTGCAGGGGACCGTCGAGTCGTTCGACCAGTTCGTGGTGCTGCTGCGCAACCAGGTCAGCCAGATGGTCTACAAGCACGCCATCTCCACCGTGGTGCCCAGTCGCAACGTGCGCATCGGCAATGGTCATGACGGCCACGATGGCCACGACCATCCGGCAGATGCCTCGGGCGGCGCCGACGCCGACGCTTGATACAGCGGCGGTCAGCCCGCATGAAGAAGGTTTGCTCCCGAAGGATCACGCCCACTCGTGTTTGACCGTCAAAAGAAAGGCGATCGTGCCGTCCTCGTCCTGCCGCATTCGCGTGGCGAGGGCGACACGGCACGCCGTGCGGAGGAGTTCGCCGAACTGGTGAAGTCCGCCGGCGCCGAGGTGCTCGCCGTGATCAGCGCCCGCGTCGAAGATCCCAACCCCCGTTACTACATCGGCAGCGGCAAGGCCAACGAGGTCGCCGAGGCGGCGCGTGCGCTGGACGCCGACCTGGTGCTGGTCGATCACCTGCTGACCCCGGTGCAGGAACGCAACCTCGAAAAGCACCTGGGCGTGCGCGTGGTCGACCGCGCCGGACTGATCCTCGACATCTTTGCCCAGCGCGCCCGTTCGCACGAGGGCAAGCTGGAAGTGGAACTGGCCCAGCTCAAGCACCTGGCCACCCGGCTGGTACGCGGCTGGACCCACCTGGACGCCCAGCGCGGCGGCGCCATCGGCAACCGCGGCCCCGGCGAAACCCAGCTGGAAACCGACCGCCGCCTGCTCGGCGAGCGGGTCAAGCAGCTCACCAAACGCCTGGAAAAGGTCCAGGTCCAGCGCGGCCAGCAGCGCCGTGCGCGTCTGCGCAACACGGTGCCGCGGGTGGCCCTGGTCGGCTACACCAACGCCGGCAAGTCGACCCTGTTCAACGTGCTGACCACCGGTGACGTGTTCGCCGCCGACCTGCTGTTCGCCACCCTCGATCCCACCGTGCGCAAGCTGGAGGATCTCAGCTGCGGACCGGCGGTGATCGCGGACACGGTGGGCTTCATCCGCGAACTGCCGCATGACCTGGTCGCCGCCTTCCGCGCCACCCTGGCCGAGGCCCGCGATGCCGACCTGCTGCTGCACGTCAGCGACGCCGCCGACGAGGAGCGCGAGCGGCTGCATCGGGTGGTCGACAACGTGCTGGAGGAAATCGACGCGGGCGACGTGCCGCAACTGCGGGTGATGAACAAGATCGACCTGGCCGGCGCCGAGCCGCGGATCGAACGGGACGCCACCGGCAAGCCGGTGCGGGTCTGGCTGTCCGCCGCCACCGGTGTTGGCCTCGACCTGCTGCGCCTGGCGCTGGGCGAACTGCTGGGCGGCGAGCGGGTGCGCTCGCCGCTGCACCTGCCGCTGTCGGCCGGGCGCCTGCATGCGCGGCTCAAGGCGGCGGGCGCCATCAGCGGCGAGTCGATCGACGAACATGGCTGGCAGCTGCACATCGACGCCCCGCGCAGTGTCATCGCCCCGCTTGGCGGCGGCGATCCGGCCGAGGCGAAACTGCTGCAGGAACTGCTGGCCGTGGCGGAATGACGCCGTTCCCGGCGCGCGGCAGCGGGCGCGCTCTGATAGAATCCCCGATGTTTGCGCGGCCGCGAAAGGCGGCTCGCACAGGACTTTCGACAGCCTCGGCTGAATCTCAATGCAACCCGGTGCAACACGTGTTTCGACCGTGGTTGCCGGCCCCCGGACGTCCCCAAAGGAGACTGACTCGTGGCATGGAATGAACCCGGCAACAACGGGCAAAAAGATCCGTGGAACAGAAACCGCCAGGGCGGCAAGTCGCCGGTGGATGACCTGTTGAACAAGGCCAGGAACCGCGTCGGCAAGATGGGGCAGGGGCCGGGCAGCATCCTCACCGGCATCGTGGTGCTGCTGGTGGTCGGCCTGCTGTTCAGCAGTTACACCATCATCGGCGCGCGCCAGCAGGGCGTGGTGCTGCGGTTCGGCCAGTATTCGCGCACCCTGGCGCCGGGCTTCCACCTGAAGCTGCCGCAGCCGATCGAGTCGGTGAACAAGGTCGAGGCCACCCGTATCCGCTCGGTCACCGACAAGGTGGCCATGCTGACCCGCGACGAGAACATCATCACGATCGACTTCACCGTGCAGTACCAGGTGGACGACTCGCGCAAATACCTGTTCTCGCTGAACGACCCCGACGGCACCATCAGCGCCGCGGCCGAGGCCGCCGTGCGTTCGGTGATCGGCGGCAGCGACATGGACCAGATCCTGTCCGCCGCCGGCGCCAGCCTGGTCACCCAGGCGCAGCAGGCGCTGCAGAAGACGCTGGACGGCTACGACTCCGGCCTGCGCGTCACCGAAGTCAGTTTCCAGAACGTGGCGCCGCCGAACGAGGTGAAGGACGCCTTCGACGACGTCAATAACGCCCGCGAAGACAAGCAGAGCATTGAGAACGGCGCCCTGGCCTACGCCAGCAAGGTGGTGCCGGTGGCCCGCGGCGACGCCGCCCGCATCGCGGCCGAAGCGGCCGGCTACAAGGCCGAACGCATCGCCCGCGCCCAGGGTGACGCGGCGCGCTTCGACCTGTTGCTGAAGGAATACAAGGCCGCACCGGAAGTGACCCGCAAGCGGCTGTGGCTGGAAACGATGGAACAGGTGATGGCGAAGAACCCGAAGGTGATCGACGGCTCCGGCGGTCGCAACATCATCAACCTGCCGACGCTGCAGGGCAGCGCCACGACCACCTCGCCCGACTCGGCGGTGGTGGGCACGGTGGTCGCGCCCGCCAGCAGCGATGCGGCCAGCAAGGGAGCGCAGCCATGATGAAGATCGGCTCCATCGTCCTCGCCGTGCTGATCGCCCTGCTGGGCATCAACAGCATGTTCGTGGTCAGCGAAGGGCACAGCGCCCTGTTGCTGCAGTTCGGTCGCATCGTGCGCACCGACTACCAGCCCGGCCTCCATTTCAAGCTGCCGGTGATCCAGCAGGTGATGAACTTCGACAAGCGCATCCTGTCGCTGGACGCGCCGCCGGAGCGTTACTTCACCTCCGAGAAGAAGAGTGTCAACGTCGACTTCTACGTGAAGTGGCGCGTCGCCGACAACGCCGCCTACTACCGCGCCACCGGCGGCGACCAGTTGCAGGCCGCGCAGCGGCTGACCCCGATCGTGAAGGACGCGCTGCGCTTCGAGTTCAACGCCCGCACCTTGCCCGACCTGATCTCCGGCGGCCGCAAGGACATCACCGAACGCGTGCGCGCACAGACCGACGCGTCGGCGCGCAAGAACCTCGGCATCGCCGTGGTCGACGTGCGCATCAAGCGCATCGACCTGCCCAACGAGGTCAGCGAATCGGTGTACAAGCGCATGCGTGCCGAGCGCCTGCAGCTGGCCAACGAACTGCGCTTCACCGGCCAGGAATCGGCCGAGACGATCCAGGCCGATGCCGACCGCCAGGGCCAGGTGCTGCGCGCCGACGCCCAGCGCGATGCGGCCAAGATCCGCGGCGAAGGTGACGCCCAGGCGGCCACCATCTATGCGCAGGCCTACAACCAGGATCCGGAGTTCTTCAGCTTCTACCGCAGCCTGTCGGCGTACCGCAGTTCGTTCGAGGACGGCAAGGGCGTGATGATCCTGAAGCCCGACGACGAGTTCCTGCGCTACTTCGAACAGTCCAGCTCCAAGCGCTGAGTCGCGGCCGATGCGTCAGCTGAGTGCCGCGTTGTGTCTGGTGCTGGTGATCGAGGGACTCATGCTGTTCGCGGCGCCGCGCGGCTGGCAGGCAATGATGCGCGAGGCGCTGAAACTGCCGCCGCGCCGCTTGCGTCTGATCGGCGCCGGCGCGATGGTGGCCGGACTGGTGCTGCTGCAGATTTTTCATTGATACGCGCAGCCCCATCCCGGCGGCGCAAAACCTGATCGAAACCTCCCGGAGTAATGCAATGGGCAAGTCAGTAGTCATCCTCGGAGCCCAGTGGGGCGACGAAGGCAAGGGCAAGATCGTCGACCTGCTGACCGAGCGGGTCAGTGCGGTGGCGCGCTTCCAGGGCGGCCACAACGCCGGCCACACGCTGGTGATCAAGGGCAAGAAGACGGTGCTGCACCTGATCCCCTCGGGCATCCTGCGCGACGACGCGCTGTGCCTGATCGGCAATGGCGTGGTGCTGTCCCCCGAGGCGCTGATCAATGAGATCGCCGAGCTCGAGGCCAACGGCGTCGAAGTGCGCTCGCGCCTCAAGATCAGCCCGGCCACCCCGCTGATCATGCCGTACCACATCGCGGTGGACAAAGCGCGCGAGATCGCCGCCGGCGGCAAGGCCATCGGCACCACCGGCCGCGGCATCGGCCCGGCGTACGAGGACAAGGTCGCCCGCCGCAGCGTGCGCGTGGCCGACCTGATGTACCCGCACGAGCTGCCGGCACTGATCAAGACCGCGGTGGACTACCACAACTTCATCCTCACCCAGTGGCTGAAGGTCGAGCCGGTCGACTACCAGAAGGTTCTCGACGACGCGCTGGCCTGGGGCGAGTACATCCGTCCGCTGGTCGACGACGTGGCCACCATCCTGCACGACGTGCGCGCCGAAGGCGGCAACATCCTGTACGAGGGCGCGCAGGGCGCGCTGCTCGACATCGACCACGGCACCTATCCCTACGTCACCTCGTCCAACACCACCATCGGCGGCGCGCTGGCCGGCACCGGCGTGGGCGCGCGCGACATCGACTACGTGCTGGGCATCTGCAAGGCCTACGCCACCCGCGTCGGCAGCGGCCCGTTCCCCACCGAATTGCACGACGAGATGGGCGAGCGCCTGCGCAAGGTCGGCAACGAATTCGGCGCCAGCACCGGCCGCCCGCGCCGCTGCGGCTGGATCGACCTGGTTGCGCTGAAGCGCGCCACCCAGATCAACGGTATCAACGGCCTGGCCATCACCAAGCTCGACGTGCTCGACGGCCTGGAAACCATCAAGGTCTGCATCGCCTACGAATACCGGGGCAAGCGCCGCGAACTGGCCCCGCTCGACGCCGACGGCTGGGACGAGTGCAAGCCGGTCTACCTGGAATTCCCCGGCTGGCAGGAATCCACCGCCGGCATCCGCGAATGGAACAAGCTGCCGCCCGCGGCGCGTGCGTACCTGCGTGCGGTCGAGGAACTGTCGGGCTGCAAGCTGGCCCTGGTCGCCACCGGTGCGGATCGCGACGACACGATCAGCCTGGATGATCCGTTTGCCTGATCGCGAATGTCGCCGAGAAAAGCCCCGCATTGCGGGGCTTTTTCATGGTGCTTTAGCGAGGAGATCCGCTCGATTGGTTGCCAGCCATAGGCTGGCTTGTTCGAACAACGCACTGGCCTGCGCCATGCATTCGCGCAAGGATTCCGGTCCCAGAAGGTCGCCGGAATAATCGTTGACGTTGTGCTTCTTGCGCAGCGCATCCATCACGACCCATTGCTCGCGCGGTACGCCAAGTGTCAGCGACAGTGTCTGGATCATCGTCTGGTGATGACCTGGCATGCTGGTGGATGGACGAAAGCCATTCGCCATCAGGCCCACCAAGGCGCACTGCATGATGGCCTTGTAAGCCGCGTCGAAGCGGGTTTCATCGCTGATACCCTCGACACGCGCATCGGCGAGATTGCGCGCTGCAGCTGCCAGCAGGCGCTGTATTTCATCAGGATGCGTTGCGTGGGGTTTGATCTGGTGGGTCTTGACCAGGTTATCCAAGCTCATCAGGGTCTCCAATCAGCCACAATTTCGGTTCCTTCCATACCCGTGCAACAAACCCGTCCCGTTCCTTGCGCCGTTCGAGAAACTCCTCCTGGCTCAGTACGGTCGGATTCACTTCCCGACGCAACGTTTCCTGTGTCGACTGCAATGCCAACACCACCTCGGCGAAACCCGGCGCCCCGATAACCATCACATCCACATCGCTGTCCGGATGCGTCTTGCCCGAGGCCATCGATCCGTACACGAATGCGCCCTTTATCCGATCCGCCAACGGAACCAGCGCATCACGCAGCAGATCGGCCAATCCCGCGGTCTTGCGCAACAAGCTGGCCAACTCCTCGAAAACCGGATTGCCCGTGTTCGCGCGGTAGTGAACCTGGCGGCCCACCTCCTCACGAGCGAGCAGGCCGAGTTCGGCCAATGCACGGAGTTCACGATGCAACGAACCCGCATGGGTTCCTGTCAGACGGGCCAGTTCACGGACATGCAGTGAAACATCGGGGTGCAACAACAGCGCGCTCAATACAGCTGAGCGCGTCTGACCGAGCAGATAGTGGGCCAAGGACTTCATGTAGCAAATTATGCTACATATGTAGCCGATTTGAGAACACCTTGCTGTCATGCGAAGTACCGCGAGCCAAGGCAACTGGTGATTCACCCAGATTGCAGTGTCGAGCAGGCAAGCCCGGCGTGGTGAATACGGCAAGCCGACGATCTTGCTCCCTGCGATACGCCGCCGCGATCATCGGGGTAATGAAACCACCAGGGGAAACACCATGACCGTACTCACCGACCGCTTCAGCCGCGCCGTCGACTACGCCCGCATCGCGCACGCCGCGCAGGTGCGCAAGGGCTCGAATATCCCATACCTCTACCACCTGCTTGGCGTGGCCAGTCTGGTGATCGAGTTCGGCGGCAGCGAGGACCAGGCCATCGCCGGTCTGTTGCACGACACGCTGGAGGATTGCGGCGCCGCGCACGAGGCGGTGATCCGCGCCCAGTTCGGCAACGCCGTGGCCGACATCGTCAAGGACTGCACCGACGGCACCGCCGAAGGCAAGGCCAGCCACACCGACCCCGAAGCCAAACGCCGTGACTGGACCCGGCGCAAGCTCGCCTACCTCGCGCACCTGAAGGCCGCGCCGGACCAGACCCTGCTGGTCAGCGCCTGCGACAAGCTGCACAACGCCCGCGCCATCGTGCAGGACCTCGAACATCCCGAAGTCGGCACCCGCGTGTTCGACCGCTTCACCGGCGGCCGCGAGGGCACGCTCGGCTACTACCAGGCGTTGGCGGAAATCTTCTCGGCAAGTGAGGTCAAGGCCGCCAGAGTGCTCGATGGCACAGTGGACTGGATGCATGAGTTGGCTGGAGCAAGCTCGCGTGTGGCGTTGCAATCTGGCTGAAGGCCTGGGTATCGCCCGCATCGGCATGGTTCCGGATCGCTACAAAAAAAGCGCATACGGTGGCCATTTGCCTCTCTTCTGTCATGCGAGCGCGCCAGGCTGATGACGCCTCAGTGCAGGAGCATGGCCATTGCCCGCATCATCGAGCGAAAACGCGTTCAACGGCTTCCTGCAATGCAGGCGCAATGACCTTCAACGCATCGCACGGCAATCGGCAGATCAGCTCGGATTGCAGGAAATGGCTTCCGAGGCGTGGATTGCTGCAGACGTGATCGGCACTCGACGCAAGCTATCGCTGAATTTTGCCAATCCCGTCGATCAGGAAACCTTGCTCGGCTACCTGTACAGCCGGCTGGTTAAATATCCCCACAGGTCGGTGCGATATGCCGCGCGGCTTGATCAAAGCCTGTGTGGAGATGGCGAAGAGCCTGGTCCGACGCTGGCCAGCTTGCTGGTGGCGCCACACGACTCCGATCCGCAGATTCGCCAGATGCTGCAGGAGGAGAGTGAGAGCTTCAGGGCGGTCGTGCGCAGCAGCTATTCGCAGGCCGCGGCGTACGTACTGCTGCTTATCCGGGTCGAATGGCAGTTGGGCGATCTTGCCTCGATGCTCTGGATCAGCGTGGAAACGTTGCGCAAACGCCTGCGGTCGTGTGCCGAGCTGGCCGGCGTTCAGTCGTCGCTGTTCGATGGCATCGACAGCATTGATGAAAATTTTTCGCCGACCCGACGGCCAAGGTCAATGCTCTGGCAAGGTGTCAACCCGATGGCGTGACGGGTCGTCGCATTTCCGGTTTCAACGGAGTCTTGTGCGGACTCTTTCGCTTTCAGATGCTATCCCTGCCATGGAATCGCTCTCGCTCTTTGCGGCATGAGTCGCGATACTTGGCGTTGATCCTGCCGCCTGTACGGCCGTCCGACAGGCGTGGACCGACCGCCTGCTGCACGGCAGGACCCATGCAACAGACAGGGACTTCCACCAGGAATGAATCAGACCTCGCTCTCCGCCCTCATCTGGTCCGTCGCCGACCTGCTGCGTGGCGACTACAAGCAATCCGAGTACGGCCGCGTGATCCTGCCGTTCACCGTGTTGCGCCGTCTGGACTGCGTGCTGGAGCCGACCAAGAAGGCCGTGCTGGCCGAGTGCGAAGCCAAGACCAAGGCTGGCCTCAATCCCGATCCGTTCCTGTTGCGCAAGGCGAAACAGTCTTTCTACAACACCTCACCGCTGGATCTGCCCACGTTGCTGGGCGACCAGGACCACATCCGCCAGAACCTCTACAGCTACATCCAGGGCTTTTCGCCGGCGGCGCGCGACATCTTCGAGCGGTTCGATTTCCATGCTCAGGTCGAGCGGCTGGCCAAGGCGGACCTGTTGTACCTGGTCACCGAGAAGTTCGCCAACTTCCCATTGCATCCCGATGAAGTCAGCAACGCGCAGATGGGCTTGGTGTTCGAGGAGCTGATCCGCAAGTTCGCCGAGCTGTCCAACGAAACCGCCGGCGAGCACTTCACCCCGCGCGAAGTGATCCGCCTGATGGTCAATCTGATCTTCATCGAGGATGACGAAGCGCTCGGTGCCGGCCATGCCGTGCGCACCATCTACGATCCGACGGCAGGCACCGGCGGCATGCTTTCGGTGGCCGCCGAGCACTTGCTGCAACACAACTCCGACGCGCGGCTCACCCTGTTCGGTCAGGAGTTGAACGACGAGTCCTACGCCATCTGCAAGGCCGATATGCTGATCCGCGGCCAGGACGTCAGCAACATCGTCGCCGGCAACACGCTCAGTGATGATGGCCATGCCGGGCGCAAGTTCGACTACATGTTGTCCAATCCGCCGTTCGGCGTGGAGTGGAAGAAAGTCGAGAAGGCGATCCGCAGCGAGCACGAACAAAAAGGCTTCGATGGCCGCTTCGGCCCCGGCCTGCCGCGCGTGTCCGATGGCTCCATGCTGTTCCTGCTGCATCTCGTGTCCAAGATGCGTCCGGCCGTCGACGGCGGCAGCCGCTTCGGCATCGTGCTCAACGGCTCGCCGCTGTTCACCGGCGGGGCAGGCAGTGGCGAAAGCGAGATCCGCCGCTACGTGCTGGAGAACGACCTGGTGGAAGCCATCATCGGCCTGCCCACCGACATGTTCTACAACACCGGCATCGCCACCTACGTGTGGATCATCTCCAACAAGAAGCCTGACGATCGCAAGGGCTACGTGCAGCTGATCGACGCCGGCAGCTTCTGGCAGAAGATGCGCAAGAGCCTGGGCAGCAAGCGCAAGGAAATGAGCGACGAACACATCGCCACCGTCACCCGCCTGTTCGGCGAATTCGCCGAAGCCGAACTGGCCACCGTGTTCGCCGCCGACGGCAAGGAAACCGGCCGCCAGGTCATCGCCGCCGCCGAGTTCGCGCCCGAGCCACCCGCCGGCGGCAAGGTGAAAGTCGCGCCGCTGGCGCGCGTGTTCAGGAACGAAGACTTCGGCTACACCACCATCACCGTCGAGCGCCCACTGCGCGACGAGCAGGGCCAGATCGTGCTCGGCCAGAAAGGCAAGCAGAAAGGCCTGCCGCAAGCCGACAGCAGCCTGCGCGACACCGAGAACGTGTCGCTGGGCGAGGACATTCAGGCCTACTTCGAACGCGAAGTGCTGCCGCACGCACCGGATGCGTGGATCGACGAAGCCAAGAGCAAGGTCGGCTACGAGATTCCGTTCAACCGCCACTTCTACGTGTTCGAGCCGCCGCGTGAGCTGCACGAGATCGACGAGGAGCTGAAGGCGGTGTCGGGGCGGATCATGGCGATGCTGGGGGAGTTGGCGGAATGAGTTTGCAAACCCTGCGCGCAGGCTGCCTAGATCAACGCTTCCTCTGCGTCGCGGCACTCCACCGCATCGTCATTCGCTCCCTCAGCGTGGCAGCACTCCACCGCGTCGTCATTCCCGCGGAAGCGGGAATCCATGGGCTTTGCTCTTCACGGTGCATGCCATGAGCCTGCCTAAGTATACGGAGTACAAAAAGACTGGATTGCCGTGGCAGCTCGAAGCACCTTCGCATTGGAACGGTAGTCGAGTCCGCTTTGTTGCTGAGCTGAACCCTTCAAAGCGCGAAGTTTCGGCCATCGATCGAGATACTGCGGTGTCGTTCCTGCCTATGGATGCAATTGGCGATGACGGCAGCATTAGATTGGATGAGACTCGCCTGCTGTCGCAGGTCGAGAATGGCTACACCTACTTTCGCGACGACGACGTTGTGATCGCAAAGATCACGCCTTGCTTCGAGAACGGGAAAAGTGCGGTCATCCGAGGGCTTCTTGGAGGTGTGGGGTTCGGAACGACAGAATTGATTGTGGTCCGACCGAGACCTGCAAAAACGACGAGTGAGTATCTTGGATGGTTATTCGCGTCGCCGACGTTCCGGAACGTAGCGGAGGGCGCTATGTATGGTGCTGGCGGCCAGAAGCGCGTTCCTGATGATTTCGTGCGCGACTTCTCGATGGCTTTTCCACCGATTGAAGAGCAATCCGCCATCGCCGCCTTCCTCGATCGCGAGACCGGCAAGATCGATGCGCTGATTGCCGAGCAGGAAAAGCTGCTGACCCTGCTGGCCGAAAAGCGCCAAGCCACCATCTCCCACGCCGTCACCCGCGGTCTCAACCCCAACGCCCCGATGAAAGACTCCGGCGTGGCTTGGCTTGGCGAGGTGCCTGCGCATTGGGTAATCGGAAAGATTCACTCGTTTGCCAAGAGAGAGTCTGGGCACACGCCGAGCAGGCAGCATCCGGAATACTGGGAGAACTGCACCATTCCATGGTTCTCGTTGGCGGACGTATGGCAGATACGGTCCGGTGACGTGAAGTACGTCAATGAGACCAAGGAGCTAGTAAGCGAACTCGGCCTCGCGAATTCGTCAGCCAGATTGCTGCCAAAGGGAACGGTCATGCTTTCGCGAACGGCCTCTGTGGGTTATTCCGCGATCATGGGCTGCGAGATGGCGACTACACAGGATTTCGTCAACTGGATTTGCAAGCCGAGGTTGATGCCTGAGTTTTTGCTCTACGTCTTGCGAGGGATGAAGTCCGAGTTTGATCGCCTGATGATCGGATCGACCCATCAAACAATTTACATGCCCGACATTGCCAAGCTTGCAATGGCCTGTCCAACGAGGAATGAGCAGATTTCGATCGTCGAATACCTTGATTCAATGCTGGGGCGACTTGATGCCTTGCGTGACGAGGCGGAGCGCGCTATTGAGCTTTTCAAAGAACGCCGCAGTGCCCTGATCGCCTCCGCCGTCACCGGCAAGATCGACGTAAGGCGCGGCGCATGAATGGCAAGAGTGAGGCGGTGGTGGGCTTTCTCGCCAATCTGCTGCCACTCTACGATGGTGAACGCTACGAAGGCCTGTGGTGTGCTCGCTCACTGACCGACGGCACACGAATTCTCCCGATCGATGAATCCAACAGTGACGACGAGCAGGGCTGGGTGCGCGTGCAGTGGCAAGGCGACCCGAGCCGGGAGCAGGAAACACGCGGAGACATGATCGCTACTGTCGCTCTTGAGCGCTACGTCCGCTTGCACGGCGCTGGCTACGACGAGGAAGCCATCGCCGGAGAGTTGTGGTACATGGCTCGGCACTTCCATTTCAAGACCGGCTGTTACATATACCTTCCCAAACTGCCAGAGCCACCTACTGGCTGGCAAAAGGCTGGCCGCAAGGCAATCGAGATGGGGCAGGGGTTGCTGGTCAACATCTTCAGTAGAGTGACCGGGTTGGGTTAGAAATTGGCGGGTGCGCGTTGCGCGCGATCAATCAAGGGGAGCAGGATGCAACAACAGAATGTCTCCATTGCCACACTTGTAGACATGTACAAGCGCGGCGAGCTTCGCCTGCCGGAAATCCAGCGACATTACGTGTGGCAGGCTACGCGTGTACGTGATTTGCTGGATTCGCTCTATCGGGGCTATCCCAGTGGCTCGGTTCTGATGTGGGAAACTGATGAGCCAGTTCCAACCCGTGACTCGGCCATCGCCCAGAATACGAGTGCCTTTGTCGGGCGCAAGCTGTTGCTTGACGGTCAGCAGCGGCTCACATCACTGACCGCAGTGATCAATGGCGAACCTGTTCACGTGAAGGGACGCAAGCGTCCCATCGAGATCCTGTTCAACCTGGAGCATCCGGACGGTCCACCGACCGACGTAGTAGAAGTGGAGAGTGATGAAACCTCTTTGCTCAAGCCTGATGACGAGGTAAGCGACGGGGACGACGAAGAGACCGACGATCAGGAAGGATTTCAGGAAAAGCTCGGTCGTCGTACTTTCGTGGTGGCCAGCAAAAGCCTCTTGTCACAACCGCATTGGATTCGCGTCAGTGAGGTGTTCACAAACAATAATGACGGCCAGCTATTGCAGAAGGCGGGCGTCAATTCATTCAATGACCCCCGTTTTCAGCGCTATTCGGATCGCCTGAAGAAACTCCGTTCTGTCCGTGAGTACAGCTATGTCGTGCACGTGCTGGAACGCGCGATGAGTTACGAGGAGGTCACCGAGATTTTTGTGCGTGTGAACTCGCTGGGGGCCAAGTTGCGATCCTCGGATCTGGCCCTGGCCCAGATGACATCTCGCTGGCCCAACCTGCTCAAACAGTTGGAAGAGTTTCAGGACGAGTGCGAACAAAGTTGGTTCACCATTGATCTTGGTCAGCTGGTACGCGCCATCGTCGTGTTTGCCACACAGCAATGCCTGTTTCGTACTGTGGCTTCCACCTCCGTTGAAAAGCTTAAGCAAGGGTGGGAAGACGCAAAGGAAGGACTGCGGTTCGCAATCAATTTTTTACGCAGCAATGCGGGGATCGAGGACGAATCACTGCTGTCCTCGCCCATGCTCATTCACGCGTTGGCTGCGGTCAGTCGGGCCAAGGACAACAAGCTGACCATTGAAGAGCAGCACGCCCTGCTGCACTGGCTGCTGGTAGCCAACGCGCGAGGACGTTATTCGCGTGGATCGACGGAAACGCTGCTCAACGAAGATTTGGCGATTATTTTCCGGGGCGGCGGCCTCACGGCACTGATCGAACCCCTGAAACGCCAGTTTGGACGCCTGCATATCGAGTCGGGCGATCTGGCTGGACGTGGGGTCAACAGCCCGCTGTTTTCGCTTGCCTACCTTGCCCTCAAGGCGGCTGGTGCCCGTGACTGGTATAGCGGCTTGGGTGTGTCGCTCACCCATCAGGGCAAGCTGCATTTCATTCAATGGCATCACATCATCCCGAAGTCATTGCTCAAGAATCGCGAGTTCGAGACGGGTGAGATCAACGAAATTGCCAACATGGCTTTCATCACAGGACAGACCAACCGGCGTATCAGCAACAAGGAAGCGACGACCTACCTGGCCGATATTGTGGAGAAGCAGGGAGCGCAAGCTTTGACGAGTCAGTGTGTTCCGCTTGATCCCGCCTTGTGGACTACGGACCGATATCGCGACTTCCTGAAGGTACGACGAGAGACGCTGGCGGAGCGGATGAACGCCTTTATTGCAGAGAAGGCTGGGTTACCTGTGTCAGTCGAGCTGATTTCCTGAGTGCTGAGTTTCGGTTCCACAATCTGACGCAGCCATACACTCGTACTTGTTTCTGCGCTTCAGTTCGGCCATATTCGCAATTCGCGAATAGCGAATATCGAGTCCCGCCATGGAACTGAAGCCCCAGGATCTGCTTGTGTTGTTCAAGGTTGCGGCACATCCGCAGCAGCGCTGGACGTATGCGGCGCTGGGCGAAGCCTTGTCGATGAGCGCGTCGGAAGTGCACGCCAGCGTGAAGCGGGCAGTTGCGGCTGGCCTTGCCGTGGTGCGCGGTCGCGGCGACTGGTCGCCGGTGCGGCCGGCGCTGCTGGAGTTTGCGTTGCACGGCGTGCGTTATGTGTGGCCGGCCATGCCCGGGCCGGTCAAGCGGGGCGTGCCGACCGGGTTTGGTGCCGAGCCGCTGGTGGGCAAGATTACGGCGGCGCCGGGTGAGGCACCGGTATGGGCACACGCCAGCGGTAGCGCCAGGGGACCCAGCCTGTCGCCGATCTATCGCACGGCGCCGCTGGCGGCACTGGCTGACCCCGCACTCCACCGCCTGCTTGCCTTGCAGGATGCGCTGCGCTCCGGCCGTGCCCGTGAGCGGGCATTGGCTGCGCAGTTGTTGCCGAAGGAGCTGGAGGCGGCGGATGCGCCGTGATGATCCGAACCTGCCGTATCTGCGCCTGGTGGCCGAGGCGCTCGGCGATTTGTGCGAGCAGGTGGTGTTTGTGGGCGGCGCGGTCGCCGGGCTGCTCGTTACCGACCCGATGGCAGAGGGCGTGCGTGCCACCCGGGATGTGGATGCCGTGATCGAGGCGGCGCGGGCGAATTTCCATCGCATCGAGGAACAGGTTGCGGCGCGCGGCTTTTCGCGCGACATGGACAGCCCGGTGATCTGTCGCTGGATTCATCGCGAATCCGGCGTGCTGTTCGACCTGATGCCGGTCGACGCGGGCGTGCTGGGTTTCTCCAATCGCTGGTACCGCTACACGGTGGATACCTCCGAGCGGATCGAGCTGGGCGGTGGCATTGCGATTCGCCTTGCCAGCGCCGTGGCGTTCGTGGCGACCAAGCTGGAGGCGTTCGCCGATCGCGGCGCGGGCGACATGCTGGCCAGCCATGACCTGGAAGACGTGCTGAATATCGTTGACGGTCGTGAGGAGCTGGCGGGCGAGCTGGCGCGTGCGCCGTCGCTGTTGAAGCAAGCCGTGGGAGCCGCCTTCGCGACGCTGCTCGCGCATCCGGATTTCACCAATGTGCTGCCCGGACTGATCGCCGAGCCCGAGCGCGCCGGTATCGTGCAGGAGCGCTTGCGGGGCATGGCAGCGTGGGCAGTGAGCGGGAACGGCGGCACGACGTCACCGCGGTGACGGTGCGGATACGTACTCAGGGGAACGCATGAATCTGCACAGGGAAATCCAATTCGAGGCGGCGATCTGCGAACACCTCGCCGCTCACGGCTGGCTGTACGCCGAAGGCGATGCCGCGAATTACGATCGCAAGCACGCCTTGTATCTGCCCGACCTGCTGGCGTGGATCGAGGCGACCCAGCCGGACAGCTGGCAGCGACTGAACAAGACCCACGGCGCCGAGATGGCCGGGCGCATTGCTGAACGCGTGCGCAAGAACCTCGATGAACGCGGCACGCTGGAGGTGTTGCGCCGTGGCGTGGAGATGCTGGGTTTGAAGGAGCCGCTGTCGCTGGTGCAGTTCAAGCCGGCGCTGGCGATCAATCCGGCGATCCAGCAACGCTACGCGGCGAACCGCTTGCGCGTGGTGCGACAGGTGCGGCATTCGCCAAATCATCCGAACGATGCGCTGGACCTGGTGCTGTTCGTCAACGGCATCGCGGTGGCCACGGCGGAGCTGAAATCCGACTTCACCCAGAGCGTGGGCGATGCGGTGGACCAGTACCGCTTCGATCGACAGCCGCAGCCGAAGGGCGGCTTGGCCGAACCGATACTCGGTTTCCCCGGCGGCACCCTGGTGCATTTCGCGGTGAGCCAGGCCGAGGTGATGATGACCACGCGCCTGGCCGGGCCGGCGACGCGCTTCCTGCCGTTCAACCGGGGCAACCACGGCGCGGCGGGCAATGCGCCGAACCCGGACGGTTTTGCGACCGCGTATCTGTGGGAAGAGGTGTGGGCGCGCGACAGCTGGCTGGAGATCCTGGGGCGCTACCTGATCGGCAGGCGCGACGACAAGAAGAAGCTGGCGGGCGTGATCTTTCCGCGTTATCACCAGCTCGACGCCACCCGCAAGCTGGTCGCCGACGTGCTGGCGCAGGGCGCGGGCCAGCGCTATCTGATCCAGCACTCGGCCGGTTCGGGCAAGACCAATTCGATTGCCTGGAGCGCGCATTTTCTGGCCGACCTGCACGATGCGGAAAACCGGAAACTGTTCGACAGCGTGCTGGTGGTGTCCGATCGCAACGTGCTGGACGCGCAGCTGCAGGAGGCCATCTTCGACTTCGAGCGCACCACCGGCGTGGTGGAAACCATCACCAGCGAACACGGCAGCAAGAGTGCGCAGCTGGGCCAGGCGCTGCAGGACGGCAAGAAGATCATCGTCTGCACCATCCAGACCTTTCCGTTTGCGCTGGAGGCGGTGCAGGAACTGGCGGCGACCCAGGGCAAGTGCTTTGCGGTGATCGCCGACGAGGCGCACAGCTCGCAGACCGGCGAGGCGGCGGCCAAGCTCAAGCAACTGCTGAGCGCCGAGGAGCGGGCCGAGCTGGAGGACGGTGGCCAGATCGATACCGAGACGATGCTGGCCGCCGGCATGGCCGCACGGGCCGGCGGCAGCAAGGGCCTGACCTACGTGGCGTTCACCGCCACGCCGAAGCAGAAGACGCTGGAGCTGTTCGGTCGCCCCGGCGCGGATGGCCTGCCGCAGCCGTTTCATGTGTATTCGATGCGCCAGGCGATCGAGGAGGGTTTCATCCTCGATGTGCTGAAGAACTACACGCCGTACAAGCTCGCGTTCAAGCTAGCCCACGAGGGCAGGGAGTACGACCAGTCGCAGGTGGAACGCAGCGCGGCGATGAAGGGGATCATGCAGTGGGTACGACTGCACCCGTACAACATCGCGCAGAAAGTGCAGATCGTGGTGGAGCATTACCGCGAGAACGTGCAGCCGCTGCTGGACGGCAAGGCCAAGGCGATGGTGGTGGTCGGCAGCCGCAAGGAAGCGGTGCGCTGGCAGGAGGCGATCCGCGGCTACATCCAGCGGCAGAACTACGCGCTGGGCGTGCTGGTGGCGTTCTCCGGCGAGGTGAACGACCCGGAGAGTTTCCCCGCGCCGGTAAGCGAGGCCAGCACGGACCTGAATCCGAGTCTGAAGGGTCGCGACATCCGCGATGCGTTTGCCCAGCCGGAATACCAGTTGCTGCTGGTCGCCAACAAGTTCCAGACCGGCTTCGACCAGCCGTTGCTGTGCGGCATGTACGTGGACAAGATGCTGGGCGGCATCCAGGCGGTGCAGACGCTGTCGCGCCTGAACCGCGCGTTCCCCGGCAAGGACACCACCTACATCCTCGATTTCGTCAACGAGGCGGCGGATATCCTCAAGGCCTTCAAGACCTACTACGCCACCGCCGAACTGGAGGCCAGGACCGATCCACACCTGGTGTTCGACCTGCGCGCCAAGCTCGACGCCAGCGGCCACTACGACGACTTCGAGGTGGACCGCGTGGCTAGGGTGGAGACCGATCCGCGCGGCACGCAGGCGCAGTTGAGCAGCGCCATCGCTCCGGTCGCCGACCGCCTGCTCAAACGCTACAAGGCGGCACAGCAGGCGCGGGCAACGGCGCTGGCCGACGGCGACGACAAGCTGGCCGAAACCAGCAAGGACCTGCTGGATGCCTTGCTGCTGTTCAAGAACGACATGGGTGGCTACGTGCGCCTGTATGCGTTCCTGTCGCAGGTGTTCGACTACGCCAACACCGACATCGAAAAGCGCTTCATCTTCTACAAGCGGCTGATCCCGCTGCTGGAGTTCGGCCGCGAGCGCGACACGGTGGACCTGTCCAAAGTGGTGCTGACCCATCACACCTTGCGCAGCGCCGGCCGCCAGCCGCTCAGCCTTGGCGCTGACGGCAATTACAAACTCGCGCCGATGGATGCGGTAGGCAGCGGCTCGGTGCAGGAAAAGCAGCAGGCCTATCTGCAAGAGATCATCGAGAAGGTCAACGGCCTGTTCGAGGGGCAGCTGACCGACGACGACCAGCTGGTCTACGTCAACGGCGTGCTCAAGGGCAAGCTGCTGGAAAACGAGACCCTGGTGCAGCAGGCCGGCAACAACAGCAAGGAACAGTTCGCCAATTCGCCCGACCTGAAAGACGCCCTGATGCACGCGATCATGGATGCGCTTGAGGCGCATTCGACGATGAGCACCCAGGCGCTTGAATCCGAACGCGTGCGTGCCGGGCTGAAGGACATCCTGCTGGGGCCGGCCCAGTTGTATGAAGCGCTGCGGGCCAGGTCGCAGGGCGAAAGTGCTGTGCCCTGACCGGATCGGAGGTCCTTCTCGGCTTTGTGCTGCGATGCGCGCCATCCGTCGCGGATGTTGACCTGAACTTCGCATCCGCCGAATTACGGTGCCCGCGACCGGATCAACCGCAGCGGGAGAACACCATGTCCGACGAACATCCCAAGACGCCGCTCGACCACATCGGCGACACGCTGGCGCAGTTGAAGGAGATGCGGCATTACTCCAGGAACAATGTGGAGGCGCTGACCGCGTCGTGGCTGTTGTACGACGGCGAGTTGTCGAAGCTGAAGCAGGCGGACCGGATTGCGGAGCTGATGGATCAGCAAAACAAGCTGCATGGCGCGCTGGAGTCGACGATTGCCGAGTTCGAGGATGTGCTGGAGAAAATGCAGCCTGCGCCGGAGGAGTAGCCCCATCGAGGGGTGCCACGAGAAGCCCCGGATTCGGGGCTTTTCTTTGTGTGCATCGATGCAGGAGCCCCCGGACGGAGGCTCCCGCTTTCCAACGCGGCTGACTTAGTGTTGTTGCGCGTTCGCGCTGGCGCCGGCGTGTCCGTCGGCTTGCGCGGACGTGCTGACGCCGTCACGGGCCGAACCGTGTGCGCTGGCGTGGCCGCCGGCTGCGCCGTTGGCATGGGCGGAGCCGTGATTGCCGGAGGTCGAGCTGGTGCCTGCGTTGCCGCTGCTGTTGGCGTTGCCCGAGCCGGACAGGTCGATCGATTTGTCCTTCGCGCTGCTCACGGCGTTGGAGGTCGGCGACAGCGGGGCCGGCGACGGTGTGGCGGCATGGCCCGACGGCTGGCGCGTGGCGTTTGCTCCGGTCGAGGTGGCCTGCGATGCGTTGCCGCTCGCGTCGGTGCCGAGCGAGCCGGCGGTGCGGGCCGATTGGGCGGCGGTGGCAGTGGCTTGCCGGGCTGTGCTGAGGCCGGCGGTGGCCGAACCATCAGCCGTGCCTTCGGCGTTGGCGGATGCATTGCCGGCGGCGTTCTGTACCTGGTTCAGTGCCCCGTGGGCGCTGCTTTTGGCCGTCGAGACGGCTGAACGCGATTGGCCGACGGTGTCGGCTGCCGTGCCCCTCACGGCATGACGCATGCCCGAGGCATCGGCGGTGCCGGCTCCCGATGCAGCCAGGTTGCCCGTGCCATTCAGTGCCGCGTCGCCGTTGCCGGCGTTCGCACCCGCGGCTCCAGTGAGGCCGGCGACCGTGTCCGCGCCGGCCCGGCCGTTCAACGACTGGCCAGCGCCCGTTGCCGCGTCCTTCGCCGATGTCGCGGTGGCGGCGGCGTGGCGACGCAGGCGTTCGGCCCGTCGTGCTGCGGCGGCCTGATTGATGTCGGGCGCCTGGAGGTTGCCCATGCCTTGTGCCGAGCCGCTCATCTGGCCGCCGATGCGGCCCATGGTGGAACTGACCGGGCTGCCGAGCCCGCCCGTGATGCCGCCGGTGAGCGATCCGCCGCCCAGAACCTGGGCATGCGCCGGGATGATCGCGGCAAGGGCGAACGCACCGGCGAACAGGGCGGTGGTGAGAGCGTTGCGATGGAGAGGCGTGCTGCGCATGGTGGATCTCCTGCCGGCGGCGAATCCGCGGCTTCCACCATCCACTACGTCCGTGCCTCGCCGATCCTTCCCTGCCGACCGGCGGCGGTCGGCGTTGATTCAGGTTCAGGGCGAGAGCAGCCCGTTGCCATAGCGTGGATCGCGTCCCGCAGGGCCGAGATCGCGCGCTTCGCCGGCCAGGTGTCGTTGCACGTCGGCGGCGGCGCCGGCGCGGGGCGCGTCCAGCCATTGTGCCGCCTTGCGCGCCACGATCGGTGCCGCGAACGAGGTGCCGCGCAGCGCGTTGCGACCACTGCCCAGCACGCCGGATGCGCAGAAATCCACCTGGTCGCCACTGCCGGATTCGGGCAGCACGCGGTCGCGCGCGTCGACGCCGCTGACGCCGATCACGTCCGGGTACGCCGCTGGGAACAGCGGCGGCGCCGCGGGTCCGTCGTTGCCGACCGCGCTGACCAGCACGTGGCCACGCGCGATCATCGCGCGCACCGCCTGCGCCAGCACCGGGTTGTCCGGGCCGACCAGGCTGATGTTGATGACCGCCACGTGCTCGCGCGCCATCCAGGCGAGCGCGTCCACCAGGTTCGACGTGGCACCGCCGACCGCGTCGCCGCACCACAGGTCGGCGGCGTACAGCGTGTCCGGGTCACCGGCGACGAGGCGCGCGGCGACCGCGGTGCCATGCCGCGACGGATTCGCCGCGCTGCAGCCGTGCCGCTCGATGCGTGCGCGCACCAGCGCAGGATCGGACGGATCGACGCCGCCATCGATCAGCCCCACGCGCTGCGGCGGAGCGTTCGACGATGGTGTCGCCGAGGTCGCCGCAGCCGCAACGTCATCGGTGCCCGCGGGCAGGTAGAGATGCTGGTAGGTGAACGCGGCATCCGGTGCAGCCTGCCGCAGGGCGCGCATGGCCCGGGCGGTGCTGCGTGCACGCGTGTCGTGCAGGACCACGAAATCCAGCCCCAGCGTCGCGTCGGCCGGCGTCGCGCGATCCACGCTGAACCCCAGCGCCCGCACCGCGTCCAGTGGCGCACCCCACAGGCCCGTCGCGAGGAATTCGCCGCGTAGGATCGGCGCGCCCTGGGGATCGACATCGACGCGCCGCGACTCGCTTCGGCGCAGCACGTCGATCTGCAGTTTTCGGGTGAGCGACAGCGACCCGCGCAGCAGGTCGTCCATGCTGCGCAAAGGTGGTGTGGAAAGCACGGGCGGCAGGCCCGCGCCGGGTGCCTGCAGGTCGGGCAGGTGCTGCACGGGGCCCAGCAACTGTGCCTGCACCGATGTCGCGCCGACCCGAAAAGACGCGATGGTCAGCAACGAAAAGAGCAGGGCGGACGGACGGCGCAAGGGCATGGCCAACGGCCTCGGGAACAACCGGGCCGGATGCTAGCATGGCCCCGCTTTACGCCCTCGAACCGCGCCGCTGCGCACGAGGGAAGGAATCCTCCCCGGCGGACGTAGTGGAAGGTGATGCGTGAATTCGAGCGACGCCGTACGCGAAGGACTGATCCCGCTGTTGCCGCGCCTGCGTCGCCTGGCGCGTGCACTGGCGGGCCAGGTGGCCGATGCCGACGACCTGGTGCAGATCGTGCTGGAACGCGCCCTGGCCCGCTCTGCACAGTGGCGGCCGGATGCGCCGCTGGACAAGTGGGTGTTCGCGATTGCGCGCAACGCCTGGCGGGACGAGCTGCGCGCGCGTGGCCGCTCGCAGCATCTGTTCGCGCCGGAGGAGGCTGGTGAGATGGCCGTGGATAGCGGCAACGCCCAGCCCGCGCAACGGCTGGAACTGGCGATGGCGCTGGCGGCGTTGCCACCGGACCATCGCGAAGTGGTAGCCCTGGTGCTGGTCGAGGGCATGTCGTACGGCGAGGCTGCCGAGCTGCTGGAAGTGCCGGTGGGCACCGTCACCAGCCGTCTGGCTCGCGCCCGCTCAACGTTGCAGGCCCATCTTGGGAAAGAAGCATGACTCCGATCGACGACGATATCCTGCAGGCCTACGTGGACGGCGAAATCGATGCCGAGGCCGCCGCGCAAGTCGACGCCGCGCTAGCCCGTGACGCCACGCTTGCCGTGCGCGTGCAGCAGATGCGCGAGGTGAACGACCGGTTGCGCACCACCTTCGATGCGGTGCTCGATGAAGCGGTGCCCGCGCATCTTTCCGCGATGTTGCAGCCGCGACCGGCCACGGTGACACCGATCGCCCCACGCGCCGGATCGACGCGCCGCGGCGCCAGCGGCCGCCGCTGGTTCCTGCCCGGGGCCGCGCTGGCCGCATCGGTGGCGTTGCTCGCCGTGGCCTTGTGGAGTTGGCGATCCCATGACGATCTCGTGCGCATGCACGGTGGCCAGACCTTCGCCGCAGGTGCCTTGAACCATGCGCTGGACGAGTCGCTGGCCAGCGAGCCGGACGCGCAGGCGCCAGTCGCCATCGGCCTCAGCTTCCGCAGCGCGGAAGGACACATCTGCCGCACCTTCGTGTTGCGCGCGGCACCGGCACGCGCCGGCCTGGCTTGCCACGAACAGACGGGTTGGACACTGCCGGTGCTCAGCGTAATGGCGCCGTCCGGGAGCGGCGACCTGCGCCAGGCAGCGAGCAGCATGCCGGGTGCGGTGCAGGACGCAGTCGATGCGCGTTTGCGCGGCGATGTCTTCAATGCGCAGCAGGAACGCGCAGCGCGCGCCGCCGGCTGGCGATAGTCGCGCCGCCATGACCGAAGGCCCCGTTGCCGGGGCCTTCTGCCTGTGGACGATCAGTGGCGCTGGCGGTGAATCGCGCGGCTGTTGCGGTTTTCCGCGCGGTTGAGGCGACGGGTTTCGCCCCTGGTCAGGTGACCGTTGTGCTTCGCTTCGGCGGCGCTTTCGCGCTGGGCGATGTTGGCGGCGCGGCGTTGGTCGTTGGCTGCCTGCTGCGGCGTGATGGTGCCGTTGGCGACGCCTTTCGCGGTGCGCGCCTGCTGGTGGTCGATGCGCTGATTGACTTCGTTGACGCGGGGGTGACCGGGGACGGTGGTGTCGGCGGCCATCGCGCCGGCGCTGGCGAATGCAGTGCAGGCGATCAGGCTGAGCAGGCCGAGGCGGATCATCGAAGCGTGGTTCATGACGGTGTCCTTCAGTGTGAGAGGCCGGCGGTGGGGTACTGCCATGTCGTGCCGGGCGAGCGGCGGCATGCCGGAACAGGAACGCCGCCGGGGGCAGCGCGTTGACCGGCCGCCGGCACACTCCATGACTTCCGGCGGTTTCCGCCGATCGGACGGCGCGCCACCATCACGGGAATCGCGCCCGCAGCGCCACGGCGTCCGCCGGCACGCTGCGGCATTCCGCACTTCGCCCACCCTGACACGGAAGATACTCATGCGCAGCACCTTGCTGGTTTCCGCGATCGCCCTGGCGCTCGCTGGCGTTTCGATGACGGCCATGGCGGCCACGCCGGCGGCGACGTCCGCGGCCGACCTGGCCACCACCCAGCTGCCGCGCACGGTGCGGCCCAGCCACTACGACGTGGCGGTGACGCCGCATGCGGACAAGCTCGCCTTCGACGGCCAGGTGACGGTGACCGTCGACGTGCTGCAGCCGACCCACAGCATCACGCTCAACGCGATCGACATGACGTTCTCGTCGGTGCGCCTGACCCCGACGAAGCTGAAGATCGCCATCGCCGCGCCCAAGGTGACGGTGGATGCGAAGGCGCAGACGGCGACGTTCACCTTTGCCCAGCCGCTGCCTGCCGGGACCTACCAGCTCGCGATGAGCTACACCGGCAAGATCGGCACCCAGGCCAACGGCCTGTTCGCGATCGACTACGACACCACGGCGGGCAAGAAGCGCGCGCTGTACACCCAGTTCGAGAACTCCGACGCCCGCCGCTTCATCCCGTCCTGGGACGAGCCGGCGTACAAGGCCACCTTCAACCTCGCCGTGACCGTGCCCAGCGACGAGATGGCGGTGAGCAACATGCCGGTCGCCTCGACGAAAGACCTGGGCAACGGCATGAGCCGGGTGACGTTCCAGCCGTCGCCGAAAATGTCGACCTACCTGCTGTTCTTCGGCCTGGGCGAGTTGGAGCGGGCCACCACCATGGCCGACGGCACCGAGATCGGCGTGATCACGCAGAAGGGCAAGAAGTCGCAGGCCGGTTTCACGCTGAAATCGGCCAGCGACGTGTTGCGCGAGTACAACGACTATTTCGGCGTGAAGTATCCGCTGCCCAAGCTGGACAACATCGCCTCGCCGGGCAGCAGCCAGTTCTTCTCCGCGATGGAGAACTGGGGCGCGATCTACACCTTCGAATACGCCTTGCTGCTGGACCCGAGCTTCTCGACTCAGTCGGACAAGCAAGCGGTGTTCAACACCGCCGCCCACGAAATGGCGCACCAGTGGTTCGGCGACCTGGTGACGATGCGCTGGTGGGACGACCTGTGGCTCAACGAAGGCTTTGCCTCGTGGATGGCCGCGCGCACCACCGAGAAGCTGCACCCGGAGTGGCATACGCACCTGGATGCGGTGGGCACGCGCGAAGGCGCGATGTCGCGCGACGCGGTCGCCACCACGCACCCGGTGGTGCAACACGTGGAGACGGTGGAGCAGGCCAGCCAGGCGTTCGATGCGATCACCTACGCCAAGGGCGAGGCGGTGATCAACATGCTGGAAGCCTATGTCGGCCCCGATGCCTGGCGCGCCGGCGTGCGCAACTACATCAAGGCCCACGCCTACGGCAACACCGTGTCGGACGACCTGTGGAAGGCGGTGCAGGGCGCGGCCGGCAAGCCGGTCACCCAGATTGCGCACGACTTCACCCTGCAGCCGGGCATTCCGCTGATCCGCGTGGCGTCGTCCGCGTGCAGCAACGGCAAGACCACGCTGACCCTGAGCCAGGGCGAGTTCACCAAGGATCGCCCGAACAAGACGTCGCTGAAGTGGCACGTGCCGGTGATCGCGCAGAGCATCGGCGGCAGCGAGGTCGCCCGCACCGTGGTGGACGGCAAGGCCACGCTGGATTTGGCCGGCTGCGGCCCGGTGCTGGTGAACGCGGGGCAGAGCGGCTACTACCGCACGCTGTACACGCCGGCGGAATTCGCCGCGATCAAGAGCCAGTTCGCCAAGCTGGCGCCGATCGACCAGATGGGTCTGATGGGCGACAGCTGGGCGCTGGGCATGGCTGGCCTGCAGCCGGCGTCCAGCTACCTCGATCTGGCCCAGGTCACCCCGGCCGATGCCGACCCGCAGATCTGGGGCGACATCGCGGGCAGCTTCTCCGGCCTGCACGGGTATTACCGCGGCGACGACGCGCGTCAGGCGCGTCTTGATGCGTTCGCGATCAAGCAGCTGAAGCCGGTGTTTGCCCGCGTGGGCTGGGAGGCGAAGGCTGACGAGGGCGACCCCACCACGATCCTGCGCACCCAGCTGATCGGCGTGCTGGCCGACCTCGGCGATGCCGACGTGATCAGCGAAGTGCAGCGTCGCTACGCCGCGCAGGACACCGATCCGAAGGCCGTGCCGGCGGCCCTGCGCAAGACCATCTATGCGGTGGTGGCACGCAATGCCGACGCGGCGGGCTGGGACAAGCTGCATGCGAAGGCCAAGGCCGAGACCACGCCGCTGATCAAGGATCGCCTGTACGCGCTGCTTTCGATCAGCAAGGACAAGGCGCTGGCCAAACGCGCGCTGGAGCTGGCGCTGACCGACGAACCGGGCGCCACCAACAGCGCCGGCATGATCCGTGCGGTGGGCTACGAGCACCCCGACATGGCCTGGGAATTCGCGATGGCGCACCGGGCGCAGATCGACAAGCTGGTCGACTCCACCTCCAGCAGCCGCTACTACCCGGGCATCGGCGCCAGCTCCAATGATCCGGCGATGATCGACAAGATCAACGCCTACGCCGACGCGCACATCGCCAAGGGCTCGCGCCGCGCGGCGGAGACGGTGATCGCGAACATCCAGTACCGGCAGATGGTGCGCAAGGAACGGCTGCCAGCGATCGACGCCTGGCTGGCGAAGAACGGCGGCTGATCCGCTCGCCCGGGACGGCGCCCGCTTTCACCAGCGGGCGCCGCCTGGTGCGATTGGCGATACGCCCGGCGGACGATGTACCTTGCGTCTGCGCGCCGGCTGGCGCGATCGCCGCAGCTGCGGTGACCCGTCTTCATGCTTGAGTCCGAGAGCGATGGCCGATTTCGAAAAGCTGGAACCCGACAGCACCGTCTACCGCACACTGCTGGAATCCACCAAGGCCATTCCCTGGAAGATCGACTGGGACAGCAAGCAGTTCGCCTATATCGGACCGCAGATCGAGGCGCTGCTGGGCTGGACGCCGGCGAGCTGGCAGACGGTGGGCGACTGGGCCAGCCGCATGCATCCACAGGACCGCGAGTGGGTGCTGAATTTCTGCGTGGCGCAATCACAGGCCGGTGTCGATCATGAAGCCGACTACCGGGCGCTGACCCGCGACGGCCACTACGTATGGATTCGCGACGTGGTGCACGTGGTGCGCCGGGCGGACGGTTCGGTCGATTCGCTGATCGGCTTCATGTTCGACATCAGCGAACGCAAGCAGACCGAACAGAAACTGGCGAGCCTGCAGAAGGAGCTGGAGGAGCTGTCCTTCCGCGACGGTCTCACCGGCGTGGCCAACCGGCGTCGCTTCGATGCGTTGATGGAACTGGAATGGAGCAACGCGCGGCGCAACCGCCAGCCGCTGTCGTTGCTGATGATCGATATCGACTACTTCAAGCAGTACAACGACTGCTACGGCCACCTCGAAGGCGACGCCTGCCTGAAGCGCGTGGCCTGGCTGCTGGCTTCCGCCGCGACCCGCGCACGCGACCTGCTGGCGCGTTTCGGCGGCGAGGAATTCGTGTTGCTGCTGCCGGAAACCGACGAGGCGGCGTCGCACAAGCTGGCCGCGCGCTGCCGCGACCTGGTCCTGGCCGAGCAGATTCCCCATGCGCAGTCCGCGGTCGGCCCGGTGCTGACCATCAGCGTCGGCGCGGCCACCTGCATTCCCGCGCACGCCGACGAGCTGCGCGGCTTCCTCGACAGCGTCGACAAGCGGCTGTACCGGGCCAAGCAGCAGGGCCGGGACTGCATCGTGGCGGCAAGCTGACCGGCGCCAGGCCTGTCGGGCCGGCGATCGACGCCGGCTGATCGCGTTCACTGGCACGCTTCGTGCCCGTTGCCGTGGCCGGTTTTTCCCCGCGCCGCGGGCCATGTGCGGCCCCCGAACCGAGCGTATGCTGCCGCCGTGTTTCGTAGCCTTCACCACGGACGAGGGGAGATACGTCATGGCAACACTGCTGCTGGTCAAGGGGAATTCCGGGAATGATGTCGCCACGCTGCGCAAGCGCCTGGCCGGGGTGCTCGGCGACGACGCGCGCGACTTTCCGGGATTGGCGACGGGCGACGTTTTCGACGAGCAGGTCGACGCGGCGGCGCGGCGATGGCAGGCCGGCATCGGGATGGTCGCCGATGCGGTGATTGGGCCGTGCTGCCAGGGCCTGCTCGGCATGATGCAACCACAACCGATGGCGGTGCCGCTGACGGTGGACGCGGTGCAGCGGCTGTTCCCGGCCACCAAGAAGTCCAACATCGTGCGCTACCTGCCTTACGTGGCGGCGGCGCTGGGCGCGGCGGGGCTGCGCGACCGCATGATGATTTGCGCCGCGCTGGGCACCATCCGCGCCGAGAGCGAAGGCTTCGTGCCGATCGCCGAGTTTCCCTCGCACTTCAACACCACGCCGGGGCTGCCCGCGTTCAGTGCCTACGACGGGCGCAAATCGCTGGGCAACGACCAGCCCGGCGACGGCGCGCGCTATCGGGGCCGCGGCTTCGTGCAGCTGACGGGGCGGGCGAACTACCACACCTATGCGGCCCTGATCGGCGTCGACATCGAAGGCTTTCCGGACCTGGCCAACGCGCCCGAGGTGGCGGCCGTGCTGCTGGCGCTGTTCCTGTCGCACGCGGCGGACAGGATGCGCACGGCGCTGGCGGCGAACAACTACGCGGCGGCACGCAAGCTGGTCAACGGCGGCAGCTACGGACTGGCAAGCTTTCGCAACGTGTTCCAGCTGGTCGCGTCGGTCTGGCCGGTGGCGGTCCGCGGCGTGGGGGCGACTCGCAAGGCCGGCGCGGCTCGCAAGGCCGTCGCAGCGGCGGCGACGGGCACGGCGAAACTTGACGCCAGCAAGGACCCGGTCGACCTGCGCGATCGCGCCTACCAGCCGCCGCCGGCCAGCCTGCCTGATCGTTACCCCACCGATGCGCAGGTCAGCGAGTTCCTGCCGGCCTATACCGGGGCCGGCCTGATCCTCGACCAGGGCCAGGAAGGCGCGTGCACCGGTTTCGGCCTGGCCTGCGTGGTCAACTACCTGCGCTGGCGCAAGAGCGGGATGCCGGGTCGGCTGGCTTCGGTCAGCCCGCGCATGTTCTACAACTTCGCCCGCCGCTACGACGAATACGCGGGCGAGAACTACGACGGTTCGAGCTGCCGTGGCGCGCTGAAGGGCTGGTATCACCACGGCGTCTGCATGGAGGTCGACTGGCCGTATCGGCAGGAGGACACGCAGCCGCCGAAGTTCGGTTACGCCACCCGCGCCACCGCCAACACGCTGGGCGTGTATTACCGCATCGAGCTGAAGACGATCAGCGACCTGCAGGCGGCGATCCACGAAGTGGGCGCGATCTACGTGTCGGCCAACACGCACCAGGGCTGGCAGGACGTGCCGACCGTGCGCCGGAAGCTGGCCGGGCACGACAGCCTGCCGGTGATCGCGTTCGACGGCAAACCCTCGCACGACGACGGCCACGCCTTCGCCCTGGTCGGTTTCAACACCAATGGCTTTGTGGTGCAGAACTCCTGGGGCAAGAGCTGGGGTTGCGGCGGTTTCGCCGTGCTGACCTACGCCGACTGGCTGGCCAACGGCATGGACGCGTGGGTGGCCGCGATGGGCGTGTCGGGCGTGGTGCTGGGCCAGCTCGCGGCGGGCAGCAAGGGTGGCAGCAGCCGTGTCGGCACCAACCGCAGCCTGTGGTGGGATGAGGCCACCGCCTACGAGCACAGCGTGGTGCTGGGCAACGACGGCCGGGTGACGCGCTACCTGACCCAGGACGAGATGAGTCGCTCGCTGCTGTTCCAGGCCTGCACGCTGCCGGACCAGTGGTTCCGCCAGCAGAAGGCGACGACCAGGCGGCTGGTGATCTATGCCCACGGCGGACTCAACAGCGAGGCCGCGGCGATCGAACGCGCGCGGGCGATGGGGCGCTACTTCATCGGCAACGGCTGCTATCCGCTGTTCGTGATCTGGAAGACCGGCATGCTCGAATCGATCGGCGACATCTTCGCCGACAAGTTCCGGCACGAGCCGCCGCGGGCCGGCGGCATCCGCGAGAAGATCAGCGACGCCACCGACATCCTCGTCGAGCGCACCGTCGGCCGTCCGCTGGCGCGGCCGATCTGGAGCGAGATGAAGGAAAACGCCGAAGCCGCCAGCCTGCCCACGCGGGGCGGCGACCTGCTGGTGACGGCGCTGCAGAACCTGGCCAAGACCTGGGGCGACCGGCTGGAGATCCACCTGGTCGGCCACTCCGCCGGTTCGATCTTCCATGGCTACCTGGTCGACCTGCTGGCCGCGCGCGGGCTGGAGGCGCAGACCGCATCCATCCATCTCTATGCGCCGGCCTGTACGGTGCAGTTCGCCAACCGCCACTACGCGCCACACGATGCCCTGATGCAGCGGCTTTACCTGGGCATCCTGTCCGACCGCAACGAGCGTGACGACAACACCGCGGCGATCTATCGCAAGTCGCTGCTGTACCTGGTGTCCAACGCCCTGGAGCTGGATGTGCGCACGCCGATCCTCGGCCTGGCGAACGTGATGGACGCCGGGTACAAGGGCTGGGACGGTTCGTCCAGCACGGCCGAGGCGCTGGGCAACTGGCGCCAGGTGGCGAAGCAGACCGGCCTGGGCAAGCGCACCGAAGTCATCGATGTCGACAAGGTGCCCACCTGCCTGCACCCCGAAGTCGCCATCGATGCGGGGCATGGCAGCTTCGACAACAACGTCGAGGTACTGGGCCGCACCCTGGAACGCATCACCGGCGCGAAGCTGGCGTTGCCGGTGGACGACCTGCGCGGGTTCTAGCCGCGGGTTTTCCACCATAAAAAAGGCCCCGCCGTGGCGGGGCCTTCGCATCGGACGATCGACCGATGGTTAAGCTTCGACGTCTTCCCGGTACGCATCCACCGGGATGCACGAACACATGATGTTCTTGTCGCCGTAAACGTTGTCGACGCGGGCCACCGGCGGCCAGTATTTCTGCAGCTTCAGGCTGGCCAGCGGGAAGGCGGCCAGTTCGCGCGGGTAGGCGTGGGTCCACTCGCTGGCGCTGACCATGGTGGCGGTGTGCGGCGCGTTGGTGAGCGGGTTGTCCTCGCGGTCCAGCTTGCCTTCCTCGACGGCGCGGATCTCGTCGCGGATCTGGATCATCGCATCGATGAAGCGGTCCAGCTCGACCCGCGATTCGCTTTCGGTCGGTTCCACCATCAAGGTGCCGGAGACCGGGAAGCTCAGCGTGGGCGCGTGGAAGCCGAAGTCGATCAGCCGCTTGGCCACGTCCTCGGCGCCGATGCCGGTCGCGTCCTTCAGCGGGCGCAGGTCGAGGATGCACTCATGCGCGACCAGGCCGTTGCGGCCGGTGTACAGGGTGGGGTAGTGCGGCGCCAGCCGCTTCGCCACATAGTTGGCATTGAGCAGGGCCACCTGGGTGGCCTTGCGCAGGCCTTGCTGGCCCATCAGGGTGATGTACATCCAGCTGATCGGCAGGATCGACGCGCTGCCGAAGGTGGCGGCGCTGACCATCGCGCCGTTGCCGGTGCCCTGGGTGCGCGCGCCGTCGTTGCCCAGCGCGCCCGGCAGGAACGGCGCCAAGTGCGAACGCACCGCGCACGGGCCCACGCCCGGGCCGCCGCCGCCGTGCGGGATGCAGAAGGTCTTGTGCAGGTTGAGGTGGCTGACGTCCGAGCCCCACTTGCCGGGCTTGGCCACGCCGACCAGCGCGTTCATGTTGGCGCCGTCGGTGTACACCTGTCCGCCGTGCTGGTGGACGATGTCGCAGATGGCGACCACGTCTTCCTCGAACACGCCGTGGGTGGACGGGTAGGTCAGCATGATCGCGGCGAGGTTGGCCGAGTGCTTCGCGGCCTGCGCGCGGATGTCTTCCAGGTCCACGTTGCCGTTCGCGTCGCACTTGGTGACCACCACCTTCATGCCGCACAGGTGGGCCGAGGCCGGGTTGGTGCCGTGGGCGGATTCGGGGATCAGGCAGATGTCGCGATGGCCTTCGCCGCGCGACTGGTGATACGCACGAATCGCCAGCAGGCCCGCGTATTCGCCCTGGGCGCCGGAGTTCGGCTGCAGACTCACCGCGTCGTAGCCGGTGATCTCCACCAGTTGCGCTTCCAGACCGGCGATCAGTTCCTGGTAACCCTGGGTCTGCGCGGCGGGCGCGAACGGATGGATGTTGGCGAATTCCGGCCAGGTGACCGGGATCATCTCGGCGGTGGCGTTGAGCTTCATCGTGCACGAGCCCAACGGGATCATCGTGCGATCCATCGCCAGGTCCTTGTCGGCCAGCGCGCGCAGGTAGCGCAGCAGTTCGTGCTCGCTGTGATGGGTGTTGAACACCGGGTGGGTGAGGAACGGCGAGGTGCGCTGCAGCGCCTGCGGGATCAGCGACGGCGCGCTGGCGTCCAGCGCGTCGATGCTCGGCAACTGCGCGTCATCGCCGCCGAAGATGCGCCACAGCAGCTCGATGTCGGCGCGGGTGGTGGTCTCGTCCAGCGAGATGCACAGGTATTCGCCCCAGGCCTTGCGCAGGTTGGCGCCCAGCGCCACCGCGCGGGCGGCGATGGCGTCGGTGCGATCGCCGGTCTTCAGGCTGATCGTGTCGAACGCGCTGTCGTGGTGGCTGGCGGTGAAGCCGAGCTGCTGCAGGCCGGCCTTGAGGATCGCGGTGAGCCGCGTCACGCGGGAGGCGATGCGGGTGAGACCCTTGGGGCCGTGGTAGACGGCGTACATCGAGGCCATCACGGCGAGCAGCACTTGGGCGGTGCAGATGTTGCTGGTGGCCTTCTCGCGGCGGATGTGCTGTTCGCGCGTCTGCAAGGTGAGGCGATAGGCCTTGTTGCCCTCGGCATCGATGGAGACGCCGATCAGGCGGCCCGGCATCGAGCGCTTGTACGCATCGCGGCAGGCCATGAAGGCGGCGTGCGGGCCGCCGAATCCGAACGGCACGCCGAAGCGCTGGGTGTTGCCGATCACGATGTCGGCGCCCATTTCGCCCGGCGACTTCAACAGGGTCAGCGCCAGCAGGTCGGTGGCGAAGATGGCCAGCGCGCCCTTGGCGTGGATCTTCGCCACTTCCTCGCTCCAGTCCAGCAGCCAGCCGCTGCTGGCCGGGTACTGGATCAGCGCCGCGAAGTAGTCGTCCGCGGCGATCGCGGCATCCCAGGCCTCGGCGGAGTCGGCCAGGGTGATCGTCAGGCCCAGCGGCTCGGCGCGGGTGCGCATCACCTCGATGGTCTGCGGGTGGGCGTCGCCGAACACCACGATGGCGTTGCCCTTGTTCTTGCTCGAGCGCTTGGCCAGGGTCATCGCCTCGGCCGCGGCGGTGGCTTCGTCCAGCAGCGAGGCGTTGGCGATCTCCATCCCGGTGAGGTCGGCACACATCGTCTGGAAGTTGATCAGCGCCTCCATGCGACCCTGCGAGATCTCCGCCTGGTACGGCGTGTACGCGGTGTACCAGGCCGGGTTTTCCAGGATGTTGCGCAGGATGACGTTGGGCGTCAGCGTGCCGTAATAGCCCTGGCCGATGAAGCTGCGGAACACCTGGTTGTGATCGGCGATCGCGCGGATCTTGGCCAGCGCGTCTTCTTCGGTGATCGCCGTGGGCAAGGCCAGCGGCGCGGCGGACTTGATCGAGGCGGGCACGATGGCGTCGGTCATCGACTCCAGCGAATCGTGGCCGACCACGCGCAGCATCTGCGCGATCTCGGCGTCATCCGGGCCGATGTGGCGGTCGATGAAGGCGCCGTGGTTTTCGAGGTCACGCAGGGAAGTGGGGTTGTGGCTCATGGCTGGGCATCCGAAGACTGGCGTGTCGTGCCGCACGCGGGGCGCCCCTCTGTCCTTTTGCCTGAGAGTTTGGAAACGCGGCGGCGTTTCGTGCCCCTTCGGCGGCGGCTTCAGCCGCTCTCTCCAGAGTGTTCACGCATGGTGGTATGGGGGCCTGAGCGATTACGGGCGTTGCGTCTTCGGCAGCGGCCGTGTCCTGCGAGGGACGGGCCGCTTCTCCCACCATGCGTTTACCGCGGCGATTATACAGGGGGAACGGGGGCTGTCGCGGCCGGCCGGCGCCCGGCTCAGGGAGCTGCCGGACCGCCCTGGGTTATGCTCGGCTGCCTCATCGACCGGGAGTGCGCATGATTCGGATCGCCGACATCGACCACGTGGTGTTGCGTGTCACCGACAGCGACGCCATGCAGCGTTTCTACTGCGACGTGCTTGGCTGCCGCGAGGAACGTCGGCAGGACGAGATCGGCCTGGTGCAACTGCGCGCCGGCCGTTCGCTGATCGACCTGGTCGCCATCGACGGCAAGCTGGGTCGCCACGGCGGCGCCGCGCCGGGCGCGCAAGGCCACAACATGGATCACCTGTGCCTGCGCGTGGAGGATTACGACGAGGCGGCGATCCTGGCCCACCTGAATTCGCACGGCGTGCGCATCGGCGAACTGGGCTCGCGTTACGGCGCGCAGGGCGAGGGTCCGTCGATTTATCTGTACGACCCGCAGGGAAACATGGTCGAGTTGAAGGGGCCGGCAGTGGGCTGAAGAGCGCCCGTCCCGACTTTCAATCAAATCCGGAAAGACGAAGGCCGCCTTGTCGGGTGGCCTTCCTGACTTTAATCAAACCCGGAAAAGACGAAGGCCCGCATCGCTGCGGGCCTTCGTTTACAATTGGTGCCCAGGAGAGGACTCGAACCTCCACGGAGTTGCCCCCGCTAGCACCTGAAGCTAGTGCGTCTACCAATTCCGCCACCTGGGCAGGTGTCACGTTGCTCAGCGAGCTGCGTGAGCCGCGTAATTTAGGCATCTGCCGACGGCTTGTCAACACTTTTTCACAACCATCTCTCGCGACGTGGCATTCTCCGCGGCGCAAACATCACAAGGATACTGAGTGACCAGAAAAACTCCCCCCAAGTCCGGCCATCCCCAGGACTCGCATCCCGCGAAGAAATCCGCCAAGCGGACACCGCGCGCTGCATCCACGCCGGACAAGCGCACCCGGGCCGCCGCAGGCGCCGTGCGTGATCCCCATGCCGATCGCGAGGCGCAGCGTTATGCGCGCCCGATCCCCAGCCGCGAGGCGATCCTCGCCCTGCTTGAAGAACGCGGCGAACTGCTGACCGAAGCGCGCATTGCCGAAGCGCTCGGCATCCACGAAGAAACCGATCTCGAAGCCCTGCGCAAGCGCCTCGGCGCGATGGTGCGCGATGGCCAGATGCTGCTTGGCCGCCGTGGCGGCTACGCGCCGACCCAGAAGCTGGACCTGATCGCCGGCCGCGTGCTGGCCAATGCCGAAGGCTATGGCTTCCTGCGCCCGGACGAGGGCGGCGAAGACCTGTACCTGTCGCCGCAGCAGATGCGCGCAGTGATGCATGGCGACCGCGTGCTGGCCAGCGTGGTCGGCATCGACCGCCGCGGCCGCAAGCAGGGCGCGATCGCCGAAGTGCTGGAGCGGCGTTCGCCGCGACTGGTCGGCCGGGTGGTGATCGATGACGGCGTGACCCTGGTGACGCCCGACGACCGCCGCCTCAATCACGACGTGATGATCAAGCCGGGCACGGAGCAGGGCGCGAAGTCGGGCCAGATCGTGGTGGTCGAGATCACCGCGCCGCCCACCGCCCAGCGCGGTCCGGTGGGCGAGATCCGCGCCGTGCTGGGCGAACGCCTGCAGCCCTCGCTGGTGGTGGAGATGGCGATCGCCAGCCACGACCTACCGCACGAATGGCCGGCCGAAGTGCTGCGCGACGCGGCCCAGGTGGAAGCGGTGGTGACCGCCGCCGAGCGCGAGGGGCGCACCGACATCCGCAAGCTGCCGCTGGTGACCATCGACGGCGCCGACGCACGCGACTTCGACGACGCCGTGTATGCCGAGCCGAAGCGTGGCGGTGGCTGGCGGCTGATCGTGGCGATCGCCGACGTGTCGCACTACGTGCAGGTCGGCAACGCGCTGGATCGCGAGGCCTACGAACGCAGCACCTCGACCTATTTCCCCGGTTTCGTGGTGCCGATGCTGCCGGAGACGCTGTCCAATGGCATCTGCTCGTTGAACCCGAACGTCGAACGGCTGTGCATGGTCTGCGACATGCTGGTCGATGCCGAGGGCAACGTCACCAAGTCGAAGTTTTACGACGCGGTGATGCTGTCGCACGCGCGGCTCACCTACGACAAGGTGTGGGAAGCGGTCGGCCTGCGCGACAAGGACGCCCGCCACGAAGTGGCCGACGTGCTGCCGCAGCTGGAAAACCTGCACGCGCTGTACAAGGCGATGGCCGGCCAGCGCAAGCGGCGCGGCGCGATCGACTTCGAGACGCCGGAAGTGAAGTTCCGCCTCGACCAGACCGGCAGCGTCGAGTCGATGGGCGCCACCGAGCGCAACGACGCGCACAAGCTGATCGAGGAATGCATGATCGCCGCCAACGTGCAGGCGGCGCTGTTCCTGGAGAAGAAGAAAGTCCCCGCGCTGTTCCGCGCCCACGAGCCGCCGCCGGCGGAGAAGTACGAAGACCTGCAGCAGTTCCTGCGCGAGTTCAAGCTGCGCATGCCGCCGGTCGACGAAGTGACCCCGGCGGATTTCGCCGAGATCCTGCGCATGGTGCACGATCGCCCCGAGCGCGAACTGATCCAGAACGTGTTGCTGCGCTCGCAGAGCATGGCCGCGTACCAGCCCGACAACCGCGGCCACTTCGGCCTGGCGCTCACCGCCTACGCGCACTTCACCTCGCCGATCCGCCGCTATCCGGACCTGCTGGTGCATCGGGCGATCCGCTATGCGCTGACCGGCCGCAAGCCGGCCGACTACACCTACAGCCCCAGCGACATGGCGGCGATGGCGATCCACTGCTCGCAGCGCGAACGCCGCGCCGAGGAAGCCGAGCGCGACGTCGACGAGCGCTTCAAGTGCGCGTGGATGGAAAAGCACATCGGCAGCGAGTTCGACGGCGTGGTCACCGGCGTCACCTCGTTCGGCCTGTTCGTGGAGCTGGACGAGTCGAAGGTGTCCGGCCTGGTGCACATCAGCCAGCTCGCCAACGACTACTACCACTTCGATGCGACGCGTAAGCTGCTCAAGGGCGAGCGCACCGGCGCGCAGTTCCGCCTCGGTGACCACGTGCGCATCCAGGTACTGCGCGCCAGCCTGGAGGACCGCAAGATCGACTTCCGGCTGGTGTCACCGCGTACCCCGGCCACGCCGCCGACCGGCAGTGGCAAGGCGTACGACTATGCAGCCAGCGGCGAGCGCTATTCACTGCCGAAGAAGGCGGCGGCAACCGCCAAGGCGCCGGGCATGTTCGGCCGCGCCGCGAAGGCGATCGGTCGCGCGTTCGGGCGCAAGGAAGTTGAAGTTGCCGCGCCTGCGCCAACACCGGCTCCACGCAAGGCGGCGGTGAGCGATAATCCGCCGCCGCGTTCGTCGTCATCGTCGCGCGGTGCGCAGCGTCCAGCCCGCAAGGCTGATGCGTCCTCCTCCCGTGGTCCGCGCAAGGAGGCTTCGCCCAAGCGTGGCCACGCTCCGGCGGCCGCGCCCACCGCGAAGAAGGCTCCGCGGCGTCGACCCAAACCGAAAGGCAAGCCATGAGCGAGAGCTGGATCGTCGGGATCAACCCGGTCGAAGGTGCGTTGAGCAACGACGCCGAGCGGGTGCGCGAGGTGCTGGTGGAGAATGGCCAGCGCAACGCACGCGTGCTGGAGCTGGCCGAACGTGCGAAGAAGTTGAACATCCCGGTGCTGCATCGGCCGCGGGACGAGCTGGACAAGCATGCCGGCGAAGCGCGCCACCAGGGCGTGGCGGCACGTTATGAAGCCGCGCCCGCGGCGCACGAGAACGACCTGGCCGGCCTGCTGGAGCGCGACGGCAGCGATGCCCTGGTGCTGGTGCTGGACGGTGTCACCGACCCGCACAACCTCGGTGCCTGCCTGCGGAGTGCGGCGGCCGCCAAGGTCACCGCGGTGATCGTGCCGAAGGATCGCGCGGTCGGGCTGACACCGGTGGTGCGCCGGGCCTCGGCTGGCGGTGCCGACCGGGTGCCGCTGATCGCGGTGACCAACCTGGCACGCACGTTGCGTGAACTGAAGGACGCCGGCGTGTGGATCACCGGCTTGGCCGGCGACACCGACACCACCATTTACGGCGTCGACTTCAAGGGGCCGGTGGCGCTGGTGCTGGGCAGTGAAGGCGAGGGTATTCGCCGGCTGACCCGTGAGCTGTGCGATTTCGTGGCGAAGATCCCGATGCCGGGCACGATGGAAAGCCTCAACGTCTCCGTCGCCACCGGCGTGGTGCTGTTCGAGGCGTTGCGTCAGCGGAGCGCGAAGCGATGAGTTTCTTCTGGTACGACTGGGCCGGTTACCTCGGCGTGGCGCTGGTGCTGCTGGCGTTTTTCCTGCTGCAGGAGCGCAAGCTGCAGGGCAGCGGGCTGGTCTACCAGCTGATGAATGTGCTGGGTGCGATCGGCGTGATGCTGTCGTTGGGCTTCGGTAGCTTCAACCTGTCGGCATTCATCATGCAGGTGGCCTGGTTGCTGATCGGCAGCTACGGCATCGTGCGCGGCATCAATCGTCGACGCGAGACGCGCGGGCTGCCGTAGCGGCGGCGTGCGCAGGGACGACCCTGCGCACTTTTCCATCGCGGGGACGGCCCTGCCACACACAGAGGAACACCACATGGCGTGGATCTATCTGCTGCTGGCCGGCCTGTTCGAAGTGGTCTGGGCCATCGGCCTCAAGTACACCGAAGGCTTCACCCGGCTGTGGCCCACGGTGGGCACGCTGGCGGCGATGGCGGTGAGCATCGTGTTGCTGGCGATGGCGGTGAAAACGCTGCCGATCGGCACGGCCTACGCGATCTGGACCGGTATCGGCGCGGTCGGTGCGGTGGCGCTGGGCATCGTGCTGTTCGGCGATCCGGCCACGCTGCCGCGGCTGCTGTGCGTCGCGCTGATTCTGGTCGGCATCGTCGGCCTCAAGCTCACCGCGAGCTAGCAGGAGCAGGCAAACGCCTACTCGCCCAGCTTGGTGATCTCGGGGTTCGAGGTGAGGTCGCGCTTGCTGCGCTGCTTGTCCAGCGGTTCGCCGGTGACCTGGAACCAGATGTTCTCGGCGATGTTGGTGGCGTGGTCGCCGATGCGCTCGATGTTCTTGGCCATGAACAGCAGATGGGTGCACGGCGTGATGTTGCGCGGGTCTTCCATCATGTAGGTCAGCAACTGGCGGAAGTAGCCGGTATAGGCCTCGTCCAGCACCACGTCGTTCTTCCACACCTGGTAGGCGCGTTCGACATCGCGGTCGCGGTAGGCGGCCAGCACCTCGCGTACTTCCTCGGCGGCCAGCCTGGCCAGGTGGTTCAGGCCGTGGACCGGGGCGACCGGCGCCACCATCGACAGCGGAATCGAGCGCTTCGCCACGTTGGCCGCGTAATCGCCGATGCGCTCGATGTCCGACGCAATCCGCAGAGCGGCATACACGTTGCGCAGGTCGCCGGCCATCGGGGCCCGCAGCGCCAGCAGCCGCACCACGTCGTGGCCGATTTCCTGCTCCAGCTGGTCGATCGCCTCGTCGTTGCCGACCACCCGCTGGGCGGCGCGCTCGTCGCGGCGCTCCAGCACGTCGATGGCCGCTTCAAGCTGGGTCACCGACAGCTCGCCCATGCGCACGATCTCACCGGTGAGCCGGGTCAGTTCGCTGTCGTAACTCTTGATGATGTGGTCGGTGCCGGTGTTCATGGTTGCCTCGAAATGTTCAATCAGCCTTTTGAGCCGCCATTCCCGCGCAAGCGGGAATCCATGTCGCTTTGGTGCGAAAGAGCCGGGTCAAGGTGGATTCCCGCGTGCGCGGGAATGACGCCGCGATGGATCCCGGCTCTCAGCCAAACCGCCCGGTGATGTAATCCTCGGTCTGCTTCTTGCCAGGCTTGGTGAAGATCTTTTCGGTGCGGTCGAACTCGATCAGTTCGCCCAGGTACATGAAGGCGGTCTGGTCGGAAACGCGCGCGGCCTGCTGCATGTTGTGGGTGACGATGACGATGGTGAACTGGCTTTTCAGTTCTTCCACCAGTTGTTCGATGCGGCCGGTGGCGATCGGGTCCAGCGCCGAGGTGGGTTCGTCCAGCAACAGCACCTCGGGCTTCAGCGCGATCGCGCGGGCGATGCACAAACGCTGCTGCTGGCCACCGGAGAGGCCGAGCGCGTTCTGCTTGAGCTTGTCCTTCACCTCGTCCCACAGCGCGGCATTGCGCAGGGCCTGTTCGACCCGGCCTTCCATGTCCTTGCGCGACAGTTTCTCGTGGTGGCGGATGCCGTAGGCCACGTTCTCGAAGATCGTCATCGGGAACGGCACCGGCTTCTGGAACACCATGCCGACCTTGCTGCGCAGGCGGTTCATCGAATAGCGCGGGTCGAGGATGTTGTCGCCGTCCAGCCGGATCTCGCCCTTCGCCTCCAGCTTCGGATAGATCGCGTAGATGCGGTTGAAGATGCGCAGCAGGGTGGACTTGCCACAGCCGGACGGGCCGATGATCGCGGTGACCTGTTTTTCCGGGATATCCATGTTGATGCCTTTCAGCGCATGGAAACCGTTGTAGTAGAAGTGCAGGTCGCGCACGGTGATCTTGGGCGCCGCCGTCGCTGCGGGCGCCACCGGCGCCGGGTTCGTGGCGAGGGCGGAATCAGTCATGGGACACCTTGGTGCGGGAAAGAATCAGGCGCGAGGCCAGGCTCAGCAGCAGCACGAACATGGTGATCACGAACGCGCCGGCCCAGGCCAGGGCATGCATGGCGTCGCCCGGGTCGTTGGCGTACTGGTAGATGATCTGCGGCAGGCTGGACATCTTCTCCAGCGGATTGACCGCCATGTAGTTGTTGCCGAACGCGGTGAACAGCAGCGGCGCGGTCTCGCCGCTGATCCGCGCCAGCGCCAGCAGCACGCCGGTGATGATGCCCGAGCGGGCGGCGCGGATCAGGATCTGCAAGGTCAGCTTCCACTGCGGTACGCCCAGCGAAAGCGCCGCCTCGCGCAGGGTGGAGGGCACCAGTCGCAGCATCTCATCGGTGGTGCGCACGATCACCGGCAGCGCGATCAGCGCCAGCGCCACGCCGCCGGCAAAGCCGGAGAACGTGGTCGAGCCGTGGGTGAGGGCGGTGCTGGGCAGCACGATGATGGTGTAGACGAACAGGCCCATCACGATCGACGGCGCCGACAGCAGGATGTCGTTGAGGAAGCGGATCGACTCGCCCAGCTTGGTGCGGTTCGCGTACTCGGCCAGCCACGTGCCGGCCAGCACGCCGATCGGCGTGGCGATGCCGATGCCGATGAAGTTGATCACCAGGCTGCCGACCATCGAGTTCAGCAGGCCGCCGTCCTCGCCATAGGCGGTGATCTTCGTGAACAGTTTCAGGTCCAGCGCGCTGATGCCCTGGCGCAGGGTTTCCCACAGGATCCATGCCAGGAAGGCCAGGCCGACCAGGGTGGCCAGCAGGCTCAGCGCCATCGCCAGCGCGTTGGCGATGCGGCGGCGCAGGTACAAGGTGTTCATCAGCGCCCCTCCTTGCTGGCCAGCCGTCGCAACATCAATCGCGCGATCAGCAGCACGATGAAGGTGACCACGAACAGCAGGAAGGCCAGCGCCATCAGCGAGGACTTCTGCAGGCCCGCCGCTTCACTGAACTGGTTGGCGATGGTCGAGGCGATCGAGGTACCCGGATCGAGCAGCGACGCCGACAGGTGCATCGCGTTGCCGAGCACGAAGGTCACCGCCATGGTTTCGCCCAGCGCGCGGCCGAGGCCGAGGAAGATGCCGCCGATCACCGCCGAACGGGTGTATGGCAGCACGATGTCCCACGACACCTCCCAGGTGCTGGAGCCCAGCGCATAGGCTGATTCCTTCAGCCGGGTCGGTACGGTCTGGAACACCTCGCGCATCACCGAGGAGATGAACGGGATGATCATGATCGCCAGCACGATGCCGGCCACCAGGATGCTGGCGCCGAACGGATAGTCGCTGCCGAACAGCTTGCCCACGAAGGGCACGTGTTCGGCCACCCACGACAGCTGGCCGTCTTCGGGCTTGTTGCCGAGGTTGTTGGTCAGCCACGGCTTGATGTGTTCGGCGAAGAACGGGGCGAAGATGAAAAGCCCCCACATGCCGTAGATGATCGAGGGGATGCCGGCCAGAAGTTCGATCGCCGAGGCGACCGGCGTGCGCAGCCAGGTCGGCGCGACTTCGGACAGATAGACGGCGATGCCGAAGCTGATCGGCACGGCAATCAGCAACGCGATGAACGAGGTGGCGAGGGTGCCGTAGACCGGCACCAGCGCACCGTAGACGTCGTTGCCCGGGTCCCATTCCGAGCTGATCAGGAAGTGCCAGCCAAACGTGGCGAACGCCTCGCGGCCACCCCACAGCGTGGCGCCGGCGGCACCGAGCAGGGCCGCCAGCACGATCAGCGCGCAGCCCTTCAGCAGCCAGCGAAACAGCCGCTCGTGACGGGCGTCGCGGCGGCTGCGCTGTTCCAGGATGTCGGTGGTGGAGGCAGTGGTCATGCGGGACTCTGTGAATGAACTCGTGAACCTCACCACACCGTTCTCCCCCGGACTCGATCCAGAGGAGAACGGCTTCGATCAAACCATCAATGCTTGAATTCGGAAGCCCAATACGCCTCGATCTTGCTGACCAGCGCGGTCGGCAGCGGCACGTAGTCGAGTTCGCTGGCCGCCGGCTGGCCATGCTCCAGAGCGTACTTGAAGAAGTCGAAGGCGACCTTGCTGTTGCCGGCGTTCTTCGGCGACTTGTACATGATCATCCAGGTGGTGGCAGTGATCGGCCACGCCTGTTCGCCCGGTGCATTGGTCATGATCAGGTTGAAGTCCTTGGCGCTGGCCCAGTCGGCCGTGGCGGCGGCAGCAGCGAAGGCCTCGGCGCTCGGCTTCATGAAGTTGCCGCTGGCATTCTGCAGGTCGACCCAGGCGAGCTTGTTCTTCACCGCGTAGGCGTATTCGATGTAGCCGATCGAGCCCTTGATCTGGCGCACGTACTGCGATACGCCTTCATTGCCCTTGCCGCCCACGCCGGTCGGCCACTCAACCGCCGTGCCGAACTTCACCTTGGTCGCCCATTCATTGCTGACCTTGGACAGGTAGTTGGTGAAGTTGAACGAGGTGCCCGAACCGTCCGAACGATGCACCACGGTGATCTTGCCGGCGGGCAGGGCCAGGCCGGCGTTCAGCGCGGCGATCTTCGGGTCGTTCCAGTTGGTGATCTTGCCCAGGAAGATGTCGGCCAGGGTGGCGCCGTCCAGCTTGACCTGGTCCGCCTGCACGCCGGCGATGTTGACCACCGGCACGATGCCGCCGACCACGATCGGGAACTGGCCCAGGCCGTACTTCTGCAGGTCTTCCGCCTTCATCGGGGCGTCGGAAGCGCCGAAGTCGATGGTGCCTTCCTTGATCTGCGCGATGCCGGCGCCGGAGCCGACCGACTGGTAGTTCAGGCGGTTGCCGGTCTTCTCGGCATACGCAGCCGACCACTTGGACATGACCGGGTAGACGAAGCTGGAGCCGGCGCCGGTGATGTCGGTGGCCTGCGCGGCGGCCGCGCCGAAAGTCGAGGCCACGGCTAGGGTGGCGACGGCGGCGAATCGGACAGGTAAGTTGCGGATGGTCAAGACGGTAGCTCCTATCGAGTGAGGTCGGATGCGACCCCGCCATTTCAGGCTCTTCGTGTTGCCATTGGATGAAATGAATGTTTCAGGAAGATGACATGGGTGGGGAACGGTGATCAGAGACCGAAAGCGACAGCGGCGATGCTCTGCCGTTCCCCGTTCTCGCCTCAGCCCACGCCCAGCCCGACATGCGCCTGTTCGAACAGCTCCAGCTGGCGCCAGCGGTTGACCACGCTGCAGAACAGGTCGGCGGTGCGTTCGGTGTCGTAGACGGCGGAATGGGCTTCGCGGCTGTCGAATGGATGACCGGCGGCGAGCACGGCCTTGCTCAGCACAGTCTGGCCATAGGCAAGTCCGCCGAGGCTGACCGTGTCGAAGCAGCTGAACGGATGGAACGGATTGCGCTTGTGTCCGCAGCGTTTCACCGCCTGGTTGAGGAAGCCCAGGTCGAACGCGGCGTTGTGGCCGACCAGGATCGCCCGCTGGCAGCCGGCCTCGCGCACCGCTTCGCGCACCACGTGGAAGATGTGGTCCAGTGCCTGCCGCTCGGCCAGTGCGCCGCGCAGCGGATTGCTCGGATCGATGCCGGTGATCTCCAGCGAACGCGGGTCGAGGTTGGCGCCGGGGAAGGGCTCGACGTGCGTGGATACCGTAGGCTGCCGTTGCAGGAAGCCGTCTGCGTCCATGCACAGGGGCACGGCGGCGATTTCGAGCAGTGCATCATGTTCGGCGTCGAAGCCGCCGGTTTCCACGTCGACCACTACCGGCAGAAAGCCGCGGAACCGTTCGGCCATGCGTGGCGCGGCGCTGTTGTTGGGGATTTCCATCGGCGAAGCATATCAGTCGTGCTGCGCGGCATGAGGCGGCGGAGCAAGGCGCGGCTGTCATGGTGGTGTCATGAAAGCGGCATTCAACGGTAAAAATCGCTGGGCAAACTTGTTAACGAATCGCTAGCCGGCCATCGGATCGAGGGGGCGATCGAGATTTTCCCATCAACTTTCGGAGTAATGACATGCGTTCCAAATTGATTGCGGCAGCGATCGCCGCCGGCCTGGGCGTCAGCAGCTACACGGCTGCCGCGGCGCCGCAGCACACGACCCCGGCCCCCAGCGGCAGCGAAATCGAACTCCTCAAGGCCCAGTTGAGCGCGTTGCAGGCCAAGGTGGACGAACTGGAACAGCGCACCGACGCGCAATCCGAGATCAATGTCAGCACCGGCCAGGCGGTGGAGAAGGCGACCAACGTGACGGCCGCCAGCGACAAGAAGTTCGCGGCGCTGGAAAAGGCGGTCAACAACACCACGCTGTCCGGCAGAATGTATTTCGATGTCACCAGCATCGATCAAAAGAACAGCGATACGGGCAAGACCAATGCGTCCGGCCTCGGCATCGACGTGAAGCGCTTCTACCTCGGCGTCGACCACAAGTTCAACGACATCTGGTCGATGAACCTGACCACCGACTTCAACTACGTCAGCGGTGACGGCGAAACCAATCTGTTCGTCAAGAAGGCGTACGTGCAGGGCAAGTTCGACCAGGCGGCGGTGTTCCGCATCGGTTCGGCCGACATGCCGTGGATTCCGTTCGTCGAGAATTACTACGGCTTCCGCTACGTGGAACCCACCACGACCGACCGCCTGAAGTACGGCAACTCGGCGGACTGGGGCCTGCACCTGGGCGGCGAGATCGGTGCCGGGAAGTCGCTCAACTACGCGGTGTCCGTGGTCAACGGCAACGGCTACAAGAACCCGGGCCGCAGCAAGGGCGTGGACGTCGAGGGTCGCGTGGGCTTCGTGCCGTTCGAGAACATGGTCGTGGCCGTCGGTGGCTACAGTGGCCACCGTGGTCAGGAAACCCAGTTGACCGATGCACAGAACACCGCCCAGCGCGGCGACCTGATGGTGGCCTACGCCAGCGACGCGTTCCGTCTCGGCGCCGAGTATTTCACCGCCAGGAACTGGAACAACGTGCTGACCACGGCGACGGACAAGGCCGACGGCTACTCGCTGTGGGGCAGCGTGGCGATCGCCGATGGCGTCAACCTGTTCGCCCGTTACGACAATGCCAAGCTCAGCAAGACCCTGGACAGCGCCAACAAGGATGTCTACTACAACGCCGGCGTCGAGTTCCAGGTGACCAAGGGCTTCAAGCTCGCTGGCGTGTGGAAGCACGAGAAGGCGGACAAGTCGGTGGGTACGCCGGCACCGCTGCACGTGCAGAACGTGAAGACCAACGAGATCGGCGTGTTCGGCGAGGTGCGGTTCTAAAACTGTCACACGGCCGCGGCATACTGCGGCCCTGCGGACGGCGAAGCGCACGGGACAGCGCATAGGGTTATCGCAAGGGAGTTTCACCCAGGGAAGGAAAACGGCGGGCTTTGCCCGCCGTTTGCTTTTCCGCCGAGCGAAAACCTGCGGTCAGCGCCGATCCAGCGTGGCCCCGGTCAGCAGGCCGCGCGCCAGCATGCTGCACTGGCGCCGGTACAGCAGCAGCTGCCACTGGCGTCCGCCCAGTTGCCGCCACAGCACCGCCGAACGCATCGCGGCGAGCAGGTTGGTGCGGACCTTTTCCACCACGCTGGGCAGCTGCAGCTGTTGCGGGTTGCCGCTGACCATCACCCGCGGGTTGAGGATCGACAGGGTGGAGGCATACAGCTCGGCCAGCCGGCTGTTGACCTGGCTGGAATCCTGGCCGAAGTGCTCGACCTGCCGCTGCGCGGCGATGATGCCCTGCTGCAGTTTCTCCAGCAGGTCCGGACGTGCGGCCAGGCTGCGCTCCAGTCGCATCACGGTGACGGTCATGCGCGTCACCGCCATGTCGCGGCCGGTTTCGTCGAGCTGCGCGATCAGCGTGCGCAGGCCGAGCCGCACGTTCGCGGCGTCGCCGTACACGGCGACCACGGAGGGCGCATCGATGCGGAACACGCTGGCTACGCTGGCTTCCATTGCGCCTTCGTCGCAACGCCCGTCATTGGCCAGTTGCTGGGCCAGCGCGCAGGCCTGAAACAGGCCGGCCAGGGCAAGCACACGCTCTTCGGTCATGGAAAAAGTTTCAAGCACGGGTTGGAGCCACTCTTGCAGGGGAAGGGGAGGCGAAAGCCGGCAGCAGGCCGCCGTAGGCTGCGTCGGTGGCGGCGATCACCGCGCCGCCGAGGCAGACCTCGCCATCGTAGAGGACGACCGACTGTCCGGGGGTGACGGCGCGCTGGGCGTCGTCGAAGTGGATGTCCAGTCCGGTGGCGGTCACGCTGACCGTGCAGGCCTGGTCGGCCTGCCGATAACGGGTGCGAGCGGTGCAGCGGAACTCGTCTGCGGGCGGGTGGCCATCGACCCAGGTGGGTGCCTCCGAGCGCAATCGTCGCGAATGCAGCCAGCGGTTCTCGCCGCCCTGGGCGACATACAGCACGTTCGCTGCCACGTCCTTGCCGACCACGTACCAGGGCTCGCTGGCGGCGCCATGGCGGCCGCCGATGCCCAGCCCGTTGCGCTGGCCCAGGGTGTAATACATCACCCCGTCGTGTTCGCCGATCAGCTCGCCGTCGGGGCTGCGCATCTCGCCGGGGCGGGCCGGTATGTATTGCGACAGGAAACCGCGGAAATCGCGCTCGCCGATGAAGCAGATGCCGGTGGAATCCTTCTTGGCGTGGGTGGGCAGGTGGGCCTCGCGGGCCAGTTCGCGCACGCGGGGCTTCTGCAGCCCGCCCAGCGGGAACAGCGTGGCAGCCAGTTGCTGCTGGCCCAGCGCATGCAGGAAATAGCTCTGGTCCTTGGCCGTGTCCACCGCACGCAACAGGCGGTAACGGCCGTCCACGCAGTCGACGCGGGCGTAATGCCCGGTGGCGATCTTCTCGGCGCCCAGCGCATGCGCTTCGTCGAGAAAGGTCTTGAACTTGATCTCGCGATTGCACAGCACGTCGGGGTTCGGCGTGCGCCCGGCGCGATACTCGGCCAGGAAATGCTCGAACACGCCATCCCAGTATTCGCCGGCGAAGTTGCGCGCGTGGAACGGAATGCCAAGGCGCCCGCATACCGCCACGGCGTCCTTGCGGTCGGCGTCGGTGGTGCACGGGCCGGAGCGTTCGTCCTCTTCCCAGTTCTGCATGAACAGGCCCTCGACCTCGTAGCCGGCCTGCTGCAGCAGCAAGGCGGCCACCGACGAGTCGACGCCGCCGGAAATGCCCAGCATCACCTTCACGACGGCTCGCCTTCGGGCAGGTGGGCAAGGATGTCCAGCGGCAGCCGCTGGCCGCCCAGCCACAGGTCGATGCTTTGCAGGATCATCGGGCTGCGCAGGCGCTCGCCCAGCGCGGCGATCTCCTCGCGGGTCAGCCACAGCGCGCGGCGGATGTCGCTGTCCAGCGGGCGGTCGGGATCATGGCTGATCGCGCGAGCGGCGAAGCTGAAGCGGACCACCGCGTCGCCATGCTCGGTGCTGCGCCACTGGTGCACGCCGATCAGGTGCTGCAGTTCCACCGTCCAGCCGGTTTCCTCCAGGGTTTCGCGCAGGGCGGCCTGGGCGAGGCTTTCGTGGTCGTCCAGGTGGCCGGCCGGCTGGTTGTAGACCAATCGCCCGGCCACTTCTTCCTCCACCATCAGATAGCGTTCGCCCCTGGCCACCACGCAGGCCACGGTGACGTGCGGACGCCAGATATCGGAGTTGGGGGAGGAATCGGCCATGGACAGGCAATACCGGGGTGGAAAAGTGCCCATTGTGCCATCACCTCTGCTGACGCACCGTTGCGGCAGGGACGCATCCGCCGCGGCGTATACTTCGAACCAGAGAAACGACCCTGACCAACATGGCCCACGAACCCGAACATGAGCACGACAGCGGCCGCGGCCTGGCGCTGGAAACCGCGAAACCCGAGGTGGCGCGGCCCCCGCTGTTCCAGGTGCTGCTGCTGAACGACGACTTCACTCCGATGGATTTCGTGGTCGAGGTGCTGCGCAGCTTTTTCAACCTCGACCAGGAACAGGCGGTGCAAGTGATGCTGCACGTGCATACCCGCGGGCGTGGCGTCTGCGGCGTATTCACCCGCGAGGTGGCGGAAACCAAGGTTACCCACGTCAACGAATATTCACGCTCCCATCAGCACCCGTTGTTGTGCACTATGGAAAAGCTCTGAGCGACCCCATTTCGTGCTCATTGCGGCGTTGAAGGCCGCTCCCACTGCAAAGCGGAGACGATCCGAATGTTCAGCAAGGATCTGGAAGTCACCATCGGCCATTGCTACAAGCAGGCCCGCGAACAACGCCACGAGTTCATGACGGTCGAGCACCTGTTGCTCGCCCTCACCGAAAACCAGTCTGCGCTCGGCGCCCTGCGCGCCTGCGGCGTGGACCTGCCGCGCCTGTCGGCCGACCTGGAGCGCATCATCGGCGAAACGGTGCCGGTGCTGCCGGCGGGCGACGAGCGCGACACGCAACCCACGCTGGGCTTCCAGCGCGTGCTGCAACGGGCGGTTTACCACGTGCAATCCTCCGGGCGGAAGGAGGTCACCGGTGCGAACGTGCTGGTGGCGATCTTCGGTGAAAAGGATTCGCACGCGGTGTATTTCATGCACCAGCAGGAGATCACCCGGCTCGACGTGGTCAACTACATCTCGCACGGCATCGCCAAGATCGGCGACGAGCCGGCTGCCGGTGTGGCCGGCGGCGAGCGCGAGGGCGAGGAGGGCGGCGAGCCGAAGGGCAATCCGCTGCAGGAGTTCGCCAGCAACCTCAACGAGCTGGCGCTGGAAGGCAAGATCGACCCTTTGATCGGCCGTACCGACGAGATCGAGCGCACCATCCAGGTGCTGTGCCGCCGGCGCAAGAACAACCCGTTGTACGTGGGCGAGGCCGGCGTGGGCAAGACCGCGCTGGCCGAGGGCCTGGCCAAGCGCATCGTCGACGGCGAAGTGCCCGAGGTGCTGGAAGACGCCACCATCTGGTCGCTGGACCTGGGCGCGCTGGTGGCCGGCACCAAGTACCGCGGCGATTTCGAGAAGCGCCTGAAGGGCGTGATCGCGCAGCTGAAGAAGCAGCCGGGCGCGATCCTGTTCATCGACGAGATCCACACCATCATCGGCGCCGGTTCGGCGTCGGGTGGCACCATGGACGCCTCGAACCTGATCAAGCCGATGCTGGCTTCGGGCGAGCTGCGCTGCATCGGTTCGACCACGTTCCAGGAATACCGCGGCGTGTTCGAGAAGGACCGCGCGCTGGCCCGCCGCTTCCAGAAGATCGACGTGGTCGAGCCCACCGTGGCCGACAGCATCGAGATCCTCAAGGGCCTGCGTTCGCGCTTCGAGGAACATCACCACGTCGCTTATACCAACGAGGCGCTGAAGGCGGCGGTGGACCTGTCGGTCAAGCACATCCCCGATCGGCTGCTGCCGGACAAGGCGATCGACGTGATCGACGAGGCCGGCGCACGCCAGCGGCTGCTGCCTGAGGAACAGCGCACCGGCACGGTGGACGTCAGCGAGGTCGAATACATCGTGGCCAAGATGGCGCGCATTCCGGCCAAGCAGGTGTCCGCCTCTGACCGCGACGTGCTGCGCAACCTCGAGCGCAATTTGAAGATGGTCGTGTTCGGCCAGGACCAGGCGATCGAGGCGCTGTCCGCATCGATCAAGATGGCCCGTTCGGGCCTGGCCGATCCGTCCAAGCCGATCGGCTGCTTCCTGCTGGCCGGCCCCACCGGCGTGGGCAAGACCGAGGTGACCAAGCAGTTGGCGATGCAGCTCGGCATCGAGATGATCCGCTTCGACATGTCCGAATACATGGAAGGCCATTCGGTGTCGCGCCTGGTGGGCGCGCCTCCGGGCTACGTCGGTTTCGACCAGGGTGGCCTGCTGACCGAGGCGGTGACCAAGCATCCGCACGCGGTGTTGCTGCTGGACGAGATCGAGAAGGCGCACCCGGACGTGTTCAACATCCTGTTGCAGGTGATGGACCGCGGCGTGCTGACCGACACCAACGGCCGCGAGGCGAACTTCAAGAACGTGGTGGTGGTGATGACCACCAACGCCGGCGCGGCGATCGCGGCACGGCGCAGCATGGGCTTCGTCGAGCAGAAGCACGAATCGGACGCGATGGAAGTGATCCGCCGCATCTTCACCCCGGAGTTCCGCAACCGGCTGGACGCGATCATCCAGTTCGGCGCGCTGGATTTCGAACACATCCTGCGCGTGGTGGACAAGTTCCTGATCGAACTGGAAAGCCAGCTGACCGAGAAGCGGGTGAGCCTGGACGTGGACGCCGACGCCCGCCGCTGGCTGGCCGAGCACGGTTTCGATCCGCAGATGGGTGCACGCCCGATGGCGCGTGTGATCCAGGAAAAGGTGAAGCGCGCGCTGGCCGACGAGCTGCTGTTCGGCAAGCTGGCCGACGGCGGCGTGGTGCGGCTCAGCGTCGCCGATGGCGAGCTGAAGGTCGATTGCCAGGCGGCCGAGCAGGTGCCGGCGGTGGTCGAGTAGCCCAAAGCCCGAATGACGGGCAAAGCAAAGGCGGCGCATTGCGCCGCCTTTGTCATGTCTGGCACCTCATCACGCGTTCACTGCATCAAGGCAGTGGCACGACCGCTTTACTTCATGCGGTAGGTGATGCGTCCCTTGCTCAGGTCGTACGGGGTCATCTCGATCTTGACCTTGTCGCCCGTGAGAATGCGGATGTAGTGCTTGCGCATGCGACCGGAGATGTGGGCGATGATGACGTGCCCATTCTCGAGTTGTACGCGAAACATGGTGTTGGGCAGGGTCTCCTGGACCGTGCCTTCCATTTCGATGACGTCGTCTTTGGCCATGTGTTCCGGGGTTCACGCGCAGCCGTCATGGCCGCGTAAGCCGACGATTATGCCACGAAAGGGCGGCTGGTTAAAGAATCATCAAGCAGGCGGAACGCCGGGGCGGATCAGCTGAAATGCTCGTCCAGTTTGCGCCGAATTTCCTGCTCGACCATGCCCTTGAGTGGGGCCAGCATCAGGCCCAGCTCCGCCTTGACCTGGATCGCATCGCCGGCTACCGCGATGGAGCCGGTGACGCCGGGGCGCGAGAACAGCAGGGTATCGTCCTGCCAGCGGCCTTCCATGCCGAACTTTTCGTACATGCGCGCGGCGACCTGTTCGACCACGGAACGGGCTTCGGCGATCGAAAGCTGGTGGGGACGGCGGATGTCGATCTTGGGCATGGGGATTCCGGGGATGGGGTGGCGTCTGCAGGCGAATCTTAAGGCACGGGGTCACATGATAGAGTTTCGCGGTCCTTTGACCGGTTCATCCATGCGTATCGAATTTCCCAATGCGGCCCGTGAAGACTTTCACTGGACGCAGGCGCTGTTGCGGATCGGCAGCGCTGCCCACAACGACCTCGTGCTGGCCTCCGGCCAGGCGGCGCCCGAACATCTGCGGATTCATCAGGATCGCCGCGGCTGGGTGTTGCAGGTGCTGCCGTCGGCGGATCGCATCCATGTCAACGCCCGTCCGGTGCGCGAGCAGGCCCTGTTGCGCGCGGGCGACGTGATCAGCGTCGGCGACTGCCGCATGCTGCTGCGTTCCGACGAAGACCCCGCGGGGCGCGCCTCGCCGCAGGTTTCCGGGCAGGGGCGTTGCACGGTGGCCTTGCGCGCCGTCGCGGGCCCGTTGTCTGGCCGGGTGCTGTCGCTGGAAGGCGGGCTGGAACTCGGCTCGCCAGGCCATTGCCCGCTGGAGTTGCCACAAGGCGACGTGGTGGTGCTGCGGATCTTCTGGGAAAGCGGCCAGTTGTGGCTGGAAAACCTGCGTGCCTGCGAGCGCCATCCGCTGCGGGTCAATGGCACGGCCGTGCAGAAACTGGCCTTGCTGCCCGGCGACCAGATCGGCGTGGCCATGCATCGCTTCGTGATCGACGGCCCGGGGATGGAACCGGAGCCAGAGATCGTGATGGCCGAATCGTGGCCGCAGCCGCTGCCGGAAGAATCGGCGGGCCCGACCAGCGAGGTCTGGTGGCTGATCGTCACCGCCGCCGTGCTGGCTCTCGGCATCGCCCTGGTCCTGCTGATCCGGTTCTGAGCCTGCCTGCGTCGTGGCAGTTGACCGCGCCATGCTGCGCCGCGGCATAATGCCGGACACACTTCCAACGGGATGCAGGCGCACGTGAGCAGAGTCTGGAACTTCAGCGCCGGTCCGGCGGCCTTGCCACCGGCGGTACTCGAACGCGCACAGCGCGAACTGCTGGACTGGAACGGCAGTGGCGCCTCGGTGATGGAGCAGTCGCACCGCGGCAAGCGCTTCATCGCGATGGCGGCCCAGGCCGAAGCCGACCTGCGCACCTTGATGCAGATCCCGGCCGATTACGCCGTGCTGTTCCTGCAAGGCGGCGCGACCCAGCACTTCGCGCAGATCCCGATGAACCTGGCCGGCCCGGACGACGGCGCCGACTACATCGTCAGCGGACACTGGAGCGCCAAGGCCGCCAGCGAAGCCGGTGCGTACGTGCGGGTGAATGTGGCGGCCAGCAGCGCCGCGGACGACTATCTCAAGCTGCCGCCGCGCGACAGCTGGCAGCTCGATCCGCGCGCCGCCTATGTGCATTACACGCCGAACGAGACGATCCACGGCGTCGAATTCCATGACGTTCCCGATGTCGGCGAGGCGGTGCCGCTGGTGGCCGACCTGTCCTCGAACATCCTGTCCGAACCGCTCGACGTCAGCCGTTTCGGGCTGATCTACGCCGGCGCGCAGAAGAACATCGGGCCGTCCGGCCTGGTGGTGATGATCATCCGTCGCGACCTGCTGCAGCGTGCGGGCCGGCCGATGGCGCGGATCTTCCGCTACGCCGAACACGCTGCCGCCGACTCCATGCTCAACACGCCGAACACCTGGGGCTGGTACCTGGCCGGACTGACCTTCCAGTGGCTGCTGGAGCAGGGCGGCGTCGCCGCGATGGCCGGCCTGAATCGGGCCAAGGCCGGCTTGCTGTACGGCGCCATCGACGGTTCGGACGGCTATTACCGCAACCCGGTCGATCCCGCTGCCCGTTCGCGCATGAACGTCCGCTTCGACCTGCATGACACGGCGCTGGATGCCGCGTTCCTGCAGGAGTCGGACGCCGCCGGCCTGCTGGCGCTGAAGGGACACAAGGCGCTGGGTGGCATGCGCGCCTCGCTGTACAACGCGGTGCCGCTGGCGGCCGTCGAGGCGCTGGTCGAATTCATGGGCGATTTTGCCCGCCGGCACGGTTGAGCAGGCGCAGACGGCGTTTTTCAGGCAGGATGCAACTTCTCCATTTGGACGTCCATCATCCGGACGTCCATTCATCCAGACAGTGATCGCATCATGACCGATTCAAAAACCCCGCTGAGCGAGATGCGCGAGCGCATCGACAGCATCGACCGGCAGATCCAGCAGCTGATCTCCGAGCGCGCCAACCATGCGCGCACGGTGGCCAAGGTGAAGGGCGAAGGTCTGTCCGCGATCGACTATTACCGACCCGAGCGCGAGGCGCATGTCCTGCGCATGGTGGTGGACCGCAACGACGGCCCGCTCTCCGATACCGAGATGGTGCGCCTGTTCCGCGAGATCATGTCGTCCTGCCTGGCCCAGGAAGACCCGCTGAAGATCGGCTTCCTGGGGCCGGAAGGCACCTTCAGCGAACAGGCGGTGCGCAAGCATTTCGGTCACGCGGCCTACGGCCTGCCGCTGGGCAGCATCGAGGAAGTGTTCCAGGAGGTCGCCGCCGGGCATGCCGATTTCGGCGTGGTGCCGGTGGAGAATTCGGGGCAGGGCATGATCCAGGTGACGCTGGACATGTTCCTCACCTCCGAAGCCACGATCTGCGGCGAGGTCGAGCTGCGCGTGCACCAGTGCCTGCATTCGCTCACCGGGAAGCCGGAGGACGTCAGGCGCGTCTACGCCCATGCCCAGTCGCTGCAGCAGTGCAAGACCTGGCTGCGCCTCAACCTGCCCGAGGTGGAGTGCATCGCGGTGGGCAGCAATGCCGAGGCGGCGCGGCTGGCCCGCCATGCCGACGATGCGGCGGCGATCGCGGGCGAGACCGCGGGCAAGGTCTACGGCCTCAAGACCGTGGCGAAGGGCATCGAGGATCGCGCCGACAACACCACGCGCTTCCTGGTGATCGGCCGGTCGCTGTTCCCGCCCTCGGGCAATGACCGCACCTCGTTGCTGATCACGGTCAACGACAAGCCCGGTGCGCTGTACGACGTGCTCAGCCCGTTCGCGAAACACGGCGTCAGCCTGAACCGGATCGAGTCGCGGCCGGCGCATACCGGCAAGTGGCAATACGCATTCTTCATCGACGTTTCAGGGCATATCGACGAAGGCTCGCTGCAGGCCGCAGTGCAGGACATCGGGGCCTCGGCGGCCACCGTGCGCGTGCTGGGTTCGTATCCGGTGGCGCTGCCTTGAGCGGCCGGCTCGACTGGAGCAGCCGACCGGGCGGCGCGTTGCAAGGCAGCGTCACCGTGCCCGGCGACAAGTCGGTGTCCCATCGTGCGCTGATGCTGGCCGCCATCGCCGAGGGCACCTCGCATATTCATGGCTTCCTCGAAGGCGAGGACACCCGGGCCACCGCCGCCGTGCTGGCGCAACTGGGCGTACGCATCGAGACGCCGTCGGCCGGCGAGCGCGTGGTGCACGGCGTGGGCCTTCACGGTCTGCGCGGCACCACGCTGCCGCTGGATTGCGGCAACGCCGGTACCGGCATGCGCCTGCTCGCCGGCCTGCTGGCGGGGCAGGCGTTCGACAGCACGCTGGTCGGCGATGCGTCCCTGTCGAAGCGACCGATGCGCCGGGTGACCGATCCGCTGGCGCTGATGGGCGCACGCATCGATAGCCATGATGGCCTGCCACCATTGGACGTCCATGGCGGGCAGCCGCTGCGCGGCATCCGCTACGAGCTGCCGGTGGCCAGCGCCCAGGTGAAGTCGGCCCTGCTGCTGGCCGGGCTGTATGCCACGGGCGAAACGGAAATCATCGAACCGCACCCGACCCGCGACTACACCGAACGCATGCTGGCGGCGTTCGGCTGGCCGATCGTGTTTGCGCCGGGCCACGCAAGACTCGAAGGCGGACACCTGCTGCGCGCCCGGGATGTCGACGTGCCGGCGGACTTTTCCTCGGCCGCGTTCTTCCTGGTCGCTGCCAGCATCGTGCCCGGGTCGGCGTTGCGCCTGCCCGGCGTGGGGCTCAACCCGCGTCGCACCGGCCTGCTGCAGGCGCTGCGGCTGATGGGGGCGGATATCGTCGTCGAACACGAGCGCGAAGCCGGCGGCGAGCCCGTCGGCGACCTCGTGGTGCGCCATGCCGCGCTGCACGGCGTCGAGCTGCCGGAGTCGATCGTGCCGGACATGATCGACGAGTTCCCCGCCTTGTTCATCGCGGCGGCGGTGGCCTCTGGCCGTACCGTGATCCGGGGCGCCGCCGAGCTGCGGGTGAAGGAATCCGATCGCATCGCGACCATGGCCGCGGGCCTGCGTGCGCTCGGCGCGCGCATCGAGGAAACGCCCGATGGCGCGATCATCCACGGCGGCCGGCTGGCCGGTGGCGCGGTGGACAGCCATCTCGACCACCGCATCGCGATGAGCTTCGCGGTGGCCGGGTTGGCCGCCGACGCACCGGTGCGGATCAATGACTGCAGCCATGTCGCCACTTCGTTCCCGGGCTTCGTGACGCTGTCCAACGGTTGCGGTTTCGACCTGCGCGATGCGGACTGAGTCCCCGCGCAGGCTGTATCTTGGTGGCATTGGTCCGGGCTGCTGAAGGTTTTATCCATGTCGAACGTCGTACCTCCCTTCATCGTGGCGATTCCCGCCCGTTACGGCTCGACCCGCCTGCCGGGCAAGCCGCTGCGCGAGATCGACGCCATTCCGATGGTGGTGCGGGTGGCGCAACGTGCCTTGCAGGCCGGCGCTGCCCAGGTCGTGGTGGCGGTGGACGATGCGCGGATCGCCGATGCGCTGGCCGGGCAGGCCGGCATCGATATCTGCATGACCCGCGCGGACCACGCCTCGGGCAGTGACCGGCTGGCCGAATGCGCGCTGCATTACGGCTGGAGCGCGGACAGCATCGTGGTGAACCTGCAGGGAGACGAGCCGTTCGCCCCGGCCGCTGGCATTCGCGCGGTGGCGCAGGCGCTGGTTGGCGACGACGCGCCGATGGCCACGCTGGCCACGCCGATCATCGACGCCGAGGAATTGTTCGATCCGAACGTGGTGAAGCTGGTTCGTGCGGCGAACGGACACGCGCTGTACTTCAGTCGTGCGCCGATGCCGTGGGCGCGCGATGCGTTCGCCGGCGACCGACACAGCTTGCCGTCGGGCCTGCCGTTCCTGCGGCACATCGGCATCTACGCCTATCGCGCCGGTTTCCTGGACCGCTACACGCGCCTTTCGCGCACGCCGCTGGAGCAGGCCGAGTCGCTGGAACAATTGCGCGTGCTGGAGCACGGCCACGCGATCGCGGTGCGACTGACCCCCGAACCGTTCCCGCCCGGCATCGATACCCAGGCCGACCTGGAGCGTGCCGAGCAGTGGTTGCGCACGCAGCACTAAGCCACCATATCGATCGGGCCGCCCTCTAGAATCGTCCCATGCAGCCTGCGCAACCGCCCCCCTTCGACGGCAAGGCCTTCGTCCGTACGCTCACTTCCGCCCCCGGCGTCTATCGCCACTTCGATGCAGCGGGCGAGCTGCTTTACGTGGGCAAGGCCGGCAACCTCAAGAAGCGCGTCAGCAGTTACTTCCTGAAGCCACGGATGGAGCCGCGCATCGCGGCGATGGTGGCGCAGATCGCCCGCGTCGAGATCACCGTGACGCGCACCGAAGGCGAGGCACTGCTGCTGGAATCGCAGCTGATCAAGTCGCTGAAGCCGCGTTACAACATCCTGCTGCGCGACGACAAGAGCTATCCGTACATCTACCTGTCCAGCGGCGAGGACTATCCGCGGCTGGCCTTCCATCGCGGTGCGAAAAACCTGCCGGGACGCTACTTCGGGCCGTATCCCAGCACTTACGCGGTGCGCGAGAGCCTCAGCCTGATGCAGAAGCTGTTCAAGGTGCGCCAGTGCGAGGACAGCTATTTCCGCAACCGCACGCGCCCCTGCCTGCAGTACCAGATCGGCCGCTGCAGCGCGCCGTGCGTGGGCCTGATCAGCGTGGAGGATTACCGCAACGACGTGCGCCACGCCGAGATGTTCCTGGAGGGGCGCAGCAACGCGGTGATCGACGAGCTGGCCGAGGCGATGGAGCAGGCCAGCAAGGCGCTGCAGTTCGAGCGCGCGGCGAAGCTGCGCGACCAGGTTGCCGCGCTGCGCCAGCTGCAGGCGCAGCACCACGTGCAGGGCGCCAGTGCCGACATGGACGTGATTGCCTGCCGCATCGAGGCGGGCATGGCCTGCGTCAGCGTGCTGTTCTTCCGCAACGGCATCAGCCTGGGCACGCGCGAATTCTTCCCGCGGTTGCCGCTGGATGCCGAGCCGGCCGACGTGCTGACGCAGTTCATCGCGCAGTATTACCTCGACCGGCCGGTGCCGCGGGAACTGATCCTTGGCGAGGCGCTGGCGGATCGCGCGATCCTGGCCGAATTGCTGAGCCAGCATGCCGGTCGTGCGGTGGAGCTGAAGTCCAGCGTGCGGGGCGACCGCGCGCAGTTCCTGCAGATGGCCGAGCGCAACGCGCAGGCCTCGCTTACCGCGCGACTGGCCAGCCGGCAGACCCTGGGCACGCGCTTTGACGACCTGCAGAAGCTGCTCGGGCTGGAGGCGCCGCCACGCCGTATCGAATGCTTCGACATCAGCCACACGATGGGCGAACTCACCGTTGCCTCGTGCGTGGTGTTCGGCCCCGAAGGTCCGGAAAAATCGCACTACCGCCGTTTCAACATCGCCGGCATCACGCCCGGCGACGACTACGCGGCGATGCATCAGGCATTGACCCGGCGCTTCCGCAAGGTGGCCGACGGCCAGGGCGCGCGCCCCGACGTGCTGCTGATCGACGGCGGAGGCGGGCAGGTGGCGCAGGCGCTGGACGTGCTGAAGGAGCTCGGCGTCAACGGCATCGAGGTGGTCGGCGTGGCCAAGGGGCCGGGTCGGCGCGCCGGCGAGGAAACCCTGGTGCTGGCGCGGATCGAAGCGGGAAGCCCGGGACGCGAGTTGCACCCGGGCTCGTCGTCGCCCGCGTTGCATCTGGTTGCCGCGGTGCGCGACGAAGCTCACCGCTTCGCCATCAGCGGCCACCGCAAGCGCCGCGAGAAGGCCCGCGAGCGCAGCGTGCTCGAAGACGTGCCGGGCGTGGGCGCCCGCCGCCGCTCGGCGCTGCTGAAGGCGTTCGGCGGCATGCAGGGGGTCGAGGGCGCCGGCGTCGAGGAACTGATGCAGGTGAAGGGCATCGACCGCGGCCTTGCCGAACGGATCTACGCCAGCCTGCATGGCTGAACATCGGCAAACCCTTTCACTCGGCAGTAGCGCATCGGCGTGCGAAACTGGCACAAACCACTGGAAAGAATCATGCGCATCAACCTGCCGACCTGGCTGACCCTATTCCGTGTTGCCTTGCTGCCGGTGATGGTGGCGGTGTTCTACCTGCCGTTCCCCGGGCACAACATCACCGCGGCGATCGTGTTCGTGCTGGCCGCGATCACCGACTGGCTGGACGGCTACCTGGCCAGGCGCATGAAACTCACCTCGGCCTTCGGCGCGTTCCTGGACCCGGTGGCCGACAAGCTGATGGTGGCGGTGACCCTGTTCCTGCTGGTGGAAGCACACCGCGGCGGCTGGCCGGGCATCGTGATGGCGGTGACGGCAGCGGTGATCGTGGGACGCGAGATCAGCGTTTCGGCGCTGCGCGAATGGATGGCCGGCATCGGCATGCGCGCCACGGTGAAGGTCGCCTTCATCGGCAAGTTGAAAACGGTGATGCAGATGGTCGCGCTGGTGGTGCTGATCGTGCAGCACGAGAAGGCCGCCGAGGCGTTGCGGCTCTATCACATCGGCGAAGCGCTGCTGGTGATTGCCGGCGTGCTGACGATCTGGTCCGGGCTGACCTATCTGCGCGCCGCGTGGCCGCTGCTCAGCAGCGACATGCAGGAGCCGTCGCCGGTCGACAAGGCCGGGTCCTGAGCAGGCAGTTCGGGTTGTTGCAAATCCGGGCTTGACGATCCGCCATCACGTATTAGAATGCGCGGCTCCAATGCGGGAATAGCTCAGTTGGTAGAGCACGACCTTGCCAAGGTCGGGGTCGCGAGTTCGAGTCTCGTTTCCCGCTCCAGTTCGAAGATGAGGCCCCGACGTGTTCGGGGCCTCGTCGTTTTCGGACCGGATGAAATCCCTTGCCGAATTTGCCACCAAGGCTATTCACAAGCGAGTTCATTCTGGTATGATTCACGGCTCCGATGCGGGAATAGCTCAGTTGGTAGAGCACGACCTTGCCAAGGTCGGGGTCGCGAGTTCGAGTCTCGTTTCCCGCTCCAGTTTCAATGCAGAACCTCGGCTTTCCGGGGTTTTGTTTTTTCAGGACAAGCTGCGATCATTCCGGTCGCGTTTATCGAAGCAATGGCCTGGTGGCAGAGTGGTCATGCAGCGGACTGCAAATCCGCGTACGCCGGTTCGATTCCGACCTAGGCCTCCATTGCCCGATTGGCTGCCATGCAGCCCTGAAACCCGCCGCTGGCGGGTTTTTTGTTGGCCACGCCACTGGCCATGCGTGCTCGCGTCGCAGCCGGAGTCAGGCGCCGGCGGGGACGGCATCGACAGCAGGTGCGGCGGCTCGTTGACCGACCCATTGCCGGAAGTCGTCCGCCGCCAGCGGTCTGCAGATGAAGTAGCCCTGCATCAGGTCACAGCCCAGTTCACGCAACACGGCTTCCTGTTCGGCCGTTTCCACGCCTTCGGCAATCGTGGTCATGCCGAGGCGACGGCCCACGTCGATGACGAAGCTGGCCAGCGGATCGGCAATGGTTGCCTGCAGCGCGCCGATGAAGGAGCGATCGATCTTCAACTCGTCCAGGGGCAGTTGCTGCAGATAGGCGAGCGAGGAATAGCCGGTGCCGAAATCGTCGAGCGCCAGGCGGAAGCCGATCGCGGAAAGCTGCTGCAAGGTGCGCAGGGCCGCGTCGAAGTCACCGAGCAGGGCGCTCTCGGTCAGCTCCAGGGTAAGCGTGGAAGGCTCGATGCCCGCTGCGGCCACCTGCTCGGCGAGGTTCGACACGAACTGCGGGTGGGCAATTTGCCATGGGCTGATGTTGATGGAGATGCGCCCACCGAAATCGATGTCCTGCTCGCGCCACTGGCGGATGTGCCGGCAGGCGCATTCGATCGCCCACGTACCGATGGCGTGGATCAGGCCGGTTTCCTCGGCGATCGGAATGAATATGGCTGGCGAAACCTGCCCCAGTCGGGCGTGGTTCCAGCGCAGCAGCGCCTCGGCGCCCACCAGCGCACCGTGCATGTCCACCTGGGGCTGGAAGTGAAGCGAGAAGTCCTGCTGTTCCAGTGCCGTGCGCAGGCCGCGTTCCAGCTCCAGTCGTTCATCGGCATCGCGTTGCATGTGCGGCAGGAACAGACGCGCCGCATTGCGCCCGGTGGACTTGGCGCGATACAGGGCGATGTCCGCGCAGCGAACCACGTCAGCTGCGCCCTGGCCATGCTCGGGGAACAACGCCACGCCGATGCTGGCGCCCACGCCGAGCACGCGATTGTCGATCGCCAGCGGCGCGGCGAGTCGCTGCAGCATCCCTGCGGCGACATCCATCGCCCGGGCTGCGGCATCGTCGGCGCTGGTGCTGGCGGGTCCCAGCAGCACCACGAATTCGTCGCCACCGAGGCGCGCCACGGTGGACGCGGCAGGCGCCACGGAGAGCAGGCTGTCGGCAATGCTTTCCAGCACGCGATCGCCCACGTGATGTCCCAGCGAGTCGTTGATGGTCTTGAAGTTGTCGAGGTCGATCATCAGCACGGCGCCATGCTGTTGCGACTGCGTGGCATCGGCGATCAGGTCGGCCAGGGTGTACAGCGCGCGCAACCGGTTGGGCAGCCCGGTCAACGCATCGTGGTACGCAGCGTGGCGCAGGTCGAGTTCGGTCTCGCGGCGAATGTCCGCTTCGGCACGCAACTCCCTGGCCGTGCGTTCGAGCTGCAGGGTGTGCGCGTGCATCTGGCCAGCCAGGGAAACGCCCATCAGCAGCACGAAGGAAAGAAAGGCGAATGCGTCCAGCGAAGGGTAGGGCTTGCCCAGCGTGCTGACCACGATGGCGCCCCACAACAGCGCGACAAACTGGATCAGCAGGCACAGACCCAGCAAGGCGCCGCGCAGGCGCTGACCTTCCCGGTACTGTCGCCATGCACGGTACAGCGCCCACAGGAAGATCGCGTAGCTGGCCCAGCGAAAGGCATCGCCGCCGAACGAACGGGTGCCGTCCAGGGTGAACAGCGACTCTCCCCATGGCAGCACCAGCGGTATGCCTTCGCGCAGCGTCGTGTCGAACGCCGTGTACGGCTGGATCAGGTTGAGTGCGAACATGCCTAGCGCGGCGAAACAGACGGCACCCAGGACGGGGCGTTTCGCCGGCCTGCCGGTGTAACAGCCGACGAAGACCATCAGCGCCGGCATCGCGAGGATCGCTGCGCCAGTGACCATGCGCAGGCCGCGAATGGCGGGCACCACCGAGTCGGCCGCATTCATCAGTGCGTTGCCCAGCGCCAGCGTGGCGAGGCAGGTCGCCAGCACGGCAAACGCGAGGTGGGTGCGGTCGTGCCGTTGGCGCGCACCGATCACCAGGAACTGTACGGCAGCGCCATAAGCCAGGGCGGCCATCGCCAGCAGTGCGGCAGTGAAATAGCCAAAGCCGGGGTGATCCACCACCGCCATCCGATTCCCCCGATCCGCCTCGGTCGGCGGATTCATGGCGCGTAGCGTACGCCATGACGGCCGGAAAATGACCTTCGCGGGCGACTGCATGCATTTTTCCTGCAGGAATCGATGATTTTCATGCGAGACCCGTTGGCGGAACCCTTAAATTCCCCTACATTCAGCGTGCCGTGAGGCAATGCATCCATCCATCACACCTAGACGAGGGGAAATCCATGGCAAAGGCACAGAAAGCAGCAGCCAAGAGCAAGCCGGCACCGAAGGCGAAAGCCGCACCGGCCGCTCCGAAGCCGATCAAGGAAGCGCTGAACAAGTCCAGCCTGGTGGCGCATATCGTGGAAGCCAGCGGCGTGGTCGCCAAGGACGTCCGTGCCGTGCTCGCAGCGCTGGAAGGCGCGGTTGCCGGTTCCGTGCACAAGAAGGGCGCCGGTTCGTTCCAGCTGCCGGGCCTGCTGAAGATCACCGCGGTGAGCGTGCCGGCCAAGCCGAAGCGCAAGGGCATCAACCCGTTCACCAAGGAAGAGCAGTGGTTCGCGGCCAAGCCGGCATCGGTCAAGGTCAAGATCCGTCCGCTCAAGAAGCTGAAGGATGCCGCGGCCTGATAGCCACGGGTTACCCAGCGTCTGTCATGAAGGTGCGGCGGCTTTGTCCGCCGCACTTTTTTTTGGCGCGCAGAGCAGGCGTGAAAAAGATCAGGCGTGGAGAGCCGTGTGGTGCCCGGACCCGGGATCGAACCGGGATACCCGTGAGGGTGAGGGATTTTAAGTCCCTTGCGTCTACCAGTTTCGCCATCCGGGCCGGATGTCGCAGCGTGCTGCAGCGCGGCTGCAGGCGGCGCGCATCGTAGCATGCGCCCGGCGCAGGCCTGTCACGCGCGGCGCGTCAGAACAGGCTCTTGAAGATGTGGATGCCGGCGCTGTACTCGCCGATGATCGTGCCCACGCTGACCAGGAAGAAGTTCAGCAGGGTGCGTGCCACGCGGTTCTTCCACCAGCCGCTCCAGTGCACGATGTCGTCGCGCAAGGTGTCGAAGTCGACCACCCGGGGGCGACGCACCCAGGCTTCGGCCATCGCGCTGATGCCGCCGGCGGGGATGCCGGGACGGAACGGCTTGATCGGTGCGGCGATGAAGGCGGCCAGGATGCTGACCGGATGACCGCCGGCTGCCAGTGCACCCAGCGCGGCGAAGCCGCCGGTGAACAGCACCCAGTCACGCAGTGCCTGCGCGCCCAGCGCCGCGTTCTGATGGAAGGCCCAGGCGATGGCAGCGAACACCAGCAGCACCAGGCCCACCGCAAGCCATTTCGGCCAGCGCGCCTTGGGCGGCAACGCGGCCAGCTCGGCAACCCTGGCCGCGGGATCGTCCTGCTGATCGCGCAGCAGGGTGCACATGCCCTTCAGGTGACCTGCGCCGATCACCACCAGCACGCGGCGGTTCTCCGGGCCGGCCGAGCTTGCCGCTTCCTGGCGCAGGCGTGCAGCCATGAACGCATCGCGTTCGCCGATCAGGCTGTCGTAAAGCGGCTTGGAGCCGGTGGCGAATTCGCTGAACGCGCTTTCGAGCAGGTCTTCCTGCTTCAGTTTCTCGATGTCGCCCTGGGCGATCTCCTCGCGATCGAACACGCTGGCCAGCAGGCCGCCGAGCAGGCCGAAGCGCTGCCAGAAGCCCACGCTGCGCCAGGCCCGCTTCAGCGTGGTGCCGACCTCGCGGTCGATCGTCCACAACGGCAGGTTGCGTCGTTCGGCGCCATCCATCGCCGCCTTCATTTCGGCGCCGGGCTGGATGCCGGACTGGTCGGCGAGGCGCTTCTGGAACGTCGACAGCACCAGGCTGGCGGCGACCATGCCGGCCTTGCCCTGGCGGATCACCTTGAACAAGTCCATCTGCTTGAACGCTTCGGGATCGCGCATGCTTTGCGCGCGGCTGTCGCAGAGTTCCACCGCCACCGCATAGAAGTGCTCGTGATCGAGCAGGGCCTCGACCGCCTCCATGCTGCTGCGCGATACGTGCGCGGTGCCCAGCACCACGTACTCCACGCCATCGCGTTGCACCCGTTCGATCGGCTGGCCGTCGAGCGCGGCGGGCGACGTGGTGACTTCGGTTTCGGGGACACTCATGCGATCAGCAGGCCGGTCTGAAGGGAAAGTCCAAGCATGGGGACGAAGGCCATGTGGAACAAGCAGGCAGCGTGCCCGTCCGGTTTCAGTCGCGGTAGCGCTTGAGCAGGTCGGCGTAGGCATCGATGCGGCGATCGCGCAGGAACGGCCAGATCCGCCGTACATGCTCGCTGCGCGCCAGGTCCACCTCGGCCAGCAGCAGTTCGCGGCCTTCCGTACCGGCCTGGGCCAGGTATTCGCCCTGCGGACCGGCGACAAAGCTCGACCCCCAGAACTGGATGCCCGCGCCTGACGCCGTCGGGTCCGCTTCGTAGCCGGTGCGGTTGCACGACAGCAGGGGCAGGCCGTTGGCCACCGCGTGACCGCGCTGCACGGTGATCCAGGCGTCGCGCTGGCGATCCTTCTCGGCCTGTTCGTCGTTCGGGTCCCAGCCGATCGCGGTGGGGTAGAGCAGCAGTTCGGCGCCGGCCAGCGCCATCAGGCGCGCCGCTTCCGGATACCACTGGTCCCAGCACACCAGCACGCCGAGCCGGCCGACCGAGGTGTCGATCGGTTCGAAACCGAGGTCGCCCGGGGTGAAGTAGAACTTCTCGTAAAAGGCCGGGTCGTCGGGGATGTGCATCTTGCGATACTTGCCCGCGATCGCCGCCGAGCGATCGAAGACGACGGCGGTGTTGTGGTACAGCCCGGTCGCCCGCTTCTCGAAGAGCGAGGCGACCACCACCAGCTGCAGTTCTTCGGCCAGCTTGCCGATGCGCTCGGTGCCGGGGCCGGGAATCGTCTCGGCCTGGTCGAACACCTCGACCGACTCGTGCTGGCAGAAGTACGGCCCGTTGTGCAGTTCCTGCAGCAGCACCAGTTCGGCGCCGGCGGCCGCGGCTTTGCGCAGGCCGGCTTCGATCGCATCGAGATTGGCGTCGCGGCTGCCGCGGTCGGTTTCCTGCAGCAGGGCGACCTTCAGGGTCTTGCGGGTCATCGGGGCTATCCTCGGCATGGCGCCAGGCGAAACAGACCCTGCAGTTTAGCCGATGCGGCTCAGGCCAGCCCGGCCGGCAGCTGCATGGTGATGCAATGCAGGCTGCCGTTCTGCCAGATCAGCGGCCGGCACGGTACCTGGACGATCTCGCGGCCCGGATGCGCCGTGCCGATGATGCGGGCGGCTTCGGCGTCGGCCGGGTCGTCGTAGGCCGGTACCAGCACGGCACCGTTGACGATCAGGTAATTCGCGTAGGACGCGGCGAGGCGGCGCCCCTCGTCGATGCCGCTTTTATCAAGGATGGGCCGCGGCCACGGCAGCGGGTGCAGTCGATATGGACGGCCATCGACGGTGCGCAGCGCGGCCAGCTCGCCGGCCATGCGCTGCAGCTCCTCGTGGTGCGGATCGGTGGCGTCGTCGCAGGCCTGGAACACGATCCGGTCGTCCGGCGCGAAGCGGGCCAGGGTGTCGATGTGGGCGTCGGTGTCGTCGCCTTCGAGGTAGCCGTAGTCCAGCCACAGCACGCGTTCGGCATGCAGGCCATCGCTGAGGATGGCGCTCATTTCCTCGCGCGACTGTTCCGGGTGGCGCTGCACCAGGCAGCGCCAGGTGGTGAGGATGCTGCCGGCGCCATCGCTTTCGATGCCGCCGCCTTCCAGCGCCCAGTCGATGCGCTTGTGCGCGGCGTGGCCGAACACGCCCGCGGCAACCAGGCCGGCGACCAGGGCATCGTCCTGTTCGGCGCCGAACTTGCCGCCCCAGCCGGTGAAGCGGAAGTCGGTGAGCTGGAAGCCCCGGGCACCGCCCTTCAGCGTGATCGGGCCGGAGTCGCGCAGCCAGGTGTCGTCGTAGGGCAGGGTGATGCAGCGCAGCTTCGACAGATCCACGCCGGCGTCGGCGAGCAGGCCTTCCACGTGGATGCGCAAGTCCTCATCGGCGACCACGATGACCAGCGACTGGAAGCGCGTCACCGCGGCGGCCAGCGCCACGTAGGTGGTTTCCACCGAGGCCAGTCGTTCGGCCCAGTCGGTGTCCGCGTGCGGCCAGGCGATCAGGACGGCGGATTGCGGTTCCCATTCCGCGGGCAGGCGCAGGTTGTGGTCGGTCATGCGGGGCGATCTCGTGTGCACGCTGGGCACGCCGGGTTTGGCGCGCGACCGCAAAGTGTACGACGCGGCGGACCCGCGCACACAAAAACGCGGCCCGCATCGCTGCGGGCCGCGCCTTCATGAAGCCGGATCAGTTGACCGCGGACGGATTGGTGTTGTTGCCTGCCGGCGTGTTCAGCACCGAATGGATCACGTGGCTGTGTTCGAAGTACACGATGAAGTTCGCGTATTCCCAGCGATTGATCTGCGGGTGCTTGGCGGTGTCGCCACCGCGCGGGGACAGTTTGCGCTGCGGTGCGCCCCAGGTCTTCTCGACCTGGCTCATGCTGAGGCCGCGGCGGGGCAGGTTCATGCCCTTTTCCTGCTGCACGCGATGCACCAGCAGGCTGTCGCCATGCTTGTGCTGCGCGGCGGCCGCAGTCTGCGGTGCGGCGAAGGCAGCGCCTGCCGCCAAGACGACGATCGGCAAAATACTGGTGAACTTGATCATTGGCTCCCCCTCTCCCTGCAAGGCTGTATGCGGCGTCGTTGTAGCAGAAGCGCCCATGCTACGCCATGCCGGACACGGGCGATTGCGATGGGTTCGGCATTCGGCCAGGCCCGGTGACTGGTCGAGAATAGCCTGATCGCCGCTATCATGGGCGGCTGCGGGCGACGACCCGTCCGTTTCAGCCCGGGTTTTTCATGATTTCCTTTCGACATTTCGCCTTGCGCCGTGGCAGCCGTCTGCTGCTTTCCGACATCGACCTGGTGATCCAGAGTGGCTGGCGCCTGGGCGTGATCGGCCGCAACGGCTGCGGCAAGTCCAGCCTGTTCGCCGCCCTGCAGGGCAAGCTGGAAGGCGACGCCGGCGAACTGGAGATGTCGGGCAAGTTGCGACTGGCCTCGGTGGCGCAGGAAACCCCGGCGCTGCCGGATGCGGCGATCGACTACGTGCTGGGCGGCGACGAGGAACTGGCCGCGGCGATCAACGCCGAGGCGGAGGCCGGCGAACGTGGCGACATGGATGCGATGGCCAAGGCGCACCACCGCATCGAGGAGTTGAACGGCTACGACGGCCGTGCCCGCGCCGGACGCCTGTTGCACGGGCTGGGCTTTCCCCCGGAAACCCACGAGCGCGCGGTGCAGGAGTTCTCCGGTGGCTGGCGTGGGCGACTGAACCTGGCGCGGGCGCTGATGTGCCCGTCCGACCTGCTGCTGCTGGACGAGCCGACCAACCATCTCGACCTCGACGCCGTGCTCTGGCTGGAGGAATGGCTGCGCCGCTACCAGGGCACCTTGCTGATCATCTCGCATGACCGCGAGTTCCTCGACGGCGTGATCACCCACACGCTGCACCTCAACGACGGCAAGGCCAAGCTGTACACCGGCAACTACAGCGCGTTCGAGCGCCTGCGCGCCGAGCAGTTGCGCCAGCAGCAGATCTCGCACGAACGCGAGCAGGCCGAGCGGGCGCACCTGCAGTCCTTCGTCGACCGCTTCAAGGCCAAGGCCAGCAAGGCCAAGCAGGCGCAGTCGCGGATGAAGCGGCTGGAGAAGCTGGCCGGCACCGAGGCGGTGCGCGCCGAGCGGCCCTTCAGCTTCAGCTTCCCGGTGCCCGGCCGCCTGCCGGATTCGATGCTGCAACTGGAAGACATCACCGCGGGCTACGCTGCCGATCCGTCCAGCCGCGAAGGCAACGACGAAGTGGCCAACATCGTGCTGGCCGACGTGCGTTTTTCTATAGAAGCGGGTGAGCGGATCGGCCTGCTCGGTCCCAACGGCGCTGGCAAATCCACCCTGGTGAAAACCCTGGTGGGCGAGCTGGAACCGTTCGGCGGCGAGCGCAAGGTGCACAAGGACCTCAGCATCGGCTACTTCGCCCAGCACACGGTGGAAAGCCTGCGCGAAGGCGCCAGCGCGCTCGATCACCTGATGGACAAGGCGCCGGGGGTGGCGACGCAGGTGATGCGCGACTTCCTCGGCAACTGGAATTTTGCCGGCGATCGCGCGTTCGAATCGGTCGACGGTTTCTCCGGCGGCGAACGGGCGCGCCTGGCCCTGGCACTGATCGCCTGGGACAAGCCGAACCTCCTGCTGCTGGACGAACCGACCAACCATCTCGACCTGGACATGCGCGAGGCGCTGGCCGACGCGCTGACCGATTTCGACGGCGCCCTGGTGCTGGTCTCGCACGACCGCCACCTGCTGGGCCTGGTCTGCGACAGCTTCTGGCGCGTGGCCGACAGCGTGGTGGAACCGTTCGACGGCGACCTCGACGACTACGCCCGCTGGCTGAAGAATCGCGGCTCGGCCAGCAAGAAGGCGGCGAAGGCCGGTGCGGCCAAGCCCGTGGTGGTCAAGGTGGTCGAGGTTTCGCCGGAGGAGCGCCGTCGCCAGGCGGCCGCCCAGCGCGATGACGAAAAGGCCGCGCGCCAGCGGGTGAAGAAGATCGAGACGCGCACCGCCGCCATCGATACCGAGCTGGCCGCGCTGGAGGCGCAGCTCGCCGATCCGGCCACTTATAACGGCCCGACCCAGGAGATGATGCGACTGGGCCAGCGCCAGGCCGAGTTGCGCAGCGAGAAGGAAGCGCTGGAAGGCGAATGGCTGACGCTGATGGAACAACTGGAGGCGTAGCCGATGTCGACCGCCATCCCTTCGCTGCAATTATGGCTGCCTGCGCTGGCGCACTTCGCAGCGGGCTACCCGCTGCGCGAATGGCTGGCCCGGGCCGACCGCCTTGCCGCCGGCGGCGATGGTTATCTTGGCGGGCTGGCCGACCACTTCACGAACATCGGCGCGGATCTTCCCGCCGCGGCGATCACCCGCCAGTTCCTGGCCGGCGATGCGGGTGACGGCCTGTGGCTGTCGGCCGATCCGGCCTGGGTGCAGCCGGACATGAACGGTGTGCGCCTGCTGGCCTGCGGTCGCCTGCAACTGGATATCGACGCAGCCCGGACGCTGGCCGAAAGCCTGCGGCCGGTATTCGACGAGGCCGGCATGCAGCTGGAGGTTTCCTCGCCGGACCACTGGCATCTGCGGCTGCCCGCGGACATGGCGCTGCCCGAGTTCGCCGCGCCCGCCCAGGCGCTGGGCGAAGACCTCGCCCAGCATCTGCCGCAAGGACCGGAAGGGCGTCGCTGGCGCGTCCTGCTCAACGACATCCAGGTGCTGCTGCACCAGCATCCGCTGAATGCGCAACGGCAGGCGCGCGGGCTGTCGCCGGTGAACAGCCTGTGGCTATGGGGCGGCGGTCGCCTGCCGACCAGGATCGGCAGTGAGCTCGTCGGCGTGATCAGCGACGACGTGTTGCTGCGCGCGCTGGCCGCGCACGCCGGCATCACGCAGCAGGCACGCAGCGTCGACGCCATCGCCAGCGCCGGCGCCGGCTGGCTGGTCGACCTGCAGGACCTGCCGGCCCACGAGATCGCCGCACGCTGGTGGCCAGCGGTGCAGCCCTTGCTGGCGCGGCAGCCGGTGCTGTTGCAGTTCGCCAGCGGCGAACGCTGGCAGCGCAAACCGTGGCATCGCCTGCGCGTGTGGCGCCGGGGCGGATGTTGAGCGTCCTGCAGCTGCGTCGCCGCGAAAGTCGCGGCGTCCCTGCCGGCTGGCCGGAGTCGGTGCATCCGGTGTTGCAGCAGGTCTACGCCGCGCGCGGCGTGCTGCAGCCGGCCCAGGTCGAGCATCGGCTGGCGCGCATGCTGGCGCCGCAGTTGCTGGGCGGGATGGATCAGGCGGTGGCCTTGCTGGCCGAGGCGATCCGCGACGACTGGTCGATCCTGGTCGCCGGCGACTACGACTGCGACGGCGCCACCGGCACCGCCGTGGCCGTGCGTGGTTTGCGCCTGCTCGGCGCGCAGCGGGTCGACTACGCGATTCCGAATCGCTTCACCCACGGCTACGGCTTGAGCGCCGCCTTCGTGGCCTCGCTGCAGCCGACGCCCCGGTTGATCGTCACCGTCGACAACGGCGTGGCCAGCGTGGCCGGCGTGGCTGCGGCGAAAGCGCGCGGCATCCGCGTCATCGTCACCGACCACCACCTGCCCGGCGAGCAGTTGCCGGACTGCGACGCGATGGTCAATCCGAACCTGGCCGGCGACCCGTTCCCCAGCAAGATGCTGGCCGGCGTCGGCGTGATGTTCTACCTGCTGCTGAGCCTGCGCGCCGTGTTGCGGGAGCAGGGCGCCTTCACGAGTGCCGAGCCGGACCTGTCCAGCCTGCTCGACCTGGTCGCGCTGGGCACGGTGGCCGACCTGGTGCCGCTGGATTTCAACAACCGCGTGCTGGTCGAAGCCGGCCTGCAACGCATGCGCAGCGGTCGCGCCTGCGCCGGCATCGGCGCCCTGGTCGAGGTCGGCAAGCGCAGCCTGGCGACGCTGTGCGCCAGCGATCTGGGCTTCGCCGTGGGGCCGCGCCTGAACGCCGCGGGGCGGCTGGAAGACATGCGGCTGGGCGTGGAATGCCTGCTCACCGATGACGTGGCGCGCGCGCGCCACTGCGCCGCGCAACTCGATGCGATCAACCGCGAACGCCGCGACCTGCAGGCGTCGATGGTGGCCGAGGCGGAACAGATGGTGGCGGGTCTTTCCGACATCGACGCGATCGGCGTGGCCCTGTTCGAGCCGTCCTGGCACGCGGGCGTGGTGGGCCTGGTCGCCTCGAAGCTGAAGGAACGGCTGCACCGTCCGGTGATCGCCTTCGCCCCGGCCAGCGAGGACGACGTCGAGCACTTGCGGGGTTCGGCACGCTCGATCCCCGGCTTCCATGTCCGCGATGCGCTGGCCGTCATCGATGCGCGCCAGCCCGGCCTGATCGAGCGCTTTGGTGGCCACGCGATGGCCGCCGGGCTCAGCCTGAAAGCGGCGGACTATCCGCGCTTCGCTAGTGCCTTCGATGCCGTCGCACGCGAACTGATCGAACCCGAACGCCTGCAGGCGGTGCTGCACACCGACGGCGAGCTGCCGCCCGGCGCCGCCACGCTGGCACTGGCCCGGCAGTTGCGCGCTGCCGGCCCGTGGGGCCAGGCGTTCCCCGAACCGCTGTTCGACAACCTGTTCGATTGCGCCAGCTGGAAGGTGATGGGTGAATGCCATCTGCGCTTGCAGTTGCGAGATCCTCGCGATGGCGCCGTGCACGACGCCGTGATGTTCAACGCCTACCACGGCCAGCCACCGCCGCCGCGGCTGCGCGCGGCCTACGAGCTGGTCATCAACGACTGGCAGGGTCGCGAAAGCCTGCGCCTGCTGCTGCGGCACATCGAGCCGGCCTGAAGTTCCTGCGCCCATGAGCGGGCGTCTCTTGCGCGGTTTTCACGTGGCGCGGATCAGACTGCTTCTGACGTCATCGAGGGATAACGCCCGTGATCGCACAGATCGAAGGACTGCCGCCCGGCACGCTGGGCTTCCGCGCCCATGGACAGGTCACGTCGGCGGATTACGAAAGCATCATCGTGCCGGATGTGGAGGCGGCGTTTGCGCTGAACCGCAAGCTGCGCCTGCTGTACGTCACCGCCGACGATTTCACCGGCTTCGACGCTGGCGCGATGTGGGACGACGCCAAGCTCGGCATGCGCCATTTCAGCGGCTGGGATCGCGTGGCGCTGGTCACCGACGTGCCGTGGCTGCGTGGTACCGCCACGGCTTTCAGCTTCGCGATCCCGGCCCAGTTTCGCCTGTTCCACGGTGCCGAGGTCGAGGAAGCCACCCGCTGGATTACGGCGGACTGAGGACCTCGACGGTGCCGTGGCGGCCGTCGATGCGCACGCGCTGGCCGTTGACCAGCAGACGCATCACGTGGCGTACGCTCATCACCGCCGGCAGGCCCAGTTCGCGTGCGGTCACCGCGCCGTGCGACAGCGGGCCGCCGCTTTCGGTGATCACGCCGCAGGCCTGGTAGAACAGCGGCGTCCACGCCGGGTTGGTAGTGCGCGCCACCAGGATCGCGTCCTTGGGGAAGTGCGGGAAGTCCTCCGGGCTGCGCACCACGAATACCTCGCCCTCGACGATGCCGGGGCTGCCGCCCAGTCCCTTGAGCACGTGGCTGCCGTCGACCTCGACCGGTTCCGCCTCGCCGAAAATCCAGTCCGGCGTGCGTGCGCAGGCCGCCAGGTAACCGGTCTTGTGGCGGGCGGCGGCTTCCGTGATCGGGGCCAGCTCGCCGCTGTGCAGCGCGCCATCGAGCACGGCCAGCGGCACGAAATAGACGTCCATCGGATCGGCCAGCACGCCGCGGTCGACCAGCTGTGCGCCGATCGCCTTCAGGCCGCGGCGGAACGGCAGGTGCAGGCGAGTGGTCTGGTAATGCTCCAGGTCGTCCAGTGCGGTATACGTGCGGGCCAGCCGGATCACCTCGTGCACCAGGTAGCGCAGTTCCTCCGGCGCGTGGCTGAGCACGCTGTGCTCCATGGCCGCCTGGGCGGCTTTCTGCGCCAGCTCGGCGGCGGCGCGGTCCTCGTCGGGCCGGTCGACCAGCATCTTCAGCTGGTCCAGCACGATCTGCGGCGCCTCGACCCAGGTCGGGTGGTAGGCGTCGAAATCCAGTTCGCGATGGCCGTGACGGGCCAGGAAGCGCTGGAACTCGGCGTGGAAGGCAGGGTGCTGCGGCAGTTCTTCCAGCAGTTCGACGCTGGGGCCGCTGCGCAGTCGCGCATGCAGGGCGGCATCCATGCGAAGCAGCCGCGACAGCGACCACAGTTCGGCGTTGACCTGGCCGGTCTTGGTGTCGGTGACCGCCAGCAACTGGTCGAACACCTGCTGCGCCTGGTCGGCCGGCAGCGCCAGTCGCAGCATCTGCTGCAGGGCCACGTACAGCGTGCGCTGGGTCAGCGAGATCGCGATGTTGGGCAGGAAGTAGCTGGCGCCCAGCGCATTGATGCGCAGCACGTAGTCCCACAACTCATTCAGCGGGCGACCGTCCAGCGGCTCGCGCATCAGCGCGCCGATGCCGAGCAGGTAGGTGTCCAGGTCGCGCATCCAGCGCACCGGCAGCTCCTGCACCCAGGCGAACTGCGCCGCGATCTGCGGCAGTGCGGCGCGGATGCTTTCCACGTCCTTCAGCATCTTCGCCGGTGTGCGGCCGCTGTAGAGTTCGACCGCGTTCTGGTTGCCGTAGATGTAGTAGTCGCGCATGGCGAACCACTTGTCGCCGAACGGCGGCAGGCCCATCAGCTTGAAGCTGTGGTTGAGCGACGCATGGAAGCCGGCTTCACACAGGTCCCAGGTCAGCGGGGTGACCGGGTTGGGAAAGCGCTCGGCCGATTCGTCGCGGGTCCAGCGCGCCGGGATGCGCGTCACCGCGCGCGACTGCAACAGGTACAGCGTGCCGTCCTGCCACGCCCATTCGATGTCCTGCGGGAAGCCGAAGTGCTGCTCGGCGGCCAGCGCCAGCTGCGCCACGGCGCGGCGTTGTGCTTCGGCGAGGGCAGGGGCATGCGCCTGTTCGGCCGACAACGGCGTGTGGCGGGTACCGCCGGCGGCATCGGTGACCAGCGCCCGCGGCTTCTCGGCGATCACCGCCTCGACCTCGCTCATGTCGCTGCGCTTGAGCCGGTACTCGTCGACCGGCTCCTCGCCGCCGACCACGGTTTCGCCGAGGCCGAACGCGGCGTTGATCAGCACCTGGTCCAGCGCCCCGCGCACCGGGTCGATCGAGAACGCCACGCCGGCGGCCTCGCGTTCGCCCACCTGCACCATCTTCTGCACCACCACCGCCATCGCCGCGTCCAGGTGGTTCAGCCCCATCCGCTCGCGATACGGCAGCACGTGGGCATTCCACAGCGAGGCGTAGCAGCGGCGGATCGCGTCGAGCACGGCATCGACGCCGCGGATGCCCAGCAAGGTGTCGTGCTGGCCGGCGAACGCGGCGCCGGGCAGGTCTTCCAGCGTGCCGGAGGAACGCACCGCCACCGGCGCATCGGCCAGATCGAGTGCTTCCAGCTTCGCGGCCAGCTCGCCGCGCAGTGACGACGGCAACGGCTGCGCCAGCAGCAGGGCCTGGATGCGCTCGCTGCGCGCGGCGTGGTCGAGCGCGGCGGCGTCCAGCACGTGGCGGATCGCCTCGTGCAACGGCGCGACGAACTCGCGATAGACCTCGCTGCCGACCACGATGCCGGGCGGCACCGGCAGGTGCTGCGCGGCGCGGGCCAGGTTGGCGCCCTTGCCGCCGCTGACGGCATGCTCGGCGGCCTGCGGATCGGTGAACGCGAAGAGCTGGGTCATGCGAGGGTTTCCTTGCGATAACGCCGGACGAAGGCGAGCACCGCGGCGGCGAGGGCGATCCCGCACAGCACGTCGATGCCGTAGTGATAGCGCAGGTACAACGTGGCCACCACCAGCGCCAGGATGATCGGCGCCAGCAGCAGCGCGATGCGCCGATAGCCACCCAGCGCGAAGAAGCCCAGCACGTACACGCCGATGCCGCTGTGCAGGCTGGGGAACACGTCCATCCCGGTGATGCCGGCCTTGACCACGCCGGCCAGCAGGGCCGTCATCACGCCGCCGTGCACGGGATAGGGAAACACTTCGGGAAACGCCATGTACGGTCCGCCGGCCGGCACCAGCAGGTAGCCGGCAAAACCGACCAGATACATCAGGGTCAGGCCGAGGAAGAACGCCTTCGCCTCGGGGCTGCTGCGCCGCACGCTGAACACCACCGCGGGCAGCAGCACCACGAAATAGAACAGGAAGTAGCCGCTGCTGAGCAGCTCCGACAGCCACGGCCGTTCCCAGCCCAGCAGGTGTTCCGGCAGGCTGCGGCCACCCCACAGATCACGATCCAGCGCGAGCAGCGTCGCGTCGGCGGTGCGCTGGATGAATACCTCGCGGATCGCCTTGAATAGCGGAAAGATCAGCCAGCAGGCGACGAACTGCAGCGGGCCTTTCCAGCTCTCCCAGCCACTGCCGGGCGCGGCCAGCGTGGCGGCCAGCAACAGCAGCCAGGCGATGCTGCCAAGCACGCTGGCGGCGTGCAGGTCGCCGTCATCCAGCCGCCAGGCACCGACGCTGCCGAGCACCAGGATCAGCAACAGCTCGGCGGTGAAGGCATGGCCGATCCAGCGCGCGCTGCGTGGCATGTTCATGGCTTCCCCTGATGCATCACATGTGGCCAGCGCCACCAGCCGAGCGCGGCCAGCGACCACAGCGCCAGCAGCGGCCATGGCCAGAACCCGGTCATCAACAGCAGGCAGGGCAGCCAGACCATCGCCACCAGCAGTCCGCCCACGATGCGGAAAAAGCTCACCGTATTGCGCGCATCCGCCTTGCCACCGGCGAACCGGCCGGCCAGCAGCACCGGCGCCGCCAACAGCATGAACGCCGCCACCACCAGCCAGTCCCATGGCCATGAACGAGTGCGTGGTTGTGGCGGCCGTGCCTGCGGGTGCTGCTGGGCATCGATGAACGCCAGCGCATAGGACTCGCCCGCTGCGGCCCGCACCGTCGCCAAGGCTTCCGTCGCTGTAAAGATTTCCGAGTTCGGACAGTTCACCGAGACCGCGTCGAGTGCGGTCGCGATCGCTTGATGAATGCGCCGCTCCCAGTCGCGATCGGATTCATCGGCGTCGCGTGCAGGCAAGCTCACCGGCACGCCGACCAGCGCCTCGACGCGCGAACGGAAGCGGTCCGGCGTCTGGTAGTGCAGGCCCAGCGGCACCACCTCCAGCGACACTCCCTCATCCAGCAAGGTGCGCGCGATGCGCGCCGCGCCGCGCTGGTAAGGCAGCGGTTGCCAGCCCCATTCGCTGCTGCCTTCGGGAAAGATCGCCAGATCGCCACCCGCACGCAATTGGGCGCAGCCGGCGTCGACGGGATGGGCGAACCCGGCGCGCCGGGTGGCGTAGCGTTCGCGATCTTTCTCGCGCACCACCGCGATGCCGTCGAACATCCAGCGCAGCAGCGGATGCCGCAGCAACTGGATCGAGACCAGCCCCTGCGCGCCGGGGAACACCCGCAGCACGGTGTAGCCGTCGATCGCCCCGTTGCGGTGGCTGCTGACGATCAGTCGACCGCCGCGTCGCGGCACGGGTTGCCGATGGGCGCCGACGATGCGGATGCGGCCGAAGTAGAAGCCGCGCAGCAACCAGGCCAGCAGCGGAATCCACCAGCGCAGTGGCCGCCCTCCCGCGGGCATCGGTGCCGGGTCGGTGCGGGAGCGGGCAGACATCCGTGTTGCGTCATGGCTCATTGGCGGCAATGTAGCGACAAGCGGCGGCTGTCGTCACTGCTGTGCCAGCACTTGCCAAGCGTCGGATGATCTGTTCAAGTTGAACCATGCATTCCTTCGTCACCAGCAGCTTGAACTCCACCGCGCCTTCCGCGTGCGGCTTCGTGCTCGCCGGCAACACCAATAATCGCGCGAACAATAACGCCAACCGTTGGCGGGCCCGCGCGTAGCTGCAAGTTTCATCGAATACGCGAAAGAGGCCCGCCCAGTGCGGGCCTTTTTCGTTTTGCGTGCTTGATTTTTGCGGGGGTCCTTCCGCGCAGGGCAAACCCGGCCATCCATGGCCGTGCGGTCACTTTTGCGCGAGTCCATCCGCGCAAGAGCAAACCCGGCCATCCATGGCCGACTTTTCAGAAGAGCGGTATCCACAAACAGCAACCGAGGAGCTTCATGATGTGCTCGATTTTCGGAATGTTCGACCTGCAGCCGGGCGACGACCTCGCTTCGTTGCGCCGGCAGGCGCTGGAACTGTCGCAGCGCCAGCGTCATCGCGGGCCGGACTGGAGTGGGGTGTTCGTCGATGCCGGGGTGATCCTGGTGCACGAGCGGCTGGCCATCGTGGACCCGGCCAGCGGTGCGCAGCCGCTGCGATCGCGCGACGGCGCGCTGGCGCTGGCGGTGAATGGCGAGATCTACAACCACCGCGAGCTGCGTGCGGCCAGCAGCTACGACTTCACCACCGGCTCGGATTGCGAGGTGATCAACGCGCTATACCGCGAGCAGGGCAGTGACTTCGTGGGCAGGCTCAACGGCATCTTCGCGTTCGCGTTGTGGGACGGCGAGGCGCAGCGCTACCTGATCGCGCGCGACCCGATCGGCGTCTGCCCGCTGTACTGGGGACACGATGCGCAAGGCCGCCTGTGCGTGGCGTCGGAGATGAAGGCGCTGGTCGGCGTGTGCGCCGACGTGGCGCCGTTCCCTCCGGGCCATGTCTACGACAGCGCCAGCGGCGAACTGCGCAGCTACTACGCCAGGCCATGGCGCGACTACTCCGCCACGCGCGGCCATGACGTGGCGGCGCCGGCCTTGCGCAAGGCGTTCGAGCAGGCCGTGCATCGCCAGCTGATGACCGACGTGCCGTATGGCGTGCTGCTGTCTGGCGGGCTGGATTCGTCGCTGGTCGCCGCCTGCGCCGCGCAGTTCGCGCGCGAGCGGGTCGAGGACGACGACCGCAGCGAGGCCTGGTGGCCGCGCCTGCATTCGTTCGCGATCGGGCTGGACGGCTCGCCCGACCTGGCCGCGGCGCAGGTCGCCGCCGATGCGCTGGGCACCGTCCACCACGGCTTCGTCTACACGTTCTGGGAAGGGCTTGACGCGTTGCCCGAGGTGATCCGCCACATCGAAACCTACGACGTCACCACCATCCGCGCCGCCACGCCGATGTACCTGCTGGCGCGGCGGATCAAGGCGATGGGCGTGAAGATGGTGCTCTCGGGCGAGGGCTCGGACGAGATTTTCGGCGGCTACCTGTACTTCCACAAGGCGCCGTCGGCCGAGGCCTTCCACGAGGAAACCGTGCGCAAGCTCGACGCGCTGCACAGCTACGACTGCCTGCGCGCGAACAAGGCGATGATGGCCTGGGGCGTGGAGGCGCGCGTACCGTTCCTCGACCTGGAGTTCATCGACGTGGCGATGGGCCTGGACGCGAAGCACAAGATGGCCGGGCAGGGGCGCATCGAGAAAGCGCTACTGCGTGAAGCATTCGACGGCGCGCTGCCGGATTCGATCCTGTGGCGGCAGAAGGAACAGTTCAGCGACGGCGTGGGTTACGGTTGGATCGACGGGCTGAAGGCGCACGCGGAGCAGGCGGTCAGCGATCGCGAGTTTGCCGCGGCGGCGGCGCGCTACCCATTCAACACGCCGGCGACCAAGGAGGCCTATTTCTACCGCCGCATCTTCGAGCAGCATTTCCCCGGCGAAGCTTGCGCGGCGACCGTACCCGGCGGCAAGTCGATCGCGTGCTCGTCACCCGCGGCGCTGGCCTGGGACCCGTCCTTCGCCAGCGCAGCCGATCCGTCGGGGCGGGCGGTCAGGGGAGTGCATCAGCAGGCGCTGGCGAGCTGAACGGTCAATGCCGGTCGGGATGGATCAGCAGGCAGGTATGCCGGGTATTGAAGTCGAAAAGGAAGTCCATGTAGCGCAAGGCGCCGCCGCCGAGGAGGTAATGCCAGGGCAGGCTGGCCTGCTTGAATACATCGAAGGTGACGGTGAATGGCTGCCCGGAGATGTCGACATCGGCGGTGGCCCGGCTGATGCGCGCGGCGTGTTGGTGCGCGCCCATGTCGCGGACCCTGAGGCGCCGGCCCGGTCTGCTGTGCAGCTCGTCGAGGGCGTGCTGGTCGGCGGCGAGGTAATGGCTGGTGCCGCTGTCGATCAGGGCCGTGCGCAATTGCCCATCGATCGACAGGGCGGTGACCACGCGCAGCTGGTTGCCCCAGATGTCGCTGGATACCAGCATCGGTTCCCTACAGGCGCCGTCGCCATCGGTGCTGTCGCCAACCACCAGCGAGCTCTCGGTGAGGCGAAACGCGCCCAGTCGCCGCAGGATGTCCATGCCGAGCAGCCGGTGATTTCCCGGCACTACGGTCACCGGAACGTTCAGCAGGGTGAGCTCGCCGATGCCGAGCCTGGCCAGGATGCCGTAGCGGACGGGGACGTCGTGCGACAGAAACCCGCCGACCTTGCCGGTTCGATCAAGCATGGCGACGCCGAGCTTGCGTGCGCTGTCTTCGTCCAGTGTCAGCGCCGAGCTGCCCGTGTCGACCAGCAGCCATGTCTTCTTGCCGCCGCTTTCAACTTCCACGGCTGGCAGGTTGCCTTGCGCCAGGCTGCGATGAACCGGAATGCTGAAGCTGTGCGACGGCATGACCAGCTCAAGTTGTGGCGTGCCGGCCTGGCTGGCCAGGTAGCTCCGCATCTGCTCGAGCCTGGCCGGAGCCACCTTGTCCTGGAACCGGCGGATGATGTCCAGCTCGGCCGCATCGGCCTTGGCCGAGCCCTGGGACAGCCGCAGGTTGCCGTTGGCAAATTTCGCGCAGAAGAAGGCGACCTCGGGTTTGCTGTCGATCAGGCTGCGTTCGCAGACACGTGCATCCTCGCTGGACTTTTCCAGGTTGAAGTGGATGCGTTCCAGGGTCATGGCGGCAAGGACGCGACTGACAGGATCGTTCGAGGCCTGGTACATGTGGGCCAGGGCCGGCACGTCGGCCTGGTTCAGTGCCTTTTCCACGATCGCCAGCGTGGCAGCATCCGAACCCGATGGGGAAGAGGGCGTTCCCGGGCTCGATGCCTGCGTGGCCAGCGGGCAGCCGAGGCCGGCCAGGCTGCAGACGAATGCGGGTAGAAACGTCCATTTCTTCATTGCCCATGTTCCTTCATGTCCGGGAGCCCCCGAGTGTAGCCAGCAACCGCGTGCACCGGCGCACGCTCTGCTAATATCGGGGGCTGTTTTCCTGCGATTTCCGACCATGATCGAGACCAATCCCATCCAGGCCCAGATTGCCGACCTTCGCGACCGTGTCGAGTCGCTTCGGGGGTATCTTTGACTACGCCACCAAGAGCGAACGCCTGGAAGAAGTAACCCGCGAACTGGAAAGTCCCACTGTCTGGGACGACCCGGCGCGTGCGCAGGAACTGGGCCGCGAGCGCGCCCGACTGGATACCATCGTCAACGGCATCGACCGCATGACGGCCAGCCTCACCGATGCCGGTGAGCTGCTGGAGATGGCCATCGCCGACAGCGACGACGACACCGCGCAGTCGGTGATCGACGACCTGGCCAAGGTCGACGCCGAGGTCAACAAGCTGGAATTCCAGCGCATGTTCTCGGGCAAGATGGATTCCACCAACGCCTTCGTCGACATCCAGGCCGGCGCCGGTGGCACCGAGGCGCAGGACTGGGCCGAGATGCTGCTGCGCATGTACCTGCGCTGGTGCGAGAACCGCGGCTGGAAGACCGAGCTGATGGAAGTCAGCGGCGGCGACGTGGCCGGGATCAAGTCCGCCACGTTCCGGGTGGAAGGCGACTACGCCTACGGCTGGCTGAAGACCGAGATCGGCGTGCACCGGCTGGTCCGCAAGAGCCCGTTCGACTCGGACAATCGCCGGCATACCAGCTTTACCTCGGTATTCGTGTCGCCGGAAGTGGACGACGACATCGAGATCGACATCAACCCGGCGGATTTGCGCACCGACGTGTACCGCTCCTCCGGCGCTGGTGGCCAGCACGTCAACAAGACCGAGTCGGCGGTGCGCATCACCCACATCCCGACCAATACCGTGGTGGCCTGCCAGACCGGCCGCAGCCAGCACCAGAACCGCGACACCGCGATGAAGATGTTGGCCGCAAAGCTCTACGAGCTGGAGATCCAGAAGCGCAATGCCGAAAAGGACGCGCTGGAAGCGACCAAGTCCGACATCGGCTGGGGCAGCCAGATCCGCAACTATGTGCTGGACCAGAGCCGGATCAAGGACCTGCGCACCGGCATCGAGCGTACCGACACGCAGAAGGTGCTGGATGGCGACCTCGACGAATTCATCGAGGCCAGCCTGAAGTCCGGTCTCGAAGCCGGCTCCAAGCGCATCGATGCGTGAGACCTGACGCCTTCCGTTTACTGACGAGGTAGCCGCATGAACAGCAAGAAGATCTGCAGCATCGTGATCGCCTGTGCCGCACTGGCTGCGTTCGGCGCGGCCGCGCAATCGCAGCAAGGCGGCGCCGGCCAGGGTATCAAGCAGGACGCCAAAGCAGTCGGCCACGGCGTCGCCGATGGCGCCCGCGATGTCGGTCATGCGACCAAACACGTCGCCAAGAAGGTCGGGCACGGTGCCAAGGACGCCGGTGTCGGCATCGGCCATGGGGCGAAGAAGGCGGGAATCGCCATCGGCCACGGCGCGCGCGAAGGCTGGGATGCAACCAGACACGCGGTCAAGAAAGTATTCGGCAAGGACGATTGACGAGCCAGCTTCCCGAGGGAAACCTCGACGCCTCATCTTGCGACCCAACCCCAGACCATCTGGTGTGCGCCCCACGTTGCGGACACCCGGAGCAACAGAGTTCCCCATGAGCGAAACGACCGACACCCCGATCATCGACGAGAACCGGCTGATTGCCGAGCGCCGCGAGAAGTTGAACGCATTGCGCGAGCAGGGCATCGCGTTCCCGAACGACTTCAAGGTCGACAGCTTCGCCGGCGACCTGCAGACCGAGTTCACCGACAAGGACGTGCACACGGCCGAAGCGGTCGAGGCTGCCGCGCGCCGGGTGAAGATGGCCGGGCGCATCGTGCTCAAACGCGTGCAGGGCAAGGTCAGCTTCGTGCAGTTGCAGGATTTCAGCGGGCGCATCCAGCTGTTCATCCACCAGGGCACCTTGGGCGACACCTACGAGGCGTTCAAGAGCTGGGACATGGGCGACATCGTGGGCGCCGAAGGCGTGCTGATGCGCACCAAGACCGGCGAGCTTTCGGTGCGCGTGGACCAGCTGCGCCTGCTGACCAAGAGCCTGCGCCCGCTGCCGGACAAGCACCACGGCATGGCCGACGTGGAGCAGCGCTACCGCCAGCGTTACGTCGACCTGATCGTCACCGAGGAGGCGCGGCGCACCTTCATGCTGCGCTCGCGGATCATCGGCTACATGCGCCAGTGGCTGGAGGCGCCCACGCGTCGCTTCATGGAAGTGGAGACGCCGATGATGCACATGATCCCCGGCGGCGCCACGGCCAAGCCGTTCACCACCCACCACAACGCGCTGGATCTGGAGCTGTACCTGCGCGTGGCGCCCGAGCTGTACCTGAAGCGGCTGGTCGTCGGCGGCTTCGATCGCGTCTACGAGATCAACCGCAACTTCCGCAACGAGGGCGTGTCGACCCGGCACAACCCCGAATTCACCATGCTGGAGCTGTACCAGGCCTACGCCACCTATCACGAGATCATGGACCTCACCGAGAGCGTGATCCGCGATACTGCCCAGGCTGTGCTGGGCACCACGCAGCTGGAATGGGACGGCGCGGCGATCGACGTGGGCCCGGCATTTCGCCGCTGGCGCATGGAAGACGCGGTGCTGGAACACAACCCGGAGATCAGGCGCGAAGAACTGCGCGATCGCGAGGCGATGGCGGCGCACGCGAAGCGTCTCGGCGCACAGGTCAAGCCCGGTTATGGCTGGGGCAAGCTGCTGCTGGAAATCTTCGAGCACACCGTCGAACACACCCTGATCCAGCCCACCTTCATCACCGACCACCCGGTCGAGGTGTCGCCGCTGGCGCGCGAAAGCGATACCGACAAGGGCATCACCGACCGCTTCGAGCTGTTCATCAACGGCAAGGAGATCGCGAATGGCTTTTCCGAGTTGAACGACCCGGAAGACCAGGCCGCGCGCTTCCAGGCCCAGGTCGACGCCAAGGATGCCGGCGACGACGAGGCGATGCACTTCGACGCCGACTACATCCGCGCGCTCGAAGTGGGCCTGCCGCCCACCGGTGGCCTCGGCATCGGCATCGACCGGCTGGTGATGCTGCTGACCGGCTCGGCCTCGATCCGCGACGTGCTGCTGTTCCCGTACATGCGGCCCGAGGCCTGAGTGAACCCGCCCGCGCTGCAGGATCAGGCCGCGCCCGACGGCATCTGCTACGGCTGCGGCAGCGCCCATCCGCACGGCCTGCACATCAAGAGCCGCTGGGACGAGGATGGTGTGCACGTGGTTGCGACGCACCTGCCCGATGCCGACTTCCACGGCTGGCCCGGGCTGGTCTACGGCGGCCTGATCGCGATGCTGGTGGACTGCCATTCCAACTGGACGGCCATGGCCTGCCACTACCGCGCCGAGCATCGCGCGCCTGACAGCAAGCCGCGCATTGACTGCGTCACCGGCAATCTCGGCGTGAAGTTCCTGAAGCCCACGCCGATGGGTGTGCCGCTGACGCTGAAGGCGCGCGTCGACGGCGAGGTGGGGCGCAAGACCCGCGTGCTTTGCGAGGTCTATGCCGGCGACGTGCTGACCGCGCTGGGCGATTCGGTCTTCGTGCGCGTCGACACCGCCCAGCTGGCCGAGGCTGCCCGCAGCGCCTGAGCAGTACGGTGCGTTAAACTTCGCGTTTGCCGCCAACTCTGGAGCCAGCACCATGTGGTTTGCCATTATCGGAACGGACGTTGCCGACTCGCTGGAGAAGCGCAAAGGCGTGCGCCCGGCGCATATCGCGCGACTGCAGGCACTGCTGGATGACGGTCGGCTGTTCGTCGCGGGCGCGTTCCCGGCGATCGAGTCCGAGGACCCAGGTCCGGCCGGTTTCACCGGCAGCATGATCTTGGCCCAGTTCCCGTCGATGGCCGAGGCCCGCGCCTGGGCCGATGCCGATCCGTATGTGGCGGCCGGCGTCTACGCCGACGTGCAGATCAAGCCTTTCCGCAAGGCGTTACCGGCGTGAGCGAAGTGGTGCTCGAGCAGATCCGCCAGCGCCTGACTGCGGCGCTGGCACCGACCGAGCTGGAAGTCGTCGACGAAGGCCACCTGCACGCCGGCCACGCGGGGGAGGGCAAGGGTCACTTCCATGTGCGCATCGTCAGTCCCGCATTCGCCGGATTGCTGCCGATTCGGCGGCATCGCATGGTTTATGCGGCGCTGGACGGCCTGATGGACAACGGCATCCATGCCCTGTCGATTGATGCAAAGAACAAATAATTCAGTAACAGTCAGTTACAGTGAACTGTTCACTTGATGCTTCATGCAGAAACGCATTGCAGCGTCGCCCTGCGTTTGGCACAGTGCCCTGTCGCCCGGCTGCACGGGCCTTACCGTTGACCCGTTGAAGACCGCATGCGCCTGAGCACCATCAAACTCGCCGGTTTCAAGTCCTTCGTGGACCCGACCACCCTTCATCTGCCCAGCAACATGATCGGTGTGGTCGGTCCCAACGGTTGCGGCAAATCCAACATCATCGACGCGATCCGCTGGGTGATGGGCGAGAGCGCGGCCAGCCGCCTGCGCGGCGACTCGCTGACCGATGTGATCTTCTCCGGCTCCAACACGCGCAAGCCGGTGGGGCAGGCCACGGTCGAGCTGATCTTCGACAACGCCGACGGTTCGGTGCAGGGCGAGTACGGCCAGTACGCCGAGATCTCGGTGAAGCGCCAGGTCACCCGCGACGGCCAGTCCTCGTACTACCTCAACGGCGCGCGCTGCCGCCGCCGCGACATCACCGACCTGTTCCTGGGCACCGGCCTCGGCCCGCGCAGCTACTCGATCATCGAGCAGGGCATGATCAGCCAGATCATCGAGGCGCATCCGGAAGAACTGCGCACGCATCTGGAAGAGGCCGCCGGCATCTCCAAGTACAAGGAGCGCCGCAAGGAAACCGAAAGCCGGATCAAGGCCACCCGCGAGAACCTCGACCGCGTGCGCGACGTGCGCGACGAAGTGGACAAGCAGCTCGAACATCTCAACCGCCAGGCCCGCGCCGCCGAGCGCTGGAAGGCGCTGAAGGAAGAGCAGACGCGCAAGGACGCCGAACTGCGTGCGCTGGAATATCGTGGCCTGAAGTCCCAGCACGAAGGCGAGGGCGCGGGGCTGTCCGCCGCCGAGATCGAGATCGAAAAGCAGCTCGCCGGCCAGCGCCAGATCGAGGCCCAGCTGGAAAGCGTGCGTGAACGCCACACCGACGCCAGCGAGCATCTGAATGCGGTGCAGGCTGACGTCTACAAGGTCGGCGCCGAGATTGCCCGGGTCGAGCAGCAGGTGCGCTACAACAAGGAAACCGCCGAACGCCTGCAGCGCGCCCATGGCGACGCCGAGCGCGAACATGCCGAACTGGCCGCGCACATCGCCACCGATCGCGAACAGGTCGAGGCGCTGCGCCTGGCCCTGGCCGAAGGCGAACCGAAACTCGAAGCGCTGCAGCAGCTGCAGGACGACACCGGCGAAGCCCAGCGCAACACCGAGGCCAAACTCGCCGACTGGCAACAGCGCTGGGACAGCCACACGCGCAACGCAGGGGAATCGAACCGCGCTGCGGAAGTGGAACGGACCAGGCTCAGCTACCTGGATCGTCAGGCGGTCGACCTGGCGCGCCGTCGCGAAGTGCTGGAAACCGAGCAGAAGGCTACCGACGTGGCGGCGCTGGATGCGGCCGGCGAGCAATTGACCAACGAGCACGAGACCCAGCGCGAACGCGTGGAGACGCTCGGCAGCCTGCTCGACCAGCACAAGTCTGGCCACGAAAAGGTGCTGGAAGACGAACGCCAGGTGCAGTCGACCCTCAACGAGGCGCGCCAGCAACTGCAGGCTGCTCGCGGCCGGCACGCTTCGCTGGAGGCCTTGCAGCACGCCGCGCTGGGACAGGACGAAGGCGCGGCCAGTGGGTGGCTGACGAAGCTGGGACTGGATCACTCGCGTCGCCTGGGCGGATCGCTGCAGGTGGAAGCCGGTTGGGAAACCGCGGTGGAAACGGCGTTGAGCGGCTTTCTGGACAGCGTGCTGGTTGACCAGGCGCACACGCTGGCCAGCGAATTTTCCTCGATCGAGAACGCCGACATGGCCTTGCTCGACGCCAGCGAAGGCGGCATCAACACCGCTGGCACCCTCGCGGCGCACGTGCGCGGGCCGGCGGCGGCGATGGCGATCCTTGGCCACGTGCTCACCGCGGCATCGCTGGACGAAGCGCATCAACGGGTGGTCTCGCTGTCCTCGCTGGCGCCGTACCAGTCGGTGATCACGCCGGCGGGCGAGTGGCTGGGTCCGGGCTGGGCACGCGTGCGCCGGGCGCAGGGCAGCCAGGTCGGCGTGCTGGCGCGCGAACGCGAGCTGCGCACGCTGGCCGAGCAGATCGCCACGCTGGAAGCGCAGCTGGAAGAAGCCAGCGAGCGGCTCGATACGCTGCGCACCAGCAAATTCGAGACCGAACGCGCGCGCGACGATGCCCAGCGCGAGCTGTACAACGCGCATCGCCGGCAGTCCGAACTGGCCGGCCAGTTGCAAAGCCACCGCGGCAAACTGGAAACCGCCCGCGCCCGCGCCGAGAAGGTCAAGGGCGAACTGGCAGATCTGAATCGGCAGATCGACGAATTGCAGGGCCAGACCCGCGAGGCACGCGCCCGACTGGACGAATCGGTCGGCCTGATGGGCGACCTCGAAGACCAGCGCCGCGAGCTGGAGAACGAACGTCGCGGCCTGCTCGAAGCGCGCGAGGAAGCGCGCATGAACGCGCGCGAGGCCGCCGAGCAGTCGCATTCGCTGGCGCTCGCGCTTGAGTCGAAGCGTTCCTCGCTGAGCTCGCTGGAACAGACGCTGGCCCGCATGGACACCCAACTGCGCCAGATCGAGATGCGCCGCAACGAAATCACCGAACAGCTCGCCGCGGGTTCCGATCCGATCGCCGAGCTCGAATCGGAGCGGCAGGCGTACCTGGACCAGCGCCTGCTGGTCGACAAGCAGCTGGTCGAGGCGCGTCGCGCGCTGGAGGACTGCGACATCGAGTTCCGCAAGCTGGAGCAGCAGCGTCACCTGGCAGAGCAGGGCCTGGCCACGCTGCGCGAAGGGCTGTCGCAGAAGCGGCTGGCGGCGCAGGCCTTGCAACTGCGCGCCGATCAGCTGGCCGAGGCGATCGCCGGATCAGGTCTGGAACTGGAAACGCTGCTGGCCGAACTCGCGCCCGACATCGATGCGGATCAGTGGCGTTCGCAGCTGAGTGACCTCGGCCAGAAGATCGCCCGGCTTGAACCGGTGAACCTCGCTGCCATCCAGGAACACGCCGAACAGAGCGAGCGCAAGACCTACCTGGACAACCAGCTCACCGACCTGGTCGATGCGATGGAGACGCTGGAAGGTGCGATCAAGAAGATCGACCGCGAAACGCGCCAACGTTTCAAGGAGACCTTCGACAAGGTCAACGCTGGCGTGCAAGAACTGTTCCCGCGCCTGTTCGGCGGCGGCCATGCCTACCTGGAACTTACCGGCGACGACCTGCTCAACACCGGCGTGACAATCATGGCGCGCCCGCCGGGCAAGCGTCCATCCAACATCTCGCTGCTGTCCGGCGGCGAAAAGGCGCTGACCGCAGTATCGCTGGTGTTCGCGATCTTCGGTCTCAACCCGGCACCGTTCTGCCTGCTCGACGAGGTCGACGCACCGCTGGACGAGGCCAACGTGGGCCGCTTCTCCAGCTTGGTGCGCGAGATGAGCGAGCAGGTGCAGTTCATCTTCATCAGCCACAACAAGGCGACCATGGAAGCGGCCACCCAGCTGTGCGGCGTGACCATGCGCGAACCCGGTGTTTCGCGACTGGTGCAGGTGGATCTGGCCGAAGCGGCTAAACTGGCAGGCGCTGCCTGAGGAACTCATGATGACGTTGCAACCCGTGCTTGCCCTTGCCTGGAATCCCGCCGTCGGCATTCCGATGCTGATCGTCGGCCTCATCGTGCTGGCGCTGCTGTGGCTGTTCGGCCAGCCCAGGAAGGAGCAGGGCAAACGCCGCGTCGTGCCCGGCCCGCATGCCGGCGAGCGGCGCGAACCGACCTTCGGCGAATCGGATATCGAGCCGGTCGCTGACGATGTCTTCCGCGGCGATGCCAGGCCGCAGCAAGGCGAGCTGGAGGTGGGCTTGCGCGAGGAGCTGGAGCGCCTGGGCGCCACGCTGTCGGGCGACCGGGGCAGGGAACCCGGCGCGGCAGTTGCGCCGAAAACCCCCAGGACCAGGCAGCCACCGAAGCTGGCGGATCACGTGGCCTCGATCATCGATGCCTTGCGAGCTCCCAGTTCCAGCGATCCGGTGGCGCAGAACACCGACCTGCCGGCGGAAGCGCCGGTCGTGGAAACTCCATCGACACCCGCACCGGCCGCGGCGGCTCCCCAGCGTTCCGATCTGGGGCGGCGGCCGCCGCAGTTGCCGGTGGAACGCATCATCACGCTGTTCGTGGTGGCCCGCGAAGGCGAACGTTTCCACGGCCCGGACCTCGTGGTGGCCGCCGAAAAAGCCGGCCTGGAATTCGGCGACATGGGCATCTATCACCGCCTGGTCGACGGCAAGCGCGAGCTGGGACCGATCTTCAGCGTCGCCAACATGCTCAAGCCGGGCAACTTCGACCTCGCCCGGCTGGAAGATCTGCGCACACCGGGCGTCAGCTTCTTCATGACCCTGCCGGCGCCGCTGCCGGCGCTGGACGCATGGGACGCCATGCTGCCCACCGCGCAGCGGCTGGCCGAGTTGCTGGATGGCCATGTGCTCGACGAGGAGCGCAACGCGCTCGGACGTCAGGGCATCGCCCACATCCGCGACCAACTGCGTGGCTGGGATCGCGACCACGAAGGCAAGGAAATCATCTTCGGCCGCTGAGGCGTTTCAGGCCTGCGCGTCACGCCTCGGCAGTTTCCAGTCGGGGCGGATGAAGTGGCAGGTATAGCCCTGCGGGTAACGTTCCAGATAGTCCTGGTGTTCCGGTTCTGCCTCCCAGAAACCACCCGCCGGCGCCACTTCGGTCACCACCTTGCCCGGCCACAGGCCGGAGGCGTCGACGTCCGCAATGGTGTCTTCGGCGACCTCCTTCTGCGCATCCGAGGTGTAGAAGATCGCCGAACGATAGGACGTGCCACGATCATTGCCCTGGCGGTTGGCCGTGGACGGGTCGTGGATCTGGAAGAAGAATTCCAGCAGGCTGCGATAGCTGACCCGCGATGGATCAAACACGATCTCGATGGCCTCGGCATGGCTACCGTGATGGCGGTAAGTCGCGTTCGGCACGTCGCCGCCGCTGTAGCCGACCCGGGTGGAGAGCACGCCATCCTGCTGGCGAATCAGGTCCTGCATGCCCCAGAAGCAGCCTCCGGCAAGCACCGCACGCTCGGTCGTCATCGCACATCCTCCACCTGATCCAGGTACGCGCCGTAACCCTGCGCCTCCATCTCGTCACGAGGGACGAAACGCAGCGAGGCGGAATTGATGCAATAGCGCAGGCCGCCACGATCCTTCGGGCCGTCCGGAAAGACGTGGCCGAGATGGCTGTCGCCATGGGTCGAGCGCACCTCGGTGCGGATCATGCCGTGGCTGCTGTCACGCAGCTCGTTCACGTGGGCCGCCTCGATCGGCTTGGTGAAGCTCGGCCAGCCGCAACCCGACTCGAACTTGTCCGACGAGGCAAACAGCGGTTCGCCCGAAACGACATCCACGTAGATGCCGGGCTCCTTGTTGTGCAGGTATTCGCCCGTGCCGGGGCGTTCGGTGCCACTTTCCTGGGTGACCCGATACTGCTCGGGACTCAGTTGCGACAAGGCCTCGGGACTTCTGTTGTAACGGGACATGCGGCGCCTCCTGTCGTGGTTGCGATGCAGACAGAAATGGCAGTGCCGGCGCGCATATCAAGGACCGGCGACAAAAATATCCGGAAAGAGGGTGCTTCAGATTTCCTTGCGCTCGTACGCTTCGCGGAACAACCTTGCCAGCTCGCAGGTCAGCCACCATTGGCGCATGTCGCGTTCCCGACAGGTCCGACCCGCCGGAACGTGCAGGCCGAGCCGGTTGATCGTCTGTGGACAACGTGCGAAGTGGAGCCAGAAGTTGAGCCATGAAATTCAACAGCCCAGGTGGGGTAACCCCCGCCGGTTCGCTCCCGCTCTCATGGACGATCAGGTCAAATTATCGGGGCAGGCAGGGTTACCCAAGTTGGCGAAACGTGTTCCCGTTTGACATCCCGACAAGGCGTGCCGGCTCAGCGCTTACCCGTCACGCAGGGTCGAGTTGCACCTGGGGGCGACGCGTCGGCGCCCCAGGAGACTGCCGTGAGTGTCACCTTGCCTTCGCCCTGAAACGACATGGCCGAGTGGCCGAGCTGCAATTGATAGGTGCCGGCCGGGCGTAGCCAGCGCTGGCCATGGCTGTCGAAACTCACCAGCAGGCGCGGGTCGGCGGCGACCGTAAGGTGCGCGGACTGGCCGGGCTTCAGGCTGACGCGGCACCAGCCGGCCAGTCGCCGCGCATTGTTCGAACCTGGCGGGGTCACGTAGAGCTGTGGCACATCAGCGCCCACGCGTGCGCCGCGATTGGTGACAGTGAACGAGGCGATGAGCTTGCCGCCTTCCACACGTGGCTTGAAGTCGCTGTAGTCGAAGTGCGTGTAACTCAGGCCGTAGCCGAACGGGAACAGCGGTTCGAAGTGCTGGCGCTGGTACCAGCGGTAGCCTACGTCAGCGCCTTCGAGGTCGTAGTCGACGTCCTGCGCCGGCTGGCCTTGCGGCGGCAGGCCGATGGCGGCGAGGCCTGCGCCGGGGATAGTCGGGCGCGCCAGTTGCGATTCGTCGCGCGGCCAGGTGATCGGAAGGCGACCGGAGGGATCGACCTCGCCGTACAGCAGCCGCGCGATCGCCTCGCCGCCGGCCGCACCGGGGTACCACGCTTCCAGTACGGCGCCGACCTTGTCCAGCCACGGCATCGCCACCGGCCCATTGTTCTCCAGCACGACGATGGTGAGCGGGTTGGCCTTGGCCACGGCGGCCACCAGTGCGTCCTGGTTGCCCGGCAGGGTGAGGTGCGGCGCGTCGAAACTTTCCGCCGCCCACTGCTCGACGAACACCACGGCCACCCTGGATTGAGCGGCCAGCTTCGCGGCGGCGGCGATGTCCTCGCCGCTGGCGTAGCCCACCGTGCCATGCGCGCGTTGCCTGATCGCCGCCAGTGGTGCGGATGGCTGGTAGATGCGTGGCCCCGGCCACTCGGCGGGCGCCAGGCCCGGCACCGCGTTGCCCTGCGGCGACTGCACCGCGGAGGAGCCGCCGCCGGTCAGCACACCCTTGTCGGCATGGCCGCCGATCACCGCCACGGACTGCGCGGCGGACAGCGGCAGCAGCGCGTCCTGGTTGCGCAGCAGCACCGCGCCGGCTTCCTCGGCGCGCTGCGCCACCTTGCGGTCCGCGGCGAAGTCGATGGGCGCTTGCCTTGCTGGATGATCCATCACGCCGGCGGCGAACAGGCTGCGCAGGATGCGTCGCGCCATGTCGTCGATACGCGACTGCGGCACCTGGCCGGATGCGACCGCGGCACGCAGCGGCTGGTCGAAGTAAACCTCCTTGTCGAAGGTTTCGCCGGCCGATTCCTGATCCAGTCCGGCCAGCGCGGATTTCGCGGCGCTGTGAACCGCACCCCAGTCCGACATCACAAAGCCGGGGTAGTGCCAGTCGTGCTTCAGCACGTCGTTGAGCAGCCAGTCGTCCTCGCAGGCATAGACGGCGTTGATGCGGTTGTAGGAACACATCACCGAGCCCGGGTGGCCGGTCGCGATGGCGATCTCGAAGGCGAGCAGGTCGGACTCGCGCGCGGCGGCGCGGTCGATATTCGCGCTCAGCGTGGTGCGGTCGGTTTCCAGGTCGTTGAGCGCATAGTGCTTGATGGTGGAGACGAGATGCTGGCTCTGGATGCCGGCGATGGCGTTGCCGGCGATCACGCCGGCCAGCAGCGGGTCTTCGCCCGCGTATTCGAAATTGCGGCCGTTGCGCGGGTCGCGCACCAGGTCCACGCCGCCGGCCAGCATCACGTTGAAGCCGCGGCGATGCGCCTCGCCGCCTATCATCGCTCCACCTTCGCGGGCGATCGTAGGATCGAAACTGGCCGCGGTGGCCAGGCCCGAGGGCAGGGCGGTGGCGCCGAGCTTGTGCGGCTTGGCCACGCCGAGACCGGCATCGCTTTCCTGTAGCGCGGGCAGGCCCAGTCGCGCGATCGCCGGCCCATAGCCGGCCGAACCCAGCGCGCCCGATGCCATCACGTGGCCGTTCTCGGTGTCGCCGAAGTCGACGCGAATCAGCCGGAATTTCTCGTCTTGCGTCATCGCCTTCAGTACGAGGTCGGCGCGCTGATCGGGCGTCAGCCTGGCGTTCATCCACGGGTGCGCGTCGCCGCTCGCGTTCGCGGTGGTGCATGCACCGCCGAAGGCCCATAGGGCGATGCCGATCAAGGAAGCAATGCGGGTCTTGTGGAGTGCCATGACGTCCCCTTCGTTTTTCCGGAACAGATTGGATGCATGCTCATCGCGGGTGCCGGGTGGCAAACGCTTGACTCGGCAGGTACGGATTGCGATTCGATGCGGCGATCACGGCCCAAGCCGTCGCGGCAAGGCATGGCCGGTGGTAGTACCAGGCATATAGCGCCACGATGCGTGGCTCGGGCGTGGCGTAGAGGAAGCCGCCCGGCGAGGCCTGCTGCACGACCCTGGCGAACAGCGTGTCCGCCCTGGCCTCGTCGCCGACCCATCGCCAGGCGAGCGCGGCCTGCGCGGTGCCTTCCGTCCACATGCCGTCGCGGGCATCGGTGAAAGCGTAGCCGCCCTTGACCGCATGCCTGCGTTCGACCCAGCCCAGCGCGCGCCGCCATGCCTTCGGCGCATCCGGCAGGAGTTGCGCCCAGAGCTGCACATCGAGGGCGGATGGCGAGCGCAGCGGCGCCACACCGTCGCCTGCGGTGCCCGTCCAGAAATGCCCGCTCGCGGCATCCCATTGCTGCGCCACGAAATCACGGGCGTGCTTCGCCTGTGCGTTCCAGTCGCCGCCGGGTGCGGAGATCCGGGCCAGCCACGCGAACATCGCGGCCAGGTCGATGTTGTGCTCGGTCGATTTCCACGATGCCTTGCGTGGCGCCAGCAGGTAAGACTCGATGCCGCCGTGGAAGCCGGCCGCGCCGTGCGCGTCCGACGCGTGGGCGACGACCCAGTCGGCGAGATGTACCGCGGCATCGCGCCAGCGCGTCTCGCCGGTGGCGTCGTGCAGCGCCAGCAACGCCAGTGCGGTCCACGCGACGTTGCCGCAGGAGCTGCCGTCCTGGTACGCGCCGGCATACTGCTGCGCGGCATCGACCCATTGCTTGCGTTGCGCATCCTGCCAGCCGTTCGACAAGGGCTTGTCGCCTGCGACCGCGCCTGCGCGATACGCGTCGCGCAGGCGCGCGTCATGCATGGCCGCGAGGCGCAATGCTTCGCCGATGCGTTCCGCCTGCGGCCGCCTGCCGCAGGCGAGCAGGGCGATGACGGCGAGCGCGTTGTCGTAGGTGAACGCCACCGTGTGCAGTGGTGGCAGGGCGGGTGCGCCTTGTCCGCGTTCGCTGTCGTAGCTGCGTAGTAGTACCGGGCCGTTGCCCGGCAGCGCATCGACGCGCGCGGCGATGGCGTCGCAGCCTGCACGCTCGAGTGCTGCAATCATTGGCGTCGCGGACGCCGCGGTTTTCGCATGCACCTGCATTGCGGTGCATGCGGCGAGCAGCAGGCAGGCGAACAAGGCCGCCACTCCCGCCTTCACGGGAATGGCGGCAACCGGGGAACTCGCCATGTCGTGTTCCCCGGTTGCCGCCATGGCACGTGGTTCGGCATGCACCATGGCGGGAGCCCGTTGCAAGGGACCGCTCAGAAGTCCGCGCGCAGGCTGAGGTTGTAGCGGGTGTCGTTGCGGAAGAAACCCTTGGGCACGGTGGTGCCGTTGGTGTCGATGATTTCGCGGCTCTTGAACGTCGAGTTCAACAGGTTGGCCACCTGCAGGGCCACCTTGACATGGTCGTTGAGCGAGTAGATCAGCGAACCATCCAGCCGGCCCTGGGATGCGGCCATGACCGGCAGGAACGGATAATCCGCCTCCTGGCCCGTGATCAGGAATTGCGAGCGCCAGTTCCACGCCAGCCGCGCCGACAGCGGGCCTTTCTCGTAATACGTGGTGAAGTTGAAGGTATCGCGGGACAATTCGCCTGGCGGCAGCTTGAGCTGGTTGACGCACTGCGTGGCCGCCAGATACGTGGCGGGGCAGTAGTTGACCACGCCGAAGGCCAGTCCGTGTGGCTTGATGTAGGTGTAGTTGGTCTGCACGCCAAAGCCGGACAGCCAGCCAGGCAGGAAATCGAATTTTTGCTGGTAAGCCAGTTCTGCCCCGCCCACGCTGCCCTTCTGGTCGAGGTTGGCCAGGCCCGCCGTGTACTGCTCCGGATAGGTCACGCCGTTGTTCGTCACCGTGGTGTTCACCACGTTGGTGATGTACTGGATGGTGTGGTTCAACTGCTTCCAGAACAGCATGCCGGTCAACGAGCCGGCGTTGCCGAAATACCACTCCTGGGTCAGGTCGAAATTGTGCGCCGTGATGGGCTTGAGGTAGGGGTTCGTGCCGTTGTAGCCGTTGCCCACCGTCGGCTCGGTGCTGCCATTGGTGCCGTAAGGCAGCAGCCCGCTGATCGATTGGCCCGCCTCCAGCTGGTTGAGCGCCGGCCGGAAGATCGACTTGGAGAATGCGAAACGGGTGATGAGGTCGTCGGTCCAGCCGATCGACAGATTGAAGCTGGGCAGCCAGTTACCGTAGCCGTTCCTGGCCTTTATCGGGCTATAACCACCGTTGGCGAAGGTCACGTATTGCTGCTGCTGTGGCGAGGTGAGCGCGCAGAACGTGCCTGGTGAGGCCGGTTGGGTGCCATTTTTCGTTACGCCCTGGCAATACTCCGCGACGGTGGCATTGCCGAGAGCCTGCTTCATGTCCGGCAGCAGCAGATAGCCCGAGGCATCGTCCTGGGTATGCACGTAGCGCATGCCGATGTTGCCGCTGATCTGCAGGCCGCTCAGGAAATCCATGTTGCCGTTGCTGAAGTTCAGGCGGAGATAGGTGGCGTTGGTCTTTTCCCCGTTGGAAGAGATTTCCTGCGGCAGGTAATGCGTGCCCGGCACGAAGGTATAGCCGTACCGATCGCGTTCGTAGTTGGTGTAATAGGGACTCCACCAGTCCCAGCCCGGATTGATGGTCAGCGACTGCTGGTTGATCTGCTTCATCGCGGCGACGGACTGCCAGAATTGCGACTGCGGGTTGAGGTTGAAGAAGGGCGCGACCACGCCGAAATCACCGTGGTCGAAGGCAGGCAGGTTGACGTGATACGGGGAAACGTCGTTCGGTGTGTCGGCGGCAGTGACTGCCAGCCCTGGCCCGCCGGCGTAAGGCGTGCTGATGTCCCAGAAGTAGCTGTACGGCGAGGAATGCAGCGTTTCTTCCTGGTCGCTGTGCCGGAAACCGAACTGGATGTCGTCCAGCGGGCCCTTGTCCACGTCGAAGCTGCCGTCCAGGCGGAAGGCGCGCTGGTTGCCCCAGGACTTCTCCTGGTGATCCTGTGCCGCTGACCAATAGGTGTTGTTGGGGTTGGCGAAGTACTGGGCCGTCGTTTCGTTGGGATCGGGCGACAGCAGTTTGATCGTGGGCACATTGTCGCCGTGCGTGGCGATGTACCAGTTCGCCTGGGTCATCTGGCGAATGTAGTAGTAGGAATCCGAGTAATCGGAATGGGTGTCCTGCGCGTCCAGGCTGAGGTGCAGGCGGTCGTTGACGTTCCACTTCAGGTTGAAGGCGTAGTCGTTGGTCACATAGCGCCGCCTGAAGCCGGTGGTATTGAGCTGCGTCGGCACGCCGCCATAGGTGAACGGCAGGAAGGTCGATGCGGCCGGATCGCCCGAGATGATGCCGGACTGGAATACGCCGTTGGCGTCGTACACAGGCGTGGTGCCTGCCAGTGGCACGGCACAACCGGCCAGCGTCTGGCCGCTGCAGCCATCCGTCGATGCCTGCAGGGTGTGCTCGAAGGTGGTTTCGGAATCCGATGTCCGATTCCACGTCAATGCGGCCTGCCATGCCTTGTCCGGGCTTTCCCATTGCAGGGCCAGCGCATGGCCGAAGCGCGTGCTTGTTTCGTCCTGGTGGCGAAGGTCGCCGCCGACCGGCAGGTAGCGGTATTCGCCCGGCGCAAGGCCGGGGAGGGCGTCGGTTCTGCCACCCGGCAGGTCACAGCCATTGCACCGTCGCTGGTAATCGACCACGGAAATCGCATTGTCGGTCTGATAGATGCGGTCGTAGGCCACGTTGGCGAGGAAACCGAAGCGGCCGATGCCGGTATTCCAGTTGTGACTGAACAGGCCGGCGATCTGCGGCGTGCCCTTCTTGGCCAGGTCGCCCCAGTAGCTGCCGAGGGTGACGGAGGCCTGTGTATCCTTGTTGCTGTCGAAGGGCATGCGCGTGTTGAGGTTGATCGAGCCGGCGATGCCGCCTTCGATCATGTCCGCCGTCTGGTTCTTGCTCACCACCACCGATCCGATCAGCTCGGGCGACACGGTCGAGAAGTTGAGCCCTTGGCCCCCGCCGGCGGAGAACACCTCGCGGCCGTTGAACAGCGTGCTGGTATAGGGCAGGCCCTGCAGGCTGATGTCCGAACCCTGGATCGAGAAATGATCCGGGTCGGCGGCGACGCCGAAGGCGCTGACGGCTACACCCGGCACGCGTTGCAGGGCCTCGGTCACTGACAGGTCGGGCAGGGAGCCGGCGTCCTGCGCCGAGATCGCGTCGACCACGGTGTCGGCGTAGCGCTTGATGTTCTGCGCACGGTTCAGGCTGGACGAGTAGCCGTTGACGGTCATGCCGGTGAGCTGCTTCGCCTCCTTCTCGTTCGCCGTCGTGGCAGCGTTTTTCTTTTTTGCGGCGACCTTCGAATCCTTCTTCGCGGCGGGTGCAGCCTGCGCGGCCTGGTCCGCATCCTGCGGGGCAGGTTGCGCAGACAATGGGCTGGCCACGAACAGCGTCATCGCGATCGCGATGGGCAACAGGCGCAGTTGACTGGCGCCGCCTGCAAGCGGGTGCACGGATTGCTTCGTCACTTCGATATCTCCCCGGTTTTCAGTGAACGCTCGGCCAACGCGGTTCCGCCCTCGACCTCGGTTTCTTCCGCCAGCCGTCCAGACCCCAGACCCCAGACCATCGCCCCGCCTTCGTCGGCCAGGTGCAAACCTGCCTTTGCAGTCGGCGAGAAGAGATTGAAGTGGCGTGGGCGGCTGCCGCCGCAGGGCGCTTCGCCAACCGCCTCCGACGGACTTTCTCCTCTCTCCCGCGTTGCGTCCCCCCGCAAGCGGATCCCGCATTCGTCGCAAGCTAATCAAATGTACAAGCGCTGTCAACAGAAAATACCAGCGCTGGTACTTTCGCGTGAAACGGCCGGATTCCGTATGGTTGCGCGCCTTCCGCTTGGGGTAGGATGGAGCGCTGCAAGCCATACAGGGGCGGGATCTGCACATGCCTGCGAGAATCGAAGACGTCGCTGCGCATGCCGGCGTATCCACCAAGACGGTGTCCCGCGTGCTCAACGGCCATACGACCGTGCGCGCCAAGCTGCGCGCGCGGATCGAAGCGTCGATCCACGCGCTCAACTACGTGCCCAACGCGTCGGCACGCGGCCTGGCGGGGAATCGCTCGTACCTGGTCGCGCTGCTGTACGACAACCCGATGGCCGGTTCCAGCTACACCATGGAACTGATCGTGGGCGTGCTGCAGGCGTGCAAGGGCACGCCGTACAACGCGGTCCTGCATCCCTTCGACGCGGCGGACGACCTCGCTGCGCGGATCGATGGCTTCGTGGCGACGCACCGGCCGGACGCGCTGGTGCTGGTGCCGCCGCATGCGAACAACGTGAAGCTGCTGCAGCGCCTCGACGAGCTGGACATTCCTTACTCGACGATCTCCTCCAGGCTGCATCAGTCGCGCATCGACGTCGGCTTCGACGAGCGCAGGGCAGCGGCCGAGATTGTCGAGCACTTGGTCTCGCTCGGGCATCGCCGCATCGGCCACATCGCCGGGCTGCAGGGACACGGTGCGCGAACCTGGCGGCTCGGCGGCTATCGCGACGCCTTGCGCCGGGCCGGCATCGCTTACGACGAGTCGCTGGTGGTGGACGGGGATTTCGCCTTCGCCTCGGGCGTGGCCAGCGCGCGGACGCTGCTCGACCTGCGCCACCCGCCTACGGCGATCTTCGCGGCGAACGACGACATGGCTTGCGGCGTGATGCGCGAAGCCTACGAACGCGGGCTGTCGATTCCCGGCGACCTGTCGGTATGCGGCTTCGACGGCACGCCGGTGTCGCAGCTGATCTCGCCCGGCCTGACCACGGTGCATCAGCCGTGCCGCGAGCTCGGATGCCTTGCCGTGCAAAGCGTGCTGCAGTCGATCCGCGACGCCGCCATCCCCCGGCAGGCGCGGGTGCCCTACGAGGTGCACTTGCGAGCATCCACGGCCGCGCCCCGGAAACCGTAATATTCGTCCAGAACCGGCGCAGGGGACCTGACGCGCGGATCGACGGAGCGGAGGGGCTGTGATCGACGACGAGGCCGGAGTGGCGTTGCGCGGGCTGCCCATGCCCTTCAGCGCGTGCGCGGATGCGGCGCCACCGGCGTGCCGCGTCGGCTGGCCGTTCATCGCGATCTACGGCATGGCTTACATGGGCCTGTGGATGGCGTTGCTGCCGCCCATCCTGGTGGGCTTGGCAATGCGCGTGAGCGAGATTGCCCCGGCGCATGCGACGGGCAGCCTGTCCCTGGTGGTAGGTCTGGGAGCGCTTATTGCGCTGTTCGGCAATCCGTTCTTCGGCAGCCTCTCGGATCGCACGACCTCGCGCTTCGGCATGCGACGGCCCTGGCTGATTGCCGGCGCCACGGGGGGAGCGGTCGGGTTGGCGGTCATTGCGACGGCCGTGTCGGTTCCGCAGCTGTTGCTGGGCTGGTGCATCACGCAGCTTGCCTACAATGCGCAATTGGCCGCGCTGACTGCAATCCTTGCCGATCAGATTCCAGAGCCACAGCGCGGCATGGTATCCGGCATCGTGGGTGTCAGCCTGCCGGTGGGCATGGTGGGAGGCACCTATTTGGTGGAGCTCCTTGCTCATTCCACGCTGGCCATCTTTCTGGTGCCGGCGGTGATCGCCCTGGTCGGCGCATTCCTCCTGGCCTGGGTATTGCCCGACCGTCGTCTGGTTGCAATGCAGCGGCTGCGTTACGGGTGGCGCGGATTTCTGAGCAGCTTCTGGATCAACCCGCTGCGCTACCCGGATTTCGCCTGGGCGTGGAGCAGCCGTTTCCTGCTCTATGCCGGTGTTGCGCTCCTGATGACCTACCAGGAGTTCTATCTGATCCACCAGTTGGGTTGCCCCTCAGCTGCCGTGCCGCGGTGGATCTTTCTGTCGACCCTGGTGCAATCCGCTGCGGTAGCGGTCTCCAGTGTCGTGGGCGGTGGGTTGTCGGATGCCAGCGGCCGGCGCAAGGCTTTCGTCTGCAGCACGGCACTGATCTATGCGCTGGCCTTGTTGATGATCGCTTTTGCCACTTCGTACGCTCTTTTCCTCGTGGCGATGGCGATCACCGGCCTCGCGCAGGGGGGGTACCTGGCCGCAGATCTGGCGTTGGTGACCGATGTATTGCCAGAACGGGAAACACATGCAGCGAGGAACTTTGGCATCTTCAACATCGCCAGCGTCATGCCGCAGTCGCTGATGCCGGCCGTTGCGCCGGGCATCCTGTTGGCGAGCGGCGGGAGCTATACAGCCTTGTTCGCCATGGCAGCGGTTCTCGTCGCACTTGGAGCTTGGGCCATCTTGCCGGTGCGTGGCGCGCGCTGAAGAGGGCGATCAGCCTGTGTTCGCCTCGCACACTGATCAGCCATGAACACCAGCGGTTACGACATGATGAGAGGGTCGCACCAATTGTGGGATGAGCCAGAGAGCCGGGCACATGGCCTGCGAACATGAGACGGCGAGGCCCATAGGGCGGGTGCCAGCGGTTGCCGTGGCCTTATCGGGCACTTCTTTGATTTCGCATAATGTATATTATGTCAAATCAAGAATGGATGGATCGATCGCGTCGACCCGGCAGCCCTGGAACTGCTTGTCCTAAAGCAGGTTCGGACAGCTCTTCTGTGTCGACTTGATTTGCCGCAGCCAGTCATAGCCATCTTCGGCCCGCAGGCTGGCTTTGGTTGCGATCGTTCGTGGCCCCGCGTCTTGGCGTGCGGGCCGGAGATTCCCAAACCGACTGCTCGGGCCCTGCAGCAGATGATTGATGTAGCGCTTCATTCGAGTGGCTCCTGGAAATGGCAGTGGCCGGGCCGATTCGTGCCGGCCTGGTAGTCCAGACACAGGATTGGTTTTGCCGCGCCATGTATCAAGCCGGTTCGGGTGATCATTCCGTTCCTGCCTGGAAACGACGCCGAAGCTGCGGTGGTGTTCGCGCCCGGAAACACAGCGGTCGTCAAACCGGGGTTTCGCCTGCTGTCATGCGAACCCATGTAGCTGGCCGAACAGATCTTCGGCCGTCGGATCATGGGTAAGAAAATATTTGCATTGTTGTACGTCGTCCTGATGCTTGGCGCGATCGCGCCGTCGGGAGCTCGCGCAGCCACGTCGTATGACGGCGGCTACGTCAGGGTCGGCGTACCTGACATGACGCAGGCCGCGAAATTCTTCCGCGACGTGCTCGATTGCCAGCTGATCGGGGGCGAAGCCACGGCCAGTGAATCCGCAACGGAGTCCCTCCTGCTTTCCTGCGACGAAGGCTCGGTGGTCGAGCTCTTCGTCGATCGGGGCAACTCCCCTTCTCCCACGTCGGACAAGCAGTCGGCGACCCTGCAATTGGCTACGGACGACGTGGGGCGCGCCAACGAATGGTTGCGAAACCAGGGCGTGGTCGTCAGCAGCGCGCCGCATCGCGTGGTCTCGGGTCCCCTGGCCGGGCACATGGTGCTGGATTTCGCGGCACCGTGGGGGTTGCACATGCAACTGGTGGGCAGGAATGTCCCCGATCCCGGCAACACGGGGCTGGCCACGGCCGATATCCAGTACGACGGCGACTGAGCTCAGCGGCGGGCGCGGAAGAACTCCCGCAGCATCCCGGCCGACTCCTCACCCAGCAAGCCACCGGCCACCTCGATCCGATGGTTGTGGCGCGCGTCGACCAGGGTGTCGAATACGCTGCCCGCCGCGCCGGTCTTGGGATCTGCAGCGGCGTAGACCACCCTGCCCAGTCTCGCGTGGATCATGGCCATGGCACACATCGAACATGGCTCCAGCGTGACGTAGAGGGTGGCGCCGGACAGTCGGTGATTGGCCAGTTTCTCGCCCGCCGCCCGCATGGCCATGATTTCGGCATGGGCGGTCGGGTCGTGCAGGGTGATGTTTCGATTCCAGCCCAGGCCGGCGATCTCGCCTCCCTGCACCAGTACGGCCCCGACGGGCACTTCATTCTCGGCATCGCGGGCGTGCGCTGCCAGCTGCAGTGCTCGCCGCATGTACTGCACGTCGGCAGCTGAAAATTCACTGGAACTTGATGAAATTTCGTCAGTCATTTCAAATTGTTGCATGATTTACATGAGAAAGCCGGCAAGTTGCCGGCCGTTCTCCCTGCATGCAAGTGGCTGATTTTACTATTCCCACTCGATCGTGGCAGGCGGCTTGCCGCTTATGTCGTAAACTACGCGAGAAACACCGCGCAACTCATTGATAATTCTATTTGAAACCTTGCCGAGAAACTCGTACGGCAGGTGTGCCCAGTGGGCGGTCATGAAGTCGATGGTTTCCACCGCACGCAGCGCGATCACCCACTCGTAGGCGCGCGCGTCGCCGACCACGCCCACCGACTTGACCGGCAGGAAGACCGCAAACGCCTGGCTGGTCCGGTCGTACAGGTCGGCCTTGCGCAGTTCGTCGATGAAGATCGCGTCGGCCTGGGCCAGCAGCTCGGCGTATTCGCGTTTCACTTCGCCCAGGATGCGCACGCCCAGGCCCGGCCCGGGGAACGGATGGCGATAGACCATCGCGCGGGGCAAGCCGAGTTCCACGCCGATCCGGCGCACCTCGTCCTTGAACAGTTCGCGCAGCGGCTCGACCAGCTTCAGCTTCATGTGCGCCGGCAGGCCGCCGACGTTGTGGTGACTCTTGATGACGTGAGCCTTGCCGGTCTTGCTGCCGGCCGACTCGATCACGTCTGGATAGATGGTGCCTTGGGCCAGCCACTTCACCTCGCCGCTGCCGCCGGCAGTGAGCTTGGTGGACTCCTCGTCGAAGATTTCTACGAACAGGCCGCCGATGATCTTGCGCTTGGCTTCCGGATCGGCGACGCCTTCGAGCGCCTTGAAATAGCGATCGGCGGCGTTGACCCGAATGACCTTGACGCCCATGTTCTCGGCCATGGTGGCCATCACCTGGTCACCTTCCTGCCAGCGCAGTAGCCCGGTGTCGACGAACACGCAGGTCAGCTGCTCACCGATCGCCTTGTGCAACAGCGCGGCCACCACGGAGGAATCGACGCCGCCGGACAGGCCCAGCAGCACGAGGTCGTTGCCGACCTGTTCGCGCACGCGGGCGATCTGGTCGTCGATGATGTTGGTGGCGGTCCACAACGTGGCGCAGCCGCAGATCTCGGTGATGAAGCGCTTCAGCAGCGCCCCGCCCTGCTTCGTGTGGGTCACTTCGGGGTGGAACTGCACGCCGTACCAGCGCTTGTCCTCGTCTTCCATCACCGCGACCGGGATGCGATCGGTGCTGCCGGTGACGACGAAACCCGGCGGTGCCTTCGACACGTGGTCGCCGTGGCTCATCCACACGTCGAGCTTGTGACTGTCCGCATGATCGCTGAGGCCATCGAACAGGCGGCTGGCGGCGGTGATGTCCACCGTGGCGTGGCCGAATTCGCGGGCATCGGCCGCCTCGGTCGCACCGCCGAGCTGGGCCGCCAGGGTCTGCATGCCGTAGCAGATGCCGAGGATCGGCAGACCCGAATCGAACACCTGTTGCGGCGCCTTGGGCGCGCCTTCGAGCGTGGTGGACTCCGGCCCGCCGGACAGGATGATGCCCTTGGCGCCGAAGCCGGCGATTTCGGCCGGATCATGATCCCAGGCCCAGATCTCGCAGTACACGCCCAATTCGCGCACACGCCGCGCGATCAGCTGCGTGTATTGCGCGCCGAAGTCGAGGATGAGGATCTTGTCGGAGTGGATGTTGTGCATCGGCCCGGGCCTTGAAAACGTCCGTAATTAGCCAGCGTCATTCCCGCGAAAGCGGGAATGACGTCCGCCAGGGGTTGGAGAATTGGACAGAGTCCAATCTCCGGATGGGTTTCAAATCAGGAATTCAGCCGGTAGTTCGGCGCTTCCTTGGTGATCTGGATGTCGTGCGGATGCGCTTCGGTAACGCCGGCCGAAGTGACCTTCACGAACTGCGCCTTGTGCCGCACGTCCTCGACGGTGGCCGCGCCCAGATAACCCATCGAGGCACGCAGGCCACCGATCAGCTGATGGATGATGTTACGCAGCGGACCGCGATACGGCACGCGACCCTCGATGCCTTCGGGCACCAGCTTGTCGGCGTCGGCCTCGTCCTGGAAGTAGCGATCCTTCGAGCCCAGCTGCATCGCGCCGATCGAACCCATCCCGCGGTAGCTCTTGTACGAGCGGCCCTGGAACAGTTCGACCTCGCCCGGTGATTCCTCGGTGCCGGCGAACATCGAGCCCAGCATCACGCTGGAGGCGCCGGCGGCCAGTGCCTTGGGAATGTCGCCGGAGTAGCGGATGCCGCCATCAGCGATCAGCGGGATCTCGTCCTTCAGCGCGGTGGCGACCATGTCGATCGCGGTGATCTGCGGCACGCCCACGCCGGCGACCACGCGGGTGGTGCAGATCGAGCCGGGACCCACGCCGACCTTGACCGCATCGACGCCCACGTCGAGCAGCGCGCGGGCCGCTTCGCCGGTGACGATGTTGCCGGCAATCACCTGCACTTGCGGATAGTTCTTCTTGACCCAGCCCACGCGATCGATCACGCCCTGCGAATGGCCGTGCGCCGTGTCGACCACAAGCACGTCGACGCCGGCATCGACCAGGGCAGCCACGCGCTGTTCGGTATCGCCCGAAACGCCGACTGCCGCGCCGACCAGCAGCGCTTCCTGGCGATCCTTGGCGGAATGCGGATTGTCGCGCGCCTTCTGGATGTCCTTGACGGTGATCAGGCCACGCAACTGGAATGCCTCGTTGACCACCAGCACTTTCTCGATGCGGTGCTTGTGCAGCAACAGCAGCACATCGTCCTGGCCGGCGCCCTCGCGGACGGTGACCAGCTTGTCCTGGCGCGTCATGATGTTGCGCACCGGGTCGTCCAGCTTGCGCTCGAAGCGCAGGTCGCGGCTGGTGACGATGCCGACCAGCTGCGCACCATCCACCACCGGCACGCCGGAGATGTTGTGCGCACGGGTCAGTCGCAGCACTTCGCGAATCGAGGTTTCCGGGGTGACAGTGATCGGGCTGCGGATCACGCCGGCTTCGAACTTCTTGACCAGGCGCACTTCGGCGGCCTGCTGCTCGGCGGTCATGTTCTTGTGGATGATGCCGATGCCGCCGTTCTGGGCCATGGTGATGGCGAGTCGGGCTTCGGTGACGGTGTCCATGGCAGCGGACACGATGGGGATGTTCAGGCGCAGGTCGCGGGTAAACCGCGTCGAGGTGTTCACGTCGCGCGGCAGCACGATGGAGTGGCCCGGAACAAGGTAGACGTCGTCGTAGGTCAGTGCCTCGGCGAGAATGCGCATGAAAAAGCCCCGGTGCAAAGAGGGAATTATACGCGCCCCGACGTGTTGCCTGCCAGATGCAGGCCTGAATGCCGGCCTGCCGGACCGTCTCAGCCCGCTGCCGCAGCCTGCAAACGAGCCTCGGCGGCTTCCAGCGTGTTCTCCATCAGCGTGGCCACGGTCATCGGTCCGACACCGCCGGGAACCGGCGTGATCCAGCTGGCGCGTTCGGCCGCCGGGGCGAACTCCACGTCGCCGACCAGCCGTCCATCGTCCAGCCGGTTGATGCCGACATCGATGACCACGGCGCCAGGCTTGATCCAGTCGCCCTTGACCAGCCCGGGCTTGCCGACCGCGACGATCACGATGTCGGCCTGGCGTACAAAGCCTTCCAGGTCGCGCGTGAAACGGTGGCACGAGGTGGTGGTGCAACCGGCGATCATCAGCTCGAGCGCCAGCGGTCGGCCGACATGGTTGGAAACGCCGATCACCACCGCGTGCTGTCCGCGCACCGGGCGATCGGTGTGGCCGAGCAGGGTCATCACGCCTTTCGGTGTGCATGGACGCAGACCAAAGCGACGCAAGGCCAGGCGCCCCACGTTGATCGCCTGGAAACCGTCCACGTCCTTGTCCGGATCGATGCGGTCGACCAGAGCGTCTTCGTCGATGTGATCCGGCAGTGGAGACTGCACCAGGATGCCGTGCACATCCGGATCGGCGTTGAGCCTGTCGATCAGTGCGAACAGCTCCTGCTGGGTCGTGTGTGCCGGCAAGTCATGGTCGAAGGAACGAAAGCCGACCTGGTGACAGGCCTTGCGCTTGTTGCGCACGTAGACCGACGAGGCGGCGTCGGCGCCGACCAGGACCACCGCTAGGCCTGGCGCGGCCAGCCCCTGCCGGACGCGCTCGGCCACGCGTTTCCCCACACGCTCGAGCAATTCCTGCGCGATGCGTTTGCCGTCGAGTATGCGTGCGCTCATGGATGTCACCTGGCTGGGGAGTCGTGCATTATCCGGGCTGGATCACATGCATACAAACACGGGCCGCGCATGGACATCACCGGATTGAGCGACGATCGTCTGCACCTGCGGACATGGCGGGAGGAAGATGCGCCGGCGCTGGTGGAAGCTGTCCGCGAATCCGTGGCCAGTGTCGGGCAATGGCTGCCGTGGTGTCGCGCGGGCTACGACCTGAGCGACGCCCTGACCTGGATCGCACACTGCCAGACAGGCTGGGCCAGCGGCGATCATTTCGCGTTCCCGGTCTTCGAAGCCGGTTCCGGTCGATTGCTGGGTGCCGCCGGTCTCAACCAGCACAACCGGCTGCATCGCAGCGCCAACCTGGGTTACTGGGTGCGTGAATCCTGCCAGCGGCGCGGTGTCGCCGTTGCGGCTGCGCGGCGGGTGGCCCGCTTCGGCTTCTCGCAACTCGGGCTGGTCCGCATCGAGATCGTGATCCTGCCCGACAACCTGGCCAGCCACGCCGTCGCCAGAAGTCTGGGCGCAAAATTCGAGGCGATCGCCCGGCAACGGCTGTGGGTTGAAGGCCAGGCGCGCGACGCCGCGGTATACGGATGGATACCGCGGGACCTCGACTGAAGCCTGTTCAGCGCGTCCGGCTGATCAGCTCGCTCTTGCGGCGGCGGGCCTTGTGCTGCTGTTCCTTGGTCAGCACCTTCTTGCGCCCGGCATACGGGTTTTCGCCCTCGCGGAACGCGATGCGGATCGGCGTGCCCTCGAGCTTGTAGCGCTTGCGGAAGAAGTTTTCCAGGTAGCGCTGGTACGCCGGTGCGATGTGCTTGGTGCGGGTGCCGTGGATCACGATGGTGGGCGGATTGGTGCCGCCCGGATGCGCGAAGCGCAGCTTCGGCGCATGGCCGTTGACCAGCGGCGGCTGGTAGCTCTCGTAGGCCTTTTCCAGCGTCTTGGTCAGATCGGACGACACCAGCACCTTGGTGGCTGACGCGTGCGCACGCACCACGGCGCGCATCAGTTCGCGCAGGCCCGAACCATGCAGTGCGGAGATCTGCACCTGCTTGGCCCAGTCGGCGAATACCAGGCGACGGTCCAGCGCGCGGCGGCATTCGTCGCGCTGGTACGGGTCCATGTCGTCCCACTTGTTGATCGCGATGACCAGCGCCCTGCCCTCGTCCATCGCATAACCGATCAGGGTGAGGTCCTGGTCGGCGAGGTTTTCCCGGGCATCGATCATCACCACCACGACCTGGGCCGCGGCGATCGACTGCAGCGTCTTGATCACGCTGAATTTCTCGACGGCTTCCTCGACCCGCGCCTTGCGCCGGATACCGGCCGTGTCGATCAGCGTATACCGCTTGCCGTCGCGCTCCAGCGGCACCCGGATCGGATCACGGGTGGTGCCGGCGACGTTGGAGACGATCAGCCGTTCTTCGCCGAGCAGGCGATTGATCAGGGTCGACTTGCCGGCATTCGGGCGTCCCACGATGGCGACGCGGATGGTGCCATCCTCGCTGTCGGCCTCGACGCTGCCCTCTTCCTCGGCGGGAAGGATCGGCAGCAGGACGCGGATCAGGTCATCGGTGCCGCGATTGTGCGCCGCCGACAACGGCAGCGTCGTGCCGATGCCGAACGCGGAAAACTCGGCCAGCACAGCTTGTTCGTCGAGGCCGTCAGTCTTGTTGACCACCGCCACGATCGGCTTGCCGCTGCGACGCAGCTCGCCCAGGATCACGTAATCCTGCGGCAGCAGGCCGTCGCGGGCGTCGACCACGAAGACCAGCACGTTCGCTTCCTCGATCGCCAGGCGCACCTGCCTGGCGGTGAGCACGTCCATGGTTTCCTCGACACCGGACAGGCCGCCGGTATCAACCACCACGAACGGCCGCTCACCGCTGCGGCAGACGCCGTAGTGGCGATCGCGGGTGACGCCCGGCATGTCGGCCACGAGGGCGTCACGGCTGCGCGTCAGCACATTGAACAGGGTCGATTTACCGACATTCGGACGACCAACCAGTGCGACGACGGGCAACATGATAAGTACTTCGTTCCAGCGATCAGGGTGAGGACAGACGGTAGGCGCCGATGTGGCCCTCGACGTCCTCGACGTAAACGATGTCGCCCACCACCAGCGGCTGGGCACGGATCGCCTTCTTCGACAGCCGCTCACGGGCGGCCAGGGCGCCATCGCCGCTCTGCAACCAGTGCACGTAGCCTTCCAGGTCGCCCACGACAACGTAGTTGCCCTGCACGGCGGGGCCGGTGACCCAGCGATATTTCAGCGAGGCGTTCTTCCACATGTCGGTGCCGGTGCTGCGATCGAACGCCCACACCTGGGACTGGTCGTCGACACCGAAGATCGCGCCGGCATTGCTGGCCAGCGAATCGAAGGTGGAGAACGGGTGCGACCACAAGGGGCGACCGCTGGGGCCGTCGATGGCGGTCAGGTTGCCGTGATAGGCGGCGCCATAGAGCGTGCTGCCGTCCAGCAGGATAGAGCCGTCGGCGTCATTCAGCTTGTCGATCTCGGTGCGGCCTTCGCCGCTGGACAGCCGCTGCTCCCACAACTTCGAACCATTGTCCTGACGCAGGGCCACCAGCTTGCCGTCGTCGCTGCCGAAGAACAGCACGCCGTTGGCTACCAGCATCGTGCCGTTGCCACGCAGACTCAGCAGCGGCACCGTGCTCTGGTCGTAAACCCAGCGACGATGGCCGTCCGCGGCGTCCAGCGCATAAATGCGGCCGTCACCGGTGCGCACCATCACCATGTCGCCCACGATCACCGGCGACGCCATCACTTCGCCGCTGACTTCGACTTCCCAGCGCGGGTTGCCGTCTTTGGCGCTCATGGCGTAAACGTGACCATCCAGCGTGCCGACCGCGAGCAGGTCGCCGCTGACCGCAGGGCCGCCCGCGTATTGGGCATCCTTGCGCTTCTTGTCACCCCAGCCAAACCAGCCGTGCGTGCGCGAGCTCTTCGTCCACAGCGTCTTGCCGCTGGTGGCGTCGATGGCGGCGATTTTTCCGTCGGTGCTGTCGGCATACAGGACGCCGTCGACCACCGCCGGGCGCAAACGCACGCCGCTCACCTGGGCGCCGTCACCGACCGTGGTCTTCCACAGGCGGGTGACTTGCACCGTCGACTTGAAATCCTTGGCCAGCGGCGTCGGCGGCTGGACGTTTTCCTTCTTGAAGGAATGGCAACCGGCGAGGGTTGCCAGCGAAGCCAGCGTGATCAACAGAAATCTTTTCATGCACCCTGCTTCCCGGCCACAGCCAGATTATCGATTTTCATCTGCAGCGCGCCGCGTTGCGGCGCCTCCTCGCCCAGTGCCGACATGGCAGCCTGATAGGCCTTGCGGGCTTCGTCCGGGCGTCCAAGCTTGACCAGCACATCACCGCGGAGTTCCTGCGCCAATCCCTGATAGCTGTCCGCCGGAATCTTGTCGAGGGTGGCCAGGGCCGCCTTGCCGTTGTCGCTGGCCATTTCCACCTGGGCCTTGCGCAACTGCGTGAGCGACTTCAGTGCCGGTTCGGTGGCATGGCTCTCGGCCCATTCCAGCGAGGCCTCGGCCTTGTCCAACTGCTTGGCCTCGACTTGCTGTTTCGCACGATCACTGACGGCGAACACGGCAAATGGCGACTTCGCGTAATCCTTCATCAGCTGATCGGTCAGTTGCGCGGCAGCATCGGTCTTGCCCGAGGCCTGCGCGATCTGCACCTGCTGATAGAGCTGGGAGGCCTCGGCCTCGTTGCCAGCCTGGTGCTTGCGCCACTGCTGCCATCCGAAGATGCCGACCAGACCGATCGCGATGCCGACGATGATCGACACACCATTCTCGCGCAGCCACTTCTGAACCAGCTCGCTCTGTTCGTACTTGTCGTATTCTTCAAATGCCATGCAATCACCATTCAAAAGGCCGCGCGCCCGCGGACGCGTGCAAAGGCCAGTGCGATAAATCAAGGGAAAAGCCGGTCACGTCCACTCGAGACCGAGTGGACGTCAGTGGGCAAGCATAACCGAAATGGCGCGCCCGAAGCGGCCCGGAATGGCGATCAGAGGCTGGCTGCGGAAGCCTTGCCGTCCTGCATTCGCACGCGGAAACGGGCCACGTTGGCCCGGCGGAAATCATCGAGGCCGACCGTGGCGCCGTCGATCACCACCTGCGCACCGTTGGCGTTGCCGATGCGCACGTCCAGCGCCTGGCTGCTGTGGTAGGTCTTGCTGGTTCCGGCAGGAAGCAAGCCGTATTCCAGTCGCGTGCCGTCCGCCTGCACCACTTCCACCCAGCTCGCCGAGGTAAGCGTCATGCTGAGGCTATGATCACCCACGCCGGTTTCGACCACGGGTGGTGTCGGTCGTGCAGGCGTCAGACTGCTGTTCTCCAGGCTGGGAAATGGCGCCATGGAGGCGAGCAGCGGCTGATCCTGCGCCGGTGGTGCGACCTGCTGCACTGGCGGCAGGATGCTGGCGGGCGTCTGCCCGTCAGTCTTGACGGCCTCGACAGCGGGCGCCTCGATCTGCGCTACCGGTGTTGCGTCGAGCGGGGCGAGATGGGTGAGATCCCGATCCAGCGTGCCGCGCACGCCCAGCCAGATCATCGGCACCACGATCACTGCGGTAAGCACGACGTAGGTGGCGGCCGTGGCGTAACGATCCAGCAGGAAGCGCGAATGCGAGATGCCGCCCGTGGCTACCAAAGGTGTCTCGACCTGCCGGATGCGATCCAGTTCCACCTGGATCGATGCCTCGTTGATACCCAGGTAGCGACCATATTTGCCGATATAGCTGGCCAGGTAGACCTTGGAATCAATGCCCTCGTGCTGATCACGCTCGAGCTGGCGCAGTATGCGAGCGGGCAACTTCAGCGTATGGGCGCAGGCTTCCAGGTCCAGCCCGCGGGCTTCACGCGCCCCATGCAGGCGACTGCCGAAACTTACCGCGTGGGGGTCTGTGGGAGACACATCCATGTTGGGCAAATTGATACCGAACAATTCGGGCTTGTCAGAGCTCTGCCCGGTCGGCTGGGATTGCATGGAGGTCATTGGCGGGTCGTTGAATTCAGCGCCTGCGCCTGCTCCGAATCCGGGAACTGGCTCAGCAGTCGCTTGCTGTAAGTGAGGGCGCCTTCCTTATTGCCCAGACGTGTTTCGATGTCGTGCCCCAGTTTGAGTGACGCGGCCGTGGGCTGGCCCAGCGCATCGAACCGCTGGAGGAACGCCCTGGCGCGAAACGCATCCTTGTTCAGGTAAAGCGTATTTGCAAGCTGGAAGAGTGCCTCTGCATTACCCGGATTTCTTGCGATGGCGTCACGAAAACTCGCTTCACCCCCCGCAATGTCGTGGGCGCGAAGCTGGCAGACACCGGCATTGGTCAAGGCCACGTCCGGAGTCTGGTAGAACGGGTCGGCTATCGCCTTGCGGAAATACTGGTCCGCCTCGGCGATCTTGCCGGTATGGCAGAGGAAAACACCCAGGTTGTTGTTGGGTGCCCCCTTGTTCGGCTCCAGTGCAACCGCCTTGCGGTAATGCTCCTCGGCCTCGGGCAGCCTGTTGATGCGCTCGTAGATGACGGCGATCACGGTGTGGGCCGGCGCGTAGCGGGGATCGAACTGCAGCGCCTTGGTCACTTTTTCCAGGGCCGTCTGCAGGTCGCCCGAATTGAGGTAACGCTGGGCCAGTTCGGTATGGATGCGGGCGGCTTCCTCAGCCTGATCACTCTGGCTGCTCTGCGGCATGCTCTTGCCCAGCGAGCTGCTGTCGCTGTGCGTGGTGACGCAACCTGCCAATGGCAGCCAAAGGCTGAACAGCACTACCCGCTCAAACCGCATGCGATGTCCCCTCTTCCTGTCGCTTCTTGATGTCGGCGCTGCGCCGGGTACGATCGGCGACCTGGCCGGCCAGTTGGCCGCAGGCGGCGTCGATGTCGTCGCCGCGAGTCCTCCGCAGCATGGTCAAAATGCCGGCATTGAGCAACTGGGTCTGGAATTGGTGGATGTCGTTCGCATCCGAACGCTTGAACTGGGTGCCCGGGAAGGGGTTGAACGGAATCAGGTTGACCTTGCACGTGGGCAGCTTGCGCATCAGCTTGATCAGCTGCCGCACATGCTCGGGCTGGTCGTTGATGCCCTTCATCAAGGTGTATTCGAAGGTGATCGACGTGCGCGGCTTGCGCGCGACCCAGCGCTGGCAGGCAGCCAGCAGCTCGGCGAGCGGATAACGCTTGTTGATCGGCATCAGCTCGGTGCGCAGATCATCGTTGGCCGCATGCAGCGAGACGGCCAGCGACACGTCGATGGCGTCGGACAGCTGGTCGATCAGCGGCACCATGCCGGCGGTCGACAAGGTGACGCGCTTGGCGGCCAGGCCGAAGCCCAGGTCGTCGCGCATCAGCTTCATCGCCTTGAGCACGTTCTCGAAATTGGCCAGCGGCTCGCCCATGCCCATCATCACCACGTTGGTGATGCGACGGTTCTGGTGGGTCACGTTGCCCAGGTACTTCGCCGCGACCCAGACCTGGCCGATGATTTCGGCGGTCGACAGGTTGCGATTGAAGCCCTGCGCCCCGGTCGAGCAGAACTGGCAGTTCAGCGCGCAACCGATCTGCGAAGAAACGCACAAGGTGCCGCGGGTCGGCTCGGGAATGTAGACCGTCTCGATCGCATTGCCCGAGTCCATGCCCAGCAGCCACTTGTGCGTGCCGTCAGTGGCGACCTTGTCCAGCAGGGTCTTCGGTGCACCGATGTAGCAGACCTCGGTGAGCTTGGCGCGCAGCGCCTTGCCCACGTCGGTCATGTTCTCGAAGTTGTCTTCCAGGTCGTGGTAGATCCACTTCATCACCTGCTCGGCGCGGTACGGCTTCTCGCCGATCTGCACGAAGAAATCGCGCAGGCCCTGCCGATCGAAATCGAGCAGGTTCACCTTGGTGTTACTGGCGACAACTTGGTTCAAGGAATGGCTCTTGTGAAGAGTGCGGCCACGGATGGCCGCTTTTTGATCTTCGCGTTCAAGGATGAACGCACAAATTAACGGCAAACTTCCGTGGCGGCGAAGAAATAGGCAATCTCCACCTTGGCGGTGTCGACGGCGTCGGAACCATGCACGGCGTTGGCGTCGATCGACTCGGCGAAGTCGGCGCGGATCGTGCCCGGCGCGGCTTCCTTCGGATTGGTCGCGCCCATCAGGTCACGGTGGGCCAGCACGGCGTTCTCGCCTTCCAGCGCGGAAATCATCACCGGGCCGGAGATCATGAATTCGACCAGCGCCTTGAAGAACGGGCGCTCGCTGTGCACGGCGTAGAAGCCTTCGGCTTCCTGGCGCGACAGCTGCTTCATCTTGGCGGCGACGATCTTCAGGCCAGCCTGTTCGAAGCGTGCGTAGATCTGGCCGATGACGTTCTTGGCAACGGCGTCGGGCTTGATGATGGAAAGAGTGCGCTCCAGCGCCATACGGGTCTGCTCCGGAAAAAAACGGATGATTGGGAAAGGGATGGTCGCCAGTCGAGGCCGGCTGAGGCCAAATCTGTCAGAGATTGAGGATTTAGCTCACGAAATTGTGACAGATTCTAACCCATACGCAAGTCGCGGCGGGTTTGCAACAAACGATCGTTTGACGGCTGCGGAGCTGTCCGCGTATGCTCAAACGATCGTTTGAACCGGCCTCAGGCTGCTGGATGGTCCTTCCGTGAACAGCTCCGTTTCAACCAAGGACCGCATCCTGGGCGCCGCCGAGCTGCTGTTTGCCCAGCGCGGGTTCGAGGGCGCCTCGCTGCGCCAGCTGACCACCAATGCCGGGGTGAATCTGGCCGCCGTCAATTACCACTTCGGTTCAAAGGAAAAGCTGGTCGAGGAGGTGTTCCGTCGCCGCCTCGACGCGCTGAACGAAAGCCGACTGGCCGCACTGGCGCAGGTCGCCGGCGCGCCCGAGACCACCCTGGAAGACGTGCTCGAAGCCTTCATCCGCCCGGCGCTCGACCTTTCCCACGACGACAGCGGCGCCCTGTTCATGCGCGTGCTGGCCCGCGCCTTCGCCGAACACGACGACACCCTGCGCCAGTTCCTGTCCGCCAACTACGGCCATGTCATGCGCCAGTTCACCGCCGAGTTCGCCCGCCTGTTGCCCCAGTTGAGCAAGCAGGAGCTGTACTGGCGCATCGATCTGGTGACCGGCGCGCTGACCCACGCGATGTCCGGCTTCGGCATGATCCAGCGCAAAAGCGATGTCAGCGAGAACGCCCATCGCGAACAGACCGCCCTGCACCTGATCCGCTTCGCCGTGGCCGGTCTCAGCCACCCCTGAATTCACCTGTCCCACCTCTTGCACGTTTGGAGAAGCCAATGACTGCTGCATCCTCCCCCACCCCCGGCTTGCGCATCCGCAAGGCCGCCGTGCTGGGCGCCGGTGTCATGGGCGCGCAGATCGCCGCGCACCTGACCAACGCCGGCGTTGAAACCGTGTTGTTCGACCTGCCCGCGAAAGAAGGCCCCAAGAGCGGCATCGCGCTGAAGGCGATCGCCAACCTGGCCAAGCTGTCGCCGGCTCCGCTGGCCGACAAGGCGCTGGCCGCCTCGATCATCCCGGCCAACTACGACGACGATCTCGACCATCTGAAGGACGTCGACCTGGTGATCGAGGCGATCGCCGAACGGATGGACTGGAAGCTCGACCTCTACAAGAAGATCGCCGGCCACCTGTCGAAGACGGCGATCATCGCCTCCAACACCTCGGGCCTGTCGATCAACACGCTGGCCGAGGCGCTGCCCGAGGAAATGCGCCACCGCTTCTGCGGCGTGCACTTCTTCAATCCGCCGCGCTACATGCACCTGGTCGAGCTGATCCCGACCAGGCTCACCGACAAGAGCGTGCTGGACGGCCTCGAAGCGTTCCTGGTCACCACCGTCGGCAAGGGCGTGGTGATCGCCAAGGACACCCCGAACTTCATCGGCAACCGCATCGGCGTGTTCTCGATGCTGTCGGCGATGTACCACACCGACCAGTTCAAGCTCGGCTTCGACACCGTCGACGCACTGACCGGTCCGGCGCTGGGTCGCCCCAAGAGCGCCACCTACCGCACCGCGGACGTGGTCGGCCTGGACACCATGGCCCACGTCATCAAGACCATGGCCGACACCCTGCCCGATGATCCTTGGCACAAGTACTTCAAGGCGCCCGTGTGGCTGGCCGGCCTGATCGAAAAGGGCGCGCTGGGCCAGAAGACCGGCGGCGGCTTCTACAAGAAGGTCGGCAAGGACATCGTCGTACTGGACGTGGCCAAGCAGGATTTCCGCCCCTCCGAGCAAAAGCCCTCCGACGAAGTCGCCGCGATACTGGCGATCAAGGACCCGGCCGAGAAGTTCGGCAAGCTGCGCGCCTCCAGCGACCCGCAGGCGCAGTTCCTGTGGGCCAGCTTCCGCGACCTGTTCCACTACAGCGCCTACCACCTGGCCGACATCGCCGACACCGCCCGCGACGTCGACTTCGCCATCCGCTGGGGTTACGGCTGGAAGCTCGGCCCGTTCGAAACCTGGCAGGCCGCTGGCTGGCAGCAGATCGCCGAGTGGATCAACGAAGACATCAAGGCCGGCAAGGCGATGAGCAACGCGCCCCTGCCCGCCTGGGTCACCGACGGCCGCAAGGGCGTGCACGGCAAGGACGGTTCGTATTCCGCCAGCGCCAACGCCGACAAGCCGCGTTCGCAGCACCCGGTGTACCAGCGCCAGCTGTTCCCCGATCCGATCCTGGGCGAGAAGTTCGACACCGGCAGCACCGTGTGGGAGAACGACGGTGTGCGCCTGTGGACGCTGGGCGACGACGGCATCGGCATCATCTCGTTCAAGACCAAGATGAACACCGTCAACGACCACGTGCTCGATGGCATCCAGCACGCGATCAAACTGGCCGAGGAAAAGCTCAAGGCCGTGGTGATCTGGCAGACCGGCGAACCGTTCTCCGCCGGCGCGGACCTGAAGGGCGCGCTGGGCCTGCTGAAGGACGGCAAGTTCGACGACTTCGAGCACATGGTCGCCAACTTCCAGCGCACCAGCATGGCGATCAAGCACGCCCTGGTGCCGGTGGTGTCCGCCGTGCGCGGCATGGCCTTCGGTGGTGGCTGCGAATTCCAGATGCATTCCGCCAGGACGGTTGCAGCACTCGAAAGCTACATCGGCCTGGTCGAGGCCGGCGTCGGCCTGCTGCCCGCTGGTGGCGGCCTGCATGAGCTGGCGATCCGCGCGGCGAAGGCCAACCCGGCCGATCCGTTCGAGGAGCTGAAGAAAGTGTTCGAGACGGTGGCGATGGCCAAGGTTTCCGCCAGCGCGTTCGAGGCGAAGAACCTGGGCCTGCTGCGCGACGGCGACGTGGTCGTATTCAACGCTTACGAGCTGCTCTACGTGGCCAAGCAGGTGGCCAACGCGCTGGCCGAATCCGGCTACCGCCCGCCCCTGCCTGCCAACGCCATCCCGGTCGCCGGTGATGTCGGCACCGCCACGTTCAAGGCCTCGCTGGCCAACCTGCAGGCCGGCTACTTCGCCTCGCCGCACGACATCGACATCGCCACGCGCATCGCCGACACCCTGTGCGGCGGCGTGATCGAGCGCGGCTCGACCGTCGACGAGGAATGGTTGCTGGCGCTGGAACGCAAGCACTTCGTGGAGCTGGCCAAGACCGAAAAGACCCAGGCCCGCATCGCCCACACGATGACCACCGGCAAGCCGCTCAGGAACTGATGCATGCCCCATCTCCCTCCCCTTCAAGGGGAGGGCCGGGGTGGGGATGGTTGTCCCCCACAGTTACGACCCACTTCGCCCAAACCCGCGCACCGCGCGAAGGGCAACGGAGAATAAAATGACCAAGCAAGTGCAAGACGCCTACATCGTCGCCGCCACCCGCACCCCGGTCGGCAAGGCGCCGCGCGGCGTATTCCGCCACACCCGCCCGGACGACATGCTCGCCCACGTGATCCGCAGCGTGATGGCGCAGTACCCGGGCATCGACCCGCACCGCATCGGCGACGCCATCATCGGCTGCGCCATGCCCGAGGCCGAGCAAGGCATGAACGTGGCGCGCATCGGCGTGCTGCTGGCTGGCCTGCCCCACACCGTGCCCGGCGTCACCATCAACCGCTTCTGTTCCTCCGGCCTGCAGGCCGTGGCGATGGCCGCCGACCGCATCCGCCTGGGCCTGGACGACCTGATGCTTGCCGGCGGCACCGAAAGCATGAGCATGGTGCCGATGATGGGCCACAAGATCGCGATGAACCCCGCGATCTTCCAGGACGAGAACATCGGCATCGCCTACGGCATGGGCATCACCGCCGAAAACGTGGCCAAGCAGTGGAAGGTCAGCCGCGAGCAGCAGGATGCGTTCGCGGTCGAAAGCCACCGCCGCGCCCTGGCCGCCCAGGCTTCCGGCGAATTCGACGACGAGATCAGCCCGTTCGCGCTGGACGACCACTACCCCAACCTCGCCACCCGCCAGATCGTCACCGACAGCCGCCGCATCACCGCCGACGAAGGCCCGCGTGCCGGCACCACGATGGAAGTGCTCGCCAAGCTGAAGACCGTGTTCCGCAACGGCCAGTTCGGCGGCACCGTCACCGCCGGCAACTCCAGCCAGATGTCCGACGGCGCTGGCGCCATCCTGCTGGCCAGCGAAAAGGCCATCAAGGAATACAACCTGCAGCCGCTGGCCCGCTTCGTCGGTTTCTCGGTCGCCGGCGTCAAACCCGAAGTGATGGGCATCGGCCCCAAGGAAGCGATTCCCAAGGCACTCAGGCAGACCGGCATCACCCAGGATCAGCTCGACTGGATCGAACTCAACGAAGCCTTCGCCGCCCAGGCGCTGGCCGTGATGGGTGACCTCAAGCTGGACCCGAGCAAGGTCAACCCGCTCGGCGGCGCCATCGCGCTCGGCCATCCGCTCGGCGCCACCGGCGCGGTGCGCATCGCCACGCTGGTGCACGGCATGCGTCGGCGCAAGCAGAAGTACGGCATGGTGACCATGTGCATCGGCACCGGCATGGGCGCGGCGGGCGTGTTCGAAGCGCTCTGATCGCGTGACCCAAAAAACCAACGGCGCCGCAGCGATGCGGCGCCGTTTCTGTTTCCGGCCAAGGCGGGCCAGCGGAAAGCCGCAGGCGCCCTCAGCGCCGTCGCGCCGACGCCGGGCTGTCGCTCGCATGCGTCGACCACAGCCGGCGCAGCTGGCGTGCCGAACCCAGCCCGGCGCGTTCGGCGGCGCGTTCCACGCTGTCCCCGGTGGCCAGTGCCTGACGGGCGAGTGCGAGGCGCAGGCGGGCGTGGTAGGTGTTGATCGACATGCCGCTGGCTTCGCGAAAATGCCGCGTCAGGCTGCGCACGCTCAGGTGGCCGATGTCGGCCAGCCGCGCCAGTGGCCATTCCTGGTCCGGCGCCCTGGCCAGCGCATCCTGCACGTGGTGGATCGCCGTGTTCATGTGGTTGCGCCCTTCCAGCCACGGCGACAGCGCGGGGTCGCCTGACGCACGCCGCATGTAGACGGCCATCTCGCGCGCCACCGCGGCGGCCAGCCGCGACGAGCCCAGGCCGGCGATGAGATGCAGCGCCAGGTCGATGCCGGCGGTGATGCCGGCGCTGGTGTACACCTCGCCATCCTCGACGAACACGCGGCTGTCCAGCACCTCGGCCGTCGGCGCGAGTTCCCGCAGCGTGTCGAGCAGGCTGTGATGCGTGGTGCAGCGGCGGCCGTGCAGCAAGCCCGCGGCGGCGGCCAGCAACGCGCCCGAGCACACGCACGCAAGCCGTCGGCCGTGGCCGCCATGCCGCTGCAGCCATGCGACCAGGGCCTTGCTGGCGGGCGAGGACAACACCTGCTCACCACTGCCGGTGGCGCCGCAGACGACGATCATCGCGTGATCATCCAACTGCGACGGCAACGGTTCGATGCCGGCGAGTCCTACGCCCAGCGCCGTCGTGGCAGCCTCGCCTTCCGCGATCGGCGCCAGCAGGCGCAGGCGCACCGGCAAACCCATCGAAGCGGCGATGCGAAACGCGTCGGCCGCGCCGGCGAGATCCAGCAGGATCAGCGCCGGCGGCAGCACGAAGCACACCTCAGTGATCGGCGAGGACGTCATCGACGGTGCGGATGCGGGCAAAGCGACCATCCAGAACCAGTTCCGTGCGCTGCTTGATGTCCTGCGCATCGTAGTGGCTTCCGCTGCCGGCGTGGATCATCGGAAACGTCAGCGTCGCCTCGGTCACGTAGTCCACCGCAAAGCCGAGATCCGAGGCCACCCGCGCGGTGGTTTCGCAGCACTGCTCGGTGCGGATGCCGCTGACGATCACCCGCCCGATGCCGCGCTCGCGCAGCCACGCCTCCAGGCTGGTGCCGGTAAACGCGTTGTGCACCTGCTTGCGGAACACCACGTCGTGCGCATCCGGCACCCACGCCATCGGCGTCACCAGTCCCGACGCCGCGGTGAAATGCGCATCGCCGTCCTCGTGCAGGATGCGCACGACCGGCCAGCCGCGTGCGGCCGCCGCGTCGATCAACTTCAGCAGGTTCTCGCGGAACACCGGCACATCGTCCTCGCGCCAGTACGGCGCATGCAGGAACGACTGCTGCACATCGATGACCAGCAAGGCGGGGGTATCGGACATGAGGCGACTCCTTCGTTGGGGAGTCGTCACTTTAGGCAGCCGACCGACCGGCCACGAGCACCGCGCCGGACCATGAGCGGACGGATCTGGCCACGCCCTCCCCGAAACATGAGAAGCGCGTATCGGCTACATCCGCCGCGACTCCGAAGGAGGTGACCGGTCGGCGCACCCGAGACGCCACGAAAGTCGACTCCGGCCCATGTTTTAGTACCGGCATCGCGGCGGGGATTTTCGAGGCGCTCTGAAGTTCGTCATTCCGGCGAAGGCCACTCTGAAACTGCGACGGCGCCGTAGCGATACGGCGCCGTTTTCATTCGGGGTGGTCCAGAATTGTCACCGATGTCGCCCCTAATACCCCGAGCTGTATCCCGGTATCGGCAGGAAGTAGCGTGCCCAGTTCTTGAATTCGACGGGGAGATCGTTGGCGCTCAGCAGCCACCAGTTCGGCCATGCGACGCAGGTGGCGCATTGGTCGGGCACGGCGTTGATTGCCGCCTGTGTCAGTCCGGGACCTCCCAGCGGGAACAATCCTTTCTTTGCCTTCAGCTGCGCGGAGGCAATCAGGTAGTAAGGCGGACCTCCGGCCGGCAGTTGACCATGATGGCTATAGACCGTGTCAACCACGAGCCAGCCGGCTTGGCCGGAGTTTTCGACCAGCAGCGTGCTCTTGGCCCGCTTGAGGTCGAACCACATGATGTCGGTCTTGTTGGCGAAGCTGGGGACGTTGCAGGTGGCGTCGGTGAAATTGCCATCGGGCCCCTTGCTGAAGGAGTGATTGGTGAATTTCAGCGCCTGGATCGTGGCGAAGTCCTGCGTCACCGTGCGGACATTGCCCATCCAGGCCGCGTCGAACGTGGATGATCCGGGAAGCGTGACGAAGGTCTTGTCGGTGGAGGCGTTCAACACCTCGTTGTCCTTGAACCCCAGGATGTGCCAGGCAAGCTGCCGCGCCACGGTGTTGAAGATTCCGCAATTGCAGGACTTCGCAAGGTTCGTACCGTCCAGCAACGGTATGCCGCCGGTGCCGGCTCCAGGGATCGCCGGGGGCTTGCCCGGGGCGATGGGCCCGCTATGCGAGGTCGAGCCGTTGTTTCCGGCCGTATCTATCCAGACCCAGTTGTTGGCTCGCGCATAACGCCACAGATTCGCGTTCAAGTTGTGCCAAAGAGTGGTCTTGTTGGCGATATCGGCCAGAGGGTGGCCGGGCATGTTGACGATGTGGGCGGCAGGTTTGCCCGTCCAGCCATAAGCTGCAAGCAGTGTGTCGATAACCGGTTGTGAAGGCATGCCCATCAACTCCCTTGGTGGTCGATCGAAAGAGGAACCGGAGAACCGGGCCCGAGTCGGATGCTTCTGTCACTTGCGTAAAGGCGAATTCCTTCCCGTTCCCGCGGCATTACGCGGCACGGAACCTGGAATCGAGGCACCTGTCACCTGCAATCGCCATGTTCGTTCACGCCTCGTGCGAGGGGATCGAAATGAAAGGTGATGAAGCTGCAAGGTCCGCGGCCTAGATGCCAGCGAAACGGCCGGTGATGGCAAACGGATTCGCAGGGCAGGCCTGTCGCGGTCGACAAGCACGTGATGGCACTCCAGCATCTGCCCTGCTGCCGTCGTGGCGGCAACGCAGATGATGGTGGCGACGATCGGCCCGCGTTCCATGGTCATCCATTCCCCCCGGAATCCGGTCGAGGATAGCGCAAAAAATCGGGACGGCCGGCAAACCGGCCTCGGGTCTGACGGTTCGCGTGCCCCGCCTTGCGGGGTATAGTTCGACGGGCATGGCGGGTGTCTTGCCCGGCCACGAATCCAAGGGGAAAAGTCATGGGTCTTTTTCAGGCAGTGGCGGGATCGATCGGCGGCACGCTGGCCGATCAATGGAAGGATTTCTACACGATTCCGGACGGCCTGCCGTCGACGGCGGCGCTGTTTGCGGCAGTGCCTCAGGGCAGCAATGCCGGGCGCGGTTCGAACACGCACGGCTCGTCGAACATCATCACCAACGGTTCGAAGATCGTCGTGCCCGAAGGCTATGGGTTGCTGCTGTTCCAGGACGGCAAGATCACCGGCTTCGCCGCCGAGGCCGGCGGTTATGAATGGCGTTCGGACGACCTCAACTCGACCTCGATTTTCTCGGGCGGCGGCCTTGTCGATTCGCTGATCAAACAGAGCTGGGAGCGCTTCAAGTTCGGCGGCCAGCCGGGTTCGCAGCAAGCGGCGTTCTTCGTCTCGCTGAAGGAGCTGCCGGACAACCGTTTCGGCACGCAGTCGGAAATCTACTGGGACGACGCCTTCCTCAACACCCAGGTCGGCGCGGTGACGCGCGGCTCGTACACGCTGAAGATCGTCGACCCGATCCTGTTCGTGAAGAACTTCGTGCCGGCCTCGTATCTGCAGCCGGGCAAGGTGTTCGATTTCACCGACATCGACAACGCCGCGGCCAGCCAGCTCTTCAACGAGGTGGTGGGTTCGCTCGCCCCGGCTTTCAGCCTGTATTCGAACGACGGCAACAAGGAACACCGCATCACCAAGCTGCAGCAGGATTCGCTGGGCTTCGCCAAGAGCCTGTCCGATGCGGTGGAAAGCGCCTACCAGTGGAAGTCCGATCGCGGCCTGGCCATCGTCAAGACCGCCATCGTCTCCATCGAGTACGACGCGAACACTCGCGAACTGCTGAAGACGGTGCAGCGCGCCGATGCGCTTTCCGGCGCCCGCGGCAATTCCAACTTGCAGGCCAGCGTCGCCGCTGGCATGCAGGCGGCCGGCGAGAACGGCGGCGCAGCGGGCATGATGGGCATTGGCATGGCGTCGGGCATGATGGGTGGCATCGGTGGTTTGCAGCAGCCGGTGGCGCCAGCCGCACCGGCGGCCGACGACCCGATCGCCAAGCTGAAGAAGGCCAAGGAGATGCTCGACCTCGGCCTGATCTCCCAGGCCGATTACGACGCGGCAAAGGCCAAGGCCCTCGGCCTGTAAGCGGCGAACGGCGCTCACACCATGAACACCACCATTCCCCCGCTGCCACCGGGGCCGCCGCCTACCGGCCCCGGTTCGCCGCACGATGTGCCGCCGCCACACGGCAGCTTTCCGATCGATCCGGCCACCCTGCCCCCGCCGATCCGCGACGAGTTGCAGGCGCCGGACCCGATCGCCATCGACACGGCCGCCGACGAGCTCAAGGACGGCCTCAACCGCTGCCCGAAATGCGGTTCGACCGAGATCCGGCAACGGCCCGGCACCGACCTGCTGATCTGCATGTACTGCCGTCACGAATGGCATGGTGAGGGCGTCGAGGAGGCCTTCGGCCTGGGCGAGGGCATCGATCAGTTGCAGGGCACGGTGATCGCTTCGGGCGCGCAGGACATCAAGGCCGACGCGGCCAGCCTGATGACCTTCAAGTGTCCCGGTTGCGGCGCCGAGGTCACGGTCAATACCGCCAACGCGATGACCGCGCGATGCCACTGGTGCCGCCACGTGTTCGGCGTCAACGAGCAGGTGCCGAATGGCGCGGTGCCCGATGCGGTGCTGCCCTTACACATCAGGAAGGACGACGCGGTCGCGCGCATCCGCCAGTTCGTCGACAAGCGGCGGCTGTTCGCGCTGAAGGCGTTCAAGGAAGAGTTCACGCCGGAGAACGTCGTTCCCGTCTACCTGCCGTACATGATCGTCGATGGCAATGTCAGCGCCAGCGTCGCCGGCCAGGGCGAGATCAAGACGCGCGAATACACCAGCGACAAGAAGACCTACTACGACGCCGACGTCTACAGGCTGGACCGCCACGTGGACTTCACCGTGGACGACCTGCCGCTGGAATCCTCCAGCGAACGCGGCAACCTGGACACGCGCACCAATACCAACAACATCATCAACACGATCCTGCCGTTCGACACCAAGAACGCGGTGAAGTGGAACGCGTCCTACCTGACCGGCATCACCTCGGAAAAGCGCGACATGGACGTGGAAAAGTTGCGCCCGCAACTGGAAGACGAGCTGCTGTCGATCGCCCGCGCCCAGGTCGAAATGTCCGTGGCCCGCTACGATCGCGGCGTGCGCTGGGAACAGGAACAACTCAGCGTGCATGGCACGCGCTGGGTGTCGATGTACCTGCCGGTGTGGCTGTACTCCTATCACCAGCCAGGCCCCAACGGCGGCATGCTGCACTACATCGCGGTGAACGGCCGCACCGGCGAAACCATGGGCAGCGTGCCGGTGCAGCAGTGGAAGCTGCTCACCGCCGCGCTCACCGTCGGCACGTTTCTCGAAGCCATTGCACTCTTTCTCGTGGGGCATTCGTCATGAGCGACGACAGTGGATTGTGGCTGCTGGCATTGGGACCGGCCGGAGCAGCGGGCCTGTACTGGACCCTGTACCGGTATTACCGCAACACCGACAAGTCACACGACTTCGAACACGAGACGGCCGTGGTGGCCAAACCGGTGACCGGCTCGGAACAGAAGATCGACGAGGTGAAAGGCACGCGTGACTCGCGCATCCGCGGCGACAATGTGCACGCCTACCGCAAGCGCGTGCAGCGGGTGCCAGGCGGCTCCGGATAAGGGCGCCAGCAAGCATCGACCTGCCCCGGCGTCGCCGGAACCACGACGTCTCGAAATACGTACACTTTTGGACATCCATACGGAACAGGAGCGGCGGACATGGGTATCGGCATCGGCATGCGGGGCACTGACCTGCGGAAATTCCTGATGGTGGCGCGGGATCGCAACGTCATCCTGCTGGTGCGCCACACCAACGAGGATTCGCTGCGCTACGTCTGCGTGCCCGGCTACTACCCCAAGCCAGCCCTGATCAAGGCCAAGACCGCCGACCTCAACCCGCCGGCTGTCGTGCGTTCGGTCGGCGGCCGCATGGTGAGACAGGAGTACGTCATCGCCGGACTGGTGGTGCATCCGGGCATGCATCCCGGGGCGTACAAGCCGGCCAAGCTGCAGAAGGCGACGGATGCCTGGCTCGACGGCATGCATTACCTGGCGGCCGACATGCCGGCCATGGGGGATCCACAGCGTCCGGAAAGCTGGGCCGCCTGGGGCGTGGGCCGCGTCGCTGCCTGTTCGGCCGAGTGGCGCTGGCGCGTCGACGTTGATCCCGCCTCCCGGCACTACGGCTGCCTGCAGCTGAACCATGCCGGCAAGGGCTGGGTCTACATCCACGGCGACTACGACCTCAAGGACGTGATCGTCCGCGGCAACGAGACCGACAACCGGCGCCACGAAGGCCAGCTCCACGGCGTCAAGAACTTCACCCCGCTGCTCACGAACATGGAGTTCGAACGCATCCGCGTCTCGCTGAACCAGCTGATCGGCACCGACATGGTGCAGCATGGCGCGGAGGCGCAGTTCGCCTGGCACGGCGACGAGCCGATCACGGTCGCGTTCCCGGACTGGCGAATCCTGCTGTTGACCGACGCCACGACGGTGCAGCGATGGTATGAAGACCTGAACCGGTCCGTGCTGGCAGACAAGGGCCTCGACTACGCACGCGACCGCTCGCGGATGTTCCACTTCGGGCCGCACGGCATGTTCGCCCCCGGTGCCATACCGGCGTCGAGCTGGGGCTAGACAGGGGCCAACGCCGCGCCTGGAACACGCGCCTCACTTCCGAAGCAAAGCACGTCCGCCCGCCGCTACAGCCACGGCATCGTCTGCGCCCTGCAGAACGGATCATCCCGCACAGCGGACCCGCGCCTTCCGGCGTGGCCGCCCCACTGTCATCAGCGGGTTGCCGCGATCGGTCCGCACGACGGCTCGCAAGTCCTGCTGCAGGCGCTCGTCGGCGCGGGCGACTGCGGCAGCGTCGATCAGGCGCGACGGATCGGCCCGGCGCATGGCCGCGCCATGTCCTTGCGCATCGCCTCGACATGGCTGTGCCGTGTCCGCTTTCGGGACGATTTCCCGTTAGACAGGAAGAAGCCAGCCACGATCCTTCCTGTCGAACACGGAGAAACCGATGCGCAAATACTGCCGTTCACTCGCCACCCTGTTGCTTGTCACTGCCGCTGGACCTGCCCTGTCGCAAACGCCACCGGAGCTGGCGGCCGAGCAAGTGGCGCAGGACGCCAATGCCAGTGGCTTCCCCGTCGGACGGCTGGGGATCGCGGAACAGAAATTCGCCCAGGGCTTCCACCTGCACGAGACCGGTGTCGTCACCCACCTGATGCTGCCACTGAACTGCACGTCGGCGCCGGAGGTCATCGTGGTCCGCGTGACGATCCAGAGTCTGCGCAACACCGTCCCGGCTGCATCGCCTTTCTCGGCAAGGTCGCCTGCCGTCCGGCCGGGTATTGATGTCGCAGGACGTTCCCGGCTATGCGCTGGATTCGTGGGCGTCGGCCAACGGCATGCAGAGCATGCGCATGGTCGAGTTCGAACAGCCACGATTGATGTTGTCCGGTGATTACGCTTTTACGGTCGAGGCCAGCGGCGGCAATTGCATGCTGTGGACAGGCCCGCTCGGCGACAGCTACGCCGAAGGCCAGGCCTTCATCATCAACAGCCCATGGATCACGGCATGGTTGCCGTGGAATCGCGACCTGTCATTCCAGGTATTCCAGCGTGCACGCTGAAGTCGCTGGCATCACGCACCGTCATATCGCCAGGCGTTTCGCCAGTTCTTGAGCGATCCTAAAGCGGAACGCCTTGCACGCCAGCCAGCAACGCCTGGATGTCTTGCCGCATCTTCTGCAGGCGTGGTGTGTCGGCCTTGCCCAGGCTGGCCAAGGCGCGCTGATAAAAATTGGCGGCTTTCGACTTGTCGCCCTGTTTCTGCCAGGCAATGCCCATGCCTTTGTACACAGTCGCCAGTTGTCCCGGCACCGGCTTGCCGCTGGTCAGAATGGTTTCCGAGTGGGAAAAGGCGTCCAGCGCATCGGCATGCTGCCCCAGGTCATTCAATGCCTCACCCAGTTGCCAATAATTCGTTCCGACTTCCGGACTGTCCGCACCCACCAACTTTTCGTTGATCGCGATGGCTTGGCGCATGTCGGCTTCGACGCGCGATGGAGTTCCTGGAAGAGGCACTCACCGGGGCGACGCCACAGCACATGCTCGACAGCAAGTTCTCGCTGAAGGATCTGCTTGCCAGCTTGAGGTAGGCCTCGTGCATCAGCGCGGTGGTCTGGAAGTCGTCGCGCAGGCGCCGAAGCTGCGACCGCGCCGCGCGCTTGAGTTCGTCGTAGACCGCCGAGTAGGCCTGGCCCAGCGCAGCGCTGTCCCCCGCGCGTGCACAGGTGAGCAACACAGTGACCTCGAGCTGCTGTGATGTACGACGACGCCGGCAAGGCGACGGCGACGCTGGGCGGGACGGATGGCACCCAGATGAAGAATGTGACCGACGGCGCCGACCCGATGGACGCGGTGAACAAGCGGCAGATGGATGCCGGCGATGCCGCCACCGCTGCCCAGACGCTGAACTCCTCGAAGTCGTACACCGACAGCAGGTTCGCGACCTGGAACGACAGTTTCACCCAGTATCAGCAGCAGGTCGGCAGGCGTTTTGCGCAGACCGACAAGCGCATCAGCCAGGTCGGCGCGATGGGCACCGCGATGACCCAGATGGCGGTCAACGCATCCAATGGCAGTGGCCCGAATGGACGCATCGCGATCGGCATGGGCGCGCAAGGAGGCCAGGGCGCGGTATCGATCGGCTATGGCAAGCGTGTCGGCGACCACGGCTCGTTCTCGCTGGGTGCCAGCTTCAGTCGCGGTGAGTCCAGCGCCGGCGCCGGCTTCGGCTTCGACCTGTAAGCGCTTCGGGGGAACGTACGGAACGGCGCGGGTAGCCGTGTCGTTCCGTACGCCCTCTTGCCTGCTGATCCGAATGACCAGCAGCCGGCCCGAAGCAGCGCAGCGCGCCAGTCGCGTGGAATTCACGGCCCGCTTCGCACAGTACGCCGACGGTCACGAACGAGGCTGCAAAGCCGGGGTCGGCGCGTAACGCAAAGGCAGGTGCACATGCGGTATCTCATCAAGGCGGTCGGATCGGCCTTGCTCGGCCTGGCGCTGGCGGCCTGCTCGCCCCCGGCACCGGTGGTCAAGCCGGTGTCGAAGGCGTTGCCGCCCACCGTGAGCACGCCGGCGGCGCGCTACGTGCACGCCGAGGCGGACAAGCACCAGGAGCAATCCGGTTTTCGTCTGCTGATGCGCAGCACCAATGCACTGATGAGCCGCGTGGCGCTGGCCGACCATGCGCAGCACTCGCTTGACCTGCAGTACTACATCTTCGACAACGACGCGACCGGACGGCTGATGGCGCAGCGGTTGCTGGCCGCGGCCGATCGCGGCGTGCGCGTGCGCCTGCTGGTGGACGACATCAACGCTAGCCAGGCGATCGACCTGTTCGACGCGCTGGACACCCATCCGAACATCGAGGTGCGCCTGTTCAATCCGTTTGCCACGAAGAGTCCATCGCTGCTGTCCAGGGCCACCCAGTTCCTGCTCGATACGCACCGGCTCAACCGCCGCATGCACAACAAGTCGTTCATCGCCGATGGCAACGTGGCGATCGTGGGCGGACGCAATATCGGTAATGCGTACTTCGACGCGGGTGAGAACACCAACTTCCGCGACCTCGACCTGATCGCGATCGGACCGGTGGTGAACCAGGCCTCGCACGCGTTCGACGAATACTGGAACTGCGACGCGGCCTATCCGGTGAAGGCGTTCCACGGCAAGCACGCCGATCACTTCGACCTGGCGAAGCTGCGGGTGGAGCTGGCCCACGATGCGCGCGTGTTCGCGCAATCGGACTATGCGCAGGCGACGCTGGACGCCCTGCCCCATGGCGCATCCGCCGATCGTCCGGGCAGCTGGTTCTGGGGGCCGGCCACGCTGGTGGCCGACCAGCCGTCCAAGATCGAGGCCGGGCCCGACCAGCCGCAGTTGCGCATCGGTCCGGACATCAAGGCGATGACCGATGCCACGCAGCACGAACTGCTGCTGATCTCGCCCTACTTCATTCCCGGCGAGCGTGGCTCGGCGTATCTGGACGCGCTGGCCAGGCGCGGCGTGACGGTCAAGGTATTGACCAATTCGCTCGCCTCCAACGACGAGCCGATCGTGTACTCGGGCTACTCGCGCTATCGCCGCTCGCTGCTGGAAAGCGGCGTGCAACTGTTCGAACTGCAACCGGCCACGGGCGCGTCGCAACCGGCCACCACCGGCGGCACCTCGTCCGGCGTCAGCCTGCACGCCAAGGCCATCGTGGTGGATCGGCGGAAGGTGTTCATCGGCTCGATGAACATGGACGCGCGCTCGAAACTGCTCAACACCGAGATGGGCATCATCGTCGATTGCCCGCCGCTGGCCGCCGCGGTGACCGAGTTCTTCGACACCGCCACCTTGCCCGAGTACGCCTACCGCGTGTCGCTGAAAGCCGACGGATCGGCGCACGGTGCCATGCAATGGCAGGCCACCGAACACGGCAAGCCGGTGACCTACGACCACGATCCCGGCGTTACCGCCAGCCGTCGGGTCGAGGTACAGATGCTCAAGCTGCTGCCGCTGGAGAGCCTGCTCTAACGTGCCGGAAAGTCACGCGCTCACCTGTGGGATGGAGATGTTCCGCAACGCAAGTCCGGCGTCTTCCGACGCCGGACTTGCCGGGAATGACCGCATGGCCGGTCGCGCGCATCACGAGCGAAGCACGCGGACGAGACCCGTCAGCATTTACCCCGGACGATGCATCAGGACTTGTCTGCGGGCTTGCCGCATTCACCCTTGGCGCAATCGAAATCGACCTTGATGCCGCCGCCGGCACGAACGGTCACATTGGTGTGCTTGACCACGGCTTGTCCGTTCTCTTCGAGCGTCACGACGTAGACACCGGCCGGAACCATCTTGACCTTGTAGCGGCCTTTGGAATCGGCGTGAACCCGACGCTGCAGACCATTGACGTCGCTATGAACCACGATGCTGTCGCCCGCCGGTGCGACGCCGAAAACGGTGCCGGCCGTGGACTGCGCATGGACCGCCATCGATCCTGCCACACCGCACAGGGCGACGGCGGCGGAAATGGCCAGGCTGCGTGCGAAAGAGGAGCGACGCTGCGAATGCTTGTTCGAAAGGACATTGCTGTTGTTCATGAGATTTCCTGATGCCTGATTAGAGCCTTGGGGCACGAACGCCGCCAGAAATCAGGCAGCCCGCTCGTGGGGGAGTTCTGGACGTCCGCGCATTACCTGTCCGGCACGCGACGGACTGTCGGGTGCAAGCCGGGTTTCACTCGTCGTCTGCTGCCATCGGTTGAAGCGCGGATGTCACTTGCCCGATGGCTGTGCAAGCCTACGACGGCAAGGCGCGCTTGCCGAAGGGCCAGAGGTCATAGGTCAACCCATCTGACGAACAGGATGACAAGGCCCGCCGCGGAACGATCGTGGCTGGCCCACCAGGTCAGCTCAGCATTTCGGCCGGGCGCGATACGCACCCGGGTTCATGCCCATCACGGTGCGGAAGCGGTGATTGAACGTGGACAGATCACTGAATCCGGCCTCGAAGGCAATGCCGGAAATGGATGTGGTGGAGTCGCGCAACTGAACGGCGGCGCGGTGCATGCGTGTGCGCAACACGTACTGATGCGGGGTCATGCCCACCACGCGACGGAACACCCGCAGGAAGTGCCAGGGGCTGAGGCCGGCTTCGCGGGAAAGCTCGCCCAGCGTCAGGCTGTCGTCGGCCAGTTGCGCATCGGCTTCGATACGGCGTACGGCATCCGATACGCGCTGGACGTCGTGGCGGCCAAGGCGGCCCGATCGTGGGCACAGCTCGGCATCCACATGCAGCGCGATGCCCGCCAGATCGATGGCGATTTCCTCCAGCGCGGCGGCATTTTCCTGTCGGGCAGATTCCAGTCGGGCCAGGAGCCGCGTCAGCGACGCCACAGGCGGCACATGCGAGTGGCCGAATGTGGCCTTGCGTACGCCGGGCATGGCGGCTACCAGGTTTTCCCAGCAGGCCGGGGTGAAATGGAAGGACAGACAGTGATCGCCGGTGCCGTGTTCGTGTCCGCATTCAAAACACTGGCCATGGTTGCCGAGCAGCAACGACCCGGGCGCCAGCAGAGCATCACCCTGACCGCTGCGATACAGGAAGGTCCCGGCGAGGACCGCCGCGACGGAGACTGTCTCATGGCGCTCCTCGAACGCACGATCGCGCGGCCCGGCGCTGCAGATCACCTCCTGCACGCTCCAGCCATTGCCGCTGGCCAATGCTGTTGCCTCTATCGTCACCGTGGAACAGACCTTTCCGTCGAACAGCAATTTTTCCCAAGCCGCCAGTTGCAGTCACGTCGATGATGTTGCCACCGACCATCATCGGAGTCACCCATGATCGACCACTTGTCCATCGGCGTCCGCGACATCACGCGTGCCAGGGCCTTCTACGACGCCGCATTGCAGCCGCTGGGCTATCGCTGTCTCAGTGCGGATGCAACCTCGCTCGGCTACGGCACGACTTCGGTGGCGTTCTGGGTGCTGCGCAGCGAGGCGCCGGTTCCGGCCAACGACGCCTCGGGGTTGCACATCTGCCTGATGGCTCCCAGCCGCACCAGCGTTGATGCCTTCCATGCCGCCGCGCTCGCTCATGGCGGGCGCGACAACGGGGGACCTGCGCTTCGGACGGATTACAGCACGAACTATTACGCCGCGTTCGTGAGCGACCCTGACGGCTACCGCATCGAGGCGTATTGCGGCAGCTCTGCGTGACTGACTGCAGCGGGACGGCATCATCCAGTCCAACGAGGAGAACCCTTTGGCAACCGTACGCAAGGACATCATCACCACAGCCCATCCCGACGATGCATGGGATGCGATCCGCGACATCGGTGCGCTGCATACGCGCCTGGTGCCCGGCTTCGTCATCGACACCTGTCTCGAACCCGGTGCGCGGCGGGTCACCTTTGCCAATGGCCAGTGCGTGCGCGAGCCGATCATCACCCTGGACGAGTGCAGCCGTCGACTGGTGTGGTCAGCCGAAGGTGTGGGCGCCACGCACTACAACGCCTCCGCCCAGGTGGTGGCCGAACCGGATGCCACTCGTGTGGTCTGGCTGGCGGATTTCCTGCCCGACGATATCGGTGGCGCGATCGAGGCAGCGATGGATGCTGGTGCGCATGCGATGAAGGTGGCCCTGGACCGATTGGCGCGCTGAGCAGGCAGGAGGAGCGTCATTCGTGCACGCTCGCGGAACGCCTATCTCACCCAGTGAGACACCACGCCGGCTTAATCCGCGAAGACTTTCGCGGATGCCAACCATGAGCGCCTTGCCCGACCGTTATGCCACCGATGACCTGGTACTGCGCGACCCCGGCGATGGCCGCACGCTGGCCCAGCGCCTGTCGAAGCGCTACGCGGCGCGGATCACAGGCGCCTTCGTGGTGCCCGGTCGCGAGGGCAGCTTCGCGCCGATGCCCGCGGATCTTCCGCCGGCCGTGGCGCAAGCCCTGCGCACGCGGGGCATCGAGCAGCTTTACAGCCATCAGGCCGAGGCGTGGAAGGCCACGCAATCGGGCGCGCACGTCGCGATCGTCACACCCACCGCCTCGGGCAAGTCACTGTGCTACACGCTGCCGGTGATCAGCGCGGCGATGCAGGACAAGGCCAAGGCGCTTTACCTGTTCCCGACCAAGGCGCTGGCGCAGGACCAGGTGGCCGAACTGCTGGAGTTGAACAACGTCGGCGAGCTGGGCGTGAAAGCCTTCACCTTCGATGGCGATACGCCCGGCGACGCGCGGCAGGCAATTCGCCTGCATGGCGACATCGTGGTCAGCAACCCGGACATGCTGCATCAGGCGATCCTGCCGCACCACACCAAGTGGGCGCAGTTTTTCGAGAACCTGCGCTACGTGGTGATCGACGAGGTGCACACCTACCGTGGCGTGTTCGGCTCGCACGTAGCCAACGTGATCCGCCGGCTGAAACGCGTCTGCGCGTTCTACGGCGTCACCCCGCAATTCATCCTGTGCTCGGCCACCATCGGCAATCCGCAGGAGCACGCCGAGGCGCTGATCGAGGACGCAGTCACCGCGATCACCGAAAGCGGCGCGCCCACCGGCGACAAGCATGTGCTGCTGTGGAATCCGCCGGTGATCAATCCCGATCTGGGACTGCGCGCCTCGGCGCGCTCGCAGACCAATCGCATCGCGCGGCTGGCGATCAAGTCGGGCATGAAGACGCTGGTGTTCGCCCAGTCGCGCAGCATGGTTGAGGTACTGACCAAGTATCTCAAGGACGTGTTCGACCACGACCCGCGCAAGCCACCGCGCATCCGCGCCTATCGCGGCGGCTACCTGCCGAAGGAACGCCGCGCCGCCGAGCGGGCGATGCGTGAGGGCAGCATCGACGGCATCGTCAGCACCTCGGCGCTGGAGCTGGGCGTGGATATCGGCAGCCTCGACGTGGTAGTGCTGAACGGCTATCCGGGCTCGGTCGCCGCTACCTGGCAGCGCTTCGGCCGCGCCGGCCGGCGCCAGCAATCGGCGCTGGGCGTGCTGGTGGCCAGCTCCGATCCGCTGGACCAGTACCTGGTGCGGCATCCGGAGTTCTTCCAGGGTGCGACGCCGGAACACGCGCGCATTCAGCCGGATCAGCCATTGATCCTGCTCGACCACATCCGCTGCGCCGCGTTCGAGTTGCCGTTCGTCGGTGACGAGATGTTCGGCACTGAAGTGACCACGCCGTGGCTGGACTTGCTGGGCGAGGAAGGCGTACTGCATCGCGAGGGCGATCGCTGGGAATGGATTGCCGACAGTTACCCGGCCATCGCGGTCTCGCTGCGCTCGGTCGCCGACGGCAATTTCGTGGTGGTCGATCGCACCGACGGTCGCCAGACCATCATTGCCGAGGTCGACTACTCCGCCGCCGCGGTGACGCTGTACGAAGGCGCCATCCACATGATCCAGTCGCTGCCCTACCAGGTCGAGAAGCTGGACTGGGAAGGCCGCAAGGCGTATGTCACGCGCACGAACGTCGACTACTACACCGACGCCATCGACTACACCAAATTGAAAGTGCTGGACTGCTTCGACAGCTCGCACGCGGGCTGCGGCCAGGCGCATCACGGCGAGGTGCACGTGGTGCGCCGCGTGCCGGGCTACAAGAAGATCCGCTTCTACTCGCACGAAAACATCGGTTTCGGCCCGGTCAACCTGCCCGACCAGGAACTGCACACCACCGCGGTGTGGTGGCAGCTGCCGCAGGCGGTGCTGGATGCTGCGTTCGAACAGCGCCAGCAGGCGCTGGACGGTTTCCTCGGCGCGGCTTATGCGCTGCAGATCGTGGCCACCGTGGCGGTGATGGCCGAGGCGCGCGACCTGCAAAAATCCGTGGGCTCGGGCGATGGCGCGTGGTTCGTCAGCGCCGACCTCAGTGGCCGCAGCCAGATCCGTGGCAACGACGGTCAACCCGCCACGCTGGCGCCAGGTACGCCGTTCACGCCCACCGTCTACCTGTACGATGCTTTCCCCGGCGGCATCGGCCAGAGCGAGCCGTTGTTCCAGCGTCGCGAGGATCTGGTGGCGCAATCGATTAGCCTGATCGAACGCTGCGACTGCCGCGCCGGCTGCCCGGCCTGTGTCGGCCCGGTATTGGCCGCGGACGAAGAGGCAGCCAGCACGCCGAAGGCGCTGGCGCTGCGCGTGCTGGCACTGCTGGTGGCACTGTGAATGCGCTGGCTGCACGGATGCGCAAGCTGCGCGTGGAAGCCGGCAAAGTCGCCAGCACGCCTGTAGCGACATCAATCATCCATTCCGTCAGCAGCCATGCGGTGACCGTGCCGGATCGGGTGATTTCCCCCGAACTGCGTCGCCTCCTGCAACGACACGCGCAACTGAAGCGAGGCCCGGCCACACTCTCGTCCAACGACCGCGAGGTGCCCGGCATCGAGATCGCGCCCGGCCTGCGCTACACCGAACAATGGATTGACTGGCTCGCTCCGCCGGCGATCATCGACGCCAGCTTCGCCCGGATGGAACTGGTACATCACGATCGCCTGCTGCACTTCGACACCGAGACCACCGGCCTGGCCGGCGGCACCGGCACCCGCGCCTTCATGATTGGCGCCGCCGACTGGCTCGATGGCCGCTTCCGCATCCGCCAGCTCACCCTCACCACGATGGCCGCCGAAACCGCCATGCTGCACACGTTCGCCGAGTGGCTGAGCGAGGACACCGTGCTCGTCAGTTACAACGGCAAGTGCTACGACGCACCGCTGTTGGCCACCCGCTATCGCCTCGCCCGCCTGCCCAACCCGCTGGCCGGCCTGGCTCATCTAGACCTGCTGCATCCGGTGCGACGGTACTGGAAGCGGCAGTGGCCCAACTGCCGCCTGGCCACCGCCGAACGACAGTTGCTCGGCGTGGTGCGCGAGGACGACCTGCCCGGCGCCGAGGCGCCGGCCGCCTGGCTCACCTACCTGCGCGGCGGCTCTGCCCGCAACTTGCGGCGGGTGGCCGCACACAACGCACAGGACCTGAAGAGCCTGGCCGGCGTGCTGCTGCACATGGCCGATTGCTCGACCATATCGACAGCGCGTTGAAGAGCGGTTTGCCAGCGGGCAAGGTACCCGCTCAATGCGCCACCCCGGGAGCGGAACGGGACGATTTGCCATGGTGCGGGCGCGGCCACGGGCACAGCATCGGTACTTCGTGCTGGTAGCGGCGGTAGTCACCGCCGTACGCGGCGATCAGGTCGCGTTCTTCGAGGAATTTCACCGCAATCAGGATGTAGCCCGTGGTGGCGAGGGCAAACAGCAGATGGCCGGCGCTCATGTGTGGGGTGGCCCAGAACGCGATGAGGAAACCGAGCATCAGCGGATGGCGCACGACGCGATAGAAAAAATGCTGCTTGAACGGCAACGGCGTACAGGGGCGCCCGCGAGCGTACAGCCACACCTGGCGCAGGCCGAACAGGTCGAAGTGGTTGATCACGAAGGTGCCGGTGAGCACCAGCAGCCAGCCGAAGGCAAACAGCGCATACAGGAGCGACTGGCCCCAGCCGGCGTCCACCTGCCAGATCGTGCCCGGCAACGACCGCCACTGCCAGAACAACAGGATCAGCGCCAGGCTGGACAGCAGCACGTAGGTGCTGCGCTCGATCGCCGGCGACACCACGCGTGTCAGCCACGCCTTGAAGCTGCGGCGAGCCATGCCGCTGTGCTGCACGGCGAACAGCCCGAGCAGTGCGAGGTCGATGATCCAGGGTGTGGGCGTCTCCGGCCCGATCGGCGGCGGCCGGTCCAGTGTCCGGGGTACCAGGAAGTCCCCCACGAAGGCGATCGCGTAGAGAAACGTCAGGAAGAACACGACGTAGCAGAGCACGCCGTAGCAGAGAACCGACAAGGCACGCATGATCGATTACCTCCGGTGGTGACGCCTCACAGCGCCGACAGGAACGCCACGAGATCGCTTTTTTGCTGCCCGCTCATGTGCACGTCGAAGCGGGTGTCGTAGAAGTCGACGACGTCCATCAGCGTCGCCGCCGAGCCGTTGTGGAAGTACGGCGCGCGTGCGGCGAGTCCACGCAGGATCGGCCCCTTGAACTTGCCTATGTCGGCCCACTTGCCGGTACGCAATGCCAGGCCGGGGTCGGTGGTCTGCACGCTCCTGCCCGTGGAGTTGTTGGTCAGCGTGTACAGCGGCATGTCCGGCGTGCGTCGGCTCGCGTCGGCAATGCCGATGTCCACCGGCAGCGCCACCGAGTGATTGCCGATGTTCGGCGCGTTGTGGCAGCTGCTGCAGCTGCCGTGGATGACAGGCAGGCCGGTCACGTCGTTGAGCCCGGCCACGCCGCTGATCGCGATCGGCAACGTGTTGAAGAGCTGCTCGCCACGGGCAATCGCGGCCCGCGCACGCTCGCCGCGATCGTGGCTGAACTGCGCGCCGGGGACGTTCCACTCGTCGAACAGGCGCATCGCCTTCTCGTCGAAGGCATCGCCGGTGGGATCGCCGCCCAGGGTGTCGTTGATGCCGATCCAGAAGCGCTGCTGCGCCAGGATGCTGGCGCCGCCCATGCCGTCCCCGGCGTTGAGTTTGCCGGCATCCTGGTCGATCAGCTGGGCGGTGAACAGATGCAGTTCGAAGTCCACGATCCGGTCGATCACGCTCTCGTCGGGGGCGACCGCGGCCTGTTCGTGACCGAGGATGGCGTCGCGCGCCTGCGAAGCCAGGCTCTCGATGATGTTCTCGTGGTTGATGCCGGCATCCATCGGCGGCTTGAATGGCGCGACGGTCTCACGCCCGTCCCACATGACCGCGGTAAGCCAGATCAGGTTGGTCGACGGCAGCGGGCGCCGAAACAGCGACAGGTCGCTCGCGCTGGCGTAACCGTAAGGATCATCGACGCGGGTCAGGTGAAACTCGGCATTCGCCGGCATTGGCATGCCCACGCGGATCAGGCCCCGCTTGAGCAGCATGGAGTAGGCGATGCGCCGCGCGTAGAGGTTGGACACATCGGCCCGTGGCGACACAGCGCCGTCGACCAGGCGGAAAATCGGATCGTTGCCGTTGGTGCTGGCAAAGCGCTGGCGCAGTTCGTCCGGGGTGATCGACCAGCCCTGGGCCTGTCGATGGCAGGAATCGCAGGAGCGGCCGTTGGGGCCAAAGCTCTGGAAGAACGGATTGGCGGTGTCGATGCTGCCGCTGGGCGTGCTGGTCTGCAGCCAGCCCGAAGGGTTGGCGGTGACCAGCGTGTTGGCAGCCGGTGATGGCTGGTGACGTCGATCCTGCGCCGGAGTGCCGACAACAGTCGCCAGCAGGACCAGTCCTGCTGCGACGGATACGAAAGTGCGCTGATGGAACATGACGGTGTGCCCCCTTGGCTTGTCGTTGATGCAGCCCCTGCCCCGCCCGACCGCGTGGTCGTGGCAAGACGGAGAACACCGAAGGGCGACAAGTTGCGACATGCGCCCACCGCCCGGTCCACGCAGGCCAGCCGGGGCGATGAGTGGGGCGCTGAAGTGCGGGTCAGTTCAGCAACTGGCCGCAGGAAGCCAGGGGATGGCGCAGCAGCGTGCTGGCAATGGCCAGCTCGGGATGTGCAGCGAGACCGCCGGCCTGGATGGTCGCGCTGGCGGCGCGAGCCTGCGCTTCGGCATGGGCGCAGTCGCCACTGCGCGCCGCGGCCACGGCAAGCCACAGCTGCGCCGCGAGTCGACGCGGATGCGCCGGTGGCAACTCGCCGGCGGCACGGGGAATCGCTGCCGTCAGCCGGGTCTTTGCCTCGCCGGCCTGGTCATGCGCCAGCTCGACCTGCGCCAGCAGCGTGTGCACCCACAGCAGCTGTGGGTCGTTGCGGGGCGCCGCCGCGGCAAGGTCGCGCTCGACCGTCGCCTGCAGGTCGGCTGGACACGGCGTGGCGGGGGTCTGGGCGCAGGCCAGCAGCAGGCGCGCCTCGGCGATCAGCGGCGGCATCCGGTATTTGCGCGTGCGCAGGCCGGCGATGGCTTCCGGCAGCAGCTTGCGCGCCACGGCAGGCTGGCCTTCCAGCAGGGCGATGCCCGCCAGTTCGCTGTCCACGCGGCCGATCCGCATGCGGTTGGCCGGATCATTGCCGTACAGCTTGCGGGCCGCGTCGAACAGCTTGCGCGCCGCGACGAGATCGCCCGCCTCCACCTCGCCAAACGCCGTGGCCTCCAGCGAGTCGCCATGCAGGGCGGTATCCGCGCCGAAGCCGCTGGCCGACCAGGCCTGCGCCTGCCCGCAACGCGCCTGCGCGCTGGCGTGATCGGCGCGCAGCCCCTCCAGCACGCATGCTTTCTGCGCGGCATACACCTGGGTGATCTGGGGCGCATTGCCGTTGCGGGCGTACATCGCCAGGGCCTGCGCGAACAGTGCATGTGCCTGCGTCCACTGGCCGGCGCGATAGGTGGACGAGGCCAGGCCGGCCAGCGCCAGCGTCGTCTGGTTGCTGGACGGGCCGAAATGCGCGAGCTCGAACTGCCACGTTTTTCGCCACATCGGGATGGCCTCGTCGTAGCGCTCCAGGCCTTCCAGCGCGGAGGCGACGTCGTTGTAGCCGATGCCGACCCGCGGATCGTCCGGCCCCCAGCTGGCGATCCGTTCGGCCAGTGCCTCGCGGGCGAGGTCCAGCGCGGCTTCGCCATGGCCCTCGCTGTTCTCGACCGCGCCCAGCGGACCGAGCAGGTCGATCAGTGCTTCGCCGCGGATGCCCTGCGCCAGCATGCGCTGGTGGGCAAGCCGCAGGTCGGTGCCGCCGTCGGCATAGTCCTCCATGCGCACCGCGGCGTAGCCCCGTGCGGTCAGCGCACGGATCGATTCGATGGCGGACGGCGCGAGCGTCCGTTCCGACAAGGCGACCGCCCGGTTCGCCAGTTGGCGCGCCTGCGCGACATCGCCGAGGTCCTCGTACAGGCGCGAGAACATCGCCAGCAGGTCCACGCGGCTGCCGTCATCCATCGATGGCGCGTTGTCGAGTTTCGCGACGCCATGGGCCAGCAGTTCGTCCAGGCTCGGTTGTTCCGATGTGGCGGCACCGTAGCGCACCGGTGCGAACAGACTCTCGACGAAATCCCGCACCATGTTCGCGCGTGCGGCCTGCTGGCGGGCCACCTGTGCCTGCCACAGCGCGATCGACAATGAGGTGAGGACGGCCGCCACGAACAACGCGGTGAGCACTACGCCGCCGCGATGGCGGGCCACGAACTTGCTGGTGCGATACCAGCGCGACGGCGGATGGGCCAGCACCGGCTGGCGGTCCAGGTGGCGCTCGATGTCCTCGGCCAGCGCGCCGGCCGAGGCGTAGCGACGCTCCGCCTCGGTGGCGATGGCCTTCAGCACGATGTTGTCGAGATCGCCGCGCAGCTTGTGCCGCAGCCTCGACACGCTGGCCGGCACGGTGCCGTAAGCCGTGGTGACGGTGTCTTGGCTGAGCCGTGACGACGGGGTGCCGGCATCCACGCTGGCGCGCCGTTGCCCGGTGATCAGTTCGTCCAGCAACACGCCCAGCGCATACACGTCGGTCGCCGCGGTGACCGGTTCCTGGGCGAACTGTTCGGGCGCCGCGTAGGCGGGCGTCAAGGCGCGATGCTGGGTATGGATCTGCTCGGCGGCGTCCTCGTCGAGCAGCATGGCGATGCCGAAGTCGAGCAGCTTGACGTGGCCGTCGGCGGTGACCAGCACGTTGGACGGCTTCAGGTCACGGTGCACGATCAGTGCACGATGCGCCGTCTCCACCGCACGACAGACCATCAGGAACAGCACCAGCCGCTGGCGCAGGTCCAGCCGATGCTGGCTGGCGTAGCGGGTGATCGGCACGCCGTCGACCAGCTCCAGCGCGATATAGGCCAGACCGGCCTCGGTGATGCCGCCCTCGATCAGGCGGGCGATGCCGGGATGGCGCAGGCGCGCCAGCGCCTCGCGCTCGCGGCGGAACTGGCGCTGCGCATCGGCGGTGTAGAGGCCGCGCGCCAGCAGCTTGATCGCCACTTCCTGGCGTACGCCATCGACCTGGCGAAAGGCCCGGAACACCGTCGACGAACCGCCCTCGCCCAGCACCTCGACCAGCTCGAACGGACCGATGCGGCTGCCGGCCGGCAGCGCCTGGGCGACGCTGGTATCGCCGATGGCCCGCGCGGCACAGGCGGCATCGCCGGTGGACAGCAGCTCGCCTTCGGTGGCGTCGGCGGCGAGCAGGCGTTCGATCTCCGCGCGCCGCAGCGGATCGGGGCAGCGCTCGTCCAGCAGACGCGCACGCTCCGGCGCGGGCAGCCCGAGTGCCGCTTCGAACACGTCGCGCATTGTCGTTGCGGGTTCCACGCCGAACTCCCCACGGTATGCCTTGCCACGGTTAACCCCGAACATGCCCCGTTTGCGACCTCGCCCCCGGCCGCGCTTCGCCGCCACCCCGACGGCATGCTGCGCCCCCGGCACCCTCAACCCATGCGTGCCTTGATGAACGCGCGGGCGAAGCGCCAGTCGCGGTCGATGGTGCGCCGGGCCACGCCGAGCGTGTCGGCGACCTGCTCCAGGCTGAGCCCGGCGAAGTAACGCAGTTCCACCACCTGGGCGGCACGGGCGTCGGACTGTTCCAGCGCGTCCAGCGCGGCGTCCAGCGCCAGCGTCTGCTCGGCGGTGTCGAGCGCCAGCTTCAGATCCTGGTCGTCAAGGGTGACCCGCAGCCACTGCCCGCCCGCGCACAGGCGCAGGCGATCGCGGGCGCGGTTGATCAGCAGGTGGCGCATGGCGCGCGCGGCGTAGGCAAAAAACTGGGCGGGATGGTCGAAATGCAACGCCTCGCGCTGGCCCATGCGCAGGTACAGTTCGTGCACCAGCTCGGTGGTGTCCAGGGTGGCCTGGCGACGATTCGACAACTGTCGGGCGGCCATCGCCTTGAGCCGTGCGTACACCACGGCAAACAGCGCGTCGGTGGAACCGTCGCCGGCCAGGGGTCGGGAATCGGACATGACGAGCACCTCCCTGCAGCCGCCATGCGCCGCATGGTACGCCTTTGCCGGGAATCCGTACCCCGTTCGGCGCGGACAGCTGAACGGTCGTCCGCTCGGTCGCCGCGGCGGGGAATTAGCTCAGGCCGACAGCGCGTCAGCCGCCAGCAGGGGCGGCAACCGGCGCGAGCCCGATCGCCGACCGTCGATGAAGGTATACAGGCGACCGCCGATCATGGTCACCACGGCACGGCCGGACAGGCGGATGCTGGCAGCCGCCGCTGGCGACATCGACAGGCCGAGCTGGTGTTCGGCACGCATGCGGACGGCCTTGGCGGCAAACCAGGCCTTCGGACCGGCCAGCAAGCTGTCCGACGCCGACTCGGTCTGGCGCGAGTCCGCGATGGTCTGGCGCAGATGGGCCAGGTGGCTGGTGTTGAACGCTTCGCTCAAGGCGGTGCACAGGAAGGGCGAGGCCACGTATTCGTCCAGCAAGTTGCCCAGCACGGCCACAACGCTCAGGGCGATCCGCCGGTTGGCCCGTTCCACGTGTGAGTTGCCCGTGGATGCCTGCCAGATCCCGTCGAGGGCCGCGGCCAGCCTGCGGCACTCCGGCTGGTTCAGCGGGCGCTGGCCCAGCGGGATGGCGCGACGGGCAACCAGCCAGGCCTGGTCGCGGGCCGGCAGCGCGTGCGAACGCTGCGCGGTGCGGGCCCTGGCTTCCCGCATGGACAATTCGTCGGTGGCCGCCATCCGCAGGGACAGTGCCTCCTGGGTCAGCGGCACCGCGCGGACGCTGCCGTCGGCACGATACCAGCGCCGATGTTCCAGCGTGGCGCGATGAAACAGGCCTGCCGGTGGCGGCACCGTGGCCCGCGCCTCGGCGGCGTAATCCAGCGACGGCGCCATCGAGCGCAGCCCGGCGACGTGGGCAGCCAGTACGCGGTCGAGCAGGATTTCGGCGGTGATCAGGTGGCGATGGTAGGCGGCGTGACGATCATGGTCGGCGCCGGCGGTGAAGTAGACGAAGCGGATGCGCGGGGTGGCTTCGTCGCTGCGGACGGCCCCGTGACAGCCCTGGCCGATGATCCGGCGCCCGATCGGCAGGGCGCGATGCGCGGTCGGCAAGCTGTCGAGCACGCTCTTGATGGCGGGCAATACGGCGGACGGATCGGCCATGGCGGCCTCTTGCACTGGCGCACTTGCAGAAATCGACAAACTCACAAAACAACCCTGCCTGCTTGGGCGACCACGGCTCTCGACTCTGCCAGCGCCCCGTCACCCGGATACCTGCCGTCCAGCCTGGACAACTACGGTTTCACTCTTGCATCGACCGCGCCAACAAAGTGTGCGCTGGATCGCATCGCTGGAAGCCCGTGCGGGGCGGTTCAGGGGCATCGCGCGCCGCGGCCGGCCGGATTTTCCCGGTTGGCGCGGAAAAACAGGCAAAATAGGCGGTTGCGGCATGCCATCCCGGGTGTCCGCCCCTTCCTGCCGATGACCGACGACGAATGACCGCCTTGAACATGCCCCCCGCCTCCCCGCCCGAAGACGCCGATGCCTGCCTGCTGGAGCGTCTGCGCGCCGCGGCTGAACTGCTGGAGTCGGTGGCGGCGGACCGCGAGCTGCTGGACCGGCTGCCGGCCGACGATCGCCAGCGCCTGCACCAGGCCGTGGCGCAGGTCTATCACCCCGACCCGGCGGCGCGCCGGATCAAGCTGAAGGCGGCTGAAAAGGCCCGTTACGCCAGCAAGGTCGAAGCGGAGGAATCGGTACTCAACCAGACCGGCATCCGCACGCTGCGCCGCCGCCCCGTGTTCACCACGGCCAACCTGTTCCCGCCCCAGGGATTCGAGCCACACGACATCCCGCCGCAAGCCGATGCCGCGCAGCCGCGCGAAGCCATCGAACCCCGGCACTGCTACGTCTGCAAGAAGAAGTATTCCACCCTGCACTTCTTCTACGACCAGATGTGCCCCGACTGCGCCGCGTTCAACTACGCCAAGCGAGACGAACTGGCCGACCTCAGCGGACGCGTGGCCCTGCTCACCGGTGGCCGGGTGAAGATCGGCTACCAGGCTGGCCTGAAACTTCTGCGCGCCGGCGCCGAGCTGATCGTCACCACGCGCTTCCCGCGCGACTCGGCGGCGCGCTACGCGGCCGAACCGGACTTCGCCGAATGGGGTCACCGGCTGCAGGTCTACGGCCTGGACCTGCGCCACACGCCCAGCGTGGAAGCGTTCTGCCAGGAACTGGTGGCCACCCGCCCGCGGCTGGACTTCATCATCAACAACGCCTGCCAGACCGTGCGCCGACCACCGGACTTCTACGCCCACATGATGGAAGGCGAGACCGCCGCGCTGCACGACATGCCCGAGCATGTGCGCCAGTTGGTCGGCCACTACGAGGGTTTGCGCAGCTCGAACATCCTGCCGCAAGGCGATGCGCCGGCCCGGCACGATTCCTCCGTTCCCGGCCTGACCCGCGCCGCCGAGCTGTCGCAGGTGGCGCTGCTGCCGGAGGAACTGCTGGCGCAGAGTCACCTGTTCCCCGAAGGCCGGCTCGACCAGGACCTGCAGCAGGTCGACCTGCGCCAGCGCAATTCATGGCGCCTGCTGATGGCCGAGGTGCCGTCGGTGGAGTTGCTGGAGGTGCAGCTGGTGAACGCGATCGCCCCGTTCATCATCAACGCGCGATTGAAGCCGCTGATGCTGCGCACGGCCGATCGCGACAAGCACATCGTCAACGTGTCGGCGATGGAAGGCCAGTTCTACCGCAACTTCAAGACCACCCGGCACCCGCACACCAACATGGCCAAGGCCGCGCTCAACATGATGACGCGCACCTCGGCGACGGATTACCACAACGACGGCATCCACATGAACAGCGTGGACACCGGCTGGGTGACCGACGAGGACCCGGCCGAGCTGGCCGCGAGGAAGGTGGCGGAGGAACGCTTCCATCCACCGCTGGACATCGTCGACGGCGCCGCCCGCATCGTCGATCCGATCATCCACGGCATCAACACCGGCGAGCACGTGTGGGGGCAGTTCCTCAAGGATTACCGCCCCACGGACTGGTGAGCCCTCGCCGTCGTCAGGCCTTCCTGCCGGCGGCCTCGCCGAATGACGGCGGCCGGTCCGCCGGCGACGCGCCGAATTCCGGGTTCGGCGTACTGCCCATCCTGAATTCCAGCGTGCCGCCGGCGGCCAGCTCGGCGTGGCTGATCCAACTGCGGCTCCATGGCTGGCCGTTCCAACTGACCGACTGGATGTACGGACTGTCCGGTCCGTTGCCCGGCGCCAGCACCATCAGCCTGCGCCGGTCGGCCAGCTCGATCTCCGCGCGATCGACCAGCGGGCTGCCGAACACGTAGTTGGCGCTGACCGGATCGACCGCGTACAGACCCAGCGCGCCGAGCACGTACCAGGCGCTGGTCTGGCCGCAGTCCTCGTTGCCGGCGAGGCCGTCGGGCTGCGCCTCGTACATGCTTTCGAGCAGCTTGCGCACGCGTGCCTGGGTCTTGTGGTGCGCACCGGTGTACGCGTACAGGTAGGCCACGTGATGGCTGGGTTCATTGCCGTGGGCGTACTGGCCGACCATGCCGGCGATGTCCGGCGGCGCATCGGCCGGCAGCGCCGAACTGGTGTTGAACAGTTCATCCAGCTTGCGCTCGAACGCCTGCTCGCCGCCGAACAGTTTCATGTATTCGTACAGGTCGTGCTGGTTGAGGAAGGTCGCCTGCCATGCGTTCGATTCGGTGAAGTCGCGCCATTTCCTCGAGTGGCCCATGCCGCGCGGATCGAACGGTTCCAGCCAGTGGCCATCCTTCGCGCGTGGCCGCACGAAACCCGACTGGCGGTCGAACACGTGCCGGTAGTTGCGCGAGCGTTCGCGCAGCCGGGCAGCTTCGTCATGCGCGCCGGCGGCATCGGCCAGCCTGGCCACGGCCCAGTCATCGTAGGCGTATTCGAGCGTCTTGCTGACCGCCTCGCCTTCCTTGTCGCTGGGGATGTAGCCGAGCTTGCGGTAGTACGGCAGGCCGCGGTAGTCGTCGTCCATCGCCCGCCGGCGAAACAGCGGCCAGGCCGCGGCGTAGTCGATGCCGGTGAAGCCTTTCGCATGCGCCTCGGCCACCACCGCGGCGGAGTGGTAGCCGATCATGCAACCGGTTTCCACGCCCTGCAGCGGCCACACCGGCGGGCCATCAGGGCTTTCGCCGGCCATCCGCACCAGGCCGTTGACCAGGTCGGGCACGCGATCGGGCTGGTACAGCGTCAGCAGCGGATGCTGCGCCCGGTAGGTGTCCCACAGCGAATAGGTGCTGTAGTTGTTCGCGCCCGGCGGCAGCTGGTGCACGGCCAGGTCCATGCCCCGGTAGCGGCCATCGACGTCGCTGAACAGGGTCGGCGCCAGCATGGTGTGGTACAGCGAGGTGTAGAAGATGCTGCGCGTGTCTTCGGACACCGTGTCGATGCGGATGCGGCCCAGCTCGCGCTCCCACGTTGCGGCCGCCGTCCTGCGGACCTGTTCGAAGTCCCAGCCGGGCACTTCCGCATCGAGATTGCGCAGCGCGCCGGCCACGTCGACGCCGGAGATGCCGACCTTGACCAGCAGCGGCGCGCTGGCGACGTTGTCGAAGTGCAGCGCCGCCTTCAGGTGCCGGCCCTGCGTTTCGCCGGCGCCGGCCGGCAGGGCCGCATCTTCGTTGTACAACGTGGCCTGCGTGATCGGGCGCGACAGCTTCATCGCGAAATAGATGTGCCGGCCGCCGGCCCATTGATGCACGCGGCGCTCGCCGACTAGGGTGTCGTTGCCGACCAGCTTCAGCCGCGCATCGCTGACCTTGCTCGGTACCGCGGCATCGTCGTGGTAGCCGTGCGCGAGATCGACCAGCAGGTGGCCGCTGCCGTCGCCGTGGAAGGTGTAGCGATGCAGTCCGGTGCGCAAGGTCGCCGTGAGCTCGGCGAGGATGTCGTGGTTCTTCAGGTGCACCCGGTAGTAGCCCGGCTGCGCCTGTTCCTGATCGTACGTCGAGCGGTAGCCCGGGCCGGGCTGCGCCATCGCATCGGGCGAAATCCGCTCGCCGACATCGGCGCCGTCGTGGCGCGAACGGTAGTTCAGGTCCGGCAATCCACGCCCGCCCGGTTGCAGCAGCGCCGGTCCCTGTGCCGGCATCACCAGCACGTCGAGCATGTCGCTGGCGCCGGTGCCGCTCAGGTGCGTGTGCGAGAAACCCATGATCGAACCATCGCCCTGGTGGTAGCCCGAGCAGGCATCCCAGCCGGCGTCGTTGGTGTCCGGGCTCAGCTGCACCATGCCGAACGGCAAGGTGGCACCAGGATAGACGTGGCCGTGGCCGCCGGTGCCGATGAAGACATTCACGTGGCGGGCGAAACCGTCGGGCTCGGGCGCGGGCGACATCGCCTGGCCGTTGCGCGGTGCCGCGAATGCCGCCAGCGGTTCGAGCCGGCTGCCGAGCAGGCCCAGGGCGGCTGCGCCCTGCAGGAAACGTCTGCGTGTCACCATGCTGCGTTCTCCGTTGCGTGTTCGGGGGTCATGCGTGCCGCAGCAGCTCCGGTCGCTGCGCCGCCACTTGCACGATCAGTTCGCCGAACAGGGTGTTGGCCCAGGCGAACCACGCGCGGGTGAAATGTGCCGGATCATCCTGATCGAAGGCCTCGTGCATGAAGCCGGTGCCGGCGTGGGTGGTTTTCAGCCAGCGCAGGCACTGGCGGATCTCGCCGTCGTCGTCGCTGCTCAGGCCCCGCATGATGATCGACATCGGCCAGATCATGCGCAAGCCCTCGTGCGGGCCACCGATGCCCTGCGCCGCGCGGCCCTGGAAAAAATACGGATTGCGCGGGCTCCAGGCCAGTGCGCGACTGCGCCGGTAGCGCGCGTCGTCGGCGGGGCAGCAGCCGAGGTAGGCCAGGCTCGACAGCCCCGGTGCATTGGCATCGTCCATGAACAGCTGGTTGCCGTAGCCGTCGACTTCGTACGCCCAGATCTCGTTGCCTTGCCCATCGCGCATCACGCCGAACTTCTGCAGCGCCTGTTCCACCTCATCGGCCAGCGCGGTGCATTCGCCGGCAAAGGCGCGGTCGTCGTGCAGCGCGATGGACAGCTGCGCCAGTTGGCGCAGCGAACTCACCGCGAACAGGTTGCCGGGGATGAACAGCGGATACACGCAGGCGTCGTCCGATGGCCGGAACATCGCATGGATCAGCCCGACCGCACGGGTCGGATTGCCGTAGCCGCCGAGGAACTGGGTATCGGTCGGGTTGGCCGATGGCCGCTGGAAATGGTACGGACCGGGGCCGTGCTTGCGCTGCTGTTGGCGGAACGTCGCCAGCACTGCATGCATCGCGGTGCGCCAGTCGTCGTCGAACGGCTGGCGATCGCCGGTAGCCTGCCAGTACGCATGCGCCAGGCGGATCGGATAGCACAGCGAATCGATCTCCCATTTGCGCTCGGCCACGCCCGGGCGCATGTCGGTGAGGTCGTGCTGCGCCCACGACAGTGGCGTCTTCGCCTGCGGATCGGGCAGGAAGGCATTGGCATACGGGTCGATCGAGATGCACCGCGCGTGGCGATGGATCAGGCCGCGGAACAGCCGGCGCAGCGCTTCGTCGTGCGCAGCCAGCGACACGTACGGCCACACCTGCGCCGAGGAATCGCGCAGCCACATCGCATCGATGTCGCCGGTGACGATGAAGGTATCCGGCTTGCCGCCCAGGCTGCCCAGCTGCACCGTGGTGTCCAGCGTGTTCGGGTAGCAGTTCTCGAACAGCCAGGCGAGTTCGGGATCGCCGATCTTCGCCCGCGTGCGGGCGATCAGCGCTTCGACGGCTGCGCTGGTGAACTTGCGCTTGCCCGGGGGCGGGCGATGGCTGGGAAAGCGCGATGCGGCGTGTACCAGCGGGATGCCGCCGAGCATGGCGCCACTGGCAGCGCCGGCCATCAACTTCAACAGTGAACGGCGAGATGTATTCATGATTCGATGAAGGCCCTCGAATGACCCGCTTGCCCGTCATTCCCGCGAAGGTGGAAGTCCAGGTTGCGGTTTCGCAAGCCTTACACGAATCCCGGCTTGCGCGGGATTAACGCATTTCCCTGGAGAAACGCTGCAGCCCCCGTCGCGGGCCACGCTTTGCCCGACCGTGGCATCGACCAGTGAGCGCACCTGCAACGCCGCTTGCAACGAGGCGAGATCGGCCGGGCTGCTGACCTGCAGTTCGATGCTTTCGCCGGGCAGCAGGTCGAGGGCGTTGTCCGATACCCTGGCATCCAGTTCGCCGAAGTCGATCCATACGGCGCGCGCCAGATGTTTCGCGTGCAGCTTCAATACCACGCCATGGCCGCTGTCGCGGAGTTCCGCCTGCAACTCCGGGGTCGGCAATTGCAAGGTCGACGCGCGATCGAAATACAGCAGATGTCGCGACACCGCCCTGCCCTGCACGATCAGCTCGAACACGGCGAAGCTGCGATGCGGATCGGCACCTTGCAGCAGCGCCGCATCGGCCAACTCGGCGACGCGGGTACTGGCCAGCGCGGGCACATGCACCTGGTCGAGGCGCTCGTGCAGCAGTTGCCCATCCATGTCCATCACGCGCAGGCGCAGCTGGGCGTCCAGCGGCGCGGTGCGGTCGGACACCAGGAACACCTCGGTACGTCCGCCGCGACGGATCGGCGCCACCCGCAACGGCGCGTAGAAACGGCGGGCGTGGAACTGCAGCGCCTTCCAGCGTCCGAAATAGTCGACGCTGGACCACGAGGCGCCGGGCCACACGTCGTTGAGCTGCCAGTACAGCGAACCCATGCTTTGCGGGCGCGCGCTGCGCAGGTGGTCGGCGGCCAGCTCGATGCCCTCGGCTTGCATCACCTGGCTGAGGTAGACGAAGGACGCGAAATCCTTCGGCTCGCCGTAATACTTGCGGATGTAGTACAGCAGGCGCCGGTTGCCGTTGCCGCCGTCGAATTTCTGGTGCGCGCGCATCATCGGCGACTCCGGCGACAGGTCGGACGGTGCGGCGAAGCTGCGCAGGGTGGCCATCGCCGGGAACGATTGCAGGCCGTACTCGGACTGGAAGCGCGGCGTGGTCTTCAGGTAGTCCTCGATCGGGGCGGAGCCGGCCCAGACATCCCACACGTGCATGTCGCCGTCGTTCGGCACGTTGGCCGGCCCGTCGAAATCCGTGCTCGGCGAGCTGGCCCAGTACGGCACGTCCGGCGCATGGCGCTGCACCACGTCGCGCAGGGTTTCGCCGAACAGGGTGCGCATGCCGCGCTCGACGCGTGCCCGTTCGGCCGGTCCGATGGACTCGGCGAACTTCTTGCGGTCGGGCCAGGACTCCCAACCCGTCTGCACCTCGTTGTTGCCGCACCACAGCACGATGCTCGGGTGATCGCGCAGGCGGATGACCTGTTCGGTCGCCTCGATCCGGGTGTTCTCGCGGAACGCCTCGTCGTACGGCGGGATCGCGCCGCCGAACATGAAGTCCTGCCAGATCATCAGGCCGAGCCGGTCGGCCAGCGCATAGAACGCATCGCTCTGGTAATAGCCACCGCCCCACACGCGCAGCATGTTCATGTTGGCGTCGCGGGCGGACTGCAGGATCTGTTGCAGGCGCGCCGCGGTGACGCGTTCGGGGAAGCTGTCCAGCGGGATCAGGTTGGCGCCCTTGGCGAAGACCGGCACGCCATTGATCACGAAAGCGAAGCTGCGGCCCCAGCGATCGCGCTGCCGCCGCAGCTCCACGCTGCGCAGCCCGGTATCGCGCTCGGCGCCGGCGATGACCTTGCCGGCCACCACCACTTCGGCATGGAAGCGATACAGGTTCGGCTTGCCGTAGCCGACCGGCCACCAGCGCTGCGGGTGTTCGATGCGCAGCGGCAGCTCGACATGGTTGTCGCCGGCAGTCAGCGAGGTCCCCAGGGTCGTGCTGCGCTGGCTGCCGTCCGGCGCCGTCCACGCCACCCGCAGCTCGGCCTTGCCGGCATGGTCGGCACGAAGATCGAACTGCGCCAGCAATTGCGCGGCCTGCGCGTCGACGTGCTGCTGGGCGATGTGGAAATCCGCCAGCCGCAGTTCGTCCCAGGTTTCCAGATGCACCGGCTGCCAGATGCCCTCGGTGACGTAGCGCGGGCCCCAGTCCCAGCCATACTGGTAGTTCGCCTTGCGCACGTAGTTGGCCGTCTGCCTGCCCTTCGGCTCATCGCCGAACGCGGAATCGAATTCGCCCGGCAAGGCGTGGGGCTGCTTCAGCAGCCAGGGCTGCAACCGGGCGATTGGCGAATGCAGCGTGACCTGCAGCGTATTGCTGCCCGCGTGCAGCACGTTCTTCACCGGCACGCGCCAGCGCCGGAACATGTTGTCCGCGGCCAGCAGCGGCTGGCCGTTGAGCGAGACGTCGGCGAACGTGTCCAGGCCGTCGAAGACCAGATCGACATGGCCATGTCGCAAGGTCGCCGCATCGATCGCCAGTGGCAACTGGTATTGCCAGTCGGCCAGGCCGATCCACTGCAACGCCGCCTCGTTGTCGCGCTGGAACGGATCGACGATCACTCCCGCCGCCAGCAGGTCGGTCTGCACGCTGCCCGGCACATGGGCAGCGCGCCAGCCCGCCGCTTCCGGGTGGGTCTGCGCGGCGGGCGAATGCGGATCGAGGCGGAAGCGCCAGCCGCTGGCGAGCGTCTGCGTTGCCGCGGCCGCGCCGCCGGCCCACAGCGACACGATCAGAACGGCTACACACGCGCATCGTCTCGGGAACGCCGTGGTTGGCGGGACATCCCTGCCCGGTCGCGTCCTCTGTTTCGTCATGCGCAGGCCTCTGGCGATGAACAGCGGCGTCGCTGGTGATCCGCCACGGCGGCGCCCGGTGAAGGTATACGCGATCGCGCTCCCGGTAAATCGCGACTTGGCTAAAACTACCCAACGCCCGATATGGTAAAGGCTCACGATAAATATCTTTTCCTACATGGGCTTAGGATCAACTGCAATAAGTCACATTTCGCTGGCATCGGCAGACCCATCACGATTCGTCCAGTCCACCAGGTAGGACGCCATCACGTCCAAATCGACCAGTAGCTCAGTGGGCGTGAATTCAAAGGATCCGAAGAGATTGACGTTCTGCCAGGCCGCCGGCGACACACCCTTTAACATGGCGATGGCGCCCTCGTCCCCTGCCGTCTGCTTCTGGTCATAAACACGCGAGAGCAGCGCGGTGTTGTAGTGGATGATCGCGTTGGCAATGAGGCGAGAGCAATCGTTCCAAATCTGCTGCTCGGCCTCGGTCTGGACGCGGAACTTGCCACCGTTGACGTAGGCAATGGCACGGCGGAAACGATGATAGGCCTCGCCGCGATTCAGTGCCTTCTGCACGCTCTGGCGCAGACCGGCATCGTCGATATAGCTCAGGATGTAGCGGGTTCGGATGAGGTTATCCAACTCCCAAAGGGCCTTCTTGGTTTCATTCTGGCGTTTGTAGCTACTCAGCTTCCGAATGATGGTGGCCTGAGTCACATCCTTCTGGGCCAGCGAGGCCATGATGCGCTGAATGTTGGGCCATTCGTTGATGATCAACTCGTCCTTGCATTTGCGGGCGGGTCGGATGAGGACGTCCCCGTAATGACTGGGATTGCGGGCGCCGACTAACGAATCCATCTTCTTATGCAGGTCGCGGTACCGTGGCGCGAAGCAGTAGCCGAACGTGTGGAGCACCCAAAAATTGACCTGGTTGGTGCCATGGGTGTCGGTCGAATGCCGATCCGGCTTGATCTCGGACGTATTGTTGTAGAGCAGATCGAAGACGTAGTGACTTTCGTGTTCATGGGTACCAATCACCTTGCCATTGATCGGAATATGGTTGGCCACCACGGTATAGGCACTGACGCCCTTATGCAGTCCGAAATACTTCGGAGAGTGTCGTGCATTGATCGTGTCGATCTGGGTTTCCATGCGTTGCCCGTCGCTACTGGAATGCACCTCGTCGCGGATGTGGAACAGTGGGAACGCAGAGAGCCGCGCCGTGGCATTGCTGATGGCATCGTTGGTGGCATGGAGCGTCTCCTGCCGCAAAAAGCTGCGCGTGGTGTTCAGCAGCGAGGCATAGTTGAGCCCGGACACCTCGGCCATCTTGCGCAGCCCCATGTTGGTTCCCAGGGCGACGATGCAAGCGAGGATCTCGCGGGGATCGGGTGCCTGCTTGACGTATCGTTCCAACACATGAGTGAAGGTTGCCAGAAAACCCGTTTCCCGAGCCACATACCACAGCAGGTCGGCAATACCGATACCGGGCATTGCAGCGAAGAACGGGTGATTGAGTGACTCTTCGGCGGCCGGATACGCCAGTGTCCAGCGGCGTTTATCTCCCTTGCCACGTATCGAGATATGGGCATTGTCGCCAGCGGCGATACGCGCGTTGACCTCGGCAAACATGGCTTCGTTGTCGGCATGCAACTGTGCCAACGTGGCTTCGATGGAGGCGCTGAGAAGCGGCAGATCCACCTCGCGCAACACGGCTTCCTTGTCGCGCCATCGCTCGTCGCTGATCAGGTCATCCTCAAACTGTCGAAATTCATGGCTGTCTCGAACGAAGAGGTTGCCCCCTTCCAGGGCCTCGCATAGCAGGCGATAGACCAGGAATTCGTAGCGATCGATGTCCAAGGTCTTGGCTTTGCCTTGGACGCTCGGATACAGGTAACGACGCAGGCGCTTGGGAATCAGTTCGGTCGGAAACGACTCGGGCGGGATCTGCCGCGGCGAGCGCCCTTGCCGCAGGTGATCCTGCAGAAACGCGACGGCCGACATGAGCGGCGCATGTTCGACCCGCCCCTCGAACGTCAGGTCGGTGAACAACTGACGCAGGTTGCGTTTGAAAGTCATCGAAAGCGAGGTGTAGTACGCCCACTGAAAGCCCAGCTTGTCGAAAGCAATATTGCGCATGTAGTCGGCGACCAGCGAAAACTGCTCGGGCTTGAGATAGGTGAAGGCTTTCGCTTTCACCTGCGCAAAGGTGGCGTCGTCTGCCATGCGATCGTCCACGAACATCTGCAGCACCTGGCCCGCCGCCTGCAGATGTTCGCTCGCCTCCTGAAGTGCTCGCTGCATGGCCTCTTCGCTCGCCTGCTTGGCGGCCTGCTCATAGCTGTCTACCTTGGCCATGAAGGCTTCGATCAGGTGATCGTTGATCCGGCGGAATCGTTGGTAGGCAAAACACAGGAGATACAGCCGGGCCGTCGCCGGCTCCATGCGCTGTAACTTGTAGACGGTGTAATACATCACCAGTGAGGCAAAGTATTTGCCGCTTTCCTTTGACACTTGAGTGGTCGACAGGAACTGCTCGGCAAACGCATGCAGGGGCTCGAAGAAGCGGCGCCGATCAAGCTCTGCCTTCAGCGCCTTGAGACTGAAGTCATTGGGTTCGTGCCGTAGGGTGCGAAGATCCAGCACCGATGCATCGGTTTGCAAGAGACTGTCGAGGTGGGTGCGGATAGCCGGGGTGAGTGCGGCATCGAGCTGCTGGGTGAGCCGCATACGTTCGGTGGTGACCGCGTGGCCGATGAGATCCTGCAGCGTGGTATATGCCGGCAGAACAACGCGCTCTCGTTCCAGATGATCAAGCGCTTCGCGCAGAAGGTAGCGTGGTTGCGTGGAGTGGCGAGCAAGCCGCTGCATTCGGGTACTTAAGGCGTCACGAATCGACTTGTCACATCGTCGAAAACCGAACGCCTGCAGGATGCGCTGCTCGATGGCCAAGCGGGCCGGTTTGGATGGTGGTGACAGCGTATCGCGTACGCGCGCCGAGAAATGGCGTTCCAACAGAAAACGCACGTCGGGATGAGAGGACGGTGGGAGCGGGTCGACGAACTGACGCTTGGCCTTGAAATAGCCCAGCATCAAGCGGGTATAGAGCGTGGCCGAAGCCGTGCGGGACTGCACCAAGGATTGTTCCGCTTCGCTCACGTCCAGATAGAGCGCGCGATCGGCATCCGTCCATGCGGGTGGTCCATACAGCTCGTCGATTTCTTCGGTGGTGAGTATGGCCAGGCGCCGCACACGATTCGTCATCGGGCGCCTCCTCCTGGCGAATATTCGCACGTGGGTCTAGCCGAGATACGTGTACAAATAGAACGCATCGTTGATATTCGAGGATCTGTCAAAGGATTAGGCAGAACATTTCTGGCAGCCGCTCTTGCTCACGCTGTGGCAGACCGCGCTACAACAGCACTTGCCTCGTCTGCGTATGAAACCGGTGAATCTCATCCTCGATCCTCTTATCGATCATGTACACCGGCCGCTTTCCATTCGGGCACGGCAAGCGTGGCGTGGTGCCGAATAAGCGGCAGATCAGCGGGCGTTCGCTGTAAACCTCACATCCGTGCTTGCCCAAATAGGGACAACTCCACTCGGCTAACGCCGCGGCGTGTTCCGTGTCGGTTTTCATAGGCAACCTGGCGACTTCTTCTGCGGATGCCGTCACCGGTCCACAACAATCATGGCAGCCGACCACGCAGGTGAAGGTCGGAATGCGCTCGCGCAGTTCAGCAATCTTTCGGTCATTGACGTGCACAACTACAGGACTCCAAGATCTCCGAGATACGGGTTCCCATCGGGGTTTGACCACGATGGGATCGGGCACGCTTCCACGTCGAACAGATAAAAGAAGCCATGGGCTTAGCGGCGGGGTGGGTGGCTAAGGAGAAATAAGCCGACCAGACAGGTGGGCCAGCCAAGGGCATAGCTCCCATACGCCAGGTCCTCCCTCGACAGGACGATCGCGCTAACCATCAGTCCGGCGGCGACAAGTAACACACCACCCACACCGATCAATGATCGGCGCCGTGATGCCCTGCCCAGGAGTACAAACGCGGTGGCCGCCGCACCATCCACGATCACGGGTACCCATTCCCACCACAGCATCGTCATGTCTCCTCAAGAATGGAGCCCTTTTCGGCGGCTTCCAACGTGTTTTTAATCAACGTGGCCACTGTCATCGGGCCAACGCCGCCGGGAACGGGGGTGATCCAGCTGGCCCGCTCTCTTGCGGATGCAAAGTCGATGTCGCCCACCAGTCGCCCGTCATCAAGGCGGTTGATACCTATGTCGATCACCACAGCTCCGGGTTTGATCCATTCACCCTTGACAAGCCCTGGCTTACCTACGGCGACAATCAGGATGTCGGCTTGCCGCACGTAACTTTCCAGATCGCGAGTGAACCTATGGCAGCACGTGGTCGTACAGCCGGCGATCATCAGCTCCAGCACCAGCGGACGACCTACATGATTGGAAGCCCCTACCACCACCGCATGCTCACCACGCACCGGCCGATCGGTGTGTGCCAGCAAAATCATCACGCCTTGGGGGGTGCACGGGCGCAAGCCAAAGCGACGCAGTGCGAGGCGTCCCACATTGACGGCCTGGAAACCATCCACGTCCTTGTTCGGATCAATGCTATCGACCAATGCATCTTCGTCGATATGCGTCGGCAGTGGCGACTGCACCAGGATGCCGTGCACGGCCGGGTCGGCATTCAACTGCGTGATCAGGGCCATCAACTCCGCCTGGGTGGTAGTAGCCGGCAGGTCGTAGTCAAACGATTGAAACCCGACCTGATGGCACGCCTTGCGTTTGGTGCGCACGTAGACGGACGAGGCCGCATCCTCACCCACCAACACCACCGCCAGCCCAGGCACGCTGAGTCCGTCGGCAACACGTTGACTGACCCGCATGGCCACACGATCAAGAAGTTCTTGTGCGATGCGTTTACCATCAAGAAGACGTGCGCTCATGAAGATGCCGGCATGTCTTCACGCCGGTGCAGCGGTGAGCGCGGGTTGATCATGAGCGGTCGCACAGACATGGTCCACAATGGGGGGATCAAGGGATGGCAGGAGAAGCCACGGGCATGATGCGTTTGATCGAAGCCGCGCTTCGGAACGTCGTCTTTCAAGTCGTACAACATTGAGAGGAGCCGCTGCCACTCACCCTGGTGCCAGCGACTCATCGACGCCGGTTACCCGGCTTCGTCCGAGTTGCTATGGCGAAGAAGCCAACCATGCATGCGGCTAAACCCAAGAGGAAACTTCCCGACACCAGGATGTCGCTATGCCATAGCGTGGCGCCCAACAAAACGACCATGGCCACGATAAGCATGAGTCCCGCGAACATCAGCATCCGGTGTCGTCCCGTGGAACCAAGGAACAAGAATGCTGCCGCTGCCGCGCCGTCAATGAGTACCGTTAACACTGTCCAGACCGTCATCCGTCTCTGCTCCTGTGTCCTAAGTTACTGTGCACCGTGCGCCTGTCTGGGAGCGCGCAGCAACCCTTCGATACAGGCGATTGCGGTCATGTTGACTACGTCACGCACCGTGGCATGGGGAGTGAGAATGTGCGCCGGCTTGTTCAGCCCCATCAGGATCGGCCCAATCGCTACACCGTCGGTCATCACCCGCGCCATGTTATAGGCGATGTTGGCCGCATCCAGACTGGGCAGTACGAACAAGTTGGCGCGTCCGCTCAGCGTCGTGTGAGGGAACATGCGTTGGCGCAAGGCTTCGTCCCACGCGGTATCGGCCTGCATTTCGCCGTCCATTTCCAGCTCCGGCGCCCGACGCTTCAGGATCTGCCAGACCTGACGCATCTTCGCGGCACTGGGATTGTCGTGGCTGCCGTAGTTGGAATGCGACAGGAGTGCCACTTTGGGTTCGACACCGAATAGCCTGAGCCGCTCGCTCGCTAGCACCGTGGCTTCAGCGATCTGTTCGGCCGAGGGATCGACCTGCACATGGGTGTCGACGAAGAACCAAGCACCTTTGTCGTTGATCACGCCGGTCATGGCCGACGTACAAGGTACACCGGGGTCGAGTCCAAACACGCTTCGCAGGTAACCCAGCTTCTTGTGGAATCGCCCGACGATGCCACAGATCATGGCATCGGCTTCACCTCGTTCCACCATCAGCGCGGCGATCAGCGTGGGACGCGAGCGTAGCAGGTTCTTCGCCGCCGGCTGGGTCACGCCGCGACGTTCGGTCAGCGCGTGGTAGTGCTGCCAATAATCGTGGAAGCGCGGATCGTCGTGGATGTTGGTCAACTCGACATCCACACCTACGCGCATGCGCAGGCCGAGCCGCTGGATCCGCGCCTCGATCACATCCGGCCGACCGATCAGGATGGGAAGCGCGAGGCCCTCGTCGATCACCGTCTGCACGGCACGCAAAACGGTTTCTTCCTCCCCCTCGGCGTACACCATGCGCTTGCGGTCGCTGCGGGCGCACTCGTAAACCGGCTTCATCAGCAGACTGGTGCGGTAGATGAACTGGCCGAGTTTCTCGCGATAGGTGTCCATGTCCGTGATCGGACGCGTGGCGATACCGGAGTCCATGGCTGCTTGTGCTACGGCCGGCGCCAACATCACCAGCAGACGCGGATCGAACGGGCGTGGGATGAGGTAATCAGCGCCGAACGAAAGCACCTCACTGCCGTAGGCGCCGCCAAGGTCGGACGCCTCCATCCGCGCCAGCGCCGCGATCGCCCGCACACAGGCCAGTTTCATCGCCTCGTTGATGCCGGTGGCACCGACGTCCAGTGCTCCACGGAAAATGTAGGGAAAGCACAGCACGTTGTTGACCTGGTTCGGATAGTCCGAACGCCCCGTTGCGAGGATGCAGTCCGGGCGGACTTTTTTTGCTTCTTCCGGCAGGATCTCCGGGGTGGGATTGGCCAACGCGAAGATGATCGGCGAATCGGCCATCGTCGCAACCATGGTGGGCGTCAGAATGCCACCCGCCGACAGGCCAAGGAAGATATCGGCACCCTCGACGATGTCCGCCAGCGAGCGTTTGGTCGTGGCGCGAGCGTAGCGGGCCTTGTCGGCATCCAGATGGGGGCGGCCGGTGTAAAGCACCCCATCACGGTCCACCGCCAGGATATTCTCGGGTTTCAGGCCCAGTGCCACGAGCATATCCAGGCACGCAACACCGGCCGCTCCCACACCCGAGGTGGCGAGCTTGGCCTCCTCGATCCGCTTGCCGACAACCTCCAGCGCGTTGAGCACGGCGGCACCGACGATGATCGAGGTGCCATGTTGGTCATCGTGAAACACCGGAATCTTCATCCGCTCGCGCAGCTTGCGCTCGACGACGAAGCACTCCGGTGCCTTGATGTCTTCGAGGTTGATGCCGCCGAACGTGGGCTCCATCGCCGCGATGATGTCGACCAGCTTGTCCGGGTCACGCTCGTCCAGTTCAATGTCGAAGACATCGATGCCGGCGAACTTCTGGAACAGCACGCCCTTGCCTTCCATGACGGGCTTGCCGGCCAGCGGGCCGATGTCACCCAGACCGAGCACGGCCGTGCCATTGGTGATCACCGCGACCAGGTTGCCTCGCGCCGTCAGCGTCGAGACTTCGCGAGGATCGGCCACGATCGCTTCGCAGGCCGCTGCCACGCCGGGGGAATACGCCAGCGCAAGATCGCGCTGGGTCAACATGGGTTTGGTCGACGTCACGGAAATCTTGCCGGCCGGGGCACACCGGTGATACGCAAGCGCCGCCTGTTTAAGCATATCGGACATGGTGGCCGAGTCCTGTGAGTAGAGAGACGTTAGGAAGGGAGATGTCGGGTGATGTGCAGGAGTCCTCGCAGAATGGCCAGCGGGCTGGGCGGGCAACCATTGACCACGGCATGAACGGGGATCACGTCGCTGATCGGGCCGCGCGTGGCGTAGTTGGCGCCGAATATCCCGCCGCACGCGCCGCAGTCCCCCACGGCCAGCACCCACTTGGGCTCGGGCATCGCTTCATAGGTTTGCTTGAGCGCTTCTTCCATGTTGACCGACACCGGCCCGGTGACCAGCAACAGATCGGCGTGCCGGGGGCTGGCGACAAATCGGATGCCCGCGCCTTCGAGGTTGTAGTACGGATTGCTCAGCGCGTGGATTTCGAGCTCGCAGCCATTGCAGGAGCCGGCGTCAACATGGCGTATGCACAAGGCACGCCCGAACACGTCGTGCAACTCGCGCTGGATCGCGGTCAGTCCAGTGTCCGCGTCCTGCGCCGGCAGAGGTTCGCTCAAGCCGCCAACACGACGGATGCGTGAAAGGATATCGAACATGCTCGCTTACCCGTCGTGTCCGCTGTAGGAGAGATTGAATGACTTGTTGATGAGGGGGAAGTCGGGAACGATGTTGCCCAGCAGCGCGACCTCGATCAGCGGCCAGTTCTGCCACGAGGGGTCATGCGGATGGCATCGCCGGATACGGCCGTCCGGACCGGTCTCCAACGCCACCATCACCGGGCCGCGCCATCCTTCGATCAGACCGACTCCCAGCTGGCCGGCCGGCGCCATCGGAACTTCTGCGCAGAGGTCGCCATGCGGCAACGTGTCCAGCAGGTGTCGGCACAACCGCAGCGACTCCAGCGTTTCGTCAAAGCGCACCTGCACGCGTGCCGCCACATCGCCTTCCGCGCGTGTCGCCAGCACGGGGGCCAGGTTGTCGTAGGGTGCCCATGGCTGGTCGACGCGAAGATCGCGAGCGATGCCGGACGCGCGTGCGGCCAGGCCGACGGCTCCCAGCGTCCGGGCCTGAACGGGCGTCAGCCGGCCGGCACCGAGAAAACGATCCTGCAGACCTTCGTGGTTGGCGTAGATGGAACGCAGTTCATGCACGGCGCATTCGAGCATCGCGACTTCGTCGAGCAGGGTCGGCATCGCCCGCACCGGCAGATCGCAGGCCACCCCGCCGGGCACCACAAAGTCGAACAGATAGCGCTGGCCGAACACCTCTGCGTTATGGCGGAGCAACTGCTCTTTCAGGGTCGAGAACTGCGTCAGTCCGAAGGCAAAGCCAGCGTCGTTGCCGATGCCGCCGAGATCGCCCAGATGATTGGCGATGCGCTCGCGTTCGAGCGCCAAGGCGCGCAAGACGGCGGCACGCGGCGACGGAACCGAGGCCGTGATGGACTCGAGCGCCGCGCAATAAGCCCAGCCAAAGGCTACTGTCGAATCCCCGCTGAGCCGTGCCGCCAGGCGATGGCCGTCGCGTTGCATAAAGCTTTCAAAACGCTTGGCGACCCCCTTATGGGTATAGCCCAGGCGTTCTTCCAGGCGCAGCACTTTTTCGCCCACGACGGAAACATGGAAGCGTCCCGGCTCGATGGTCCCGGCATGCACGGGGCCCACCGCCACCTCATGCACGCCTTCGCCGATGACCGGCACGAACGGATAGGGCGCACTGACGCCCGGATAGGTTTGCGCCGAACCGACATCGCGGCGCAGCGGAAACACGCCCTCCGGCCAGCCGCCATGACGCAACCATGGGCGCGTGTCACCGCCTTCGGCCCGGATGCCGAGCAGGTCATGGATCGCACGCTGCAGGCGGTCGGCCACCGGGAAACGTGACGTCAGCGAGGGATAGACCCCGCGTTCGGCAGGCATCGCATGTTCGATCAGGACAACGCGATCGGGCAACAAGTAGGCCGCGCGCACGCGCAGGCATTCGTCACGATCCCGATCATCGCTACCCCAGAGCGCCAACAAACTCGCGCCCGCTTCGCGTAGCGCATCGGCCGCCCACGTCCAGTGGTGGGCGTCGGCTTCCACACGGTAGACCGCCGCGTTGGACGGCAGGGGCATGCAGGCAGTATCAAGGAAGTCAGGCCACATATGATTCATCCAATCAACCGTGCGGCCAGGCGATACCATTCGGCGAGGGCTGGCGGCATGTACACGCCGAGCATCAGCACGATCGACAAATGGACGAACACCGGCACCAGTGCGGGCGAATGCGGCAAGGGCCGCGCGTCGGTCTCACCGAACACCATCGGCTGCACTTTGCCGAAGATCGCGGCAAACGCCACGCCCAGGGCGGTCAGCAGGATCGGCGTGGCCCAGGGATGATCGCGCATCGCCGTGGTCAGTATCAGGTATTCGCTGGTGAAGACGCCGAACGGCGGCATGCCGAGGATCGCCAGCGATCCCAGCATCAGCCCCCAGCCCACAGTGGGACTGACCACCAGCAAGCCACGGATGCCGTCGATACGCTGCGTGCCCGCGATCTGCGATGCGTGACCGGCGGCGAAAAAGATCGCCGACTTGGTCAACGAGTGCACCGTCATGTGCAGCAGTGCGGCGAAGTTCGCCAGCGGGCCACCCATGCCGAACGCGAAGGTGATGATGCCCATGTGCTCGATCGAGGAGTAGCCGAACAGGCGCTTGATGTCGCGTTGCCGCCACAGGAAGAACGCGGCCAGCAGCGTCGAGAACAGACCAAAGCCCATCAACATGCGCCCGGGAAGTTCAGAGTGCATCGCGCCGACGGCGAGGATCTTGCAGCGAACCACCGCGTACATCGCCACGTTAAGCAGCAGCCCCGACAGGACTGCCGAGACCGGCGTCGGACCCTCGGCGTGGGCATCGGGCAGCCAGTTGTGCAAGGGGGCGAGGCCCACCTTGGTGCCGTAGCCAACCAGCAGAAACACAAAAGCCAGTCCGATCACGGTGGGATCGAGCTGCCCTTTCACGGCATTGAGATGCGTCCACAGCAGCGCACTCATGCCCTCGCTACCGAGCAGCCGCTCCGCCGCGAAATACAGCAGGATCGTGCCGAACAACGCTAGCGCGATACCGACGCCGCACAGGATGAAGTACTTCCAAGCCGCCTCGATGCTGGCGCGGGTGCGGTACAGCGACACCAGCAGCACTGTCGACAGCGTCGCCGCTTCCATCGCCACCCACAGCAGTCCCATGTTGTTGGTCGACAACGCCACCAGCATCGCAGTCATGAACAGCTGGTACATGCTGTGATACAGCCGCAGGCGGCGCGCGTTGAGGCGGCCGTGATCTTCCTCGATGCGCATGTAGGGTCGTGAGAACACCGCCGTGGTGAAGCCGACCAGCGCGGTCAACGCGATCAGGAACACATTGAACGGGTCAACGAAGAACTGCTCGTGGGCCACCGTCATCGGCCCCTCGCCAATGATCCGCAGGACCAGGGCGCCGGCGGCAATCAGCGTGGCGAAGCTGATGGCAACATTGAGTTCGGCCGCACGCTGCTGCGCGCCAACGAGCGCGAGCAGGATCGCGCCCACCACCGGGATAGCCAGTACCAGCACGAGCTCCACGTCAGTCCTCCTTGAGTGCTTCGAGCTGATGCAGATCGAGGCTGTCGAACTGCTCGCGGATCTGGAAGAAGAAGATGCCGAAAATGAATACGCCGACCAGCAGATCCAGCGCGATGCCCAGTTCGATCACCATCGGCATGCCGTAGGTCGTGCTGGTGGCGGCGAAGAACAAGCCGTTTTCCATCGCCAGGAAACCGATCACCTGGGTGACCGCCTTGTGCCGGGCAATCATCATCAGGAAGGCCAGCAGGATGACCGCCATGGCGATGCCCAGGGTCTGCCGGGTCACCGTGGTGGCCAGCGAACTGATCGGCTGGGCCAGCCCGAACGCGAAGATCACCAGGCCCAGCCCCACCAGCATCAGGGTCGGGATGTTCACCAGCGGATCGCTGTCGCCCTCGATACCCAGGCGGCGCATGAGCCGCATCAGGATCCACGGCATCAGGCAGACTTTTTCGACCAGGGTCAGTGCGGCAGAGTAGTACAGGTGTGGCAAATGCGCGGTCGTGGCCGCTAACAGCGTGGACGCGGTCAGCACGGCGCCCTGCCAGGCCAGCAGAATGATCAGCCGCCGCGTACGCCGTTGCGCGAGCATGGCGAACGAAATCATCAGCAGGCCGGCGGCGAGGACGTGCAACAGCTGGGTGGCGAGGGTCAGTGTAGGCATGATTCAGGATTGCAGCAGCAGGTGGACGAGCAGTCCCAGCACGGCGAGCAGGAATGCCATGCTCAGGAACTCGGGTGCGCGGAAGATGCGCAATTTGGCCGAAACCGTCTCGATCAACGCCAGCACGGCGCCGGCGATGACCAGCTTGATCACCAGCCATGCCACGGCGAACAGCAACGCCAGCGGCCCGTTCGCTTGCAGCGCGATGCCCCACGGCACAAACAACGCGAAACCGATGCAGGCGTAATTGAACAGCTTCAGCCAGGACGCCCATTCCATGAGTGCCAGGTGGCGCGCCGAATATTCGAGCAGCATCGCCTCGTGGATCATCGTCACTTCGAGATGCGTCGCCGGATTGTCGATCGGGATGCGGGCGTTCTCCGCCAGCAACACCATCACGAAAGCCACCCCGGCGAAGGCCAGACTCGGGTGCAGCGCCAGCCCATCGGCGTTCAAGGTACCTTCCACCACCGTCGGCAGCGCCGTGCTGCCGAACATCAGAAAGGCGTTGAAAAGCACCATCAGCAATGCCGGCTCGGCGAGAAAGCCGATCATCATCTCGCGCCGCGCGCCCATGCTGCCGAACACCGTACCGATATCCATCGCTGCCAGCGCCATGAACACGCGTGCCGTCGCAAACAAGCCGACTAATGCGATCGCATCGGCCACACGCGCCATCGGCAGATCCGTGGTCACCGAGGGAATGATCGCGGCCGCCATGGCCATGGTGCCGAACACGATGTAGGGCGTGGCGCGGAACAAGGGCGAGGCGTACGTGGCCAGTGCCGCATCTTTTCGGAACAGCTTGCGCAAGCTGCGGTAGGGCTGCAGCAGGGGTGGTGCCGACCGATTCTGCAACCAGGCCCGACACTGCGCGACCCAGCCCGCCAATACGGGTGCCAGCGCAACCGCAAGTACCACGCCACCCAACTGGCTGACGAGCGCGAGCGCGTTCATAGGACAAACACCAGCAACACAATCAAGGTAAGGAAGCTGTACAACAAATAGATGGCCAGACGGCCACGCTGCAGCACGGAGAGCGCATCGGCCAGCCAGCCGACGGCACGGGCGAGCGGTAGATAAAGCCCATGCCAGCATCGGTCGTCGATCTGGATACGGTAACGGGGAGCTCGGTCATCCGGCGAGGGCAGTTCGCGCTCGATGCGAAAGAACGGCCCGAACATGTGCCGGATCGGCTGACCAAACCCTTCGGCGGTGTCCTGCATGCGCGGGGTCAGCGCGGGGTAGCCGCAATTCCACGGCGGCATGCGGCGCACACGACCGTGATACAGCCGCCGTACCAGCACGAACATCACTGCGATCACGCCGGCCATGCCCAGCAGCAGCCACAGGCCACTGTAGGAAGCCTGCGCCCGCGCCACCGGGGCGATCCACCAGGGCGCCGGTCCGCGCTGGATCACGGTGCCGACTAACGCCCGTGTCACGGCAGCGACGGCATCCAGCGCGACTTGCGGGAAGACGCCGATGAGGATGCAGCCCAAGGCCAGCCAGCCCAGTCCCACACGTTCGAGCCAGCCGGCATCGTGAGCCTGCATCAATGACGGTTCGCGCGGCTGGCCCAGAAAGATCACGCCATAGAACTTGACCATCACGTAGCCGGCCAGCGCGGCGGTCAATGCCACCAGCGCGGCCCCCAATGGCACGATCATGTTGACGAACGCATGCGGCATGGAGGGCGTCGACAAAAACGCCTGCAGCAGCAGCCATTCGGACACGAAACCGTTGAGTGGCGGCAAACCGGCAAGTGCTAGGGTGCCGATCAAGGCCAGGGTGGCGACCCAGGGCATCCGGCGGATCAGGCCGCCCAATTTGCCCAGGCTGCGTTCGTGGGTAGCGTGGAGCACGGATCCGGTGGCCAGAAAGAGCAGGCTCTTGAACAGCGCATGATTGAAGGCATGCAGCAACGCCGCCGTCAGCGCCAGCGCCGCCAGCAAACGCATGTTGAATGCGTAGCCCAACAGGGCCAAACCGATGGCCGCGACGATCAGGCCGATGTTCTCGATGGAGGAATAAGCCAGCAACCGCTTCATGTCGGTCTGCACAGCAGCAAACACGGCGCCGAACAGGGCGGTACCCAGCCCCAACGCTAGCGTCAGCATGCCCCACCACCACGGACCGGTATGGAGCAGATCGAAACTGACGCGCAGCAGGCCGTAGATCGCCACCTTCAGCATCAGGCCACTCATCATGGCGGACACCGGCGATGGGGCGGCCGGATGAGCTTCGGGCAACCACACATGCAGGGGCACCAGCCCCGCCTTGGCACCGAAACCGAACAACGCCAGCCCGAAGGCCACACCGGCCCACACCGGGGAGAGCGTGGCGCCGCGCATCGCATCGAACGTCATCAGCCAGCTGCCACCGTGCAACACGCCGAAACACAGCAGCAGCGCCAGCGCTCCCACGTGCGCCATCAACAGGTACAGAAAGCCGGCGCGCTGGATCTCCGGGATGCGGTGCTGCGTGGTCACCAGGAAATACGAGCTGAGCGCCATCGTCTCCCAGGCCACCATGAACAGATAGGCGTCGTCAGCGAGGATGACCATCGCCATGCTGGCCAGAAACGTGTGGTATTGCAGGCATAGCAGGCCTGGCGAGGTACCTTCGCCCGCACGGAAATAACCGGCCGCGAACACCGAAATGCCGGCGCCGACGCTGCCGAGCAGCAGCAGGAAAAAGCCGGAGAGCGCATCGAGCCGAACATGGAACGGCAAGTCCGGCAATCCGAGCGGAAGGACCACCTGCTCCACCACGAAGCCGTCCGTGAGTGCGGAAAAACCCACGGCGGCGATACCCAGGGCGACAAGCGCGCCGAGCGGAAACAACGTGTAGGCCACCCAGCCGATGCGATGTGAGCGCACCAATCCGGCGAGGCCCAGCACCAGCCAGGCAGACACCAGGCCGAGCAGGACCGGCACGTGCGAAAGAGCGAAAAACGGATTCACCCCCGGCTCTCCATCGTCTCACTCGCCACCACGAGCATCGGGGTACAGGCCGGTGACGAAACGCGGAGGGCTGTGCTGTTCATGATAATGGAGCTACTATTGGAAACATCTTTAGTGTAAGACTGATGGAACTCAAATGTCACTAGAAAGTCGCACCGCGCGATTGACCATCCTGATCGATCCACGAAAGAAGGCGATCTTCGAGCGTCTTTGCGCCGAGGAGGACGCCACACCCTCGCAGGTGGTGCGCCGACTGCTTCGGAACTACATCGGGCAGAGATCGGGGCACCCATGGCGGCCTGGCGAACATCATGTAAAAAAAAGAAGAGAACCCTTTGGAGGCGAAAGCTCATGACCTCACTCGATAGGGTCGTGGACACAGGCGAGGAACAGCGAACGAAGCCGGGCATCGCGGCCGTCGGCGCGACCGACCGTCCCGGATCCATCGCAGCAAAGCGCACGGCAAAAAGACCCCTTGCGTCGAGCAGTGCGGCCATTTCAGCGAATTCCACCCTGAAACCGGATCAGATCGCCTTCCTCGGCGAGCATGCCGCTCACCACAAGGCCACCGCCGCGACGGCGTTCGTACAGGTTCTGTGCTGGCCGACGCTTCCCGACGCATGGCCCCGCCTTACGCGCAGCTGTGCGGCGCTGGTCGCGGTGCGTACGGACATGTTCTCGTCGGGGGCGGTACCTGTGGCCCGCTCCTGGGTGCAAGGCGTGGCCCCCCAGTTGAGCCTCCCCTTCAGCCGTGACGCGGGTGCTGAAGAAAGCACGTTAGCGACGTTGATCGCGCGACTGCCGGCGCGCCTTGTCGCTACGGTCGTGGAACCCGATCGCGAAAAAGGCGTGGTGTCGGACCTGGTCCTGTATCGGCGATCCCTTTCCGGATGCCTCGCAGCGTATGAGGCGTTTTTAAAGGACGCTCATGAAAGTGCACGCGGCGTCTTGATCGCGCATTCCCGCAAGGGAACGCAGGGCGAAAACCTGACGGAGGCTTTCAAGGAAGCTCGCGACCGTCTTGACGACGATTCCAGCCTCAACAATCTCAAGTTGCGATTCTGGTCCGAGCCCGCTCTACCACTGCCATTGGAAATCGCCAACCTAGCCGCCGCGGCGATCAGCCGTTACCTGGAAGCACCCAAGCAGGCCAATCCCATCTTTGACGCCGTAGCCTCCAAGCTGGTGAATCCCCCTACCTGCCTGGAATCGCGCAAGCGCCGCTAAGCGTGACAACCAGGATGTCCGACATCTTTATTACTCTCCGGATCCAACCATGCATCCATTCCGACAACCGATGACGGCTGGCAAAAGAACGCACGCGGCATCGGCTTCTAAACAGCCCCCGGCGTTCGTCGCCGATCGAGAGTAACGACTAGAGGCACGGACGCCACGGACATCAGCGATTCCACGTGAGGATAGCCCCATGCCAGATACGCGACCGCTCTCTCCGCATCTTCAGATCTACAAGCGGCAGGTGCAGATGATGACTTCCATCGTGCATCGCGCCACCGGCATCGCCTTGGCCGTCGGCAGCGTGCTGGTGGTAGCTGGGCTGCTGCATCTGGCCGCCGGCGAAGACAGCTTCAACCACTTCAAGAGCATTCTCGGCAGCTCGGTCGGCATGGTTCTGCTGGTCGGCTGGAGCTGGGCATTGTTCTATCACCTGTGCAACGGCATCCGTCATCTGATCCAGGATGCCGGCCTTGGGTATGACATTCCCCAGTTCGTACGCTCCAGCTGGTTGTCGGTCGCCGCCAGCATCGTGCTCACCGTGCTGGTGTGGGCTTATGTCATGACGGCCGGGGGTGCGGCATGAACGCGAAGGACACCGTCGTGAAAGACCGGCGCAACCCGTTGAAGGTTGCCCGCGGGCTGGGTTCATCGCAGTCCGGTGTGGGCCACTGGTGGACCCAGCGGGTGACCGCGGCCGCACTGGTGCTGCTCGGCGCGTGGTTTGTCGCCACCGTGCTGTGCCTGCTGCATGCCGACTACACCACGGCGCATGCGGCGGTCGCGAAGCCGTGGAACGCGCTGCTGCTGATCGCGTTCGTGCTCACCATGTTCTGGCATGCCGTGCTTGGCCTGCAGGTGGTGATCGAGGATTACGTGCACACCCGCTGGAAGGAAGTCGTCCTGCTGGTGGCGATCAAGTTCCTCGCGGTGCTCGGCGCGCTGGCCAGCGTGCTGGCCGTGCTGCGTATTGCGCTGACCCCCTGAGATGCGAGGCGAGAGTGTCATGGAAAGCTACAAGATCCAGCAACACCTGTATGACGTGATCGTGGTCGGGGCCGGTGGTGCCGGTCTGCGCGCGACCTTCGGCCTGGCCGAGAAGGGCCTCAAGGCCGCCTGTATCACCAAGGTCTTTCCGACCCGTTCGCACACCGTGGCGGCACAGGGCGGTATTTCGGCTGCGCTGGGCAACATGGGCGAAGACGACTGGCGCTTCCACTTCTACGACACCATCAAGGGCGGCGACTGGCTTGGCGATCAGGACGCGATCGAGTACATGTGCAAGAACGCGCCCGCGGCCGTGATTGAACTGGAGCACTACGGCGTGCCGTTCTCGCGTACCGCCGAGGGCAAGATCTACCAGCGTCCGTTCGGTGGCATGACCACGCACTACGGCAAGGGCACCGCACAGCGCACCTGTGCGGCAGCCGACCGTACCGGCCACGCCATGTTGCACACGCTGTACCAACAGGCGTTGGCGCATGACGCCACGTTCTTCATCGAATACTTCGCGATCGACCTGATCTTCGACGAAGCCGGTGTTTGCCGCGGCGTGCTCGCGCTCGACATGAACGAAGGCACCTTGCATTTCTTCCGCGGCCAGGCCGTGGTGCTGGCGACCGGCGGTTACGGTCGCGCCTATTTCAGCGCCACCTCGGCGCATACCTGCACCGGCGACGGCGGCGGCATGGTGTTGCGCGCGGGTCTGGCGTTGCAGGACATGGAGTTCGTGCAGTTCCATCCGACCGGCATCTACGGTGCCGGCTGCCTGATCACCGAGGGCGTGCGTGGCGAAGGCGGATACCTCACCAACGCCGAGGGCGAGCGCTTCATGGAGCGCTACGCACCGCACGCGAAAGATCTGGCGTCGCGTGACGTGGTCAGTCGCGCGATGACGATCGAGATTCGCGAGGGTCGCGGCGTCGGCGAACACAAGGATCATATCTACCTGAACCTGATGCATCTGGGGCCGAAGGTTATTCAGGAAATGCTGCCGGGTATTGCCGAGTCGGCCCGCATCTTCGCCGGCGTGGATGTGACCAAGGAGCCGATCCCCGTCATTCCGACCGCGCACTACAATATGGGCGGCATCCCGACCAATTATCACGGCGAGGTCGTGCAGAAGCGTGGCGACGATGTCGACGCGATCGTGCCGGGCCTGTTCGCGATCGGCGAGGCGGCGTGCGTGTCGGTGCATGGCGGCAATCGGCTGGGTTCGAACTCGCTGCTCGATATCGTGGTCTTCGGTCGCGCGGCGGCCCATCGCTGTGCCGAGCTGATCCAGCCAGGCACGGCGCATAAGGATCTGCCCGCCAACGTACTGGACAAGTCGCTGGCCCGCTTCGATGCGTTGCGTCACGCCAACGGGAGCACGCCGACGGCGCAGATCCGCATGGCCATGCAACGCACCATGCAGAGCGATGCGGCGGTGTTTCGCACCGGTGCCTCGCTGGCTGAAGGCAAGCAGAAGATCTCCGAGGTCTACGATTCGTTTCAGGATGTCCATATCAGCGATCACTCGCTGGTGTGGAACTCCGACCTGATCGAGACGCTGGAGCTATCCAACCTGCTGGCGCAGGCGGTGGCGACCATGCATTCGGCGGAGCAGCGCCCGGAAAGCCGCGGTGCGCATGCGCGCGAGGACTTTCCGGAACGCGACGACCTCAACTGGCACAAGCACACGCTGGTATGGGTCGACGAGGCCGGCAAGTCGCGCTTCGATTATCGTCCGGTGCACATGAATACCTTGACCGACGAGGTCGAGCCCGTAGCCTTGGCGAAACGCGTTTATTGATTGCACTTTGTGGGCGGCTTTTTTCGGCCGTGATCGGACACCACGCGCATCGAATCATTGAAGGTTGACGACATGGCTGAATTCACCCTACCGAAGAACTCCAGGATCCAGCCGGGCAAGCACTACCCGGCCAAGGATGCGAAGAAGCCGCGTACCTTCCGCATCTATCGCTGGTCGCCGGATGACGGACAGAACCCCCGCATGGACACGTACGAAGTCGATCTGGCCGCGTGCGGTCCGATGGTTCTGGACGCGCTGCTGAAGATCAAGAACGAAATCGATCCCACACTGACGCTGCGTCGCTCGTGCCGCGAAGGCATCTGCGGTTCGTGTGCGATGAACATCGACGGCACCAACACACTGGCCTGCACCCGCGCGATCAGCGAATGCGCGTCTGGCGACGTGAAGATCTATCCGCTGCCGCATATGCCGGTGGTAAAGGATCTGGTCCCCGACCTGACTCACTTTTACGCACAGTTCGCCTCGATCAAACCGTGGCTGCGCACGCAGAGCCCGGCGCCGGATCGCGAGCGCCTGCAGTCGCCGGAAGAGCGCAAGAAGCTGGATGGCTTGTACGAGTGCATCTTGTGCGCCTGCTGCTCGACCAGCTGTCCGAGCTACTGGTGGAACGGCGACAAGTACCTCGGTCCGGCGATCCTGCTGCAGGCCTATCGCTGGATCGTGGATTCGCGCGATGAAGCCACCGGCGCCCGCCTGGATGATCTGGAAGATCCGTTCAAGCTGTACCGCTGCCACACCATCATGAACTGCACCCGCACCTGTCCCAAGGGTCTGAACCCGGCCAAGGCGATTGCCGAAATCAAGAAGCTCATGGTGGAGCGGCGCACGTGAACAAACGGAGCCGTTGTCCGGGCGGTGAAGGAAAATCGGTGCAAGCACCATTTACCGTATTAGCCCTGGAAGTTGCCTCCAATGAAAATTGATTCCAAACCTATGCCCATTGAAAATCGCACCGCTCGTTTGACCATTCTGATCGACCCCCGCAAAAAGGCGGTTTTTGAACGCTTGTGCGCGGGAGAAGATGCTACGTCTTCACAGGTCGTACGCCGGCTGATCCGGGAATACATCGAACGCAAGTTGGGTCGTCCATGGCATACGGAGGACGACCCCGCCGAAACGGCGGCACCGACGCCCGGAAGCACTCATGCCCGCGCACGCTAACGACCTCCCATCGTCGGCAACCTCTCTCCCAACCGATACCGCGCGGATGACGATGGCTGGACTGGCCCCGGAACACGTAGCCTTCCTGGGAGAGTGCGTAGCCCATAATGTCTACGTGCAGATGCTGTGTTGGTCCGAGACGCCCACCGCCTGGTCGATGCTCGCCGAGGCCGCCGCCGCGATGCGCATGGTGCGCGATGGTTCGTCGATGTCCCACCCCGTCGGGAGCCTATCGTGGGTGCAACGTGTGGCACCGCAGCTGAGTGAACCGCTCGAACGGGAGCGGGATGCCGCCGAGAGCACGCTGGCCACCATGATCGGCCGCCTGCCAGTGCGATTTGCGATGGCGGTAGTGGAACATGAGCGTGGCGAACGTCAGGGAACGGAGGGGGCGCGTTACCGCTCGCTATTCTCCGGTTGCCTGACGGCCTATGACACCTATCTCAAGTCCTCCGGTCAGCATTCCGTCCGGATCATGATCGCGCCCAGTCAAGGGGATGCGAAAAATGACCTGCGCTTGGCCGTCTATCGCGACTTGCTGCGTCACCTGGATGGAACCGAACGAAGAGATACCCTCGAACTGGCTTTCTGGCCCGAAGGCACGCCGCCGTTGGCGATGGAAGTCGCTCAGCTGGCCGCAGCGGCGGTGAGTCGGCACCTGCAGGAGCCGACGCTCGTCAATCCTTTGTTCGAGACCGTCCGCACCCACTTGGCACCGCCCTCGCACTTTCACGCCTTAGGTGGAAGAACGGGACGCCGCTGACTCCTCGCTCGAACGTGGCGACCAGGATGAAACATGTCGATCGATTAGGTCGATCGTCCGCACGATAGCCAAAGGACTATGGAATGCGCATATTGATCGTCGACGACGATGCCGCTTTTCGCAATTCACTTAAAAGCGATCTAACGCAGATGGGGCACGAGGTATCCGCTGCGGTGGGGCTGGAATCGGCTCTCGATGCGGTATTGCAGACAGCCTTCAGGGCGGCCATCGTCGATGCGCACCTTCCGTATGGTGAAACGCGACGCCTCATCACCATGCTTCAGTCGTGTGGAACCTCTGTGCTATTGCTTGCCGAGCAAGACTCGACGACAGGTTTGGCTCACCCCACCGGTTATGCAAGTGTCTGCACGCTGATGAAACCGGTGGGTGTGGTGGAGTTGGAGCGGAGCCTCTATCGGTTGTTGGAATGCTGCTAAAAGCGCGTTCACCGCGTCGGTTTCCGCTCCGATCTCTGTCACGACATCTTGAGATATTCGCCGCCCCAATGCACACGATGAAATCAAGCCCCGCGATGGGCAAGCCTTTTTTCTGGTGGGAGGGCAACACGCTGGTGGTCAACATTCTGGGCAAGCCAAGTGCCAGCTGCGACGCCATCGGCAAACCCAAAGGCTCCCAACTCAAGATCAGTGTGACAGCCGCTCCGCGTGCAGGACGCGCGACCGATCACATGGTGCGCTTCCTGGCCGGCGAATTTGGCGTCCCGCGCTCTGCTATCGAGGTGGTGTTCGGACGTATGAACGTCAACAAACAATTGCGCATCAAAGAACCCCAGAAGCTTCCAGCGGTGTTCCAGGCGGAGAATGCTTCTGATGAGCTGGATAGCACTCCAAGGTAGCTGATGCCTGAACGACTGGAACAAGTCGTCACAACTGCGTTGAGTCAACTTTGACTCTACGTGCGCCGAAGAAAGGATTCGATAGGGCCGAAGCCAAGCCCCAAGGATCAAATCGCTGGCGTTTGTGGCGCGTCCGATGGGCACCGCGCTCTTCATGGCGCTACAGTGACGCTGGAGCCGAGGGACAAAGCTCACGGTCGCACTGTTCCTTCTCGGTACCACCACGGCAGGCATGGCGTTTCTGCCCGGTTACAGCGTGCTTGGTGCTGGCGCGATTGCTCTGCTGGCAATCTTCCGCTTTCTACAAGGCATCGCGCTGGGTGGTTCGTGGGACGGATTGCCGTCGCTGCTGGCCATGAATACACCGCCGCAGCGACGTGGCTGGTACGCCATGCTGGGGCAACTGGGTGCGCCGATCGGTTTCATGATCGCCAGCGGGCTGTTCCTGTTTCTGCACGCCAGCCTCTCGCAGGACGAGTTCCTCGACTGGGGATGGCGCTATCCGTTCTTCGTCGCCTTTGCGATCAATGTGGTCGCCTTGTTCGCGCGCCTGCGCCTGGTCGTAACTCAGGAGTATACGAAGTTGATGGAGGAGCACGAGCTTGAGCCCGTCGGCGTGATTGACTTGGTGCGTGCGCAAGGCAATAACCTGTTCCTGGGTGCATTCGCCGCGCTGGCGAGTTATGCCCTGTTTCATCTCGTCACGGTGTTTCCGGTGTCGTGGATCGTATTGGGTAAAACACAATCCATCGACGATGTGCTGATCGTGCAGATCATCGGCGCCGTGATCGGCATCCTCGGCATGATCGCATCAGGATTCATCGCCGATCGCATGGGTCGACACAGAACGCTTGGGTCGCTTGCTGTACTTATCGGAGTCTTCAGCCTCTTCGCGCCCTGGCTACTGGGTGGCAGTCGTGCGGCGCAGGACATCTTCATTCTGGTGGGATTCGCGCTGCTCGGCCTTTCCTATGGCCAAGCCTCCGGCAGCGCCACAGCGAATTTCGCGTCCCGCTTCCGCTACACCGGCGCCGCACTGACCTCCGATCTCGCATGGCTCATCGGTGCAGCCTTCGCGCCGCTGGTGGCACTTGGGCTGTCATCGCGTTTCGGACTGGGGGCGGTGAGCCTCTACCTGCTCTCCGGCGCCGCGTGCACCCTGTTGGCATTGCGCGTCAACCGTGAGCTAACGGCTCGCGACTAACCCGTAAAGCCGCCGTCTTACTGACAGGCGTCATACGCGCCATGCTGACTGTCTGCACCGAGTTGCAGCGCGCGGCAGCTCATCGCATACCGCTTCACATCAACAAACGGCGCCATGGCATGCAGAGCCAGCCGATCAAGCAGTACATCGGTGATGCGCAATCGTCTGCACGCCAAGCCAGGAAAGTTTTAAACGCGCCGGAACACCAGCGAGCCATTGGTACCACCAAAGCCGAAATTGTTTTTCATCGCCACGTCGATCTTCATCTGCCGCGCCGTGTTGGCGCAATAGTCCAGGTCGCACTCGGGATCCTGCTCGAAAATGTTGATGGTGGGGGGCGACACCTGACGATGCACGGCAAGAACGGTCAGTACCGACTCCAGTCCGCCGGCGCCACCAAGCAGGTGCCCGGTCATGGATTTGGTGGAATTGACCACCACTTTGCGCGCTGCATCGCCAAGAGCCAGTTTGATGGCCTCGGTTTCGTTCTTGTCCCCCAGTTGCGTGGAAGTGCCATGTGCGTTGATGTACTGAATCTCGTCCGGATTGACACCGGCGTCGTGCAAGGCTTTGACCATGGAACGTCTCGGACCATCGGTGTTGGGCGCTGTCATGTGGTAAGCGTCGCCACTCATGCCGAAGCCGGCCAGTTCCGCATAAATTTTGGCGCCGCGCGCCTTGGCATGCGCATATTCTTCCAGCACCAGCACACCGGCACCTTCACCGAGCACGAAACCATCCCGCCCCTTGTCCCAAGGGCGGCATGCCGTCGCGGGATCATCGTTGCGCGTAGAAAGTGCCTTGGCTGAAGCAAAACCGCCCAACGCCAACGGTGACACTGTCGATTCTGCACCACCGCACACCATCACGTCCGCATCGCCGTAAGCAATGGTTCTAGCGCCGATGCCAATGGCATGCAGACCGCTGGTGCAAGCTGCTACCACAGCGTAGTTGGGGCCTTGCAGACCAAACATGATCGACAGGTTCCCGGAAATCATGTTGATGATGGTGCCTGGAATAAAGAACGGCGAAATTTTGCGCGGTCCACTGTCCTTATAGGTTGTGTGTGTCTCCTCGATCAACGGCAGTCCACCAATACCTGCGCCGATATTGACCCCCATACGGTCAGCGTTTTCCGGAGTCACTTGCAGGCCAGAGTCATTGAACGCCTCCATACCCGCCACCATGCCGTAATGGATGAACGTATCCAGGCGGCGCGCTTCTTTGGCAGAAAGATACCGAGTGACGTCGAAATTCTTTACTTCCCCGGCGATCTGAGAGGCGAAGGCGGAAGCATCGAAGCGGGTGATCTTGGTGATACCGGATTTTCCAGCGACGATATTGCTCCATGTCTCGCCGACACCGATGCCGACCGGGGATACCGCGCCCAAGCCAGTTATAACAACTCTGCGTTTAGTCAAGATGATTCCGTAGTAAGGATTGAGGCGAAATTTGCTTGAATGTACGGGAAGACCACCAGCCTCGCTGTGGTTCAGCGAACAGCTAGGAGGGAAATGGGGCTTCTGACGAAATGGAAGTTGACGGACGCAAGCATTGGAAGGAAGAAGACTCATTTGCAGAACATGCTCAGTAGCACCTCGAAGTTGTATTCAACTTCTTCGAGCACATTCAACCAATACCCGATAACGCCATGCAGTTGGATTATCCGCAGCAAGCCTTCCTCTTCTGCTGGATCGGCGGCCACAGCACGTTGCTTTACACGCAGCAATCTCCAAACTGGGGCCGCCACAGTTTACCGCAGCCAGAGCACTCGTATAGAAACCAGCATGGCAATGTGAACATCATCTCGGTGACTCGATGCCCACATTGTTGGCAGGTCAACGTGCTTTCGAGTGCGCTCGCTGGAGCAAACTGGGCAAACGATGCGGCTACACCTTCAAATAGTCATCGCAGGCAACGAAGAGTTGACCAATGTCGGGAGAGCCAGCATCTGGACGCAGCGCCAAGATGGCGCGCAGTTCCGTAATCTGCGTATTGTCTGGAGTCAATTCGGATGGGTTTTCCCACATCCAGTCGACCGCGATCGATGAAAGCCGCGTGGCGGGCATGTAGCGACTTCGTGTGGTGTCGGAACGTCCATACCTGCACGGAAAACAGCCCTATTCAAACCATGGCTTTCACGGGCGCCCTTGAACGCGCTGGCCGGCATGCCAAAGGATCGGTCGGGTCAATCATGGGCGTCTCCTGGAGATGGCGTTGCCTTGTGGCGCGTCTTTGTGGTGCTGGCATGCCGCGCATCCTCTTCCGCATGAATGTAGATCGACGTGGTACCAATGGAACTGTGGCGCAGGTTCTGCTGGATGTGATGGATCGGTGTGCCATCCTCGGCCTGATGCGTAGCGGCCGTATGCCTCAGCCAATGCGTCGATGCCCGCCGTACCCGCGCAGCTTTGGCACCGTCCTTTTCTTGCAAAGTATCGGCCACGCGTCGGAAGGCGTCCTTGACGATCTGGTAGACCGAGGTGGGCGTCAGCGGGAAAGGCCTTCCGGCGATACCCAGAATGGCGGGTGTCTTACCATCCGACGAAGGCACCTCTGGCAGTCCATAAAAACGTCGGTAGCGTGCGAAATCCTCCATAAGACTATCGCTCAGAGGGATCATGCCCTCGACGCCGCCTTTGCCCACGGCGTGCAGCCACCACCGTCTACGGACATGCTGGAAATCACTTTCGCCGGCGGCCGCCGCTTCGGCAGCCCGCAGTGCAGTTTCATAGAGGAAGCGAAGCACCCAGCGGACGCGTTCGTAGCGCTGCCTTTCCCGCGCCGTGTCCTGCGGCCAACCGTCGACGACACGTAGGACATCCTCCCAGAGCGCCCGATCCAAGTAGCGTTCGATCGTGCGTCGGGTGCCGCGGCGCGCCCGTCGTCGCTGCAGCACAAACGGGCTGCCCGCGAGATAGCCGGCGCGTACGAGATAGTTGAACAGTCCCGCAAGAATGCCCAACGCTTGGCGACGGCTGCGCTCGGCTAACGGACCGACGAACAGTCGTCGATGTTCGCCACGACGAGCCAGACCGTCGTCGCACCAGGTCGCGGGCGGTTGAATGAGGAATGCCTCATAGGCGATGACATCTTCCCGCGTCAGGCTGGACACCGGCTTGCCCCGCACTTGCGTGGCCCAGAGCAATAGCCGCTCGGCTTCTTTGCGGTAACTGCGGAAGGTGTGTGGCGAGTCGTGATATTCCGCCAACCATAAGCCGATCGCCGCCACGTCGTCATTGGCCGCAATCTGCCGCGCCACACTGGCCGGTGCCCGGTTGGTGCCTACGCAACCTGACAGGGCGGGCAACAGGGCCTTGGGCAACGCCAAAAGACTCATTAGCAGCTCAGTCATGCTTTCCAATGTTCGCGACCACGGGTAAAGCAGGGTACTGCCAAAATACTTTCGATTATAGGAGTTATCGTAAATTTCTTGAATTAATCGTTATATATATAACGTAATACTGCGATATACAGTATTCTTATCCTTCGAAATTGACCCTCCGAGCGCTTGGATCTGCCCATGAGCCGTGTCAGCGATACCCGTCAACGTACCCGTGAAGCCGCCGCCCAGCTCGTTGCCGGCGCGAAGCGGCCGCACGAAATCACCGTCGACCAGATCTATGCCGTCATCCAGCAGGGCAGCCGAACCACCATCAATGATGAGTTGAAGTTGTGGAAGGACGAGCGAACGAAGGTCGACGCGCTCGGTGCCGATTTGCCACCGGCGGTGGCCGACGCCATGCGCTCGTTGTGGGTCGCCGCCGTGGAACAGGGGGAGCGGACCTTTACCGAACAGCGTGAGGCAATGGAAGCCGAACTGAGCTCGATCCAACTGGAACGCGACGAAGCCAGGGCATCGCGCGATGCCACGATCGCCGATGGACAGCAGCGAGCGCAGCAGGCGACACAACTGGGCGAGCAGCTGACTGAACTGCAGCAGCGGCTGGTCAGTGAAAGTGCAACCAAAAACGATGCGCTTGGCCAGGTCCACGCTTTGCAGCAGGAAATCGCCAGCTTGCGTACCGAATCCATGCGTCAACAAGAAGCCACGGTCGCGGCCCAGGAGAAGCAATCCACCGAATTTCAGGCTCGCCTTGCCGAGCGTGACCTGGCCTTCCAGACCGAACTCGGCACCGCCACCCAGCGACTGGAAGCGGCCCAGGACCACATGCTCCGGCAGATCGATGAGGCACGCGAAGGGCAACGTCACGCCGAAAGGGCGCTGGCCAAGGCGCAGCGGCGACATGAGGAGCAGCAAACGGAGCTTACGGAACTGCGGTTGCGCTACCGCGAACAGCTTCAAAAGCTCGAACAGCAGCGTGCACAGATCGAAGCCCTCACGACCGAGCGGCAGACCTTGATGCAGCAGGTACAGTCGAATCGCGGGCAAATCGACGGGATGGAACTGGCTTTGCAGTTGCTGGCTGCCAAGGCCTCAGGTACAAGGAAAAGTAACGACGATATGCGCAAACCTGCCCAGCGGAAGAGACGTGTGGACTCCAAGAAGAGCGCCAAGGGACTGTGACGAAGAGGCATTTTCAATGCCGGGCTTCAGCGCTCCGGGAGTTGTTCAGCGTAAGCCGGCAGTTCTGTAAGCGTTGCCGATTCGTCTTGGGCGGAAAGCCAGACGCCGTCGGCCAACTCGCAGTGAAGGAAGATCGATTGGTTCTCCGTCCAACCAACTGACCGAACCATATCGTTGGGCAGTTCGATAAGCCACGAACCGTCTATTCGTCGCAGCACAGCCGTTGTTGGATGGGGCATGAGACTGGCTCCGGTACTGAAGGGCTTGTAACCCAATTTTACCTCCGCGCGATCCCCAGTATGGGGTCACCCCTCGACTTTGGAATCTGCTTGCTTGAAAACCACCACGCCGCCGCATATCACCAAACATATCCAACAACTGATCGCGAAAGTGGTTCCGGGCGGAAACCCTGCCTATCTAACGGTTCAACCCGAAGCCGACGCAGTGGTCAACGAATGCTTCCCGAATGTGACGGCTAAGATCGTGCGGGCCGGTGGACGTATGCTATGCGGCTGGCAGATCTGGGAGTGGCCGCATGTGATGGTCGAGGCGGAGTTTCATGCCGTCTGGGTTTCGCCCGAGGGTCAGCTCATCGACATCACACCCAAGACGCACGGGGAGGCTACGATCTTGTTCGTACCTGACGCAAGGCGCACATACACCGGCGCTGTTACAGATAACGTCAGGCTGCCGGTGCGGGACGATTTGCTCGTTCGTCACTTCATCAAGGCGTCCGAGGCCATCGTCCAGGTGATGAATCGTGGCGAGCGCACGGCCCAATACGGGCAGGTCAGCGTTCCGGCGCATGAGATCGAGCCGCTGCTGAGGGCACAGAGTTTTCTCGGTCAGTCCATTTCATCGGGCCTGCGCGACCACGATCCATGTCTGTGCGGAAGGGGTAGCAAATACAAGCGGTGCCATGGCCCTGGCTTTGAAGCCCTCTTTAGCAAGTAGCTTTGGTGTGAATTATTTCCTCTATACCAGCGTCAATACAGCTGCTTAGCTGTGTTTCTGCGAAAATTTCCAGAATCCCGGCCATACCTCAGACGGGACATCATGATCTCCGATACGAATCGGAGACGAGCTTTTGCTTGCCGATTGACCCCGGCGGCGAAACGGTAACCCCGGTTTTTCGTTCCGTTGCTCTCCACACCCCGGGATAGCGTCATAAGTAGCTGTCTGTAAAGATGTTTTATAGGTACTTTTACCATATTGGGCGTTGGGTGGTTTTAGCCGACTTCCCGCACACGCGCAGCCATCGACACTTGATATCTCCCATGCAGGCGCCAGTGTCTTGCATGCCCATCACGATGAACGGCACGAATTCGACCGCAAGACCCGGAGTGCCGCCACGGCCACCGCCCCGTAGATTGGCTGCACGAGATAATCTTCGGGAGCACACCCATGAAAACCGCCGACAAAATCGCCGAACAGGCCGCCGCCACGCTGAGCGACCCCCGCTGGGCCGCGCTGCAGGCGCGCGATGCGGGCGCCGACGGCAGCTTCTTCTATTCGGTCAGGACCACCGGCGTGTACTGCCGTCCTTCCTGCGCAGCCCGCCCGGCCCGGCCCGGGAACGTGGCGTTCCACGATTCGGCCGCAGCGGCGGAACGCGCCGGCTTTCGCCCGTGCAAGCGCTGCAAGCCGGACCAGCTGTCGCTGCAGGAGCAGCACGCGGCCATGGTCACCGGGGCCTGCCGCCTGATCGAGAACGCGGAGACCGCGCCCACGCTGGAGCAACTGGCGAAACCGACCGGCCTGAGCCCGTTCCATTTCCACCGCATCTTCAAGGCCATCGCCGGGGTGACGCCGAAGCAATATGCCGCGGCACACCGCGCCGGCAGGGTGCGCAGCGAACTCGGTCGCGGCAGCAGCGTGACCGAGGCGATCTTCGACGCCGGCTACAACGCCAGCAGCCGTTTCTACGAGAGCTCGAACCAGCTGCTCGGCATGACGCCGTCCAGCTACCGCGCCGGCGGCGTCGACCACGACATCCGCTTCGCGATCGGCGAGTGCTCGCTGGGCGCCATCCTGGTCGCGCAGAGCCAGCGCGGGGTCTGCGCGATCCTGTTCGGCGACGACCCGGATACCCTGGCCCGCGACCTGCAGGACCGCTTCCCCAGGGCGAACCTGATCGGTGGCGATCGCGCGTTCGAGCAGTTGGTGGCGACGGTGGTCGGTTTCGTCGAGGCGCCTGCGCTCGGCCTCGACCTGCCACTGGACGTGCGCGGCACCGCGTTCCAGCAGCGGGTCTGGCGGGCGCTGCGCGACATTCCGGCCGGCGCCACCGTCAGTTACAGCGAGATCGCCCAACGCATCGGTTCGCCCAGGGCGGTGCGGGCGGTGGCCGGTGCCTGCGCGGCGAACATGCTGGCGGTGGCGATCCCCTGCCATCGCGTGGTGCGCAACGACGGCGGCCTGTCCGGCTATCGCTGGGGCGTGGAACGCAAGCGCGCCCTGCTCGCCCGCGAGGCCAAGGCATGAACGCGATGCCCGACGCGATGACGGATGACGCCGCTGCGCGACTGCAGGTTTTCGACTGGGCCGACGTCGCGGACGACCTCGACGCGCAGGGCTTTGCGATGCTCGAAGCCCTGCTGTCGCCGCGGGAGTGCCTCGATCTGGCCAGCCTCTACGCCGACGAGGCGATCTTCCGCAGCCGTGTCGTGATGGGCCGGCACGGTTTCGGGCGCGGCGAGTACCAGTATTTTGCCTACCCGCTGCCGGACACCGTGGCCAGTCTGCGCGGCGCGATCTATCCCCGACTGGTGCCGGTCGCGAATCGCTGGAATGCGGCGATGGGAATCGACGTGCGCTATCCCGACTCCCACGCGGCGTTTCTCGCGCGCTGCCACGGCGCCGGCCAGCGGCGGCCCACGCCGCTGCTGTTGCAGTACGGCGCCGGTGACTACAACTGCCTGCACCAGGATCTCTACGGCGAGCACGTGTTTCCGCTGCAGGTGGCGATCCTGCTGTCCGAGCCGGGACGGGATTTCAGCGGCGGCGAATTCGTGCTGACCGAGCAGCGCCCGCGCATGCAGTCACGCGCCGACGTGGTGCCGCTGCGCCAGGGCGACGCGGTGGTGTTCGCGGTGCACCAGCGCCCGGTGCGTGGCACGCGGGGCAGCTACCGGGTGAACCTTCGTCATGGCGTCAGCCGGCTGCGCAGCGGCCATCGCCACACGCTGGGCATCATCTTCCACGACGCCACATGATCACCACCGACCTGTTCGCCGGCATCCGGGCGCCGCGGCGCGACGAGTCCTTGTGCGCAGGCGCGGTGGTGTTGCGCGGCTTTGCGCTGGCCGACGAGGCGCCGCTGCTGCAGGCGATCGATGCGATCGTGGCGCAGGCGCCATTCCGCCACCTGATCACCCCCGGCGGCTTGCGCATGTCGGTGGCGATGACCAATGCCGGATCGCTGGGCTGGGTCAGCGACCGGCGCGGCTATCGCTACGATCCGGTCGATCCGGACAGCGGCAAGCGCTGGCCGCCGCTGCCCGACGTGTTCCGCAAGCTCGCCGCCAACGCGGCCGCCCAGGCCGGCTTTGCCGGTTTCGCGCCGGATGCCTGCCTGGTCAACCGCTACGAGCCGGGCACCCGGCTGAGCCTGCATCAGGATCGCGACGAGCGCGACTTCGGCCAGCCGATCGTTTCCGTGTCGCTGGGCATTCCCGCCGTGTTCCTGTTCGGTGGCGAACAACGCAGCGATCCCGCGATGCGGGTGCCGCTGGCTCACGGCGACGTGGTCGTTTGGGGCGGCCCGGCGCGGTTGCGCCATCACGGCGTGCTGCCGCTGAAGCCGAACCATCACGAAGCGTTGGGCGAATGCCGCATCAACCTCACGTTTCGCTGCGCCGGCTAGCCAGGGAGTTCGTCCGATGAAAGGCCGCAAGCCGGCATCCGTCGATGCATCGAAACATCTGGCATCAATCGACTCCGACTGGGCGCAACTGGTGGCGCAACTCGGTCCTTGCGGACACGAACCGAAACCCGCCCGCGAACCGTACGAAGCGCTGGTGCGTGCGGTCGCCTACCAGCAACTGCACGTCAAGGCCGGCGATGCGATCGTCGCCCGCCTGCTCGCCCTGCATCCACGGTCGGCGTTTCCGTCGCCGCGGCAACTGCTCGACGCCAGCTTCGACGCGATGCGCGCCTGTGGTTTCTCGGCGCGCAAGATCGAGACGATCCGGAGCATCGCCGCGGCCACGCTGGAAGGCGTGGTGCCCGACCTCGCCACCGCGCAGTCGCTCGCCGACGACGAGCTCATCGCCCGCCTGAGCGCGCTGAAGGGCATCGGTCGGTGGACGGTGGAGATGTTCCTGATCTACAGCCTGGCCCGGCCCGATATCCTGCCGGCCGACGATTTCGGCGTGCGCGAAGGCTACCGGCTGCTGAAGTCGTTCGACGCGGCGCCGACGCCGAAGGCGATGGCGCTGATCGGCCAGGCGTGGAGCCCGCATCGCACGGCCGCGGCGTGGTACCTGTGGCGCGTCCCCCGACCGTTGAAGGCAAAGCGGGCCACTACGCCGACGGTGGAGTGACGCCGAGCCGGTGTCCATACACCAGCTTGCCGCCGAGCCAGCCGGCAACGCCCAGCGCGACGAAACCCAGCACGCTCAGCGCGATCGCCGGCACGCCCGGTGCGGTCAGCCGGGCACCCTGCAGGCGCAGGAACAGGCTGGCCGCATAACAGGACAGTGCGCTCATCACCGCGATCATGTGCCGGTTGAGGTCGCGGATCGCCGGGTGATCCGCGGCGACTTTCGCCAGCTCCAGGAAACCGGCCAGCATGGCGGGTATCGAGAAACCGATCCCCGCCACCAGCAACACGCCGGCAAGATGCCACGCCGGCTCACCCCAGACCAGGCTGGCCAGATCCGCCGCCGTGGCCAGCGACCAGCAGGCGATCGGGAAATGGACCAGCGCGGGGTGCAGCGGATGGCGCATGGCAGCTCAGCCCAGCAGCAGGCTGAGCAAGGTCAGGAAGCCGACCACCGCGACGCCGGCATGCACGAGCACCACGGCTTTGGGCGCCACCTGTTTGCGCATGTGGAACGAAGCGAGGAAGAAGCCGCCCAGCGCCGCCAGCACCAGCAAGGCCAGCGCCGCGGTGAGCCGCCCCGGCGCCGCGCCCTGCAGCACGACCAGGATCAGCAGCACCAGGCCGCTGGCGCCCAGCAAGGCGTGCAATGCCGAGATCGCCCACGGCGCCAGCTTGCCGCGCAGCACGCTGGAGGCCAGCACCAGGCCGCCGATGGCGGCCACCGCAAAAATCAGGACTGCATAGAGCAACATGTCGTTCTCCCCTTGTCGCATGGCGTGGATGAAGTGGATCGTCAGGGATCGGATGCAATCGTGCCGCAGGAGGTTCCCGCATGCCGGGCGGACATCTCGCGGAAGCCGCTCAATAGATCAGCCGCACGCCCAATTGCACCTGGGTGACCGCCGGCCCCGGCGCCAGCCCCGCGTCGACGCGCTGCGTGCGCACGCTGTCGATGCGCAGCACCTCGGCGCTCAATCGCAGCCAGTCGCGCGGGCGCCAGTTGAGCGCCGCGGTGACGGCGTTGCCGTGCTCGCCCTGGCCGGTGCCCACGGCGGCGGCGAGTTCGCGGGTGCTGAAATGTTCGATGCGCAATGCCGGGCGCCACGTCCCGCGGTTCCATCCCGCCAGCAGGAAGGCCGAGCGGAAGCGCGTTTCGAACTGCAATCCGTCGACCGGCTCGATCACGGTGGCGCCGTCCATCGCCTGGGCGATCCAGCGGATCGGGCCGGTGTCGGCCGAGGCGCCCAGGCTCCAGAACCAGGTGTGCCAGGCGAATACGCCGCTGTCGCTGTGCGCGGCGGGATCGGCGCGGTTGTCGTAACGCATCAGGCTCAGCCTGCCGCCGGCAGACGTGCGCCAGTCGAGGTTCGCGTACCAGCCGGTGCGATGGCCGATATTCTGGAACGGATCGTAGCGTCCCGGCGGCTGGCCACCGTTTCGGCGCACCACCGCGTCGGGCTCGTGCGGGCGGCTGCCCAGCCCGTAGGTGAGGTCGCTGAGCGACCAGCCACGCACGGCCAGCAGGTTGCCGGCCGGATCGTTGCGCTGGAACAGCGCGCTGCGCAGTTCCCAGCTGGCGTCGTCGCCGCGCCATTCGAACCGGCCCTCCGCGCCCGTCGCGCGCAATTCCTCACCGACCCAGCTATTGATCGCCGAAGGCGTAAGCGTCCACGAGCTGGTCCAGCCGATCGCATCGTTCTCCAGCGAGATCGGCGGCAGGAAAGCGCCGGCCTGCACTGACCAGCGCCAGCGCGACAGCGACACCGGGCGGTAGCGCAGGTAGGCTTCGATCGTGTCCAGCGTGGCGTAGTCGGTGTCCTGCCACTGGACGGAGGCCAGCGCCATCAGCGCGGGCGTGAACTGGGCGGTGCCGACCACGCCCGCACCGCCGAAGCGGGCATCGACGCCGCCACCGCCGAAACGCGTCTTGCCCAGGCCGCCGTGGGTCCAGCTGGTTTCGCCGGGTGCGGCGACCAGGCGTCCGTCCAGCCATGCATGCAACTTGAAATCCTGGGCGAGACCTGCCGGCACGTACAAGACCAGCAGGCAGCACAGGCAGGCCCGGCGCATCATCGGCGCGGCCCCGCGGCGGCCAGCCCGGCCTGCCCGCCGACGAAGGTCGCGAAAGCCTCGGCCGGCATCGGCCGGGCGATGAAGAAGCCCTGTGCATGATCGCAGCCGACCGCAGCCAGGTAATCCAGCGCGCCCTGGTCCTCCACGCCTTCGGCGGTGACGCGATAGCCCAGCTGATGACTCAGCTCGACGATGGAACGCACGATGATCCGGTCGTTCGCATCGGTGGCCAGGTGCCGGACGAACATCTGGTCGATCTTCAGTTCGCTGACCGGCAGGTGGCGCAGGTAGGCGAAGGTCGCCTGGCCCACGCCGAAATCGTCGATCGCGATGCCGATGCCCTGCTCGGCCAGCCCTCGCAGGATGCGGATCGCCGTGTCCGGTTCGCCGATCACGGCCCGCTCGGTCACTTCCACGGTCAGGCAGGATGCCGGCACCCGATGGATCGACAGCAGCGCGGCGATCCACGCCGGCAAATCGGCATCCTCCAGGTCGCGGGTCGACAGGTTCACCGCGATGTGCAGCGCCAGGCCACGTTCGATCCAGCGCTGAACCTGCGCCAGCGCGCTGGCCAGCACCCAGCGGCTGACACGATGGATGTTGCCGGTGTCCTCGGCCATGCCGATGAACGTGTCCGGCGCCACCCAGCCGCGTCGCGGGTGGCTCCAGCGCAGCAGCGCCTCGGCACCGTCGGTGCGCTGGCTGGCGAGGTCGAACTTGGGTTGGTAGTGCAGCAGCAGGCCGTCGCGGTCGAGTGCCTCGCGCAGGTCGCCCATCAGCGACAGCCGCTCGGGCCGATGCGGGTCGGTGGCCGCATCATAGAAACTCAGCGCGCTGGCCGAGCCGGCGGCGGCGAACTGGGCGACCTCGGCATGGCGCAGCAGCATGTCGGCTTGCCGGCCATCGGCCGGCGCCATCGCGATGCCCACGGACGGCAGCCGGTCGATGCTGACGTCGGTTTCCTGGTACGGCTCGTTGAGCGCGTCGAGTACGCGCAGCCCGGCCGCGATCGCGGCGTCCTGCCCGGCCCGCGGCAGCCACAGCATGAACTGCGTGTCGCTGGTGCGGGCGAGGAAGGCATCCATCGCGACCCGGCGGATGCGTTCGCTGGCGTCGCGCATCAGCCGGTCGCACAGGGCGTGTCCCATCGTCTTGATGATTTCGGGCGCTCGCGTCAGGCCGACCATCAGCAGAGCACCCTCGCCCGCATGGCTTGCCAGGCTTTCGTCGATGCTGGCTTCGGCAGCCAGCCGGTTGGGCAGGTCGGTGACGCTGTCGTGCATGGCCTGGTGGCGGATACGCAGCTCGCGCTGGCGCACCGCTTCGGTCATGGCGTCGAAGGCGCCGGCCAGCTGGCCGATTTCGTCATGTCGCCGGGTGCTGGCGGGGGTGCGGTAATCACCCGCTCCGATGCGTCGCACCGCGGCGGCCAGCGCCTCGACCGGGCGCGACACGCTGCGCGCGGTGAACCATGCGCCGAGCAGGCCCACGCCCAGGCCCAGCGCCAGCAGGGTCGCCCACGCGATCGCGATCGAGCGGAACGGACTCAGCGCGTCGTCCAGCGAATAGCCCAGCACCGCCACCACCGGCGCGCCCTGCTTCGGCTGCTTCAGGCGCTGCGCCAGCACCATGTATTCCTTGCCGCCGACCTCGGTCAGCAGCGGTTTCCACGGCAGCCCGCGATGTGCGCTGGCGAGGCTGTCGACCAGCCCGGTGTGGCGATCGCCCCGCGCCACCACGTCCCAGCGATCCGGGGCGGTCTGCGTGGCCAGCTCGATGTCGCGGGGCAAGGCGGAAAGCCGCTGCATGTGCGCCAGCAGCACGTCATCCAGCGGCACGTTGACCACCACCAGGCCCACCGGCTGCGGCGCGTAGATCGGCACCACCACCATCCACGACGCCTTGCCGTCCAGCGCGACCACCGCGGCGGTGCGCCGGTCATAGGCGTCATCGATCAGGTCGGGAAACGGAAAGCGCTGCGGCATGCTCGTGGTGGCGGCGGTATCGGCCTCGACCGTTCCGTCCAGGCCGATCAGCAGCATGCGCGAGGCGCCCACCCGCCGGCCGTGGTTGCGCAGCACCGACAACACGGTGCCACGATCGCGCTCGGCGATGGCCGAACGCAGCGCGTAGTCGAGCGACAGCACTTCGACGTTGCCGCCGATCCGCGCCGAGATGTCGTCCATCTGCGCCACGAAAGCCTGCGCGTTGGCGGTCAGCTGGCGCTCGCCTTCGGTCACCAGGGCGCGCCGGGTCACCTCGTAGACGAGGCCGGCGGTCAGCAGTTGCACCGTCACCAGGGTGGCGACGAAGAACAGCGCGAGGCGAAGGCGGAAACCCATGGTGCGCATGGTCGGCTCAGTAGTCCAGGTGCTCGCGATCCATGAACATGCGCGGATCGGGCATCAGCGACAGCGTGAAATCCAGATGTCCGATGTCGGCATCATTCCCGATGGTCACGCTTTGGCTCGATTGCGGATGACCGGGATGCAGCTGCGGGTGCCAGACGTGCGCGGTGTAGCGCCCCGGCGCCAGATGACCGATGGTGGCGTTGCCGTCACTACCGGAAAGCGCGATCGCCGGCACCGCGGACACGAACAGGTAGGTGATCATGTGGTCGTGGATGTTGCAGCCCACCGCGGCGATGCCGCTCTTGTCCATCACCAGGGCCGGCGAGCTTTCCCCAGGCCGCAGCACGAATTCGAAAGTCCTGATCGCGGCAAACGAATAGACGTGATGGCGGGTGCTGTCGCTGTTGCGGAACACCACCTCGTCGCCAGGACGAAGCAGTTGCACGTACGGAACGAAGGTCTCGTCCCGCTGGTCGACGATGTGGGTGGCCGGTGCCGGAGGCGCCGATGCCGCAGCCGGAGCCGCATCCGGGATCAACATGACCACCGCGTCGCTCACCGCATGGCCGCGGCCATCGTCGAGGTGGACGGTGACCTCCGCCGCCAGCACCGGCCATGCATTTCCCAGCAGCAGTGACGCAACCACGAGCAGGCAGCGCATTGACGGAGTCCCCCGATCCCCTCATTGGCAGCTAGCCTACCGCAGTTTGCCTGCTGGCCGGATTCACCGGAATCAACCCGGGCGTCCGTGCCGTGGCCCCGGCAACTTGCTACCCTCGCGGAATCCACCGATCGCGAGGCAGGCATGGCAGAACACGGCATCCACACCATCGATACCGGCTTCGTGCGGCCACAGTTCGACGCGGCCTACCTGGTCGTCGAGAACGGCCGCGGCGCGTTCATCGACTGCGGCACCAACTTCGCGGTGCCGCGCATGCTGGATGCGCTGGGCAGCGCCGGTATCACGCCGGCCGATGTCGACTGGCTGATCCTCACTCACGTGCATCTGGATCATGCCGGCGGTGCCGGCGAGCTGATCGCGCAGCTGCCGAACGCGAAGCTGGTGGTGCATCCGCGCGGGGCACGCCACATGATCGACCCGTCGGTGTTGTGGGCCGGCGCCAGCGCCGTCTACGGCGAGGCGGTGATGGAACAGACCTACGGCCGGCTGCGGCCCATTCCGGCCGAGCGGGTGATCGAGGCGGCGGACGGGCACGTGGTGGACCTGGGCGGGCGGCCGCTGTCGTGCATCGATACCCCGGGCCATGCGAAGCACCACCTCACCGTCTACGACGAGCGTGCCAACGTCTGTTTCACCGGCGACGTGTTCGGCCTGTCGTATCGTGATTTCGACACGGCGCACGGCCCGTTCATCCTGCCCACCACCTCGCCGGTGCAGTTCGACCCGGAAGCGCTGCATGCCTCGATCGAACGCTTGATCGCGCTGCGGCCCGAGGCGATGTACCTCACCCACTACGGCCGGGTGGAAGCGGTGGAACGGCTGGCCACCGACCTGCACACGCAGATCGACGCGATGGTCGCGCTGGCCCGCGCCGCGCACGGCCAACCCGACCGACACGCCGTGTTGATGGAATCGCTCACCGATCTCTACGCCACCCGCGCCGAAGCGCACGGCTGGAACTTCGGGCGCAGCACCTTGCGCCAACTGCTGGAGATGGACATCGAGCTGAATGCGCAGGGGCTGGAGGTCTGGCTGGACCGCTGACGACTCAGGCCAGGCGCGTACCGTTCGGCACCGGCCGTTCGACGGCGGTCAACACCACCCCGTCGTCGGTGTGAAACCCGGTCAGCAGGAACTGCGAACGAAACGGGCCGATCTGCTTTTCGGGGAAGTTGATCACGCCGACGATCTGCCGGCCCACGAGTTGCTCGGCGCTGTACAGCGCCGCAATCTGCGCGCTGGTCTTCTTCTCGCCGTACGCGCCGAAATCCACCCACACTTTCCAGGCCGGCTTGCGCGCCTCGGGGAACGCTTCCACCCGTGTCACCGTACCGGCGACGATCCGCACCTTCTCGAAATCGGCCCAGCTGATTTCACCCTGCCCTGCTTCGCTCATCCTTCCAGCCTCGTCTTCAACCAGTCGCGGCCCTGCTGCCACCAGTAGGTCGCCTGCGCACCAAGATAACCGAACGGCCGGTGCGTGCTGCCCAGGCCGTAGTCGGCAAACTGTTTCCAGCCCTGGTCGCCATCGGCGATCGCCGCCGCCAGCAGTTCGCCGGCCGCGCAGGTCGGCGCCAAGCCATGGCCACCAAACGCTTGTGCCCACCAGAGCCCGTTGTCGCTCCCGCCGATTTGCGGCATCTGGTGGCGCGCATAGCTCATCAGGCCCGACCACGCGTAATCGATTTTCACGCCGTGCAATTGGGGGAACACCCGCAGCAGGTCTTTCGTCAGCAGCCGCTGCACCGCCTGGGGCGAGCGGTTGCGGATCGAGATGCGGCCGCCCCACAGCAACCGGGTGTCCGGCAGCGCGCGGTAGTAATCGAATGCGAAGCGGCTGTCATAGACCGCGGCGCGGGTGGCCAGGCAGTCGTCCATCCGTGGCCCCAGCGGTTCGGTGACCATCACGTAGGTGGCGATCGGCAGGATCGCCCGGTCGATCGGTTTCTGCAGGCCCGCCAGGTAACCGCCGCAGGCCAGCACCACCTGGTCGACCAGCAGGTCGCCCTGCGCGGTGCGCAAACGCCATTGCAGGCCTTCGCGTTCGAGGCTGCGGACACCGCTGTTCTCGTGGATGCGCACACCCTTTCCGGCCGCCGCCGCGGCAAGCCCGATCGCATAGTTGAGCGGATGCAGGTGCAGCGCGTCACGCTCGTACAGGCCGTCGTGATAACGCTCGCTGTGGATACGCTGGCGCAGTTCCGCCTCGGCCAGCCATTGCCATTGCACGCCGTAGTGCCCTGCCAGCAACTGCTGGCGCTGGCGCAACACGGCGGGATCGCGGAACCAGTTGGCCCAGATCACGCCCTCGTCGACGGCATCGCAGGGAATGGCGTAATCGGCGATGCGCCGGCGAATGCGCTGCACCGCTTCGGTGGTGAGCCGGAAAATGGCCTGCGCGCGCGCCTCGCCCAGCTGGTCCAGCAGCGATTGCTCACCCAGCGAATAGCCGGCAAACACGAAACCTCCGTTGCGGCCGGAGGCACCGAAACCGATCTGTTCGCGCTCCAGCAGCACCACCTCGCCGACACCACGCTCGGCCAGTCCCAGTGCCGTGTTCAGTCCGGCAAAACCGCCACCGACGATCGCCACCCGGGCGCGTCCGCTGCCCTGCAACGCGGCGTAAGCCGGGTAAGGCGTCGCCGTGGCGCGGTAGTACGAAGGGAAGGAAACCTGATTCATGCCGACGCCGTGGCCCACGCCCGCGCTGCTGACCTGACAGGCGCGGGCGCGGTACCGCTCAAAGCTGTTCGAGGAACGCGCGTACCGTCGGTGCGAGCTTTGGATCCTGCATCGCCATGTGCATGGTGGCGCGGACCAGCCCGGCCTTGTTGCCGCAGTCGAAGCGGATGCCTTCGAAACGATGCGCCAGCACCTTGCCCTGCTCCCTGAGCAAGGCATCGATCGCGTCGGTTAGCTGGATCTCGCCACCCGCCCCCGGCGTGGTCTGCTCCAGCAACTGGAAGATCCGTCCAGGCAGCACGTAGCGACCGACCACGGCCAGGTTCGACGGAGCATCGGCCGGCTTGGGCTTCTCGACCATGCTGCGGATCAGCGCGCTGCGTTCATCGATCGGGGTCGCGTCGACGATGCCGTACTTGTCCGTCTCGTCGTGCGGCACTTCCTCGACCGCGATCACGCCGGCCTGCTGCGCGTCGGCCAGTTCGGCCATCTGCCGCAGCGCGCCCTTGCCGGAGCCGTTCCAGATCAGGTCATCGGGCAACACCACGCCGAACGGCTCGTCACCGACAACGGGTTTGGCGCACAGCACGGCATGGCCCAGGCCCAGCGCTTCGGGCTGCGTCACGAAGATCGCCCGGACGTTGCGCGGCAGGGTGCCCTGCACCAGTGCCAGCAACTCGGCCTTGCCCTTCTCCTGCAACTTCGACTCCAGCTCGTAGGCCTTGTCGAAGTAGTCAGCGATCGCGTGCTTGTAGCGATTGGTGACGAAGATCAGCGTGTCCGCACCGGCATCCACGGCCTCGTCGACGGCGTACTGGATCAGGGGCTTGTCCAGGACCGGCAGCATTTCCTTGGCGACGACCTTGGTCGCCGGTAGAAAGCGCGTGCCGAGGCCGGCGACGGGGAACACCACTTTGCGCAGGGGCTTGCTCACTCATTGATCTCCGGATTGGCACGACGGATGGACACCACGTTGTCCGGCTGCGCCGACTCGCTCCAGCGGAACGACGGCAGCAGGCTGGACACGCAGCGTCGAAGTTCTTCCTCATCGAAGGCATTCACCGCTTCGGCGGCCTTCTTCAGCAGGGATTGCAGCAGCTCCCACGACACTTCACGGTGCTGGGCCAGGAAGATCTTGGCGTGGGTGGTGGCGCAGTAGTTTTCCAGCGGGTGGAACAATTCCTCGAACAGCTTCTCGCCCGAGCGCAACCCCGTGTACACGATCGGGATCTCGCTGCCGGGCTTCTTGCCGGCCAGCCGGATCATCTGCTCGGCGAGGTCGCGGATCTTCACCGGCTCGCCCATGTCCAGCGCATAGATCTCGCCGCCCGTGCCGATGCTCGCGGTCTGCAGGATCAACTGGCAGGCCTCGGGAATCGTCATGAAATAGCGCGATACCTCGGGGTGGGTCACGGTAACCGGGCCACCTGCCCGGATCTGCCGCCGGAACAGCGGCACCACCGATCCGGCCGAGTCCAGCACGTTGCCGAAGCGCACCGTCATGAAACGGGTGTCGGTCTGCGCATTGAGGTTCTGGCAATAGATTTCGGCCACGCGCTTGCATGCGCCCATGACGCTGGTCGGATTGACCGCCTTGTCGGTGGAGATCAGCACGAAGCACTCGACGCCCGTCTCGCATGCGGCATCGGCCACCACGCAGGTTCCCAGCACATTGTTGTTGAAGCCTGCACGGAGTTGCCCCTGCAACATCGGCACGTGCTTGTACGCTGCCGCGTGGAACACCACCTGGGGCTGCAGGTCGGCAAACGCCTTGCGCATGGCCACCCGGTCGCCACAGCGGGCCAGGATGCCGTCGAAGATCAACTCGGGGAACTCGGCGCGCAGCTCCTGGCCAATCCGGTACAGGTTGTACTCGCTCTGCTCCACCACGGTCAGCGACTGCGCCCCCAGCCGCGCCACCTGTCGGCACAGTTCCGAACCGATCGAGCCACCGCCACCGGTGATCAGCACGCGACGGCCGCTGAGCGTCTCGCGAATGGCCGTCCAGTCCAGTTCGACCGCGTCGCGGCCAAGCAGGTCCTCGATCGCCACTTCCTTGATCTGGTTGAACTGGGCCCGACCGGCGACCACGTCCTCCAGCCGGGGCACCGTGCGATATGGCAGGTCGGTGGCATCGCACAACGCGACCACCCGGCGCATCTCGATCGTGGAAGCACCCGGCAGCGCGATCAGCAGCATGTCGACCGCCGCCTCGCGCGCCACCTCGGGCAACTGCTCCAGTCGCCCCAGGATCGGATGTCCGTTGATGCTGGCGCCACGCAGGCTGGACTTGTCGTCGACAAAACCGACCACCGCGTAGCGCCTGTCGCGATGGAGGTCGCGCGAAAGGACCTCGCCGGCGCGATCCGCCCCCACGATCAACACCCGCTTGACGCTCTGGTTCTGCAGCAGGTCGTTGCGGCTGTCCTTCCAGTAGCGATAAGCCAGTCGGGGTACGCCAAGCAGTATCGACAACAGCAGCGGATAGAGCACCAGCACGGAGCGCGGCACACCCTCCAGCCGCTCGTAGAGGAACAGCGTCACGCCGATGGAGATCGTGCCCGCCAGCACCGCGCGCACGATGTTCCAGAGATCAGGCAGGCTGGCGAAGCGCCATACGCTCCTGTAGAGCCCGGTCCAGCGGAAAATCAGGCCCTGCACCAGCAGCACGATGGGAAATTCCAGCAACTGGAAGCTCACCACTTCATCGGGCTTCAAGGCATAGCGGAACAGCTTGGCAATCCACCAGGCAAGCGCGGCCATCATCAAGTCGTGCAGAACGACGGCGATGCGGGGATGGATGAAGCCGACAAGCTTACGCAGCGACATGAGGTGTCCTGTTCAAGTTGCGCCGCAGACAACGACGTTTCAGCGCCAGCCACACGGCCGACGCCACTGCATAAACCGCCATGGTAATCGGCAGCGCCAGGCGCAGATGACTCCAGGCCAACCAGGCCATGGGTGCGGCGACAAGCAGGTTCCAGCCCAGGTAGGCGAGATCGGCCAAGGCGTGGGTGGCGCCGCGACGTACCGTCCACTGGTAGAGATGTTCGCGGTGGGCAGTGTACCAGCGCCGTCCCCGCCACATGCGCGTCAACAGGGTCAGGCTGGCGTCCACCGCGAACGCCGAGGACAGGATCAGCGCGGGCCAGAGCAGCGCCGGCTCGACCCGCCACAGCATGGTGGTAAAGGCGAAGATCAGCAGGCCGATGCTGCCGCTGCCCACGTCGCCCATGAAGATCTTCGCGGGCGGGCGATTGAACCACCAGAATCCCGCCAGTGACGCCGCCATCACCGCCGTCGCCATCGCCAGGGCAGGCTGCGCTGCCTGCCATGCCAACAGGGTCAGTCCCGCGCCGACGAAGATCGCCTGTTGCGCCAGCAAACCATCGATGCCGTCCATGAAATTGTGCAGGTTGACGCTCCAGACGCCGCCAACCAGCAGCAGGGGCAACCACCACACCGGCGTACCGGTGACCAGCAAGCCTGCCGAAAACAGGCCCGTGCCAAGCAACTGGGCGAACAGCCGTGGCAATACCGGCAGCGAACGATGGTCGTCCCACCATCCGGCCACGGCGACGAGCAGGAATCCGGCGAGCAACCCCGCCGTCACGCTGAGCGGCCAACTCGCCGGCGGCGCGCACAACACGCCCGGAAGACACACGAGCATGGCCACGACCACGCCGATACCACCGCCGCGCGGCGTGGCCACGCTATGAGATCGACGCTGCCCGGGCAGGTCCAGCATGCCGCGTCGGCGGGCATAGCTGATCGAAGCCCGCACCACGAGCACGGTGATCAGAAAACTGCACGACAACCATCCGATGGTCACGGACATCCGCTGTTCACTCGCTGGCTACACCATGGATGGGCCTGATCGTGCTCCAGCTCTTGCAGCTGGGACACTGCCAGTGATGGGCCTTGGCGCCGAAACCGCATCGACTGCAGCGGTACATCGCCTGCCCTTCAAGCAGCTTGCGGGTAAGGTCGCGCAGGATCAGGAAGTTCTCGCGTGCCTCTCCCTCGATCTTGTCCATGGTGGCGTCGATCAGCGCCATCAGGCCACGCACCGAGGGCCGCTGGCGCAGTTGGGTGGTGAGGAAATCGATCGCCGCGCGCTCGCCGTCGCGCTCCTTGTAGAGATGGGCCAGCGCCAGCACCGGCGAAACACCGTGGTAGCGACCGATCATCTCGCGCAAGAAACTTTCCGCACGTTCCATCTGCTGCGACCTGGCGTAACTGTTGAGCAGCGGCGGCAGGATTTCCGGAGTGAAGGCGATGTCGGTCTGGATCGCCGACTCATACGCCGTCACGGCGTCGGCGTGCTGGCCATCCTCGGACAGCAACCTGCCGGTCAGCATGAATGCCCGCACACAACCCGGCTGGCATTCGAAGGCCTGCCTGAGGTAGTCGCGTGCTTCGGCTCTCGCCCCGTGCTGGCGCGAGCGATCGGCCAGCTCGCAATAGAACTGGGCGATCATCGGCGCCTCGTCCTCGCCGGTCATCACCTCGAGGCGGCGCGCATGTTCGATCGCCTTGTGCCAGTCGCGCTCGTGCTGGTAGATGGCAATCAGGTGCCGCAGTGCGGAGGGCGCGTGCGCGTTCATCGCCACCAGGTCGCAGAACAGCGCCTCGGCGCGATCGAGCAGGCCCGCCCGCATGTAGTCTTCACCCAGTTCCAGCAGCGCCACCGTCTTCATCGCATCGGTGAGCCCGGGGCGCGAAACCAGGTGCTGGTGCAGGCGGATCGCCCGATCGACCTCGCCACGACGGCGGAACAGGTTGCCCAGGGCCAGATGCGTCTCGACCGTATCGCGGTTGTATTCGGCCAGCTTGAGGAACACCTCGATCGCCTTGTCCTGCTCCTCGTTGAGCAGGTAGTTCAGGCCACGGAAGTAGTCCGACGACAGCGCGCTGACTTCGGCGCCGGAGCGGCGTGCGCCAAACTGGCGCGAAGTCCACCAGCCCAGCACGAAAGCGATCGGCACCAGGGAAACCAGCACGAGCACGACATTCATGGCTTGACCGGCGACTTCTTGTCCGCGCGCAACTGCCGACGCTGCTGGCGCCCCTGCCGCATGCTCACGCCCAGCCAGGCGGTCAGTCCACCGAGCAGCCATCCGATCACGACCGCACCAAGCAGGGCTGCACCCTTGGGCAGCCGGAGCTGGGCAAAGCCCAGGTCATAACCGACGAGGTCGGCGTTGAGCGCACCGAAGACGATGCCGGCGGCGATGAAGAACAGCAGGAGAATGATGGCGAGCAGTCGCATGGGGCGACTTTACCCGATTGATGCTGACTGGCACAGGCGCCGCCGGGATTCCGTGCGGCGATGATTCATGCGCGTGCGCCTGCCCGCGAAAAAGGCAAAAAGCAGGCCGACTCGCGTCGCCTGCCTTCTTTCCATGTCTGTTGCATGACCTGCCGATCAGGCGGTGCCTGTCTCGAGATCCTGGTTGACCCGTTCACGCAGCTCCTTGCCGGGCTTGAAGTGCGGAACGTGCTTGCCGGGCAGTGCCACGGCTTCGCCGGTCTTGGGGTTGCGCCCCATGCGTGGTGGTCGGTAATGCAGCGCGAAGCTGCCGAAGCCACGCACCTCGATACGCTCGCCATGAGCCAGGGCATGGCTCATCTGTTCGATGACGCTCTTGACGGCCATCTCGACATCGGCAAACGCAAGGTGGGTCTGACGCCTGGCCAGCGCCTCGATCAATTCGGATTTAGTCATGGGCCCCAATGTCCGTGACGTGAAACAACGGGGCGGCAGAAGCCGCCCCGTGTCAGACGTGTGCAACGCGATCAGTCAGCCTTGTTGAACTGCTCCTTGAGCAGCGCACCAAGCTTGGTCGTGCCGCTGGCGGCAGACGAATAGTCGACCGACGTATCCGGTGCGTCTTCCTCGTCCTTGGCGCGAATCGAGAGCGCCAGCTGGCGACCCTTGCGATCCATGCCGGTGAACTTGGCCTCGACCTTGTCACCCACCTTCAGATGCAGCGTGGCATCGTCGATGCGCTCCTTGGCGATGTCGTTGGCGCGCAGGTAACCCTCGACGCCCTCGCCCAGATCGATCACCGCACCCTTCGCATCGACTTCCTTGACGGTGCCGTTGACGATGGTGCCGCGCGGATTCGCCGCCATGAACTGGCCGAACGGATCCTGCTCCATCTGCTTGATGCCGAGCGAGATGCGCTCACGCTCCGGGTCGACTGCCAACACCACGGCCTCGATCTCGTCGCCCTTCTTGAAGTTGCGAACCAGATCTTCGCCGGACATCTGCCAGGAGATGTCGGACAGGTGCACCAGACCGTCGATGCCGCCGTCCAGGCCGATGAACACGCCGAAGTCGGTGATCGACTTGATCTGGCCGGACACCTTGTCGCCCTTCTTGTGCATCGCTGCGAAGGCTTCCCACGGGTTCGAGCGGGTCTGCTTGATGCCCAGCGAGATGCGGCGACGCTCCTCGTCCACGTCCAGCACGGTGACTTCGGTTTCGTCACCGACCTGCACGACCTTGGCCGGGTTGACGTTCTTGTTGGTCCAGTCCATCTCGGACACGTGCACCAGGCCTTCCACGCCCGGCTCGATCTCGACGAAGCAGCCGTAATCGGTGACGTTGGAGACCTTGCCGAACAGGCGGCTGCCGACCGGGTAGCGGCGGGCAATGGCGACCCACGGGTCGTCGCCCAGCTGCTTCAGGCCCAGCGAAACGCGGTTGCGCTCCTTGTCGTACTTCAGCACGCGCACGTCCAGCTCATCGCCGACGTTGACCACTTCGGACGGATGACGCACGCGCTTCCACGCCATGTCGGTGATGTGCAGCAGGCCGTCGATGCCGCCCAGGTCCACGAACGCGCCGTAGTCGGTGAGGTTCTTCACCACACCCTTGACGACGGCACCCTCGGTCAGGCGCTCAAGCAGCTGTTCGCGTTCGGCGGAGAACTCGGTCTCGACCACGGCGCGGCGGCTGACCACCACGTTGTTGCGCTTGCGGTCGAGCTTGATGATCTTGAACTCGAGTTCCTTGCCCTCGAGGTAGGTCGGCTCGCGCACCGGGCGCACGTCGACCAGCGAACCGGGCAGGAACGCGCGAACGTCCTTGATGTCGACGGTGAAACCGCCCTTGACCTTGCCCGAGATCATGCCCTTGATGGTCTCTTCCTTGTCGAACGCCTGCTCCAGGTCGTCCCACACCATCGAGCGCTTGGCTTTCTCGCGCGACAGCTTGGTCTCGCCGAAACCGTCTTCCAAAGCTTCGAGGGCTACCTTCACCTCGTCGCCTACCTGCACCTCCAGCACGCCCTCTTCGCTCTTGAACTGCTCGATGGGGACGATGCCTTCGCTCTTCAGGCCAGCGTTGATCACGACGACGTCGTTGCGGATTTCCACAACGATGCCGGTGACGATGGCGCCGGGCTTCAGCTTGGAGATGGCCTGCTGGCTCTGTTCAAACAGTTCGGCAAAACTTTCAGTCATGTTGATTCCATAGTGGGAAAGGATCGTGGTTCATTGCGCTGGAATGGTTGGTGCGCGAACTTCCGATCCACCGGTTGAGGGTGCATGAGGGGTTCCCGGGGAACCGACCGTCATCACCGTTGGCCAAAACCCCCTGCCTTGGCAGGGGCACAAAAGCCGCCGCGCAACCCGTTCAGGGCTGCACGACGGCAAATACTTTCGCAACGACCTCGTCGATGCCCATGCCGGTGGTATCCACCAGCAAGGCATCAGCGGCAGGCTTGAGCGGCGCCACGGCACGCGAAGCATCGCGACTGTCACGCGCCTCAATTTCGCGCTGAAGGCCAGCAAGTGTAACGCTGAGTCCCTTTTCCTTCAACTGCTTATAGCGCCTTTTCGCCCGTTCCACGGCGCTCGCGGTAAGGAAAACCTTGTACTGGGCATCGGGGAAGATCACCGTGCCCATGTCGCGCCCGTCCGCCACCAAGCCCGGCAGCTTGCGGAAGCCCAGTTGCAGCGCCACCAGCGCTTCACGCACCGACGGCATCGAGGCGATCGCCGAAGCAGCCGCACCGGCGGTTTCGGTGCGCAATTCGTCGGTGGCATCGTGGCCGTTGACGATCACCCGGGTCTCGCCGCCATCGGCCGCAGCCCGGAACTGGATCTTCGTCCCCTGCGCGCAACGGGTCACCGCCTCCACGTCCGAAAGGTCGAGCCCGGCCATCCCCGCGGCGTAACCCACGGCGCGATACAGCGCCCCCGAGTCCAGCAGGCGCCAGCCCAGCCGCTCGGCCACCAGCGCGCTGATGGTGCCCTTGCCCGATCCCGACGGTCCGTCGATGGTGAGTACGGGGGCTGGGGCATGGCTCATGGCGGGATCCTGGCTGAACGGCAAAGCGCGCAGTTTAACGCGTTGACCCGCTCCCGGACGCGTGCTATCTAGCCGATCCCACCTTGCCTGTCTGCGTTGTCGAACTGCCTTATGACCGATCTTCGCCGCGAGTTCGAACAGGCTGCCGCAGACATCCAGCGACTGGGAATGCGCCCCGACAACGATACCTTGCTGAAGCTGTATGCCCTGTACAAGCAGGGCTCGGAGGGCGATTTGAAGCGCACCCAGCCCGGTTTCTTCGACTTTGTCGGCACAGCCAAACACGAGGCCTGGGCGCAATTGAGCGGTGTTCCGGAAGACGAGGCCATGCGCCGCTACATCGCACTGGTACAACAACTGCTGGCCTGAGTACCGGCTCCGTCCGCAGACGGTGCTTGCTTTCGGATAGCGAACACCGGCACATTCATACGATCGTTTGAGTCGGCCGTGGATCGCATGAACTACCCCAACCTGTTTGCCCCGCTCGATCTGGGCCACGTCACCCTGCCCAACCGCATCCTGATGGGCTCGATGCACACCGGGCTGGAGGACAAGGCCAGCGATTACGACAAGCTGGCCGCGTATTTCGCCGAGCGCGCCCGCGGCGGCGTGGGGCTGATGGTCACCGGCGGCATTTCGCCCAGCATCGAAGGCTGGCTGAAACCGTTCGGCGGCCGCCTGACGATGCCCTGGCACAAGCCCCGCCATCGCAAGCTCACGGACGCCGTCCACGCCGAGGGCGGGCACATCTGCATGCAGATCCTGCACGCGGGGCGCTACGGCTATCACCCGTTGTCGGTGGCGCCATCGAGGATCAAGTCGCCGATCACCCCGTTCACGCCGCGCGCACTGTCCGCCCGCGGCGTGGAACGCACCATCGACGATTTCGTGCATTGCGCGAAACTCGCCCGCGACGCCGGCTACGACGGTGTCGAGGTGATGGGCTCCGAAGGCTATCTGATCAACGAGTTCATCGCCGCACGCACCAACCGGCGCAACGATCGCTGGGGTGGCGACGCCGACCGGCGCATGCGCTTTCCGATCGAGATCGTGCGCCGCACGCGCGAAGCGGTGGGCCGGGATTTCATCATCATCTATCGGCTGTCGATGCTCGACCTGGTCGAGGGCGGCCAGGACTGGGATGAAATCGCCACGCTGGCCAGGGGCATCGAGGCGGCCGGCGCCAGCATCATCAACACCGGCATCGGCTGGCACGAGGCACGTATTCCCACCATCGTCACCAGCGTGCCACGCGCCGGCTTTGCCTGGGTCACGCAAAAGCTGAAGGGTGAGGTAGCGATCCCGCTGGTCGCCACCAACCGGATCAACATGCCCGACGTGGCCGAACGCATCCTGGCCGACGGCGAAGCCGACATGGTCTCGATGGCGCGGCCGCTGCTGGCCGATCCGGCCTGGGCGAACAAGGCCAGGGCCGGGCGCAGCGAACGCATCAACACCTGCATCGCCTGCAACCAGGCCTGCCTCGACCACGTGTTCCAGAACCGGCGCGCCAGTTGCCTGGTCAACCCGCGCGCCTGCCACGAGACCGAACTGAAGATCGAGCCGGCGAGCATCCGCAAGCGCATCGCCGTGATCGGTGCCGGTCCCGCCGGGATGGCCTGCGCCAGCACCCTGGGCGAACGGGGGCTGGCGGTGACCCTGATCGACCAGGCCGGGGAAATCGGTGGCCAGTTCAACGTCGCCAAGCAGATTCCGGGCAAGGAAGAGTTCCACGAGACCTTGCGCTACTTCCGCCACCGGCTGCAGGACGTCGGGGTCGAGGTACGACTCGGCCAGTCGGCGGATGCCACGAGGTTGCGCGAAGGCGGCTATGACGAGGTGGTCATCGCCACCGGCATCACGCCGCGCCAGGTGAGCTTTCCCGGCAGTGATGATCCGCGCGTGCTGGGTTATCTCGACGTGCTGGCCCGGCACCAGCCGGTCGGTGCGCGGGTGGCTATCATCGGTGCCGGCGGCATCGGTTTCGACGTGGCCGAATTCCTGGTCGAACACCTGCCCTCGCCCACCACGGACGTGGCTCGCTGGACCCGGGAATGGGGCGTGGACATGGAACTCAAACAGCGCAGCGGCCTGCAGGCGCCGCAGCCGGAGCCGCCAGCGCGGCAAGTGTGGCTGCTCCAGCGCAGCGAGGGCCGCCCTGGCGCGCGACTCAACAAGACCACCGGCTGGGTGCATCGTGCAACGCTGAAGGCAAAGCAGGTCAGCATGCTCGGCAAGGTCGGTTATGAACGTTTCGACGACCAGGGCCTGCACGTCACGGTCGATGGCAAGGCGCAGATCCTGCCCGTCGACAACGTGGTGATATGCGCCGGCCAGGAGCCCAACCGTCGACTTGCCGATGAACTCATCGCTGCCGGCATCACGGTACACGTGATCGGCGGCGCCGACGTGGCGGCGGAACTCGATGCGAAACGGGCCATCGACCAGGGCACTCGACTCGCCAGCAGGATCTAGTCTTGCCCATCCGCACTGCGGGGTTTTCGGAGCGCGGAATCCTGCCAGGCCGGTCACCGCCAGCGTGCTATGAGAATTCCGGGCGCTCGGGGCCCGGAGTCATGCGACCGCCCATGGCGACGACACCGCTGTCGGATGACAGCGGTGTCGTGCAAGCCGGAAAAAGAAAGCGCCCCGCAGGGGAGACGCATCAACGTGGGTTCAGGGGGGGAGTTGAACCAGACGTCGTATTTAGCGTCGCTGCGGGGCGAGGGTCACCGCCACCGGGGGGAGGGGAGGTGGCGGGACGTCGTCATTTTATGATCGCCTCAATAAAGTATCTAATATATATTTAGCGCATCATTAATTCGATATCGCTATATGTTCGATCTTCGCCAGTTGCGCTATTTCGTCGCCGTCGCCGAGGAGCTGAGCTTCACCCGGGCGGCATTGCGCCTGCACCTGTCCCAACCGCCGCTATCCCAGCAGATCCGCGCCCTCGAGGAGGACCTCGACGTGCGGCTGCTCGAGCGCAACAAGCGCCATGTGGCCCTGACCGAACCGGGCCGCGTGTTCCTCGAACAGGCTCGACAGATTCTCGCCAAGGCCGATGAGGCACGCAGCCAGGTCACCGCCGCTGCGGCCGGCTACAGCGGCCAGTTGCGACTGGCCTATAGCGTGTCTGTCTCGTTCCATCCCGCCCTGCCCCAGACCCTGCTCCGTTACGGCCAGCTCGCCCCCAAGGTCGCGCTGCAGTTGAGCGAGATGTATACCGAACCGCAATTTGCCGCCCTGCTCGCCGGCCAGATCGACGTCGGCTTCGTGCGGGATGAACCGACCAACCCCCAGACGGCGCGCAGCCTGCGGCTGAACGTGATCGACCGTGAACCGCTCCTGCTGGCGCTCCCCACCGGCCATCCGCTGGCCGGGCGCAGCAGCCTGCATCTGGCCGAAGTCGCCGGCGATGCGTTCGTCTCGCAGCCGCGCCAACTGGTCGCCACGCTCTACGATCGGCTGGTGAAACTGGCCACCCGGGCAGGGTTCCAGCCCACGATCATCCAGCACGCCCAGCAGGTCAACGGCTTGCTGGCGTTGGTAGCCGGCGGCTTGGGGCTGGCCCTGGTCCCGGCCAGCATGCGGGCCGTGCGGCTGGCGGGCGTCAGTTATGTGCCGCTGGAAGACGCCGATGCCTACCTGTTGCTGGCCCTGGCTTCGCGCGTCGACGACACTTCGCCCGTGCTGCAGCAGTTCCTGGCCACGGTCACGGAAATGGTCATTGCCCCGGGCTTGTGACAAGGCTTTCAACTGGTTACAATTGCCAGCTTACTTTATTCTTTTGTGTCAGGAGCTGGCCGTGAAGGTGCTTAACTCTTTGAAGTCCGCCAAGGCGCGGCATCGCGACTGCAAGGTTGTTCGCCGTCGCGGCAAGGTGTTCGTGATCTGCAAGAGCAACCCCCGTTTCAAGGCTCGTCAGCGCTGAGTCATCGCGCAAGGCGACACGAAGAAGGCCGCGCAAGCGGCCTTTTTTGTGTCTGCAAACCGCGTGGCGGCTTCGGCAGATCGTGTCCACCGAGGCCACCCGCCGGCTATTCGTAACGCACGCCGGTGATTTCGTAATGCTTGACGCCGTTCGGCGCGGTGAATTCGAAGCTGTCACCTTCATGCTTGCCGATCAATGCCCGCGCGATCGGCGATGACACGGCAATCAGGCTCTGCTTGATGTCGGCTTCCAGGTCACCCACGATCTGATAGGTCACCGCCACGCCGCTGTCTTCGTCCTCGAGATCCACGATCGCGCCGAAGACGACCCGCTTGCCGGGGTTCAACTTCGCCACGTCGATCACTTCGGCGTTCGACAACAGGGCTTCCAGCTGGGCAATGCGCCCCTCGGTGAAGCTCTGCAGCTCGCGCGCCGCGTGATACTCGGCGTTTTCCTTCAGATCGCCATGCGCGCGGGCCTCGGCAATCGCCGCGATGATGCGCGGACGATCGACCGACTTCAGCCGGTCAAGTTCGCCACGCAGACGTTCCGAACCGCTCTTGGTGATGGGGGGACGACTCATGCGCCGAGCTCCTTGTGCAGTTCCTGCAGGCTGTGCACCTCGCCATCGCTGTGGAAATCAAGCGAATGGACCAGCGCACGGGCGCCTGCCACGGTCGTGGAATAGGTGACGCGATGCTGCAGGGCCTCGCGCCGGATCGAGAACGAGTCGGCGATCGCTTGCTTGCCCTCGGTGGTGTTGACGATGTACGCGATCTCGCCGTTCTTGATCAGGTCGACGATGTGCGGCCGCCCTTCGAGCACCTTGTTGACCCGTTCGCAGGCCACGCCATGCTCGGCCAGGTAGCTGGCCGTACCCGACGTCGCCACCAGGGTGAAACCGCGCCCGATGATTTCCTTCGCCACGGTCAGCAGGCGATCCTTGTCGCTGTCGCGCACCGACAGAAACGCCTTGCCCACGGTAAGCGTCCGGATCCCCGCCGCCTCATGGCCACGGGCGAACGCGGCACCGAAGCTGCGCCCCACGCCCATGACTTCGCCGGTGGAGCGCATCTCCGGACCCAGGATCGGATCCACGTTCTGGAATTTCAGGAACGGGAAGATCGCCTCCTTCACCGAGTAGTACGACGGAATCACCTCGCGCGTGGCGCCGAGGCTCACCAGCGAACGACCCGCCATCACCCGCGCGGCGACCTTGGCCAGCGGCACGCCGGTGGCCTTGGACACGAAGGGCACGGTGCGCGAGGCACGCGGGTTCACTTCCAGGATGTAGACCGTGTCGCCCTGGATCGCGAACTGGGTGTTCATCAGGCCGATGACCTTGAGTTCCTTCGCCATCGCGCTGACCTGGCGGCGCATTTCGTCCTGGATCTCGGTACTCAGCGAGTATGGCGGCAGCGAGCAGGACGAGTCGCCCGAATGCACGCCGGCCTCCTCGATGTGCTCCATGATGCCGCCGATCAGCACGGTGCCCTCGGCGTCCGCGATCACGTCCACGTCGACTTCCACCGCATGATCGAGGAAGCGGTCCAGCAGCACCGGCGAATCGTTCGACACCTTCACCGCGTCGCGGATGTAGCGCGACAGATCGGCGTCGTCGTGCACCACTTCCATGGCGCGACCGCCGAGCACGTAACTGGGACGCACCACCAGCGGATAGCCGATCTCGCGGGCCAGCGCCAACGCTTCGTCGGCGTTGCGGGCGGTGCGGTTCGGCGGCTGCTTCAGGCCGATCTTCTCGATCATCTGCTGGAAGCGCTCGCGATCCTCGGCCAGGTCGATCGAATCCGGGCTGGTACCGATGATCGGCACGCCAGCGGCTTCCAGCGCCCGCGCCAGTTTCAGCGGGGTCTGCCCACCGTACTGCACGATCACGCCCTTCGGCTTCTCGACATGGACGATTTCCAGCACGTCTTCCAGCGTCAGCGGCTCGAAGTACAACCGGTCGGACGTGTCGTAGTCGGTCGAGACGGTTTCCGGGTTGCAGTTGACCATGATGGTTTCATAGCCGTCCTCGCGCAGCGCCAGCGAGGCATGCACGCAGCAGTAGTCGAACTCGATGCCCTGCCCGATCCGGTTCGGGCCACCGCCCAGCACGATGATCTTGTCGCGGCTGGTCGGCTCGGCTTCGCATTCTTCCTCGTAGGTCGAATACATGTACGCGGTGCTGGTGGCGAACTCGGCCGCGCAGGAATCCACCCGCTTGTAGACCGGTCGCACGCCCAGCGTGTGGCGCAGATGGCGCACGGCGGCTTCGTCGGTGTTCAGCAGTTCGGCGATGCGTGCATCGGCAAAGCCCAGCCGCTTGAGCTCGCGCAGACGCGACTCATCGAGCGCAGTGATGCCCTGCGCAATGACTTCAGCCTCGGTCAGCACGATGTCCTCGAACGCGGCGAGGAACCACGGATCGACCCGACTGAGGTTGAACACTTCCTCCAGCGACAAGCCGGCGCGGAACGCGTCGGCCAGATGGAATACGCGGTCGGGGCGCGGCTCGCGCAGCTCGCGCTTGAGCACGGCCAGGCCGTCCTCGGTGCCGATGTCGAGGCCGGTCGGGTTGAGGCCGGTCTTGCCGATCTCCAGTCCGCGCAAGGCCTTCTGCAGCGATTCGTGGAAGCTGCGGCCGATCGCCATCACCTCGCCCACCGACTTCATCTGGGTGGTCAGGCGCGCGTCGGCGGCCGGGAATTTCTCGAAGGCGAAACGCGGGATCTTGGTGACGACGTAGTCGATCGACGGCTCGAACGAGGCCGGGGTCAGCCCGCCGGTGATGTCGTTCTTCAACTCGTCCAGGGTGTAGCCGACGGCGAGCTTCGCGGCGACCTTGGCGATCGGAAAGCCGGTGGCTTTCGACGCCAGCGCGGACGATCGCGACACCCGCGGGTTCATCTCGATGACCACCACGCGGCCGTCCTCGGCATTGATGCCGAACTGCACGTTGGAACCGCCGGTGTCCACGCCGATCTTGCGCAGCACGGCGATCGAGGCGTCGCGCAGGCGCTGGTATTCCTTGTCGGTGAGCGTCTGCGCCGGTGCCACGGTGATCGAGTCGCCGGTGTGCACGCCCATCGGGTCCAGGTTCTCGATCGAGCAGACGATGATGCAGTTGTCCGCGGTGTCGCGGACCACTTCCATCTCGAATTCCTTCCAGCCGAGCACGGATTCCTCGACCAGCACTTCGCTGGTCGGCGAAAGCTCCAGGCCGCGCTTGACGATTTCCTCGAACTCCTCGCGGTTGTAGGCGATGCCGCCGCCGGAGCCGCCCAACGTGAAACTGGGCCGGATCACGGTGGGGAAACCGACCTTGGCCTGGGTTTCCAGCGCCTGTTCGAACGTGCGCGCGATCTCGGCCTTCGGGCATTCCAGCCCGATCTCCGCCATCGCCACGCGGAACAGCTCGCGGTCCTCGGCCATGCGGATCGCTTCGCGCTTCGCACCGATCAGTTCGACGTTGTACTTCTCCAGCACGCCGTTGTCGGCCAGGTCGAGCGCGCAGTTCAGGCCGGTCTGGCCACCCATCGTGGGCAGCACCGCATCCGGGCACTCCTTGGCGATGATGCGCTCCACCGTCTGCCAGTTGATCGGCTCGATGTAGACCGCGTCGGCGGTTTCCGGGTCGGTCATGATCGTGGCGGGATTGGAGTTCACCAGGATCACCCGGTAACCCTCTTCCTTCAGCGCCTTGCATGCCTGCGCGCCGGAATAGTCGAACTCGCAGGCCTGGCCGATCACGATCGGACCGGCACCGATGATGAGGACGCTCTTGATATCGGTGCGCTTAGGCATGCGTGCGGGCCTCCTGCATCAGGGTGGCGAAACGTTGGAACAGATAGCCGACATCGAGCGGCCCGGGACTCGCCTCGGGATGACCCTGGAAGCAGAACGCGGGACGGTCGGTCAGCGCGAAACCCTGCAGCGAACCGTCGAACAGCGAGGTATGGGTGACCCGCACATTGGCCGGCAGCGTGGCCGGATCGACCGCGAAACCGTGGTTCTGCGAGGTGATCAGCACGCGGCCGTCGTCGTGATCCTTGACCGGGTGGTTGGCACCGTGGTGCCCGAACTTCATCTTCACCGTCCTGCCGCCCAGCGCCAGGCCCATCAGCTGATGACCGAGGCAGATGCCGAACAGCGGGATCTTCGCATCGAGGAAGGCGCGGGTTGCCACGATGGCGTAATCGCAGGCCGCCGGATCGCCGGGGCCGTTGGACAGGAACACGCCATCGGGCTTCATCGCCAGCACCTCGGCGGCAGGCGTCTGCGCCGGCACCACGGTGACCTCGCAGCCTTGTTCGGCGAGCAGGCGCAGGATGTTGAGCTTGCTGCCAAAGTCGTAAGCGACCACCTTGAAGCGCGCGGCTGGCTGGTTGAACGCAGCACGATCGAGGTCGTACACGCCCTGATTCCAGACATACGCCTTGGCGGTGCTGACCACCTTGGCCAGATCCATGCCGTTCAGGCCGGGGAATGCGCGCGCCCTGGCCAGCGCCGCATCGGCGTCGACCTGCTCGCCCGCCATGATGCAACCGGCCAGCGCGCCCTTGTCGCGCAGAATGCGGGTCAGCCGGCGGGTGTCGATGCCGGCGATGGCGACCGTGCCATGGCGCTTCAGGTAATCGGGCAGGCTTTCGGTGCTGCGCCAGCTGCTGGCCCGGCGCGGCACGTCGCGCACGATCAGGCCGGCGGCGTGCACCGCGGTGGATTCCACGTCTTCGGCATTGATGCCGGTATTGCCGATGTGGGGATAGGTCAGCGTGACGATCTGGCGGGAGTACGAGGGATCGGTGAGGATCTCCTGGTAACCGGTCATGGCGGTGTTGAAAACCACTTCGCCAACGGTTTCGCCGGTTGCTCCGACAGCGTGACCATGGAACACGCTGCCGTCTTCGAGGGCCAGCAGGGCAGGAATAGGCATACGATAACCGCCTTTTTGATGCAGCAAAGTCCGCAAGCCGCACGATTGCTGGCTTGTGGAGCTTGTGAGGGAAAGGATCTGGGCGGGTGGAAATGATAAGTGGCGACGCCGTTTCTGTCCACCTCGCAGGACAGGCATTGCGCTCATGCCCGGAGCTTTCCAGTCAGTCGGCCAGCGCTACACTAGGCCACATTTTGCCGGAGAACGATGTCCCATGAGTGCTGCCGTCCTGCTCGATCCCGCTCGTCTCGATCGCCCGGATACCACGGTGCAGCACGATCCCTTCCCGTTCATGGTGGCGCACGGCCAGTTGCCGGACGAAGTGCGCAGCGACCTGGACCGCGATTTCCCCAAGTACGCCAGCGCCGGCTTTTTCCCTTACGACCCGGCCGACTGCGGACCGAGCGTCAACGCCCTGATCCGGGACATGACCGCACCGGACTTCGCCAGCGCCATCGGCCGGCGCCTGGGCATCGATGATCTCGGGCGTTATCCCACGCTGGTCACCTTGTGCCGGCTGCTCAACAAGCGCCACGGCACCATCCATACCGACAGCCGGTCCAAGATCGCCACCGCGCTGATCTACCTCAACCCCCAGTGGCCCGACACCAGCGAGGGCTGCCTGCGCTTCCTGCATCGCATCGATGACATCGACAGCGTGATCGCTCCGGAGCTGACGCCGCTCTATGGCGAGTTCGCCGTCTTCAAGCGCTGCGACAACTCCTTCCACGGGCACCTGCCCTATGAAGGCGAACGACGCGTGATCCAGGTCGCGTGGCTGACCAGCGAGGAGGAGAAACTGCGCAAGACCAGGCGTGGCAAGTTCTCGCGCACCTTCAAGAAGATCTTCGGCAGCCTGGACAGGAAGCTCGGCGCGGGCCGGGATCGCAACGCGTCGCATCGCGACTGAGTTCGCCCTGCCATGTCGCCCGTCGCGCTGCACACGATGTTCGAGGCACTGGCTTACGCGATCGGCTTTCGCACCTTCCTGTGGACGCGGCGTCGACTGGCACCCACGGCATTCCGGCATGAGGACCACCTGGTCTGGGTGGCGGTGGGTGCGATCGTCGGCGCCGCGCTGGGCGCCAAGCTGTCGTTCTGGCTGGACGACCCGCTGACCGCGTTCGCCGACTTCCCCGACTTGCACCACCTGCTGGAAGGCAAATCGATCATCGGCGCCCTGCTCGGCGGCCTTGTCGGCGTGGAGCTGGCCAAGAACATCGCTGGAGTCGACAACTCCACCGGTGACGCCTTCGTGCTGCCGCTGACCCTGGGCATGTGCATCGGCCGGGTCGGCTGCTTCCTGGCCGGCCTCGGCGACCGCACGTATGGCGTACCGACGGCGCTGCCGTGGGGCGTGGACTTCGGTGATGGCCTGCCACGCCATCCCACCCAGCTCTACGAGATCGCCTTCCTGCTGGCCCAGTACGTACTGCTGCACTGGCGTCGTGCGGCTCTGACCCGGCCGGGCGACCGCTTCCGCGCGTTCATGGTCGGCTACCTGCTGTTCCGCCTGCTGGTCGAGTTCATAAAGCCGGTGTTCTACACCTATCCCGGGGGGCTGTCCGGGCTGCAATGGCTGTGCGTGGCTGGGCTGGTTTACTACGCCCGCGACATTCCACGTATCCTGCGGGCGTTGTTCGCCAGGGGAAGCGGTGCATGGGAGCCAAGGTAAGGCCATATCTGTTCTACGACAGCGCGGTGTCGATCTGCACGACCTGCCTGCGCCGGGTCGAGGCGAAGATCCTGATCAAGGATGAACGCGTCTACCTGGAAAAATGGTGTCCGCACCACGGCCGCGAGCGTGTGCTGATCGCCGACGACGCGGCGTACTACCGCCAGTGCCGCGAGCTGTACATCAAGCCGCCGGAGCTGCCGCAGCGCTTCAATATGCCGCAACACTACGGCTGTCCGTACGACTGCGGCCTGTGCCCGGAGCACATGCAGCATTCCTGCCTGACCCTGGTCGAGATCACCGACCACTGCAACCTGCGCTGCCCGATCTGCTACGCCGACAGCGGCCCGCACCGCCCCGGCTTCCGCGATCTGGCCACGGTGGAACGCATGCTCGACGCGGTGGTGGCCAACGAGGGCGAGCCCGACGTGGTGCAGATATCCGGCGGCGAACCGACCCTGCATCCGGATTTCTTCGCGATCCTTGATGCCGCCAGGGCGCGTCCGATCCGGCACCTGATGGTCAACACCAACGGCCTGCGCATCGCGAAGGAGCCGGAGTTCGCCGCACGGCTGGTCGAGTACCAGCCCGGCTTCGAGCTGTACCTGCAGTTCGATTCCCTGCGCGACGAGGTGCACAAGGACTTGCGCGGCGCGAAGCTGCGCGACGTGCGACTGAAGGCGCTGGAGCACCTGAACCGGCACGACATCTCCACCACGCTTGTCGTCACCGTGAAGAAGGGCCTCAACGATGGCGAGCTGGGCGAGATCATCGACTTCGCACTGACCCAGCCGTGCGTGCGCGGCGTGACGTTCCAGCCGATCCAGGCCGCCGGCCGTCTGGAAGGCTACGATCCCGAACACAACCGGCTGACCCTGAGCGAAGTGCGCCGGCGCATCCTCGAACAAAGTCCGCTGTTCCAGCCCGACGACCTGATTCCGGTGCCATGCAACCCGGACTGCCTGGCGATGGCCTATGCACTGAAGATGGGTGGCCAGGTCGTGCCGCTGACCCGCTTCGTCTCGCCGGAAACCCTGGTCAGCAAGGGCCGCAACACGATCGTGGTGGAGCGTGACGAGGAACTGCGCGCCCACGTGTTCGAGCTGTTCGCCACCAACCATTCACCCGAATCGCAGGCCTGCTCGCTGGCCGACCTGCTGTGCTGCCTGCCGCAGGTGCAGGCGCCGTCCGACCTCGGCTACCGCAACGTGTTCCGCGTGCTGATCATGCAGTTCATCGACGCCCACGGCTTCGACCTGCGCGCGGTGAAGAAATCCTGCGTGCACATCGCCCAGCCCGACGGGAAGATCATTCCGTTCGATACCTTCAACCTGTTCTATCGCGACGACAAGGCTGCCACGTTGACGAAGTTGCGCCGCGAGATCGAACAGGGCCGCGCCATCGAGGAAACACCCCATGAGTGAGATGCGTCTGGAACCGCCGACCTCCGCGCCATCACCGCCCCCACCCATGCCCCACGAACCGTACACTTCCGGCGGCTCGCTGGCGGCCGGGGTCGGCCTGGCGTGGCTGGTCATGATCGTTGGCGAAGTGCTGTTGATGACGCTGATACTGATGACTGACAGCCTCGGCGCGATCCTGGGCGGCTTCCTGCTTCCGCCGCTGGCTATCGTCGTGTGGGGGGTCGTCCTGCTCAACGGCAGCAAGCCACGCACCGGCAAGGGCATGCTGCTAGGCCTGCTGTCGATCGTCGCCGTCGCGTTTCTGCTGGTCGCCGCCTGCTTCGGCCTGATCAACGCCTATCACTGAGCTGTCACCAGCCGATCCGGCCGTCGACACGACTCACCGCTGCGTCGCGATGACATCCTCGAGCTGCCAATGCCCGGCGCTACGGCCGACCAGCCAGTGCGCCGCCTGCAAGGCACCGCGCGCGAAGATCGAACGATCGGTGGCACGGTGAACCAGTTCCAGCCGCTCGCCCTGCCCGATCAGCATCGCGGAATGTTCGCCGACGATGTCGCCGCCGCGCACCACGGCGAAGCCGATGCTGCCCTCGCCCCGTGCACCGGTCTGGCCCTCGCGGCTGTACACCGCCGTCGCCTCCAGCGTGGTCCGGCGGGCAGCGGCGGCGGCGTGGCCGAGCGCCAGGGCGGTGCCCGACGGAGCATCCTGCTTGCGGCCATGATGTGCTTCGACGATCTCCAGGTCCCACTCCGGCAACGCGGCAGCGGCTTCGCGCAGCAGTCGCGTCAGCACCGCCACGCCCAGGCTGAAATTGGCCGCGCGCAGGAGGGCGATGTGCTGGCCGGCATCGGCGAGGCGCGCTTCCAGCGCGGCGTCGAGGCCGGTGGTGCCGCTGACCAGCGCGATACCGCGCGTCAGGCAGTGCTCGAGCGCCGATGACAGGGCCGCCGGGCTGCTGAAGTCGATGACCGCATCGATCGCTGGCGTCTGCGTCCAGTCGTGCGCATGGCGCAGGACGCTGTCGGTGAGTGGCGCCACCAGCTGGCCATCGTGCGGAGAACCGGGAGCCACCACTGCGTGGACCAGCGCGAAGCGGGGATCCGTGCCGACAAGATCCAGCAAGGCACGCCCCATGCGGCCGGAGGCGCCGTTGATGGCAAGACGGACGGGTCGGGTCATCAGCGACGCACTCCAGTGGCTCGATCATTGGATGCTGGCCCGCGGCCAGCAGGAATCACGCGGTGACTTTCGACCAGAATTTCTTCACGCCGTCGACCCAACCGTTGGCGCGCGGCGTGTGCTTGCTGGCCTCGCTGCCGTCGAAGGTGGCCTCCAGCGATTCCAGCAACTCGCGCTGCTGCTTGGTCAGGCGCACCGGCGTCTCCACCACGACCCGGCAGATCAGGTCGCCATGCCGGCTGCTGCGCACCGACTTGACGCCGCGACCGCGCAGGCGGAATTGCGTTCCGGTCTGGGTTTCCGACGGGATGCTGATCGGCACCTCGCCATCCAGGGTCGGCACGGGAAGTTCGGCGCCCAGGGCTGCCTGCGAGAAGCGGATCGGCAGCTCACAATAAAGGTCATTGCCCTCGCGCTGGAAAATCGCGTGTTCGCGCACCTGCACTTCCACGTACAGATCGCCGGCCGGCGTACCGGACGGGCCGGCCTCGCCCTGCCCGGTCAGGCGGATGCGATCGCCGTTGTCGACGCCCTCGGGAATCTGCACCGATAGCGTGCGGGTCTCCTCGATGCGGCCTTCGCCGTGGCATTTCCTGCACGGATTCTCGATGGTCTGGCCGCTGCCGCTGCAATGCGGGCAGGCCTGCTGGATCGAGAAGATGCCGTTCTGCATGCGCACCTGGCCGTGGCCGTGGCAGGTCTTGCACTTGCTGACCTTGCCATCTTCCGAGCCGCTGCCGTTGCAGTGGTGGCAGTTGACCTGGCTGGGTATCTCGATTTGCCGGCTGACGCCGAACACGGCCTCTTCCAGGTCCAGTTCCATGATGTAGCGCAGGTCGGCACCGCGACGCGGACGCCCGCGCCCGCCGCCGGCACGACCGAAAATGTCGCCGAAGATGTCGCCGAAGATGTCGCCCACGTCGCCGAAACCCGCGCCGCCTCGGCCACCCATGCCGTGCTCGAACGCGGCATGACCGTGCTGGTCGTACATCGCGCGTTTCTGGGTGTCGGACAGCACCTCGTAGGCCTCCTTGGCCTCCTTGAACTTGTCCTGCGCCGCGGGATCGTCCGGGCAGCGATCCGGGTGGTATTTCATCGCCAGTCGGCGAAAGGATTTCTTCAGCTCGACTTCGCTGACGCTGCGCTCCACGCCCAGCACTTCGTAGTAATCACGTTTGCTCATTGATGCATCCACACTGCCTGTCGCGCCCCTGTCCCGCATTCAGCAAACAGCCCACGCCAGGAGAATTCCCGGCGCGGGCTGGCCCATCGGCAACGCCGATGACGATGCCGAAGATTACTTGTCGTCTTTCACTTCGGTGAACTCGGCATCCACCACGTCATCGGGCTGGGCCGAACCGCCGCCCGGTGCCGACTGTGCACCGGCGTCAGCCTGGGCGCCACCCTGCGCCGCCGCGTACAGCGCCTGCGCCACCTGTTCCAGCTTCTCGACCTTGGATTCGATCGCCGCCTTGTCGTCGCCGTCCTTGACCTTCTCCAGGTCGGACAACGCACCCTCGATGCTGCTCAGCTGATCAGCCGGCACCTTGTCGCCGTGCTCCTTCAGCGCGCTGCGGGTGGCGTGGACAAGCTGGTCGGCCTTGTTGCGGGTGGCCACCAGTTCATGGAACTTCTTGTCCTCTTCCTTGTTCGCCTCGGCGTCAGCGACCATCCGGGCGATCTCTTCCTCGGACAGACCCGAGCCGGCCTTGATCTCGATCTTCTGTTCCTTGCCGGTCTTCTTGTCCTTGGCCGACACGTGCAGGATGCCGTTCGCGTCGATGTCGAAGGTAACCTCGATCTGCGGCATGCCACGCGGCGCCGGATCGATGCCCTGCAGGTCGAACTTGCCCAGCGACTTGTTCGCGCTGGCACGCTCGCGCTCGCCCTGCAGCACGTGCACGGTCACCGCGGTCTGGTTGTCGTCGGCCGTGGAGAAGGTCTGCGAGGCCTTGGTCGGCACCGTGGTGTTCTTCTCGATCAGCTTGGTCATCACGCCGCCCATCGTCTCGATGCCCAGCGACAGCGGGGTGACGTCGAGCAGCAGCACGTCCTTGACCGAACCACCCAGCACGCCGCCCTGGATCGCCGCGCCCACGGCGACGGCCTCGTCCGGATTGACGTCCTTGCGCGGTTCCTTGCCGAAGAAGTCCTTCACCGCTTCCTGCACCTTGGGCATGCGGGTCTGACCGCCGACCAAGATCACGTCGTCGATGTCGGACACGCGCAGGCCGGCATCATTCAACGCGGTGCGGCACGGCTCGATGGTGCGCTTGACCAGATCCTCGACCAGCGCCTCAAGCTTGGCCCGGGTCAGCTTGATGTTGAGGTGCTTCGGGCCCGAGGCGTCGGCCGTCACGTACGGAAGGTTCACGTCGGTCTGGTGGTTCGAGGACAGCTCAATCTTGGCGCGCTCGGCGGCGTCCTTCAGGCGCTGCAGGGCCAGCGGGTCCTTGCGCAGGTCGATGCCCTGCTCCTTCTGGAATTCCTCGACCAGATAGTCGATGACGCGCATGTCGAAGTCTTCGCCACCCAGGAAGGTGTCGCCGTTGGTGGCCAGCACCTCGAACTGCTTCTCGCCGTCGACTTCGGCGATCTCGATGATCGACACGTCGAAGGTGCCACCGCCCAGGTCGTACACCGCGATCTTGCGATCGCCGCCCTTCTTGTCGAGGCCGTAAGCCAATGCGGCCGCGGTCGGCTCGTTGATGATGCGCTTGACGTCGAGGCCGGCGATCTTGCCGGCGTCCTTGGTCGCCTGGCGCTGGCTGTCGTTGAAGTATGCCGGGACGGTGATCACCGCCTCGGTGATCGTCTCGCCGAGATAGTCCTCGGCGGTCTTCTTCATCTTCATCAGCACCTTGGCAGCGATCTCCTGCGGCGCCATCTTCTTGCCGTCGGAGGTCTGCACCCAGGCGTCACCGTTGTCGTGCGCCACGATGCCGTAGGGCACGATGTGCAGGTCCTTTTGCACTTCGGCGTCGGTGAACTTGCGGCCGATCAGGCGCTTCACCGCGTAGAAGGTGTTCTTCGGGTTGGTCACGCCCTGGCGCTTGGCCGAGGCGCCCACCAGCACTTCGCCGTCCTTGTTGAAGGCGACGATGGACGGCGTGGTGCGATCGCCTTCCGAGTTCTCGATGACCTTGGTCGTCGTGCCGTCCATCACGGACACGCAGGAGTTGGTGGTGCCCAGGTCGATGCCGATGATCTTGCCCATGTTCAATCTCTCCAGATTTTCTTTGCGGCCCCCGCGGCCGCGATGGTTTTCAGATGGGGGTCTGCTCTGGCGATTCAATGCCGGCAATGCCCCGAAGACGTGTTCCAGCGTTCCCGCCGGCGCGCCATTCAGGCGGGCGCCAGCGTGGTGACCATTCAGTCCCTGGCCACCGCCACCAGGGCGGGACGCAACAAGCGGTCATTCAGCACGTAACCCTTCTGCAGCACACTGACCACCGTGCCCGGCGCCTGGCCGGCAGCGTCGACCATGCTCACGGCGTGGTGCCGTTCCGGGTCGAGCGGCTGACCCAGCGGATCGACCTGCGACATGCCATGGTTCTCGGCGACCTTCAGCAGGGCCTTCAGGGTCAGGCCAAGGCCTTCGCGCATAGAAGCGACGTCGGCCGCCTCGACTGCCAGGCCACTCTCCAGTCCGTCGTACACCGGCAGCAACTCGCCGAGCAGTTTCTCGTTGGCGAAACGGCGAGCCTGCTCCAGGTCGCGGTGCAGACGGCGACGCTGGTTGTCGAGCTCGGCGTGCTCGCGCAAGACGGTCTCGCGCAGCTCGGCATTGCTGGCCTCCAGCTCGGCCACACGCGCCTGCAGGGCCTCCAGCTCGGGATTGGCCGCGTCGGCGGAATAGTCCTCGGCTGGCGTGTCGCCCGACGAATGCGGATCGTTGTTCTGCATGTTCACTCCAAACGGTTGTCATGGCCGGCACGAATGCCGACCGCCCATGATTCTTGCGAGAAACCCCGTCTCCCGCAGCGGTTATAGGGTCGTGGCCGCCCGATTCAAGGCGTCGCTGAGCAATCCGGCAGTGGCCTGCACCACCGGGATCACCCGCTCGTAGGCCATCCGGGTCGGCCCGATGACGCCCACCGCGCCCAGCACCCGACCCTGCGCGCCATAGCTGGCGGTCACCACGCTGCAACCATCGAGCGCGGTAAAGCCCGATTCCTCGCCGATGAACAGGCGCATCCCGGGGGCCCGGGCGCAGACTTCCATCAGCTGCAGCAGTTCGTTCTTTTGCTGGAACGCCTCGAACAGCTCGCGCATGCGCTGCATGTCCGCCAGCTCGGCATAACCCATCAGATTGGTCTGGCCACTGACCAGCATGTCCGGCCCGGTCGGACCGTCGGGGCCGAACGAGGCGGTGGCCAGCTCGACCGTACTGGCCAGCAACCGGTTCAATTCGCTGCCGGCCTTGCGCACCTCGGCCAGCAGGTGGGCACGGATGTCGTGGATCCGGAAACCGGCAAAGTGGCTGTTGAGGTAATTGGCGGCGCGCTCGAGCTCGCTGGCATCCAGCGGCTTGGCCAGTTGCACGATGCGGTTCTGCACCTGGTTGTCGCTGAATACCAGGATCACCAGCACCCGCGCGTCTGGCAACGACACGAAATCGATATGCCGCAGCGGGAAATCGGCCTGGCGCGGCACGGTGACCACACCGGCAAACCGGGTCATCGCCGACAGCAAGGTGGAAACATTGCCCAGCAGATCGCGCGTGGTGGTCGGTCCCGGCGGCAATTCGCGCTGCAGGCGGGCCATCTCGGCCTGGGGCAGCGGCTGAAGTTCGATCAGGCTGTCGACGAACAGGCGCAGCCCGCGCGGCGTCGGCACTCGTCCTGCCGAGGTGTGCGGCGAAGCGACCAGGCCGGCGTCTTCCAGATCCGCCATGATGTTGCGGATGGTGGCGGCACTGACATCCAGGCCGGACGAACGCGACAGCGTGCGCGAGCCGACGGGCTCGCCGTCGATCAGGTATTGCGCAATCAGCGTGCGCAACAGGTTGCGCGCGCGTGCATCGAGGTCGTGGCCGTGCCGGTTCGTCATGCTGAGTGTTGCAGTCCGTGAGACCACACAGAAATAAGGTCTGCGCGCGCGCCTTGCAAGTGAAACGTATCCAGCAGCTCGGCGGCTCCCGCTACAATCCCGTCACTCCCCGATCAAGCCAGCCATGCTTACTTCGCTCTACGTCCGCCATTTTGCCGTTGTGGAAGCCGCCGAAGTGTCCTTCGGCCCCGGCCTGACCGTGGTCAGCGGCGAAACCGGTGCCGGCAAGTCATTGCTGGTCGACGCCCTGATGCTGCTGGCCGGGGCCCGCGCCGACAGCGGCATGGTCCGCGCCGGCAGCGACCGCGCCGAACTGGCTGCCGAGTTCGACCTCACCGATCTGACCGAGGCGCGGGCGTGGCTGTCCCGCGAAGAACTGGACGAGGATGGTGGCTGCCAGTTGCGCCGGGTGATCCGTGCCGAGGGCAGTTCCAGGGCCTGGATCAACGGCCGCCCGGCCAACGCGCGCCAGCTCGGCGAACTGGCCGCCCTGCTGGTCGAGATCCATGGCCAGCACGAGCATCAGGCACTGCTGTCCCGTCCTCATCAGCTGGCCCTGCTCGACGCTTATGCCGGCCATGACGACCTGCTGGTGCAGGTGCGCGAAAGCGCCATGCAGTGGCGCGAGCTCGCGGCGCGCATGCGCAAGCTCAGCGGCGGCGACGACCGGGACCAGCGGCTCGAACTGCTTCGCCACGAAATCGAATCGCTCGAAAAATGGTCCCTGCCGGCCGCCGACTTGGCCGAGCTGGAATCGAGTCACAAGCGGCTGGCCAATGCCGGACGGCTGGCTGAAGGCAGCACCAGCGTGTTGGAACTGCTCGATGGCGACAGCGAATTCGCGCTGCGCCGCGCGCTGGGCCGCACCCACGCGGAGCTGTCCAAGCTTGCCGCACTCGACGACAAGCTCGCCCCCCTGCTCGATCTGCTGGACAACGCCGGCATCCAGCTGGCCGAGGCGACCGATGGTCTGGGACGATACGCGCAGGACGTCGATCTCGATCCGGAACGCTTCAGCGAAGTGGACAACCACCTGGCCCGGCTGCATGAACTGTCGCGGCGGCACCGGCTGCCGGCTGCTGAATTGCATGACAAGCTGACCGCCCTGCGCGCCGAACACGATGAACTGGAAGGCGCCGGCGATGCGCTTGAAGCGCTGGCCACGCAAAGCCGGCGGCTGGAGCTGGCCCATGCCGACGCCGCCGCCAGGCTGAGCGAGGCACGCTCGCTGGCCGCCAGTCGGCTCGGTGAGGAAGTCAGCGCCCTGATGAACGAACTGGGCATGGCCGGCGGCCAGTTGCAGGTCGAACTGGAACCCGCTGCCGCCGTCGAGCCCGACCCGCAGGGCCGCGAACGCTGCGAGTTCCTGGTCAGTGCCAATCCCGGTCAACCACCGCGCGCACTGCGCAAGGTCGCCTCCGGTGGCGAACTGGCCCGCATCAGCCTGGCCATCGAAGTCGCCACGCTGGGCAAGGACACGGTCGGCAGCATGATCTTCGACGAGGTCGATACCGGCATCGGTGGGGCGATCGCCGAGGTGGTCGGGCAGAAACTCCGGGCGTTGGGCGCGCAGCGGCAGGTTCTGTGTGTCACCCATCTGCCGCAGGTTGCCGCGCAGGGGCACGCCCATCTGCGGGTCAGCAAGCACAGCGATGACGACTCCACCCGCACCCGTATCGAGAAGCTCGATGCCGCCGGCCGCCGCGACGAGCTGGCGCGCATGCTGGGTGGTCTGGAGATCACCCGGGAAACCAGGGCCCACGCCAGGCAGATGCTGGACCGCGCACAGACGGACTGAGCTGATGCCGGCGCGAGTGACCCGTCAGCCCGCCGGTGACAGCAACCCTCGTTCGCTGGCCATGCGGTAGAGATCGAGTTCCGACCCCGCCCCCAGCTTGCCCATCAGGCTGGCCCGGTGGATGTAGACGGTCTTCTGGCCGATGCCCAGCTCCGCCGCCACCTGCTTCGGGGTGAGGCCGCCAGCCAGCAGCAGGAACACTTCGCGCTCCCGGGTGGTGAGCCGGTTGACCGGGTCCAGCGCCTCATTCGGCCGCTCCGCCCGACGCTGGCGCAGGTCCGAGCTCAGGAAGCACTCGCCCTGCATCACCGCGCGCAGGCCCGCCACCAGTTCTTCCGGAGCGACACCCTTGGTGACGTAACCACTGGCGCCGCGACGAAGCGCTTCGGACACATAGGGCTCGCCGTCATGCATGCTCAGCACCACGATGCGGGCCTGCGGATGCACGCTGCGAAGATGCTCGATCAGCGGCAGGCCGCTGCCATCCGGCAGGGACAGGTCCAGGGCCACCAGATCGGGACGCCAATGCCCCACGGCTTCGACGGCATCGTCGGCGCTGCGGCATTCGGCCACCACATCGAGATCGGACTCCATCTCGATCAGCCGCTTGAAGCCCTCGCGAACGATGGCATGGTCATCAACCAGAACGATGCTGTACATCCGCCTACTTTACACAGAGCGGGAGCCCATCTGTACATTCCCGGCCGCTCGCTCCCCTGAACATCCGCAACGGGCGCGCATGTAACATTCATCCATGCGATCGAAACTCCTGCACCTGCCCGACTCCGGGCCCATCATCGCCGCGGGCTATCTGCTGCTCTGGCTGCTGCTGTGGTCGACCGTCCAACCCTACTGGATGCTGCCTTACGGCCTGCGTTTCGGCACCCTGCTGCTGACCCCGGTGCGCTATTGGGGCTGGCTGCTGGGCGCCGAGCTGGCCGCGACCACCGGTATCGCACTCGCCCATGGCATGCCGCTGGGCTGGCTGGGTTTGGCCATCGGCGAGTTGCCGGAGCCGCTGGTGATGGCCGGCGGCCTGTGGCTGCTGCGCCGGTTCAACCTGCATGCCAGCCTGCAAAGCCCGCAGGAAGTGACCCGACTGATGCTGTCGGTGGTTCTGGTGGTTTCCGCGACGACCGCCGTCGACGCCGCCCTGCTGGCGATGGTCAGCACCCCGAGCTCCCCCGAATTGCTGGCCCGCATGCTTGGCGAGGAGTTGCTCAGCCAGTATCTGGGCATCCTCCTGATCGTGCCGTTGATGATCATGGTCCTGCGCACGCGAATCGAGCAGCGCGCCCTGGCCAGCCTGGTCATGGACGGCCTGCTGGTCATGCTGCCGTCGATGACCATCCTGCTGGTGCTGTCGGAACAGGCCGCACCGCAACCGCAGTTCGCCCGGGTGCTTTCGCTGGCGCCGGTACTGTTCTTCGCTTTCCGTCACGGCTGGCGAGGGGCCAGCCTGGCCATGTTGACCACCAGCCTGGGCATGACCCTGGTGGATCAGCACCTGGGCCACGCGCCCACGACGGCCGCGGCCTACCTGTTCCTGGCCGTGGCAGGCACCGGCGCACTGATGCTCGGTTCGGCCACGGACGCCCTGCGCCGCAGCAGCGCGCGGGTGGCCGAGCAGAACGTCTACCTCGGCGCCGTCAACCGCCGCCTCGACCAGTTGGCCCACCAATTGCGGGACGCCGCGCGCGGCAACCTGCAGGCCGACGAAAACCAGCGCCGCCATCTGGCCGCCGAACTGCACGACGAGCTCGGCCAGAACATCACCGCGATCCAGACCCACGTGAAGCTGGCCCAGGCACGCCTGCATCAGGCCGGCATGGAGGACATCAGTACCTCGATCAACACCATTCTGGCGCACATGCGGCGGGCCCTGCATCGGCTGCTCGACGACCTGCGCCCGGCCGTGCTGGACGAGTTCGGGTTGCTGCGCGCGCTCGACGAGGGACCGATTCGCGATCTGCTGAATGCCGCCGGGATGACGTATCACACCCAGTTGCATGGCGACCCGCGCCTGCTGGACGACGATACCCGCACCGCCATTTACCGGCTGGTGCAGGAGAGCGCCACCAACGCCGTCAAGCACGCCCGGGCCAGCGAATTCCGCCTGCGCCTGCGCATCGGCGAACGCCAGGGCATCGCCGTGGCCCTGCTGGACGTCCGTGATGACGGCGCGGGCCTGCCCAGCCGACTGCCGCGTGGCGGTCGTGGATTGCAAGGCATGCGTGACCGAGTCACCTCGCTGGGTGGGCAGTTCCGGCTGCGTCCCGCCGCGACCGGAGTCCACCTCCGCATCTTGCTGCGAAGCAGCACATGCGCGATGGAAGAGCAGCGAGTGACCTAGGAATTTTTCTGATACCGCAAACGTGAAGCTCTCGTTACGATCAATCCATCGATGTGGGGGAGCCGTCATCGCAAGATGACGGATCAGGGCAGCCGTGGGGACGGCGGCTCTGAAAAAACGGCAGGATGCCGTTTCGCCGCTACCTGGCGAGAGTCATGAGGCAACAGCGAGCCATTCGCTTGCCGATCGACAGGTAGAGGAGCAGCCGCGGGCGGACAGGAGTCCTCCTCGCGGCTTTTTTATGCCTGCCGTTTGCCCTTTCGGGGAAATGGCGCCGGCGATGGGCGCCGCGGCAACTGCTCAGCCTTTGCGGGGACGGTGCTTGGGCCTTACATAGAGGACCAGGTTGTGATCCTCGATCACGTAGCCGTGCTTGGCCGCAATTTCATGCTGGAGACGTTCGATCTCCTCGCTGACGAACTCGATGACCTTTCCGCTGTCCACATCAATCATGTGATCGTGGTGCTTTCCGCGGTCAAGTTCGTAGACCGCCTGGCCACCTTCAAAATTGTGCTTGACGATGATGCCGGCCGCCTCGAACTGGGTCAGCACCCGGTAAACGGTGGCCAGTCCGATGTCTTCCTGGTGGGCAAGCAGTTTCTTGTAGACGTCCTCGGCACTGAGATGCTGCACGCCTTCTTCGTCGAAAATCTGCAGGATGCGCATGCGCGGATGCGTGACCTTGAGGCCCACCCTGCGCAGCTCTCTGGTTTCCTGTTCCATGCCCCACCCTCGCACACGGCCTTTTCGAGCCGGTAGTGTATCATCCGACACCTTCACGATCCGGACGCAACACGCATGCAAAAGCTGATTACCCTGCTGGTTTTCACCATGCTGGCGCTCTCTGTCGCCGGCTGCCACATCGTCTACAAGCCCGACGTGCAGCAAGGCAATCTGCTGGACAAGAAAACAGTGGAGCAGCTCAAGCCCGGGATGACCAAGCATCAGGTGCTGGTGCTGATGGGAACACCGTCGGTGAACAGCCCGTTCGACCAGAGCCGCTGGGACTACGTTTCGACGTTTTCGCATCGTGGTTCTCCGATGAAGGTGCGCACGTTCACTCTGACCTTCAACAACGACACCCTGGTGCGTACCGAAGGCGACTTCTTTGCGCAAGACGCCCAGCAACTGGTCAAGGACAGCAAGAAATACAACGCCGGCTATCCGGCCAACGAAACCGAAGGTGACAAGAACACCTCGCCGGATGACAAGAAGGACAACGGCGGTTTCGGACAGGGCAGCAACGACGGCCACTGATCAATCGACGGCCTGGCTGCACATGGCTCAACGGGCGCGTCGCCGACGTGCCTCCATCGGATCGAGCAGCAAGGGGCGATATATTTCGACCCTGTCGCCGTCACGCAGTACGTGATCCGGCGCCACCTTGCGGGAAAACAGGCCGAGGCGTTCGGAACTGATCGTGCCCTCGGGGAGTGCCTCGGCCATCCCCGAAGCGGCAATGGCTTGGGCCACCGTGGCACCTTGGGCGAGATCGATCCGGCGCCGCAGGGCACGCTCCGGCCCCGCGCAAATGACTTCGACCCGGATCGTGGCCTCACCCATAAACGCGCCCCGCCTCCCGGCAAAAGTCATCCACCATGCGCCCGGCCAGCCCCTGGAAACCGAGCTTCAGGGCACTGCCGCCGAGCCGACCGGCGTAATCGAAATCCAGCGCAAATGCGACCTTGCATCCCGCCTCGCCCAGCGCGATGAAATCCCATACGCCTTCGAGACTGCGGAACGGCCCATTTACCAGATCCATCTGCAGACGCCGTGGCGGGTCGATCGTGTTTCGCGTGGTGAAGCTCTGCTGGAAGCCCGCGAACTTGAGATCGAGTCGCGCCACCAGCACATGTTCCGAGCGCTCCAGAATTTCCGCACCGGCACACCAGGAGAAGCGCTTTGGGTATGCTTCGACTTCATTGACCAGGTCGAACATCTGCGCTGGCGAATATTTCACCAGCGCGCTGCGGCGGATTTCGATCACGACAACCTCTTCGGCTTGTGCATTCATCCGTGAATGCGAAAGATCAAGTGAGCGTCCTGCCTGGACGCAATCTCAACAAAGCGTCGCTCCGATGGGAACGACGGGCAATGCGGCCGCCCAGAGGCCCGAAGTTTAGCGGACATGGCCAAGAACAAGGACAAGGACAACAAGGGTGGCGGGACCATCGCGCTGAACAAGCGCGCCCGCTTCGAGTACCACATCGATCAGCGCTTCGAAGCCGGCGTCGCATTGCAGGGTTGGGAACTGAAGGCACTGCGTGCGGGCCGCATCAATTTCGGCGACAGCTATGCGGTGGTGCTGAAGAACGAGATATTCCTGGTCGGCACCTCGATCCCCCCGCTGATCAGTGCCTCCACCCATGTCATCGCCGAGGACCGGCGCACGCGCAAATTGCTCCTTCATCGCAAGGAGATCGACCAACTGGTCGGCGCCGTCGAACGCAAGGGCTACACCCTGGTGCCGACCGCGATGTACTGGAAAGGCAACAAGGTGAAGGTCGAGATCGGCCTGGCCCGCGGCAAGCAGGAACACGACAAGCGCGATACCGAGAAGCAGCGCGACTGGCAGATCGAAAAGCAGCGCACCATGCGGTCGCACAATCGCGCAGCCTGAAAACGGCGGCAAGGCACCAAAGAAAAACCCCCGATCGCTCGGGGGTTTTTTATTGGTGGAGGTGGCGGGAGTCGAACCCGCGTCCGAAGGCGTTAAATGCCCGGATCTACATGCTTAGCTCGCCGTTCGATCTCGTTCCGCGACAAGTACGGTGGGCAAAACGCACCGCGGAACCAGCCTGATTGATTTAGCCTAGAACCGCCAGGCGGCAGCGTTCGGCGATCTCATGATAATGACCCTACACCGACGAGCATGAGCACAAGTGGGTTCGGGGCTTACGCCTTAAGCGGCGAGAGCGTAGTTGTCGTCGTTGGCAACTATGAGTTTGCTGCTGGATTAACGAGGAAAGCTGCCCCCTCGGCATGCACCAAGTCATCTCACTACCCCCGTCGAAGCCAGGACACCCCCGGGGAAAACGATCTGACACCCCAAGTATATGGGGACGCGGCACGCAACACCAATGCCCGGTCGATGTACCGCATGCGAGCCGTGCAATCCTTGACCATCGTCAAGCGGAGTGTTGTTAGGTCGTTAACGCAACGTCTATACTTGGTGGCTTGCAAGATCCCGTATCCGTCGCACTCGTGGGAAAGACCTCGATGACTCGATTGCATTTGCTGGGCCTGGTTGTGGCCTCTGCCCTGTTCGCCACCGCTAGCGCCCACGCCGAAGGCGACAAGGCCGCCGGCCGCAAGCTGGTTTATACCTGCGCCGGCTGCCATGGCGTGCCCGGTTACACCAATGCCTATCCGCAGTATCCGGTGCCGAAGATCGCCGGCCAGAACGAGCAGTACATCGTCAACGCGCTGAATGGTTACAAGGCTGGCGACCGCAAGCATCCCACCATGGATGCGCAGGCCCAGAGCCTGTCCGATGCGGACATCCGGAACATCGCCGCCTATCTTTCCAGTCTCGCCAAGTAGTCGCCAAGGATTTCACGCATGAACCGTGTGCTTACCCTGCTTTCCGTCGGCGCCGTGCTGGCGTTCGCGTCCACCCAGTTGCTGGCCAATGGCAATGCCGAGAACGGAAAGCAGAAGGCTGCAACCTGCTTCGCCTGCCACGGTACCGATGGCAACTCGATCGACCCCCAGTACCCTCGCCTGGCAGGACAGTACAACCTGTATCTCCAGCGCGTGCTGCACGAATACAAGAATGGCGATCGCGACAACCCGATCATGAAGGGCATGGTTGCCACGCTTTCCGACCAGGACATCGAAGACGTGTCCGCGTATTTTTCGGGACTGCCGAGCAAGCTCGACACCCTGCAGGGCCACATCGGCGGCGACAAGTAAGTCGATTCCCTCTTCAGTCCGAAAAGGCCCGCGCAAGCGGGCCTTTTCCGTCATGACACACCGACCGGTTCAGGCAACCGCGGATTTGCCCTCGGCCTTGCTGTAATAGGGCTTCTCGCCGCCGGCGTGATCGGTAGCGTCACGTACCGCGGTGATTTCCGGCACCCGCTCGCGCAGGGTCTTTTCGACCCCCTGCTTCAGGGTCACGTCGACCATCCCGCAGCCATGGCAGCCACCACCGAACTGGAGCAGCACCACGCCATTGGCGTCGATCTCCAGCAGGCTGACCCGGCCGCCGTGCGACGCGAGCTTGGGGTTGATCTCGGCCTCCAGCACGTAGCGCACACGCTCGATCAGTCCCGCCTCCGCGCCAGGGACGTCACCCTTGATCTTCGGTGCCCGGATATTGAGCTGGCCACCGGTCGCATTCGGCTCGAAGTCGATGCTGGCGCCATCAAGCCAGCTGGCGCTTTCGCCATCCACATGAAAATCGAAACCGGCGCACTCGATCGTCCATTCCCCACCAGCCAGGTCGATGGGCTCGCAGAACTCCAGTTCGCAGTTTGCCGCGGGCGTACCGGGCGAAGTCACCCGCAGGCGGATGCCCAGCCCTTCGATGCCCTGTTGTGAGAGAAGGCGCAGAAAGTGCTGCTGCGCACGCTCGGAAATATCAATCATGCCTGCTCCAGAACCGCCCATGTCGATGCCGGCCAACCGGTGCCGACGAAACAGCACCATTTTAGTCCTGTTTCAGGTTTCATGCGCGCTTTGACTTTTGCGCGCACAACTTCGACGCTTCGCCTCCGCTATTCCGAACACCGATGGAGACTGCATGAACGCCAACGAGCTCTCGACCAGACATTGCCAGCCCTGCAAGGGCAAGGAACACGCACTGCAGGCGCCCCAGATCGCCGACCTGCTGCAACAACTGCCAGGCTGGAGCCTGGTCGACGACGGCCGGGCCATCGTGAAGGACTTCACGTTCAAGGATTTTCACCACACCCTGGGTTTCATCAACGCGGTCGGCTACATGGCCAACCATGAAGACCATCACCCGGATCTGGAGGCGGGCTACGGCCATTGCCGGATCCTGTGGTCGACCCATGACGTGGGCGGGCTGTCCCTCAACGATTTCATCTGCGCCGCGCGGGTCGAGGCGCTGCTGGCGCGCTGATCAGTAGTCGGTGCGCGACTTGTCGCGGGTATAGACCAGCCGCTTGCCCTTGACGGCAAGGACGTCGAGGAAGTTTTTCAGGTCATCGGGCAGCGGCGCGGAAAAGCTGTAGGCCCGTCCATCCAGGTCGAAGCTCATGTGCGAGGCGTGCAGGAACAGCCGTTCCAGCCCCATCTCGCGGTAGCGCTTGTTCATTTCGCGGTCGCCGTACTTCGGATCACCGGCCAGCGGGTGGCCGACATGTGCCGCATGCACCCGGATCTGGTGCGTGCGGCCGGTGCCCAGGGTGGCCTGCATCAGGCGCGCGCTGGGGTACTGCTCCATCTCGCGGAAAAACGTCAGCGACGGCTTGCCGCTGTCGGCCACCCGCACCATGCGTTCACCACCCTGCAGCACCGACTTCAACAGCGGCGCGTTCACGTCGAACTTTGCCTTGGACGGGTGGCCGAGCATCAGGCACAGGTACTGCTTGGTGACTTCGCCGGCGCGGATCGCCGCCTGCAGACCGGTCAGCCCGGCGCGAGTCCGGGCGAAGACCAGCACACCGCTGGTATCGCGATCCAGCCGATGAACCAGTTCCAGATGCTCCTGCGGCCTGGCCGCGCGAAGCAGTTCGATGGCGCCGTGGCTGACCCCGCTGCCACCGTGACTGGCCACGCCCGAGGGCTTGTCGATCACCAGGAAATGCTTGTCCTCGAAGATCACCGCATCGGCGACCGCGGCAACCAGCCCTCCGGCGGGGGCATGTCCTTCCGACCTCTCGGCCACTCGAACCGGCGGGATGCGCAGCGTATCACCCTCTGCGAGACGGGTATCGGGCTTGGCCCGCTTGCCGTTGACGCGCACCTGACCCGTACGCAAAAGCCGATAGATCATGCTCTTGGGGACGCCCTTGAGCAGGGTCACCAGCGCGTTGTCGATGCGTTGACCGTCTCGTTCGGGACCGATCTCGACTTGACGTACACCGTGAGGTGCGTCATGGGAAGTTGCCGTCTGCATTGAAAAAAACCTGCTGAAATAGGATACTCGGCGGGCGCTACATTCTGCCCATCGAAGTCTGGATCGGGTCGAGTGCCCGCCCGTAACGTCGGCGAGGATTGCCCCGGTTGCCTTCTGGCGGCCGGTCGCGACTCCCTTTCATCGTAACGGTTGGGCCGTCGTTTGTCCGATGCCATTGCGGCATCGGGGCGGCAGGCGCAGCTGACCGAATCATCCCGACGCCGGAAACGGTGCCGTTTTTTTTGCCGCTTAACTGCAGCGGCGCGATCCCCGGCAGGCCGCCACTGTGGCGCCACCGCGGCACGCGACGCGCGGCCAAGCCGAGGATTACCACCATGAAACGTATGTTGATCAACGCGACTCAGCGTGAAGAGTTGCGCGTGGCCATTGTCGATGGCCAGAACCTGTACGACCTGGACATCGAAATCCCTTCGCGGGAACAGAAAAAGTCCAATATTTACAAGGGTCGAATCACCCGTGTCGAGGCTTCGTTGGAAGCCTGCTTCGTTGAATATGGCGCCGAACGCCACGGTTTCCTGCCGCTCAAGGAAATCTCCCGCGAATATTTCACCAACGGCCTGGACCCGCACAAGGCGAACATCCGCGAACTGATCAAGGAAGGTCAGGAAGTCGTCGTGCAGGTGGAAAAGGAAGAGCGTGGCAACAAGGGCGCCGCTCTTACCACCTTCATCAGCCTGGCCGGCCGCTACATGGTGCTGATGCCGAACAACCCGAAGGCCGGCGGCGTGTCCCGCCGGATCGAGGGTGAAGACCGGCAGGCCCTGAAGGAAGCGCTGGACCACGTCACCGTGCCGGACGATGTCGGCCTGATCGTGCGCACCGCCGGCCTGGGTCGCGATGCCGAAGAGCTGCAGTGGGATCTCGATTACCTGTTGCAGCTGTGGAAATCGATCTCCGAGGCGGCCGGCAAGCAGAAGGCGCCGTTCCTGATCTACCAGGAATCGAAGCTGTTCATCCGTGCCCTGCGCGACTACCTGCGCAGCGACATCGGCGAGATCCTGATCGACGACGAGTCGCTCTACAACGACGCTCGCGACTTCATGCAACAGGTGATGCCGAACGCCCTGCGCAAGCTCAAGCTCTACCGCGACGACACCCCGCTGTTCACCCGTTACCAGATCGAAACCCAGATCGAGAGCGCGTTCGACCGCCAGGTGCGCCTGCCGTCGGGCGGCTCGATCGTGATCGACCAGACCGAGGCGCTGACCGCGATCGACGTGAATTCGTCGAAGGCGACCAAGGGCAGCGACATCGAGGAAACCGCGTTCAACACGAACTGCGAGGCCGCGGTGGAAATCGCCCGCCAGGCGCGCATCCGCGACGCCGGCGGCCTGATCGTGATCGACTTCATCGACATGGACAGCCCGCGCCACCAGCGCGAGGTGGAAGACCGCCTGAAGGAAGCACTGAAGCTTGACCGTGCCCGCGTGCAGATCGGCCGCATCTCCCGCTTCGGCCTGCTCGAGATGTCACGCCAGCGCCTGCGCCCCAGCCTCGGCGAAGCGACCCAGATCACGTGCCCGCGTTGCGAAGGCCACGGCCATATCCGCGGCGTGGAATCGCTGTCGCTGTCGACCCTGCGCCTGATCGAAGAACACGCGATGAAGGACAACACCGGCCAGGTGCTGGTGCAGGCGCCTTCCAGCGTGGTCAACTTCCTGCTCAACGAGAAGCGTGCCAGCGTGGTGGAGATCGAACTGCGCCACAAGGTGCACGTGATGATCATCGCCGACGAAAAGCTGCAGACCCCGCACATCGAGATCCAGCGCATCCGCGAAGCGGACATGGGCGAGCACAGCAAGCCCAGTTACGAAATGCTGACCGCGGTGGAAACCGCCGAATTGCCGAAGATGGGCCAGGCCCTTGGCAGCGGTGAGCAGCCGGCAGTCAGCGGCGTGCTTCCGGCAAGTCCGGCCCCGGTGCGCGAGGAAGTCGCGGCCGCCCCGGCGCCCAGCCGACCGACCGCGCCCCGTCGCAGCCCGGCAGAACCCACGGCAACGCGCAGTGCTCCCGCCGGCGGCGTCATTGCCCGTTTGCTGGGCTGGTTCCGTGGTCCGGAAGCACCGGCGGCGACCTCCCCTGCTCCGGCGCGCAGCGACAGTGGCAACGAGAACGGCAACCGCAGTCGTCGCGACGAACGTGGCAACCGCAACGGCAACGGCCCCAGTGCCACGTCGGCCCGCCAGCCACGTCGCGAAACGACACCACCGCAAGGCTCGCCGAAGTCGGCAGCTCAGCAACAGGCGCGCAGCAATCGTCAGCGCAACAACGAATCCCAGTCGCGACCGGCACCGCAGGCGCAAACCCAGTCTGCCAGGGCGGAACGCCAGCCCAAGGCTCCGGCCGAGAACGCTCCGCCCCGGGCCGAGCGCAAGCCCAATCCGCAACAGCAGCCGAAGGATGAGCGCCAGCCGCGCGTCGTGGAAAACCAGCGTCCTGTTGCGGCCCCGATGGACAAGGTGGCCAAGGAAGCCGAGTTGCTGGTGACGCCCGTTGCCGAGGCAGCGGTGCCCTCGTCCGAAGAAGGCGCGGCGGATACCGAAGGTGCCCAGTCGCGGCGTCGGCGCGGTCGGCGCGGTGGCCGTCGTCGCCGTCGTCATGACGAAGCCGGTGCCAATGGAACCGATATCAGCAGCGAGCAGGCCGAGGCGCTGGACGACGAGGACCGCGAAGAAAGCGCCCTGGCACCCACGCCCGTGGCGACTCAGGCGGGCATTGCCGAACGCGTATCCACGGATGCCGCTAACGTCAGGACTGGCGCCGCGGATCAGGCCAAGGCATCGGCCCGCCCGACCCATGAAAGCTCTGCGTCTGGTGTGACAGAAGGCCAGTCGACGCTGGAGACACCTGCGGCTGTGATCAGCGCAGTAACTGCCTTTAACCTGCCTGCGCTGCCGCCGATTCCGCTCCAGGACGAACCGGCTCCGGCAAACAGCAGCACCGATCAGCATGCCGTCAAGGTTGAAGTGGCCGAAACCAGGCCCGCAACGACCCCATCCAGCACGCTGGCAGCCAGGCTTGACCAGGAAAAGACGTTGGCGGGAACCGTTGACGTAGAAGCTTCGCCCGAAGCAAGGTTCGTGGCCGTTGAAACACCAGCGGTGACGCCAGCCGTCAGCCAGCCGTCCACGCACGCGGGTGCTTCAAGTGACGCCATCGTCGCACCGGCGGCACAGCCTGCCGAGGAAACCACCGTCGAGGTTGCGGTTGCGGCGGTGACAGCTCCTGCCTCCACGATGACGGCGACTCCGGTCGAGAAGCCCACGTCGGCTGCGCCAGTGGCCTCCGGTTTCCCGAACACTGATTCGACCAGCCCCAAGCCGGCGGCGGCATCCAGCACGCCCGCATCACCGGTGGCGGCGGAGCAGACCGGGCCGGCGACCGCCACCGAGGCGGTGTCCGCTCCCCTTCCGATGCCCAAGCAAGGTGACCTGCTGGGCATGCCTCCCCGTCACGTCACGGTGACGGACAAGGCCATCGAAGACACGGAAGAACCTGCACCGGTCCCGCACGACAAAAGCGACGCGCAAGGCTGATTGCGGCAATAGAAAAACCGGACGAAAGTCCGGTTTTTTTTGTCCTCGCATCAGGCTTCCGTTGCCGGGAGCTTCAGTTGCCTACGTGATGATTCGGCGTATCGATCAAGCCATGCACCGTCATCAGATGGGCGAGGCTCAGCACGTGGTCCACGTGGAGCTTTTCCATCAGTCGCTGCTTGTAGGTGGAAACGGTCTTGGGACTCAAATTGAGCTGCTCGCCGATCATCGTCAGCGGCTTGCCCCGAACCAGCATCATCGCCACCTCCAGCTCGCGGCTGGACAGCGTATCGAAGGGCGAAGCGCTGCCATCGAGGGTGGCCAGGGCCAGTTGCTGGGCAACGGCCGGGGCGAGATAGCGCCTGCCGCCGGCAACCTGGCGTACCGCCGAAACCAGTTCGTCCGCACTGCACCCCTTGGTCAGGTAGCCCAGTGCCCCCGCGTCAAGCAGGCGCTTGGGAAAACGCGCATCGTCGACGACGGTCACGATCACGATATGCGTGGACAGTTTTGACCGGCACACGCGCTCGGTGAGCTCGATCCCGCTCATGCCCGGCATGTGCACGTCGACCAGGGCGATGTCCGGACTCAGGGTGCGGATCAGCCGCAGCCCTTCCTCGGCGGTGCCCGCCTCGCCCGCAACGTGAATGTCCGACTGCTGTTGCAGGATCATTCGAAAGCCGGTGCGCACCAGCTCGTGATCGTCCACCAGGACCACATTGATCACTTGACTCCCTCCTTGGTAGGGCTGCTTGAAATTAGGCTGCATGGTACGCCAATGCAAGTGGCCTCATGGCCCATGAACCGCCGGCGCGATCCTTGCGCCCGGCCAGTCCAGCCGCGCGCCCCCTCCCTCCGCGCGTTGCAGTCGGCGTGTCCGGTATCCGTCAACAGGCTCAGGCGGCCAGCACGCCCCGGCCCTGACCGGTGGTCCCCTGCGCGAGCGTAGCCGCGCCATGGGTGTAACTCGCCAGGACGAGGGTGGAGCTCGGTCCGGGCATCTCTACGCGAATTTCCCTGCCAAGGCGCTGAAACTCGTCCCGTGCCATTTCGCGTGCAAGCTTGATCGCAGCGCCCAGCTGCAGATCGCTGAACAAGGTGATGTGATGGCGGCAGATGCTCCAGCCCCCGTTTGCCAATGGCTTCAGCAGGATCGTCACCATCACAATCACTCCCCTTCCAGTGAGGCCCGAAAACGTGCCGCTGACCGGCCAGCGAATGCCGTGCCCGACTGGAAAGGAATGTGACATGGCGACGCGCCAGATGATGTCAGCCGACGCCCACGATGAGTGTGCGCAAAACGCCGCAGCAGCTTCTTCGAATTGCACCATCGACTGGTGAAGTCCGCACGCAAACGGAAAAGCCGCCCAAAGGGCGGCTCTTCCGTTTGTCGTTTCGACAGGTTTGTCGAAACCATTCAATTGGTGCCAAGAGGGGCAACGAAAAGCCAGCAATACCAAGCCATGCGGACGGCCGTCTGGAAAGTTACTCACAAAGTTACTCACGATATGCTGTTATTTGCCTGTCTCATGGAAGAAGGCCCACGCAGCAGAAATCAGAGGAATGGTCGGGTCTTTTCCGCAGTACCGCTTAATCCATTCCTCCATCCCGGGGAAGTCAGTAGCGATCTCTCGCCCTCGCTGCGCACTCACGCCAGAGGCAAAGCCGGCGAGCCAATGGGTGTAGGCGTCGGAAACTCCAGGACGCTGCCACTGTGATCGGGCCTGCAAGTAGGACCCGCAAGACGCCTGCCCAAGGCCAAAAACTGTCGATAGCCCGGCCTTCGCTTTGGCGGTCGCGTATGTGAATGCCACGACACATCCAGTCCGCGGCGCGCTGGCGTACGTCACCTTGCCATCAGGACCTGTGCATCGATATACGGCCGCCGCGTCGGAACTCGCTTGTGTATGGCCATGCTCAGCCGCGTTTGCCACAGAAGCCACTATAAATACGAGAAAGATGATCGCGTATTTCATAGCTCCCCTTTTCCGTCCGGTCATTTCCATTCCTTTCTACTTTGGAAATTGGCGCGTCAGTGCTGACGGCTTCGCATGCACGATCACACTTAATCGCACTGTGCGACTGAATCATGGCTTTTGGAGCCGCTCAACACCAGAACATCACTAGTTTGCAATTGCCGTCCGAGGGTTGCGGTCACCCGGGCTTGCGCAGGTTCGCCGCCACCCTCGCCTTACCCTCAGCAGTACGCGGGCCAGTGGAACACCCGCCATGCCACTTGCAGCGGCGCTTACCGGGCACGCTTAGGGCTTCGCAGGGATGGCCGTCGCGGCGGCGACGTGCGCCGCATGGAACGCGCAGCAATGCGGCTAAGTCATTCGCCCTGGTGCTACCTAAGTTGTTCGCGCGCGCAGATGGCGTCAGTTTATTCCGGTGCTCGGCAGTGATGTGCAATATCAAGCGATTGATCACGCTGCTGAAGTCGCCGCCCAAACGGTTACCGGTGTTCGCCATGATGACGGCGCGGGCCGCGTCGCTGGGGTAGTAGTCGATCCGGGGATACCGCTGCCGCCGTTCCCGCTGTTGTTCCAGTTTCCGGGTTTTGCGCCCGGCGTTTCCGCAGTCATCGCGCGCGCGCGCGATGCTGGCGGCATCCTGTTCTGTCCTGTTCTCAGGCTCGCTCATATGACCGCACCTCTCTTGGCTTGCATGGTCATCGGCCTGTTTGGCTGGCCTGATTCAGCAGATCGGCGGCGGCTTTCAAGTCCGGATCGTCATTCCCTTTCGCCATCTGGTACAGATTGGCCAGATTCGGGATCTGTCCGTTGTACGGCACGTCGATGCTACGCCTGAGGAATCGCACGAAAGCGGGGTTCGTCATCAGGCGGGCCGCGAGGTTGGCGGACACCGCGCCGGCCGCGATGCCTCCCGCCGTTCCCGGGTGGCCCGTGAGTGCGGACATGATGAATGCCCCTGTCGTGCCAAGCTGAAATCCAGCCGTCGCCGTCCCCGATGGATTGGCAAACACCCTCGACCATTGCCGCACGTTGGCCGCCATGCGCGCCACGGCGTCCATGTCATCGCTGAACCCCTTGCCGAATCGGCCAAACAGATTGGCCTTCGCCTGAGGACTAAGCTTGTTCCAGTTGGTCAGGAACGTCGACATGCTGAACTCGTCGCCCGCGGCGTTCTGCTGACCTGGTGTTGCCTTGCCAAGCCGCCGTATCACCGTCGACGCAAGCACCTTCTGCTCGTCGGGCTTCAGGCTCTGCATGACCGTGCGCAGCGTGGTGGCGCCGTCCTTCGTGCCGGACGTGGCGGCGTTGAACACCGCTTCGGGGCCGCCATTCTTGTCGACCACGCGGGCCAGGGCGTCGATGCGTGACTGTCCAGCGGCGTAGTAGGCATTGGCGCGGTTCCAGGCTCGGCGCGCCTCGGGCACGCTTTTCACCGCATCAGACATGTCCTGCGAAAGCGCCCCATACAGCCGTTTGAGATCGGAGCGCGCAATGGAGCCATCACCCATGCCGAAGCCAATGTCTGCCAGTTTCTCGCCGATCCGGCTGCGCAGTTGCTTCAACCCCTGATATGGCAATGTCCGTCCGCGACCCATGATGGCGTTCCAATCCAGATCATCGCCAAGCGCTTGGCGCAGCTTGTCCATCTTCGAGTCGATGAACTGCCCGGATGTTGCCTCCATGCGACCCGTCGGAGTCGTCAGCTTCGCCAGCGCGCTTTCCGTATTGTTGGCGAAGATGGGCGTGTTTGGCGGGAATACATCGTCGAGCTTGTCGTACAACTGACCTGATTCCGCCTTGAACCGGTCGAGAAACCCACCAGCACCGGAAATGCCGCGCTCGATCACGCGGCCCGCCTTCACCGGGTCGGCCATGGGCGACAATCGGCCAGCGATGCTCTCCATACCCTGCGCCACCTGATCGGCCTGATTCTGCGCGGCGTTACGCATCTGGCCGGCGGCGCCCGGCGTCTTGGACAGGAGCGATTCGGCACCCTGCGTGCGAGCGTTCTGCGTGGCCTGCCCGACCGTTGGCATGGTGCCGGCGCGCTCAAAGTCAGCGATATTCTGCGCAACCCGCTGCCGCCCAGCTTCACCACCACGGAACAGGGCCTGAAACCCTACCTGCCCGATCTGCTTTGCGGACGGCAGAGCGCCACCAATCAGCCCAGCGGCTATCTGTACCCCGGGCCCATACCCCGCTTCATGCGCCAGTTCCGACGATGCGGCACCCGTTGCCGTGCTCGCGATCTGGTTGCCGGCGTGTGCCGCCATGGACTCGCCAACACCGGCAAGCAGCGGGCTTGCAGAGCCTACGGCGGCCTTGCCAAGGCCGATGAAACCGCCCGCCCCGGCCACGCCACGATCCACGGCGCTGACCACCCGTTCCGTCGCGTTTTCCGGCTGCGGGTTCGGGATGCCGACGCCGTTCATCCATCGATCGATGGTCTGGTTTGACGGAGCCTCGCGATAGTTCGATCCGACTGCCTTGTAAATCGGGTTAGCGACAGTTGATACCGCATCATTCAGCAACGCCGGAATGCCGAGCGCTCCGTGCACCACGTTGCGGCCGGTCATGATCGCAGCGCGGCCAAGATCCTGCCCGAACGATCGTGGCGGCTCGACATAGCCGCCTTGCACGTCGCTGAAATCGGCCCGTAGTTGCTGTGGCGCCTGCGTGGTCTTCGGCTGTCCCGCGTGATGCTGCTGCGCGTAGGCAATGGCCTGTTCTTCCGTTGCCCCATCGGGCGCAGTGACCTCGTATTTCGTTCCGTCAGGAGCGGTGATCTCGAACTTAGGCATCAGTGTGTGTTCCTGTCGTGGGTTGGTAAATTAATTGCCGCGGACTCGGATCGTGTCGGGTCGACTAACTGGCGCAGGTAGAACACCAGCAGGGCATGCGCGAGCGGATCGCCGTTGCCATCCATGTAGCCCTCGCACAGGGCGGCTTGTTCGGCGGCGGCTTCCAGTTCCTCGACCGGCAACACGTCGACCACGGCGCGGGGAATGCCCAGCTTCACGGCCAGCACCAGCAGACGTGCGCGAATGGCATGCAGTGCCAGCAACTCGGCCTTGTGATCGGTGAGCCGCTGGCGCAGTTCCGGAGTGACGCTGCCGGCTGGCGCCTCGACATGCAGACGTTCGCCGCGGGCCTGAAGATGGATGCCAGCAGCACGACACTGGCGGATTAGTTCGACGGCGCTCATAGGTCGATCACCTCCCGTTCCGTGTTGCTTTCCTCTTTTTTCTCGGGGAGGGTGTTTTTATCCGTGACACGGTGACAATCCTTATCCAATGCGGGTTCTAGGGCATTTCCTATCGGTGACACTTCGGCAGGCGTCACGGTTGCCGATGCTTCACAAACCGCGCTGCTATGCGGTTGTCCCGCTGTCACGGATAAATTGCCCCCTTCGGCGGAAAGGTAACGATTGAAGGCGTCTGCGAAGTCGGCGAGGGCATACCCCTTGAGTCGGTCGCCGTTCGGCAGCCGTGTCGTTTTCGGCTTGATGCCGAACTCCGAAAGACGCGCGGCGAGCTGGCGGATCGTCAGCGGGTTGCCGCGGTTCCACGTCGCCCACGGTGCTTCCTCGTCATGGGTCAGGATGTCCAGCAGCTCACGGCTGGCCAGTCGGCCGGTGTGACGTTCCTTGAATGCTGCCTCGACGTCGCGGAGCAACTCGACATTGATGCTCTGCGTTTCTTCCTCGACACCGTGAAGCGCCAGCGCCGCGGCCCGTGCCAGTCCCGGCCATTCACTGCCGGCCAGATCGGCAATGGCCAGCAACGGCTCCCAGCAGTCTTGTGCACGATCGCCCAGGCCATGCGCGGGTGCGGGCTGGGCCGATGCAATGCGGTGCCGGTGATCACGCGCCCAACGTGTGAGGCGTGCCTGCAGATCCATCCACGGCTGCGGGTCAGATCGCCGGATATTGGCCGCTGTCTCGCCGGCCACCTTGCGACGCATGCGCAGCGGAATCGAACGATCCTCGATCGTGCCGGCCAGCTTGCCGATGCCGCACAGGATCTTCGGCGCCCAGGTGCTGAACTTCGTTGGGGTGTGATCGTCACCCACGCAGCGGATGACAAAAGCGCCTTCGCGGTACAGGCCTGAATTGATCAGACCGCGCGCTTCCTCGTTGTCCTTCAGGAAGGCGTCTGCCTCGTCGATGCCCAGCGTCGGCGACCACAGTTCCACGCTGCGGAAGATGGCCGATGGCGTGATGCTGGAAATCGACAAGGGCCGGAACACCAGCCGCATCATCGCCGTGAGCAACACCGTCTTGCCGCACCGCATTTCCGGTGCGGATATGTGCGCCAGCGGCGACACCGTGAGCACGTCCATGCAGTAGGTGTGCACCACCCACAGGGCCGCGGCGCGGATGGTCGGCGGGTCGGCAATGACGTGCTCCCCGATGATGGCGCAGAGATCGGCAAGCAACTGCCTGCCGTCGACCGGTTCCGGCCACGGTTCCACCTCGGCAACGACCTCGACACTGCCGCCGTCATCCTTCGTCGCGGTGAGCTTGTCCAGTTCGCCCACGCTGGCCTTCGCTGCCTTCGCCGCGGCGCGCACTCGCTGATAGCGTGCCGCGTCGTCTTGGCGAACCTTGGTCAACGCGACCAGCACGTCCGCCTCGAAGATCGCGCCGGGGTCGGTGGTAAGCCTCCCCAGCGCCAGCTCGATCAGGTCGGGATCTGGAAAGGCTGCCTCCTCGCGCGCAGCCAGATCGTCGATGCTGGCGCTATAGCTCTCAGCGTGCATGCAGCACCTCCTGGGCATCGAAGATGCGCAAGGCCGCGACACGGAGCCGGGTCAGGTCGGTATCGTCCAAGGGCTCGCCGGCGTCCAATTGGTTGGCACCGATCAGCACCACGCTGGCCTCGGTCACCAGCACACTCAAGGCAGCACGCCAGCGGGGCAGCATCGCCGCTTGTCGGAGCTGGCTGCGTTCGGCGGGCGACATGCTGCGCAGATCCTTCCGTGCGAACAGGTCGCCCACCTGCAAGCCCACCGCGCCGAGCACGTCGTGCACCTGACAGCCGGCGAAGCAGTGCACCAGCAGCGTGCCGTTGTCGGCCTCGGTGATCGCCAGTGAGGCAGACTTGCCGCCATGCGCTGGGCAACGCGCGCGCCAGCCCTTGCCGGTCTTGATGACGCCCTCCAGGCGGCCGATCAGGTCAGCGGCGCTCATGGCCACCCCCGATCAGCGAATAGACCGCGACGCGGGGATGCTTGCGCCCCTGATCGTCGTAGCGGTCCACCCGAATCGTCTGGATATTGTGGCCACCCTCGCGCAGCTCCTTCACGCGAGCCGCCGGCATCATGATGTTCAGATCACGCCGCGCCGCGATGGTGTCGATCGCCTCTTGGCGCAGGTGGGCCAGCAAGCGCAGACGCTGCGCCGCGGCGCTGGTGTAGGTGGTACGATGCTGAGCAGATATGTTCTGTGTGCGATCTCGAAGCCCCGTTGCCGCGGGGTTTCGTCGTGTCTGGGGCGTGCTCATGCGGCGGAGTCGATCAGCGCGCGGATATCCTCAACGCGCCATGCCGTGATGCGCGCACCCAGCTTGACGGGTTGCGGGTAGCGGCCGGCGCGAACACCAGCCCACCAGGTCGATCTGCTGACGGGATAGATGCCGGCTGTTTCCGACTTCGTCTTCGTGGCGGGGATGCGGACAATCTGCGGCAAGCGCAGATAGCCGGTTTCGGGGAGTGCTGCAGCCATGTTGCTTTCCTTGGGCCGCTATCGGCCGTCGTTGAACATGGCTGCAGATTGTTCGCACAAGCGATGCGTTGAATAGGCGCAGTTGTCTGCGACAACACTCAGAAATGGGCGCGGACAACTGCCGCAAACCTCACTGCTACAGGGTTTCCATAGGCGCGGGTAACTTCCTAGCGTGGGCCAGGGCGGAGCCCATCTGCACGGATAATTTGCGCCATCACTTCTGCGGCCCGATCCGCGACGCCTTGTTGTTTCAGCCAGTTTTTAACCGTCTCATTGGTGCTTGCGGTACTCGGGTCAGTCGGATCGTAGTTCACCCAATAGCGCCTGACCGCTTCTGCGAGCTTGCGCAGCAATTCAGTCTCGTGAGTGCCCCACGGCCAAGAGTGCGCGCTCGCATCTGTGACTTTTGGCGAAGCTTTCGGAAAATCTTCTGGAAATGTGAAGGGGATAGGCAACGACTCACCCCACGTACGAAACTCCCCTAGCCGCACACCAGTTTCACGGCTTCCGTAATACCTGTCGTTCTCCGTACTGTAAGCGGGCAATTGGCTCCCTAAATGAGACTTGGCGATTGAAACGAGGCGCTTCAGCTCGGCATCCAAATGGCTCGGCAAAGCGTTTCCTTTGATTGCCCTTGGATCAAAACCACGAGAAAGAATGCACGCGTCGCCATAGTCCACTAGCGAAAGATTCGCCCAATAGCTCCAATCAATACGGTTTGAACTGCCTGCTCTTGCTGGCTCCTTGAAAGATCGGACGCCCGAAAGATCGGGGGGCAAGTCCTCATGGTTCATCGCACACACCTCTGTGCCCTTCATAAGGTGCCGCGCCAGCCGGGGAAGGTGCCCGGTTTTCGGGGATCAGCCTAGGCGCGGCTTGAAGTGATCAGCCCTTTGGTTCGCTTGGAATGATCTCCATTGCTACCAGCAGATCGTTGAACATCTGGCCCCATGGATCAGGCTTTCGCGCCAGCCCACGCTTGACCAGAAAGTTGTTGAACCTTTCGGCAAGCTCATCGGGTTGATCACGCACGTCTTCATGCGACTCTTTCGAGGCTACAGCGGCACAGGTCACAGCACCGGGGAACTGGATGATTTGCGCGCTCATTTCTGAGCATCCGACACTGCCATCAGCAGCACTTCCACCGGTATTTCGTCCGCTTTCAACCCCGCCGGAATCGCGTTGTATACCGCTAGCTCTTGCTCAAAGGCCAGGCCATGCCGATCCAAAATGGAGCGCACGGGATCAAGGCATCTCGCCATGTCATCCCGAAGCATGCGCATCTCTGCATCCGGCTCGTTCGCGAAGCCCAGAACCGGAATTGAAACGGCGTCCGAAGCTGCGCAAGGCCCGATGCGACCGCTCTCAATGTTGATCGCCAAGACGCTCATGCCTTCGACTCCTGTTTCGACAACTTGGCGCGAAACTCCGCCCGCTCTGCTTCGGCCAGTTCGCGGGACGCGTCCAGCAGCATAAAGATCAGCATGCTCGCCTCGTTCACAGTTTGGCGGGCGCATTGCCGGTGATCGCCGATAGCCAGCAGATCAGCAACAGCCATTGCCTGCGATACGTACACGCTGGCGTCATTGCCGGAGAATGGGGTGGGCACGCTCTCGTTCGTTACACTCTCAGTTGCCATGATCGTTCTCCATTGGAACGGTTGTGGAAGGCGGGCCGGGTGCTCGTAACACCCGGTTCCGCCGCTTACCGGGCCATGCCCGATTCTTCATGCTGGCGTCGCATCGCGTGCGACTCAGCCAGCCTTGCGATTGATGGCGACAACCTTGCCGCCTGCCTTCAATCCATCCAGATAATCCGCCCACGCCTGCATCATGCGGGTGCGCTCGTCCAGGTACTGCGCAGCGTGCGTGTAGGCCTCGCGCACCTTGTTCGATTCCGCATGGGCCAGCTGGCGCTCGATCGCGTCCGGCTTCCAGCCCATTTCGTTGAGCCGCGTCGCTGCCATGCCGCGGAAGCCGTGACCGGTCATTTCCTCGCCGGAGTAACCCAGCCGGCGCAGCGCGGCGTTGATGGTGTTCTCGCTCATGGGGCGGCTGGCGGTGCGCAGGCCCGGGAACACGTAGCGGCCATCGCCAGTGAAGGTCTGCAGCTCGCGCAGAATCGTCACCGCCTGAGTGGACAGAGGCACCAGGTGCGCGGCCTTCATCTTCATGCGCGCGCCGGGGATGCGCCACATCGCTTCGTCCAGATCGAACTCGGCCCATTCGGCCTGCCGCAGCTCGCCCGGGCGCACGAACAGCAGCGGGGCCAGCTTCAAGGCGCAGAGGGTCACGTACTGGCCGGTGAAGCCGTCGATCGCGCGCAGCAGCTCGCCGACCTTGGCCGGGTCGACGAGGGCGGCATGGTGTTTCACCTTGGGCGACTTCAGTGCGCCGCGCAGGCTGCCGGTCGGGTCGTTGTCGGTGATCCCTTCAAGGATGGCGTACCGGAACACCTGCCCCGCCTTGACCTTGGCCCGCTTGGCGGTTTCCAGCTTGCCGGTGGCCTCGACCTTGCGCAGGGTGTCCAGCAGCTCGCGCGAGGTGATCTCGCCGATCGGCCGGGTGCCGAGATCCGGGTACAGGAACGATTCCAGGACCCAGCGGGACTTCGCCGCGGTGATCTCGGCCACGTCCTGCCGCGCCATCCACTGCTCGCCAACCAGGCGGAAGGTCTGGACCGGAGCCGCGGCTTCCACCCTCGCCTCCTTGCTGGCCAGCCGTTCGGCACTGGGGTCGACGCCTTGGGCGACTTGTGCCCGGGCCGCGTCGCGGCTCAGCCGGGCTTGCGCCAGCGTCACGCTCGGGTAGGTGCCCAGGCTCAGCATCTTGGCCTTGCCGTCGAACCGGTAGCGGTAGCGCCAGCGCAGCGCCCCGGAGATCGGCACCTCCACCGCCAGCCCGTTGCCGTCGGCCACCCGGTACAGCGCGCTGCGGGGGCGCAGGGAGCGCAGCTTGATCTCGGTCAGCATGTGAGTAACCCCGCCGTGAGTAACCGGCCATCCGGCCCTGTTACTCCCAAAGTTACTCACGTTACTCGCCGGATGCAATGGGTCTACATAGGACGCAATCGGACGATCAGGCACAAAAAAACCCGCCAAGTAGCGGGTTTCGTTGTGTTTTTCGGACTCTATGGGACGTCCTGAAACGGTGTAATGGTGCCCAAGAGGGGACTCGAACCCCTACGACTTGCGTCGCTACCACCTCAAGGTAGTGCGTCTACCAGTTCCGCCACCTGGGCAGGTGTGTTGCTTAGTGCTTGACCGGCGGCTCGGTGGCTGCCGGCACCTCGCCCTGACCCTGGGTCGGAGCGGGGGTTGCCGCCGGCGGAGCTGCCGGTACGGCGTTGCTGGTTGAAGCAGGTACGGCTGCCGGAACTTCCGAGCCCGCGGCAGGCTTGGCCGGGGCCGCGTTGGTGGCTGCCGGCTGCTCGGACAGCGACGACATCACGCCAAGATCCTGTGCCTTGGCCTTGGGTGCGCCGTTGTCATTCAGATACACGCCCATGGCCAGGCTGAGCAGGAAGAACAGGCCGGCGAGCACGCCCGTGGCACGGGTCAGGAACGTGGACGAACCGCGCGCGCCGAAAACCGTGGCCGAGGCACCGCCGCCGAAACCGGAACCGGCGTCGGCGCCCGCTCCGTTCTGCAGCAGGATCAGCACGATCATCGCCGCTGCGATCAGAATGTAGAACACGCTGAAAATGACGAACATAAGGTTTCTATTGAGCCTGTGACGCCTGATGCGCCGCGGCGCAGATTCCAAGGAAGTCGGATGCAGTCAGGGAGGCCCCACCGATCAGACCCCCATCCACGTCCGCCTGCGCGAACAATTCAGCGGCGTTGGCCGCCTTGACGCTGCCGCCGTAAAGCAGTCGGGTCAGACGGGCAATCATAACATCTTCTTTTTCCAGTTGGCTACGGATGAAGGCGTGCACCTGCTGCGCCTGCTCCGGGCTCGCGGTCCGGCCGGTGCCGATCGCCCAGACCGGTTCATAGGCGATGACCGCGGTGTCGAAACTGGCCACGCCATTGAGCGCGAGCACGGCATGCAGCTGGCGTGCGATCACCGCCTCGGTCTCGCCTGCTTCGCGCTGTTCCAGTGTTTCACCCACACAGAGGATCGGGGTCAGGCCGCCGGCACGGGCCGCGGCAAATTTCTGCGCCACCAGCTCGTCGCTTTCATGGTGGTACTGGCGACGTTCCGAATGGCCGACCAGTACCCATCGCGCGCCGATGTCGGCCAGCATCGCGGCCGACACTTCGCCGGTATATGCGCCATGCCCCTCGTGTGCACTGACGTCCTGCGCACCGACCCGCAAGCCGGAATCGGCCTGCTGCGTGGCCAGCTCGGCCACGTAGGGGAACGGCGGAAACACGGCGACATCGATATCGCCCGGCATGTCGGCGGCGATGTCCGCCACGAGAGCCTTGGCCATCGAGCGACTGCCATGCATCTTCCAGTTGCCGGCGACGAATTTCTTGCGCATGGTCTGCTTCTGCTGCGATCAAACCGCAAGCTTACCGAGGGGTCGGAGGAACGGCAAACGCACCTGCCACTGGCGTCGCCCGACCCGTGCAGTCAAGAATGACGATCCCTCCGCAGGAACCACGCACGATGACCCGTCGCCCGCTCAGCCTGATCACCGGCGCTTCTTCCGGCATTGGCGCCGAGTTCGCCCGCCAGCTCGCGGCCCTGGGTCACGACCTGGTGCTCACCGCCCGCCGCACCGAACGGATGGAAGCGCTCGCCGTCGAACTGCGCGCAGCCCACGCCGTCGACATCACCGTGCTGCCCTTCGACCTTACCGATCCATCGACGCCACAGCGGTTGTGCGAAGGGCTGGAGCAACGCGGCCTGCAGGTGAACTGGCTGATCAACAATGCCGGCTACGGCGTGCCGGGCACCTTCGTTGCCAACGACTGGAAGACCCATGCCGACTTTCTTCAGGTGCTGATGACCGCACCCACCGAACTGGCCTGGCGGGTGCTGCCCGGCATGCGCGAGCGCGGCCACGGCCGCATCATCAACGTCGCCTCCCTGGCCGGCCATGTTCCGGGTCCGGCGGGACACACCTTGTACGCGGCCAGCAAGGCCTATCTCATCAAGTTCTCGCAATCGCTTTGCCTGGAGAACCAGGCCGCCGGAGTGCACGTCAGCGCCTTGTGCCCCGGCTTCACCTGGTCCGAATTCCACGACGTCACCGGCACTCGCGACAAGATGAACAAGCTGCCCGGCTTCATGTGGCTCACCGCGGGGGAAGTGGTGCGCCAGGGCATCGCTGCCGTCGAGCGCGGTGATGCCGTGTACATCCCCGGTCGGGTCAACCGGACCATCAAGCGGGTCGTCCAGCTGATGCCGGACCGACTGGCCATGTGGCTCTCGGCACGGGAGTCGAAGCGTTACCGGAATACCCAGGTCTAGACCGGTACGCAGGCACGCTCCGCGCCGTCCCTTATTGTTGAACCCACGCTCGCCACCGGCTTCTCACCATGTCACTGTTTCCCACCCAGATGCGACCGTTGCCCTACCGCAAGCCCGTCGAAGGCCGCGATTACTGGGTGGTCGACGACGTGCTGCCGAATGCCGACGAGGTGCGCGCGCGCTGCCTGGCCAAGACCGATTGGGAAATGGGCTATCCGTACACCGGCGAGGTATGGCCGGGAATGCGGGCGATTCCCGCCTTGCTGGACGACGAACTGGCCGCGCTGGACAAGCGGGTATGCGAGCTGACCGGAGCGAAGAAACTCTGGGTCGAGCAGACCGAGGCCGGCCTGCGGCTCAACCACAACTGCGTGCAGGTGGTCGGCTCGGTCGAGGGCTCGGTCAAGCCGCACACCGACTCGACGAATCTGTGCCGCTACGCGGCGGTGCTCTATCTGAATCCCGACGTGCCGGCACACTGCGGCACGAGCTTCTTTCGCCAGCGCATGCCCGGGGGCCAGCTGGGCGGGAACATCGTGATGCCGCCGCATCGGAATCTGGCCGAGGCCCTGGGCAATCGCTTCGTCCAGCCGAACGCCTTTGTCGAGGACGTGCGGGTGGATCATCGCTGCAACCGGCTGCTGGTCTACAAGGCCAATCTGATCCACAGCGCGAGTGCGTACTGGGGGCAGGAGCTGGCGGCCAAGCGGATGACGGCGGTGTTCTTCTGGATGGCGTGAGGAGCAGCACCCCCATCCGGCCTGCGGCCACCTTCCCCCGCGGGCGGGGGAAGGAAACCGGGGGCACGCGTTCGCGCGCGGGAGGAAACAAGCTGATCAGATCAGCTTGATCTCGCGCAGCCGCTGCAGCAGGTATTCGTGCGAGGTGATGGAGGTGTCGTAGCGGCGCGGGTTGTCCGGCGTGATGCAGGAGTCCAGCGGGTCCAGCACCACGTCCGGGTTCGGGTGCAGGAAGAACGGCACCGAATAACGCGGCTTGCGCGCGTTCTCGTTCTGCGGGTTGACCACCCGGTGCGAGGTCGACGGATACACGTGGTTGCTCAGGCGCTGCAGCATGTCGCCGATGTTCACCACGATCGCGTCGCCCTCGGTGGTGATCGGCAGCCACTCGCCGTGGCTCAGCACTTCCAGGCCCTCGGCGCTGGCGCCGACCAGCAGGGTGATGAAGTTGATGTCCTCGTGCGCACCGGCGCGCACGTTGGGAATGTTGTCCTGGGTGATCGGTGGATAGTGGATCGGCCGCAGGATCGAGTTGCCGACGTCGGTCTTGTCCTCGAAGAAGTTTTCCGCCTCGCCGATGTGCAGGGCCAGCGCACGCAACACGCGCGTGCCCAGCTGGTCCAGCGCCTCGTACAGGCCATAGCCGTACTGCTTGAAGTCCGGCACTTCGCTGGGCCACACGTTGGGCGGCATCACGTCGGCGAATTTCGAGTCGCGCGGAATCTCGCGGCCGACATGCCAGAACTCCTTCAAGTCGGCGTACTGGCTGTCCTTGGCCGTCTCCACCTTGAACGGCGTGTAGCCGCGCGCGCCGCCGCTGCCGGCGAGGTGGTACTTCATCTTGGTTTCGGTGGGCAACGCGAAGAAGCGCTGGAACACGTCGTACGAGCCGTCGATCAGTTCGCGCGGAATGCCGTGGCCGCTGATGCAGCAGAAACCGAATTCGCGATAGGCCGCGCCGAGCTCGGCGACGAAGGCATCGCGCTCCGTGTCGTAACGGCGGATGTCGAGGGTTGGAACATTCTTCATGGCTGTAGTCACCAGGTTGGGCGTGCGGTCGGATGATCCGCCACCGCAGGGGCGGGGCACGTCGGGCCAATCCATGGCGACCCGGTGCTGCTACAGGTTCACGAGCGTTCGGCTGCGGATTTTACCGTTGCCGCGAGCTTCTCTGCCAGCTGTTGCACTTCCGCTGCGTCGGCGCCTTCCACGGTGACCCGCACCAGCGGCTCGGTGCCCGAGGCGCGCAGCACTACGCGACCGCGACCCTGCAGCACCCGCTCCACTTCGGCCAGAGCCTGCTTGACCTCGTCGCTGGCGAGCGAACGACGGGCGCCCACGGCGCGCACGTTCAGCATCACCTGGGGCATTTTCTGCAGCCCCTGCCGCGCCGTGGCGAGATCCTCGCCCGAACGCGCCAATGCCTCCAGCACGGCCAGCGCGGCGACGATGCCGTCGCCGGTGGTGGCCCGATCCAGGCACAGGATGTGGCCGGAGGTCTCGCCGCCGAGCACGCCTTCGTGCTGGCGCAACTGCTGCATCACGTAGCGATCGCCGACGTTGGCCCGAATCAGCGGCACGTCGAGTTTGGCCAGCGCCAGCTGCAGGCCGTAGTTGCTCATCAGGGTGCCGACCACCGGGCCGTTCAGCGCGCCGTGCGCGTGCCAGCTGCGCGCCAGCACGTAGAGGATGTCGTCGCCGTCGGCGAGTGCGCCGTGGCGGTCGACCAGCTGCACCCGGTCGCCGTCGCCATCGAAGGCGATGCCGAGATCGGCACCGTGGGCCAGCACCGCCTGCTGCAAGGCCTGCGGATGGGTCGAGCCGACATCGCGATTGATGTTGAAGCCGTCCGGCTTGTCGCCGATGGCGATCACCTCGGCGCCCAGTTCGGCGAACACCTTGGGCGCCACCTGGTAGGTCGCGCCATGGGCGCAGTCGAGCACCAGCTTCAGCCCGTGCAGGCTGAAGTCCTCTGCCACCGTGGTCTTGCAATACTCGGCGTAGCGGGACACCGCGTCGTCGATGCGGCGGGCCTTGCCGAGCCGTTCGGAGGCCACCGTGACGAACGCCGCATCGACTTCCTGCTCGATCGCCAGCTCGACTTCGTCGGACAGCTTCTCGCCATTGGCCGAAAAGAACTTGATGCCGTTGTCGTGGTGCGGGTTGTGCGAGGCGCTGATCACGATGCCGGCCTGGGCACGCATCGAGCGGGTCAGGTAGGCCACCGCCGGCGTCGGCATCGGACCGAGCAGGCCTACGTCGGCACCAGCCGCCACCAGCCCGGCTTCCAGCGCCGATTCGAACATGTAGCCCGAGATGCGGGTGTCCTTGCCGATCAGCACCTTGGGACGATCCTTCCGCTCACGCGCCAGCACGCTGCCGACGGCGCGGCCCAGCTGCAGCATGAAGTCGGCGCTGATCGGCCATTGTCCGACCAGGCCACGAATGCCATCGGTGCCGAAGTATTTGCGTTGATTCATCGTTGTGGGGATCTCGGGTGTCTTGCGGGAACGCAGCCGGCTCGCCGGCGCGTCATTCAATCGTCGTCGGGCCAGCGCGGCGCCGCCGGCGACGCACTGCGCCGGGGCACGGCGTCCACCGCATGCACGCCCCGCCATACTGCCAGCGCGTCCACGGTCGCCGCCACGTCATGTACGCGAACCATGCGTGCTCCGCGCTGAACGGCGATCAGCGCGGCCGCCACGGAGCCCGCCTGGCGCTCGCCCGGCACGCTGCGACCGGTCAGCGTGCCGATCATCGACTTGCGCGACAAGCCGGCGTAGACGCCACTGCCCAGGCTGGCGAACTGTTCCAGCGCCGACAGCAGGGCCAGGTTGTGCTCCAGCGTCTTGCCGAAGCCGAAGCCGGGATCGACCAGCACCTTGCGGCGATCGATGCCGGCCAGCTCGCAGGCGAACAGCCGATCGGTGAGGAAGCGATGCACCTCGCCGACCACGTCGTCGTAATGCGGCTCGTCCTGCATGCTGCGCGGCTCGCCCTGCATGTGCATCAGGCACACCGGCACGCCCAGTTCGGCAACCGCGTCCATCGCGCCATCGCGGCGCAGCGCGTAGACGTCGTTGATCATGCCGGCGCCGGCGGCGACCGCGGCACGCATCACCTCGGGCCGCGAGGTGTCGACGGCGATCGGCAGCGAGGTGCGCGCCACCAGCTGTTCGACGACCGGCACCACGCGTTGCAGTTCCTCTTCCAGCGAAACCTCGGCTGCGCCCGGCCGGGTCGACTGGCCGCCGACGTCCAGCATGTCGGCGCCCTCCTCCGCCATGCGCACGCCATGCGCCACGGCAGCGTCCACGCTGTCATGCAGGCCGCCGTCGGAGAACGAATCGGGGGTGACGTTGAGGATGCCGACTACCCGGGCGCGATCCAGCCGCAGCGGACGTCCGGCACAGTCCAGCACCGTGGCAAACAAGTCGTTCGACATGCTCATGGCCTCGTCAGATGCAATCAGCGATGTGCCACTCAGGCACCGACCTTGCCGCCCAGCTCGCCCATGAAACGGCGGTAATGGCGCAGTTCGGCGATGGAGTCGCGGATGTCGGACAGCGCCGTATGCGCCGACTCCTTGCCCACGCCCTTGGCAATCTCCGGCGCCCAGCGCCGCGCCAGTTCCTTCAGCGTGGACACGTCCAGGTTGCGGTAGTGGAAGTAGCGCTCCAGCCGCGGCATCTGCCGGTGCATGAAACGGCGATCCTGGCAGATCGAGTTGCCGCACATCGGCGACTTGCCCGGCGGCACCCAGGCGCGCAGGAATTCCACGGTGGCCTGCTCGGCCATCGCGTGGTCGGTTTCCGAGATCAACACCTGCCGCCACAGGCCGGACTTGTGGTGCTGGTTGGTGTTCCAGCTGTCCATCGACTCCAGCTGATCGATCTCGTGGCGGATCGCAAACACCGGCCCGTCGGCCAGCACGTTCAGTTCCTTGTCGGTAACCACCGTGGCGATCTCCAGAATCGAGTCGTTGTCGGTGTCGAGGCCGGTCATCTCCAGATCGATCCAGATCAGGTTTTCTTCGTGGGCTTGGCTCATGGGTTCTCCTTGTGCGGGGGAGTTTATCAGCCTTGCCGACCTCGCCATGCCGGCAAGGCACGGCGCCATGCGATCATCGCCGGATGCAGACCTTCTTCTGGCATGACTACGAAACCTCCGGCGCCGACCCGCGCCGGGACCGGCCGCTGCAGTTCGCCGGCATCCGCACCAGCATGGCGCTGGAGATCATCGGCGAACCGGTGATGTTCTACGGCAAGCCGCCACGGGAGATGCCGCCGCACCCCGACGCCTGCATGATCACCGGCATCACGCCGCAACAGGCCGAACTCGACGGCGTCAACGAGGCCGACTTCGCGGCCCGCGTGCATGAAGAGCTGGCCCGGCCGGGCACCTGTGGCGTGGGCTACAACTCGCTGCGCTTCGACGACGAGTTCACCCGCCAGATGCTGTACCGCAACTTCCACGAGCCCTACGGCCGCGAGTGGGAGAACGGCAATTCGCGCTGGGACCTGATCGACTTGGTGCGCATGTGCCAGGCGCTGCGCCCCGAGGGCATTGTGTGGCCGACGCGCGAGGACGGTTCGCCCAGCTTCAAACTGGAGCACCTCGCGCGCGCCAACGGACTGAACCAGGAACGTGCCCATGACGCGCTGTCCGACGTCTACGCGCTGATCGACCTGGCCCGGCTGATCCGGGTGCGCCAGCCGCGGCTGTGGGACTGGCACTACGCGCTGCGGCGCAAGCAGAAGGTGTTCGAACTGCTCGACGTGGTGAACATGACGCCGCTGGTGCACGTGTCCTCGCGCTATCCGGCCAGCCGTCACTGCCTCACCGTGGTCGCGCCGCTGGCCGCCCATCCCAGCCGCGCCGGCGAGGTGATCGTGTACGACCTGGCGACCGATCCGGCCGCATGGCTGGCGCTGGACGAGGACGAGATCGCCGACCGCATCTTCACCCCGCGCGCCGACCTGCCCGAGGGCGTCGAGCGGATTCCGCTGCGCACCGTGCGCGCGAACCACGCGCCGGCGCTGGCGCCATTGTCCGTGCTGCAGGGCGTGGACCTGACGCGGCTGCAACTGGACCTTCCCCGCTGCCAGGCCCATCGCGACATGCTGCACGCCGCCGCCGGCCTGCCCGAAAAGCTGCGCCGGGTGTTCCAGCGTGCCGCCGAACTGCCGCCGCCTGAAGATCCCGAGTTGGCCCTGTACGGCGGCGGCTTCCTGCCCGACGCGGACAAGCGCCTGCTCGCCCAGGTGCGCGCCACGCCGCCGGCGGAACTGGGCAGCCGTCCGTTTCCTTTTCGCGACGCGCGTTACCCGGAACTGCTGTTTCGCTACCGCGCACGCAACTGGCCCGAGACGCTGGATGCCGACGAACGCCTCCGCTGGGAGCGCTTCCGCCAGGCACGACTGACCCGGCACACGCCGCTGACCGGGTTGACCCTGGACGACTACTTCGCCCGCATCGCCGAGCTGCGCGGCGATCCGCAGGCGCAGGACAGGCAGGGTCTGCTCGACCGGTTGCAGGCCTGGGGCGAACAGCTTGCCGACAGCCTCGGCGATACCTGAGACGCACACCGCCACCGCAGCACGATGGCGGGCATCGCCCGCCCTGTTCCCCTCTCGACGAACCCCCATGTCCAGAAGCTATTTCACCCCCGCCACATTCCGTTTCCTGCGCTCGCTTGGAAACAACAACAACCGCGAATGGTTCCACGCGCACAAGGACGACTACGAGCGCCATGTGCGCGAGCCGTTCCTGCAACTGATCACCGACCTGCAGGCGCCGCTGGCGAAGATCAGCAGCCACTACCGCGCCGATCCGCGCAAGAGCGGCGGCTCGCTGTACCGGATCCATCGCGACACCCGCTACTCGAACAACAAGCTGCCGTACAAATCGTGGCAGGGCTCGCGCTTCACCCATGAGCGACGCCACGAGATCCAGGCGCCGGGCTTCTACCTGCACATCGAGCCGGGCGACTGTTTCGCCGGCGGCGGCCTGTGGCATCCGGAACCGGACGCGTTGAAGCACATCCGCGAATTCCTGGTCGACAACCCGGCCGCATGGAAGCGCGCCACGCAGAGCAAGGCGTTCCGCGAACACCTGCAACTGGGCGGCGAATCGCTGGTTCGCCCGCCGCGCGGCTACGACCCCGCGCACGAGCTGATCGACGATCTCAAGCGCAAGGACTTCGTCGCCACCATGCCGCTTGGCGAAGAGCTGGCCTGCTCCGACGAACTGCTGCCGTGGACGGTGGCCGCGTTCAAGCGCGTCGCGCCGCTGGTCGACTATCTGTGTGCGGCGCAGGAGCTGGAGTTCTAGCGGGAGTCACCTCGGCTGCCTGCAGCCACGATCATCCCGATCACGGCGGCAAACGCCACGTAGTGCGCCGGCGCCAGCACGCCGAACTGCTTCACCAGCCAGCCGATCAGCGGCGGGGTGATGCCGCCGAACAGCGCATAGGCGATGTTGTACGAGAACGACAGGCCGGAAAAACGCACCGCCGGCGGGAACGCCGCCACCATCAGCGCGGGAACGACACCCACCACGCCCACCGCCAGTCCGGTCAACGCGTAGAGCGCGAGGAAATGCCCGGCGCCGGCCTGCAGGTCGAGGTAGAGCGCATAGCTGCACAGCAGCAGGCCGATCGCGCCGAGCAGCAGCGTCCGCGCGTAACCGATCCGGTCGGCCAGCCAGCCGTATCCGAGACAGCCCAGCGCCAGCGCGAACGAGGCCAGGTTGTTGCCCAGGAACGCCCGCGCGGGAGCAACATGAAAAGCCGACTGCACGATCGACGGCGTCATCAGGATGATCACCAGGATCGCCGCGGTAAGCATCCACGTCACCAGCATCGACAGCAACACACTGGGCAGATGTCGTTCGAACACGAGCCGCAATGGCAAGCCGCTGGCCAGTTCCCTGCGCGCATGCATCGCCTGGAACACCGGCGTCTCGCTGAGCCAACGGCGCAACCATACCGCGCAGAAGCCGAATACGCCGCCGACCAGGAACGGCAGGCGCCAGCCCCAGTCCAGCACCGCCGCGGGCGTCAGCCGGCTGTTGATCGCCGCCGCCACCAGCGAGCCGATCAGGATGCCGACGGTCAGGCCCGAGGTGAGGCTGGCGCAGGCGAAGCCCACCCGTCGCGCAGGCACGTGCTCGGCCACGAACACCCAGGCGCCCGGCACCTCGCCGCCCACCGCGATGCCTTGCACCACGCGCAGCAGCAGCAACAGCAGTGGCGCCAGCATGCCGATCTGCGCATGGGTCGGCAGCAGGCCGATGCCCAGCGTGGGCACCGCCATCAGGAACACGCTGAGCGTGAACATGCGCTTGCGCCCCAGCTTGTCGCCGTAATGCGCCATCACGATGCCGCCCAGCGGCCGCGCCAGATAACCCGCGGCAAAGATGCCGAACACCTGCAACTGGGCCAGCCACGGCGCCGTGTCGTGGGGAAAGAACAACTGGCTCAGCGGGATCGCGAAGAACACGAACACCACGAAGTCGTAGAACTCCAGCGCACCGCCCAGGGCGGCCAGCAGCAAGGTCTTCACGTCGCGCCTGTCGAGGCGGTCGCGATCGGGCAAGGCAGCAACGGCAGGCATCTCGACCACGCAGGCATCCCAAGCGTAAAGCGCGCAACCTTAGCGCACACCGGCGCTGCGGCGGTTGTGCACTTGCGTCAAGACGCGCACGTATGGCGCTGCTAGAGTCCATACCGTGCCGCACGGTCTGGGGGGATCTGGCGACACGTCCTGACGATGTCCTGGACATCACCTGTAGTCGGCCTGCCTGCAACACAGGGGGTTTGGCGTACCTGTGGCTGCACCCGGTTGGCTCCGCCCGCGGCATTCCGCCGCCTTGATGGGGAGAGATCAACGTGCGACGTACAACCTTGATGTTGGCACTGGCCCTGAGCTGCGCCACGGCGCAGGCAGCCACCACCGGCGTGGCCCTGGTCCACGGCACCGGCAACCAGACCGATGCGTACAACGACTACTGGCAATCCGACATGGTCGAAGGCGTGCGCAACGGCCTGACCGACCGCAGCAACCTGCTGGTGGTCAACTGCGACTTCAACCAGTACATGTGGGACGACCGCGCCGCCGGCTGCCTGGCCACCCAGCTCACCAGCTTCATCCAGAACCGCCACATCGATCGGCTGGTGGTGATCACCCACTCCAACGGCGGCAACGTGATGCGCTGGATCCTGTCCAACCCGACCTGGGACGCGCGTTACCCCGCGATCATCAGCCGCATCGTCAAGGTCGACGCGATCGCGCCCTCCAGTGCCGGCACGCCGCTGGCCAATGCGGTGATGGCCGGCAACGTGTTCGAGTCGGCGCTGGGCTGGCTGCTCGGCTACAAGACCGACGCCGTGCGCCAGCAGCAAACCGGCTGGATGGCCACCTACAACCAGCAATACCTGCTGGGCACGTCCGGCCGACCGGGTCTGCCGGTGCCGTTCCGCGACGTGGTGGGCACGGACGTGGTGTCGGGCCTGTTCAGCAGCCAAGCCTACTGCGGCGGCTACACCCAGAGCGTGGGGCTGGAGATCACCCAGAACTGGTTGAGCAGTTGCTCGGACGGCTTCATCGAATGTTCCAGCGCGTCGGCGGCCGGCACCGTGTGGTTCCGCGACACCCAGCGCACCGGTGGCTCCGTGCTGAACCACAACCAGAGCCGGCGTGCCTGCTTCGGCCTGCCGTCCATTCTCGCCAACGACATCAGGGGATGATCACCATGAAGAAAGGGATACTCGCAAGCGCATGGCTGGTGATCTTCGCCGCCGCGCCGGCCATGGCCGGCACCCACGCGCTGCTGCCGGCGCAAGCTGATGACATGGTTCCGCCCAGCCTGCAGGCACGCAGCGCCGGCACCCGCTTGACCGCCACATCTGCCGCCGCGACGCGCATGCATGTCGAGCGCCGGCCGGTCAGCGTGAGCTGGCCGCTGGCGCAGGACGCCACGCTGCAAGCGGTGCCGCAAGCGTTTTCGCGCAGCAGCCGCGAATACTGGCGCGACGTGTCGGCCACGGAACTCCAGCAGGGCCTGAAGCTGCCGCTGACCGCACCGGGCGCGATCATCCGCCTGAGTCCGGGCGACCAGGCGGTCGGCAAGCTGGACCCGGCCAGCGTGCGGCTGCAACTGGGCCGGCAATCGCTGAGCGCCGCGGCGGCCAGCAGCCAAGTCGCCGGCACCGCCCAGCTGCACGCCGCCGGCATGGACGTCCCGGCTGCCTCGATGGTGATGCGGCTGAAGCCCGAGCTGGGCAGCGGCGTGGCCACCTTGCAGGTCGCCTCCGCCCGCGGCCGCTACGTGGTGCATGTGTTCGAGCCGCAGAGCCCGTTCGCCGTCACCGCCCAGGGCAACCGCGACGACCTGCTGCTGGGCGAGGCGATCAAGGTGCGGGTGGTCCTGCGTGACGCCGATCGCGCCTTGCCGCTGAGCTCGGTGGGCGGCCTGCTGCGCGCACCCGATGGCAGCACCACGCCGCTCAGCTTCCGTCGCCAGGCCGACGGCAGCTTCACCGTCGATGTCCGTCCGCACAGCATCCCGACCACACCGGGCCTGTGGGAGGTGCACAGCTTCACGCAAGGCACCGACAGCGCCGGGCACGAGATCCGTCGCGACACCACCACGGTGTTCGCCGCCGCCCAGCCCGATGCCCGCCTCAGCGGCCTGGCCAGCACCGCGGTCGCCACCGATCGCGGCCTCGACATCAGCCTGGGAGTGGATGCCGTCTCGGCCAGCCGCTACGCCGTCTCGGCGGTGCTGTACGGGCGCGCTACCGACGGCCGGATGGTGCCGGCGGCGTTCGCCCAATCGGCCAACTGGCTGCCGGCCGGCAAGGGCCAGCTGACCCTGCACTACGACCCGCACAGCCTGCAGGGCATCGGCGCACCGTACGAACTGCACGACCTGCGCCTGCAGGATCAGCCGGCGGTCGGATTGCTCGAACGCCGCGCCGTGGCGATGCGCTTCGACACGCCCTGACTGACCCGTTCCGTCGCCAGGGACGGCGGCGGAAACGGCACGACGGACGGTGCGCGAATATGCCTGACCTGGTGCGCCCGTGAGCTGCCACGGCATCCACATGGGCGCGCCGGCCATCTCCTTCCTCTTGCAGCAGGAGTAAACGTGATGAACATGAGCAAGCGTCTGGCTGCCGAGTTCTTCGGCACGTTCTGGCTGGTTCTGGGTGGATGCGGCAGCGCCGTGCTGGCCGCCGGCTTTCCGCAACTGGGTATCGGTTTTGCCGGGGTGGCATTCGCGTTCGGCCTCACCCTGCTGACCATGTGCTACGCGATTGGCCACATTTCCGGCTGCCACATCAATCCGGCGGTCACCTGCGGTCTTGCCGCCGGCGGTCGCTTCCCGCTGAAAGACGTGATTCCGTACATCGTCGCGCAGGTGCTCGGCGGCCTGCTCGCCGGGCTGGTGCTGTACACGATCGCCTCGGGCAAGCCCGGCTTCGACGCCGCCACAAGCGGCTTCGCCTCCAACGGCTACGGCGCGCATTCGCCGGGCGGCTATTCGATGGGCGCCGCGGCGCTGTGCGAGATGGTGATGACCGGCTTCTTCATCTTCATCATCATGGGCGCCACGCACAAGAGTGCGCCGGTGGGTTTCGCCGGCATCGCGATCGGCCTGGCGCTGACCCTGATCCACCTGATCAGCATCCCGGTCACCAACACCTCGGTGAACCCGGCGCGTTCGACCGGCGTGGCGGTTTTCCAGGGTGGCTGGGCGCTGGATCAGCTGTGGTTCTTCTGGGTCATGCCGATCATCGGCGGCATCGTCGGCGGCGTGATCTATCGCTACCTGTGGAGCGACCGGCTGGAGCAGCCGGCGATCAAGGGCGACACCGCCTGAGCGGCACGGCGCGCGGCCAGCAAGGTCGCGCGCCCTGCCTCACGCCCGGGCAAACGGAAACGCCAGCACGTCGGCAATCGCGTCCGTGTCGGCCAGGCACATCAGCAGGCGTTCCACGCCCAGCGCCACGCCGGCGCAGTCAGGCATCGCATCCAGTACGCCCAGCAGGTTTTCATCCAGCGGAATCTCGTGCAGGCCGCGTTCGCGACGCACGGTGTTGTCGCGCTCGAAACGCGCGCGCTGTTCGGCCGCATCGTTCAGTTCGTGATAGCCGTTGGCCAGTTCGTAGCGGCCCAGGTAGAGCTCGAAGCGCTCGGCCAGCGGCGGCTCGCCCGGGCGGATCTTCGCCAGCGCGCACTGGCTCGCCGGGTAATCGTGGATCACCGTGATGCGATCGCGGGGAAACACCGGCTGCAGCTTGTGGGTGATCAGCAGGTCGAGCCAGTCGTCATGCCCCAGCCCCTCCGGGCCGATGCCGAATTCCGCCAGCGGCGCACGCAGTTCGTCGATCGACGCGTGGACGGGATCGATGCCCAAGCCGTCGAGGAACAGCTGCCGGTAACTGGTCACCACCACCTCGGCACGCCGACCGCGCATCGCCAGCGCCGCTTCCACCAGCTCGATCGTCTCGCTCATCAGCCGCCGGTGATCCCAGCCGACCCGATACCACTCCAGCATGGTGAACTCGGGGTTGTGCCGACCGCCCGCCTCGCCATTGCGGAACACCCGGCCCAGCTCGTAGCAATCGCCGATGCCCGCGGCCAGCAAGCGCTTCAGTGGATACTCCGGCGACGTGCGCAGCCAGCGCTCGCGCTCGCCCGCATCGACATGGCCGCTGAAGATGCTGCCGAAGCTCTCGATGTTGGGGTCGGTATTGCCCGCCGCGGACAGGATCGGGGTTTCCACCTCCAGCACGTTGCGCTCGGCGAAGAACGCGCGCAACAAGGTGTACAGCCGTGCGCGCAGTTCCAGCGTGGCGCGTGGGGATATCGTCATCAGGTGCGCTCGTGCTCATCGAGCAGGGCAAGCAACTGCGCCTCGTCCCACACCGGCGCGCCCAGTTCCTTCGCCTTGTCGAGCTTGGAGCCCGCTTCCTCGCCGGCGACGACCACGCTGGTCTTCTTCGACACCGAACCGGACACCTTGGCACCCAGCGCTTCGAGCCGATCCTTGGCCTGATCGCGACTGAGCGACGCCAGGCTACCGGTGAGCACGAAGGTCTGCCCGGCCAGCGGCGCCTGGGTCACTTCGTCCGCGGCGGGCATCGCCTCCAGCAGACGCTGCATCGACGCCTCGGCGCCCTGCAGTTCGGCATGGGCCGCCGGATCGGCCAGGAAGGCTTCCAGCCCGCTCGCCGCCACCTGGGGCACGCCGGCGGTGATCCAGTGCGCTGCCCCGCCCGCCAGCAGTTTCTGCAAGGTGGGAAAGTGTTCGGCGAGCAGCTTGCTGCTCTTGGGGCCAAGCTTGCTGATCTTCGCCATGTCCAGCAGCACACCGAGATTCAGCCGCTCGCGCAGCAGCGGCGACGGCGCGGCTTCGTCGCTGAAGCTGATGCCGGCGGCCAGCAACTGGTCGACCACCTGCTGGTTGCCGTCCTGCGCGAAGAAGCCGGCGATCGACCGGGCCACTTCTTCGCCGATGTCCGGCAGTACGCGCAGCAGCGGTGCCGGCGTGCTGCGCACGAAATCGAGCCGACCCAGCCACGCGGCCAGGGTCTTAGCCGTGCTTTCGCCGATGTGCATGATGCCCAGCGCGTAGAGGAAGCGGGCCAGCGTGGTGTGCTTGCTGGCCTCGATGCCGGCGACCAGGTTCTCCGCCCACTTCGTCGCCACCTTGCCGGCCTTCACCGTTTCCGGGGTGGTGCCATCGCGCTCGTCGATGCGCCGTTTCATGTCGACGAAATCGTCCACGCCCATGCCGTACAGGTCGGCTGGCGTGTGCACCAGGTCGAGCTCCACCAGCGCCTCGGCAAAGCGCTCGCCCAGGCCTTCGATGTCCATCGCGCGACGCGAGGCGAAATGGATCAGCGCCTCCTTGCGTTGCGCGGCGCAGATCAGTCCGCCGGAACAGCGCCAGGCCGCCGCGCCCTCCTCGCGGATCAGCGCGGAATCGCAGATCGGGCAGCGCGTGGGCATGGTCCAGGGCTGCGTGCCTTGCGGCCGCAGGTCCTCCACCACGCGCACCACTTCGGGAATCACGTCGCCGGCGCGGCGCACGATCACGGTGTCGCCCACGCGGGCATCCAGTCGTGCCACCTGGTCGGCGTTGTGCAGGGTGGCATAGGTCACGGTGACGCCGCCCACCTGCACCGGCTCCATCCGCGCGCGCGGGGTGGCGGCGCCGGTGCGGCCGATCTGGATCTCGATGTCGAGCAGGCGGGTGGTCTGTTCCTGCGCCGGAAACTTGTGCGCGATGGCCCAGCGCGGTGCGCGCGAGACGAAGCCCATCTCGCGCTGCCCGGCATAGTCGTCCAGCTTGTAGACCACGCCGTCGATGTCGTACGGCAGGCTGTCGCGCTTCGCGCCGATGCGGCGGAAATAGGCGATCAGGCCATCGAAGCCGCGCGCCACATCCACTTCCGGCGAGACCGGAAAGCCCCACTCGCGCAGTTGCTGCAGGGTGGCCGAATGGGTCGGCGGCAATTCGCCGCCCTCGACCACGCCGATCGCGTAGGCGAAGAAGCTGAGGCGCCGCTTCGCGGTGATCGCCGGATCGAGCTGGCGCAGCGAACCGGCCGCGCCGTTGCGGGGGTTGGCCAGCGGCTTTTCGTCGTGCTTGCGGGCGTATTCGTTGAACGCCTCGAAATCCTTGCGCAGCATGATCACTTCGCCGCGCACTTCCAGCACGGCCGGCCAGCCGGAACCGCGCAGCTTCAGCGGGATCGCCCGCACGGTGCGCAGGTTCGCGGTGACATCCTCGCCGGTCTCGCCGTCGCCGCGGGTGGCGCCCTGCACGAATACGCCGTCCTCGTAGCGCAGGCTGATCGCCAGGCCGTCGAGCTTCGGCTCCACCGAGAACACCGGAGTCCTGCGTTCGAGCGTGTGCTCGATCCGTCGTTCGAAGTCGGCGATTTCGCGGAAACGCTCGCGCTCGTTCTCGCCTTCCTGCTCGAACGCATTGCCCAGCGAAAGCATCGGCAAGGCATGCCGCACCTCGGCAAAGCCGCCGCTGGCCCGCGCACCCACCTTGCGGGTCGGCGAATCGGCGGTGGCCAGCTCGGGCCATTCCGCCTCCAGCGCTTCCAGTTCGCGCATCCGGCGGTCGTACTCGGCGTCGGTGATGTCCGCGTCGTCGAGCACGTGGTAGCGGTAGTTGGCCTGCTCGATCTGCGCCCGCAGCGCGGCGCTGCGGGTAACGATGTCGGCGGGAACCGGGCGTTCGGTCATGCGGGTCTCCTTCGGATCACCCCGCAGTTTAACGACACCGGCACGCGATGCGGCCTCAGCGGTGGAAGTGTCCGGCGGCCTCGGGCTGGTAGGCGATCTCCAGCACTTTCAGGCGACGCTTGCGACCGTCCGGGGTGGGCCAGTCGATCTGCTGGTCGCGCGCCAGTCCAAGCAGGGCGCTGCCCACGGGAGCCAGGATCGACACGGTGCCGGCCGTGCCGGCCGACGCGGGGTAGACCAGGGTCAGGGTCAGCTGCTCGCCGTTGCTTTCGTCCTCGAAGGTGACGGTCGAGTTCATCGTCACGACATGGTCGGGCATCGCCGACGGCTCGACCACCTCGGCACGATCCAGCTCCGCGCGCAGCGCGTCCAGCTTGTCGGCTTCCGCCGTCGGCAGACGCTCCAGCAGCGCTTCGATGCGCTCCATGTCGATGCGGGAAACAGTGATCGGTGGCTTGCTCATGGCTTTTCCTGATGCTCGCGGCTCCTGCCGCGCAAAAGCACACGCCGGAACGAAGCCGCTCCGGCGCGTGTGGTTGATAAGGCCGTGATACCTGTATGGGCATGACCGGCAGATGAAACAAGGTTCACTGTGATGACAGTGGCAGCAGAAATCAAGCCACCGTGGCCGCTATCATGGCCGGCCATGCCTGTTCGAAGCCCCGTGGTCCCTGACGTTGCACCGCTTTCCGCGCCCGATCCCCTGGCCGGCGCCGTCGAAGCCGAGGAGCCGACCTCGCGTGAACGCTACCGCGGCCTGCTGTGGCTGGTTGCCGCAGCCTTCTTCATGCAGGCGCTCGATTCCACCGTGGTCAACACCGCGGTGCCGGCGATGGCCGAGGCACTCAAGGTCACGCCGCTGGGCATGCGCACGGCGCTGACCAGCTATGTGCTGACCCTGGCCATCCTGATTCCCGCCAGCCCGTGGCTGTGCGACCGCTTTGGCACCCGCCGCGTGTTTGGTGCGGCGATCATCGTGTTCGGCCTGGGCTCGTTGCTGTGCGGTATCGCGCAGACGCTGCCGCAGCTGGTGGCGGCCCGCGTGCTGCAGGGCGTGGGTGGCGCCTCGCTGATGCCGGTGGGGCGTTATGTGCTGGTGCGCAGCATCGACCGGGGCGAGTTCGTGCGGGCGATGAGCACGGTGGCCACCTTCGGCCTGCTCGGCTCGGTGCTCGGTCCGCTGCTGGGCGGCGCATTGGTGGAGTTCACCTCGTGGCGGCTGATCTTTTTGATCAACGTGCCGGTGGCGATCGCCGGCGTGTGGATGAATAGGCGCGACATGCCGGAGTACCGGCTCGATCACGCCAACCGCTTCGACCTGGTCGGCTTCCTGCTGTTCGGCGCGGCCTCGGCGTTGCTGCTGACCGCTTCCGAGCTGGCCGGCTCGACCCCGGTGCCGTGGTCGCGCATGGGCCTGTGCACGCTGGCCGCCCTGCTGCTGGGCGCGATCTATCTGTGGCACAGCCGGCGCACCGAGCATCCGGTGGCCGACCTGGCACTGCTGCGCGTGCGCAGCGTGTCGGTGGCGATCGCCGGCGGGCTGTTCACCCGGCTGGGCATTTCGGGCATGTTCCTGCTGCTGGTGTTGTTCCTGCAGGTCGGCTGCGGCTGGTCGCCACTGGCGGCCGGCCTGATGATGGTGCCGCAGGCACTGGGTTCGATCATGGCGAAGTGGGCGGTCAATCGGGCGCTGGTGCACTACGGCTATCGTCGCCTGCTGATCGGCAACACGCTGATCGTGGCGGCCCTGCTGGCGACGTTCGCGCTGCTCGGCCCCGCCACGCCGGTGTGGCTGATCGCCGTGCTGACCTTCGCCTACGGCGCATTCGCCGGCCTGCAGTACACCACGATGAACACACTGATCTATGTCGACCTGGACATCCGGCATGCGTCGATGGCCTCCTCGATGGCCTCCACCGTGCAGTACCTGGCGATGAGTTTCGGCATTGCGCTGGCCACGCTGCTGATGGAATTCATGCTCACCGGGCACGCGCACGACGACTACGTGATGGCGTTCCGCTGGACCGTGCTGCTGCTGGCGCTGGTCACCGCGGGAGCAAGCCGGGTGTTCAGCCGGCTGCGCCCGGAGCGGCGGCCCGACCTCGCCGCGCCGTCGGACTGACCGCGACGGGTTGCGCCGGCCTCGGCCGGCGGCTGCTACCCTTCCTGCCAACCGATATCACGTTCTTGCCCAAGGATCTTCCATGCGATGGTTTGCCGCCCTGGCGCTCCTGTCCGCCAGCACGCCGCTGATGGCGGCCGAAACCGGCGCCGGGGTGAACTTCCACCTGGTGGCGCACCCGATCGGCTGGGTGGCGCTGGCGCTGTTCGTGCTGGCCTACGTGGCGGTGATCCTCGAAGAGCGTATCCACATCGCCAAGTCCAAGCCGGTGATGCTGGCCGCTGCGCTGATCTGGGGCATGATCGCCTGGCAGAACGGTGGCACCGGCACCGATGCCAACCTCACTCGCGAAGCCTTCGAGGCGATGTTCCTCGAGTATGCGGAGATATTCTTCTTCCTGGTCGTGGCGATGACCTACGTGACCGCGATGGGCGAGCGCGGCGTGTTCGAGGCCTTGCGCTCGCAGCTGATCCGCTACGGCTTCAGCTATCGCAGCCTGTTCTGGATCACCGGCCTGCTGGCCTTCCTGATCTCGCCGGTGCTGGACAACCTGACCACCGCGCTGGTGATGTCGGCGGTGATCCTGGCGGTGGGCGCCGGCAACACGCGTTTCATCACGCTGGCGATGATCAACCTGGTGGTGGCGGCGAATGCCGGCGGCGCCTGGAGCGCGTTCGGCGATATCACCACGCTGATGGTGTGGCAGGCCAACAAGGCACAATTCTTCGACTTCTTCCGGCTGTTCTTCCCGGCCGTGGTGAACTGGCTGGTGCCGGCGCTGATCATGTTTGTCGCGCTGCCGAAAGGCCGGCCGGCGAGCACCGAAAGTCACAGCCGGATCAAGCATGGCGGCATCAGCATCTGCCTCACGTTCGCCTTGACCATCGCGATCACCGTGGTCGGCCGCCAGTGGCTGGGCATGCCCGCCGCCTACGGCATGCTCACCGGCCTGGCCCTGCTGAACCTGCTGGCCAGCCGCATCGACTATCGCCAGCGCCACTACGCGCTGGCGCACGGCGCCGAGGAACAGGGCTATTCGATCTTCCGCATCATCGCCAACGCCGAGTGGGACACGCTGCTGTTCTTCTACGGCGTGTTCGCCTGCGTCGGGGGGCTGGCTGCGCTGGGCTACCTGGAACTGGCCTCGACCCGGCTCTATGGCAACCTCGGACCGACCACGGCGAACGCCGCGATGGGCGTGCTCTCGTCGGTGGTCGACAACATCCCGATCATGTTCGCAGTGATCAAGATGAACCCGCCGATGGACGCCTCGCAATGGTTGCTGATCACGCTGACCGCCGGCGTGGGCGGCAGCCTGCTGTCGGTCGGCTCGGCAGCGGGCGTGGCGCTGATGGGCGCAGCGCGGGGCCAGTACACCTTCATGAGCCACCTGCGCTGGAGCTGGGCGATCGCGCTGGGCTACGCCGCCAGCATCGCCCTGCACCTGTGGCTGACCCGGTTCGTGTTCGGCTGATCGAAGCGCGCGTCGCGCAAAACATCGCCGGCGGTGGCCCTGTACCATTGGGCGCTTGCCCGACGGAAAGACGATCCATGCACCACGCCGCCGACATCCTGCTGACCCTGTTCGTCATCTTCGTCGCCGCGCAGATCGGCGCGGAAATCGCCCAGCGGATAAAGCTGCCCGGCGTGGTCGGCGAGATCGCCGCCGGCTGCGTGATCGGACCGTCGCTGCTGGGCTGGCTGAGCCCGGAGCAGATCCTGCCCGGCACGCCGCTGGACGTGCTGGCCGAGATCGGCGTGGTGCTGCTGCTGTTTTCGGTAGGCCTGGAAACGCGGCTGGATGATCTGAAAAAGGTCGGCAAGAGCGCCCTGCTGGTCGGCGTGCTCGGCGTGATCATTCCCTTCGTGGCCGGCGCGCTGTGGGCGCATGGCGAAGGTTTCGAATGGATCAAGTCGATGTTCGTGGCGGCCGCCTTCGTCGCCACTTCGGCCGGCATCACGGCGCGGGTGCTGCAGCAACTGGGCGTGCTCCAGCGCATCGAGAGCCGGGTGATCCTGGGCGCGGCGGTGATCGACGACATCCTGGCCATGCTGCTGCTCGGCGTGGTGTCCTCGCTGCAGGGCGGCGGCTCGCTGGACCTGCATTCGCTGCTGCTGACCCTGGCCGGCGCGATCGGGTTTGTGGCGATCATCGGCTGGGGTGGCTCGCAGGTGATGCGACGTCGCTCGGGCTGGCTGGAGGCGCCGATCAGTCCGCACTCGGCATTGAGCGTGGTGCTGGCGATCTGCCTGGGCCTGGCATGGCTGTCCACGCGCTTCGGACTGGCCGCGATCATCGGCGCGTTCCTGGCCGGCATGATCGCCTCGGAAACCCGCCAGCGGAAGGAGCTGGAGCACCAGACCCTGCCGCTGCTGTCCTTCCTCACGCCGTTCTTCTTCGTGGTCACCGGCGCCAAGGTCAACCTGGCCGAACTGGCCAGCGTGGATGCGCTGCTGATGCTGCTGGTCGCCACCGCGATCGCGATCGTGTCGAAGTTGCTGGGCGGCTTCCTGGGCTCGCTGTCGCTGGGCCGGCGCAGCGCCACCATCATCGGCTTCGGCATGGTGCCGCGCGGCGAGGTGGGTGTGGTGATCGCCAGCCTGGGCCTGGCCGCGGGCGTGTTCAGCGATCGCATCTACGCCGTCATCGTGGCGATGTCCCTGCTCACCGCGATGGTCACGCCGCCGCTGCTGGCCTGGCTGCTCCGCCGCGGCGACGCCGGCGAAGCAGCCGGGTGACCCTCGGCCCGTCAGGACAATCCACCCACGGCAAGCGGAGTCGGCCTATGCTGGGCGCTGCCGGCAGCAAACGGGGGTAGCACCGCGTGGATACGAACAAGACCGTCCTCATCGTCGACGACGACAACATGGTGCTGGAATCCATCGACCTGTTGCTGTCGGCTGCCGATGGCCTGCAGAGCATCCGCGCGCTGGGTTCTGCCGGCGCGATGAGCCACCTTCGGCAGGCGCACGTCGACGTGGTCGTCGCCGACGTGATTCTCGCCGGCAGCGTCTCCGGCATCGACATCTGCCACGAGGCGATCAGGCACAACGACGAGGTGGCCATCGTGGTGATCACCGCCGACACCGAAGTCCACGTGCACGACATTCCCGATCGCGGCGTGTTCCTGCGCAAGCCGTTCGGCGCGGCCGAGCTGCTGGCGGCGATCGGCCTGGCGCTGGGCAAGGTCCGGCGGCGCTGAAGCAGGTCGTGCCCGTCGGCGGGCAGCGGACTGCTCAGAACAGCTGCAGGCGTTCGCGTACCTCGCTAGCCGTGCGGCCATAGCGGGCGCGGAAGGCGCGCTGGAACTGCCGCTCGCTGGAGAAGCCGTGGCTGAAGGCGAGATCGGAGATGTTCCGTTCCGGCTGCTCGCGAAGATCCCGGTGCACCGCCTCCACCCGCCGGTCGCGGATGTAATGCTGCACGCCGCCGCTGTCGGCGAACATCCGGTACAGCTGCGCCCGTGACACGTGGAACCGGCGCTGCAGCACGGCCGCGCTCAGTTCGTGGTCGCCCAGCTGGGCCTCGATGTGCTCGCGGATGCGCACGTGCAGCGTCTCCGCCCATTGCGGGCGGTCGCGCTGGCGCGATTCGGCGCGCAGGCAGCCGCGCACCACCGCCAGGGTCGCGCTGGCGGCCTTGCCGGCGTGACTGGTCTCGATCCCGGGCAGCGTCCCCAGCAAATGCAGCAGGTGCTGGGTCAGCATCCGGCACGGCAGGTGGTCCTTGCGCAGCACCCGGCCGTGCAGTGGCGAGTGCGCCTGGTCGATCGCCTTGTGCCTGAGCAGCAGGTTGAGGTGCGCGCAACCGGCTTCCCACAATTCGGCCGGCTGCGCCAGGTCGTTCAGGTAGATGTCGCCCATGCGCAACTCGACCGTGCCGCGCTTGCCGAAGCTGCCCCGCGCCGAACCGCTCAGCAGCAGGCGCAGCAGCACGCACTGGCTCAGCGGACTGCGGGCGATCAGCGCGGCATCGCGCCGGTACCTTGCCGGGCTCGCGCTCGACTGCGCCACCCGCAGCGAGCCCAGCTCGAACACGACGATCGAGGCATCCATCGGCTCGTCGTCATCGGGCTGCACCTCGGCCAGCGGGGCGATCCAGCGCGCGTACGCCCGCGAGCGCAGACGCGGCTCGATCAGTGCGGTGCTGAAGGTCCTGCATGGCAGCGTGGCTTGCCGGCCCTTCGCTGGAACGGACGTATCCATCGAACTCCTCCTGAGGTCGAGTCCTCCCCTGCGGGAAGTCTTGAAGCCACGCACAGACCATGCCAGCGCGCTTCGCATGGGCGCCGTCGTCGTGCGGCGATGCCTGCCGACGGCGACGGCGTCCATCACGCGAGACGGTCTTCCTGCGAAGTCCTCCTCACCGTCGCCATGGATGCCATCGGCGCCGGAACGTGTCCAGTGGGTCGACAGGTAAAGCCGCCAGCTGGAGACGAAACGTCGCGAGCGCGCGAATGAAACGTCGCGTGCATCGATATCGCCCTGCCTAGAATGCAGATGTGGGAATCCGCTGTGACGATGCGCGATGGCGTTGCGCACCTCGGGGAATCCCGGTCGTTCAAGTCTGCGTCCCCGGCCGGATGCGGTGCGCTGTGCACCGACTCTGTCCATCCGGCCGGCGACGCATCCCGGGCGATGCGTCGGCACGAACCCTGACGGCGAAGCAGGCCTTCGCCCTCTTCTGCGACGCGCCGGATCGATCCTGGCGCGCGACAGCGGCATCCAAGGCGTCTTCATGTGGACGTCCAGACGAAATCGGCAAACATCCGAAGGAGCGGATCGCCACCTGAATACCGTGCCATCTCCCCGCGCAGGGCGGATGAATGGTTCCGCGCGAGACCGCCCGATGAGCTGACCCAGGCGCCAGGGCGACTGTCGCAACTGAGCAGTTTCTGACCTTGCCGGCGACATGAAATGACAGTGCGAGATGAAATGACGCGTGCCCGTGGCATGCGGGCCAGACCGGCCGGGAGCGGCAGGCGGCCGTACGGCGCGCCGGGACGCGGCGCTTTTTCACGTCGCGACGACACTTCCGCCGCCGCGACCGCCGTCGAGTTCAAGCGTGTTTCTCAGACCATGGAAAGTCCGATGAACTGCACCCTGGCAAATGAATCGCCGCAGGCGCGCTGGCTGGATCAGCTCGATACCGCCACGCGGCCGGTGGACATCGCCGCCATGATTGTCGAGCTGGTCGAAGCCTATGCCGAATGCGCCAGCGCCCGCGTGCTGTGGGAACTGGGCAGCGGCTTCGATCATGCCCGCGGCGGACCCGCGGGCTGGCTGCGCGGCGTGGCCGCATCGGGCATTCCGCAACGCGTGCCGGCCATCGGCGCGCTGGCCTTTCGACTGTGCGAGCGACCACGGCCGATCCTGCTCCTGCTCAACCTGCACGGTGGCGCCGACGCCACCGCCCTGATCACCGAACTGGAGCCCCTGCTGCAACTGGCGGGGCGTCGACTGGGCATCCTGCTGGGCTGGATCGAACAGCACAGTGCGCCGCCTCCGCTGGAGTATTCCGAGCGGCTGCACCGCGCCCTGTTCACCATCGCCGACCTGGCCGGTTGCGGCCGCGACATCCGCGCCATCCTGCGCGAGATCCACGCGGTGCTGGGCTCCCTGCTCCGCGCCGAACATTTCTGCGTGGTGGATCACCAGCCGCAGCGCGAACTGCTCCGCTTCGTCTATACCTCCGACCCGCGCAGCCTGCCGCCGCTGGCGGCATCCGGCCATGAGGTGTCGCTGGCGTCGATCGGCGGCTCACCGCTGTGGTATCTGCTCCACGATGGCAAGGCGCTGCTGGGCACGCCGGCACAACTGGGCAAGCAGGTCTCCGGGCCGCTGGTGGTGGAACTCGACGATGCCCAGTGGATGGGCGTGCCGATGCTGCACCAGGGCGAGATCCACGGTGCCGTGATGGTGCGCAGCCGGCAGCCGGACAGCAGCTACTCCAACGAAGACCTGGTGCTGCTGGAATTCGTGGCCACCCATATCCGCTGCGTGATCGAGCGGCATCGCGAGGCCGAACAGAACCTCGACGAACAACGGCAAACGCGGGCGCTGGCCGAGGCTAACCGGGCGCTGCAGGACCGCGTGGCGCAACGCAGCCGTGCCCTGCACAAGGAAGTCGGCGAGCGCGCGCGGGTGCAGCAGCAGCTTGCCCACGAGCAGACCCACGACGCCCTCACCGGCCTGGCCAATCCGCGCTGCCTGCATGAGCACATCGAACGATTGCTCCACGCGTTGCAGCGCGATCCGACCAGCCCCGCCGTGCTGCTGCAGTTGAACCTGGATCGCTTCGCCGGCATCAACGAGGGTCTCGGCCATTTCACCGGCGACGAGGTGCTGCAACAGGTCGCCACGCGCCTCACCGAATGCCTGGGCAACCGGCCCGGTCTGGTCGCCCGCCTGGCCGGTGACGAATTTGCCGTGCTGATCCCGCAGATGGCCGGGACACGCCAGGCCATGCGCATCGCCCAGCGGATGATCGACTGCATCGGACAGCCGATCACCGTGGCCGGCCGCGAGCTGCACCTGTCCGCCCGCCTCGGCGTGCTGCTGTGCGACGCCGGCTACCGCACGCTCGAACACGTACTGCGCGATGCGGACATCGCCCTCCATCGCGCCGCGTCCATCGACGTTCCGCGCATCGCGATGTTCGAGCCGGCGATGGCCGGCGAGGTCGTCGAGCGGCTGGCACTGGAAACCGACCTGCGCGAGGCGCTGCGCGAACACCGCTTCGAACCCTGGTTCCAGCCGATCCGCCGGCTGCACGACAACGGCATCGCCGGCTACGAAGCACTGATCCGCTGGCGCCGGCCCGGCCGCGGCCTGGTCGAGCCGGGCGACTTTCTCAAGGTCGCGCACAGCTGCCGGTTGCTGGAGGCGATCGACTGGCAGATGTTCGAGCGCAGCTTCCGCACGTTCGCCCAGCACGGCCCCGCCGATGCCTTCCTCACCTTCAACGTGTCGGCTGCGCATCTCGGCTCGGACGATTTCGACCGGCGCCTGCTCGGCCTGCTGGCCAGCGTGAAGCTGCCCGCCTCGCGGGTGATCGCGGAAGTCACCGAGGACGTCCTGCTGGAAGACCCAGACCACGTGCAGGCGATGCTGCTGCGGCTGCGCGCCGCGGGCGTGGGCGCGGCGCTGGATGATTTCGGCACCGGCTATTCCTCGCTGCAATACCTGCAGCGCCTGCCGTTGCGCATGCTGAAGGTCGACCGCGCCTTCGTGGACGGGCTGGGCAAGCCGGCCAACCGCGGCAGCGCCTGCATCATCGCCGCCGTCATTGCGCTGGCCCGTTCGATGGACATCCAGGTCATCGCCGAGGGCATCGAAACCATCGAGCAGTGCAACGCCCTGGCCGAGATGGGATGCCCGCTGGGTCAGGGCTACCTGCTGGGCAGGCCGGCAGCCGCAATGGACGTGGCGACGCCAGCGGTGAAGACGGCCATCGCCGGCTGATCGTCTGGCGCGTGACGGTGGACGATTGCACCCGGACAACGGAGCGCCTAGGCTCGGCGCTTGCGATCACACCGGGGAAGTCGATCATGCGTCCATTGCGCGTACTCACGCTGTCTGCCGTCGTTGCCGCCACCCTGCTCGCCGGCTGCTCGTCCGGCACCTCGTCGTCAACGGACCAGGCCGCGTCACCGGCCGCCGCTTCCAGCGTGCATGCCGCCCGTCCCGACGGACAGGCTGCGCTGGCCTCGGCCGTCGACACTTTCCTCACCGGCTATTTCGAGCACTACCCGGTGTTTGCCGCCGGCGCGGGCAAGCACGAGTTCGACGGCAAGCTGCCCGACTTCAGTGCGGAAGGATTGCAGGCCAACGCCGCCTGGCTGCACGCGCAACGCGACAAGTTCGCCGCGTTCCCCGACGACCAGCTCGATGCCCAGGGCCGCTTCCAACGCGACTACGTGCTGGCGGTGCTCGACGGCCAGCTGTTCTGGCTCGAAGATTCCGGCGCGCCGTACAAGAACCCGACCTTCTACACCGGCGACCTGTCGCCCAGCATGTACCTGACCCGGCCGTATGCGCCGCTGGCCCAGCGCATGGCCGCCTTCGTCACCTACCAGGAGGCGCTGCCCAGGGCGCTGGCCCAGATCAAGGCCAACCTCAAGCTGCCGCTGCCGGCGTCGTACATCGACGTGGGCGTCAATTCCTTCGCCGGCTTCGCCAGCTTCTTCAAGACCGACGTGCCCGGCATCTTCGCCGAGGTGAAGGACGACGCGCTGCAGGCACGCTTCAAGGCCAGCAACGCCGCCGCGATCAAGGCCTCGCAGGACCTGGCCGACTGGCTGAAGTCGCAGAAGCCGCACGCCACCCAGGATTTCGCCCTGGGCGCGGAAAAATTCTCGAAGATGCTCCATGCCACCGAGCGGGTCGACCTGCCGCTGGAGCAGCTCAAGGCGATCGGTGAATCCGATCTCGCGCGCAACCTCGCCGCGCTGAAGAGCGCCTGCGCCCAGTTCGCGCCGGGCAAGTCGCTCACCGATTGCGTGGCGAAGGAAAGCGCCGACAAACCCACCGGCGGCGCCGTCGAAGGCGCCCGCGCCCAGCTTGCCAGCCTGCGCCAGTTCATCGTCGACAAGGACCTGGCGACGATTCCCGGCACCGAGCAGGCCAGGGCCGAGGAGGCGCCGCCGTTCAACCGCTGGAACTTCGCCTATATCGAAATCCCCGGCCCGTACGAGAACAACCTGCCCTCGGTCTATTACATCGCCCCGCCGGACCCGACCTGGAGCAAGGCCGACCAGGCCGCCTATGTGCCGGGCAAGGCCTCGCTGCTGTTCGTCTCCGCCCACGAAGTCTGGCCCGGCCACTTCCTGCAGTTCCTGCATGCCAACCGCGCGCACTGGAAGTTCGGCCAGCTGTTCGTGGGTTATGCCTTCGCCGAAGGCTGGGCGCATTACGCCGAGGAGATGATGTTCGATGCCGGCGTCGGTGGCGGCACGCCGGAAACCCACATTGGTCAGCTCACCAATGCCCTGCTCCGCGACGTGCGCTTCCTCTCCGCCATCGGCCTGCACACCGGCGGCATGAGCATCGCCCAGTCCGAGCAGATGTTCCGCGAGCAGGCCTTCCAGGACCCGGGCAACGCCCGCCAGCAGGCCGCCCGCGGCACCTACGATCCGGCCTACCTCAACTACACCTTGGGCAAGCTGATGATCATGCAACTGCGCCAGGACTGGATCGCCGCCCATCCCGGCCCGAACGCGCTGAAGGCGTTCCATGACCAGTTCCTGAGCTACGGCGGCCCGCCGATTCCGCTGGTGCGGCAGCAGATGCTGGGTGGGCCGGTGGAGGCGAAGCTGTGGACGAAGGGCGACGTGCCAAGCGCACCCGCAGCGGCGGCCGCGCAGTAATCCGCACTGCGCCCCGCCGTCGGTCCACACGAGGGCGCGCAGACTGACGGCAGTTCACGGCACCGTTCCCGCACAGCCTGTGCCGGAACGGGCTTTGTGGCAGGCTTGGGCGAAGCGCCGCGATGGATGAACGTCGGCGTCGACGTGCCGCTCCCTCAGCGCCGGGACATCGCGAGATGAAAATGTACGCCGGAATGTCCCGCATCTATGTGCCGCTGCTGCTGGCGCAACTGGGCGTGATCGCGTGGGCGCCGGCGCACCTGCTTTCCTGGAGCTACGCCGCCGTGCTGGCGATGCTGGTGCTGACGGTGGCGCAAGGCTGGCGGCGGCTTCGCCTGAGCGTTCCGCACAATCGTCCGCTGTGGAGCCTGCTGTTGCTGGCGCTGGTCGCGCAGCTCGGCGCGTTCGGCCTGCTGTTCACCGATTCGCTGTCCAATCCGCTGGGCACCCTGGTCGCCTTCGACCCGACCTTCTACTTCTGCCTGAGCAGCCTGCTGCTGACCATCGCCGCGGCCTACAACCCGGTCGCCACGCTGTACCGCTGGGCGGGCGTCGTCGATGCGGTGCTGGCGTGCGCCATCGCGGCACTGTTCTACTTCACCCTGCACCAGGTGCTGAACGCACCATCGCCGACACCGCCGCCGGCCACGTTCGTGATGTGGATGTTCGATGCGATGGGCCTGTTCGTGGCGGTGTTCGCCACGCTGCGCCTGGTTTCCACCAAGCGCTCCGACGAGCGGCGCTTCTTTTTCGTGCTGAGCGTTTTCGCCTGGCTCGAACTGGTCGTGCCCGGCATCCACAACCGTTTCATCCTCCACAGCGAGTCCTACCTGCCCGAGCTGCTGCTCGGCCTGCCCTTCGTTGTGCTGGGTTTTATGCTCGGTCGGCGGCGGAAGGTCTGGTTGCGCAGCTATCGACCCAGCCGCCGGATTCGCCACCTTGCCGAAAGCATCAGCCCGTTCGTGATGAGCCTGGCCTTGTGCTGTCTCGCGTTCGCCCAGCTGGGCAAGAACCCCGTGCTCGCCACGAGCACGTTGATCCTTGCCATCGCGTCCTACGCGGCGCGCAACGCCATCGTGCTCGGACAACACCTGGCCTTCGAGGACGACCTGCGCAAACTCAAACGCGGCCTGCAACAGGCCGTCGTGCGCGACGACCTCACCGCCCTGCCCAACCGCCGCGGTTTCTATCGGCTGATGAGGCGTGAATGGGAAGACGCCCTGAAAACGGGGCGCGCGCTCAGCGTGGCGATGATCGACATCGACAGCTTCAAGGCGTTCAACGACACCTACGGCCATCTCGCCGGCGACGACTGCCTGGTCGCCGTGGCGCACGCATTGCATCGCGAGGCGAGCCTGCAACCGGACGTGATGGTCGCCCGTTACGGCGGCGAGGAATTCGTGGCCCTGACGGTCGGCTACGCGCCCGCCGCGTCGGAGGACATCCTCGAACGGTTGCGCCGGCGGGTGGAGGCGATGCAGATCCGCCACGCGCGCAGCGCCCAGGACGTGGTGACCATCAGCGCCGGACTCGCCTCGACCGCGACAGCCCGCTACACCAACAGCGAAAAATTCCTGAATGCCGCGGACGAGGCCTTGTATGTGGCCAAGGGAAGCGGAAAGAACCGCGTGCAATGGGTGGAGTGATCCGGCACCGGATGAGCACCAAACCTGGCGATTCGCGACGAGCAGGGGTAGGGGTAGCCGCCAGTGCAGCAATGGCTCAGGCCAGCAACCCCAGCGTCCGGAGCGCCGCTTCAGCCGCTTCGTGATCCTGCGCAGCCGTGCCGCCGGAAATGCCGATGCCACCGGCAAGCTGGCCGTCGAGGATGATCGGCACGCCGCCGCCCACCGCCATCAGTCGCGGATGCCCTCCCAACGGCGCCACCGACGGCTCGCCCATGTACTGATTCCACTGATGGGTGGACATGCCGAACGATGCGGCAGTCCAGGCCTTGTCCATGGCCACCTCGGCGGTCAGGAAGGGAGCGCTGTCCGCACGTTCGAAGGCGCGCAGGTGACCGCCCGCATCGGTGATGGCGATGGTGGCGGCGAAGCCGCGCTCCGCGCATGCCGAGCGGGCGTGGCCGAGCAGTGCCTGCGCGGCTTCCAGGCTGAGTGTGGTGTTGGATGCATTCATGGCAGTTCCCGGGAGTGATGGATTAGCGAGCGGCAACGACGACTTTGCCGATCATGTTGCCGGCCTCGACCAGCGCGTGGGCCTGGCGCAGGCCGGCGGCATCGAGGCCGTCGATGCGTCGGGTGAGCGTGTGCACGACATCGCCACGATCGACCAGTTCGGCCATGCGACGCAGCAAGGCGTGCTGGCGGGCGATGCTGCGCGTGGTGAAAATCGGGCGCGTGTACATCAGCTCCCAATGGATCGAAATGGACTTGTTCTTGAACGGCCCGATGTCGAGCATCTTCGGATCGTCGATCAGCGCGAACTTGCCTTCCGGGCGCATCACCGCGGCGATCTGTGGCACGTAGCCGGCGCTCTCGTTGAGTCCCACCACGAAATCGACTTCCTCGATGCCCAACGCCGACAACTGCGGCGCCCACGGCTCGCGATGGTTGATGACGTGGTGGGCGCCGTGCGCCAGCACCCACTCGCGCGTCTCCGCCCGCGAAGCCGTGCCGATGATGGTGACGCCGGTCAACCGGCGTGCGAGCTGGGTCAGAATGGAACCCACGCCGCCGGCCGCACCCGTCACCAGCAGCACGGTGTTCTCGGTGGGATCGACTTCGTGGATGCGCAGGCGGTCGAACAGCAGTTCCCACGCGGTGATGGCGGTCAGCGGCAGCGAAGCCGCTTCGGCGAAATCCAGCGACCGGGGCATCGGACCCACGATGCGCTCGTCGACCGCATGCAGCTCGCTGCTGCTGCCCGGCCGCGTGATGTCACCGGCATACCAGACGCGATCGCCGGGCTTGAAATGCGTGGCCAGCGGCCCCGTCGCCCGGACGATCCCGGCGGCATCCCAACCCGGGATGCGCGCGGCTCCGTCCGGAACCTCGCCATGGGCCCGGATCTTGGTATCCACCGGGTTCACCGAGACGGCTTTCACTTCGACCAGCAGATTGTGGTCGCGCAATTCCGGCGTGGCGACCTCGATGTCCTGCAAGGCCTCGGGGTGATCGATCGGAAGATTCTGGTAGAAGCCGACAGCTTTCATGGCATGCGCCCGGTGTGGTGAGGGGCACAGTCTGGCGAGTCTCGCTTTGTCGAAAAATGGGTTAATGTCGGTAACACTTTCCGACTTTCAAAGAAAATGATCCGACTCGACGACATCCAGATCTTCGTGCAGGCGGTCGAAGCGCAGAGCTTTTCCGAGGCGGCTCGCCAGCTCAATATCGCCCCCGGCCTGGCCAGCGCCGCGGTGCAGCGGCTGGAAAAGGCGCTGGATACCCGGCTGTTCGTGCGCTCCACCCGAAGCATGCAACTGTCGACCGAGGGCGAGCGGTACCTGCCGCATGCGCGCGCCATGCTCGAGGCGCAATCGCAAGGCCAGCGCGCGCTGGCCAGTGGCCAGGACACGCTGTCCGGCAGCCTTCGTCTCTCGGTGCCTTCGGACTTCGGAAGGAATCTCCTGCTGAGCTGGCTCGACGAATTCCAGCACCTGCATCCCGCGCTGTCGCTGCACGTGCGGATGAGCGATCGCGCCGCCGCCCTGACCCGCGAACCGCTGGATGCGGTCGTGCGCTACGGCGCATTGTCGGACTCGTCGCTGGTCGCCATACCGCTCGTCGACAACAACCGACGCGCGCTATGCGCGGCACCTGCCTACCTGGAGCGTGCGGGCACGCCCGCCAGCGTGGACGATCTCAGACAGCACAATTGCCTGCGCTTCGTGTGGAGCGAACAACTCCACGAACGCTGGCTGTTCACCCTGCCCGGCGGCAACAAGACCGTCAGCGTATCGGGCAATCGCATCAGCGACGACGCGGACACCGTCCGTCGCTGGGCCGTGGCCGGCGAAGGGATTGTCTACAAATCGCGCCTCGACCTCATACCGGACCTGCGCGCCGGCCGCCTGGTCGAGATCTTTCCGCCGGATCATTGCGAACCCTCCCCGCTCAACCTCATCTGTGCGGACCGCTCGCGGCTGACGCCGACGATCACGCAGCTGAAAACCTTCCTGCAGGCGCGTTGCGCGGGCCTGCTCGACGACTACTGGCGTCATGTCGCAGCCAGTACCGCCACTCGAAACCCCAAGGCCAGGGCGGCCCGGTCAACGGCCAGTCGTCGCACATCGCGGAAATGACCATGCTCCAGCAGGTGCCGTCCCCGGCACCTGTTCCCAGGTTCCGTCCTGCGCGTACATGAGGGGCTCGGACAAAGCCTCGCCCCGCACGCTCAGTAGTCGCGTCCCTTCTTCTCGCGCTGCAGTCGTTGCGCAGTGCGGTTCAACACGCCGTAGTGGCGCTCGTGCTCGCGACGTTCCTTCGTCGAACGCGCCGCCTGGGCGGCCTCGCGCTGCAGCTTGCGGTAGTTCGCGAGCCGGCGGCCGTCCAGCGTGCCAGCGGCGATGGCATGCTCCACCGCGCATCCGCGGTCGCCCTGGTGGCGGCAGTCGTGGAAACGGCACTGCGCAGCGAGCCGTTCGATGTCATCGAACGCGGCATTCATGCCCGTTTCGACAGCGCCGACACGCAGCTCGCGCATTCCCGGCGTGTCGATGACCCACGCGCCCGACGGCAACGCAAACATCTCGCGCGCCGTGGTGGTGTGACGGCCGCGGGCGTCATCCTCGCGAATCCCTCCGGTGGCCCGGGCCGCGCTGCCCATGAGGGTGTTGGCCAGCGTCGACTTGCCGACGCCGGACGAACCGACAAAGGCCACCGTCTGCCCACCGCCCAGCCAGCCCGCCAGCGGTTCGGCACAAGCCGTCGAGGTCGCGTCGATCGACACGCTGGCGACGGCGGGCGCGATCGTGCGCACCGCGTCGAGGTAGCTTCCGACGTCATTGCACAGATCCACCTTGGTCAACACGATGACCGGTTCGACGCCCGCCTCGAAAGCGACCGCCAGGTAGCGCTCCAGCCGCGACAGGTTGAAGTCGTGGTTGCACGAGGTGACGATGAAGAGCGTGTCGAGGTTGGCGGCGATCGCCTGCAGCCGATGCTCCGAACCTGCCGCGATGCGGGCGATCAGGGATTGCCGCTCGAGTAACCGCAACACTCGTGGCGCCTCCATTTCAAGCAACAGCCAGTCGCCCACCGTGATCGCGGGTTCGACTGCCGCCGACAGGGTGACGCTGGCCGCACCACGTGCAGACAGCACCGACAACGCGTTGCGATGCACTCCCACGACCCGGGCCGGATAACCGGCCTCGAAATCCTGCAGGGTCAGATCGTGCGAATAGCTCAACCGCCAGCCGAGCTGGGACAGCGTAAAAGTCTGGGAATACATGCGTGGAACCCCGGATAAAGACAGAACGCAGCAACCACCCATGCAGGTGGTTGAACGGAACGCCAGGTTCGACGCGTATCAGGAAGAAAGGTGGATCGGCCGACGAACGGCGATCCGGGGCGCGTATATCAGCGCAGCGCCAACCCGGCGGAAATCGTGGAATGAACAATCATGGTCAGCGACCTCCAGGCTCGGTTGGTGGAAGGGGTTTGGAGATTATCGGGTGGTCGGGTGGAGTGCAAGACGGCCGGAACGGGAGGTTCGAGCGCGGACACTGCATTCGTCCGCGCTTCGTTTCGGAGCGATTGCATGGTTCCCGACAGGACTGTTGGTGACGCGAGGCGGAAAAAATCCACTTCAGTCGGTCTGACCAAGGATGCCAGGGAAGTCAGCACTGCTTAACTTCCTCCGTCCCGGTTTCCGGTTTCCGACCTGATGTCGAACGCGAGGCTCGACCATGTATTTCGATGAGGGCTTGGCAGGAGGCAGGCGTGGGCGTTCAAAACAATCAGCCTCTTCCTACATCGAAACGTCTATCTGGTCACACTTCATCGTGCTTGAGGGACGGACGATTCACTGGCTCCAATATCGGAGCGTCAGGGAGACGTAAGCATGAATATACGACTGACCTGTTTGGCTCTCGCTGCCGTCGCAGCAGGGTCGCTGTTTTCATCTCAGCCAGCCACTGCGCAGCCCAATTGCCCCACCTGCATGGCGGCGTATTACGCGTGCGTTGCATCCGGCAAGACGACCTGCGACACCACCTACGCCACGTGCCTGCGATATTGCCCGGTGGCAGTTTCCGCCCCGAAACCGATCAAGCGCGATAAGTCGCAGGAACGAGCGATCGACAACAAAGGCGCTGTCGCGTCGCTCGCGACGCTGTAACGATCCTAGGCCACGCGGCTCCCGCGTGGCCTCTTACTACGCATGAACAGTTCGCAGTCCTGGCGCCGCTCTCCAATCAATACGCCAGCGGCCCCCGTGTCGGGCACCCATCGCTGCAGCTTGGCGTGCACTTCTGCGCTCTGAAGCGCAGCGACCATCTCGTCCGCTTCCGCCTGATGTTGCAGCGTCGGCTAGCGCCGGACACCTGTCGGTTTGTTTCCTGACTCGCGGGGTGGTCTCAGATTGTGCCGATCGCGGTGGTGTGGATATCAGCTGGTTCGCTGGCGCGTGTCGGGTTTTGCTCAAGTCGCCCGCCGCGCAGATACAGCCACACCATGATGCACCTCTGGAAACGTCGGCACGCTCTCCGAGCCAGGCACCTCTTTCGCGAGCTCTTCCTGAGATATCCGGATCCGCTTCCATATGCCAGGTATCGCACCGACCAGTCACAGACCGCGATGCCGTGCCAGCCGCGGCGCCAGGCTAGCGCACCGGTGACGCCTTCGAGCGTGACCAGGAACGGGACAGGTTCACCCTCCCCTTGAGGATGGCGGAGAGTGTGGGATTGTTCGGCTCATCCGTGAGCCTCGGCGCTGCGCGCTACGGGGCCAGCCAGGGGCTGTTCGAATTCGTTCCAGACGGATTCATCGACGACGTAGGCAGGATGCCGTAGTCGAACATCGGCGCAGCCGATGGCCCGCAGGGCGAGGCACAGGATGAGCCGAGTAACCGGTGGGTCTCATCCCAGTCGTTACCATCACAAACGCAAAACGCCCCGTAGGGGCGCTTTGCGTTTGTGGCGGAGAGAGTGGGATTCGAACCCACGGTAGGCTTACACCTACGGCAGTTTTCAAGACTGCTGCCTTAAACCGCTCGGCCATCTCTCCATAAGCTCGTTGTCTGCAGCAAGGCGCGCGTTGCGCGCCACTACGGCAGTTTTGTTCCGGGCATCCTGCCCTCCACCCCTTCGGGGCCAGCGGCTGCGCCGCTGTCCGCTTCGGCTCCTGCCTCCGCGTCAAGACTGCTGCCTTAAACCACTCGGCCATCTCTCCAAACTTGTTCGCGATCCTCTGCGAGGGTCGCCATGCTATCAGGAACCACTCTGCGGATGACCGCCGGGACGCTTCTTCGACAGCGCGACCAGGCACCCCACCAGAATCGCCACCGGAATCAGCGCCCCCAGTAGCGGGAACAGCAACACCGGTTCGCGAATGACCATCGGCACCAGTTGGGTGGCGCTGGCGAAGGCGATGATGCACAGGCGCAGGCGGCGGTTGTGGCGGGCGAACCAGAAGCTGCCGATGACCAGCAGCAGCGCGATGATCGACAGTGCCAGGTCGATCTTCGGCATCTGCCATACGCCATCGAAACCGAGGCGCATGCCGAGGACCGAGAGCAGCACCAGCATCAGGAAGTAGCTGGTGTAGAACTCGACCTTGTCCCACTTGCCAGCCGACGTGACCACGGTGTTCACGCGATGCGATCCAGCCCGGCCATGTACGGGCGCAGCACTTCGGGTACGGTGATCGAGCCGTCGGCGTTCTGGTTGTTTTCCATCACGGCGATCAGGGTGCGGCCGATGGCGAGGCCGGAGCCGTTCAAGGTGTGGACGAGTTCGGGCTTGCCGGTTTCCGCGTTGCGCACGCGGGCCTGCAGGCGGCGGGCCTGGAAGTCTTCGCAGTTGGAGCAGCTGGAGATTTCGCGGTAGGTCTGCTGGCTGGGCAGCCACACTTCGAGGTCGTAGGTCTTGACCGCGGTGAAGCCCATGTCGCCGCTGCACAACAGCATCTTGCGATACGGCAGGCCGAGTTTCTGCAGCACGGTTTCGGCGTGGCCGACCATTTCTTCGAGCTGCGCGTGTGATTGGTCGGCGCGGGCGATGTGCACCATCTCGACTTTCTCGAACTGGTGCTGGCGGATCATGCCGCGGGTGTCGCGGCCATAGCTGCCGGCCTCGGCACGGAAGCACAGGGTGTGCGCGGTCATGCGCAGCGGCAGCGCGTCGGCGTCCTGGATGGTGTCGCGCACCAGGTTGGTCAGCGAGACTTCGGCGGTGGGGATCAGGTAGCGCTTGGTCTCGCCCACTTCGGTGGCGAACAGGTCTTCCTCGAACTTCGGCAGCTGGCCGGTGCCCTGCATGCTGTCGGCGTTGACGATCACCGGCACGTTGCACTCGAGATAACCGTGCTCGCTGGTGTGCAGATCGAGCATGAACTGGCCGAGCGCGCGGTGCAGGTGGGCCAGTTGGCCGCGCAGCACGGTGAAGCGCGCGCCGGAGAGCTTGGCGCCGGCGTCGCCGTCGAGCCAGCCATGGGTTTCGCCCAGCTCGACGTGGTCTTTCACCGCGAAGTCGAACGTGCGCGGCGTGCCCCAGCGGCTGGTTTCGACGTTGCCGTGTTCGTCCTTGCCGATCGGCACCGACTCGTGCGGGATGTTCGGGATGCCCAGCGCGATGTCGGCGAGCTTCGCCTGCACCTCGGCCAGCGCCTGTTCGTTGGCCTTGAGCTTGTCGCCGATGCCGGCGACTTCCGCCATCAGCGGCGCCACGTCCTCGCCTTTCGCCTTGGCCTGGCCGATCGCCTTGGAGCGGGTGTTGCGCAGGTTCTGGAGCTCCTGCGTTTCCATCGCCAGTTGCTTGCGGCTGTTCTCCAGCGACTCGACCGCGGTGACGTCCAACGTGTAGCCACGGGTTTCGGCGAGGCGTGCGGCGGTTTCGGCGAGGCGCGAACGCAGCAGGGAGGGATCCAGCATGAGCGAAGTCCGGGTGAAGGCTTGAACCGGGAATTATCGCTGGGGGGTGGTGGTGGCTGCAATGTTGGTGCGGGTGGTGTGGGGTTTCTCTCGCTGCGCGGGCCAGAATCTGTTGTTTGAACCCGGCACTGGCTAGAACTTGTTTTCGTGGGGGCTTCACCCCTCCCCGGCCCTCCCCTGCTGCACGTCCCATAAGGGGACTTCCTGCGGTCGCAGGGAGGGAGCGAGAACCGGCTGCGCGAGTTGGATCTGGGCTTTTAGGTGGCCAGTTTGCGTTCGCTGCGGCCCAGCCACCAGGCCATCGCGGCGCCGGCGAGCAGCCAGCCGACGAGTTGTTCGACCAAGGCGGCCAGGGTGAAGTCGAGCGGGAAGCGGTACCAGTTCCAGTACGGCAGCATCGTGCTCAGCCAGGCGAACACGGCGGCGGTGGCCGCCACGCCGATGCGCCGGCGGAAGCCCATTCCGGCCAGTCCGAGGATGCAGGCCAGCGCCAGGGCGGCGAGCGTGTCCGATGCCCATTGCCGTCCGATTTGCGGGCCCATCTGCATCATGTCGTCGCCTTGCGGCAGGTAGACCACCCACGCATACGGCGAGGTCGCAGCCTTGGCCGAGTAGGCCTTGATCACCGCCTCGTCGCCCATCTGCTTCGGGTCCAGCGACGGCAGAATGTAGACGCCTGCCTGGTTGCCTAGCCCTTCATGCAGGCTGTTCAGCACCACGTTCTCGTTGGCCGGCAGCTGGATGCCGACGTTGCCCAGTCCCAGCGCCATGTGCGCCAGCACGCCCCATACGAAGATCACGATGCCGCCGACCAACCCCGCCACGAGTACGCGCATGGTTCACCCCTTCCCGGCTGACGGGCCGAATCTATGCCGGGCATCGCGGCAACGGCAAGGGAGCGTGCAGCAGCGGAATCAGCCGCCGCGGGCTTTTTCGCGGGCGGCGCGCAGGGCCAGCAGTTTTTCGCGCAGTTGCAGTTCCAGGCCACGTTCGACCGGTTCGTAGAACACGCTGCCGACCAGTTCGTCGGGCAGGCATTGCTGGTCCAGCGCGATGCCGCCTTCGGCGTCGTGGTCGTACTGGTAGCCCTTGCCGTAACCCATGCCCTTCATCAGTTTCGTCGGCGCGTTGCGGAGGTGCATCGGCACTTCCAGCGTGCCGCCCTGGCGCACCGCGTCGCGGGCCTTGTTGTAGGCCATGTAGGCCGCGTTGCTCTTGGGTGAGATGGCCAGCCAGATCGCCAGCTGGGCCAGGCCCAGCTCGCCCTCGGGGCTGCCCAGGCGCTCGTAGGTATCCCACGCGTCCAGCGCCATGCGCCAGGCGCGCGGTTCGGCCAGGCCCACGTCTTCGACCGCCATGCGGGTCATGCGGCGCGCGAGGTACAGCGGGTCGACGCCGCCATCGAGCATGCGGCACAGCCAGTACACCGCGGCGTCGGGATCGGACGAGCGCACGGATTTGTGCAGCGCCGAGATCTGGTCGTAGAACTGCTCGCCCTGCTTGTCGAAGCGGCGGGTGCGGTCGGCCAACACCTGGCTCAGCGTGGTTTCGTCGATGGTGCGTTCGTGGGCCAGCTCGGCGGCGATTTCCAGCAGGGTCAGCGCGCGGCGCACGTCGCCGTCGGCGGCCTGGGCAATCGAGTCCAGCGACTCGTCCGACACCTGCAGCTGCAGCTCGCCGAGGCCGCGTTCGTTGTCGGCCAGTGCGCGTTTCAGCGCGGCGATGATGTCGGCGGTGGAGACCGGCTCCAGCACGTGCACGCGGCAGCGCGACAGCAGCGCGGAGTTCAATTCGAACGAGGGGTTCTCGGTGGTGGCGCCGATGAAGATGATCACGCCGCGTTCGATGTGCGGCAGGAACGCATCCTGCTGGGTCTTGTTGAAGCGGTGCACCTCGTCGACGAACAGCACGGTGCGCCGGCCCTGGGCGAAGTTCACCTCGGCCTCGGCCAGCGCCTTGCGCACGTCCGGCAGGCCCGAGAGCACGGCCGAGATCGCGCGGAAATCCGCATCGGCGTAGCGCGCCACCAGCAGCGCCAGCGTGGTCTTGCCGCAGCCGGGCGGCCCCCACAGCACCATCGAGTGGATCTTGCCGGCCTCCAGCGCGCGACGCAGCGCCTTGTCCGGGCCGACCAGGCGCTGCTGGCCCACGATTTCGTCGATGCTGGTGGGGCGCATGCGCTCGGCCAGCGGCTTGAGCGCTTCGGGTTCGGCGAACAGGCCTGGGGAGACGGGGGAAGTCGGGCGTGGCATCGGGCCATGATAAGGCATCGTCCCCCCACCGACCGGGCTCCGGAAAGCTCGCAAAATACCGCTAGAATGGCGGCACCGTGCGGCCCATGTCCGCACGGACAGGCCGGGGGGCGCGGGCAGGATGAAGTCGGGTACGGGGGAATCGTTCAAGCGGACCATCTTGCGGGCGGGCGCGAGCAGCACATGCCTGCCATGCAGCCTGCTCGATCCGTGACGCGATCGGGTCGCCAGCTGCACTGCGCGACCCTGGTCGGGTTGCTGCTGTGCCTGTTGACGGCGTTCGCGCCGGTTCGGGCCAGCGGCACCGACCCCGACCCCTGGTCGCCGTTCGATGCGCCATGGTTCAGCACGCTGGACATCGCCGAAGGCATTCCGCACTCCACCACCACGGCCGTGGTGCAGGATCGCAGCGGGTTGATCTGGATCGGCACCATCGGCGGGCTGGTCCGCTACGACGGATACCGCATCGAGGTGCTGGGCACCCGCAACAACAACAGCCCCGGCCTGCCCGACAACTATGTGCGTTCGCTGTACGCGTTGCCCGATGGCGGTCTGCTGATCGGCACCAACGCGGGCGGCCTGGTCAGGTTCGACCCCAGCGACAACAGCTTCAAGGTGTATCCGGTCGGTCCGCAGGGGCTGTCCGATCACAAGGTCTACGCGATCAGCAGCGATCGCGCCGGTGGCGTCTGGGTCGCCACCGAGGGCGGGCTTGACCATCTCGACCTGGCCAGCGGCGCCATTCGCCGCGTCGACACCGGCAAGGCGACGGCGGCGCGCAATTTCAGCGTGCTGCAGGATCGCGACGGCAACGTCTGGCTGGGCAACAACAGCGGTTTGTTCGTGCGCCACCGCGGCAGCGCTGAGTTCGTTCGCGAAACGCCCGTCGACCAGGACGCCGGCACCGTGCTGGGCGACCAGATCTGGAGCATCCTGCAGGATCGGGCCGGACGATTGTGGGTGGGCAGCGTGCAGGCCGGCGCAGCCTGGCGCGACGCCGACGGTCACTGGCACGGCGTGCCCGGTTTCAGCGGCTACGCCAACGGTGCACGCCACCCCACCGTGCGCGACATGCTGGAGGTGGCCGACGACAAGGTGTGGATCGCCACCGACGGCAACGGCGTCATCGAATACACGCCCGGCAATACCGCCACCCACGCGATCGCCCACGATCCGGCGGTGCATTCATCGCTGCCGGGCGACTCGGTGCGGTCGCTGCTGCTCGATCGTGCCGGCAACCTGTGGGTCGCCACCGACCTGGGGGTGGCACGTACGCACCGGGGCATCCACACCGCGTTCTCGCTGCTGCCCTCGCCGCTGGACCCGAACGCGCTGAGCACGTCCAATGTGCGCGCGATCTTCGTCGACAGTCGCGCCCGGATCTGGCTGGGGCTGGGCGCGGGGCACATCGACATCATCGACCTGAAAGCCGGGCGCATGAAGCACCTGCTGCTGGCCGGCAGCCAGATCCAGCGCGGCGTGCACAGCATCACCGAAGCCGCCGACGGTTCGATCCTGGTCGGCACGCAAGGCCTGGCGAGGATTGATCCCGATACGCTGGCGATCGAGAACTCGATCGTGCCCGAGCTGCACGACAAGCCCGTGCTGGGCCTGAAGCCCGATGGCGACCGCGTGGTGATCGGCACCTACGACGGCGTCTATCGCTACGACCCGCGCACGCATGCGCTGGAACATCTCGGCCACCGTGCCGGCGATCCGGCCAGCCTGGCCAGCAACACGGTGCGCGAAATCGTGCGCGCGGGCAGCGAGTGGTGGTACGCCACCAGTCGCGGCATCAGCATCGCCCGCGGCAATAGCCTGCCCACCAGCTTCACCAATCTGCTGCATCGTCGCGGCGACCCCACCAGCCTGCCGCAGGACTACATCAGCTCGCTGATGGCCGCCGCGGACGGACGCGTGTGGGCCAGCACGCTGGGCGGGCTCAGCGTGCTGCACCAGCAGGACGACGGCACCTGGAGCGCGCGGACCATCGGCACCGGCGACGGCCTGTCCAGCGACAACGTCAACACCGTGCTGGCCGATGACGCCGGACAGATCTGGGCCAGCCTGTCGAACGGCGTGGCGCGGGTCGACAGCCAGACCCTGGCGGTGGCCAACCTCGGCGCCCGCGACGGCCTGCACATCGCCAGCTACGTCAGCATCGCCGCCGCCCGCGCACCCACCGGCGAACTGCTGTTCGGCGGCCAGGCCGGACTGACCGTGATCCGCCCGCACTGGCAGCCGCCGGCCAGCGCGCTGGCTCCGCTGGTGATCACCCGCGCCGAGGTCAACGGGGTGCTGGTGCCGTTCGGCAAGCTGCCCGGCGATGGCGGCAGCATCCGGCTCGACGGCGACACCCACAACCTGCGCCTGAACTTCGCCCTGCTCGACTACCAGGCCGCGATGGAGACGACGTACCGCTACCGCCTGGAAGGTTTCGACCAGAGCTGGACCGACATCCCCAAGGGCAGCGCGCCCAGCGCCAACTACACCAACCTGCCCCACGGCAGTTACCGGTTGCGCCTGGTGGCGACCACCCAGGGCCTGCAGCCGCGCACGGCCGAAACGCAACTGACGGTGCTGGTCAGCCCGTACTGGTACGAGACCACGCGCACCCGGATCGCCGCCGCCATCCTGCTGCTGGGGCTGATCGTGCTGCTGGTGCACCTGCGCACGCTCTACCTGCGGCACCAGGCGCGCCGGCTGCAGCGCGAGATCGACGAACATACGCAGGCCCTGCTGGCCGCCAATCGACGACTCGACGAACTGGCCAGCACCGACGGGCTGACCGGCGTCTTCAACCGCCGGCGCTTCCTGGAACTGGTGCGCACGCTCAGCGAGAAATCGCCCGACGGCGTCGCCTGCATGGCCCTGTTCGACCTGGATCGCTTCAAGCTGATCAACGACACGCACGGCCACCAGGCCGGCGACACGGTGATCTGCCAGGCGGTCGAGGTGATCACGCGGCATTGCCGGCACACCGACCTGATCGGACGCTACGGCGGCGAGGAATTCGTGCTGTGCCTGCCCGATACCCACCTGCAGCAGGCGCACGAGATCATCGAGCGCATCCGCGTCGAACTGGCCGGCATGATCCTGGTCCACGACGGCTCGCCGGTGATGGTGACGGCCAGCATCGGCATCGCCCAGCGGCAGCCGCATGAAGCCTTCGAATCGTGGTTGTCGCGCACCGACAAGGCGCTGTACCAGGCCAAGCGCAACGGCCGCAACTGCTGCGCCCTGGCCAGCTGAAAGCTGGCCAGGATCAGCGACCACCCGACTGAAAGCGGGCCAGGATCAGCGTCCGCCCAGTTGAAAACGGGCCTCGATCAGCCGACGCCGGCGCGCCGTTCCATGCTGATCCGGTACTGGCGGTAGATGCTGTAGCCCAGGCCGCACAGGCCGGTCAGCGCCGCCGGCACCAGCAAGGTGCGCTCCTGCATCAGCTTGAACAACAGCGCACCGGCCGCGCCGCCGAGGGTGAAGGCGGTGACCACCAGCACGCAGACGCGGATGCGCAAGGTATCGACCTGCAGGCCGCGCAGGCGTTGCCCGATGTAGATGCCCAGGTCGGTGAACATGCCCGACACGTGGGTGGTGCGGAACACCATGCCGCTATACGTGCTGGCCATGCCGTTCTGCAGGCCGATGGCGATCGATGCCAGGTAGATCCCCGCCGGATTGCCGCGGGTCATCAGGGGCACGGCGGCAAACAGCAGCAGCGACTCCAGCACCAGCGCCAGTCCGTAGCGCCGGCCGAGCTTGAGCGTGTGCTGCTGCACGATGATTCCGCTGAGCACCGCACCGAAAACGAAGGCCGCGACCGACAATCCCCAATGCACGATTTCGGGCCCATCGGCGGTGCCCAGCGACGCGCCCAGCAGGGTCGTCGATCCGGTCAGGTTGGTGATCGCCTGATGGCGGAAGCCGAGGTAGCCGGCCGCATTGACGATGCCGGCAATGAAGGCCAGCACGCCGCCGCCCACCCAGGCCCAACCCGGCAACTGGCGCAGGACGGGCATCGACGGATCAGTCTTTCAGCGGCTGGGTGGTGATCACCGGCAGGTCGCCGATCACGTCGGCGCCCTGCGGTGGCACGAAGTTGAAGGTGGCCGGCGGGATCGGTGCGTTGCGCTGCCAGTTGGAAAAGCGGATGTCGGTGGTGGAACCGAGCTGGTCGCGGAACGTCATGCGGGCCAGGCCATTGGCGTCGAAGCCGAGGTCGGCGTAGTCGAACTGCGGGTCCTTCGCGGTGGAGCTGAGCCGCAGCCAGACCAGGCCGTCATGCTCACCCTGCTCGACGACCTTGAAGTCCCGGTCCATCTGCTTGAGGTCGGTCAGCACGGTGAGCGGGCTGTGCGATTCCTCGCTGCTCTGGATGCGCACCGTCACCTGCTCCAGCTCCGGGTCGTACAGCCACACCCGGCTGCCGTCGGCGACGATGGTCTGCTGGTACGGCTTGACGGTGTCCCAGCGGAACTGCCGCGGCGCCTGCAGGGCCAGCGTGCCGGAGCTGTTCTTGCTGGTGCTGCCGTTGATGTCGGTCAGGGTCTGGCTGAAATTGCCGGTCAGCGAATGCAGGCCGGTGGCAAAGGCATCCAGCCGCGCCCGCGCCGGGCCGGTGGCGGCCTGCGCCGCGGCACTCAGCAACAGCGCGGCAGCGGACAGGACGAGCATGAAGCGTTTCATCGGATTCCCCGAGAATGACGATGGAAGGAATTGTGGGCAGTGCTGGCTTAACCGAACCGTAGGAGCGCACAGGGTGCGCCGACTTCAGTTCTTCGGCGGTGGCGGCGCCAGCACTTCGCGGTTGCCATTGTGTTGGGGCGCACTGACCACGCCGTCCTGCTCCATCTGCTCGACCAGTCGCGCGGCCCGGTTGTAGCCGATGCGCAGATGCCGCTGCACGCCGGAGATCGAGGCGCGCCGCGTCTGGGTGACCACGGCCACCGCCTTGTCGTACAGCTGGGTGTCGGCATCGCCGCCTTCCTCGCCTTCCTGCGGCAGGCCGGAGTCGTTGATGAACTTGCCGTCGCTGGTGGCCTGCACTTCTTCCAGCACGCCCTCGATGTAGTTCGGCGCACCCTGCGAGCGCAACCAGTTGACCACGCCATGCACCTCGTGGTCGTCGACGAAGGCGCCGTGCACGCGCTCGGGCGTGGCGGTGCCCGGCGGCAGGTAGAGCATGTCGCCGTGGCCAAGCAGCGCTTCGGCGCCGGACTGATCAAGAATCGTGCGCGAGTCGATCTTGCTGGACACCTGGAACGCGATGCGAGTCGGGATGTTGGCCTTGATCAGGCCGGTGATCACGTCCACCGACGGACGCTGGGTGGCCAGGATCAGGTGCACGCCGGCGGCGCGCGCCTTCTGCGCCAGGCGGGCGATCAGCTCCTCCACCTTCTTGCCGACGATCATCATCATGTCGGCGAACTCGTCGATGATGATCACGATGTACGGCAGCGGCTCCAGCGGCTCGGCCGCCAGGTTCGGCATCTCCGGGTTGGGCCGGAACAAGGGGTCCAGCAGCGGCTGGCCGGCGTTCTCGGCGTCCTTCACCTTCTTGTTGAAACCGGCCAGGTTGCGCACGCCCACCGCGGCCATCAGCTTGTAGCGGCGTTCCATCTCGGCCACGCACCAGCGCAATGCGTTGGCCGCTTCCTTCATGTCGGTGACCACCGGCGCCAGCAGGTGCGGGATGCCCTCGTACACCGAGAGCTCCAGCATCTTCGGGTCGATCATGATCATCCGCACGTCCTTGGGGCTGGCCTTGTACAGCAGGCTCAGCACCATCGCGTTGACCGCCACCGACTTGCCGGAACCGGTGGTGCCGGCCACCAGCAGATGCGGCATCTTGCCCAGGTCGACCACGATCGGTTTCCCGCCGATGTCCTTGCCCAGCGCCAGCGCCAGCGGCGACTTCAGCTGGTCGTACTTGTCCGAACGCAGGATCTCCGACAGGTAGACGATCTGCTTGTGCGTGTTGGGGATCTCCAGGCCGATCACGTTCTTGCCGGGGATCACGTCGACCACGCGCACGCTGACCACCGACAGCCCGCGGGCGATGTCCTTGTCCAGGCTCGACACCTGCGAGCCGCGGATGCCGGGCGCCGGCTCCATCTCGAAACGGGTGATCACCGGGCCGGGATAGGCGCCGACCACCTTTACGTCGATCCTGAAGTCTTTCAGCTTGAACTCGACCTGGCGCGAGAGCACTTCGAGGGTTTCCTCGGAATAGCCCGGCCCCTGCGGCGGCGCTTCGTCCAGCAGCGACAGCGGCGGCAACTCGCCCGGCGTGGCGGCGCCGACGAACAGCGGGATCTGCGTTTCCAGCCGGGCTCGTTCGCTGCGCGTCACCGGCGCGGGAGGCGCCTCGATGCGCACCGGCTCGCGCTTGGCCTGGCGCACCGCGTCGGCCTTCTTCACCACTTCGCGTTCGGTGCGCGCCTGCCGCGCGGCCATCGCCTGCGGCGCCTCGCGCAACTTGCCGCGCAGCCAGCCGGCCAGCCTCAGCACGCCCTGCCCGGTCCAGTCCATCACGCGGAACCAGGACAGTCCGGTGGCCAGGGTCACGGCGATCAGGAACAACGCCAGCAACAGCAGCGGCGCGCCCTTGTCGCCGAACGCGCTGAGCAGCGCATCGCCGACCCACACGCCGATGATGCCGCCCACGCCCTGGGGCAGCACCGGTTCGTCATGGAAATTCAGATAGAGCAGCGCCGGCCCGGTGATGAAAAAGAACACGAAGCCGATCAGCCGCAGCGCCGGTTCCCACGGATGCACCACCCGTTCGTCGGCGCGCTGGCGCAGTACCTGCACGCCCAGCAACAGCAACAGCAGCGGGAAGCAGTAGGCCACCAGGCCGAAGATCCAGCGCAGCAGGTCGGCGATGTACGCGCCGACGGTGCCGCCGAAATTGTGCGCATGCTCCAGCTGGCCCGCATTGGTCCAGCTGGGGTCATGCGGGTTGTAGCTGAACAGGCATACCAGCAGGTATACCGCCAGCGGCAGCAGCAGCAGGGCGCCGGCTTCACGCAGCCGGCGCTTCAGCTCCTCGCTGAGGCCTTCCCTCGGTTTTTGCTTCACGTTTGCGCTTCGCGCCACCTTGGGTGCCCCCTTCCTGACTGCCAAGGGTCAGAGCATACCTTGCAGCGCCGGATGCACCAGCTTGCCGCCATCGACGTTGATGCCGACCTTCAGCGGCTCGAACTCGCGCCACTCGTTGCCGGCGGCCAGGCGCTGCACATAGGGCAGGATCGCGGCGGAGATCGCCAGCGACGAGGTCTGCGGCACGGCGCCGGGCATGTTGGTCACGCAGAAGTGGGTGACGCCATGCACGTCGTAGGTCGGCTCCTTCCAGGTGGTCGGCCTGGAGGTCTCGAAGCAGCCGCCCTGGTCGATCGCGATGTCCACCAGCACGCTGCCCGGCTCCATCGTCTTGACCATTTCCTCGGTGACCACCCGCGGCGCCTTGGCGCTGGGCACCAGCACGGCGCCGACCACGATGTCGGCATCGCGCACTTCCTCGGCCACCGACGACTCGTAGGCGTACAGCGCGGTGACGTTGGGGGCCAGTTCCATCATTTCGGCCAGGCGATCCTGGCGCTTGTCGAACACCACCACGCGCGCACCGGCAGCCGCCGCCAGCGAGGCCGCGGCCTTGCCTGCGGCACCGCCGCCCAGCACCACCACCTTGCCGCGCGAGGTCGAGGCCATGCCGCCCAGCAGCTTGCCCTTGCCGCCCTGCGGACGATGCAGCAGGGTGGTGCCGATCTGCGTGGCGATACGGCCGGCGATCACCGACATCGGCAGCAGCAGCGGCAGGCCGCCGTTCTCTTCCACCGATTCGAACGCCACGCCGGTCAGGCCGATGTCGAGCAGGCTCTTGGTCAGCGCCGGTTCGGCAGCCAGGTGCAGGTAGCAGAACAGCAGGTGATGCTTCTTCAGCAGGGCCAGGTCGCCGGCGATCGGCTCCTTCACCTTGACGATCAGCTCGCCCGCTTCATACAGGGCCGCGGCGTCCGGCACGATCTTGATGCCTTCCTTGACATAGGCCTCGTCGGCAAAGCCGCTCTTCAGTCCGGCGCCGGACTGGATGAACACTTCATGGCCACGACGCACCAGGTCGGCGGCGGCGGCGGGAACGAGGGCAACACGACCTTCAAGGGTCTTGGTTTCGGAGGGGATACCGATACGCATGGAGAAAGAATCCTGTGGGAGCACGTTGTAAATCCATCGCGCAACCGCCGCGGTGGTGTCGTTGATCTGCCGGCACCTTGAATCGGTGCTGCGTATTCCCCATCCTTCCGGGGTTCGTGCGCTTTGTCGTCGTCAGCCCGCGCGTGGCGATGAAACCGCCGCGTGGGCTGGAGCGAATAGCCACTCAAGTCACCAGCAAACCCAAGGATTATAACCATGAGCACCCCCAAGCACAGCCGCCTGCTGATCCTCGGCTCCGGCCCCGCCGGCTACACCGCAGCGGTGTATGCGGCGCGCGCCAACCTGAAGCCGACCATGATCACCGGCCTGCAGCAGGGTGGCCAGCTGATGACCACCACCGACGTGGACAACTGGCCGGGTGACGTCGAGGGCCTGCAGGGCCCGGCGCTGATGCAGCGCATGGCCGAGCACGCCGAGCGCTTCCACACCGAGATGATCTTCGACCACATCCACACGGTCGACCTGAAGCAGAAACCCTTCCGGCTCAAGGGCGACTCGGGCGAATACACCTGTGACGCGCTGATCGTCACCACCGGCGCCACCGCCAAGTACCTGGGCATCGCCAGCGAAGAGAAGTTCAAGGGCAAGGGCGTGTCCGCCTGCGCCACCTGCGACGGCTTCTTCTTCCGCGACCAGGACGTGGTGGTGATCGGCGGCGGCAACACCGCGGTCGAGGAAGCGCTGTACCTGGCCAACATCGGCCGCAAGGTTTACCTGGTGCATCGCCGCGACAAGCTGCGCGCCGAGAAGATCATGCAGGACAAGCTGTTCGAGAAGGCCGCCGCCGGCAAGATCGAGCTGGTCTGGAACCACACCATCGACGAGGTGCTGGGCGACGACAGCGGCGTCACCGGCGTGCGCGTGAAGGACGTCAACTCCGGCGTCACCCGCGACATCGAGGCCACCGGCTTCTTCGTGGCGATCGGCCACACGCCGAACACCGGCATCTTCGAAGGCCAGCTCGACATGCACGACGGCTACATCAGGATCCACAGCGGCCAGGGCGGCATGGCCACGATGACCTCGGTGCCGGGCGTGTTCGCCGCCGGCGACGTGGCCGACCACGTCTACCGCCAGGCCGTGACCTCGGCCGGTTTCGGCTGCATGGCCGCGCTGGACGCCGAGCGCTGGCTCGACCAGCAGACGCCGGTGGTCTAGGCCGGGAATCGGGAATCGGGAATCGCGTTCAGGGCACTCTTTGGTAGCAGAGGCAGAATCCGAACAGCCGTCATTCCCGCGAAAGCGGGAATGACGTCGAAAGGGTGGAAACGACGCTCACCTTCCCGAATCTCTCGCAACACGGTATTCCTGCCACCTCATGCATGACATCCGCTTCCACGCCGCGATCGCCGAGCTGCCTGCCGCGGCGTGGGACGCACTGCTTCCGGAACCGAACCCGTTCGTGTCGCACGCTTTCCTGCAGGCGCTGGAAAGCGGCGGCTGCATTCGCCCCGACTGGGGCTGGCAGGCGCATCACCTCAGCCTGCACGAAGGCGAACGGCTGGTCGCGGCCGCGCCGCTGTACCTGAAGGGCAACTCGCACGGCGAGTTCGTGTTCGACTGGAGCTGGGCCAGCGCGTGGGAGCGCGCCGGTGGCGATTACTACCCGAAACTTCTCAACGGCGTGCCCTACTCGCCGGTGCCCGGTCCGCGCTTGCTCGCCGGCAACGGCACGGGGCGCCTGGATCTGCAACGCGCGCTGGTGGATGCCATGCGCGCCGAATGCGACCGGCTTGGCTTGTCGTCGGTGCACGCTAACTTCCTGCAAGCGGACGAACTGGCCGCATTCGGCGATGACTGGCTGGCGCGTTCGGACGTGCAGTTCCACTGGCACAACCGGGGCTATCGCGATTTCGCCGACTTCCTGGCCGCGCTGAACCACAAGAAACGCAAGAACATCGTGCACGAACGCCGCCAGGTCGCCGCCAGCGGCCTGGCGGTGGAATGGCGCCCTGGCGACAGCCTGAGCGATGGGGAATGGTCGCGCGTGCATGAGCTGTACGAAGCGACATTCGACATGAAGGGCAACCACGCCGCGCTGACCTCCGCATTCTTCGCTCGGCTGGGCGAACTGGGTCCGGCGATCCAGCTGGCGCTGGCACGCGATGACGGCCACATCGTGGCGATGGCGCTGTTCGTCCAGGGCGGCAACGTGCTGTACGGCCGCTACTGGGGCGCCAGCGTGGACGTGCCGGGGCTGCATTTTGAACTGTGCTACTACCGCGGCATCGACTACGCCATCGCGCAGGGGCTGCAGCGTTTCGAACCGGGCGCGCAAGGCGAACACAAACTGGCGCGGGGATTCCTGCCCGCGCGAACGCATTCCCGCCATTACCTGGTCAACCGGGACTTTCGCGCCGCCGTGGCGAACGCGCTCGCCGACGAGGCCGCGGCGGTCGATGATTACGCGGCGGAACTCGCCGCGCACAGTCCCTATGCCCGGCGCGAGGCGGCACCCCGATGATCCGCCTGCCCCTGCTGGACGCCCATCAATGGGAGCGCTTTCCCGACCCCGGCGAGGCGCTGACCGAACCCAACGGCCTGCTGGCCTTCGGCGGCGACCTGGGTCCGGAGCGCCTGCTGGCCGCGTACAGCCAGGGCATCTTTCCGTGGTTCAGCGAGAGCGAACCGATCCTGTGGTGGTCGCCCGACCCGCGCTGCACCTTCGACACCGCCAGCGTCCACCTCAACCGCAGCCTGCGTCGGCAACTCCGCGGCCGGCGCTGGCACCTCACCGTCGACCACGCGTTCGAACAGGTGATCCGCGCCTGCGCACAGCCGCGCCGCGACGACTCGGGCACCTGGCTGGTGCCGGCGATGATCGACGCCTATGTGCAACTGCATCGGCTGGGCCATGCGCACAGCATTGAAGTGTGGGACGGCGAGCGCCTGGTCGGCGGCATCTACGGCGTGGCGATCGGTCGGCTGTTCTGCGGCGAGTCGATGTTCAGCGTCGAAAGCGGCGGCTCGAAGCTGGCGCTGGTCGCCCTCGCTCGACTGCTGCACGCGATGGGCTTTCCCCTGCTCGACACCCAGGTCAGCAACCCGCACACGCTGGGCCTGGGCGCCGTCGAGATTCCCCGCACGACCTACCTGCAACAAGTGGCGCGACTGGGCCGGTTGCCCGGACGGATCGGCAGCTGGGCGGATCTGACGCCCGAACTGCTCCAGCCCTGCACGGCAAGCCGCACGGACGATTGACCGGACAACCGTTCCAGCCGCGATCAACCGGTCCGGGCGGTGTACTTGCGCGCCACGTAGTCGTCGAGGATGCCCACGAATTCGTTGGCGATATTGTCGCCACGCAGGGTCATCGCCTTCTCGCCGTCGATGAACACCGGCGCCGCCGGCGCCTCGCCATTGCCCGGCAGCGAGATGCCGATGTTGGCGTGCTTGGATTCGCCCGGGCCGTTGACGATGCAGCCCATCACCGCCAAGGTGAGGTTTTCCACGCCGTCGTACTGCACCCGCCACAGCGGCATCTGCTCGCGCACGTGTTCCTGCACGGTCTTGGCCAGTTCCTGGAAGAACTCGCTGGTGGTTCGCCCGCAACCCGGGCAGGCGGTGACCAGGGGGGTGAACGAGCGCAGGCCCATGGTCTGCAGCAGCTCCTGCGCCACGATCACCTCACCGGTGCGCGAGGCGCCGGGTTCGGGCGTGAGCGAGATGCGGATGGTGTCGCCGATGCCTTCCTGCAGCAGCACGGCCAGCGCCGCGGCCGAGGCAGTGATGCCCTTGGAACCCATGCCGGCCTCGGTCAGGCCAAGATGCAGCGCGTAATCGCAGCGGATCGCCAGATCGCGATACACCGCGATCAGCTCCTGCACGCCGGAGACCTTGCACGACAGGATGATGCGGTCGCGCGGCAGGCCAAGCTTCTCGGCCAGCGCCGCCGAGTCCAGCGCCGAGCGGATCAGCGCCTCGCGCGCCACGTGCGAGGCGTCCCACGGGTCGGCACGCTGCGCATTCTCGTCCATCAGCGCGGCGACCATGCCCTGGTCCAGCGAGCCCCAGTTGGCGCCGATGCGCACCGGCTTGTCATAGCGCAGCGCCTTTTCGATGATCGAGGCGAACTGGCTTTCGTGCTTCTTGCCGAAGCCCACGTTGCCCGGATTGATCCGGTACTTCGCCAGCGCCTCGGCGCAGGCCGGCTCGCGCTCGAGCAGCAGGTGGCCGTTGTAGTGGAAGTCGCCCACGATCGGCACGTCCACGCCCATCATCGCCAGCCGCTCGGCGATGCGCGGCACCGCGGCCGCCGCGGCCGGCGTGTTGACCGTGATGCGCACCATCTCGGAGCCGGCGCGGGCCAGCTCGGCGATCTGTTTCGCGGTGCTGGCCGGATCTTCGGTGTCGGTGTTGGTCATCGACTGCACCACGATCGGCGCACCGCCGCCCACCTTCACCTTGCCCACATGCACGGCCACGCTGGGCCGGCGTTGCGCCGGCTCGGCCGGGCGCGCTTTCTGTACAGCTATCTCACTCATGGATTCAACCGGATAACAGGTCGCGATGGTTCGCGGCGATGCCGGCAAGAATACCCGATCGGGGCTGCCCTTCCGTGGCAAATCGGCGCAGGCTGAACGGGCGCGCGCTGGCCCCGGGGCTTTCTGCAGGCTCGTCCCATGGACGAATTGACGCAGCGGCTTGATCGGAGTCAATACGGCGCCTCATGCTTCTCCTAAAATTGCGCAGTTATCCAGCCGGGAAACCCCATGCCGAACACCGAGTATTACAACGACAGGGTCGTGCGCCAGTTCCTGCTGGCCGCCGCCGTATGGGGCATCATCGGCATGTCCGTCGGCGTCTACGCCGCCGCCGAACTGATGTGGCCGGCGCTGAACTTCGAGATCCCGTGGCTGACCTTCAGCCGCATCCGGCCCGACCACACCTTCGGCGTGATCTTCGCCTTCGGCGGCTCGGCGCTGATGGGTACCTGCTACTACGTGGTGCAGCGCACCGGCCATGCCCGCCTGGCGTTCACCAAGCTGGCCGGGTTCACCTTCTGGGGCTGGCAACTGGTCTGCGTGCTGGCGATGATCACGATGCCGCTGGGGCTGACCCAGAGCAAGGAATACGCCGAGCCGGAATGGTTCATCGACATCCTGATCGCGGTGGTCTGGGTGGGTTTCGGCGTGGTGTTCTTCGGCTCGCTGATGCGCCGGCGCATCAAGCACATCTACGTGGCGAACTGGTACTACGGCGCGTTCATCATCGCCGTGGGCCTGTTGCACATCGTCAACAACCTGGCCCTGCCGGTGTCGTGGACCAAGTCGTATCCGATCTATTCCGGCGTGGTCGACGCGATGGTGCAGTGGTGGTACGGCCACAACGCGGTGGCGTTCTTCCTCACCGCCGGCTTCCTGGGGATGATGTACTACTTCGTGCCGCGGCAGGCGCAGCAGCCGCTGTGGAGCTACCGTTTCTCGATCGTCAATTTCTGGGCGCTGATCTCGGTCTACATGTGGGCCGGCGCGCACCACCTGATGTACACCGCCCTGCCCGACTGGGTGCAGTCGGTGGGCATGGCATTCTCGCTGGTGCTGCTGATGCCCAGCCTGGGCTCGGCCGCCAACGGCCTGCTCACCTTCAACGGCTCGTGGTGGCGGCTGAAGACCGACCCCGCCGCGAAGTTCATGGTGATATCGCTGGTGTTCTACGCCGCCTCGACCTTCGAAGGCTCGATGATGGCGATCAAGACGGTGAACTCGCTGTCGCACTATACCGACTGGACCATCGCCCACGTGCACTCCGGCTCGCTGGGCTGGGTCGCGATGATCACCATCGGCTCGCTCTACGCGATGGCGCCCCGCGCACTGGGGCGGCCGGAGATGTATTCGCACAAGGGCATGGAAGTGCACTTCTGGCTGCACATCATGGGCACCTTGCTGTACGTGGGCTCGATGTGGACCGCCGGCGTCACCGAAGGCCTGATGTGGCGCGCCACCAACCCCGACGGTGCGCTGACCTACGGTTTCCTGGACAGCCTGATCGCGATCAAGCCGATGTACGTCATCCGCTGGCTGGGTGGCGTGTTCATCCTGTCGGGCATGTGGGTGATGGCGTGGAACCTCTGGCATACGGCGTCCGACGCCCGCGCGCGGCTGATCAAGCCGATTCCCGTGCCCATCCCCGAACCGGTGCCGCATCAGGTACCCGCGCCACTGCCCGCGGCCGGCTGAGGAAGATATCGACATGGCTTACAAGCATTTCGAAGCAATCGAAAAACACGCCGGCCTGCTGGCGGTCGGCATCGCCATCATGGTCTCGCTGGGCGGCCTGGCCGAGATCACCCCGCTGTTCATCGAAGCGCACACGCTGGAAGCGCCGCCCGGCGTCCATCCGTACGACCCGCTTCGACTGGCCGGTAAGGACGTCTACGTGCGCGAGGGCTGCTACCTGTGCCACTCGCAGATGATCCGCGCGCTGCGTTTCGAGACCCAGCGCTACGGACATTTCTCCACCGCGGCCGAATCGGTCTACGACCGCCCGTTCCAGTGGGGCTCCAAGCGCACCGGCCCGGACCTGGCGCGCGTGGGTGGCAAGTATTCCGACGACTGGCAGCGCATGCATCTGATGGACCCGCGCCAGGTCGTGCCGCAGTCGAACATGCCCGCCTACCCGTGGCTGGCCGGGAAGAAACTCGACGCCGCCGACGTGCAGGCGCGCATGCGCGTCCTGCGCAAGCTGGGCGACCCGTACAGCGATGCGGACATCGCCAGCGCGCCCGCCGCGGTGGAAGGCAAGACCGAGATGGACGCCCTGGTCGCCTACCTGCAAGGCCTGGGCGTCAGGAACGAGCCTGACCCGGCAGTAGCTCCGGCCAGCACGGGAGGTGCGCCATGACCCCGATGAATCCGGCCTGGGGCCACCTCGCCGGCGCCATCATCCTGCTGATGATGTTCACCTTCATCGGCATCTGGTTCTGGGCCTGGCGCAGATACCACAAGCCCACGTTCAACCGCATGGCCAGGCTGCCGATGGAAGACGAAGCCGAAACCGGCACCGAGGAGAATCGCCCATGAGCACGGGATGGTCGTTGTGGGTGATGTTCCTGGTAGTGCTGAACATGGGCATCACGTTCTTCCTGTTCCTGTGGGGCCCGCGCGCGAAGATCCCCACCCTGCCCGACGGCACCAGCGGTCACGTCTGGGCCCACGGCGTGCTGCGCGAAGGCGTGCGCAAGCTGCCGCTGTGGTGGGTGGTGTTCTCCGGGGCGATGTTTGTGGCCGGCTTCGTCTACCTGGCGCTGTTCCCCGGCTTCGGCAGCTTCAAGGGCGTGCTCGGCTGGACTTCGCATGGCGAACTGGCCCGCAATGTGGCCGCCAACGAAGCCGAGCTGGCGCCGCTGATGGAGCGCTTCAAGCTGTACCCGGTCGAGCAACTGGCGAGCGATCCGGCCGCCCTGCAGATGGGCAAGGTGCTGTTCGAGGACAACTGCGCCGCCTGCCACCAGCGCAGCGCGAAGGGCAACGTGGCGCTGGGCGCGCCGAACCTCGCCGACAGCGACTGGCTGTACGGTGGCGGCGGCAGCGACATCACCACTTCGATCCACGACGGCCGCAGCGGCGTGATGCCGCCGTGGGCCAGCCTGGGCGCGGACAACGTCAAGAACCTGGCGCAGTACGTGCTGAGCCTGTCCGGCGCACCGCACGACGCGGCGAAGGCCGCCGCCGGCCAGCCGATGTTCGCCACTTGCGCGGCCTGCCACGGCGCCGATGGCAAGGGCAATCCGGCGCTGGGTGCACCCAACCTCACCGACCAGGTCTGGCTGCATGGCGGCAGCGTGGCCGACATCGAGAAGACCATCGGCGAAGGACGCCAGGGCCACATGCCGGCATGGAGCCCGCGCCTGTCCGACGACCAGATCCGCGTGGTCGCCGCCTACGTCTACCAGCTGTCGCACCCGGTCGATGAACAACGGCAATGACTCCGCCGCCCGGCACGGATCGGCCCGCGGATCAGCATGGTATCGACAGCCGATCGTGTGGCTGGGAGCGTTCGTCTTCGTGGCATCGATCGCCGGTTGCGTGTGGCTGATCGTGGTGGGCACCCGCTACGCCGACACGCCGCTGGACACCTCGCACACCGTGTTCGGCGTACCGGTCAGCGCGCATAGCGCCGCGCCGCCCCCGCCAACCACCGACCCGCCGCGATGAACGACTACGCGGCGTGGGCCCATCCGCAACTTGCCGCGCAGGTGCTGCGCCCCCGTCGCGACGGCAGCAGCGAGGTCGCCCTGTCGGTCGAATCCTTGGCCGATGCGCGGCAGGTGTTGCGGCTGGAACAGCTGATCCGCTCGCTGCCCGGCGTAAAACGTGTCGCCATCGATCGCCCGGCGCGCCGGGTGCGCGTGGTGCTGGATGCCGGCCGCACGCCGCTGCCCACCCTGATGGCGAATTTCGCCGCGGCCGGCTGCCCGGCGCAGCCGCTGCAGCACGAAAGCATCGACGACGTCCGCTCGCAGGAACAGCACGATGCACTGAAGCGCCTGCTGGTGGCCGGCATGTGCTCGATGCAGGTGATGACGTACGCCTTCGTCATCTACATCGGCGTGGTCGATTTCGTCGACTTCAGCACGCGCAACCTGTTCCGCTGGCTCGGCCTGCTGACCAGCGTGCCGGTGGTGTTCTATTCGGCGCTGCCGTTCTTCCGCGGCGCGGTGCAGGAACTGCGCGAACGCCGGCTCGGCATCAACCTGCCGGTGGCGCTGGCGGTGGCCCTGGTGTTCCTGGCCAGCATGTTCAACACGCTGCGCGGCAGCGGCGAAATCTATTTCGATTCGGTGACCATGTTCGTGTTCCTGCTGCTGGGCGGACGCTACCTGGAACTGCGCTCGCGCCATCGCAGCGGCGCGATGGGTGACGCGGTGATCGACGGCGCACCCTTGCTGGCGCAGCGCCGCCGTGCCGACGGCGAGCTGGAAACCGTGCCTGCGATGACCCTGCTGCCCGGCGACCGCGTGCATATCGCCGAAGGCACCCGCGTGCCCGCCGACGGCGTGTTGCAGAGCGCCCACGTCGAGCTGGACGAAGCGCTGCTGTCGGGCGAATCGCGGCCGGTGCGACGCGTGCGCGGCGAACCCCTGATTGCCGGCAGCGTGCTGTTGTCCGGCCCCGCCGAATTGCTCGTGGAGCACAGTGGCAACACCACCACAGTGGCGCGACTGGGCGAACTGGCCACCCGTGCGCGCCAGGCGCGCTCGACGATCGCGGCCAGCGATCACGTGGTCGGCCGCTTCGTGGCGCGAGTGCTGGGCCTGACCGCACTCACCGCCATCGGCTGGTTACTGGTCGATCCGGCGCGTGCGTTCGAGGCGGCGGTGGCGGTGCTGGTAGTCGCCTGCCCCTGCGCCTTCGCGTTGACCCGCCCGGCCACGCTGACCCGGGCACTCGGCGTGCTGGCCGGGCGCGGCGTGCTGGTGACCAGCGGCGATGCGCTGGGCCGGCTGGCCGAGGTCGACTACGCCCTGTTCGACAAGACCGGCACGCTGACCGTGCCGCAACTGCAGCGCCGCGCGGTCGAACCCCTGCGCGGCGACAGCGTCGAGCGGGTGCTGCAGCTGGCCGCCGCGCTGGCGCATGAAAGCTCGCACCCGCTGGCCCGCGCCCTGGCCGATGCCGCGCGCCAGCAGGCCATGCCGCTGCAGGCGCAATCGGTGCAGGTGGCGGCCGGCGCCGGCATTTCGGGCGAGGTGGCCGGTCACGCACTGTGGCTGGGACGCGCCGACTACGCGCTGGCGCCCAGCGGCCAGCCGGCTCCCGCCGGTGTCGCGGATGCCTTGCTGCTGACCGACGCGGACGGCGTCATCGCGGCCTTCCATCTCGACGAACAACCGCGCACCGATGCGCAACACGTGCTCGAACGGCTGCGCGGGGACGGCATCACCACCAGCATGGCCAGCGGCGACGCGAGCAGCCGCGTGGCCACGATGGCCGCCCGCCTGAGCATCGCCGACTGGCACGCCCGGCAGTCGCCGGCCGACAAGCTCGAACGCCTGCAGGCAGCCCATGCCGAGGGCCACACCACGCTGGCGGTGGGCGACGGCAGCAACGACGCGCCCCTGCTGGCCGGTGCCGACGTCTCCGCGGCGCTGGCCTCCGGCACCGAACTGGCCCAGGCCCATGCCGACCTGCTGCTGATGGATGGACGTCTGAACGGACTCATCGACGCACGCGCGATCGCCCGTCAGCTGCAGCAGGTCACCGCGCAGAGCCGCCGCTGGGCGCTGGCCTACAATCTCTGCGCGGTGCCGTTCGCCGCGTTCGGCGTGGTGCCGCCGTGGCTGGCCGGCATCGGCATGTCGCTCAGCTCGCTGGTGGTGGTGCTGAACGCGCTGCGCGTGGGACGGCCGGAGGCCACGGCCGATGACCGCGCCGGCCCGGCCACCGGCGCACGCGAGTTGCCCGCATGAACATCCTGCTGGTGCTGATTCCGGTGACCCTGGTGATCGTGGTCGTGGCCGTGCGGCTGTTCTTCTGGGCGGTCAACCACCAGCAGTTCGACGACCTGGACAGCCCGGCGGTCCTGCCGCTGCTGGACGAGCCGGCTACGGACCCGACGCCCGCTGGTTTGCCGGTTGATCCACCGGCGGAGGCGTCGGCCGATCGGTCGGCACCTGCCGACGCAGGGCCACCTGCAACAGGCGACGCTGCAGGCGATCGGCCAGCGTAAGCGGATCGACCAGGCCCATCCGCGCCAGGGCCTCGGCCTCACCCGGCGCCGCTTCGCCCGGTCGACACGCGACCAGCAGCAGGCCGAGCTTGCCGCGCCAGCTGGCGCCGGCGTGTTTCAGCCACTCCAGCGCCGGCAACAGGCGTTGCTCGACTTCGCTGAAATCGCTGCCGAACGGAAATTCGGGCAGCACGCCGTGCTGCCGGAACGGCGCCAGCGTCTTGCGCAGGTGGAGCGGGCGATGCAGGCGCCAGCTGTCGGGTATCACGAAGTCCGCGGCCAGCTTGCCATGCGCCTTGGCCTCGGCGCACAGCGCGTCGAGGAAACGCGCGTCGGTGATCGCCAGCATCGCCTCGATGCACTCGCTGTCGCTCTTGCCACGCAGGTCGGCAATGCCGTACTCGGTGATGATGATGTCGCGCAGGTGGCGCGGGATGGTGGTCTGGCCGTAGCTCCAGCGGATGTTGCTCTCGATGCCGCCCTTGCTGCTGCGGGTGGCGCGCAGCAACAGCACCGAGCGCGCATCAGGCAGTTCGTGCGCCATCGCCACGAAGTTGTACTGGCCGCCGACCCCGCTGACCACGCCGCCGTCCTCCAGCGTGTCCGACACCACCGCGCCCAGCGCGGTGGCCATCATGCAGGTGTTGAAGAAGCGGGCGCCGCGCCGCTGCAGCATGGCCAGCGACTGGTGCGTGCCGTAGAGCTGGTTGACGTTGGACACCGCGCACATGTCGATCGCGTCCGGGTCGGCCGCCTCGGTGGCGTCGAGCCAGGCGTACAACTCGCGCGAGCCCAGGAAGAACGCGCCGCGCAGGTAGTGCCCGCCCGGCGTGTCCGGATTGAGCCGGCCCGCCGCCGCGGCGCGTTCCAGCGCCAGGTTGTCCCAGCTGCGCCGCTTGAGGATGCCGCCCCGCTGCAGGTGCATGAAGCCGTCCATCACCATCTCGCTGGCGCCGTACAGGCCGGCCTCGAACGGAGCCAGCCCGCCCTGCCAGCCGGCCAGCGCATGGGTGACGCCGGCCGGGTCCAGCGCCACCAAAGCGCGACGCCACTGGATGTTGTTCTGCTGGCGCAGCAGCAAGGCCTTCACCAGCGCATCGGACAGTGCACCGATGCCGATCTGCAGGCAGCCGCCATCCTTCACCAGCGCGCTGGCATGCAGACCCAGCGCGTACTCGGCCAGGCCCACCGGCGCGCGGGGCAGCGCGAACAGCGGCGGCGAATGCGGCGGCCGCAGCTCCACGTCGAAGTAGGTTTCGGCCACCTCGGCGTCCCCGCCGAGATACGGCAGATCCGGATGCACCACCGCCACGCACATTGGCCGCGGCTTGCCGGCCAGCTGGGTCAGCCGCAGGAAATCCAGGGTCAGGTCCGGATTGCACGACAGGCTGTAGTGCACCCCGTCGGGTCCCTCGCGACGAGCCACCAGTTGCACCAGCAGGTTGATGTCCTGCACCACCAGGTCGCGCGCGACGTGGGTGTAGTTCTGGCTGATGTAGCTGCGTTGCGCGCTGCCCGAATGCAGCATCGCGCCCGACTGCAGGTAGAACTCGTGCACCTCGACGTTGGCCGGCAGCGCGTCGCGCGCCTGGTCCAGCGCGTACTGCGGATCGACCGCGTCGGCGCCGAAGTGGCGTTCCAGGAACGGTTGCAGGAAGCGCTGCTCCAGTCCCGGCGACGCCTGCGGCCGGGTCAGCGACAGCGCGGTATACAAACGCATCGAGCGCGTGGCGTTGGCGCTGATCGCCCGGTAGATCGCATTGAGCAGTTCGTGCGGCTTGCCCAGGCCCAGCGGCGCGGCGATGCGCAGGTCCGGCCCCAGCACGTCCATCAGGTAGCGTGCGCAGGCATCGGTGTCGGCGTAGCGTTGCTCGATCGGCATGCGCGCGATGATGCCAGAAGGCCGATGAAGGCGCCGCGTCGACAGGCCATCGCCTACACTCGGCCCATGCCCACACCCCTGATCCCCTCCACCCCGAGCCGCCTGCTGGCCGAGCAGGCCTTGAGCCGCGCGGCCGGCGCGCCCCTGCTCAGCGGCAATGCGGTGCAGTTGCTGATCGATGCAGCCGCCCATTACGACGCCTGGCTGGCAGCGATCCGCGGCGCGCAGCATCGGGTGCTGCTGGAAAACTACATCGTGCGCGACGACGAGGTCGGTCGCGCGTTCCGTGACGCCCTGGTCGAGCGCGCCCGCTCCGGCGTGTTCGTCGCCGTGGTCACCGACTGGGTCGGATGCCTGGGCCAGTCGCGCCGTTCGTTCTGGGCACCGCTGCACGCGGCCGGTGGCGAAGTGCGCGTGTTCAATCCACCCCGGCTGGGCCAGCCACTGGGCTGGATCAGTCGCGACCATCGCAAGCTGCTGGTGGTGGATGGCGTCCAGGGTTTCCTGTCCGGCGTGTGCATCAGCGCGAAGTGGCTGGGCGACGAGCGGCGCAACGTGCCGCCGTGGCGCGACACCGGCATGGCGCTGCAGGGCCCGGCCGTGGCCGAACTCGAAGCCGCCTTCGCGCAAAGCTGGGGCGAGACCGGCGCCGCGCTGCGCCCGCTGCCGGCGGCGCCGGTGGCGGAAAGTCCGGTCGGCGAGGTGTCGCTGCGGGTGATCGCCACCCAGCCGTCTACCGCCGGCATGTACCGGCTGGACCAGCTGATCGCCTCGATGGCGCGCAAGACCCTGTGGCTGACCGATGCCTATTTCGTGGGCGTCGCCCCCTACGTGCAGGCGCTGATCGCCGCTGCCCGCGATGGCGTGGACGTGCGCCTGCTGGTGCCCGGCAGCAGCGACATCCCGGTGGTGGCGGGCATGTCGCGCTCGGGTTACCGGCCGCTGCTGAAGGCCGGCATCCGGGTGTTCGAGTGGAACGGTTCGATGCTGCACGCCAAGACCGCGGTGGCCGATGGCCAATGGGCCCGGGTCGGCTCGTCCAACCTCAACATCGCCAGCTGGCTGGGCAACCACGAGATCGACGTGGCGGTGGAGGATGACGGCTTCGCCGGCCAGCTGGCCGCGCAATACGAAAAGGACCTGGGCAACGCCACCGAGATCGTGCTGGCCTCGCGCCGGCGCCGTGGCGGCAACGGCGAGAGCGAACGGGTGTGCAGCAGCGAGGCGCGACGGCCACGGGTACGCCACGGCGGCGGCAGTTCCGGTCGCGCGGCAGCGGGCGCCTTGCGCATCGCCAACAGTGTCGGCGCGGCGCTGACCAACCGCCGCGTGCTGGGCGACACCAGCAGCAGCCCGCTGATGATCGGCGCGGGCGTGCTGCTGGCGTTGGCGGTGGTGGCCTTCCTGTGGCCCGCCTGGATCGGCTGGCCGCTCGGCGTCATCGCCGTCTGGTTCGCCTTGAACCTGGGCATCCGCAGCTGGCGCGTACGCAAGCGCCGCTGGCGCGAACTGCGCGATGCGGGCGAAGACGACTGAAGCGACGCGACGGTCTTGATGCTGTTCCTGCGCTTACCGCGTCAAGCAGATGTTTTCCAACAACTTGATACCGTGCATCGTGCTAGGCTCGCGCCCTTATGTCAGCGCCGTACGACCGCACCGAAACACGCCACATCCTCACCCCCAGCTCGCTCAACCGGCTGGTGCGCGACCTGCTGGGCGATGCCCTGCCGCAGGTGTGGATCGAGGGTGAACTGTCCAACGTGGCCAAGCCTGCGTCCGGGCACCTGTACTTCACCCTGAAAGACAGTGGCGCCCAGGTGCGCTGCGCGATGTTCAAGATGAAAGCCTCCGCGCTGCGCTTCCGTCCCGCCGACGGCATGCAGGTGTTGTTGCGCGCGAAAGTCGGCCTGTACGAACCACGCGGCGAGTTCCAGTTGGTGGCCGAGTACATGGAACCTGCCGGCGAAGGCGCGCTGCAACGCGAGTTCGAACAACTCAAGGCGCGACTCGATGCCGAGGGTCTGTTCGATCCGGCGCGCAAGCGTGCCCTGCCCGTCTACGCCCGGCGCATCGGCGTGATCACCTCGGCCACCGGCGCGGCGATCCGCGACGTGCTCAGCGTGCTGGCGCGGCGCTGGCCGCTGGCCGATGTGGAGATCCTGCCGGTGCCGGTGCAGGGGCGTGAGGCGCCGCCGGCGATCGTCAACATGCTGCGCAAGGCATCAAACGGCGCACGCCACGACGTACTGCTGTTGACCCGCGGCGGCGGCTCGCTGGAAGACCTGTGGGCGTTCAACGACGAGGCGGTGGCGCGGGCGATCCACGCCAGCGCGGTGCCGGTGGTGAGCGCCGTGGGCCACGAGATCGATTTCAGCATCGCCGACTTCGTCGCCGACCTGCGCGCACCCACGCCTTCGGCAGCCGCCGAATTGCTGGTGCCCGACGCGGTGGCGGTTGGCCGCCACCTGCGGCAGTTGCGGCAACGCCTGGCCACCCTGCAGCAACGCCGGCTGCAGGCACATTCGCAACGCGTCGATCACCTGTTCGCGCGGCTGCAGGCCCAGCGCCCGCAAGCGCGCCTGGCGCGCGACCGGGAACGCCTGCACCACCTGCGCCACCGCCTGCTGGTGGTGCTGCGCGAACAGGGCCAGCAACGCGGCACCCGGCTGGAACGATTGCAGGCCCGACTGCTGGCGCGACATCCCGGCGCCCGTCTGCCGCTGCTGGCACGCCGCATCGCCGAACAGGATCAGCACCTTCGCCGCGCCATCGCGCAAATCCTCGAACGACGGCGAACCGCCCTGCGCCACGCCGGCCACGCCCTGCACGCGATCAGCCCGCTGGCCACGCTGGAACGCGGCTACGCGATCATGTTCGACGCCGACGGCAACGTGCTGCGCTCGGCGAAGAATGTCGCGCCCGGCACGCCGCTGCGCGCGCGACTGGCGGATGGGGAGCTGGGGCTGCGGGTGCGTGAGGACTGAGCAGCGCAGCGGCGCATGCCCTGATCGGGACGACCTGGCTCGACCAGGCGAGGACAGGCAGGCAAAGACAGGCAGGTGAGGACAGGCAGGCGAGGACAGGCAGGCGAGGACGGAAGCGTTCGGTCGTCACTCGAATCCCGCCCTGCTGTTCAGCGGCCATGCCGGGATGGCGCCTGGCGACCGCGACACTACATGCCGTGGGACACCTTCATGCCGAACTTGCTGCAACCGAGAATCGATCCGCCCAACCCGGAATGATTGAACGGGCTGATGTGCGGTTGCATGGTGACCTTGACGGTATCGCCATCCTTTTTCACATCCACGATCCGCTCGATTCCGGCATCCGACCCGTAACTGAAGTTCTGGCTGGTGTACACGTTTCCCGAACCGTAGTCCGTGTCCACATGCCCGGCATAGACGTCGCGAGAGCCACCGAGCACCGCCGAAATGCTGGTCACCAGGTAATACCTGCCCAGTTTCATCCGGGAGAACTGGAACTCGCCGTTCTCGTTGGGCTTGGCTTCCATCCGGGCCACGACCAGGTCCGGGTCCGTCAGCACCTGGTCCCTGCCGGGCTTTGCCTTCTTGCCGAGCGCCAGGATCTGTTGCAGGTAGGGCGTCGCTGGATACAGCAGCACCGGCTGGCTTCCCAGTACGAGATTGCCCCGCCAGCTCCCGCACACTTGTCCCCTGATGATCGAGTGCCCCGGCTCCAGCGCGGCCTTGGCGGCAGCCAGATCAAACGGCACGTTCGGCTTGAGGATATTCACGACAGGCCTGGTCACCGGAATCGTGGTACGCGACTGCTCCATAGTTTCCGCCGCCGTCCGGGCAGGCTCGACCTGATCCGGCAAGGCGGGCCGACCGGCCTCGAACTTGCCGACCATCGCGCACAGCCGCTCCGGCACGCCTTTGCTCTCCTTGCCGGGGGACACAATCGAGGTGAATGAAATCCCGGAGGGTTGCTGAACCTGGATCAGCGTCGGAATGGGAGACGGCGGCTTGCCGATCCCCATGCTGGGATTCGGGCTGCCGTAGTCCGGCTCGGTGGCGATCACATAGCCGTCGGCGGTGGCGATCTTCCGCACATCGTCGAACGCCTGTTGCACGCTTAGCCCGGCATGAGTGGACGTCGCCGTGAAAAAGCGCGCGCCATCGCTCACCATGACTACATGCAGGTTATCCGTGCATGACGCCGTGGCCATGCCGATGGCCGGCGCTGCCATCAAGATCAGAAACGGGACAATCGTCCGCATCGGTCGCTTGTTCAACGAAATAATCATCGGTCCTCCATGACATGTATCCACCAGGCATCCACGTGCCCACGTTCGAACCACGCGCTCAACGAACCCCATGATCAACGATCATCAATCCGGCATGTCCGTGGTGCGGGAGCATAGCATCCGGCAGCGGACACGGTGCTGCCGATGCCGCGACATGGCGCATCCACGCAGGCCGCCTCACAGCCTCTGAACACCGCGACGTCCTATGCTTGACGGATCACCAGCGCAGGCCAACGCCATGTTGAACAAGACCTATCCCTACTACCTCGCCAACCGGCCGCAGACATCGAAGACGATGCTGGATGTGCGCGACAAGTACAGCGGCAAGCTGGCCACTCGCGTCGCGGTGCCGGATGCGAAGGCCACCGAGAAGGCGATCGCGGCCGCGGTGAAGGCGGCCGCGCCGATGCGCGAGTTCAAGCCGTGGGCGCGGCAGGCGGTGTTGCAGCACTGCGTCGCGCGTTTCAGCGAACGCCGCGACGAACTGGCCGAGGCCCTGTGCATCGAGGCGGGCAAGCCGATCAGGGATGCCGCCGGCGAAGTCACCCGACTGATCGAGACGTTCCGGATCGCCGCCGAGGAAGCCGTGCGGATCAACGGCGAGACGATCAACCTGGAACTGGCCAGCCGTCTGGACGGCTATCACGGCTACACCAAGCGGGTGCCGCTGGGCCCGGTGTCGTTCATCACGCCGTTCAACTTTCCGCTGAACCTGGTCGCGCACAAGGTGGCACCGGCGATCGCCGCCGGCTGTCCGTTCGTGCTCAAGCCGGCGGAGAAGACCCCGATCGGCGCGCTGATCATCGGCGAGGTGCTGGCCGAGACCGACTTGCCGAAGGGTGCGTTCTCGATCCTGACCCTGGATGGCGCGCACGCCGCGCCGCTGGTCGAGGACGAACGCTTCAAGCTGCTCTCGTTCACCGGCGGCCAGATCGGCTGGGACCTCAAGGCCCGCGCCGGGCGCAAAAAGGTGGTGCTGGAACTGGGCGGCAATGCCGCGTGCATCGTCGACGCCGACCAGGGCCCGAAGCTGGACAAGGTGGTCGAGCGCCTGGTGTTCGGCGCGTTCTACCAGTCCGGCCAGAGCTGCATCGGCGTGCAGCGCATCTACGCCCACGCCGACATCTACGATGCGCTGAAGCGCAAGCTGGTCGCCGCCACCAGGAAACTCAAGGCCGGCGACCCGAAGGACAGGAACGTTTTCCTCGGCCCGATGATCGACGAGGCTGCCGCCGAGCGCCTGCACGGCTGGATTCTCGAAGCGAAGAAAGCCGGCGGCAAGATCCTTTGCGGCGGCAAGCGCAACGGCAACATGCTCGACGCCACCCTGATGGAAGGCGTTCCGAAAGATGCCAAGGCCAGTCGGCAGGAAGCGTTCGGCCCGTTCGCCCTGCTCGCCTCGTACCGGAAGTTCGACGAGGCGATCGCTATGGTCAACGACTCCGACTACGGCCTGCAGGCCGGCATCTTCACCGACAGCCTGGAGCACGCGATGCGGGCGTGGAACGAGCTGGAGCAAGGCGGCGTGGTGGTCAACGACATCCCCAGCTTCCGGGTGGACAACATGCCGTATGGCGGCATCAAGCTTTCCGGCCTGGGCCGCGAAGGCATCCGCTACGCGATCGAGGACATGACCGAGCTCCGCCTGATGGTGATGCGCGAGTCCGCGTAGCAGCGCGCTCCTACAACGCGCCGGGCCTGGTCGCCTCCACGTTCCAGCCCATCGCGTTGTACCAGCGGTAACGTGCGATGCCGGCGTATTCGTGCAGCGCCATGTCGGCCATCGCGAAGTTGTACGACAACGGCTCCCATGAGGCGACGCCGCTGACGTAGTCGGCGCGCACCGGCGTGGCATGGATGCCGAAGTGGCTGAAGTACAGCATGCCCCGACGCAGGTGGAAACCGGACGAAACCAGCAGCACGCGATCGGCGCCATACGCCTTCAGCAACGGGCCGCTGAATTGGGCGTTCTGCCAGGTGTTCATGCTGCGCGGTTCCAGCAGCACGTCGGCGGGATCGACGCCAAGCCGTTGCAGGTCCAGCGCATAGATCGCCGCCTCCGACTGGCCCAGTCCCCGCGCATCGCCGCCGCTGACCTCGATCTTGCAATCGCGTGGCGCCTGCCGGCAGGCGCGGTACAACATCGCCGCCTTGCTGATTCGTCCATAGGCGAACAGGCTGGCCTCGACCGCTCCCGCATCACCCGCGCGCACCGTGCCGGCGCCCAGCAACACGATGGCGTTGCGCTGGCCCCAGACGATCGGCACGTCGGTCGCGACTTCCGCTTGCAGGTGCGCCAGCAGCCAGCTCGGCAGCGGTCCACAGCCGGTCGCCAGCAACAGCAGCACGGCCAGGCCGAACAGCACCCGACTGCTGCGGCGCCAGCGCAGCCATGCCAGGACGCTGGCCAGCACGATCAGGATCAGCAACGCGTTCATGGTCATGGATCGGTGATTCCGGACAGGTCGGTGGATGATGGCGGGTGCTGATGTCATTATGCCGGTGCCCCGCGCCGACGCGATCGCAGGCCATGCCGGAGGCATGGCGACGGGGAATCCGCCCGGCATGGATCAACGCATCGGAGTCTGCGCATGACCACCCTCGTCTTCGTGCACGGCTGGAGCGTCACCGACACCTCCACCTATGGCCAGTTGCCGCAACAGTTGCAGCGGCACGCGGCCGCGGCCGGCGTCGCGCTGAGCTTCGCCGACATCTGGCTTTCCGAGTACGTGAGTTTCGACGACGCGGTGACCGTAGCCGACCTGGTGCGCGGCTTCGACCACGCCTTGCGCGACCTGCACCTGCTCGACGCCAGCTTCGCCTGCATCACGCACTCGACCGGCGGCCCGGTGATCCGCGAGTGGCTGCGCGCCCAGCGCGACCGGCCCGCCACGCACAGCACGATCCGGCTCAGCCATCTGGTGATGCTGGCACCGGCGAACTTCGGCTCGGCCCTGGCGCAACTGGGCAAGGGCCTGCTCGGTCGGCTCAAGTCGTGGTTCGACGGGGTGGAGCCGGGCCAGCGGATACTCGACTGGCTGGAGCTTGGCAGCGCGCAGTCGCTGTCGCTCAACCTCGACTACATCCACGGCGACGATCCGGTGAAACGCGGCCAGTTCGCGTTCGTGCTGACCGGCGACCGCCCCGACCGCACGCTGTACGACCACCTCAACAGCTACACCGGCGAGGACGGCTCCGACGGCGTGGTGCGCATCGCCGCGGCCAACCTCAACGCCCACCACGCCGTGCTGTCGCCGCAAGGCAACCGCTATGGCGACATCGACACGCTGGCGCTCAACCTCAGCCGCGGCCCGCGCTGCGCGTTCAAGCTGATCGCCGGCGCGGCGCACTCCGGCGACCGACTGGGCATCATGGCTGCCGCGGCGCCCGACACCGTGGCGGCGATCCTGCGCTGCCTGCAGGTGCGCAGCGCGGATGACTACGAAACGCTGTGCGATACGTTCGATCGCGAGAACGCCGCCCGCGACGCCGACAAGGTGGAGCTGGAACCGGCCGGCCCGTTCGCGCCGCGCGTGCACATCCACGACCCGCGCAGCCTGCTGATCGTGCGGCTCACCGACGAGGCCGGCGAACCGCTGACCGGCGCCGGCTTCCTGCTCACCGCCGGCGTGCCGGCCAGCGCCGACCTGCTACCGGAAGGCTTCCTGCTCGATCGCCAGGCCAATTCGAAACAGCGCACCACGATCTCGCTGTTCCTCGACTACAGCCTGCTCGCCGGCGACGCCCGCGTGGCCGACCCGCGCAACAGCCGCAAGACCCTGCGCCCCGCCGTCGCCAGCCATCGTCCGTACGGCGCCAGCGTGCAACCGGTGGACCTGGTCGGCCTGGTCCATCACGCGCTGGCGCAAAGCGACCGGCGCGACGACCTGTTCGCCATCCTCGGGCCACACCAGACCACCGTGCTCGACGTGGTGCTGCCGCGCAAGGTGCGCGAAGGCGTGTTCCGATTGACCCAGGATCTGCGCCCCGAGGACTTCCGCCGGCCGGTGCCCGGCGCCTTGATCAGCTGATGGCACGGCCGTGGTCACGACCACTCGGCGCGAGGGCAACACTGGCTGACTGACCCGGGTCCCGATGCGATGCGACGCATAATGGATCGGCGATACTGCGCACTCGCGACATCCGCGCTCCCGATCCGTGTCGGGGCCCGACCGGATTGGCGCCTTGCGGTATTTGTCGATCCGGCCCTGGCATGCAAAAGAAACCGATCTTCTTCGACCCCTCCGGCCGGCGCGCCAGCCATGTCTCGCGGCTGGCCCTGCTGGCCGGGGTGGTCAGCACCCTGTTCGTGGTGGCCTGCGCGATCAGCCTGTTCGTGGGCCCGACCATGGACGGCCTGCACATCGGCGAACACGCCCGCACGCGGCACGCCCTGGCCAACGTGAAGGCGGCTGCCCCGGAACTGTTGAAGCCCGCCGCGAAACTGGCCGCCGAAGTGCGTGCGCGGCAGAAACTGTTGCATGCCCCGAAAACGCATGCGAGCAAGGCGGCCGCCAGCCACGTGCCGCCGCCTTCGCTGGACAAGCCGGCCGGCCGGCCGCTGGCGATCGGCTTCTACGTCAACTGGGACGACAGCAGCTATTCCTCGCTGAAGCGCAGCCTGCCGCAGCTGGACTGGGTGATTCCGTCGTGGATGAGCCTGAGCGGCAAGGACATGGCGCTGCACACCAGCGTCGATGCGAAGGCGATCAACCTGATCCGCAAGCAGAAGCCCTCCACGCCGATCCTGCCGCTGCTGCAGAACGCGGTGGACGCGAACTGGGACGGCCCCGGCCTGGCCCGCCTGCTGGCCGATCCGGCGCGGCGGCAGGCGCGCATCGGGGAGATCGTGGCGTTCGTGGCGGCCAACCACTTCCAGGGCGTGACGATCGATTTCGAGGACCTTCCCGAGTCCGCGCAACCTGACCTGAAAGCCTTCCTCGGCGAACTCAACGACGCGTTCGACCCGCACGGCTGGGGCATCGTGCTGTCGGTGCCGTTCGACGACGCCAGCTGGGACTATGCCGGTTACGCCGACATCGTCGACTTCGTGGTGCTGATGGCCTACGACGAACACTGGGCCGGCAAGACGCCGGGCAGCATCGCCGGCCAGCAATGGTTCGAGCAGACGCTCGAAAAACGCATGAAGGAGCTGGACCCGGAGCAGACCATCGTGGCGATCGGCAGCTATGGCTACGACTGGTCGCACGGCAACAATGCCGAGGCGCTGACCTTCCAGGACGCGATGGACCGCGCCTCCGACGCCCAGGCCGATATCGCCTTCGACCCTGACACGCAGAATCCGCATTTCTCCTACGACGAGGACGACGGCAGCACCCACCAGGTCTGGTTCCTCGACGGCGTCACCGCGTACAACCAGATCCACGCCGCCGACGAGTACAAGCCCTACGGCTACGCCCTGTGGCGGCTGGGCTCGGAAGATCCGTCGGTGTGGTCGGTGTTTGGCCGTCCGTATGGGGCGTCCGTGCCCGACCCGTTGCGCACCATCGGCGCCGGTGAGGACATCGACATCGAAGGCCAGGGCGAGGTGCTGGAAATCGCCTCGCAGCCTTCCGCCGGCGCACGCAGCATCGAGGTGGACAAGGACGACGCCAGCATCGATGACGAAAGCTACACCGCCCTGCCCAGCTCCTACGTGATCCAGCGCGCGGGCACCCTGCCGCACAAGATCGCGCTGACCTTCGACGACGGTCCGGACCCCGAGTGGACGCCGCAGATCCTCGACATCCTCAAGGCGAAGCACGTTCCGGCCACCTTCTTCATCATCGGCGAGAACGCCGAGATGTCGCCGAAACTGGTGCAGCGCGAAGTCGCCGAAGGGCATGACGTGGGCAACCACACCTTCACCCACCCCAACCTGGGCGACAGTCCGCCAGGCATCGTCTCGCTGGAACTCAACGCGACCCAGCGGCTGTTCGAGGCGCTGACCGGCCACTCGATGCGGCTGTTCCGCGCGCCCTATTTCGGTGACGCCGAACCGACCACCGCCGACGAACTGGTGCCGATCGAGATCGCGCAGAAGATGGGCTACCTGTCGGTCGGCCTGCATGTGGACGCCGAAGACTGGCAGCGCCCCGGCGTCGACGCCATCGTCGACAACGTGCTGAACGCCATCAACACCAAAAACGTGGAGCGCAAGGGCCAGGTGGTGCTGCTGCACGACGGCGGCGGCGAACGCTCGCAGACGATCGCCGCGTTGCCGCGGATCATCGACAGCCTGCGCGCGCAGGGCTACCAGTTCGTCACCGTGTCGGAACTGGCCGGGCTTACCCGCGCGCAGACCATGCCGCCGATCGCGCCCGGCTCGCTGTCGCAGTGGACCGACCGCGTGGTGTTCCTGGCGCTGGGCTTCTTCGGCCACTTCATCCGCTGGCTGCTGACCACGGCGATCGCGCTGGGCGTGGCGCGACTGATCCTGCTGGGCGGCCTGGCCCTGCTCAACCGCGCCCGCGAGAAGCGGCGCGTGGCGCCCGTGCTGGGCGAACAGCCGCCCCTGGTTTCGGTGCTGATTCCTGCCTACAACGAGGAAAAGGTGATCGCCAGCTCGATCCGCCAGATCCTCAAGAGCCGCTACGCGAACCTCGAAGTGATCGTGGTCGACGACGGTTCGGTCGATGCCACCTCGGCCGTGGTGCGCCAGCACTACGCCGACGAGCCGCGGGTACGCCTGCTCACCATCCCCAACGGCGGCAAGGCGCATGCCGTCAACACCGCCTTGCGCGAAGCCCACGGTGCGGTGGTGGTGGCGCTCGACGCCGACACCCAGTTCGAGCCGGACACCATCCCGCGCCTGGTGCGCTGGTTCGCCGATCCCAAGGTCGGCGCCGTCGCCGGCAACGCCAAGGTCGGCAACCGGATCAACCTGATCACCTTGTGGCAGGCGCTGGAATACATCACCGCGCAAAATCTCGAGCGCCGCGCGCTGGCCGCGCTGGGCGCGATCACCGTGGTTCCCGGCGCGGTGGGTGCGTGGCGCCGCGAAGCCCTGGAGCAGCTCGGCGGTTTTCCCGCCGATACGCTGGCCGAAGACCAGGACCTGACCATCGCCGTGCAGAAAGCCGGCTTCAAGACCTTGTTCGACGCCGAAGCGATCGCCTGGACCGAGGCCCCCGACAGCGCCCGCGGCCTCGCCCGCCAACGCTTCCGCTGGGCCTACGGCACCCTGCAATGCCTGTGGAAGCACCGCGACGCCACCTTCAATCCCCGCTACGGTTCCCTGGGCACCATCGCGCTGCCGCAGGTGTGGCTGTTCCAGATCCTGTTTTCCGTGGTCTCGCCACTCGTCGACCTGGTGCTGGTCTGGCAGATCATCAGCACCAGCCTGGATTACCTGCAACACCGCGGCCAGTTCGACGACACCAACCTGCTGCGCATGCTGGTGTTCTACGCCGCCTTCATGGCCATCGACCTGGCCGCCTGCGCACTGGCCTTCGCGATGGAGAAGAAGGAAAAGTGGAGCCTGCTGTGGTGGCTGGTCTTGCAACGCTTCGGCTACCGCCAGCTGATGTACTACGTGGTGGTGCGTTCCGTCTGGACGGCCATCAAGGGCCCGTCGGTGGGCTGGGGCAAGCAGGAGCGCAAGGCCACGGTGACAACCGACGAGACGGTGGCGTCCTGAGGCAACCGGCGCCCGGGCGCGGCACTTGACATACAGGTTCCATGGAAACAATATGCGTTCCATGGAACCTTTCTGGTGAACCGCACGTGCCGAACGCATCGAAGGAAAAAGTCCCGCCCAATCCGCTGCATGCCCACCTGGGTTACTGGCTGCGGCTGGTCTCCAACCAGGTGTCCGGCTCTTTCGCCAGCGCCCTGCAGGAACGGCAGCTCTCCGTCGCCGAATGGGTCGCACTCAACCATGTCGAAATGCATCCCGACATCACCGCCGCGTCGCTCGCCGACGCGATGGGCATGACCCGCGGCGCCGTTTCCAAGGTGCTGGACAAGCTGCTGACCAAGAACTTGTTGCTGCGCACCCCGAGCCCGCAGGACAGCCGCGCGCAGTTGCTGGCACTGACCCGGTCAGGAAAGCGCCTGCTGCCCGCGCTCACCGACATCGCCAACGGCAACGACAACCACTTCTTCTCCGTCCTGGCCGCCGACGAGCGGAGCGAGCTGCGCAGGCTTCTGCAGAAACTTGCCGATGCCCACCCGTTCAGCGCGGCACCTGTCGATTAGGCAGCACGCGTCGACAACCTGACCTCAACCTTCCATGCACGAACCAGGAGAAACCCCATGAGTGAGGCGATGGCCCACCTTCAAGCCGCCCAAGCGCAAGCCATGGCCGGTCGTCCCCGCGTGGGCGGCTTCCCGTACCTCGCCGAAACGCTGAGGCGCGCGGGCGTGACACGGAATGTGTGGCAACTGCCCGCCTGCCAGAGTCTGTACCTGACCGAGCGCGGCGCGGTGCTGCAACAAAGCACGCCGCTGGTGTCCGGCATGGCTGATGTGCCCGGCTTCGATCAGCCCGCGCTGATCCGCGCGCTGCGCACCGACCAGGCCGGGGAAAGCAGCTTTGCGGACTTCCTGTTGGCCAGCTGGAACGCCGGCGTGGTGCGCTATGAGGTCGACCTGCTCAAACGGCAGGTGACCTATTACGGCTGCAACGGCGAGTCCTATGTCGAACACTATCCGGCGGTGTCGCTGTCATCGGCGAGCCTCACACCGAGCTGATTTCCCGCTCAGCCGTTGCCGCGCACCCGCATGGTCAGTCCCTTCAGGAAATTGCGCAGCAGCTGGTCGCCGCACAGCTTGAAGTTCTTGTGGTCGCTCTGGCGGAACAGCGCGCTGAGTTCGGGCTTGGAGATCGGCAGGCCGGCGGCTTCGAGGATGTCGTGCATGTCGACGTCCTTCAGCTCGAAGGCCACGCGCAACTTCTTCAACACCACGTTGTTGGTGACGCGTTTCTCCGGAGGCCGCGCCGGGCGGCTGTCGTCCTTGCCGCGGCGGTGGAACACCAGGCCGTCCAGGAACAGCGCCAGCGTCTGGTTGCCGCATTCCAGATAGCCCGGCTCGTTGTCCTTCTTCAGGAAACCCTGCACATCTTCCTTCGTGACCGGGGCATCGGCATCGGCCAGGTGGATCAGCTCGACCACCTTGCCGTCGCTGAGGTCGAGCATGTAGCGGATGGAACGCAGTACGTCGTTGTTGATCATGTCGGTCCGGTGGGTGTCGCGCAGGGGCGCCATGCTACCGCGCCGCAACCGGTTTGACCCCGTTTCCCCGTTCACGGCGTTTCACCTTTCACCACCTGGAGAGGAGAACCGCCCGATGAAACTGAAAGCCCTGTTGCGCAGCCTGCTGCTGGCCTTGCTGGTGATCGTCACCGGCTGCAGCGTGTCGCGGCCCGCCAACGACACCCCCGCGCGCAAGAACGACAGCGCACCCACGCCACCCGTCCCGCCGGTCGGGCAACCGAGCCCTCAGGTCAAGGCGCAACCCAGTCCCCGAGCCGACAGTCCCGCCGATCGCGCTTCATCCACCGTCGGCCAGCCTGCACCCATGCCCGTGGCACCGCCCGCGCCACCGGCGCTGGCCGAGGTCGCCGCGATGTCCTTCAACGCACAAAGCGCCAAACGCATGGCCTACATGCCGTCGCCGACCTTGATGCAGCCGCTGCCGGGCGACATCAATACCGAGAACTACACCCATCGCGACACCAACCCGGTGCAGCTGGTCAGCGAGCAACCGGTGTCCACCTTCAGCATCGACGTCGACACCGGCTCGTACACCAACGTGCGCCGCATGCTGAGTGCGGGGCAGTTGCCGCCGGCTGACGCGGTGCGGGCGGAGGAGTTCATCAACTACTTCGACTACGGCTACACGCCGCCAGCGAGTCGCGAGCAGCCGTTCAGCGTCACCACCGAGCTGGCACCCGCACCATGGAACGCGAAGCGGCAATTGCTGCTGGTCGGCATCCAGGGCTACCGCGTGCCGGCCGCGCAGATCCCCGCCTCGAACCTGGTGTTCCTGATCGACACCTCCGGTTCGATGGACGAGGCGGACAAGCTGCCCCTGCTGCAGGCCTCGCTGAAGCAGCTGGTGCGTCAACTGCGCAAACAGGACCGCGTGGCCATCGTCAGCTATGCGGGCTACGCCGGCGTGGTACTGCCCTCCACCGCGGGCGACCAGCACGCCACCATCGACGCGGCGATCGACCGGCTGTCGGCGGGCGGCTCCACCAACGGCGGCGCCGGCATCGAGCTGGCCTATGCGCAGGCCGAACAGGGCTTCATCAAGGGCGGCGTGAACCGGGTGATCCTGGCCACCGACGGCGATTTCAACGTGGGCACGGTCAACCAGGAAGCGCTGAAGACCACCATCGAGGACCACCGCAAGAGCGGCGTGGCGCTGACCACGCTGGGATTCGGTCAGGACAATTACAACGACGCGATGGCGGTGATGCTGGCCGACGTCGGCAACGGCAGCCACCACTACATCGACAGCCTGCAGGAAGGCCGCCGCGTGCTGGTCGACGAGATGTCCGCCACCTTGCTGACGATCGCCAGGGACGTGAAGATCCAGGTCGAGTTCAATCCCGCGCAGGTGCAGGAATATCGCCTGATCGGCTACGAGAAGCGCATGCTGAAGCGCGAGGACTTCAACAACGACAAGGTCGACGCCGGCGAGATCGGTGCAGGCGCCAACGTCACCGCGATCTACGAGATCACCCCGAAAGGCTCGAACGCCGCGCGCATCGATCCGCTGCGCTACGGCAAACACGTGGCCACGGATGAAAGCGGCAACGAACTGGCCTTCCTGCGCCTGCGCTACAAATTGCCGGGGCAAGCGGACAGCAAGCTGATCGAACAGCCGATCGCCGCGCACGCCGAGGCACAGGCCAGCGAACGCCTGCGCTACGCCGCCGCGGTGGCCGCCTTCGCCGACGCCCTGCGCGGCGGCAAATACCTGGACGGCTACGACTACACGCAGATCGCGAAACTGGCCAGCGACGCCCGCGGCGACGATGCCGACGGCTACCGCGCCGGCTTCGTGCAACTGGTGAAACTGGCCAACGGGCTGGTCACGCGCGGTCATGACGGCGCCAGCGACACCGCGGCGCGCTGAGGTTTCCGGCCCCGCTGCGGCGGTGGCGGTCATGGGCAGGCTCTCCCCGCTGCCCTTCCCCGGCCACCACCGCGCAGCGGGACTGGAACCGGCAAGAGCACCCCACCCCAACCCTCCCCTGCGTGCAGGGGAGGGAGCAGCCTTGCCGTGGCGTCGAAATCTGTCGGACAGGATGAGCGCGGCACCACCAGCCCTTTCTCCTCCCCCTGCATGCAGGGGGAAGTTGGGAGGGGGTGACGCTTTTCGCGGGAAACATCACAACCTCCCCGCTCCCCGGCGATTTGCCTTACCCTCGCACTCCATGGATGCCGCGGTCGATCCCGATGCCCTGCTGATGCTGGCCTACGCCCGTGGCGACCTCGCCGCGTTCGAGGCTTTGTATGCGCGTCATCGCGGCATGCTGTACCGCTTCCTGCTGCGCAGCGTGCGCGATCCGCATCGCACCGACGAGCTCTTCCAGGAAACCTGGAGCCGGGTGATCGGCGCCCGCGAGCGCTACCAGCCGCAGGCGAAGTTCAGTACCTGGCTGCTGCAGATCGCCCACAACCTGATGATCGACGGCACCCGCCGCCAGCGCCCGATGGCCGATGGCGACGAAGCCGAGCTGGCACTGGCCAACCTGGCCACGCCCGAACGCGAGCAGCCCGACCACGCGCTGTCCGCCTTCGAACGCCGACGCAACCTGCAGCTGGCGATCGAGCAGTTGCCGGACGAACAGCGCACCGCGGTGCTGCTGCGGCTGGAGCAGGAGCTGAGCCTGGAGGAAATTGCCGTGGTCACCGGTGCCGGGCGCGAAACGGTGAAGTCGCGCCTGCGCTATGCCATGAATCGATTACGCGAAGTGCTGTCCGAATGACCACGCCCCTGCCCCCGAACGATCCGCCCTCAGCCGACGAGCCGCTGCCCGGCGAAGCCGAGCTGGCCGCGCTGTATCGCGAGCTGCCGCGCAGCGAGCCTTCGCCCGCGCTGGATGCGGCGGTGTTGCGTGCAGCCGCCGCGGCCCTCGCCCCATCCGGCAACCCCACCGTTACCGAGCGGCGCAAGGGTCCCCGCGAGCCCGGTGACTGGGTTCATCCGAAGCCGGTTTCGGCCGTCACGGCAAAGGCGATTCCTTCGATCGACGGCGCCCCGCGGCGCCGGCGCGCACCGCCCTGGCTGATCACCCTGGGCAGCGCCGCCAGCCTGGTGCTGGTGGCCGGCCTGGCGTGGCAGCTGCGCGAATCCGGCCCGCCGCCATCGGCACCGGCCGCCGCCCGGGAGGCGACCGCCCCGACCGTCTCCAACATGGCCAGGCACGAAGTGTCCGCGCCGCTGGCGGGCACGGTCGCGCCCGCCGCACAGCCGGCACCCCGACTCGCCGATCAGCGCGCCGCGCTGCAGGCGTCCGCGGCGAAGAAGATGAAGCAGGACAGCGCGGTCCAGTCGGCTCGACTCCAGTCGGCCCGACGCGCGGCCGCGGCCAAACCGATGGCTGCGCCCCCACCGCTCGCCGAAGTGGCCGCACCCGCGCCGCAGGTGCAGTACGCACCGCCTCCACCACCCGCGCCACCGGCGCCACCCGCGCCACCGCCGCCCGCACCGCTGCAGGAAGCGTCCGCCAATGCGGCAGCCAGTGACGCATTCGACAAGTCGGCGCAACCGGTTGCACCCAGCGCTGCGTCCAGCGACCAGGCTACCGCCGCCCGCCCCGGCGATACGCCGGCGCAGGAGCTGGACAAGATCCGCCAACTGTTCGCGCAAGGGCATCATGACGAAGCGCTGCAGCGGCTGCGCGCATTCCGCCAGACGCATCCGCAGTGGCCCTTGCCAGCCGAGCTGCAGGCGCAATTGCAGGAACCATGAGCGAACCGCTGTCGACCCTGGTCCAGCGCTGCGCTCATCAGGAAGAAATCCGCAAAAGCCGGTTCCTTGCCAACGCCGCCCCGGTGACGACGCCCGGGCAGGCGCTGGACTTCCTGCGCGAAGTCGCCGACCCCGCCGCCACGCACAATTGCTGGGCTTACCGCATCGGTCAGGACTATCGCTTCAACGACGACGGCGAGCCCGGCGGCACCGCCGGCCGGCCGATCCTGCAGGCGATCGAGGGCCAGCAGATGGATGGCGTGGTCGTGGTGGTGACGCGCTGGTACGGCGGCATCAAGCTCGGCGCCGGCGGGCTGGTGCGGGCCTATGGCGGCACCGCCGCCGAATGCCTGCGCCGCGCCGAGCGCGCCCCGATCGTGGCGATGGCACGGCTGGCCCTGCGTTGCGACTTCGCCGAACTCGCCCTGCTCAAGGCGCGCCTGAAGGAGTTGCAGGCCGAGGTCGAACACGAGTCGTTCGGCGCCGACGGCGTCGAACTGGAATTGCGCCTGCCGGACAGCCACGTCGCTGAAGCCTGCCTGCGCATCAGCGACATCAGCCGGGGCCGCAGCAGCGCCAAACGCCTGGATTGAGCGCCGCGGCCGGCAACGGCGCGGGCGATCGACGTCACCGCGATTGAATCGACCGTGCCACGCCCCACCTTGAAGGGCATTGCCCGCGTCATTGCCGACCCCAACTGCGAGTACCCATGAGCGACGCCACCACCGACACGCCCCGCCCTTCTCGTCGCATCGGCGCGCTGCGCGGACTGTGGCCGTTCCTGAAACCCCATCGCGTGCTGGCGCTGGGCTGGCTGCTGTTCCTGGGCCTGTCCTCGGGCGCGTCGCTGGTGCTGCCGCTGGCGTTCCGCCACATCATCGACCAGGGTTTCGGCCACTCCAGCAACGCAGTCATCAACGAGACCTTCATCGCGCTGTTCGGCGTGGCGCTGGTGCTCGCCTTCGCCACCGCCGCCCGCTATTTCTGCATCACCTTACTCAGCGAGCGCGCGCTGGCCTCGCTGCGGCAGACGCTGTACGCGCAGGTGATCCGGCTCGACGTGGGCTTCTTCGAGCGCAGCCGCGTCGGCGAACTGCTGTCGCGGCTCAGCGCCGACACCGAGGTGGTGCAGGCGCTGATCGGCTCGGGCGTGTCGGTGGCACTGCGCAGCGTGGTGATGCTGGTCGGCGCCAGCGCCATGATGGTATGGACCGCGCCGTCGCTGGCCGGCCTCACCGCGCTGGTGATCCCCGCGGTGATGCTGCCGATCCTGGTGTTCGGCCGCCGCGTGCAGAAGCTGTCGCGCGCCAGTCAGGACCGCCTCGCCGACGCCGCGGCGATCGCCAACGAAACGCTGAACGCCTCCACCGCGGTGAAGGCCTACGCCCGCGAGAACATCGAAAGCACCCGCTACAGCAACGCGATCCTGCGCGCGCTGGCCACCGCGCGCCGGCGCATCGGCATGCGCGCACTGCTGACCATGGCGGTGATCGTGCTGGTGTTCGGCGCGATCACCCTGGTGCTGTGGGCCGGCGCGCGCCACGTGCTGGCCGGCACGCTGGATGCCGGCGTGCTCGGGCAGTTCGTGCTGTACGCGGTATTCGCCGCCGGCTCGGTCGCCGGCCTGTCCGAAGTGTGGGGCGACGTGCTGCGTGCCGCCGGCGCGATGGAACGGCTGGGCGAACTGCTCGACGAGCGTCCCGAAATCGTGGCGCCCGCGCAACCGCTGGCCCTGCCCCGGCCGCTCAGCGGCGCGCTGCGTTTCGAGCAGGTGAGCTTCCACTACCCGACCCGCCCCGACACCGCCGCGCTGCACGACTTCACGCTGGACGTGCACCCCGGCGAAACCGTCGCCCTGGTCGGACCATCCGGTGCCGGCAAGAGCACGGTGTTCTCGCTGCTGCTGCGTTTCTACGATCCACAGTCCGGCCGCATCAGCCTCGACGGCGTCGACCTGCGCGCGGTGACGCTGGACGACCTGCGCGGCGCGATCGCGCTGGTGCCCCAGGAAACCGTGATCTTCAGTGGCAGCGCCGCCGACAACATTCGTTTCGGCCGCGACGGCGCCAGCGACGAGGAAGTGCATGAGGCCGCCCGCGCCGCCGAGGCGCACGACTTCATCAGCGCCCTGCACGACGGCTACCAGGCCGAAATGGGCGAACGCGGCGTGCGCCTGTCCGGCGGCCAGCGCCAGCGCATCGCGATCGCCCGCGCGATCCTGCGCGACGCGCCGCTGCTGCTGCTCGACGAGGCCACCTCGGCGCTGGACGCGCAGTCCGAAGCGGCCATCCAGCAGGCGCTGGAGCGTCTGGAGAAAGGCCGCACCACCCTGGTGATCGCACATCGCCTGGCCACCGTGCAACGCGCCGACCGCATCGTGGTGCTCGACGGCGGCCGCATCGTGGCGCAAGGCACGCACGAAAGTCTGCTGGCCGAAGGCGGGTTGTATGCGGAGCTGGCGCGGTTGCAGTTCGTGGCCTGACGCAAGGCATGCATGTCTCGATGCCGCGCCGCTTTCAGGCATCCGGCGGGGCGGCTATCCTGTTCGGTGGACATCCCTGGAGAGCACCATGCAACTGAAGCAGCGACGCATCGCAATCACCGGCGGTTTCGGCACACTCGGCCTGGCGGCGGTGCGCGCGGCGCTCGACGCCGGTGCCAAGGTGGTGGCCATCGATCGGGCCGATCCGCCGGCCGGCGGCATTGCCCAGGCAACCTGTCTCGGTGGCGTCGACCTGGCTGATCCGCAGTCGGCGAAACAGGCGATGACCGCAGCGGCCGCTGCCCTCGGCGGCCTCGACGCGCTGGTCAATATCGCCGGCACCTTCCGCTACGAAAACGTCGCCGACGGCAGCGTGGATACCTGGGACCTGCTGTATCGGGTCAATCTGCGCACCGCCGTGGCGGCAAGCCAGGCCGCGCTGGAACACCTGCAGGCCGGTGGCCGCATCATCAACATCGGCGCGGCGTCCGCCGTGAAGGCGGGCGCAGGCGTCGGCGCCTACACCGCATCCAAGTCCGGCGTGATGCGCTTCACCGAAGCGCTGGCCGAGGAGCTGAAGGAACGCGACATCACCGTCAACGCGCTGCTGCCCAGCATCATCGACACGGCACCCAATCGCGCCGACATGCCCAAGGCCGACTTCTCCCGCTGGGTCAGGCCGGAGCAACTCGCCGACGTGATCGTGTTCCTGCTGTCGGAACAGTCCTCCGCGATCACCGGTGCGCTGATCCCGGTGACCGGCCGCGTCTGAACGGGCTGGCTGGAACACGCCATGTCCATCGTCTTGACGCCATTCGCGCGCACCCGATTGTTCCCGCGCGACCGCCGCCGCAGCGCCATCCAGGATTGCAGCGCAGAGGAGTTCGAGCGGCACCTCGACACCGAAACACCGCTGCACGTACTCGACGGCTACGCGCCGTTCTGCAAGCTGCACGTGCATCGCAACTGGACGTCCACACGCTGCACCGCCACGCCGATCACCGAGGCCAATCGCCACCTGCTGCGTTCGGCCTACGAGGCGCGCAGCACCGAGGAACTGCCGGTGCTGGTGCGCTGGTTCGAAGGCATCGATCCGCCGGTCGCGAACTATCTGCTGCCGATCCTCTACAGCCGCGAGCAGCTGGCAAAGGAAGGCGCGCCGATCGACGCAGACTGGGGCGTGGTGGGCTGCCTCTACACCGCCGAGCCGGAAGAGATTCCGATGGTGCCGATCACCATGCTGCGCAATGCGCTGGGCGTGGAGGAAGGCGGCTCGGGCGTGCCGCTGGATCGCGCGGCGTATCGACAGGCGGTGGCATTCTGGGAGCGGCATGCGAACTGGCGGGGGTGAGAAGAACGACCCCGCAAGAGCGACCCCACCCCAACCCTCCCCTGCGTGCAGGGGAGGGAGCGCAACGGATCAGCCGGCCAGCGAGCTGTTGTCGATCACGAAGCGGTACTTCACCTCGCCCTTGACCATGCGGTCGTAGGCTTCGTCGATCTGCTGGGCGCGGATCATCTCGATGTCGGAGACGATGCTCTTGTCGGCGCAGAAATCCAGCATCTCCTGGGTTTCGGCGATGCCGCCGATCAGCGAACCGGCGATCGCGCGGCGCTTGAAGATCAGGTTGGCGATGTTCGGTGACGGATGCGGGTGCTCCGGCACGCCGACCAGCACCATGGTGCCGTCGCGCTTGAGCAGGCTGGTGAAGGCATCCAGCGAATGGCTGGCGGCCACGGTGTTGAGGATGAAGTCGAAGCTGCTGGCGTGCGCCTTCATCTCGTCGGCATTGCGCGACACCACCACCTCGTTCGCACCCAGGTCCAGCGCCGCCTGGCGCTTGCCGTCCGAGGTGGTGAACGCCACCACGTGCGCGCCCATCGCGTGGGCAAGCTTCACGCCCATATGGCCCAGACCGCCGATGCCGACCACGCCGACCTTGCTGCCGGGACCGACCTTCCAGTGCCGCAGGGGCGAGTAGGTGGTGATGCCGGCGCACAGCAGCGGCGCGACCGCCGCCAGTTGCTCTTCCGGATGACGGATCTTCAGCACGAACTTCCTGTCCACCACGATGCGCTGCGAATAGCCGCCCAAGGTGTGTCCCGGCGCGTCCGGCGTGGGGCCGTTGTAGGTGCCGACGAAACCGTTCTCGCAATACTGCTCCAGCCCCTCGTCGCAGGCCGCGCAGTGCTGGCAGCTGCCGACCAGGCAGCCCACGCCCACGGTGTCGCCGACCTTGAAGCCAGTGACTTCATGGCCCACGGCGCTGACGTGGCCGACGATCTCGTGACCGGGCACGCAGGGATAGAGCGTGCCGCCCCACTCCGAGCGCACGGTATGCAGGTCGGAATGGCAGACGCCGCAGTAGGCGATCTCGATCTGCACATCTTGCGGTCCGGGCGCGCGGCGCTCGATGTCCAGGGACTGCAACGGCTTGTCGGCAGCATGGGCGCCGTAGGCTTTGGTAGTCATGGCATTTCCTTGGGTTGGGGAATCGTGGGGGAACAGGAGAATCAGGCGACCAGCCCTACACGATATTCCTGATCGCCCCTCTTCTCCATCCCTCCGGCCAGCGGCCGTGAAAGCCGGTGCCGGGTCGCGGACCGGGATGACCCTGCCTATCGTGCCGATCGGAAAAACCGAATGGCTTGTTTGGGTGCATGAGGGCAGACTCGATCGGGTTACCCCGGCTGGCCATCATCGAAGGAGGCAATCCCCATGTCCCATGACCCGAACAAGCCCGACGGCGACTCCACCACCGGCTCCGGTGCGCCCGCCGTCAGCGACCGCAATTCGCTGACCATCGGCCCGAACGGCCCGATCCTGCTGCACGACGTGCACTTCCTCGAACAGATGGCGCACTTCAACCGCGAGAAGGTGCCCGAGCGCCAGCCGCACGCCAAGGGCGCCGGCGCATTCGGCGTGCTGGAGATTTCCGAAGACGTTTCGGCCTATACGAAAGCGGCGCTGTTCCGGAAGGGCGCGAAGACCGACATGCTGGCTCGCTTCTCCACCGTGGCCGGCGAATCGGGCAGCCCGGATACCTGGCGCGACGTGCGCGGCTTCTCGCTGAAGTTCTACACCGACGAAGGCAACTACGACCTGGTCGGCAACAACACCCCGGTGTTCTTCCTGCGTGACCCGATCAAGTTCCCGCACTTCATCCGCAGCCAGAAGCGCCTGCCCGACTCGGGCCTGCGCGACAACCACATGCAATGGGACTTCTGGACGTCCAATCCGGAAACCGCCCATCAGGTCACCTACGTGATGGGCGAGCGCGGCCTGCCGCGCACCTGGCGGCACATGAACGGCTACGGTTCGCACACCTACATGTGGATCAACGCTGCCGGCGAGAAGTTCTGGGTGAAGTACCACTTCCACACCCGCCAGGGCATGGCCTTCTTCAACAACGCCGAAGCCGCCGCGATGGCCGGCGAGAACGCCGACTTCCATCGCGCCGACCTGTTCAACGCAATCAAACGCGGCGACTTCCCGGTGTGGGATCTGTCGGTGCAGGTGATGCCGTATGCCGAGGCGAAGAACTACCGCTTCAATCCGTTCGATCTCACCAAGGTCTGGCCGCACAAGGACTACCCGTTGATCAAGGTCGGCACGATGACCTTGAACCGCAATCCGGAGAACTTCTTCGCGCAGATCGAGCAGGCCGCGTTCTCGCCGGGCAACACCGTGCCGGGCATCGGCCTGTCGCCGGACAAGATGCTGCTGGGCCGGGCGTTCGCCTACGCCGACGCGCAGCGCAACCGCATCGGCACCAACTTCCATCAACTGCCGGTGAACCAGCCCAAGGTACCGGTGAACACGTACATGTTCGACGGCCAGATGGCCTACCACCACAGCGGCAACGCACCGGTGCACGCACCCAACAGCGGCGGCCGCCCGTGGTCGGACGAGACTGGCGCGGTCGAGAACGGCTGGGAAGCCGACGGCGACATGGTGCGCAGCGCCTATACATTACACGCAAAGGACGACGACTTCGGCCAAGCCGGTACCCTGGTGCGCGACGTGTGGAACGACGCCCAGCGCGCGCAGTTCGTCGACCAGGTCGCCGGCAGTCTGCTCGGCGGCGTGCGCAGCCCGGTGCTGGAACGCGCCTTCGCGTACTGGAAGAACGTTGACGCCACCGTTGGCCAGCAGATCGAGGACAAGGTGCGCGCCGGCAGTGCGCCGGAACCGGCCGAAGGCATGGGCGAAGGCTAAGTCGATCGCGGAGTCGGATGCGCCGTCTGCGCACGGTGCATCCGACTCCGCGCGATGGTCGTCAGCGCAGCTCTATTCGCAGACGAAATCGGCGCCGAGCGGATGGCAGAAGTCGGGCCAGCCGTAGACACGCCAGTATTCGACCAGTCCCAGGTCGATCACGATCTTCCTGAAGCCGGGCAGCTTGCGCACGTCGCGCAGCAACGGTTGCCATAACGGCGCCGTGTCGCCCATCTCCGGCGCAGCTTTCGCCAGCAGGTCGAGTGCCAGTTCCGGCTGGTGATAGTAGGCAGCCCACCAGATCAGCATGTCGGCGGGATCGGGGGCAGCAGCAGCGCGGCGAAGCGCGTTCGCCGCACCGGCGGGTGCATCGAGGAACTTCGCCATCGCGTGGTCCAGGCGAAAGTCCGCGGCGCTGTCGGGTATCGAGGCCAGGCGTCTGTCGATCTCCGCCCGGTTCCGCGTGGTGAGCGCGGCGATCAGGCCGGCCCTGAGCAGGGGCAACTCGAAGCCCTTGAGCTTGCGGCCACGGTCGACCTCGGCAAGCGCGCCGGCGGGGTTGCCGTCAGCCAGGTAGGCCGAACCCAGGAAGCCCGCAAACTCGACAACGAACGGGTCTTCGGCCCGTGCGCGCTCGAGCTCGAGGATGGCTTCATGCACGCGACCGACCTCAAGCAGGAAAACGCCACGCGGCGCGTGCGCCTGGTTGGCCATCCCGTACCGGGCATAAGCCGCCTGCAGCTGTTCAAACACGGACGCGGCCTTCAACCAGTGGCCGCGCCGCGATTCGGCGATGCCGCTTTCCAGCAACACCTGCGGCGCGTCCGGCGTCAGCGTGCTTGCTCGCTCAAGCGCCATCGCGGCTTGCTGGCGCCATTCGGCGGCGCGCGCGGGGACGACGAAGGCGCCATTGATGCAGGCCGTGTGGAGTCCCGCCCAGCCGATCGAGAACTGCGGATCGAGCGCGACGGCACGCTGCATGTGCGCGATGGCCTGGGCCTGCGCCTCCGGCGTCGAATCCACGGTGAGTTCCATGCCGCGCAGGTATTCGTCATAGGCGGCGACATTGCGCGTCATGCCCGGTACACGCCCCACGTTGCCGACGCCGAACAGATCGCCCACGCCGAGCCTGACCTGCAGCGCATCGGCCGCGGATCGGGCGATCTCGTCCTGGATCACGAAAATGTCGTCGAGTTTGCGCTCGTAGGTCTGTGACCACAGCTGGTCACCGCTGCGCGCATCGCTCAGCTGCGCGCTGATGCGCACTCGATTGCCGGCCTTGCGCACGCTGCCGCGCAGGATGTGGTCGACGCCCAGCGCGGCACCGATCGTGCGCAGGTCGTCGCTGCTGTCCCTGAACCGGAACGACGACGCGCGCCCGGTCACGCGCAGGCCGCGAACACGTGACAACGCGTCCAGCAGCTCCGTCGTGATCCCGTCGGCGAAATAGGCCTGCTCGGGATCGGAGGAAAGGTTCTCGAACGGGAGCACGGCAACCGACGGTGCCGCCACGCTGCGTGCGTCGCGATGGAAGTTCAGCGCGAACAGCGCCAACAGCGAAAGGCCGATCAGCGCGACGCCGAGCAAGGCGGTGATCCACCCCGGGCGGTGCGTCTTCGCACCATCCGCCGGTGCCGGGCGAACGGCCGGCACCGAATGCGGGGTGGCTCCAATCACCTCCACCGGGACCGTCAGCCGATAACCACGCTTGGGAATCGTCTCGATGTGACGCGCGCCGTCATCAGCATCGTCGAGGACCTGCCGCAACTGGCGAATGGCGACGTAAACCGATCCCTCGCCCACCACCACGCCCTTCCAGACCTGCGCCATCAGTTCGTCGATCGAGACGACCGCCCCGTCCTGCCGGGCCAGCACGACCAGCACGTCCATGGCGCGCGGCTCGACGCGGATCGACCGGTCGTCGCGTTCGAGCAGGTTGAGGTCGGGGTGCGCCGTCCACGCGCCGATCCGGATGCTTGCCACCTCGCTCACTGCCGCCCTCCGCCAATCCTGCGCGAAAATTAAGACGTTCCTCAGGCCCCCGTTGCGGCTCGATTGTAGCGTCGTACCGTTCGTTCAAACGCATCGGGAGACGCATCATGCAAGCCGACGGCTGGAACACCGGAACAAGCCTTGACGCGGGACCCGCGCCGCGGCCCCGGAGGGCATTCGCGACCGCGCCAAATCCGGGCGTGGCCCACCATTTCTTCGTCGGCATCGGCGTCTGGTGCATCCTGCTTGCCCTCGTCGGCTTCGTGCCGAGCTTCCAGGCGGCCTTCGCGGGTGAGTTCCGCATTCCGCCGATCGTGCACGTCCACGGCGCCGTCATGATGGGCTGGCTGCTGCTCTACACCGCGCAGGCTGGCCTGGTCACCCGGGGCAACCTGCGCCGGCATCGACAGATGGGCTGGCTGGCGACCGGCTGGGCCAGTGCCGTCTGGATATCGATGGGCGTCGCCACCGTCGCCGCCCTGCAGCAATACACGCCGGACGAGGCGCCGTTCCTGGTCAAGCCGCTGTTGATCCAGCTCGGGACGCTGGTGGTCTTTCCGGTCTTCTTCATCGGCGCCGTGCTCGCCCGGCGACAGGCGGGCTGGCACAAGCGGCTGATGACCCTGGCCACCTTCGTGCTCGTGCAGGCCGCGCTGGATCGCATGCGCTGGCTGCCGGACCTGGGCCTGCCCGGATTCTGGGAAGCCGGCGTGCGCGGTTACGTGTTGCTGCTGTTGCCACTGGCCAGCTTCGACCTCTTCACGCTCAGGCGCATCCATCCCGCCACCCTGCTCGGCGCCGGCCTGATCGTCGCGATGCATGGCGTGGTCAGTTTCTACTGGGCCGACGATGGCTGGAACCAGCTCGCGCGCCATGCCTGGATGGGGTTGCGTTGACGGCAAGCGTGCGGGGTGGCCGAACGTGAACCGCAACCGTGCCTTCACCCGGAGATCACGCCTCTTTTCACGCCGCCGTTCCCGACGCGGTGCTTCCCTCGGCGTGTCGAGTCGGCCAGCGGATCGGATCCGGACCTGCACGTCTTGAACCTTCACCCGGTGCGCCGACGACACCGTTCGTACTCAACAGCCCAAGGAGTTCACCATGATCAAGCGCCTGCTTCCCCTGTTGATCGGATTGTCGGTTTGCGGTGCGGCCTTCGCGCAGGAGATGCCCGCCACCAGCCAGTCGGCGACCACGACCACGCAGACCACCACCACGGTTTCCACCTGGACCACGCAGCCACCCAGCGGCGCGTTGAGCGAGGACGCGATCAAGACCGCGGTCGCCGATGCCGGCTACAAGGAAGTGAAGGGCCTGAAGTTCAAGGACGGCGTTTGGCACGGCAAGGCCCGCGGCGGCAACAAGCAGTGGGTGAAGCTGGCGGTGGGGCCGGTCAACGGCAAGGTCTATGTCGATGACGCGCCCTCGAAACTGGACAAGGACGAAGTCAGCGCCAAGCTGGCCGCCGCCGGGTACCAGAAGATCCACGACGTGGAATACGAACACGGCCTGTGGAGCGCCGATGCGGAAACCTCGCACGGCCACGACGTCGACCTGCTGGTCGATCCGGATGACGGCAGCGTGGTGGCCAAATCGCGCGACTGATGCCGGGCGTCCAGATGGCCCGGTCCCGGCGCGTGACGACGCGCCGGTTTTTTTTGTCGTGAAGAACCCACCAGCCCTGGGCCAAGCAACCCGATTGCATTCACACCCGTGCCGCAGCGATGGTAGCCTGCCACCTGCAGCAGCTTTTCTGACCCGAATGGTCTGACTTCATGGCGGATGCTTCATTTCTGGCGGGCGGCGACGAAATGGGTGCGTTGATGCGTGCCCACGACTGGGCATCGCATCCGCTGGGCAAGCCGCAGCTGTGGCCCCAGGCACTGCGTACCGCCATCCGGCTGATGCTCAATTCGCGCCACCAGATGGGCATGTTCTGGGGCAGCGAGGCAATCTGGTTCTACAACGACGCCTACGCGCAGACGCTTACCGTCGAGCGCCATCCCTGCTCGCTCGGCCTGCCCGGTCGCCAGGTATGGCCGGAGATCTGGACGGACATCGGCGCCCAGGTCAGTCAGGTGATGGCCGGCGGCAGCGCCACCTGGCACGAGAACCAGCATCTGGTCCTGCAGCGCAATGGTCGCGACGAGGACACCTACTGGACCTACAGCTACAGCCCCATCGACGACGAATCCGCGCCCGGCGGCGTGGGCGGCGTGCTGGTGGTGTGCACCGAGACCACCGAGCAGGTGCTGGTGTCCCGCCGCGCGGTGGAGGAGCGCCAGCGCCTGGCCGAACTGTTCGAACAGACGCCGTCGTTCATGGCCTTGCTGCGCGGACCCGAACACATTTTCGAGCTGACCAACCCCAGCTACGTCCGCCTGATCGGCGAACGCAACGTGCTCGGCCGTTCGGTGGCCGAGGCCCTGCCCGACGCGGCCGCCCAGGGTTTTGTGGGCCTGCTCGATACCGTTTATGACAGTGGCGAGCCCTACGTGGCAATGGCGACGCCGTTCGCGATGCAGCCGGCACCCGGTGCGCCGATCAGCCAGCGCTACCTGGACTTCGTCTACCAGCCAATCAGGAATGCGCTGGGCGAAGTCACCGGCATCTTCGTCGAAGGCACCGACGTCACCGAACGCGCGCTGGCGGAAAACGCGCTGCGTTCCAGCGAGGCGCGCCTGCGTATGCTCAATGCCAACCTGGAGCTGCAAGTCGCCCGACGCATGCACGGTCGCGCGCGCACCTGGCAGCTGAGCACCGACCTCATGGGCGTACTCAATGCCGAGGGCATCTTCGAGCTGTCCAACCCCGCCTGGCAATCGGTGCTGGGCTGGCCGGAGGAGACCATCGCGCGCACCCCGTTCTTCGACTTCCTGCATCCCGACGACCTGGCCCGCAACCGGCTGGCGTTCGCCCGCGCCATCGAGCTAGGCGAACCGGCGCTGTGCTTCGAGAATCGCTACCGCCACGCCGGTGGTGGCTACCGCTGGCTGTCGTGGGTGGCCATTCCCGAAGACGACAAGGTCTACTGCAGCGCGCGCGACATCACGGCCGACAAGGAAGCCGCCGAATCGCTGGCGCGCACCGAGGCCGCCTTGCGCCAGTCGCAGAAGATGGAAGCCGTGGGCAAGCTCACCGGCGGCCTCGCGCACGACTTCAACAACCTGCTCGGCGGCATCATGGGCGCGATGGAAGCGGCGCGGGCAAAGCTCGACCAGGGCAAGATCGAGGACGTGCCGCGCTACCTCACGCTCGGCGAAACGGCAGTGCGCCGGGCCGCCTCGCTGACCCAGCGTCTGCTGGCCTTTTCCCGTCAGCAGACCCTCGATCCGCGCTCCACCGACATCAACCGGCTGGTGGCCGGCATGGAAGAGCTGATCCGCCGCACCATCGGTCCGGCGATCCAGCTGGAAGTGGTCGGTGCCGGTGGCCTGTGGCCCAGCCTGGTCGATCCGCCGCAGCTGGAAAGCGCCCTGCTCAACCTGTGCATCAACGCGCGCGACGCGATGCCGGACGGCGGTCGCCTCACCATCGAGACGGCCAACCGCTCGCTGGACGAATACGCGGCGGCGGCCTGCGAACTCGAACCGGGCCAGTACGTCTCGCTCAGCGTCACCGACAACGGCAGCGGCATGACACCCGAGGTCATCGCCCGCGCCTTCGACCCGTTCTTCACCACCAAGGCGATCGGCCAGGGCACCGGCCTGGGCCTGTCGATGGTCTACGGCTTCGCCCGCCAGTCCGGCGGCCAGGCGCGCATCTATTCCGAACCGGGCACCGGCTCCACCCTGTGCATCTACCTGCCCCGCCATCACGAGCCCGCCGTCGACCCTGAAACCACGCAGCCGGCGCGCCTGGCCGAAGCGCCGCCGCAAAGCGAGACGATCCTGGTGGTCGAGGACGAACCCTCGATCCGCGAACTGGTCTGCGAAGTCCTGGCCGATGCCGGCTACACCGTCCTGCAGGCCGGCGATGGCAGCGCCGGCCTGCACATCCTGCAGACCGGCACCACGATCGACCTGCTGATCACCGACGTGGGCCTGCCCGGCGCCATGAACGGTCGCCAGATGGCCGACACCGCACGCAGCACCCGCCCGCAACTGAAAATCCTGTTCATGACCGGCTACGCCGAGAACTCCATCGTCGGCAACGGCAACCTCGAACCGGACATGCACGTGTTGACCAAACCGTTTTCACTGGACGTGTTGCGGCGCAGGATCCGAGACATCCTGCCGGGCTGAGATCCCTGCCTGGCGGCGCTTCGACTCCGTCCGCCGCGCGGGCTACGCTCAGCGCGAACGGGGACGGGACATGTGCCGGCCGAGTCGATCCTCATCGCGGACGCATGACCATCCCCACCACCAACCGAAAGCTGCGGAGAGTCACGTGCACGCGAGGACAGATTCCAGCCATGGCGATGTCGGTTATGACATCCCCGCCCTGCCCGGCATGGACGAGTCGGACATCCAGACGCCTTGCCTGGTGCTCGATCTCGACGCGCTGGAGCGCAACATCGTGAAGATGGGCGACTACGCGAAAGCGCACGGCATGCACCACCGCAGCCACGGCAAGATGCACAAATCGGTCGACGTGCAGAAGCTGCAGGAACGCCTGGGTGGCGCGGTGGGCGTGTGCTGCCAGAAGGTGTCCGAAGCCGAGGCCTTCGCTCGTGGCGGCATTCGCGACATCCTGGTGTCGAACCAGGTGCGCGACCCGGCCAAGATCGATCGGCTCGCCCGCCTGCCGCATCACGGCGCGCGCATCATCATCTGCGTCGACGACGAAGCCAACGTGGCCGAGCTTTCCGCCGCCGCGCAAACACACGGCAGCACTCTCGAATGCCTGGTCGAAATCGACTGCGGCGCAGGCCGCTGCGGGGTGGCCACCACTGGCGAGGCGATCGCGATCGCCAGGGCCATCGACGCAGCGCCGGCCCTGGTTTTCGGCGGCATCCAGGCCTACCAGGGCGCCATGCAGCATCTGGAAAACTACGCGGACCGCAAGGCCAGACTCGACGAGGCCATCGCCATGGTGAGGATCATCGTCGATGGCCTGAACGCGGCCGGCTTGCCCCCGCGACTCGTTACCGGCGGCGGCACGGGGTCGTATCCTTTCGAGTCCGGATCGGGCGTCTACAACGAACTCCAATGCGGCAGCTACGCCTTCATGGACGCGGACTACGGACGCATCCGCGACAGCGACGGCCGGCGCATCGACCAAGGCGAATGGGAGAACGCGCTGTTCGTCCTGACCTCGGTGATGAGCCACGCCAAGCCCGGCCAGGCCGTGTGCGATGCCGGCCTCAAGTCGATGTCGCTGGACAGCGGCCTGCCCGTCATCCACGGCCGCGACGACGTGCGCTACCTCGGCGCCTCGGACGAGCACGGCGTGATCGCGGACGTGAACGACGTCCTGCGCATCAACGAAAAGCTGAAACTCGTTCCCGGCCATTGCGACCCGACCTGCAACCTGCACGACTGGTACGTCGGCGTACGCCACGGCAAGGTCGAGGTGGTCTGGCCGGTGTCGGCGCGCGGCAAGAGCTATTGAGGATTGGCCGCAGGCCGCCTGGTCATTCGCTCCGACATGTAACGCGCGCACCTGATCCGGCCCGGTCGATGGCCGGATTCCGCCAGCACGCTTGCTCAAGTATTGATTTAGATATATCTAAAGATGTATCGTCCGACACTCTTTCGATATATCGAAATCTGCCCATGCGCCTGCATCATCGACTGCTGGACGCCCTGCGGGAGCGTCATCACCACCATCATCATTTCGATCCATGCGGGGTCGCACACGGGGAGCATGCGCACGAATGGCATGCGGGCCGTGGCGGCTTCGGCGGACGCCACGACGCGGATTTCCCCGGCGGCTGGGAAGGCCTGCGCGGCGGCGGGCGACGTGGCGGCGGCGGTGGCCGCATGTTCGGCCATGGCGACCTGAAGCTGCTGCTGCTGGCGCTGATCGAGCAACAGCCGCGCCACGGCTACGAGATGATCCGCATGATCGAGGACATGTTCCACGGTCACTACACGCCCAGCCCCGGCGCCGTCTATCCCACCCTCAACATGCTCGAGGACATGGGCCACGCGGAAGTCGCGCTCGAACAGGGCAATCGCAAGCTCTACTCCATCACCGAGGCCGGCCGCGAATTCCTCGACGAAAACCGCGAAGCGGTCGAGGCGATGACCGAACGCACCCGCCACAGTGCCCGCATGGCGGCGAAAATGTCGGCACCCATGGCGGTGCGCAAGGCCATGCACGCCCTGAAGCATGCACTACTGATGCGCAGCGAGTGGGACAAGGCCGAAGCACAGCGGGTCGCGGACGTGCTCGAGCGGGCGGCCCGCGAAATCGCCGCAGGCGCTCTCCGCGAGTGATCGGGCTCTGCGCCGGGTCACTCGCGCCGCGACAACTCATCGACCCTGCACGAGATGCTGCGGGCCGGTAGCCGCGTACCCGGCTACCGGCCCGGCTGAGAACCTCCTCCCCTGCGCCAGCCATCGCCAGCGCGCCCAACCGATGCCACGGAGACAGCCACGATGTCATCCCATACCCATCACAAGTTGCGACACGACCTGGTCAAACGCATGCTGCAAGTGACCCAGGTGCAGCGACTGAGCCCGCACATGCAGCGCGTGACGTTCGGCGGCGAAGAATTGCGCGGCTTCGTCAGCGCCGCGCCCGACGACCACGTGAAGCTGTTCTTCCCCAACAGCCAGGGCGACATCGTGCCGCCGGTCATGGGTCCCAATGGCCCCAGCTATCCGTCCGGCCGCGAATACTCGGCGATGCGCGACTACACCCCGCGCCGGTTCGACGCCGAGCGCAACGAACTGACCGTCGACTTCGTGCTGCATGGCGATGGCCCTGCCTCCGCCTGGGCGGAACAAGCGGTCGCGGGTCAGCAGCTCGGCGCGGGCGGCCCTCGCGGCTCGTTCGTGGTCGCCGATGACTTCGAGCACTACGTATTGATCGGTGACGAAACCGCGCTCCCCGCGATCGGCCGATGGCTGGAAGAGATGCCCGCGTCGGCGCGCGTCCACACACTGATCGAAATTCCCGAAGCCGCCGATCGCCAACCGCTGGCCTCGCCGAATGTCCGCTGGCTGGAGCGCAACGGTCGCCCCGGCGCGAGCAGCCAGCTGCTGGAGCAGGCACTGCAACAGATGACCATCCCGGCCGGAGACAGCTTCTACTGGATCGCCACCGAGTCCCGCCGCGCACGCGCCATGCGTCAATGGCTGGACGAACACCGGCAGGTGCCGAAGGAGTGGATTCGCGCCACCGGCTACTGGAGCGCAGCGGCCGAGTGAAGCGTGGGCTTGGAAATCTTCAGCGGGATTTTCCTGCGTCGTCCGAATGGGAACCGCTCCGTCGTGCGAGAACTTCATGCGGGATCACGAGCTCAGCTCTCGATGGTCACCCGGTAGTCGACCGCGGCCACCTTGATGATGCGAGCGCGTCGGGCGCCCATCGCCGATGTCGATGCCATGATGATTCCACACTGAAGAACAGACGTCCCGAAGCCAGATCCGTGATCAGCTCGTCGCAGGATCATGCGATGCGTCCCGCGTCGAAGGCTCATGCGTTGGCGTGATCAACCTGGACGGGAGTACCTTGTTCGATGGCAGATGCGATGCGCCTCCGCACGCCTTCGTTTTTGACACAGCCATGACGGACGAAGTGCGAGGTAATGGTCGTCATCATGCTTGTGCCCGGCGCGATCCATCGCCCGCAGCTTATCCCGACTCCTGCCCGTACCCGTGAGGTTTCGAATGATCGACTCAAACGGTCGTACCCCTTCCCATTCCGCCTGGCCCGTCATGGCCGCCACCGCGCTGCGTGTGGCGTTCGGCCTGATCTGGCTGGTGGGCGCCGCGCTCACCTGGATGGATAGCTTCGCCGCGCATTACGTGGGCTATTTGCACAACGCGGCAGAGGGGCAGCCGGCGTGGTCGGCGTGGTGGTTCAACCTGTGGATCGGCGTGGTGACGCCCCACGTCGGCTTGTTCGTGTGGCTGACCCGCATCGCCGAAACCACGCTGGCGCTGGCCCTGATCTTCGGCTTCGCGCGCAAGGTAACCTGCGTTCTCGGCCTCCTCTTCAGCCTGCTGATCTGGAGCACGGCCGAAGGTTTCGGCGGACCGTACTCGGTGGGCGTGACCAACATCGGCTCGGCGCTCAGCTACGTGCTGATCTTCGTCGCGCTGATCATCGTCAACTATCGCGTCGGACTCAGCCCGTACAGCGTCGACTACCTCATCGAGAAACGCTGGCCGGCCTGGCACAAGGTTTCGGGGTGGCATGAAACGATCGAGCCAGTCGACCTGACGCCGCTGCCCTGGCGGGTGCAGGCACCGGCGCTGGCGGGCGTCGTGATCCTGGCCGCGTTGCTGCTGGCCAGCCTGCAGAGCGCGCTCAACGTGAAGTCGGCCTCGCCGACCGCAGCCGCCGCCGCGGTGACGCCGCTGTCGCTGGCCTCCAGCGAACCGATCAAGGAGGCACGCGACGCGACCCTGCCGCCGGTGGCCACCGGCAACAGCGTGGACGTCCATATCGATTCCACCGACGACAAGGTGGAGATCGCCAGCGGCGTGGAATACCAGGCGTGGACCTTCGGCAAGAGCGTGCCCGGCCCCGCCATCCACGTGCGCGAAGGCCAGACGGTGAACCTGGTGTTCACCAACCGCGGCACGATGCAGCACTCGATCGACTTCCACTCGGCGATCACGCCACCCAGCCTGCACTACGTGGAAATCATGCCGGGCGAAAGCGTCACCTTCTCGTTCGTCGCCAAGGTCGCCGGTGCCTTCCTCTACCACTGCGGCACGCCGCCCACCCTGCTGCACATCGCCAACGGCATGTACGGCGCGATGATCGTGGACCCGGCTACCCCGCTGCCGCCGGCGGACAAGAGCTACGTGCTGGTGCAAGGCGAGTGGTACACGCAGCAGATCGCCGGCAAGCTGATGGGCAGCAACTACGACAAGATGCTGGAGATGCGCCCCGACGAAGTGGTGTTCAACGGCAAGGCGTTCCAGTACCGCGACCATCCGCTGACCGGCCGGGCCGGCGAGCGCGTGCGCATCTACATGGTGAACGCCGGGCCCAGCCTGTGGAGCGCGTTCCATGTCATCGGCGCGATCTTCGACAAGGTCTATCCCGGCGGCAATCCGGCACAGGCCATTGATGGCGTTTCGACCTATACCGTCGGCCCGGGCGAAGGCGCGGTGTTCGACCTCACCCTGGACGAGCCCGGCCACTACCCGTTCGTGGATCACTCCATGGCGCACGCGATGATCGGTGCGATCGGCGTGCTGGACATCGAGGGCGCGCCCGGCACCCCGGCCGCCGCACCCCCGGTCAGCAAGGCGGCGCCGCCAGCCGCCGGCGAGGCCAGCGCCCCGAAGGCGCCGACCGGTCCTTACGCCTACAGCCCCGAACGCGGCGCCACCGCTTACGCCACCTACTGCGCGGCCTGCCACCAGGCCAGCGGCATGGGCCTGCCGCAGACCTTCCCGCCGTTGAAAGGCAACAAGGTGGTGCTGGATGACAACCCGACCAGACACCTGCAGGTGATTCTCAACGGCCTGACCGGCGAGCCGATCGACGGCGTGGTCTGGCCCGGCGCCATGCCGCCCTTCGGCCCCAGCCTCAGCGATGCCGACATCGCCGACATCGCCAACCACGAGCGCACCTCCTGGGACAACAAGGCCAAACTGGTCACCGCCGCCGACGTGAAGGCAGCACGCACCGCGGGCGGGAAGTAGCAAAATTTCCCCGGATATCTTCGCCGGCCTGACAGGAAGCCCCTCACGCGGGGCTTCCGTCGCTGCAGCCCCCTCCTAACGAGACGGAAGATCCTGCCTGCGGCTCAGTGGCCGATCATGTGCAGCGTCAGCGCTTTCCAGGCGGCGTTGGGCAGCAAGCTCAACGCGGTGGCCTGGAGCAGCAGCACCCAGGCCAGACCCGCGATGTACGCGGGATGCAGGCGGCCACGCGTCAGCAAGTCGTAGGCGCCCAGGCCCAGCATCAGCAAGTCGCTACCCAGATAGACCGCAACCGCCGTACCCGCCAGACCGTCGCCGAGGGGTGCGGCGGCGAAGCCGTTGAGGAAGCGCCCGAAACCGGCGTCGCTGATGTAGATCAGCCCCATCAGCATCAGGCGCTTGTGGGCCGATGAGGTCTTGCGCAGCAGCAGCCCTGCTCCCGTCAACCCGGCGAAGCCCAGCATGTCGGTCAACTGGACGGCCAGGAATTCCGGCGTATCGCCCGTGGCCGCGTAGCGGATGCCGTGCACCACGATCGCCGCGGCGGGGCCCAGCACCAGCATCACCACGGCGAGGGCTGCGCCCGCGATGCCCAGCTTGCGGTGGATGTCCGGCCGGCCGTTGCGGATCAGCGCCACCTGCGTGGTGAACAGCACCAGATAGCCCACGAAGGCCACCGCGTGAACGTGGACGATCCAGGGATAGTCCAATCCGAACTTGCGCAGGTGACGGAAGCTGTCGGTGCCGAAACCCGACAACACCCCCAGCCACACAAGGGCGGTAAACAGCAGGAATGCCTGGCGATCCGCGCGAGGCTGCGCAGGAAAGTATCCAGAAGCGATCGCGGTCATCGTTTGCTCCCCGAGCAAAGCCACTGCGCCACGGAAAGCTAGACCCAATCTGCGGCGGATGCAATCGGCGGCTTGGGTGGCGGTCTTCGCAAGCGCGGCACGTGGAAAGACCGCATCGCCCTTTGCATGCGCCGCCGATCAGAAAGCCCGTCGCGGATCTTCAAGCGGTCGCAAATGAACCCTGCTCCGTTTTCCCGCCAGCTCAGGACGACGTCGAGAGCGTGCCCGCTTCGGCCATCGGCGCCAGCCGCGCACGTTTCACCGGTGCCGTTTCCGGCACCTGGGTGATCGCCACCAGGCCCACCACCACCGCGCCGATCATGTACCAGGCCGGCGCCAGCGGATTGCCGGTCAACTGCGTCAGCCACGCCACCACGAACTGGGTGGAACCGCCGAACACCGAGATCGCCACCGCATAGATCATCCCCAGCCCGCCGGAGCGCACATGCGCCGGCAGCGATTCGGTCACCGCCACCAGCACCGTGCCGGTGGACAGCGTCGAGGCGATCGCCAGCACCGCGGTAATGCCGAACAGCGCCACGCCGGAACGCTCGCGCCCCAGCAACCAGAACGCCGGAAAAATCACCAGCAGCAACACCACCCACGGCACCACCATCACCGGCTTGCGGCCGATCCGGTCGGACAGCCAGCCGCTGAGCGGATCGCACACCAGCCCGCACAGGCCCACCATCACCGTGGCGCCCAGCGCCAGGCGCTCGGGCATGCCCAGGGTGGCGTTGGCATAGGTGGTCATGTAATCGAGTACGTAATTGGTGGTGGTCGCGGCCGCCAGCATCGCCAGACCCAGCAGCGCCACCCGCCGATAGCTGGGCATCCACGGCTCGGACGGCGGCGCCGCGGGCCGGGTCGCGGTGGCGGCGTCCAGCGTTTCCACCAGGTTGCGCCGCATGAACCAGCCGAACGGCACGATCACCGCGCCCAGTCCCAGCGCCAGTCGCCAACCCCACGCATCCAGCGCCGCCGGGCTGAGCCAGTGCGCCAGCAGCACGCCTACCAGCCCCGCCATCAACACCGCCGCATCCGCGCTCATCGCCTGCATCGAGATGTACAAGCCCCGACGCATCGGCGGCGCCGCCTCCATCAGGAAGGCCGTGCTCGGCCCCACCTCGCCGCCCAGCGCGAAGCCCTGCAGCAACCGGAACCCCACCACCAGCGCCGGCGCCCACAGACCGATGGCCGCATACGAAGGCGTCAACGGCAAGCCGATCACCGCAATGCCGATGAGCGCGAACGACAGCAACATCGCTGGCTTGCGCCCGCGCCGATCGCCCATCCGCCCGATCACCCACGCGCCCAGCGGACGGGTCAGAAAGCCCGCACCGAACGTCGCCAGCGAAGCCAGCAGGCTGATCCCCGGTCGATCCGAGGGAAAGAATGTGCGGCCGATCTGCGCGGCGAAAAAGGCGTAGGTGATGAAGTCATAGAACTCCAGCGCATTGCCCAATGCCACCGCGACCACATGTCGCCGAGGCAACACGCGCGCTACAGGCGGATCGAGGCCTGCGGCCTCCGCACCATGATCGGTCATCGAAATCCCCCAGCAGCCCCTGCTGCATCCGTTGCAGCATCGGGCATGGAGGCATCCAAGGCAATCGGCTGATGCTCGGCGCCGATCGTCGGCTCTCCGTTCTACCAGCTCGCTGGCAAGGAATCAGGGACCACATTGCCGTTGCTGCTCACAAGACATGTCCACGCCGCGGGCTTCGAATTCGACCCTGTCTTGAACCCCTCCCTGGAAAGTAAACTCCGACGATGGCCTCCGTCGTCATCGGCCCATCGCTGCCGCAAGTCCGCAATACTTCGCTCGTGGCTTCCTGGCTCCATGACTTGCGAAGGGCGCACTCACCCTTCGAGCACTCTGCGCAAAATCTTGATCGAGCAGGACGTCCTTCGGGAAACTTCAGCCTCTGCCACATACTCCGCACGGAAGGCTTCTCATCCGGCCCATCGCCACTATCTGACAAGGACCCTCGTCATGACGCATTTCAAAGACAGCTTCAATCAGCACACCGATGTGATCTACGGAACCGGACTGTGGATTCACATTTACATCTACAACTATTACTTCGGCTGGCCCACCAGCAATCCCATCGGCAAAAAAGACATCAACATGAATCTGCCGAAGGGAACGTTCGATCCCTACATGTCCTTGGCGCACGACAAGTACGGCAACAACGTCATCAATCGCTACAACGAGCCGATCCACCCGAAGTCGTTCCCTGTCGACAAGGCGACGAAAACTGTGGCACCAGCAGCCCTGAAGCCGGTCGCCACGACTTACGACTCCACCACACAGGCTCTCGCGCAGTCCTATATTGATGCCCTGAAAGCGTGCAAGCACCTGGGAACCGAATCCATCGAGGGTGCAATCACGGAGCGATTGATCCGCACGCTGGGCAAATACGAAAAAATGCAGACCATCGACTTCAAGAAGTCGCAGTTCAACAAGAAGGAGTCAAGCCGAATCACCAACCACCTCTACGACGTCTGCATCCGCCGCTCCTGCAAGTACGGCGTGTTCTACTTCACCCACGTCAAGAGCGCGACGTTGCATTACATCCTTGACGAGATGGACATGAGCACCATCGTCAACAAGACGATGCTCACCAACGAGACCGCCGGCAGCAAGAAGGTGCCGATCTGCACTTCCGAGCTGCGCTACATGTTCCGCCACTGGAACAGCCTCAAGGACAAGTCCGTGCTTTTCTACGACGGCTACCGTACCTGCGAGGCGCCGTGGTATGACACACGCTGGCAGTCCACCCGCGCCGACTGGGCCGATTACGCCATCGCTCGCGTCGCCAAATACCGATCAACCATCGCGGCCACGATGGGCAACTCCTCCCTCCTGAGCGAATTCGACAGGTTGGCCAAGTTTTACGGGTTGGCACGAACACCGGTGACGGCGCGCAAGGTGATCGAGAGTTTCCACGCCCTGCCCGCCAACCTGACCAACCACCCGTCGGATGACACGATTCCGACTTGAAGTCCGCGGCGTCCGGAAAAGGTGCCGAGGGCATTCCGAGCGTCCCCGGCGCCACGCCTTGAATGGCAGTGCGGTCTGGAGGCTGGGATCACCGTAACTGTTTCATCAAGAAACGGAGTCGGGTTGAGGTGGCCCCGATCTTCGGGACCCCGATCTTCGGCGTCATTTATCCGACCAACACCTTGAACGCGCCAAGAACAATTTTCCCACCGTGCGCCGTGGTGTCGGATATTCGGGCCGCCGGCATTCCGCCGATGAAAACTTTCGTCGAACCCATGGCGATGAGATCTGGCGGGCCAACACAAACGGCCATGTCCCCTGCGCGCGCCGCAGGAAGGCCACCGACCAATACCGTCGGACAACCCAGTGCCACCGGCCCACCCACATGAGGAACCACACCAGTGACCATCGGGCATACATGGAAATCGGAAATCCTGGCTGCCGGCAAGCCTGCCCCGCCTCCGCCCGATGACGAGCTCGATCCGCCGGAAGCACTGGAGGTTACCGAAGTTGCGCCGGCCACAGCAGTCGCGGGATTCCTCAAGGCCAGGTCGGCTTGTTCCACTGCTGAGAAAGCCGCATCAGGGCTCAAGTCATGGATGGACTTCAGTGTCTGCCGCGGGATGTTGTTGAGGTCGGTGACTTTGTCATTGTTGAGCAGAGCTGCCAGTTCGTGGTTGCGGAAAACCCGCTCACTTGGAGCATTGACGATGAAGCAACGGCAGCTACCTGACGCTTCGCTTGCATACTTGACCGACGCTTTGCCCCACACTTGGTCAGCTTGTTGACGGGACAGACCAGAGGCGGGGGTGTAGAGGTTCCGGCTTTCAAGCCATTTTCCGCAAGGCGTCGCTTCCAGCGTCGTGGTTTTCTTTCCTGCCCGACTGCAAAGTTCTGTATAAGCTTCCGCCGCCGCGCGGTTCTTCCCCGCATCATCCGAGTAGAAAACCGCTCCATCGTGCGGGGATGCAACCGGAAATGTTCCGGATGCTATGACGCCTTCCAGCCGTACCACTTCCATGTGAGATGTCATGGGGTCAGTTCTCGATGGTCACCCAGTAGTCGACAGCAGCCCACGCATCCCGCAGGTTATTTTCAATCTTCGCCCGGGCGAAGCTGTCGATCCGCTCCTGTTCGAACGGAGGCTGCCAGTGGGCATCGTGCGGCAGAAGAATGGCGGCCCCGAAACGTCCATGGTCATCCACGATGGTGTCGCAATACAGCAACAGTACGTGGTCCCTATCCTTGTATTGCATGGTGTTGCGATCCCTGCTCGAGACCTCGATGCCAAGATCGTTGGTCAGCCATTGCGGTGCAATTGCCCTGAACATGTGAACCTTCCTTGATAGTGCAGACGCGACGGGCGCCTCTCATTGATGTTAGTGCCACGATGGTTTTACGGAAGCCTATTTGATCAAGCCGCGCAAGAATGCGGCCTGCATCCTGGTTCCGGTTCGCTGCTCAATAGGAAGAGGAACCCATCATGCGGAGCTCTTCTTGCAGCGTAACCCTATCGAAGAGCAATCAGCCCGCTGCAGGTTCGACGTGACGACAGTCACGACTGGCAGGCACGAACCGTAGGCGAAGCGGGTTTCGATATCCTCGGCGAACAAATCGATGTCGACCGAATTCCGGCTCATGCGGATACCTTCCCGATAAGCCGACCCGCCGCCGGCCCACGCAGCTTACTGGCCCGTTTCAGTTTGCCCCAGAGCCACAAACCCCATCCGCCTGTCGGAACAATCTCGGGGTCAGAGTGCACTTTCCCGAGCCACGCTATCGGCGGCGGTGCGTGCCTGGGTAATGACTAGGCCCGCATTTCAACGGGCGATCATCGGCGTCAAGCCTCTGCGCCGGTGAGTTTCTCCTCTTCGCAAGCGACGGCAGCTCCCCTGCCCGTACTTTCCCTTCCGGGTCACGTGGCGCATGCTGGGCACTGCCGAGTCATACGACGCGTGGTCGAGGCTGGTTCGCCCGCCTTCCGCCGCCAGCTGGCATCCAGGGGAATCCACTGACAGAACAACGTTCGGCATTCATGCCGATCAAGCCCGGGCGAGCTGATTCCTGCATCGGCGGACCGACGCATGGGTGTGTCCGGGTAGTAGCGACAACCACAGCAGCATTGCGCTTTTCGTTTCCACACCATCGAGGATCGATTCATGCCAGCCAGTCAGACGTTATGGAATAAGGTGACCGGGCCGTCCGCCGGACTCGTGCAGCAGCACTACGTCGAAGGACGGGTTGAAGCTCTGTATCGGCGCAACCGGTCGCTGGAAAAGCAGGTGGCGCAGGCATTGGCTTCCGCGCCGGCGCTCGCCGGCATGAAGCTCGGTGGCGACAAGTGGATTCCGGTTTACGAGACGATCAACCGCAATCTCCAGGCCGCCTCGCTCACCATCAACTTCTCGGCGGACAGCTGGTTCACCACCGAGAACAACTACTCCACCTACGCGCAGGCCTATTCACGCTCCGGCCGCCACGCCGGGCAGGCCCAACTGCTGGGTGATCCGAAGAACCCGCCGGTGATCCGTGCGAATGCCGACGACAGGGTCACCTTCGACAATCTCGTCGGCGCCAAGGCGCCGCAGGTGCCGCAGCGTGGTCTGATGCCCGGACGCCAAGGCGTGGATCGCGTCCGCGAACAGATGGCGTTCCGCGCCGGCCCGAATACCCGCACCGTCGCTGACCCCGCCCAGCCGAGCCAGCCGGACAAGAAGTACGCCGACTCCACCAACAGTCGCTTCAACGCGGACAGCAAACAGGTGTTCGCGGCGCTCAATTACGGCCGCCGCTTTCATGGCTCGACCTGCGACTACGGCAGCAGTCACCTGGTACTGCATCCGAAATTCAAGGTGAACGCGCTGTACTACCCGGGCGATACCTTCTACATCCCCGATGGCTCGATGCAGGCTGCTTTCCACGTGCTCGGCTCACTGGTGGCATGGGCCAAGCCGGTGATGCTCGATGCAATCATCAAGAGCTGCTACTCCAACAACGTGCTGCCCGACACAAGTGACGAAAAACTGTTGCTCGAGGGGCACGTGTTCAGCGAGTTGACGTTCGCCGGCAACATCAGCGAGGTCGTACTCGATGCCAGACACGGCTCGATCCAGCACCAGAACGCCAGAAAATTCTGCGCCAAACACGGGATCAAGCTGGTGCTGGTCGGCCCGGTCAGCTAAGCCGGCCGCCGCACCTGCAGAACGCGGGTGCGGATTCGGAACGGAACCGAGGGCGCGATGGTGGCGAGGTCGTCGGCGGACAAATCGATGTCGACCAGATTCCGGGTCATGCGGATACTTCCCTGATACGCCGGCCCGTCGCCGGCCCGTCGCCGGCCCGTCGCCGGCCCACGCAGCCTACCCGTAGCCATCAATCCCACTCGCCTGTCGGAACATCCGAAATGCCGCGCAGCACACGCTGACACAAGGTGCGCAACGCGGTCGGCCGTTCCGCATCCGCTCGCAGGCAAGTGTCCCGCCCCGTCCGCAACGGATGCCGCTTCGCGTGCAACCGTCCCGACCTTGCGCGCCCCGCGCCGACCGGCGCGTACAAGCCTGCAACGGTTACGCGCAACGTTCGATCTGTCGCACACCATCGAAGAAACCCCGACCGCAAGGCTCCAACCCTTGCATCGCGAAGGTGCCGAACCTTGCGCGCAAGGGCCCAACCCTTGCGCGCAAGCGAATGACCTTCGCGGCCGCGACTCGAAGCGTGGCGTGGCGTGCAAAGCTGCAAGCCTTGCCGTTGCAAGGATGCGTGCCTTGCGCGCTAGGGCTTCGGGCTTGCATGCAAGGGGCGGAACCTTGTGCGCGAATGCATGGGGGTGGCGCCCGGAGGTCGGAGCCTTGCGGAGGGATATGTCAGCCTCGCAAACGGATCAGCAGCGTTGGACCGACAAGGAGTCGAACGCCGACGACCATCCACGCACACTCAATCGAAATGCTCGATGTCGTCCGGCAGGCGCAGCCAGGCGTGCTGACGCTCCTCATAAACCGATACCTGCGGCTGGGGGAACCGGGGATCGGCAAAAGCGCCGACCGCCACGGTGACGAACCCCGGCACCCCGTCGCTCTCCCAGCACACGGTGGCACCGCAGTCGCCACAAAAGCGGAACCGGGCGACGCTGCCGCTGCCACCGGCCTGGGCGTATTCCCTGTTCGACCCCTCGATCGTCACCGCATCCAGCGGAAACCGCGCCTGCACCCCGAACGCACTGCCCGTGCGTTTCTGGCAGGCCAGGCAGTGGCAGACGGAGACGCGGACCGGCTCGCCACGGGCGTGGACGACGAGGTTTCCGCAGCGGCAGGTGGCTTGGCGGTCGGTCATGGAAGCTCCCGATGGATTTGACCGGCACCGGGATTCCCGGGCCGACCTTTCGCGACAATTCAAACGGCCGCAGGTGAATCTGACCTGATCTTCAGTCGAGCTGCGAAGCAGCTTCGGCCTGCAAGAACCGTCAGGTGCTGAGCGACAAGCTCAACACATGGTCATCGTAGACTCGTCCACCCACATTGAATTTGCGTTCCGTGAGGTTGCCAAAGCCCTGGCGGCGATAGAACCCGATGGCAGCGTCATTACCCGCATAGACACCAAGCAGAAGGCGAGCCGCGCCCGTGGAGCGGGCCTGCTCCACGGCCTGCGCAAGCAAACGCTTGCCGGTCCCGCCTCCGTGGTAGCGACCAAGCAGATAGATGCGTTTCAGCTCGAGGTCACGAGATGGATCGGCCAGAGGAAGGTCGGGTGGGGCGAGAACCAGATAACCCACGGGGGCGTTGCCAGGAATGACCTCCGCCACCCAGACCCTGTAACGCGGATCCTCGAGCCACTGCCTGTACTGGGCAGAAGAGTGGGCCGCGCGACAGTGTTCGACGATGGCGGCACCATCCAGCACGCCGGAGAACGTTTCAAGAAAGGTCGCCTGCCCCACCAGGGCCAGCGCATCTTCATCTCCGACTTTCGCTCGCCGGATCGATATCTCGGTTGCCATTGAAGCTTCCATCAACACCTGAGGCCTGAGTTAACCGCGCCGCGAAGGGGCTTCGGCTTGAATAATTGTAAGGTGTCTTCCGAGGGGAAGAACCGGTACATGACATAGGTGTCCACTGGCCCAGTTGCTGGTGCCCTCGACGCTAGATCAAATATTCAAACGGCTGTAAGTGAACCTGACCCCGTTTTTCTCATCCCACCAGCCTTGAAAGTTGCGCGTCGTTTCGCAACAACAAACACCAACGAGCGACAGCAGAAAGCTCAGCCGTCGGAGCCGTCATCTCTCGCACGCTCGCACGGACTTGGGACAGTTTCGCTTTGGCAACAGGATTGCCACCCAGTGCGCATCGAGCTTTTGCCATTTGATAGTCAGCAATCAATCGTTCGACCTTTTGCCATATTTTTCGACGCTCGTCAGTCAACGGGGGATGCTCGTTGAGTTTGAGGCGCGTCACTGTCTCCTTGACGCGCTCCTTGTCCCAATCCGAGGCGTCAGGTACTGCTATCGCCTTCCCTTCCTCATCGAATGCAAGAAGTGCAACGTCCTCGTCATCGATCGGGTCGAGTAGATATCGTGTTTCGGCCTCTTCGCAAGGCTCCGAGAATGACGAACACAGCGAACCATCCTTGAGGGGGAACCATCCGCCTTTTTTGCGATTTCCGACGTTTCCGCAGGCGCGCAAGTTCATGTAATCAAAAGCCAACCACCAATAGCCGTCGCGGATCTGAGTATTCAGTGCCTTGGCTTCCTTCTTTGGCCTAAAGTGTTCGACATCGTAATGCGAGTACAGTTCGCGCACCTCCGAAAACCAGCACTTCCCCGACGATAAAGCCAACAACCATGGTTTCAACGCACCCCAATGGTCGCTGTAGTAGTCGATCAATTCGTTACGCTCTTTCCGATATCCCGACTTTTCCAAATCGGCGAGATAGCCAACCAACTGTTTGGACCTTGCTTTCCAAGCATCCCACTGTGCCGGCGTCCACGGTACCCAACCTGGAATATTGGTGTCCGTAGGAAGCTTATGTTCGAGGTCAATCCAGATCACTGGTCGTCGTCCTCACGCAGAATTTCATCAATGATCGAATCAGCAATCGCGTCCTGCTCGGCTTGTTCCTCAGGGGTCAGCGTTGGTTTACGGAAGCGCCGGTGCTGAGCCATCTTGCGCACGAACAGGGCGTAATCTGGATCACGGAAGTCGGCTGTCGAGAATCCGAGATCTGCAAGCTCGGCGCTCAGCCGACTGAGCTCGGCATCTTCTTCAGCGGTGCGCGGTGAGGTAACGAACAGCTCGTTGCGGCGAAACAGGCGACGCTCGGTTTCACTGTCCAAGGTGGATGACAGGCCGAACAATTCGCTCTTCAGCAGGCCGGTCACGCCCATGCCCTGCGGATGCTCGTCGGGAATGTCCACAACGGTGCGATCGCCGTTACGGCGCAGGATGTGCACCTGCTCGCGTTTGAGGCTGCCCACCATCATCGGGTCATGGGTGGTGATGAGGATTTGCGATTCGCCTTGCACCATGGCCTCGCTATCCGAGGCCAGAACGCCTTCGATATCGTCGAAGTAGCGCAGCTTCCAGATCGGATTGAGGTGGGTGTCCGGCTCATCGAGCAGGAACAGGCAATGGTTTTCGCGAGTGATGCGCATCAGACCTAGTACGGTGAGCATCTGTAGCTCGCCTTCGGAGAGTTGGGTAAAACCTACCTTGCCGCCGTCCTCGTCGCGCTTCTTAACGGTGATGCGCACCTCGTCGATCAAGTCGCCGATAAAGGCACCTTCGGCGTAGCGGAAGAAGCTGTCGGTACCGCCAACCAGAGCGCCTAGCTCCTTTAGCTTTTCCTGGCTAGGCACAAACAGGTACAGCTGCCTTTGCTTCTCGCTGCGGCCACGGAAGTCGATCTGCTTGGTGGCTTCCTGCTCGATGGGCGCCCAGGCCACTTGCCACAGTTTGTCGAGGAACTCGCTTACCACATTGCCGCGCGCGTACCAGAAGCGCGGGTCGCCCTCGCTCAATTCCTGCTCATCGAACTTGCCACTTCGGCGCTTTTCGCGCAGGCGGTGCGGCTCTTTCAAAACGAACAGCGCCGATTCCAGAGACTCGATGTGCAGATTTTTCAGCACTTTCTGAAAAACTGGGTCGTCCGACAACAAGCAGGCCAGCAATACCAACTGGCTGTGACCACCGCGGCAATAGAACAGGCGGCGCAGGCGATCGTCACCAGTGTGCTTGAGTTGGCTGTCTCGCCGGCGCTTCGCTTCGTCAATCGCACGGATATCGGCTTCCGACGCGGAGAAATTCTCCAGCAAACCCTCGGGCAGAACTTCCTCGGCAGCAAGTTCCTGGTTCCTGTTGAAACGCCGCTGATGCTCCTGGAACAACGTCTCGATGCGCTCGTTGCGACCGGAGTAATAGGCAAAAACATGCGCGGGGAGCAGTTCGCGGTTCTTGAGCAGATAGCCCTGTGTTTCGGCCTTGTCATCCACCCACACATAGGGGCGCTTCTGCTTGGCGGTATCTGCCTGGATGCGCACGGCGCGGCCGCGAATGCTGTATTCCAGCGTGTAGTCGAAGGCCGCATCGCGATCCAGATCCACATCGCGGAAGATGGTGATCAGGGCCTCGATCAGATTGGACTTGCCGGTGCCGTTCTGGCCGATCAGAGCGTGGCTGCGAATGGGCTTGGGCGCAGTATCCGCTGAGCCGCCACTCGAAGCGCTCAAGTGCGACTCGAACGTAATCTCCAGATCGCGCAGGTTGCGAAAGGCCGGTATGTGGATGCGCTGCAGTTGCATGTCAGGCGCTCGCTGTGTCGGCGATCTTCTCGCGCATTTCAGCCACGGCTGGCTCCAGAATCCAGCCGTGGGTTATTTCGCTTTTCAACTGCGCATAGAAGGCATCGATCTCGCCACCGAAGCGCTGCCACAAATCCTTGGCGGCCATCTCGCTGTGATGGCGGGCAAGGATGGTTGCAAGTGGCGCTTGAGCTTTGACGCCCGGCGCGGCGCCCAAGCGCAGCGGGGCGATCAGTTCGGTTTGGGGGACTTTCACGGGCTCTTCTTCCTCTTCCATAGCTACACCGGTAAACGCTGCAACAGTAGCTGCCGCTAGCGCCTGCGCTACACCTCTCTTGGATGTCAGATGTGACGACCATTTGGCACACAGTCGCTCGTGGCTTCGTAAACTTTCCAAAATCTCAGGCAGCTTAGTCACTGGTGGAACAGGAATCCGAACGTTGCCCACCTGTGTGAGGTTCAGACCCGGCTTGTCCCCATAGATGTACTGCGTAAGAAAAGCCTGACCACCAAAGGCGCAGATCATCCAATAGTGAATGAACTCCGCAAAACACGGTTCATACAAGCGAATCAAAGCAACGTGCTGGCTGACATAGGCCATGTTCGAGAGCGTTGGAACGACTGCGCACCGCCCCACGTTTCCACCGGTAATGGTGAGCAGCAGATCAAATGGCCGCACCAAGGTCCGTTTCCCTTCCACCTTCGCCGGCAAATTCACAAAGGCCGGATTCTCAAAGATCAAGGCATCGTGCTTGATGTCTTGAGAACGAATGAACAAATCTCCCGTATTCGCCATATAGGCTTTCCAGCCTCGCGATCCGCTGGTGACGTATTCAGACAAATCGGCCAATCTTTTCCACTCCCAACCTCTTGGTAGCGTGTCATTTGCATCTGAATGGTCGTCACCGGCCCCCAGCTTGGAATCGCGTAAAAACACGCCTCGTAGCGCAAGATGGGAAGCCAAATCGCGAAGTTCTTTGACGTCCTCGGGCGCGTGAAACAGCTGCCCAAAGTTTTCAGCCAAGCGGATCCAGGTATTTTGCAGTTCGTGCGGACTGGTGGCGCTGGCGACGGCCTGCAGGGTGGATTGACGAAAGTTGTTCTGCAGTTTGCGGCGGGCTTGCTGCTGCGCTTCCAGCTTTTCGCACAAGGCCATCAGCTCATCGACTCTGGCGACGATGCGAGATTGCTCTTCATCGCTAGGAACTCGTAGCTTGATTGCCGAAAGCTCCGCTTTCCCTATCACTCCTTGCGCAGACCCACGCGAACCGCCACGAAGTCGCAAGGTGAACGGCATGAGCATGAAGTAGAGGTATTTTGTATTCAGTCCATTACGAGGCCTGATAGCTGCAACGCTCCGCCCGATCGCACAGTCAATTGCAAGGTTTAGCTTGCCAACCGTCGCGCCAACCACACATATGAGAACGTCGCCTTGCCTCGCGAGCTTCAGTGGCCTAGTTGTCCATTCACGCACAACTGGGTATAGCTCTCCGAACTCGCCGGTCTTAACAAAGATGGTTCCATCACCTCTTGTATTGCAGTCCATACTAGGAGGGGCTTGTCCCATCACGAAATCTGCGACTTTATCGAGATGTATTGCTTCGACCGGCTCACTGGCATCCAGCAATTTTCCATCAGAGGCAAGCGAGAAGACCAACTCTCGTAACCGCACCAAGCCCCCAGGCGCATTTGCGATATGCCCAAACTCCGCCAAAAACTGCTGCGCATCCATCAGGCGTCTTCACTCACGAAGTGATGCGCCAGCGCAGCTGCCAACTCGCTCTTCAGCTGGTTTTCGGTCTCTTCTATCTCGCCCAGCAGCTTCTTGTACTTCTCCAGCAATAGATCGGGGTCGAGGCTTTCTTCTTCGGGCGCGTTGGGGTTCTTGATGTCGAGGTTGTAGATAGGCCAGTAGATGCGATCGCCTGCCGCTTGGGCATCGCGCGCCTGCAACCGCAGCGGTTCGGCCTCGGCACGTAACACTGCAATCCGGGCTTCGATCTTTTCGCGATGATCAGCATTGGTGCTGCCGACCAGGCTCCTGCGCAACTCGCTGGCTTCGCCTTCCAGTGCAGCGGCCTGGTTGTTCAGATCTTCGGCGCGTTGCCAGTGCGGGCCTGCGTCGGCCTCGGCTTGCTCACGCTTGGCTTTGAAGTCGATCTTCCAGGCATGTTCGTTTTCAACGCGATCGGCGAAGTCGTTGGACTCACTGCCCCACCAGTCCTGCTCGGGCTTGAATTCTTCCAATCGGATCGGCTTGGTCTTGGAATAGCTCTTGTAGCCTGCCGGATACGGATGCTCGTAGAACCAGATGGCATCGGTGTGGAAGCGCTCACTGCCATCATCCACCGCACTGCCCTTGGTGAAGAACAGCAGGTTGGTCTTGATGGTGGTGTACGGGGCAAATACGCCCTTGGGCAGGCGGATGATGGTGTGCAGCTTGCAGTCGCGCAGCAGCAGCTGCTTCAACGTGCCCTTGATGCCATCGCCAAACAAGAAGCCATCGGGCAGCACCACGGCGGCGCGACCGTGTTCCTTCAACAGCTTTTTGATGATGAGCGACATGAACATGTCGGCCGTTTCACGGGTACGTAGATCGGCTGGATAGTCACTGCCGACGCCGTCGTCCTCGTAACCGCCGAACGGCGGGTTGGTGACGATGCAATCGACCTTGTCGTTGGCGCTCCATTCGTTCCAGCCAATGCCCAAGGTATTGCGATGTTCGATTTGGCTGGGCACGTCGATGCCGTGCAGCAGCATGGTAAGTATCCCCCGGCAAAGCCGGGGGCTTTAGTTTGTGAGCCGCTCGAAGCGGCTGGCGGGGTCGCTAACGCGGCCCCTTGGGTTGGGCCACCCTGTGG
>NZ_LMGH01000011.1:0-459673 GCF_001427365.1 Rhodanobacter sp. Root561
GAAAGCGTTGGGCGGCTTGACACCTGCCGCCTACGCGAAACAGTTAAAGTGACCCCGGACTCTAAACCTTCCTGCTACTCAATGCGGGGGGACGTCGATGGCAAGCTAGTCCGGACGCAGCGCAACGAGCCGCTTCTTCCAAGGCCTGCACAGCCGAAAAGCTATCGTCGCAACACCTGTGTCGGCCTCGCTCACCTGACGGCTTGCTGCGGATCAGCATCGCCAGCCATCAGATCGCTGCCAAAGCCGTGAACCCTGTTCTCGATAGCATCAAAGCGGCGCTCATTTCAGGCATTCTTTCACTTTGATCCGGGGTTGATCCATGGCGGTTTTTGAACTGCGTAATGCCTGCGTGAGCGACCATGCCATGGTGGTTCCTGTCGACGATCATGAGTTGCTCGAAGGACGATTCTGGATCGACGGAAAGCCAAAAAACTGGATGGATCGTCCCGTGGTGGAATTTGCCGATAGCAAACGGCGCAAAAACAAGCGTCCTCCCGCGGACGTGAGTGCCATGCTCCCCGGTGCACTGGTATTGAATGAACGCGCCAGGGACGCGCTGGGTTCCTTTCTGTCCCAGTTTGGTCAAATGCTTGAGCTTGATTGCGGAGGCACTGGAGAGATTCGTTATCTCTACAATGTGACCAACGTCGTGCCATGTGTAGACATCGGTCGTTCTGAAAAGAACGACCGGGGACACGTACGGCTGGAAAGATTCAATGATTTGTTGACTCCGAGAAAAGCTGCGGTTTTCAAGGATCCGTCAACTGTAAAGACTCGGATTTACATTAATGGCGCGGGACGGGCAATTCTCGATCCCCTGATTGCTTCTGCGAAATTGACCGGCGTTGAGTGTGGAGCGCTGGAGCCCATGTGATTCGGCTCGAGTTCCATTTCATGCGACGGAGTTCAGTTGTCCCCGCACGTCATTGATCGAATCGCGGATGCGCTTGCTGAAGACCGAGTCGTCGTGGTGGATCAGCAGCAGGTGTTCGGTGGCGCGGGTCATCGCCACGTAGAGCAGGCGGGCTTCGTCGGCTTCGCTCTGGCCTTCCTTGGGCAGGCCGCCGATGCCGGGGATGATCACGAACGGGAACTCCAGGCCCTTGCTGGAGTGCATGGTGACCAGCTTCACGCTGTCCTCGACCACGAACAGCGTCTGCTTGCCGGCGTTGTCGGCCAGCCGGCTGGGGATGTCCAGGCGCTTGAGCACTTCGTGCAATTTCTCGCCTTCCCACTGGTTGCGATAGATCACCGCCATCTCCGAATACGGACGGCCGTGCGCGTGCTCGTCGCGCAGCCGCGCGATCAGCACGTCCATCTGCGCGCGGGCGGTGTCGGTGCGCACCAGCTCGGGCACGGCGCCGCGGCGGCCGGCGCTTTCGGGCGCGATCAGCGGTACGCCGTCGCCGTCGGCATCGTCGAGGCGCGCGGCCAGCAGGTCCTGGGCGAAGGCGCGCGCCACCGAGAGGATTTCCAGCGTGTTGCGGTAGTTGAGCTTGAGGATGGTGGTGCGGCCCTGGGCCTGCACGCCGAGGCTTTTCCAGCTGATCTTGCGGCGATTAGGGTTGCCGTAGATGTTCTGCGCGTCGTCGTACAACACCAGCAGCGAATTGGTGGCCGGGTCGATCATCTGCACGATCAGCTTGTACCAGTCCGGCTCGAAGTCGTGGCCTTCGTCCACCAGCACCGCGCCGTACTGGGCGCGCGGAATCTGGCCGCGGTCGACGCCGGCGATCACCGCCGGCGGCAGCGCCTCGATGAAGGCCTTGCCGCTGCCTGCCGGCAGCGGCTCGTTGTACGCCACCAACATCTTGCGGCACCACTTGTGGAAGTTGTAGACCTGCACCTTCTCGCCCAGGCCGCGTTCGCCGATCAGCTGTTCCAGCCGCGCGGCGAGCGTCCTGTTGTAGCAGAGCACCAGGATGGGTTTGGTCAGTTCTCGCGCCAACTGCATCGCGCGGAAGCCCAGGATCATCGTCTTGCCCGAACCGGCCACGCCGTGGATCACGCGGTGCTCGCCGCCCAGCGAACGCGCCAGCTGTTCCTGCTGTCCGTCCATCACCTTGATCAGGTCGGGGATTTCCAGCGGACGCACCGCCGCGTCGGTGGGACCGAACAGGCCGAACTGGCCGCTGCCGGCTTCCACGCGCAGTTCGGGGAACAGGTGCCAGCGCACGCGATCGATCTGGGGCAGGGTCATGGTCACCGGAAACACCTGCGGGAACATCGCCCACAGCCGCTCCTGGAACGCTTCGGCGTCGACCGTCTCGTACAGTTCGTCGCGGCAGATCACCAGGTGTCCGGGCAGCACCTCGCCCAGCGCGCCTTCGTCGAACTGCTTGCGGGTGATGTTGGCCAGCACCACGCCCCAGCCCCACGGCATGATCAGTTTGCCGGCGTAGCGCGAGCCTTCCGGATAACGCAGCGCCGGGTCGCGTTCCAGCACCACGCCGATCTCCAGTGCATAGGCACGCGCCTGCAGCAGCGGATTGTTCTCCTTGATCAGGCCGCGCTCGGTGACCAGGGTGAACTGGGTGCTGTCGGCGTGGCGGATGGTGTCGGCCTTCCAGTCCTTCACCTCCAGCACCAGCAGGCCTCGGCGCGGATGGAACACCACAAAATCCGGATGGCGCTGCTTCAGCCCCACCGGTACGTCGTACCACAGCAGGTAGTCGTCCTCGAGTTTCTGTTCGAGCCGCTCGGAGACGCGCTTCTCGCCGCCGGTCATCCGCGGCAGGCAGCTGTTGCGGCTGGGAATGAGTGTCGCCACGAGAACCCCTGGAAGTGCGTGCCCGCCGACGTTAGCCGATGGGGCGGGACTGTCAATCCTGGAAGGTCAGTCCGGACCCGCCAGTCCGGACCCGCCAGTGCGGGCCCGTCAATCTCGGCCGGACGGCGCGTTCCACCGGTGCAACTGCTCGGGCGGCATATCCATGCGCCGGCAGGCGCGGCTGGCGATGCCGTCGCGCAGGGCGGCGCGGAAGGCCGGCGCCATCAGCCACAGCGCGCGGGCGGCAAGGCGGGCCTGGCGCTGCTGGCGTGGCGTGCGCTCCAGCAGCGTGATGGCCCAGTCCGGCAGCAGGGCGCTGCCGGCCAGCAGGAACAGGTCGCACGACAGTCCGGCGGCCGGCACCGGCAGGCGCACCTGGCCGAGCAGGCCGAGCACCACGCGGGAACGTTCGGTATAGGCCAGCTCGGGCTGGATGCGCCGGAAATACGCGGTGACGTCCCGTTCGCTGGCGGGAACATCGCGCGCGCCCAGCGCCTCGGCGATCTGCCGCACTTCGTCGTAGTAGCGATCGGCCGCGCCCGGCGGCATCGCGATGTGGCTGTAGCTGCGGTAACCCTGCAGGAAGCAGTAGGCCTCGCTGACATGCACCCAGGTCAGCAGGTCCGGATCGTTGGCGCTGTATGGACGTCCATCCTCGCCGTGGCCGGTGATGTGGCCGTGGATCATCCGCACGTGTTCGATCAGCGCCTCGGTCTGCGCGCGGGGCGCGTAGGTGGTGCCGCCGACAAAGGCGGTGGTGCGGCGCAGCCGGCCGACCAGGTCGTCGCGGAAGTTGGAATGATCCCAGACCCCGGCCAGGGCCAGCGGATGCAGGGTCTGCAAGGTCAGCGCCGCGAGGCCCCCGGCCAGCATGCCGGGGAAGTCCGAATGCACGCGCCAGGTGGCGCTGTCCGGCCCGAACAGGCCCGGATCACCGTGCGGATGGTCGTAGTCGAGGCTGCCGGTGTCGGCGCGCGGAAAGGCGCGCAGCACCCAGTGGCGGATCGGTTGGCGGAGCACGTCGATGGGCGATGGCATGCGCCCAGTCTATCGTCTGGATGACGGGAAGTTTGATTTGGACGTCCATTGTGTTATCAATGACGCCATGCATTCCGCCACCGCCCGCCTGTTCTTCTGGTTTTACGGCTATCCGAAGCCAACGGCGGCGGCGCGGGCGCGATCGTTTTGAACTGATCGACACAACCTCACCGAACCGCCAGCCTCCCTGGCGGTTTTTTTTGGCCGCCTCCGGGGAACCCACCAGGAGAACCGCTGCCATGCACACCACCGACGACCTGCGCATCCGCGCACTCACCCGCCTCAGCACGCCGGCCGAGGTCATGCGCGACTGCGCCGCCACGGCGCCGGCGATCGCCACGGTGGAAGCGGCGCGACAGGCGCTGCACGGCATCATCGGCGGCAGTGACGACCGCCTGGCCGTGGTGATCGGGCCATGTTCGATCCATGACCCGAAAGCGGCGCTGGAGTACGCCGGGCGACTCGCGCCGCTGCGCCGTGAACTCGGCGACGCGCTGGAAATCGTGATGCGGGTGTACTTCGAGAAGCCACGCACCACGGTGGGCTGGAAGGGCCTGATCAACGACCCCGACCTGGACGGCAGCTTCCGCATCGACAAGGGCCTGCGCATCGCTCGCGTCCTGCTGCGCGACATCAACGCGCTGGGCGTGCCGGCCGGTTGCGAGTTCCTGGACATGATCACGCCGCAGTACATCGCCGACCTGGTGGCCTGGGGCGCGGTCGGCGCGCGCACCACGGAAAGCCAGGTGCATCGCGAACTGGCGTCGGGACTGTCCTGCCCGGTGGGTTTCAAGAACGGCACCGACGGCAATGTGCGGATCGCGGTGGATGCGGTGCAGGCGGCGGCCCAGCCCCACCACTTCATGGCCGTCACCAAGGACGGCCAGGCCGCGATCGCCAGCACCAGCGGCAACACCGACTGCCACGTCATCCTGCGCGGCGGCAGGCAGCCGAACTACGACGAGGCGAGCGTGGAGGCGGCCTGCGCTTCCATCGGCAAGGCCGGCTTGCCCGCCCGCGTGATGATCGACGTCAGCCATGCCAACAGTGGCAAGCTGCCGGAGAACCAGCCGAAGGTGATCGACGACCTCGCCCAGCGCATGGCCGCCGGCGAACGGCGCATCCTCGGCGTGATGGTGGAAAGCCACCTGGTCGGTGGCCGCCAGGAATTGCTTGTTGGGCAGCCGCTGCGTTACGGCCAGAGCATCACCGACGGCTGCATCGACTGGGACACCTCGGTCGGCGTGCTGACGAGGCTGGCACAGGCGGTGCGCCAGCGTCGCCAGCACGAGGCGTCCGCTGCCACGGCGGAGGCCATGGCGGCGGCCTGAGCTGCGCGTCAGAGCAGGCGCGCCTCCAGCGTGATCTTCGCATTGAGCACTTTGGATACCGGGCAACCCTGTTTGGTCTCCTCGGTGATGCGCTTGAACGCGTCCGCTTCCGCGCCGGGCACGCGAGCCTCGCAGTCGAGGTGGACGGCGGTGATCGAAAAACCGTCGCCATCCTTGTCAAGCGTCACCACGGCCCGGGTGTCGATGCTGTCGGCGGTCAGTCCGGCGTTGCCCAGGCCCAGCGACAGCGCCATCGAATAGCAGGCGGCATGCGCCGCAGCGATCAGTTCCTCCGGATTGGTGCCGGGGCCGCTCTCGAAGCGGGACTTGAATCCGTACGGCGCTTCGCGCAAGGCGGCGGTCTCGGTAGAGATCGTGCCCTGGCCATCCTTGATGCCACCGGACCAATGGGCGGATGCGGATTTCTTCATGGAATGCTCCTGCGCGGCTGTGGGGTGAAGGCCGACTGTGCGCCCCCGGCCATGTAACTGGCGCGAACGAAGTCGGTGCAGTGCTTCACGCGCGATTGCCGTTGGCGCCGTACCATCGCCGTTTGCACCCCAGCAGGAACAATCATGTCCTACGTTATCCGCCACGACCGTGCCGCCCACCGTTTCCAGACCGAGGTGGAGGGTGTGCCCTGCGTGCTCGATTACCTGCTCGCCGCGGGCGTGATGACCATCACCCATACCGGCGTGCCGGCCGAAGTGGGTGGCCGCGGGATTGCCGCGGCGCTGGTCCAGTCCGCGATGGACACGGCGCGCAGCGAGGGCTGGAAAGTCGTCCCGGCCTGCTCGTATGCTGCCGCATGGATGCAACGCCACCCCGACTACGCCGACCTGCTGGCCTGACCCTGCGCTGGTGGAGCGCGTGGTGAGCGAGGGCTCCACGCCGGATCGACCGGCCCGGCCGGGCCGGCGGGCATCGCGCGGCTGGCGCCCGTGGGCATTCGCCAGGGGGCGCCCACGAACGATCGGTTCGATGCTGGTGTTCGTGGTCGCGGTTGCCGGATTGCTGGTCAGCGGCATGCGGCTGGCCAACGCGGTACTGCTGGCCTTCGATCTCGCCGCGGTGATCTTCCTGGGCGTGATGCTTCATCTGTTCAACCGGTCCACGCCGGACACGATGCGCAGCCAGGCGCAGGCGATCGACACCGGTCGCTGGGGCGTACTGCTGGGTGGCGTACTGCTGTCGGGCGTGGTGCTGGGCGCACTGGGCATGGAACTGCACGCGGCACGCAGTGGTGGCGTCCTGGCACTGGGCGTGGGCGTGCTCAGCGTGATCCTCAGCTGGCTGTTCCTCAACGTGATGTTCGCGATCCATTACGCGCATGGCTACTACGGCGATTTCGGCAAGCAGCACGCCGGCCTGGAGTTTCCGCATACGCCCGACCCGGACTACTGGGACTTCGCCTATTTCTCGATCGTGATCGGCATGACCTTCCAGGTCTCCGACGTGCAGATCACCAGCAACTACCTGCGTCGCGTGGTGCTGATGCACAGCGTGATCGCATTCTTCTTCAACGTGTTCATCATCGCGATCACGGTGAACATCGTGGCCGGGCAGGGCGGCTGACCCGGCGGGGTAACCCGGGCGTGGGCCATGGCGAATGGAGAGGTGGAGCGGCCCGACCGCTCCATCCCTTTTCGAGGAATGACCGATGATGAATGCACGCCTTGCCCTTGCTCTTGCCGCCGCCATGACCTGCGGCCTCGCCACCAGCACCGCGTTCGCCCAGGATGCGATGGCTGCCAGCTCCAGCACCGCGATGTCGCACGACGCCATGTCGAAGGATGCGATGAAGCAGGATTCGATGAAGATGGACGCCATGAAGCACGATTCGATGAAGGCTGATTCGATGAAGCATGATTCGATGAAGCATGATTCGATGAAGCGCGATGCGATGAAGCATGACTCGATGAAGCACGGTTCGATGAAGAAGGATGCGATGAGCTCCGGCGGCTGACCGGGCGCCGCCGACGGGGCATCGCGCGGCGACGCGCCGTCGGCGGCTTCAGTTGCCGCGGGTGGCGGTGGATACTTGGCCATCTTTCCCGCAGGCCATCAGCCATGAGCGCGTCGTTCGCCAGCCGGCTCGGCATCGAGCATCCGTTGATCCAGGCACCCATGGCCGGATCGACGTCACCCGCGCTGGTTGCGGCGGTGTCGAACGCCGGCGCGCTGGGTTCGCTGGGCGCCGGTTACCTGGAACCGCAGGCGATCCTCGATCAGGCCGCGGAGATCCGTACGCTGGGCGACCGCCCATATGCGATCGGCCTGTTCGTGTTGCCGGATGAATTCGAGGCCGACATGGCGGCGGTGACGCAAGCGCGCGAACAGCTCGACGCGCTGATGATCCGCGAAGGGCTCGATGTCCGCACCGCCGTGCCCGCGCGCTGGGCGCCGCGATTCTCCGACCAGTTCGCCGCCCTGTGCGAGGCGCGTCCAGCGGTGGCCAGTTTCGCCTTCGGCGTGATCGGCCCCGCGCAGATGCGCGAGCTGCGGCAGCGCGACATCTACGTGATCGGCACCGCCACCACGGTGGCCGAGGCGCGCGCCTGGGTCGAGGCGGGCGCGAACGCGGTTTCGATGCAGGGGGCCGAGGCGGGCGGCCATCGCGGCAGCTTCCTGCATGAAGCGGAGGACGCGATGATCGGCCTGTTCGCATTGTTGCCGCTCACCGTGCGCGCGCTGGCGGCCAGCGGCCGGGAGGTGCCGGTGATCGCCGCCGGCGGCATCATGGACGGTCGCGGCATGCTGGCGGCCGAAGCGCTGGGCGCGGCGGCCAGCCAGCTGGGCACGGCCTTCCTGACCTGCCCGGAATGCCCGGCGGCTACGGCGTGGAAGCAGGATCTGCCCCGGGTCGAAGAACACCGGGTCACCACCATCCGCGGCTTCTCCGGTCGCGCCGCCCGCGGCCTGCGCAACCGTTTCGTCGAGGCGATGCCGGCGGCGGCGCAGGGCCTGCCGTACCCGATCCTCAACGCGCTCACCGCGCCGCTGCGCCGTGCCGCGGCCGCAGCAGGCCGTGGCGACCTGTTGTCCGAATGGTGCGGCCAGGCTGCTGCCCTGGTCCGTCCGCAACCTGCCGCCGAATTGGTCGCGCGGCTGATGCACGAGTACCGGCTGGCCTGCCGTTCCCTGGCGCATTGATCGGCGAACAGGGAGAGCCCTGGACGCGTTGAGGTGCCGGCGCCGGCAGGGCGGTTATACTGCGCCCGCGCCATCCTGCGCTGCGACTCCGCACCGAGGCCCATCCTCTTGAGCACTGCCCGTACCAACAAGTCCGTCACCACGGCGACCCTGCGCAAGTCGGTCATCGACGCGCTGGAAGAACTGAAAGCCAAGGACGTGCGCGAGATCGACGTCCGCGGCAAGACCTCCATCGCCGACCTGCTGGTCATCGCGTCGGGCACCTCCGCCCGCCACGTCAAGTCGATTGCCGACGAAGTGGCCAAGTTCGCCAAGAAGGCCGGCGTGATGCCGCTGGGCGTGGAAGGCGAAACCGAGGGCGAGTGGGTGCTGGTCGACCTGGGCGACGTGATCGTCCACGTCATGCTGCCGCGCATCCGCGAGTTCTATGGCCTGGAGCGGCTGTGGACGGTGGGCGACCACGGTCACGAAAGCGAGACTGGCGGCGAAGCCGCACAGGCAGGCTGAGCCGCCGCGTCGATGCGCGCGCGCCTGATCGCCGTCGGTGAACGCATGCCCGGCTGGGTGGCCGAGGGCTTTGCCGAGTACCGCAAGCGGCTTTCGCACGACCTGCCGCTGGATCTGGTTGAGCTGAAACCCGGCATCCGCGGCAAGGGCCGCGACGACGCGCGGGCGATCCAGGACGAAGGCGCGGCAATCCTTGCCGCCCTGCCGCACGACATCCATGTGGTCGCACTGGACGGTCGCGGCAAGACCTGGTCCAGCGAAGAGCTGGCTGCGCAACTGGAGAAGTGGCGCATGGCCGGGCGCGACCTGGCCTTCCTGATCGGCGGTCCCGATGGCCACGCGCCCGAGGTATTGCAGCGCGCCGACCAGCGCTGGTCGCTCGGGCCGCTCACCCTGCCGCACATGCTGGTGCGACTGGTGCTGGCCGAGCAGCTGTATCGTGCGACCACGATCATGAGCGGCCACCCCTATCATCGGGCTTGATGCTTCCTAAGGAGCGCGCGTATGTCCTTCTCCATCCGTCCGGCAACCCGTTCCGATCTCGATGCGCTGGTGCCACTGTTCGATGGCTACCGGCAGTTCTACGGCCAGCCGTCCGATCCGGCGCGCGCGCACGAGTTTCTGGCGGCGCGGCTTGCCCGGCATGAATCGCTGATCCTGCTGGCCTGCGACGAACACGGCGAAGGGCTTGGTTTCACCCAGCTGTATCCGCTGTTTTCCTCCGTGCGCACGGTGCGCACCTGGCTGCTCAACGACCTGTTCGTCAACGCGTCGGCGCGCCGACGTGGTGTGGCGGCGGCATTGCTGCGCGCGGCGGCGGATCAGGCGCGCGCGCTGGGGGCAGCCAGTCTGTCGCTGTCCACCGCGCTGGACAATGCGCCGGCACAGGCGCTGTACGAATCGCTGGGCTGGCAACGTGACTCGCAGTTCTGCGAGTACGGGCTGACACTCTGACTTTCCCCGCATCCGACGGACTTCGCATGTTGTATCTCGCCTCGCAATCGCCACGCCGCCGTCAGTTGCTGGAGCAGCTGGGCGTGACCTTTGCGGTGATCGATGTCGAGGTGCCCGAGCAGCGCGAACCGGGTGAATCGCCGCAGGACTACGTGAGCCGCGTGGCTCGCGACAAGGCCCGTGCCGGCCTGGCGGCGCTGCCCGATGCGTCGGCGTCCCGGGTGCTGGGCGCGGACACCGAAGTGGTGCTGGACGACGAGGTGTTCGGCAAGCCGCGCGATGCCGCGGATGCGGCCGCGATGCTGCAGCGGCTCTCCGGTCGCACGCATACGGTGATTTCGACGCTGTGGCTGGTCGGCGGGCAGGGCGAGTACCGGGAGGAATGCCTTTCCCTGGTGCGGTTCGGCGCGCTGGATGACGGGACGATCCAGGCTTACGTAGCCAGCGGCGAGCCGTTCGGCAAGGCCGGCGCGTATGCCATCCAGGGACGCGCGGGGGCCATGATCGAGCATCTGGCCGGCAGCTATTCCGGGGTGATGGGGCTGCCGCTGTTCGAAACGGCGCGACTGCTGCGTCGTGGCGGAGTCACCCCGTCGCCTTGACGGCGATGAACCAGCCGGCGACGGCCAGCAGATTGTTCATGCCATGCGCCAGCACGGCGGGCCAGATCGACTTCGAACCCAGGCGCAGGACCGCCAGCAGCACCGCCAGCAACAGCAGGCTCGGTACCGCATACCACTGGTAATCCAGCCCCGGCAGATGGATCAGCGCAAACGCCAGTGAACTGAACGCCACCGCCAGGCCGGCACGGCAATGCCTCATCAGGGCCGACAGCAGCACGCCGCGAAACAGCAGTTCCTCCACGACCGGGCCCACGCCGACCACCACCAGCACCAGCAGGAGGCGAGATGCCAGCGGAGTCCGCGCGCCGATCTGCTGGATGTCCTGGGTCACCGGATGGCCCTGCGCCAGCCATTGCGTCAGCAGCGAACCGATCCACGGCAGCAACAGGCCGGTGGCGATGGCCAGTGCGAAGAACCAGGCACGGCTGGGCGCGACGAAACCCAGCCCCGGCGGCTGACCCGTCGACCACCACGCGCCCCACTGCCGATGCGCCAGCCACAGGGTCAGGGGTGCGGCCGCGCCCAGCGAGACGATCGCCAACCAGGCCTGCATGCCTGGCTGGGCGAGGCTGGTGCCGACGGCAACTTCCAGGCCGGTCGCCGGGTGATCGAACATCGCGGCGAACATGGCTACCAGCGCAAACGCGAATCCGGCCAGCAATTGCAGCGCAAAGTAGCCCGCGATGATGCCTGCCGCGCCGCCCAGGCCCGGTGGCAGTCGATATTTCGTGCTGGAGGGCAGGGCGGGTGGCCGGGGTGTCTGGATACCACTGACTTCCATGCGTTGATCATGCCTGCGGGATGCGAGTGAAGGCGCGGGGCGTGCTTCGAGGTGTCACCCGCCGGACCGGTCTTCACCCGTGCCGGGAGCGTGCGTGGGCCACGGCTTGCAGCGCGGGGTCATGCCGCTACTATGCCAAACAGCAGAAGCTTGCGTCACCAGTGGCTACAGGGGGTGTGATGGCTATCGACTTCGGCAGGACGGCCGCTGACTACGCGCGCCATCGGGCAGGGTTCCCCGAGATCTTCTTCGAGCGCCTGCTTGGCGACGGCAGCGTCCATCCCGGTGACGCGGCGCTGGATCTGGGCACCGGCACCGGTACGGTGGCCCGCGGGCTGGCCTTGCGCGGCTGCGACGTCACCGGGCTGGATCACTCCGCCCCGTTGCTCGCGCAAGCCGCGGAGCTGGATCGCGCCGCAGGCGTGCAGGTGAAGCAGGTCAGGGCCCGGGTCGAGAACGCCGATTTCGCATCGGCTTCGTTCGACGTGGTGACAGCCGGGCAATGCTGGCACTGGTTCGAGCGGGCCCGCAGCGCCGCGCTGGTGCGCAAGTGGCTGCGGCCCGGTGGCCGCTTCGTGATCGCGCATTTCGACTGGGTGCCGCTCAACGGCAACATGGTGCAGGACACCGAGCGCCTGATTCTTGCCTACAACGCGGGCTGGACCATGCACAGCGGCAGTGGCTTGTATCCGGCATGGCTCAAGGACCTGGCCGAAGCCGGCTTCAACGACCTGCGCACCTGGTCGCTGGATGTGGAGGTTCCCTACAGCCACGCCGACTGGCGGGGGCGCATCCGCGCCAGTGCCGGCATCGGTGCCAGCCTGGACGAGGCGAAGGTGCAACGCTTCGATGCCGAGCTGGCCGAGATGCTGGCCAAGCGCCACGCCGGCGAGCCGATGGCGGTGCCGCATCGCCTGTGGGTGTTGAGCGGCACCGCTCCGGGTTTGCTCGACTGACTTCAGCCGACCATCATCGCGCGCGCCACGCCGATGCAGGCCATCACGAGCGCCGCGGCCCAGCCGAGCATGCTCACCAGATAACCCGGCCCGCGCTTGCTGGCGTCGCGCAGATAGGCCAGGGCATACCACACGCGGCCGACCAGCCAGACCAGGCCCGCGATGCCGGCCCATCCGGTGAAGCCGTAGTGAGCCGCCAGCCACAGCGTCGGCAGGAACATCACCGTGGCCTCCAGCGTGTTCATCTGCACCCGGTAGGCCCGCTCGAAGGCCGGGTCGCCGGTGGTCGCCGGCGCCTTGACGCTGTACTTGCCGCGGGCATGGCCAACCGCCCACATGGTGCCGAACAGCAGCAGTACGGTGAGCAGGGTAACCAGGGCGGGCAGGTGGGTCATGCTGAAATCCTCACGAAGGGTGGCCTACTTTAGCCGTGATGTCCGACGTGGCGCGATGCGCGGCAGCGCGCTATCGTCGCCAGACAGCGCCGAGGCGCACGTACCAGCACTGCGGGGGATCTATGGATTGGCGAAAGGGCGGCAGCAGCAACAACGTCGAGATCGACAGCGGTAGCGGTGGTGGCGGCCGGCGCTTCGGCGGCGGTCGTGGCATGGGCCTGGGCACCATCGTGGTGCTGGCGCTGATCGGCTGGATCTTCTTCAAGAACCCGATGGCGTTGCTGGACCAGGGCAGCATCCAGCCCGGCGCCGGCAGCCAGGCCGGCGTGCCGGCCCAGGTCGATCCCGAGCAGAAGGATTTCGTCAGCGCCGTGCTGCATTCCACCGAGCAGAGCTGGGGCGAGATCTTTCGCGAACACGGTGCCACCTATGTCGAGCCCAAGCTGCACCTGTTCAGCGGCGGCGTAAGCACGGCCTGCGGCAGCGCCAGCACGGCGGTGGGCCCGTTCTATTGCCCGGGCGACCAGAAGGTCTACCTGGACGTGGCGTTCTTCCAGCAACTGCAGGACGAACTGCATTCCTCCGGCGACTTCGCCCGCGCCTACGTGATTGCGCACGAGGTCGGCCATCACGTGCAGAAGCTGACCGGCGTGTTCGACAAGGTCGACCAGGCGCGGCGCCAGGGCGCCCCGATGGATGGCGCCGACGGCTTGTCGGTGCGACAGGAACTGCAGGCGGACTGCTACGCCGGCGTGTGGGCCAACCACAGCCAGAAGGAATTGAACTGGCTGCAGCCGGGTGACATCGAATCGGCGCTCAACGCCGCCAGCCACATCGGCGACGACACCTTGCAGCAGCAGGCGCAAGGCCGCGTGCGTCCGGACACCTTCACCCACGGCACCTCGGCCCAGCGCGTGAAGTGGTTCAAGACTGGCTTCGCCAGCGGCGACATGGCCCAGTGCAATACCTTCGCCGGAGAGCCATAAAGCAAGCAAGCGCTCGACCTTGAGGTCGAGCGCTTTCCGTCTACCTCCCCTGCAAGCAGGGGAGGGCAAGGGTGGGGTCGCTCTTGCAAGCAAGCGCTCAACTTCCGGTCGAGCGCTCTCCGTCTACCTCCCCTGCAAGCAGGGGAGGGCAAGGGTGGGGTCGCTCTTGCAAGCAAGCGCTCAACTTCCGCTCGAGCGCTTTTCGTCTACCTCCCCTGCTAGAGGGGGTCAAAGCGACGTCGCTCCCCCACTCCCCAACCGCCTTTCCGCGCACTAGAATCCGCTCCCTGCGCGCCTCGGGGCGCGCCTGGTCGGTTCGATGGATCATCCCTGTCTGCGTTGCGGTGCCTGCTGCGCGTTCTTTCGCGTGGCCTTCCATTGGTCGGAAGCGGAAGCGTTCCTCGGCGGCTGCGTGCCGCCCGAGCTGACCGAAAAACTCGATCCGCACCGGCTGGCCATGCGCGGCACCAACGCCGCGCAGATACGCTGCGTGGCGCTGCAGGGCGTGGTGGGCGAGGCCGCCCATTGCGGCATCTATCCGCAACGACCGTCGGTATGCCGCGAAGTGCAGCCGTCATGGGAGTTTGGCGCGATCAGCCCGCAATGCGACAAGGCGCGGCTGGCCCATGGCCTGGCCGTGCTGACGCCCGGAGACTGGCTCGATCCCTCCGATGCCGGCCTGCCGCCATTGCCGCAAAGTGCCTGAAGCGCTGTCGGTCGGTTTTGCCTGATCGGTGCAGTCAGCCGGCTTTCGGCAGGCCCAGGCCGAAGCGCAGCGGATCGAGCAGGGCGCCGTAATGCTCCGCGCGTGCCGTGTCGTGACGCAACGGCTGGCGTACCTGCGCCGCGCTGGCCGTGCGCACGTTGCGCGAGGCGAGATGGTAGTCGAGGCAGCCCGGGTCGAACGGCAGGTCGCAGAACGCCAGCAGCGCGCGGATCTCGTCTTCCGGTGTGGCCAGCAAGGCCTCGTAGCGCTGGATGCGGATGCGCTGCGGCTCCGCTGCCTGCCAGGCGCCCATGATCCGTTCGTAGTCGCGAACATAGGCGGCGATGTCGGTCAGCGTGCAGGCGAAGTGCGGCAACTTGTAGAACTGCTGCTTGTAGCAGGACCAGCCCGCTTCCAGCGCATCGCGGCGTGCATCGATGATCGGTGCGCCCGGCAGCATCGTGCCCAGCACGCCAGCCAGCAGCCAGTTCGACGGCAGCTTGTCGGTATGCCGGGGCTTGTGTCGGCGCCAGCGGGTGGTGAGCTCCAGATAGCGGCGGCCAAGTCGTTGCCAGTCGTCCGCGCCGGCCTCGCCGAGCCATTGCAGCAGGGGTTTCCGCCGCCGCGCGGATTCCTCGCCGAGCACCTGTTCCAGTTCGGTGAGCTCACTGGCGCCTTCCACCTCGGGATGGGCCGCAAGGATCTGCTCGAACAGGGTCGAGCCCGAGCGTGGCAAGCCCACGATGAAGATCACTTCGCGCCCGAGGCCCGCATCGATGGGCGGCGGCAGCCGCCGGGATGCCGCAAGCAGGGCTTCGGCGTGGCCGTGGAAGGCCGAGGGCTGCCACGGCCTGATCTCGCGCAGTTCGGCGTTGGCGCGATTCAGCGCGTGGAAGGCTTCCTCGTAGCGTCCCTGATCCTCGCAGACCTTGCCCAGCGCGAAGCCCATCGCGATGCGATCGGCCGAGGCGATGCCGGGCTGTCGCAAGGCGGCGCCCAGCTGTTCCCTATCCGCGTCCGACAGCGGCCGCGTCTTCATGTTTGCCAGCCCGCGCCAGGCATCGCCGCAGGCCGGATGCAGGGCCAGTGCGGCGCGGTAGCGTGCGTCGGCTTCGTCGAAGCGGCCGGCGTGGACCAGGGCATCGCCGAGCAGGATCAGCGCGGGCAGGAAATCCGCCGCCAGCGCATGCGCCTGCTGCAGCGCCTCGATCGCGGCGTCGGTGTCGCCATGCAGCTGCAGGTTTCGGCCCAGGTTGAACCACGGCATCGGCGCAGCCGGCGCCAGCGCGCAGGCTTGCCTCCAGCTGGCGAACGCCGCCTCCATGTCTCCGCGTGCCTGCTGCACACCGCCCAGGTCCGACCAGGCCAGCGCATAGTCGGGCCATTGCGCCAGCACCTGTTGCAGGCAGGCCTGCGCCTCGTCCTGGCGTTGCGCGCGGGTGTGCAGGATGGCGTACAGGCGCAAGGCCTCGGGATGTTCCGGGGCGAGTTCGAGGGTCGCGTCCAGCGCCTTGCGCGCCGGCGCTTCGGCGCCATCGCGAATGGCGCGTGCTGCCGCCTGCAACTGTTGCAAGGCCGCCGGCGGCAGGCCATCGATGCGCGGCTCGGAGCCGCTGGGCGGTTGCTGTTCGGCGTTGCGGCTGAGCATGCGGCGGGTTCGCGGTGGCGATGATCCGTCGATGTTACGTGGTCGCGCCGCCGCTTATCGAGCGGCACGACCCGAAGCGCCTACTTGCGCTTTGGCGGCTTGCCGCCGGCGGGGCGCGGCTTGAAGCCGCCGGGCTTCCTGGAACCGCCCGGCTTGTGCGACGGCGGCGCGCTGGTGCCGGTGTCGGTGCCGTCCCACTCGTGGATGCGCAACTGCTGCTGCACCACCCAGACCTTCTTCAGGTGCTCGAACACTTCCTTGGGCATGCCGTCGGGCAGGTCGATCAGGCTGTAGTGGTCGCGGATGCTGAGGCGGCCGATGTACTGGCTTTCCAGGCCAGCCTCGTTGGCGATCGCGCCCACGATGTTGCCCGGCTTCACGCCGTGCTCGTGACCCACCTCGATGCGGTAGGTGCGCTTGCCTTCCTCGGTGGCGTGCGCGCGCACCGGACGATGGCCGAATTCGCGCGGCGGCGCCTGCTCGCGTCCCGCGTGCTCATGGGTGCCGTGCTCGCGCGGGCGTTCGGCGGGCCTCGACTCGCGCGCCGGCTGGTGGCCGGCAGCGTCGCGTGCATGCGGCGGACGTCGCTCGTTGCTCGTGCGCTCGCGCGGCGCCGCGCGTTCGACCCGCTCGCGCGAGGCCGGTTCGTACTTCTCGCGCTTGGGCGGCGGCGACAGCAGCAGCGGCTGGTCGCCCTGGGCGATGCGCGCCAGCGCGGCGGCGATCTCGATCGCCGGCACGTTGTGCTCCTGCTCGTACTGCTCGATCAGTTTCTGGAATTCGCCGAGATCGCCCTGCGCCAGCATGTCGGTGATGCGCTGCTTGAACTTGCCGATGCGCACGTCGTTGACCACCTCGACCGACGGCAGCTGCATCTGCTCGATCGGCTGGCGGGTGGCGCGCTCGATCGCGCCCAGCATGCCGCGCTCGCGCGGGCTGACGAACAGGATCGCCTCGCCGCTGCGTCCCGCGCGGCCGGTGCGGCCGATGCGGTGCACGTAGCTTTCGGTGTCGTACGGGATGTCGTAATTGAACACGTGGCTGATCCGCTCCACGTCGAGGCCGCGCGCGGCCACGTCGGTGGCGACCAGGATGTCGAGCTTGCCGTCCTTGAGCTGCTGGATCACCCGCTCGCGCTGCGGCTGGGCGATGTCGCCGTTGATCGCGGCGGCGGCCAGGCCGCGCGCCTGCAGCTTGCCGGCCAGCTCCTCGGTGGCCTGCTTGGTGCGCGCGAAGATGATCATCGCGTCGAACGGCTCGGCCTCCAGGATGCGGGTCAGCGCATCGAGCTTGTGCATGCCGCTGACGAACCAGTAGCGCTGGTGGATGTTCGCCGCGGTGGTGGTGGAGGACTTGATGGTGACCTCGACCGGCTCCTTCAGATGCCGCTGGGCGATCTTGCGGATCACCGTGGGCATGGTCGCGGAGAACAGCGCGACCTGGCGCTGCGGCGGCGTCGCCTGCAGCACCTTCTCGACGTCGTCGATGAAGCCCATGCGCAGCATCTCGTCGGCTTCGTCGAGCACCAGGTATTTCAGTTCCGACAGGTCCAGCGTGCCCTTGTCCAGGTGATCGATGACCCGGCCAGGCGTGCCGACCACGACGTGCACGCCGCGCTTGAGCGAGTGCAGCTGCGGGCCGTAGCTCTGGCCGCCGTAGATCGGCAGCACCTGCAAGCCGCGCATGTGGGTGGCGTATTTCTGGAACGCCTCGGCCACCTGGATGGCCAGTTCGCGCGTGGGTGCCAGCACCAGCGCCTGCGGCTTGCCGGGCTTCAGGTCGATGCGCGAGAGGATCGGCAGCGCGAACGCGGCAGTCTTGCCGGTGCCGGTCTGCGCCTGGCCGAGCACGTCGCGCCCTTCCATCAGTGGGGGAATGGTCGCGGCCTGGATCGGCGAGGGCGACTCGTAGCCGACATCGGTCAGTGCGCGCAGGACGTCGGGATGCAGCTCAAGCGCGCCAAAGCCGGACGGGACCGGGGCGTTGTCGGAAACGGGGGATGACATGGGGGATACCTCTAAAACAGAAAGTGGTCGGGAAGGCGACGCACAAGGCGTGCATTCTACCAGTGCGGAGCGTTGTTGAAGCTGGCGCCGGTCGACTGCGGGCCCGGAAGCTGCGGCTATGCTTGGTCGACGCCTGAAGGACAATGAACATGTTTGAGACGATTTCCGAACAGCGACTGCACGGCGGTGTACAAGGTTTCTATCGCCACCACTCCGAAGCCTGCGGCGGACCGATGCGCTTCGCGGTCTACCAGCCGCCACAGGCGGCAAGCGGGCCGTGTCCGGTGCTGTATTTCCTTGCCGGGCTGACCTGTACCGAGGAAACCGCCACGATCAAGGCCGGCGCACAACGCCTGGCTGCCGAACTGGGCCTGGTGCTGGTGATGCCCGATACCAGTCCGCGCAACACCGGTTTCGAAGGCGCCACCGGCGACTGGGAGTTCGGCGAAGGCGCGGGGTTCTACCTTGATGCCACCCAGGCGCCCTGGTCGTCCCGCTTCCACATGTACAGCTACGTGGCCCGCGAACTGCCCGAACTGATCGCCGCCCGATTCCCGGTCGATGCCTCGCGCAGCGGCATTTGCGGGCATTCCATGGGTGGGCTCGGTGCGCTGGTGATCGCCTTGCGGCACCCGTCGCAGTACCGCTCGGTGTCGGCCTTCGCGCCGATCGTGGCGCCCAGCCAGGTGCCCTGGGGACACAAGGCGCTGCCGCGTTACCTTGGCGAGGACCGTACCACCTGGGCGGAATACGATCCCTGCGAACTGGTGCGGCGACAGACCTTTCCCGGCACGATCCTGATCGATCAGGGTGAATCCGATGGCTTCCTCGAAACCCAGCTGAAACCCGAGCTGTTCGACCAGGCCTGCGCCGAAGCGGACCAGCCGCTGCTGCTTCGCCGGCATGCCGGCTACGACCACAGCTACTGGTTCATCACCAGCTTCATCGACGACCACCTGCGCCACCACGCAGCGGCGCTGGGCTTGTCGTAGGGGCTCGCGAGCGGGCCCCTGCGGGTTCAGGCCTTGGCCGCAGGACGCGAGTTCGAACGGCGGCGCTGGTTGCCTGCAGCATGGTCACCGCGGCTACCCTGCGGCGCGTAGCCATTGGGTCGCGCCGCACCGGCGGGCTTGCCCTGGCGCGGCGCGCGCTGCTGCTGGCGCTGGCCACCGCCGCCCTGCTTGGGACGTGGCGCGCCGGCGTCCAGGCGCAGCGGTGCGGAGGGCTCGTAACCGGTCACTGCGGTGATCGCGATGTCCTGCTTGAGCAGCTTGCGGATGTCGAACAGCAGGCCGGACTCGTCATGGCTGACCAGCGACAGCGCCAGGCCTTCCATGCCGGCGCGCCCGGTGCGGCCGATGCGATGCACGTAATCCTCGGCCACCGACGGCAGGTCGAAGTTGATCACGATCGGCAACTGCTCGATGTCGATGCCGCGGGCGGCGATGTCGGTGGCGACCATCACGGTGACGCGGCCGCTCTTGAAGTCGCTGAGCGCACGGGTGCGGGCGTTCTGGCTCTTGTTGCCGTGGATCGCCGCGCTGCGCAGGCCGGAGGCGTTGAGGAAGGTCACCAGCTTGTCGGCGCCATGCTTGGTGCGGCTGAACACCAGGGTCTGTCGGCGGCTGTCCTGCGACAGCACGTGCAACAGCAGGTCGCGCTTGCGCGACGCGTCGACCGGATGCACCTGGTGGCTGACCAGGGTGGTGACGGTGTTCGGCGCGGAGACCGAGATCTCCTTCGGGTTGTGCATGAACTCCATCGCCAGCGTCTTGATCGCCGGCGCGAAGGTGGCCGAGAACAACAGGGTCTGGCGGCGCTTCGGCACCGACTGCAGGATGCGCTTCAAGGCCGGCAGGAAGCCCATGTCCAGCATGCGGTCGGCTTCGTCGAGGATCAGCGTTTCCACCGCGGACAGATCCAGCGTGCGCTGCTGCATGTGGTCGATCAGGCGGCCGGGGGTGGCGATGACGATGTCGACGCCGCGACGAAGCGCGTTGATCTGCGGGCCCATGCCGACGCCGCCGAAGATGGTGGTGGCGCTGATCTGGATGAACTTGCTGTAGTCACGGATGTTCTCGTGGATCTGCGCGGCCAGCTCGCGGGTCGGGGTGAGGATCAGCGCACGCGGGCGCCGGGTCATGGTCTGGCCGCTGGTGGACAGCTTCTGCAGCAGGGGCAGCGCGAACGCCGCGGTCTTGCCGGTGCCGGTCTGGGCGGCAGCAAGCAGGTCGTGACCTTCCAGCACGGACGGGATCGCCGCGGCCTGGATCGGGGTGGGCTGGGTGTAGCCGTAATCGGCAAGCGCACGCAACAACGCGGGCGCAAGGCCCAGCGAATCGAAAGACATGTAACACTCCTGAGCAACCCGGAGTGTTCATACCGTGTTGCAGACTAAGGGGAAGGGGCGACGGTGTGTCGCAACGTTCGTGGGGGCGAACGCGGAGCGGAGTATAGCCGATCCGGCAAGACCGTGCGCGCGGACCGTTCGTGAAACTGAACGGCCAGCCGATCAGGCCTGAGGTCGGTGCGCCACGATCAGGTAGCTGTTGAACGGCGTGCGCCCGCGCAAGGGCTCGATGCGCACGTCCAGCCCGAGGTCCTCCAGCGGCGCCCGCAGCTCGCTGGCGCTGGGATAGTGCTGCGGACCGCCGGGAATCCAGCCCGATGCATGCAGGAAGAACTCCTCGATGCGGGTGGCGTGAAACCGCCAGTTCCGTTCGCGCAGCACGTTGCGGATGATCAGTCGACCGGCCGGGGCAAGGTGGCGCGCGGCGGAACGCAGCAGGTCGGGCTGGCGGGAGGCGGGCAGGTAGTGCAGCACGTCCAGCACGGTGACGTCGCCCTGCACCGACGGTAGCTCGGCCGCGTCGGCGTGTTGCAGTTCCATCAGGTCTTCCAGTCCGCCGCGCTGGGCGGCGAGCCGGCCGGAGGCGATCTTGCGTGGATCGTGGTCCAGCCCGAAGTAGCGCCGCTTCCGGCCGTGGGTGTTCAGATACTGTCCGAGCAGGCCGATGCCGCAACCGATGTCCAGCAGGGGCAGCGAACTTTCGTCCAGCAGCGCCGCGGTGGCGGCGTAGACCGGGTCGCCGGCCAGCTTGCCGCGGACATAGCCGCGCTGGATGACGTTGTCATAACGGCTTGCGATGCGCTGGCGGCTGCGATGATCCATCCGGGTCCCGCGTCTGGAGAGGTCCCTGCAGCCTAAGACATCTGCGGCACGCAGGCCATGCGGGCCTGTTCCACCCGTTGGCACGTCGCCAGGCATACGATGGCGACCAGTCCACGATCCGCTCCTGACCCGGCGAGGCCACGATGTCACTGCTTGCACCCCTGCGTGAACTCGATTCCACCCAGCGCCATACCGTGCTGGCAAGTTTCCTCGGCTGGACGCTGGATGCCTTCGACTACTTCCTGCTGACCTTCGTGATCGTCACGGTGGCGAAGGAGTTCGAGGTGGCCACGACGCAGGTGATCTATGCGCTGTTCCTGACCCTGGCCGCGCGCCCGCTGGGCGCCTTGCTGTTCGGACGACTGGCCGATCGCTTCGGGCGACGCCCGATCCTGATGCTGGACGTGGTGCTGTTCTCGGTGTTCGAACTGGCCACCGCGTTCGCGACCTCGCTCACCATGTTGCTGGTGCTGCGCTTCCTGTTCGGGGTCGCGATGGGCGGCGAATGGGGCATCGGCGCGTCGCTGGCGATGGAGTCGATCCCGGCGAAGGCGCGCGGAGCCGTGTCCGGCCTGCTGCAGAGCGGTTACCCGTGCGGGTTCTTCCTGGCGGCCCTGGCGAACTGGCTGCTGGTGGATCACATCGGCTGGCGCGGGCTGTTCGTGGTCGGCGCGATTCCGGCCTTGCTGGTGCTGTACATCCGGCGCAAGGTGCCGGAATCGACGGTATGGCAGGCGGGCCAGAGCGCAGGTCGTCGCCCCGGCCTGCTCGAATCCATGGAGGGGCACTGGAAGCTGGCGATCTACCTGATGCTGCTGATGATGGCGTTCAACATGTTCAGCCACGGCTCGCAGGACCTCTATCACACCTTCGAGGAATCCAGCCTGCATCTGCCGACCGGTTCGACCGCGGCCTTCGTGCTGGTGGCCCTGCTCAACCTCGGCGCCCTGGTCGGCGGACTCTACTTCGGTGCGCTTTCGGAGCGGATCGGTCGGCGCAAGGCGATGATGATCGCGGCCCTGCTGGCGATCCCGGTGATCCCGCTGTGGATGCATGGCGGTTCGCTGATCCTGCTCGGCCTGGGTGCCTTCCTGATCCAGGTGATGGTGCAGGGCGCCTGGGGCGTGGTGCCTAGCCACCTCAATGAGCTGTCGCCGGCGTTGGTGCGGGGTACCTTGCCCGGTTTCGCCTACCAGATGGGCAACCTGCTGGCGGCAGTCACGGCAACCGCCCAGAACTGGCTGGCGCAGCGGCATGGCGGGGATTTCGCGTTCGCCATGTCGTGGTGGATGGTCGGGGTTGCCCTGCTGCTGGCGCTGCTGCTGTGGCTGGGGCCGGAGGCGCGCGGGGTAGGGCTTGCCGCCGAGCCCTGAGGCCGGTTGCCAACCGTCCGCCGGCGGGCTGCTAGAATCCCCCGTTTGATCCCATCGACGAGACGCGCAATGAAGGCTGGCAAGGACAAGGTCATCGCAATCCATTACACGCTGACCGTGGATGGCGAAAAGGTGGAAAGCTCGCATGACCGCGATGAACAGTTGTGGATACTGCTGGGCCACGGCCAGCTGATTCCGGGCCTGGAGACCGCGCTTGAAGGCCACGAAGCGGGCGACACGCTGTCGGTGGACGTGGCTCCCGCCGATGCCTACGGCGAGCGTCAGGAAGGCCAGATCCAGCGCATGTCGAAGAAATACTTCCCGCAGGCAAACCGCCTCAAGCCGGGCATGACCACCGTGCTGAGCCTCAAGGAAGGCGGCCAGCGCGCGGTGACCGTGCACAAGGTCGGCATGAGCGCGATCGATGTGGACCTGAATCACCCGATGGCCGGCAAGACCCTGCATTTCGACGTCACGGTTGGCGAAGTGCGCGACGCCACCGAAGAAGAAATCCAGCACGGCCACGCCCACGCGCCGGGCGCCGAAGCGCACTGAAAGTGCGCTTCATCAAGTAGAAGTAAAACGGCGCCCTCGGGCGCCGTTTTTCGTTCGCCCTCTCCCCTCCCAGGGGAGAGTTGGAGTGGGGTCGTCCCGGTCTACCCGAAACCCCTTCCCCCACACTCAATCCAGCACCCGCCTCCCATAAGCAAAGTGATCCCCCCAGTACGGCCCGTCGATGTCGTCCAGCCGCACCGTGCCGCCGCTGTTCGGTGCATGCACGAAGCGTCCCTTGCCCACGTACACGCCGACATGGCTGATCGCGCCGCCGATGTCGAAGAACACCAGGTCGCCGCTGGCCAGTTGGGTCATCTTGCGCACCTTCTTGCCATCCGCCGCCATCTCGTGGGAGGTGCGCGGCAGCTTGATGCCGGTGGCAGTGCGGTAGATGTAGTCGACCAGGCCGCTGCAGTCGAAACCGCCCGCCGGGGTGTTGCCACCCCAGCGATACGGCGTGCCGACCAGTCCGATCGCGCGGAACAGGATGTCGTTCGCCTCGCCGGCGCTGGCCGCCGAGGGTGCGCGCGGCGGCAGGTCGGCCAATGCGGAGTGCGAGGCCTTGTAGGCAGGTTGCGGCCGGCGTGGATTGCCGGAGCAGGCGGCCAGCGCGGCTATCGCCAACATCGGCAAGGCAAGATGCGCAGCTCGTGAGAGCGTGCGCGAGGCGACATGGCTGGCGGCGGGCTGCGTACTCACAAGACAACCTCGGCAGGGATGTGCCGAGGTTATCAATTCAATAATTCACACGCAAATCAAAAGGATTTTCAGCTTTTTGAATTTTGTTTCTCAGATTCACCCCTGTCCGGGCCGTCGGTGAGAGGGTCCAGCATGAATTTCACGGGTACGCGCGCGTAGCCTTCGATCGGCTTGCCATCCTTCATCTGCGGGTTGAAACGCCATTGCCTGGCCGCGTTGGTCGCCGCCGCGATGAGGTCGCCGGACACCGTGCTGCTGTACTGCGGATCGTAGGTGATGCTGCCCACCGTGCCGTCGGCATGAACCAGGACCTTGAGCACGACCGTGCCTTGTTCGTGGTTCTTGATCGATGCGGCCGGATACCGCGGTTGCATGTTCACGTTGTGGGCGATGTCCGAGGACGCACTCTGGTCGGATGCCGGAGTGGACTCGGCCTGCGCGACCAGCGTGCTGCCGGCCATCAGCGCCGCCAATCCGAAGTAGCCGATGCAACGGCGCAGTGCACCGGGACGATGACGCTGGATCATGATGAGTCGCTCCTTCAGTTGTGGCTCGGCGAGCCAGGGGATCAAGGCCGGCACGGGCGAGCTGGCGGCACTGTGCATGAGGACATGGGCGTAGCCGGATTCGTCCTGCGGCGCCAGGCGCAGCACGCGTGCATCGCATGCCAGTTCCTGGTCGAGCCGGAACCGCGGCAAGGCAAGCCAGGCCAGCGGGTGGAACCACAGCAGGGCCGAGGCGATTTCGGCGAGCAGGTTCCACAGCACATCGCCGCGACGCAGGTGGGCCAGTTCATGGCGCAGGATCAGTTGCCGTTCGGCGGCGCTGAAGCGCTGCATGAAATCCGCAGGCAGCAGCAGCAACGTGCGCCTTGTCGATGGCAGCAGGGCCGGGCCGGCCGGGTGCAGTCGCAGGCGAGAAGCATCGAGCGTATTCATGTCCTGCCGCAACGCCGTGAGCATGGATTCGGGCAGGCGACGGCTTTGTCGATGCAGGCGAATGACCTGCACGAGAAGCCGCAGCAGGCACACCGCGGTGCCGGCCAGCCATGCCGGGTACAGCCATGGGGCGATGGATCGCGGCTGGAACGGCGCAGCCAGACCGGTGGCTTGGTCGGGAAGCACCTGCAAGGCCGGCAGCGTGATCCAGGGGATCGGTGCCGCGGGCAGCCAGGGAAGACCGGCCAGCAATGGAGGCAGCAGCCATAGCAGGAACGCAGGGTCGGCACCGAATGCCCGGCGCAATGGGCGGCGCGCCAGCAAAACGAAAACCATGCCGATGGTCGTCAGGAGCAGGGAGCGTAGTACGGTCGCATCCATGTCAGTGCTCCTTCTTCTCGATCGCATCGAGCAGCTTGCGCAACTCGGCGATGTCTTTCGCGCCCAGTTTTTCGTGCGCGCTGAAATGCACGAGCAGCGGTGAAAGCCGGCCACCAAACACCCGGTCGAGCAGGCTGCGGCTTTCCTGCGATTGCCATTGCTCACGCGTCAACGCGGGCGAATACAGATAGCGCCGGCCGTCCTTTTGCGCGCTTGCCGCACCCTTGCCCAGCAAGCGGTTGAGCAGGGTGCGGATGGTCTTCTCGTGCCAGTCGCTGTCCTGCTGCAGTGCGGCCACGATGTCTTCGGAGCTTTGCGGCGCCTTGCGCCACAACACTTCCATCACCCGGCTTTCGGCTTCGCTGATCGGCGGGAGGGGTCGGGTCATGGCGCGTCCTGTGGATTACATTTGTAGTTCACAAAAAGACTACATATGTAATCCGAGCAGCGCAAGTGGTTCCCATGGGCCTCTTCGGACCGAAAACCCGCGACCACTCAGTGCCTTTCCACGGTGATGGTCTGTGTGGTCAAGGTCTGTCCGTTGAGGCCCCAGGCGCGTAGCCGATAGCGACCCGGGCGCAGGTACAGCTTCGACACGACATCGCCTTGCATGAAGGCGTAGCGATCGGCGGCGACCGCCGTGTCCGGTTCGTCGAAGACGTGGGCGTCGATCACGCAGGGGAACGTCACCTTGCACAGCGACGAGCGGATGGGGTAAGGCGCCCGATCGCTTTCCTGGGCCAGCCAGTCGGGGCGCAGTCTGACGATCGGGTCCGGCAGCATGAGGTGGTCGCGATCGGAACTGTGCACATTCGAGGTCGGCCGATGGAGGCCTCTTTCGCCAAAGCGGTGGGTGCCAGCGGGCAACAGCACGTTCATGTCGTATGCGTCCGGGTTGTCACTCCAGGGTTTGCCGGTTGTGCGGCTGATCAGCACGATGGGCCCTGAAGAGGGAAAGGCCCTGACCAGTTGCCGATATGCATCATCCTCGGAGGGGATCTGCTCGCGGAACCGGGTCTGATCGATGGACAGTGGCTCGATGCCACTCAATTTCTGCAGACGGGCCGCCATCGGTTGGGTATTGCCAAGACGGCCCCTTGCCTTGTCGATATGCGCATAGCCTGCATGAACCAGGACTTTTGCATGCGGGTCCCGGGCGAACGTCCTTCGGTACAGATTGTCGGCCTGCCTGGACTCCCGATCGGTCTGCGAGCTGGCATCCACGTCATAGGGGACCAGGATGTAGCCCAGGCGAATCGCCGTCCGGACGATTTCGCCGTAAGTCGGCTCATGCAGGTACTGCGTTCCGCTGTCCTCAATGGCGTAGCCGCGCTGCATCAGCTGCGTATCCTTGTCCGACAGGGCCTCGATGGCCAGGTAGTCGAAGCCGAGCGCGCGCAGGCGCGGCAGCAGGGCCAGAGTCAGCAACCGGGTGTGGGCGTCGTGATGTGCCTCGTTCACCATCACCAGGCGGCGATCCCTGGCCATGCTGGTGATGGCATCCACGGCATCTGTGGAAGTCCAGTCGGTCGGCGTCGGCAAGCTGGCATCCGCCGGAATGTGGCTCTTCAACGGAAAGTCGAACAGGGCCTCGTTGTAAAGACCCAGCTCGTTCTCGACCGACGCAAACATCTGCAGTCCCAGCTGTTGGTCCGCCTTCGGGAGTTTCGGTGTTTCTTTCAGCAGGTACATGTAGCGCGCCAGGTCGTTGGGCTGTTGCTGGGTCTCGCGGAACATCGTGCTGGCAGCCGGGCTGAAATTCTGCGCGGAGGAAGGCGCAGCCAGTGACATGGCAGTGCAAAACGTCACCGACGCGATACGGGAAGACATCCGGTTCGGCATGGCGGAACCCTCGGGGATGACCCGTTGCCAGCGTGCTCCCGAAGCCGTCGCCAGACAAGTACCCGACAGGCCCGAACGGCATCATGCCTCGATAGGGTGCAGGGTCTTTTTCCGTCCCTGGATGAAGCCCTTCCGGAAGGCTTGGGTACAATGTCCGGATGACGACCTTCAATCTGCAGCGCGGCCGCGTGCCGCTGTTGATCAGCCTGCCGCACGACGGCGCCTTCATTCCCGCCGGACTCGCGGCGCGCATGCATCCTGCCGCGCGGCGATCGCCGGATACGGACTGGCATGTGGGACGACTGTACGAACCGCTGGCGCAGGCGCTGGGCGCCAGCGTGCTGAAACCGCAGGCATCCCGTTACGTGGTTGACCTGAATCGTCCCGCCGATGGCCATGCCCTGTACCCGGGGCAGCGCGAGACCGGGCTGGTGTCGACCATCGGCTTCGATGGCGAGGCTCTCTATCGCGACGGGCTGGAACCGGACCAGGATGAAGTCCGGCGCAGGATCGACGAATACTGGCTCCCCTATCACGACGCCCTGGCACAGGAACTGGCCCGGTTGCGTACCGAGCATGGTCGGGTGGTGCTGTGGGAAGGGCATTCCATCCGCAGCCAGGTGCCCATGCTGTTCGAGGGGCGCTTGCCGGATTTCAACCTCGGCACGGCGAGCGGGGCCAGTTGCACGCCGGCCCTCCAGGAACGCCTGCAGTCCTGCCTGGCGTCGCAGTCGCGCTTCAGCTTTGCGGTCAACGGACGCTTCAAGGGCGGCTACATCACCCGCCATTACGGCGCGCCGGAGACGGGCGTGCAGGCGGTGCAACTGGAACTGGCCCAGCTCAACTACATGGACGAAGAGAGCTTTGCCTACGACGAGGCCAGGGCATCGTCGGTGCAGGAACTGATCAGGCTGTTGCTGCAGGCCTGCCTGGCCTGAGGGAACGCTTGCGCCCGGCGAGCACGCTGCTGCGGATCAGCGCGGCTCGGCGGGAAGGGCGGCCACGCACTTCAGCTCGATCGCGATCGGCGTCGGCAGGGCCACGATGCCCACCGTGGTGCGGCAGGCATCCACGCCGGCGAAGCACTCCGCATACAGCCGGTTGTAGGTCGCGAAATCGCGCTGCATGTCGGTGAGGAAGACCGTCACGTCGACCAGGTCGGTCCAGGCCGCGCCGCTGGCTTCCAGCACGGCTCGCACATTGGCGAACACCTGGCGGCATTGCGCCTCGATGTCGTAGTCGACCAGCCGGCCGTCGGCGTCGAGCACGTTGCCGGGAATCGCGTTGCTGCCCGGCTGGCGAGGGCCCACGCCGGACAGGAACAGCAGGTTGCCGACCCGCCGCGCGTGCGGATACGCGCCCACCGGCGCCGGCGCTGCGTCGGTGCGGATGCCCGCGCCGCTCATGCCGCGCCTTCCCAGCGGCGGGTCAGTTCGGTGACCGCCTCGTGATAGGCGTCGGGCAGTTGCTCGCGGCCACGCACGTCGAGACCGAGATCGTGGATATGGCCGTTGTCCAGGCCGTAGATCCACGCATGCACGGCCAGCTGCTGGCCGCGCTCCCATGCTTCGCGGACCACCGTGGTATGGCATACGTTGAGTGCCTGCTCCAGCGCGTTCAGCTCGCACAGGTGGGCATGGCGCATCGCGAATGACTGGGCCGGGTCGAGCTTGTCGGCGTGCTTCATGGCGATGTCGGTGATGTGCCGCAACCAGTTGTCGATCAGGCCCAGCCGGCTTTCCTTCAGCACCGCGCCCACGCCGCCGCAACCGTAGTGGCCCACCACCAGGATGTGTTTCACCTGCAGGACATCGACCGCGAACTGGATGGTGCTGAGCGCGTTGAGGTCGGTGTGCACCACCACGTTGGCGACATTGCGGTGCACGAAGATCTCGCCCGGCGGCAAGTCGACGATCTGGGTCGCTGGCACGCGCGAATCCGAGCAGCCGATCCACAGGTAGCGCGGCGCCTGCTGCTGCGACAACTGTTCGAAAAAGGTCGGGTCCTGCGCGGTGACCTGATCGGCCCAGCGTCGGTTGTTGGCAAGCAGGTCTTTTAATGAATTCATCGGGACTCCATGGGTTGGGCCGAAGCGTCCTGGCGAGATACGGGAGGCGCGCCATAGGCGATGCAGATGTTTTTCGGCTCGGTGAAGAAGTGCAGCGCCTCGCTGCCACCCTCGCGACCGACTCCGGATTGCTTGACGCCGCCGAACGGCGTGCGCAGGTCGCGCAACAGCCAGCAGTTGATCCAGACGATGCCGAATTCGAGCTGGCCGGCCATGCGATGCGCGCGCGACAGGTCCTGCGTCCACAGCGAGGCGGCCAGGCCGTAGCGGCTGTCGTTGGCGATCGCCAACGCCTCGGCTTCATCCTCGAAGGGAATCAGGCACACCACCGGACCGAAGATTTCCTGCTGGTTGGTTTGCGCCGCCGAAGGCAGGCCTTCGATCACCGTCGGGGCGATGAACCAGCCATCGGCGCAGCGCCCGGGCAGGGTGAGCGCGCTACCGCCGCAAAGGACCTGGCCGCCTTCGTGGCGGGCCTGTTCGATGCAGCCCAGCACCTTGTCGTAATGCGCTTGCGAAACCATTGCGCCGAGGTCGCTGTCGGCCGCATCCGGATCGCCCACGCGCAACGCCTGCACCCTGGCCAGGTAGCGCTGGCGGAAAACGTCGTAGATCGATTTCTGCACCAGCAGGCGTGAGCCGCACAGGCAGATCTCACCCTGGTTGGCAAAACCCGAGCGCACGATGGTGTCGAGGTTCGCGTCGGAAAGGTCGGCGTCGGCGAACACGATCGCCGGGTTCTTGCCGCCCATTTCCAGCGACAGCTTCTTGAATTGGGCAGCGGCGACGCCGGCGATCCGTGCGCCGGTGACCGTGCTGCCGGTAAAGGAGACGGCCTTGACCGCGGGATGTTCGACGATCGCCTGGCCCACGCCCGGGCCGCTGCCATGCACGATGTTCAGCACGCCTGCCGGAAAGCCGGCTTCGATGCTCAGTTCACCCAGCAGGGCGGCGGTGCACGGCGTGACTTCCGACGGCTTGGCCACCACCGTGTTGCCCGCGGCCAGCGCCGGTGCGATCTTCCAGGTGAACAGGTACAGCGGCAGGTTCCACGGGCTGATGCAACCGGCTACGCCCAGCGGCTGGCGCAAGGTGTAGTTGATCGCGCCGCTGCCGGGCACGCCGGTTTCCATCGCGTGCGATTCGCTGCCCCAGCCGATGATCGCCGCGGCAAAGTAGCGGAGGTTGCTGACCGCCCGGGGAATGTCGAGTCGGCGCGCCAGGCTCAGCGGCTTGCCGCTGTCGCGTGATTCCAGCGCGGCGAATTCTTCCAGGCGCGCTTCGATCAGGTCGGCCAGCCGCTGCAGGTGATGCGCGCGCTGATCGATCGGCGTGTTCGCCCATGCGGGCGCCGCGCGGCTGGCCGCTTCCACCGCGGCGGCGACGTCGCTGGCGTCCGAATCGGGACATTGCATGAAGACCGCGCCGGTGGCGGGTTCGTGCACGTCGAGCCAGGTATCGCGGAGTGGCGCCCGCAGGCGACCGTCGATCAGATTGGCTAGGCGCGGTATGGACATCCGCGCAAGTCTAGAACCAGCCGGCGGTGATTGCACCGGACGCTGGCGTATGCACGGCGTCCCCGGGCGACCTGGCGGATCAGCTCAATGCGCGGGTGCGACCGCCGTCCACGGCAATGCTGACGCCGTTGACGTAGGCGGCAGCCGGGGTGCACAGGAAGGCGATCACCGCCGCCACCTCGCTGGCCTCGCCGAAGCGCCTGGCCGGAATGGTGGCGATCAGGCCTTGGGCAATTTCGTCTTCGCTCTGGCCACTGGCCGCGGCTTTGGCGCCCAGCAGGCTGTCCAGGCGATCGGTGCGGGTGTAGCCAGGCAGCACGTTGTTGACGGTGATGCCATCGGCCGCCAGTTCGCCGGACAGGGTCTTGGCCCAGCCCGCCACCGCGGCACGCACGGTGTTGGATACGCCCAGTCCCGCGATCGGTTCCTTCACCGAGGTGGAGATCACGTTGACGATGCGGCCGTAGCCGCTGCTGCGCATGCCGGGCAGCACCGCCTGCAGCAAGGTCTGGCCGGCCAGCAGGTGCTGGCGGAACGCGGTCTCGAAAGCCGCGGTGGTTGCGCTGCTGGCCGCTCCGCCCGGGGGGCCGCCGCTGTTGTTGATCAGGATGTGCACGGCTGACGTGGTGGCAACTTCCGCGGCGGTGGCCTGCAACGCGGCGGTATCCAGCATGTCCACGCTGCGCCATTGATGCCGCTGCCCGGCGTGGTTGCACGGCAGTTGTCGGGCGAGCTGTTCCAGCCTGTCCGCCGAGCGCGCCAGCAAGGTGACGCTGGCGCCCAGGCCAGCCAGCTCGATGGCGCTGGCGCGGCCGATGCCTTGTGAGGCGCCGCAGACCAGCGCGTGGCGTCCACCCAGATCCAGTTGCATGGTCATTCTCCGTGAATCAGTGCAGCCACAGACGCATCGCCAGCGCGCCGAGCCAGCAGGCCCAACCCAGCCACTGGCTGTAGCGCCAGATCGCCTGCCAGCGGTTGATCGCCACATCGCCAAGCGCCGGCAGCGCCGGCGAGCGCAGTACCTGCTGCATGCTGGCCCAGGTACGAAAGCCCGAGAGGCGGCCACCGGCGGCATCGGTGATGACCTGCCAATGCTGCGGGTAGCGCTGGCGCAGGAGCGCGGCGACGCGGAACGGGGCCACGTACGACAGCACGAACAGGCCGACGCCGCAGGCCAGCAGGCCAAGATAGAGGATGATCATGGCGGGCTGCTGTGGCGGCTGGTGTTGTTGCTGCTGGCCCAGGGCAGGGGCAGTGCGGTACGCAAGGTGTTCAACACGCCATCGCCCTTCGCGGCCTTCTTACACACCGCATTGTCGAGCGCCTTCTCATACGTCTTGTTCATCAGGCCGACCCACAAGGTGCCATCCGGGCCGTGCGGGATGCTGAAGCTGCCGGTGGAGTTCATCTGCAGCGAGGCGGCGGTCGAGGTCGAGATCGAGGCGGGCGACTGCTCCCAGTAGGTCTTGCCGGATTGCTGCTCGGCCGAGCTGTAGACCAGCAGGTAGCGCGCCTTCGCGTTGTCGATCTTCAGGCTGCCGAACGCGCCGGTGGTTTCGTCGCTCCAGCCCATGTGTTCGCACAGGCCGATGTCTTCCGAACGCAGTGGCTGGAACGCCTCGTCCAGCAGCACCGCGGTGGGCGCGAACAGATAGCTGGCGTGCAGCCAGCGGCCGTTCAACTCCGACTTCAGCGCGACCTGGTAGGGCAGCTTCACGCCGATCGGCAGCCGGAAGGCGAGGAAGTAGCTCTGCGTGCCGTTGAGGTTGGCGACCATGCTGCCGCTGCCCAGCACGAATTTCTGCGGTTCCCACGGCAGCGTGCTGCGGTAGGAGAAATCGGCGAAGCTGCTGCAGCAGGGGCTGGCCTGCATCAGCTGCGCCTGCGCCAGCTTCAGCGCGTCGCCGGTGTTCTCCGACGGCGGGCGCAGGTTTGGCGGCAGCAGGGACTTGGCCGTGTGGCAGCCGCCCAGCAGGACGCTGAAAAACAGTGTGGCGATGAGGGCGGGGAGTCGAAGCTGCATGGCGACGGGTTTGCTCAGAATTCCGCCGTGCCGGCGGCGCGCGGGTAGGGGATGGCATCGCGGATGTTGGACAGGCCGCAGATGTAGACCAGCAGGCGCTCGAAGCCGAGGCCGAAGCCGGCATGCGGTACCGTGCCATAACGGCGCAGGTCGCGATACCAGCCGTAGCTGGCCGGGTCGAGGCCGAACTGCACCATGCGCCGATCGAGGTAGTCGAGTCGTTCCTCGCGCTGGCTACCGCCGATGATCTCGCCGATGCCCGGCGCCAGCACGTCCATCGCCGCCACGGTTTTCTCGTCGTCGTTCAGGCGCATGTAAAAAGCCTTGATCGCCTCGGGGTAGTTCATTACGACCACGGGGCGGCCGATATGTTTCTCGGCCAGGTAGCGTTCGTGCTCGGTTTGCAGGTCGATGCCCCAGGCGACCGGGTATTCGAACTTCTCGCCGGATTTCTTCAGGATCTCGATCGCGTCGGTGTAGTCGATCCGCTCGAACGGCTTGGCGATGAACGCCTCCATGCGGGTGATCGCGTCCGGCTGCACGCGTTCGGCGAAGAACGCCATGTCGTCCGGGCGCTCGTCCAGCACGGCCTTGAAGATCGCCTTGAGGAAGGCCTCGGCGCAGTCGGCATTGGCGGTGAGGTCGGCGAACGCGATCTCCGGCTCGACCATCCAGAACTCGGCCAGGTGGCGGGCCGTATTGGAGTTCTCGGCGCGGAAGGTGGGGCCAAAGGTGTAGACCTTGCTCATCGCCAGGCAGTACGCCTCGACGTTGAGCTGGCCGGATACGGTGAGGAAGGCCTCGCGGCCGAAGAAGTCCTTGCGGAAGTCGATCTTGCCGTCGGGCGTGCGCGGCAGGTTGGCCAGGTCCAGCGTGGACAGCCGGAACATGTCGCCGGCGCCCTCGGCGTCGGAGGTGGTGATGATCGGGGTGTTGATCCAGAAGAAGCCCTGCTCGGTGAGGTGGCGGTGGATGGCCGTCATCATGGTGTGGCGCACGCGGGTGATCGCGCCGAACAGGTTGGTGCGCGGGCGCAGGTGGGCGACCTCGCGCAGGAATTCCATCGAGTGTTGCTTGGGCTGGATCGGGTAGGTTTCCGGATCGTCGACCAGGCCGGTGACGATCACCTCGTCCGCCTGCAGTTCGAAGCTCTGGCCCTTGCCCTGGGACGGTACCAGGGTGCCGCTGACGATCACGCCGGCGCCGGCGGTGAGGTGTTTCACCTCGCTCTCGTAGTTGCCCAGGGTGGCCGGCACCACGGCCTGGATCGGATCGAAGCAGGAGCCGTCGGTGACGTTGACGAAGGACAGGCCGGCCTTGGAATCGCGGCGCGTGCGCACCCAGCCACGTACCGTCACCGTGCTGCCGGCGTCGAGCTTGCCGGAAAGAGCCTGCTTCACACTGACCACAGCCATCGGTTGAAACTCCTGCTGCCACGCCGCATCTGGACGTGTAATGGATGAGTGTTCCCTGCGCGCCAGCGCATGGGAGCAAACCGTCATGATAATGTAGCTGCCGCCCGTGCTGCGACTTTCCGGGTCAACTCCGAGGTTCGATCTGCCGTCATGAGCATCACCATCACTTCCGCCGCCAACGAGCGCATGCGCCACTTCCTGGCGGCCACCCCGGCCGCTGCCGGCGTGCGTTTCGGCGTCAAGCGTACCGGCTGCTCCGGCTTCGCCTATGTGGTGGACCTGGCCGAGTCGATGGGCGAGGGGGATCGGGTGGTCGAAGTAGACGGCCTGCCACTGATCGTCGACGACAAGAGTCTGGCGCTGGTCGATGGCACCGTGATCGACTTCCAGCGGCAAGGCCTGAATGCCAGCTTCGTGTTCCACAATCCGAACGCCACCGGCGCCTGCGGCTGTGGCGAGAGCTTCACGGTCAGCTGAGCCATGCCAGCAGGGGCTGCGTTTGACTGGCCGGTTCCCGCTCTGCACCCGGCGCCAGCCCTGTTTCATCAATGACTTGCGCTAGCCTCCGCCGGCACCGTACAATTCCGCTTCTGTCCGCACCCCAACAGGTGCCGGCAGGACACTTGCCTCACCGCAACGGCGGGAGGCTGCGAGGCCGCAAGGCCGCATCCACAAGGAGTCAACCCACAATGACCCTGCGTCATTACGAAGTTGTGTTCATGGTCCATCCGGACCAGAGCGAGCAGGTCCCCGCGATGCTCGAGCGCTACAAGGCGCTGATCGAGACCGACGGCGGCAAGATCCACCGTCTGGAAGACTGGGGCCGTCGTCAGCTGGCCTATCCGATCGTGAACCTGGCCAAGGCACATTACGTGCTGCTCAACATCGAAGTCAGCCAGAACGCGCTGAACGAGCTGGAGTCGGGTTTCCGCTTCAACGACGCCGTGCTGCGCCATCTGGTGGTCCGTCGTGACGAGGCCGACATCGAGCCGTCCTTCATCCTGAAGTCGAAGGAAAAGGATGACGCCAAGTCCACCCGTCGTCGCGACGACGAGGGTGATGGCGAAGGCCGCGGCGGTCGTGACGACCGCGACAACGATCGCGACAGCGACGACTGATCAGGAGCACAGCCATGTCCAAGTTTTTCCGCCGCCGCAAGTTCTGCCGCTTCACTGCCGAAGACGTGAAGGAGATCGACTACAAGGATCTCAACACCCTGCGTCAGTACGTCACCGAGAACGGCAAGATCGTGCCGAGCCGCATCACCGGCACCAAGGCGCGCTACCAGCGCCAGCTGGCCACCGCGATCAAGCGCGCCCGCTTCCTGTCGCTGCTGCCGTACACCGACAACCACGACGTCTAAGACACGTCAGGGGCGGGGAGCAGGAAACGGGGAACGTTGGCATCGCGCCAGCCTTTCCGTTCCCCGATCCCCGATCCCGGCTCTTCGGACACCCGTCCTCTGGCTGCGCCGGGCCACACCGGCGCTAACGAAAAGAGAAGCATCATGGAACTCATTCTTCTGCAGAAAGTCCGCAACCTCGGCACGCTCGGTGACAAGGTCACCGTGAAGCCGGGCTACGGTCGCAACTTCCTCCTGCCGCAGGGCAAGGCCGTTCGCGTCAACGCCGCCAACCTGGCTGCGTTCGAACAGCGTCGCGCCGAATACGAAGCCAAGGCCAACACCGCCCTGGCCGAGGCCGAGGCACGCAAGGCCAAGCTGGCCGACGCGTCGGTGACGATCACCGCGCACGCCAGTGCCGAAGGCAAGCTGTTCGGTTCGGTCGGCCCGCGTGACATCGCCGAGGCCCTGACCACCGCGGGTCACGAAGTTCACAAGAACGAAGTGATCCTGGGCGAAGGTCCGCTGCGCAACACCGGCGAATTCGACGTCGTGATCAGCCTGCATGCCGACGTCCAGACCACCGCCAAGGTGATCGTGGTCGGCGACAAGTAAATTCCGGGTCATCGGAAAGCAACCGGGCGCCGCGAGGCGCCCGTTTGTTTTTGAGGGGCAGGGAGTAGGGATGGGGATGGGCAGTAGCCAGACCGCCGTGGTTTCCTGCTCTTTCCGAATCCCCCATCCCCGCTCTCAAGCCTTATCCCCATCCATCCCCAGCTTATCCACAGACTTGTTGTCTCGACGGGCGAGACGCCGCCGCGCATGATGGTGTCGGTGTGAGCAGCCACGAAGCGTCGGTGCATTGCATGCCGCCCGTGGGGCAATTCTCCTGAGGTCAGTCCATGTCTTTCGTGCCCGAACGCAAACCTTCCTCTCCGGCCATCGAGGCGTTGCGGGTGCCGCCGCATTCCATCGATGCCGAGCAGGCGGTGCTGGGTGGCCTGATGCTGGCGCCGGACGCGCTGGACAAGGTGGCCGACCGGCTGGCCGAGGATGATTTTTATCGCAAGGATCACCGGCTGATCTGGCGTGCGATCAACGAGCTGGCCAACAAGGGCATGCCCTGCGACGCGGTGACCCTGGGCGACTGGTTCGAGAGCAACGGCCTGGCCGAGATGGTCGGCGGCGCGGGCTATCTGATCGAGCTGGCCAACAGCACGCCGAGCGCGGCCAACATCGCCGCCTACGCCGAGATCGTGCGTGAGAAGTCGGTGATGCGCCAGCTGATCGACGCCGGCACCTCGATCACCGAGGACGGCTACCGGCCCGAAGGCAAGAGCGTGCAGGAGGTGCTGGAAAGCGCCGAGCAGCGCGTGTTCCACATCGCCGAATCCGGCGCACGGGGCAAGAAGGATTCCGTCTCGATGCGCGAGGCGGTGAAGGACGCCTTCCGCCTGCTCACCGAGCGCTACGAGAACCGCGGCCAGCTCACCGGCGTCAGCACCGGCTTCACCGACCTGGATGCGCTTACCTCGGGCCTGCAGCCGTCGGACCTGATCATCGTGGCGGCGCGTCCGTCGATGGGCAAAACCGCATTCGCATTGAACATCGCCGAAGCCGCCGCGCTGGGCGGCAAGAAGGCGGTGGTGGTGTTCTCGATGGAAATGTCCTCCTCGCAGCTGGCGTTCCGCCTGATTTCGTCGGTGGGCCGCATCCACCAGCAGCACCTGCGCAACGGCACCCTGGAAGAAGAGGACTGGCCGCGCGTCTCCAACGCCATCGCACTGCTGTCCGAGGCCAAGATCTTCATCGACGACACGCCCAGCCTGTCGCCGGTGGAAATGCGTTCGCGCGCGCGCCGGCTGCATCGCGAGCATGGCGGCCTGGGCCTGATCGTGATCGATTACCTGCAGCTGATGCAGGTGCCCGGCAACAAGGAGAATCGCGCCACCGAAATTTCAGAAATTTCGCGTTCACTGAAGGGGCTTGCCAAGGAGTTGAACGTGCCGGTGATCGCCCTGTCGCAGTTGAACCGCTCGCTGGAACAGCGCGCGGACAAGCGTCCGATGATGTCCGACCTGCGCGAATCGGGCGCGATCGAACAGGACGCCGACGTGATCATGTTCATTTACCGTGACGAGTATTACAACAAGGAATCTCCGGACAAGGGCATCGCCGAGATCATCATCGGCAAGCAGCGCAACGGCCCCACTGATACCTGCAAGCTGACCTTCCTCGGCCACTACACCCAGTTCGTGAACTACGCGCCGGATTCGTTCGTCGGTTCATTCGATTGATGCTGCGCTCCCGTCCACGATGAGCCGCGCCACCGTCGCCACCATCCATCTCGGCGCCTTGCGCCACAACCTGGCGCGGCTGAAGGCGCTGGCGGCGCCGGCGCAGGTGATGGCCGTGGTCAAGGCCGATGCTTACGGGCATGGACTGGAACGAGTCGCACGTGCGCTGGACAGCGAGGCCGATGCCTTCGCCGTGGCGGCGCTCGGTGATGGCCTGCGCCTGCGCGCTGCCGGGCACCGCCAGCGCATCGTGGTGTTGTCCGGTCCGGACAGCGCCAGTGACATCGCCGAGATGCAGCGGCTTCAGCTGGATGCCGCGATCCATCATGACGCCCAGTTGCAGTGGCTGGCCGGGGCCGACGCCGCGCGCGGACGCCTGCGCGTCTGGTTGAAGGTCGACAGTGGCATGCACCGGCTCGGCTTCGCGCCCGCACGGGTGGCTGAGGTGCATGCGCAACTGGCCTCGATGACGGGTGTCGATCCGGAAATCGGCCTGCTGACCCACTTCTCCGACTCCGAAGTGTTCGGCGGCGGGCAGACAGCAGCACAAGTCGCCTGTTTCAACCAGGCCACGCAGATGTTCAGCGGCCCACGCTCGCTGTCCAATTCCGCCGCCGTGCTCGGCTGGCCCGAGGCGCGGGGTGACTGGGTGCGCACGGGCGGCCTGCTTTATGGCTTGTCCGTCGTGGAAGGCAGCAGCGGCGAAGACTTCGGCTTCCGTTCCGCGATGACGCTGTCGACGCGATTGATCGCGATCAACGCGGTCGGCAAGGGCGAGCGCATCGGCTACAACGGCACCTGGACCTGTCCCGAAGACATGCCGATCGGCGTCGCCGCCGTCGGCTACGGCGATGGTTACCCGCGCAGTGCCGCTGCGGGCACGCCGGTACTGGTCGGTGATCGACGGGTGCCGCTGATCGGTCGCGTCTCGATGGACCTGATCACCCTGGACCTCCGTACCGCGCCGGAGGCGAAGATCGGTGATCGCGTGGTGCTGTGGGGGCCGGAGCTGCCGGTGGAAATCATCGCCGCGCAATCGGCCACGATTTCCTATGACCTCACCTGCGGCATGACGCGCCGGGTGCTGTTCGTCGAAGACGAGCATTGATCGATCGGTCCGCATTCGAAGACGAAAACTGACGGCGTCGTGCGCTTTGACGTCTCGCGGTTTGCGATGGTCGCAGGCTAAGCTTCCCGCATCGTATCCCGCTGGAAAACTTTCATGGCCAAGGCCAAGACCGCCTACGTCTGCACCGAATGCGGCGCCGAGCACAGCAAGTGGCAGGGCCAATGCATCGAATGCGGGGTGTGGAACACGCTCAGTGCGATCGTGCTGGAGCCGGCCACGGCGGGCAAGTCGTCGGTGGGCGCGCAGCGTTCCAGCTATGCCGGCGCCGCAGCGGGCTCACCCAAGATCACGCCACTGACTGAAGTGATGTCGACCACCGAGGCGCGCACGCTGACCGGCATCGGCGAACTCGACCGCGTATTGGGCGGCGGACTGGTGCAGGGCTCGGTGGTGCTGATCGGCGGCGATCCCGGCATCGGCAAATCGACCCTGCTGCTGCAGGTGCTGGGCACCCTGGGCCTGCAATTGCCCAGCGTCTACGTCACCGGCGAAGAATCGCTGGCGCAGGTCGCCTCGCGCGCGCAACGCCTGGGCCTTTCGCTGGACCCCTTGCGGGCGCTGGCCGAGACCTGCATCGAACGCATCCTCGAGCAGGCGATGGCGACCCGGCCGAAGGTGCTGGTGATCGATTCGATCCAGACCATCTGGACCGAACTGCTCACCGCGGCGCCCGGCTCGGTGTCGCAGGTGCGCGAGTCCGCGGCCAAGCTCACGCGCTTCGCCAAGGAGACCGGTACCTCGGTGTTCCTGGTCGGTCACGTCACCAAGGAGGGCGGCATCGCCGGCCCTCGCGTGCTCGAGCACATGGTCGATGCGGTGCTGTACTTCGAGGGCGAATCGGGCAGCCGCTTCCGCGTGCTGCGCGCGTTCAAGAACCGCTTCGGCGCCGTCAACGAACTGGGCGTGTTCGCGATGTCGGACAAGGGCCTGCGCGAGGTGCCGAATCCGTCGGCGATCTTCCTGTCCTCGCATGCGGGACCGACCTCGGGCAGCGCGGTGATGGTCACCCGCGAAGGCACTCGGCCGCTGCTGGTCGAAGTGCAGGCGTTGGTCGACCAGTCCTCGCTGGGCAATCCGCGCCGGGTCACCCTGGGGCTGGAGCAGAACCGCCTGGCGATGCTGCTGGCGGTGCTGCATCGGCACGGTGGCGTGGCTGCGTACGACCAGGACGTGTTCGTCAACGTGGTGGGTGGCATCCGCGTGCAGGAAACCGCGGCCGATCTGCCGGTGTTGCTGGCGGTGCTGTCCAGCTTGCGCGACCGACCGTTGCCCGAACACATGGTCACCTTCGGCGAGGTGGGATTGTCTGGCGAGATCCGTCCGGTGCCGAACGGCGAGGAGCGTCTGAAGGAAGCGGCGCATCACGGCTTCAGGCGTGCCATCGTGCCGAAGGCCAACACACCGAAGAACGGCAGGGTCGGCGAAATGGAGGTGGTCGGCGTGGAGCGGCTGAGCGAGGCGATCGACGCCTGCCGGTGAGCGCGGCCTATACCGGGCGGTGCAGCACCAGCTCGAGCACCGCCTTGCTGCCGAAGAACGCCAATACCAGCACGGCCATGCCGATCAGGGTCAGGTTCACCGCGCGCGAGCCGCGCCAGCCATGCCGCCAGCGTCCGTAAAGCAACACGCCGAAGACCAGCCACGCGACGATGGACAGCACGGTCTTGTGCACCAGGTGCTGGCCGAAAAGGTTGTCGACGAACAGCACGCCGGTCAGCAGGGTCAGCGAAAGCAGCACGAAGCCGGCGCTGATCAGCCGGAACAGCAGGGTTTCGGTCAGCGTCAGCGGCGGCAATGCGCGCAACCAGCGGCCGAACTGTCGATGCCGCAACGCCCGTTCCTGGATCGCCAGCAGGATCGCCAGCACGGCGGCGATCGACAGCACGCCGAAAGCGACCAGCGCCACCGTGACATGCAGCTTGATCTGCCAGTCCATCGACTGCGGCAGGGTGGGCGGGGCCAGGAAGCTGTCCACCGCCACCAGCGCTGCGGTCAGCGGAAACACGATGACGCCCAGCGCGGCCACCGGGCGCGAGGCATTCACCAGCAAGGTCAGTGCCGACACGACGAAGGCGACCAGGGACAGTGCGGCGAAGAAATGCAGGTCCAGCGCGCCCCGGTGAATGCCGAGCAGGATGCTGGCATGCAGCAACACGGCCACCCCGGCCAGGCCAAGTGCCAACCGGTTCAGCGGCTGGCCGCTGCCCAGCAGCGGGCGGGCGAGCACCGCCGCCGCGGCGAGGTAGAGCACGATGGCGATCAGCGCAAGCAGGTGTGTGGTCATAGCCCGGCAGTGTCGCACAGCCCCTTGCCGGCTTGCATGCCAAGGCGGTCGCCGCGTCCGTTATAATCGCCCCTTTCCCGTTTGCCGGTTCCGCCATGTTCGAGTCGCTCAGCCAACGCCTTTCCACCACCGTCAACCGCCTGCGTGGTCGCGGCCGGCTGACCGAGGAAAACATCCGTGAGGCGCTGCGCGAGGTGCGCATCGCGCTGCTCGAGGCGGATGTGGCACTGCCGGTGGTGCAGGCGCTGATCCAGCGGATCAAGGTGCGCGCGGTCGGCCAGGACGTGGTCAAGAGCCTGTCGCCGGGCCAGGCGCTGATCAAGGTGGTCAGCGACGAGCTGACCGTGGTGATGGGTGCGGCCAACAGTGAGCTGAACCTGGCCCAGCAGCCCCCGGCGGTGGTCTTGATGGCCGGCCTGCAGGGTGCGGGCAAGACCACCACGGTGGCGAAGCTGGCGCGGCTGCTGACCGAGCGCAAGAAGAAAAAGGTGATGGTGGTCAGCTGCGACGTCTACCGTCCGGCCGCGATCGAGCAGTTGCGCACGCTGGCCGAGCAGGTCGGGGTGAAGTTCTTTCCGTCCGAGGCGGGCCAGGACCCGGTGGCCATCGCCAGGGCTGCGGTTGCCGCGGCGCGCCGCGAAGTGGTCGACGTGCTGATCGTCGATACCGCCGGTCGCCTGCACGTGGACGAGGCGATGATGGCCGAGATCAAGGCGCTGCACGCCGCGATCACGCCGATCGAAACCCTGTTCGTGGTCGACTCGATGACCGGCCAAGATGCCGCCAACACGGCCAAGGCGTTCAACGAGGCGCTGCCGCTGACCGGCGTGGTGCTGACCAAGACCGATGGTGATGCCCGCGGTGGCGCGGCGCTGTCGGTGCGCTATGTCACCGGCAAGCCGATCAAGTTCCTGGGTGCGGGCGAAAAGAGCGACGCGCTGGAGCCGTTCCATCCCGATCGCCTGGCCCAGCGCATCCTCGGCATGGGCGACGTGCTGTCGCTGGTCGAGGAGGTCGAGCGCAAGGTCGACCAGGACAAGGCACAGAAGCTCGCCCAGAAGGTGATGAAGGGCAAGCGCTTCGACCTGAACGACATGAAGGACCAGCTGGAGCAGATGGGCAACATGGGCGGACTGGCCGGCCTTATGGACAAGCTGCCCGGCGTGTCCGGCCTGCCGGACAGCGTCAAGTCCAAGGTCAACGACGGCGAGATGAACAAGATGATCGCGATCATCAATTCGATGACCAAGAAAGAACGCCGTCACCCCGATCTGCTGAACGGCTCGCGCCGCGCCCGCGTGGCGCGCGGCTCCGGCACCCAGCCGGCCGACGTCAACCGGGTGCTGAAGCAGTACATGCAGATGGAAAAAATGATGTCCAAGCTGTCCAAGGGCGGCACCAAGGGCCTGATGCGGCAGATGCGTGGCGCCATGAAGGGCATGGGCGGCATGGGCGGCGGTTTGCCGCCGATGCGCTGAGGGTCGCCGGACGCTCAACCGAAACCGCCTCGCGGGAATGGCGGCGTAGTGATGGGGTACTCGCGAAGCCCTTCCCTTTTCCCGAAAAACCGCTAAAATGCCCCGTTTACCGCGCACGGCTCTCGTGTGCCTGCCGCCGGTTCGGCAATTCTGGAGTTTTACCATGGTCAAGATTCGTCTTTCGCGCGGTGGCGCCAAGGGCCGTCCGTTCTACCACGTCGTCGTGACCGATCAGCGCAGCAAGCGCGACGGCCGCAACATCGAGAGCGTCGGTTATTACAACCCGGTTGCGTCGGGCAAGGACAAGCGCCTTGAGCTGAACGTCGAGCGCGTGAAGGAATGGGTTGGCAAGGGCGCCCAGCTGACCGACAAGGTCGCTGCCCTGGTCAAGGAAGCCGGCAAGCAGCAGGCTGCCTGAACGTGACGACGGCCGGTCGACGCGTCCTGATCGGGCGCATCGTCGGGCTGTATGGCGTGCAGGGCTGGCTCAAGATCGAATCCTGGGCCGAGCCGCGCATGCGGATCTTCGACTACCAGCCGTGGCTGCTCGGTGCAGCGCCCGGTGCGGAGCTGGAGATCACCGGAGCGAAGGGTCGCCTCCAGGGCAAGGGCATGGTTGCCCAGTTGCCCGGGATCGACGATCGGGAAAAGGCGGCGGCGTTGATCGGTACCGACATCCATGTCGCCCGTGAGCAGCTGCCTCCTCCGGCGAAAGACGAGTATTACTGGGTCGATCTCGAGGGACTCGAGGTCGTCACCACGCAGGATGTGCAGCTGGGGCGGGTGAGTCATCTGTTCGCCACGGGTGCCAATGATGTCGTGGTGGTCCGGGACGGTGCGCGCGAGCGCCTGATCCCCTTCATCCAGGGTTCGTATGTGCGTTCGGTGGACTTGTCCGCAGGGCGCATGGTGGTGGACTGGGATCCCGAATTCTGACGTCGCCGTTTTTTGCGGACTAAAGGGTCAAGGATCATGCGCATCGACGTCGTCAGCCTGTTTCCCGACTTCGTGCGCCAGTGTGCCGAGGTCGGTGTGGTGGGACGAGCGCAGCAGCGCAAGCTGCTTCAGGTGGAAACCTGGAACCCGCGCGACCATGCCACCGACAGGCATCGCAGCGTGGACAGCAGCTCGTATGGCGGCGGTCCGGGCATGGTGATGATGATCGAGCCCTTGCGCACGACCTTGAAGGCCATGCGCGAGGCGGCACCGGAGCCGGTGCATCTGGTTTATCTCAGTCCGCAGGGAGCGCGGCTGACGCAGGGCAGGGTGGAGGCGCTGGCGAAACTGCCGCGCATCGGCCTGCTCTGTGGGCGTTACGAAGGTGTGGACGAGCGTCTGCTGGCGCACGAGGTCGACGAGGAGCTCTCCATCGGCGATTATGTGCTGTCCGGCGGCGAGCTTGCCGCGGCGGTGATCATCGACGCGGTGGGGCGTTTGCAGGATGGCGCGTTGAATGACGCGGCATCGGCCGAGCAGGATTCATTCTCGAATGGATTGCTCGATTGCCCGCACTATGCAAAACCGGTGCAGGATGCACTGGGTTCGGTACCGGAGGTGTTGCTGTCCGGTGACCATGCGGCGATTGCCCGCTGGCGCCTCAAGCAATCGCTGGGACGGACCTGGTTGCGCCGCCCGGACTTGTTGTCACGGCATGGACTGGATGCAGCTTCCCGGGCCTTGCTGGATGAATTCCGTCGTGAACATCCCCTGCGGGGACAATCACGGCAAGACGATGCGGTCGAGTGACCGCAACATTGCTTTCGATTTAAGTGAACCGACAGGTGCGCCATGAACAAGATCATTGAACAGTTTGAGTCCGAGCAGATCACCCGCCAGCTGCCGGAATTCGGCCCCGGCGACACCGTTGTCGTGAACGTCAAGGTGAAGGAAGGCAATCGCGAGCGCGTGCAGGCTTTCGAAGGCATCGTCATCGCCCGCCGCAGCCGCGGCCTGCATTCGGCCTTCACCGTGCGCAAGATCTCGCACGGCACTGGCGTGGAGCGCGTGTTCCAGGCGCATAGCCCGGCCATCGACTCGGTGTCGGTCAAGCGCAAGGGCAAGGTCCGCGGCGCCAAGCTGTATTACCTGCGTGGTCTGGAAGGCAAGGCTGCGCGCATCAAGGAAGACGTGGCCGCCGCCGCTGCCGCCAAGGCGAGCGCCAAGGCTGCCGCCGCTGCTGCCGCCGCCGCCGAGTAATTCCGGCACTGCGCGGTTGCGCATGAAAAACCCGCGGATCGCTCCGCGGGTTTTTTATTGCCTGCCGCCTGCCGCCTGCGCATGCCCGCCGGGATGCCCCGGCGAGCGGCCGCGTCAGTCCAGTCGCTGCGGGATCTGCAGGAAGTTGCCCTGCACGAAGTCCACGCCACAGGCGAACAGCAGCGAGGTGCTGGTCGCGTCCTCGACCCATTCGGCGATCGTCTGGCGCTTCAGTTCGTGGGCCTGCTGGCAGATCTCGGTGATCTTCTTCTGGCTTTCCGGATGCTGCGGCAGGTCGGCCATGTAGCTGCGGTCGATCTTCAGATAGTCCGCATCGATGTGGTTGAGCAACTGGAACGAGTTGAGGCCTGAACCGAACTGCTCCAGTGCAAAGCGTCCGCCGATCTTCTTCCAGCCCTTGAGGAATTCCTGCGCCGGACGCAGCAAGGTCATGATCTTGCTTTCCGTCATCTCCAGCACCAACTGGCCGCGCTTCAGCCCCGCCTGGCCCAGCCGCTGGCCCAGCCACGGCAGCAGGCTTTCATCCTGCAGCGCGGCCGCCGTGAGCTTGACGAAGAAGGTGGTTTGCTGGCCCTGCTTTTCGCGTTGCTGCAGGGCCGTGATGGCCTGGTCGAGCACCCAGCGGTCGATGGCCGCGGTGAGGTTGTGCTTTTCGGCGATCGGCATGAAGAAGCCCGGCAGCACCTCGCCCTGGGGGCCGTTCATGCGCAGCAGGATTTCCGAATACTCGCCCTCGACGTCCTGCAGGCTGATCGTCTGCTGGTGATACAGCACCAGCCCCTCTCCGGTCAGCGCCTTCTGCAGCAGTTCCAGCCAGTGACGGTCCTTTTCCGCATCCGCCTTTTCGCGCGCCGCCGGGTCGTGCAGTTCCACCTGGCTGCCGCCCAGGCTCTGTGCCGTGCGCAACGCATGGCTGGCCTGGTTGAGCAGCGATTCGGCGTTGGCGTTCTTCTCGCCGAGCAGGCTGCCACCGACGCTGGCGGTGACCGTGATCGAACGGCTGCCGGCGTCGAAGATCTCGCTGCTGATGCTGTGTTGCAGCTTGGCGATCCATTCGCGGACGTCTTCGTCGGTGCGTGAATCGAGCAGCACACCCAGGGTGTGCTCGGCCAGCATGCCGGCCACGTCGTCCGCTCCCAGCAGCATGCGGATGCGGTCGGCGAAGCCGGACAGCAGCTCGTCGGCCTTGCCCAGGCCGATGCCGCTGACCAGCGAGGCCCAGTTGTCCGGCTCGATCAGCAGCAGCGACTGCCCCTTCTTGCCCTTGGCCGCGGCGGTGACCGCATCGTCCACCTGCGCCAGCATGTGCGAGCGGTTGTACAGCCCGGTGACCGGGTCGCGCTGGAGCTGCTCCATCACGGCGGGGTCGACCATCTGGCGGCGGAACACGATCTGCAGGCAGCGCTCGCCCTCGAACGTGGCCGGGGTGAATTCGACCGTGGCGTCGAAGCGGGTCTCGTCGGCGCGACGCGCGCGCAAGGTGAGCTGCGCGGGGAACTTGCCCTGGTGCGCCTGCCCCTTGAGCAAGGCCTTCATCTCGTCGGCGTTCGCCGCGTCGACCATGTCCAGTAGCGGCAAACCGAGCAGGTCGTCGAAGCTGTCGTAGCCGAAGGTGTCCAGATAGGACTGGTTGGCACGCACGTGCATGCCTTCGTGGACGTAGGCGATTGCATCGGTAGAGGAGTCGAGCAGGGCGTCGCAGCGGCGCTCGGTCTCGCGCAGCGCGGTGTGCAGCCAGCGCACCTGGCGGCGCGTCTGCAGCGCGTCGAACTCGCGCTTGAGCACGGCGATCAGCTGCTTCGGATGGTTCCGCGAGGCGACGCCGCGGGCGCCGTGCACGAACAGCTCGGCGACCAGTTCGCTTTCCATCTCGTTGACCAGGGCCAGCAGCGCGAAGTCACGCCCGTAAGCGTCCAGCACCTTCATCGCCTCGTCCAGGCTGATCGTGGTGACGGCCGGGTCGAACATCACCAGGTCCGGCTCCAGCTCGCTCACCGCCGCCTGCATCTGCTCGACATTGGTGGCGCGTGCGGGCCGCACGGCGATGCCGCTGTTGCGCAACAGGCTGATGATCTGTTCAGCCTCTTCGAGCGAGCTTTCGACGAAGAGGATCTTGATGACATATTCTTTTTTCATGGGGCGTGCTGCAGTCCGGTGATCATCGCGGGCGGTTCGGGGTTCGGACATGGCCTTCGGCCATTCGTGTTTGTAACGGATTCCGCCAGCAGCCGCCAGCAGCAAGCCGCCTAAAGGTGACGGCGGGAGGCCTCACAGGGGCCGTTTGGACGTATCGCCGCCCACTTCGCGGACCAGCCGCGGCACCAGGTAGCCGGGAAGCCTGGCGCGCAAGGCTTCCATCAACGCGAGGGCGCGGGCGTCGTTGACCTCGAAATGGGCGGCCCCCTGCACGCGGTCGAGCTGGTGCAGGTAGTACGGCAGCACGCCGGCGGCAAACATCCGCTCGGACAGGGCGGCCAGTGCGTCCACGTCGTCATTGACCCCGCGCAGCAACACCGACTGGTTGAGCAGCGTGGCGCCGGCCGCCTTCAGCCGGTCACAGGCCGCATCGACGCCGGCATCGAATTCGTTGGCGTGGTTGGCATGCAGCACCACCACCTTCTGCAGCGGCAGGGCGCCGAGCCAGCTCACGAATTCCTCGTCGATCCGCTCGGGCAGCACCACCGGCAGGCGGGTATGGATGCGCAGGCGGATCACCTGGGGCAGGGCGGCCAGACCGCGGCCCAATTCGTCCAGCTTGTGGGTGGCCAGCGCCAGCGGGTCCCCGCCGGACAGGATCAGTTCGCGAATCGACGGGTCGGCCCGGAGCCGGGCCAGCGCGTCGCGCCACTGCGAGGCGGCGGCGATCTCCTCGCCATAGGGAAAGTGACGGCGGAAGCAGTAACGACAATTCACCGCACAGCTGCCGCTGGCGATCAGCAGGGCGCGGCCGTCGTACTTGTGCAGGAAGCCCTGTCCGGCCCTGGATGCCATGTCGCCCACCGCATCGGCCGTGAAACCCTCGACCTGGTCGTGTTCGGCCCGTTGCGGCAGCACCTGCAGCAACAGGGGGTCGGTCGGATCGTTGCGGCGCATCCGCGCCACGAAGCCACGCGGAACCCGCAGGGCGAAACCGGCGTCATCCGGCGGCAGCAGATCGGTGCGGTGACCCAGGCCGACCGCCTGCAACAGCTCGCCGGGGTCGGTGATGGCGTCCCGCCACAGTTCGCGCCAGCCGGTTGCGGCGGACGATAGGCGGGAATGGGGGCTTGCGGTTATCATGTCGGGCCTTGGATCGGGCGGTGACGCCCGTGACAGACACCCATTTTAGCCGCCCCTCGGGCGAATACGACTCCGGAGCAGATAGCGCATGGCGACCCTTGGCCTCAACGACGTCAAAACGGGCAAGAAGATCCTTCACAACGGCGATCCCTGGATCATCACCGAAGCGGACTTCATCAAGCCCGGCAAGGGTCAGGCGTTCACCCGCATCCGCATCCGCAACCTGAAGGACGGCCGCACCACCGAGCAGACGCTGAAGTCCAGCGACTCGTTCGAGGAAGCCGACGCCACCGACACCGACATGCAGCTGTCCTTCATCGACGGCATCGGCAAGGACAAGGTGTGGCACTTCATGAACATGGAGACCTTCGAGATGGTGCCGGCCTCGCTGGCTGCCATGGGCGATGCGTGGAAGTGGCTGAAGGGCGAGGAGGAGTGCGTGGTCACCCTGTTCAACGGCGGCATCGTCGCGGTGCAGGCGCCGAAGTTCGTCGAGCTGAAGATCGTCGAGACCGATCCGGGCGTGCGCGGCGACACCTCGGGCGGCGGCGGCAAGCCGGCTACGCTGGAGACGGGAGCCGTTGTGCGCGTGCCGCTGTTCGTCAACCAGGATGAAGTCATCAAGGTCGATACCCGCACCGGCGAATACGACAGCCGCGTCAAGTGAGTGATGGGAGCCTCGTGCTCCCGTCGCTGGTCAAGGCGGACATGCCCACCGGCATGACCGACAAAGCGAATGGGGCGGGCGCCGCAAGGTGTGCCGCCCCATGTCGTATTCAACAGCAGCCGCTGCATGGAGCAGAACTATGAGCCAGTCCCATCCGCAACCCGTCGACCTGATCATCGAGGCACGCTGGGTGGTGCCGGTCGAGCCGCATGCGGTGGTGCTGGAGGATCACGCGGTGGCGGTCGACGGCGACCGCATCGTGGCCTTGCTGCCGATCGCTGACGCTCGCGCGGCCTATGCCCCGCGCGAGCGGGTCGAGCTGGGCGAGCACGCACTGATTCCCGGCCTGGTCAACAGCCACACGCACAATCCGATGACCTTGCTGCGTGGCCTGGCCGACGACCTGCCGCTGATGGTGTGGCTGCAGCAGCACATCTGGCCGGCCGAGGCCAAGGTGATCGGTCCGGAGTTCGTGCGTGACGGCGTCGAGCTGGCGGTGGCCGAGATGCTGCGCGGCGGCACCACCTGCGCCAACGAAAATTATTTCTTCCCCGACGTGATCGGCGCGACCTACCGCAAGCTGGGTTTTCGCGCAGTGGTCGGCCTGCCGGTGATCGAGTTTCCCACCGCCTGGGCGAAAACCCAGGACGAGTACTTCGAGCGCGCCGGCGAAGTGCACGACAGCTTCCTCGGCGACAGCCTGTTGACCACCGCGTTCGTGCCGCATGCGCCTTACACGGTGTCGGACGAAAGCTTCGAGCGCATCCGCGTGCTGGCCGACCAGCTCGACATCCCGGTCCACCTGCACACCCACGAAACCGCGCAGGAAGTGGAGGACGAAAAGGCCAAGAGCGGGCTGCGACCGTTCCAGCGCCTGCAGAAGCTGGGCCTGGTCAACGACCGGCTGGTCGCGGTGCACATGACCCAGCTGACCGAGGGCGAGATCGCCGCGTGTGCGGCCGCCGGCGTGTCGGTGGTGCACTGCCCGGAGTCGAACCTCAAGCTGGCGTCCGGCTTCTGCCCCGCCGAGAAGCTCCGCGCCGCCGGCGTCAACGTGGCGATCGGCACCGATGGCTGCGCTTCCAACAACGACCTGGACATGTTCGGCGAAATGCGTACCGCGGCCCTGCTGGCCAAGGCAGTCGCCGGCGATGCCGCCGCGTTCGATGCGGCCTTCGCGCTGCGCGCAGCCACGCTCAACGGCGCCAGGGCGATCGGACTGGAAGCGAAAATCGGCTCGATCGAGGTGGGCAAGCAGGCGGACTTCGCCGCCGTGCGGCTGAGTGACCTGGAGACCCAGCCGATGTTCCACGTGATCTCGCAGCTGGTCTATGCGACGGGCCGGCACCAGGTCAGCGACGTGTGGATTGCCGGCGTGCGCAAGCTCGCGGCGCGCGAGCTGGTGGACATGGACACCGGCGCGATCCTGGCCCGCACGCGCGCCTGGCGCGAGCGCATTGCCTCGGCTTGAGGGAGACCCTCCATGAACCGCTACCTGATCCTGTTGATGCGCCGCCCCCATCTCGACCCTGCCGTGCTGCCGCTGCATCGGGCGTATCTGGAGGGCCTGCGCGAGCAGGGGCAGGTCGAGCTTTACGGCGGCTTCGGCGACAAGTCCGGCGGCGCCTACGTGTTGTGTGCCAGCGACATGGCGCAGGCGACGGCCATCGCGCACAACGACCCGGCCCACATCAGCGGCGGATGGGACATCACCGTGCATGAATGGCTGACCTGAATCCTTGCACTTGTCCGTGAGCACAGGAATCCGGGCCGGCCACGCCGGGTCACACTCTTCAACAAACTCATTGCCATCGTGGATTCGAACATGACCACCACCAATGTCAGCCCCGAGGAAATCGCCCGTTTCGACAGCCTGGCGGCGCGCTGGTGGGACCCTGACGGCGAGTCGCGTCCGCTGCATGACCTCAACCCGGTACGCGCGGCGTACATTGCCGCGCGCGCCGACCTGCGCGATGCGAAGGTGGCCGATGTCGGCTGCGGCGGCGGCCTGCTCAGCGAAGCGCTGGCGCGCGCCGGTGCCCGGGTCACCGGCATCGACCTGGGCAGCAAGGTCATCGACGTGGCGAGGCTGCACCTGTACGAATCGAAGCTGAGCGTGGATTACCGCGTTCAGTCCTCGGCCGAACTGGCGGCAGTCGAAGCAGGAAGTTTCGACGTGGTGTGCTGCATGGAGCTGATCGAGCACGTGCCGGACCCCGAAGCCCTGGTGAACGACCTCGCCGCGATGCTGAAACCGGGTGCGCGCCTGTTCATGTCCACCATCAACCGCACCCCGGCCGCGTTCGGCGCGGCCATCATCGGGGCGGAGTACGTGATGCGCATGCTGCCGCGGGGCACCCACCATTACGCCCAGTTCCTGAAGCCGTCCGAACTGGGCCGGCTGCTGCGTCATGCCGGGCTGGAGCTGGAGGATGTTTCCGGGCTGGGCTACAACCCGCTCACGCGCAAGGCATGGCTGGGCAGGATCACCGCGGTCAACTACGTGCTGTGCGCACGCAAGCCGGCATGAGCCGCCCGCTCCCGGAAAACGTTCAAGGCGTGCTGTTCGATCTGGACGGCACCCTGCTCGACAGTGCGCCGGACCTGTACGCGACCCTGCTCGCCCAGTGTGCGGAGGAGGGCGCGGCCCCGCCGCCTTACGCACCGGTGCGCGAGGTGGTGTCGCGCGGCGCGCGCGCCGTGCTGCGCTGCGCGTTCGCCGAGCGCGGCGAGGACGGCGTGCTGGCCCTGGTGCCCCGTTACCTGGAGCTCTACCGGCAGGTCATGGCCCGGCAGACCCGCGCCTTCGAGGGCGTGGACGACTTGCTGGCGCGGATCGAGGCGCGAGGCTTGCGCTGGGGCATCGTCACCAACAAGGCGGCCTTCCTCACCGATGAACTGGTGCGACGCATCGGCTGGAGCGAGCGGGCCAGCGCCGTGGTTTCCGGCGATACCCTGCCGGTGAAGAAGCCGGATCCGGCGCCGGTGCTGCTGGCCTGCGAACGTGGGGGGCTGACGCCTGAGCGTTGCCTGTTCGTCGGCGACGATCGGCGCGACATCGAGGCCGGCGCCGCGGCCGGCCTGTACACGGTGGCGGTGAGCTGGGGATATCTCGATGGCGGCGACCCGCATGGCTGGGGCGCCGACGTGGTGCTGGACCATCCGGCCGAACTGGCAGCATTGCTGCAACTGGAATCGAGCGTCGCATGATCGAGCTGGTCGAACAGAGTGCGGTACTGCAGGGCTTCATCGACAAATGGCTGGCGGTGCAGCCGCAGCAGCGGATCGCCCTGGCGTTTGTCGACGGCCGCCGTTACCCGGGCCATGTCGCGCTGGCCGCGCTTGAACAGGAGCTGCTGGGCGCCGCCTACGGCATCCGCGAACCGCAGGTGGCCGCGGCCAAGCTCAACTGGTGGGCCGAGGAGCTGGCCGGTGCCGCGGCCAGCGGCGGCCGTCATCCGCTGAGCCAGGTGCTGTTCGACGACGAGCGGGCGCACGCCATCGCCAGCGAACTGTGGCTGGCGCCGGTCATCGCGGCCATGGCACAACTGGAGCAGGGCACGGCGGCGGATTTCACGGCGCAGATCGCCGCGGCGATGCCCCTGCATGGCGCGCTGGCTGCGTTGGAGACGGCCTGGTGGTATGGCGCGGCGGCGTCGGCCGAGCGGGCCGCGCAGGTCGCCGTGTTGAATCACCTGCTGTACGCGCTGCTGCGGCTGGATACCGATGCCGAGCGCGACCGCCTGCCGCTGCCGATGGCGCGGCTGGCGCGACATGGCCTGGATCGCACCCAGTTGCGCAGCGCCAGCGCGGCGCGGCAGCAGGCGATCCAGGCGCAACTGGAAGACCTGCTGGGCAGCTGGCGCGCGTCCACGGCCATGAATGGTCCGCTCAGCGTATTTCGCTCACTGGAGTCCCGCCACGCCAGCAAGCTGGCACGGCGCGCCGCGCGTTCCGGCGATGCGCTGGCCACGCTGCAGGCCGGTCAGTCGCGTACCGGACTGTCGACCACCTTGCAGGCGTGGCAGGCAGCACGCGCGTGGCAGCGTCAGCGGCCGTAATTCGTTCAAGACGCAGCGTTTCCCCTGCGCCACTATTGCGCCGTGGGCTGCGTGCCCCAAGATTGCTTGCTTCACCGGCGAGTTGCTTCGCCGAGATCAGGACCCGCCATGCCGAACCAGGAAAATACCGCCCGTCTGCTGCCCGACGTTGCCGTCCATGCGCAGCCCCATCTTGCCGGCGCGCTGGACTGGGTCGGCATGGCCGACATCCAGGTGCCGGTGCTGTTCGATGCCGGCGATGGCCAGCCGCAACGTGCCAGTGCGCGGGTGGGCGCCTTCGTCAACCTGAAGCGGCCCGACAAGCGCGGCATCCACATGTCGCGGCTGTACCTGCAGGTCGAGCAGGCGCTGAGCACGCAGACGCTGAGTGCCGACATGCTGCACGCGCTGCTGCGCGGCTTCCTCGATTCGCATGGCGACCTGTCCGACCGCGCCTGCCTCAGCATCCGTTTCGAACACCTGGTGCGCCGCCCAGCGCTGAAGAGCGCCAACAGCGGCTGGCGTGCCTATCCGGTCTGCATCGAAGCCAGCCTCACCGGCGACGAGTTCCTGCTCGAATTCGGCACCGAGGTGATCTACTCCTCGACCTGTCCGGCATCCGCCGCCTTGTCGCGCCAGTTGATCCAGGACCAGTTCGCCAGCGACTTCGGCGCGGATCAGCCGCTCGACCATGCCGCCGTGCTGGCCTGGCTGGGCAGCGAGAAGGGCATCGTGGCCACGCCACACGCCCAGCGCAGCGTGGCGCGTCTGCGCGTGCGTCCCGTGCCGGGTGCCGGCTTCCACCTGGTCGGCCTGATCGATGGCGTCGAGCACGCGCTGGGCACGCCGGTGCAGACGGCCGTGAAGCGCGAGGACGAGCAGGCTTTCGCGCTGGCCAACGGCGGCAACCTGATGTTTTGCGAAGACGCCGCCCGGCGCATCCAGAAGTCCCTCGATGCGGACGCCACCCTCAGCGACTTCCATATCCGCGTGGAGCACCAGGAAAGCCTGCACCCGCATGATGCGGTGGCCTATGCCAGCAAGGGCGTGGAAGGCGGCTACGGCTCCGCGCCGTAGCCAACGGCTGCGGCAGGCATCGCGCACCGTCGCCCGCTCACTGCGTGTCGACGGAATCCCCCTGATGCCGGCAGCGGGAGAAATGAAAGTGCTCGGGCACCGGATCATCGCCGCCGTCGCATAGCGGCTGGCAGCGCAGCAGCCGCCAGCCAGTCAGCAGGCTGCCGCGCCAGGGGCCGAAGCGCGTGACGGCAATCCGTGCATAATCGGAGCAGCTGGGGTGGAAACGGCAGCGCGGGCCGAGCAGGGGACTGAGCCAGCGCTTGTACAAATGCAGCAACCACAGTATGAATCGGGTCGGGATATTCACGGTGCCGGAACAGCCTGCATCGGGTAATGGTACAAGTATTCCAGAAGCAGGCTTGCTGGTGCAGGATACATGGGATATAACACCCGGCCGCCACGGCCACTAACGGTGAAGGGATATGGCGAAAACGACGCGTAGTTCGACCGCCGCGAAGGCGCAGAAAGCCAAGGCTTCGTCTGGAAGCAAGGCCGGCAAGTCGACAGTTGCAGGCAAGGGAGCGACCGTGAAGAACGCGAGCAGGACACCGGCCAAGGCGGCGTCGAAGGCCGTTGCCAAGACCAAGCCGAAGGCCGCAGCCAAACCCGCAAGCAAGCCGGCGGCAAAGAAAGTCGCGTCGAAAAAGGCGGTCAGCAAGCCCGTCGCCAAGTCACTGGCCAGCAAGTCACCAGCGAAGAAATCACCGGCGAAGAAATCCGCCCCGGTCAAGGCTCCCGCGTCGAAGAAAGTCGCCGCGAAGAAGGCTGCCGTGAAGAAGGCGCCACCCGCCAGGGTCGTCGCGAAGAAGCCTGTCGCCGGCAAGGCTGTCGCGAAGAGCGGCAAGCCTGCCGCGGGCAAGGCCCGCAGCGCCGCCAAACCAGCCAAGGTCGTCGCCAAGCCGGTCGTCGTGGCAAAGCCCGCGGCCAAGCCGGTGCCGAAGCCGGTGGCCAAGCCGGCCCCGAAAGCGACCAAGCCCGCCGAAAAGACGGTAGCAAAGCCGGCACCGGTAGCTGCCGCAAAACACGTATCCCCGGCACCCGCCAGCACCCTGTTCAAGGGCAAGGTGGCGAGTGCAACCGCCATGGTGACACCGCGCGCAGAAACCGCCGCGCACCATGCCTCTTCCTCCAAGAAACAGAAAACGTCGTCTTCAATGAATAAACTTGCTGCAAAAAAACTCGATAACGGTATTACCCAGGAAGACGGGCGATACGCACTGTCCTCCACCACCAACATCAACTTGCCCAAGGGTTACCGCCCCTCGCCTAACGAGGAGTACATGACTCCGATGCATCTGGCGTATTTCCGCAACAAGCTGCGCGACTGGCGCGACCAGCTTGTCGAGGAGTCGCGACAGACCATGGACAACCTGCGCGAGGAAGTTCGTGACGTGGGCGACGAGGCCGAGCGCGCCACCCGCGAAACCGAGAACTCGCTGGAGCTGCGCACGCGCGATCGTTACCGCAAGCTGATCTCCAAGATCGACAAGGCGCTGCGCCGGATCGAGGAAGGCAGCTACGGTTTCTGCGAAGAGACCGACGAGGAGATCGGCGTCGATCGTCTCGATGCGCGACCGATCGCCACCTTGTCGCTGGATGCGCAGGAACGCCGCGAGCACCTGCAGAAGCAGATGGGCGACTGAGGGCTGTGCTTTTGCGCTCATCCACGAGCGCAAAGATCAAACCGGCATCCATGCCGGACTCTTCAAAAAAGCCCCGCTTCGAGCGGGGCTTTTTGCGAGAAGTGAGTGGAGAGGAGTGAGAAGGCAACGGCGTCTCGCGCTCCGGCTTTTCTCTCACTTCTCACTCCTCTTTACTCACTCCTGGCTCGCCATCACCTTGGCGTATTCCTTCAGTTTCATCAGCGTGGCGGCCAGGCCGTTCGAGCGCGTCGGCGACAGATGCTTGGCCAGGCCGATGGTGCCGATGAAGGTCGGCTCGGTGGCGAGGATCTCGGCTGCCGGGCGATCGGAATAGACGCGCAGCAACAGGGCGAGCAGGCCGGACACGATCGCCGAATCGCTGAAGGCCTCGAAGTGCATGTTCAAGGCATCGCCGGAGGGCACCAGCCACACCATCGACTGGCAGCCGTGCACGCGGTAGACATCGTTCTTGTGTGCCTCGGGAAAGTCCGGCAACTGCTTGCCGAGGTCGATCAGGTACTGGTAGCGCTCGGTCCAGTCACCGAAGAAGGCGAACTCCTCGGCAATCTGCTGCTGCGCCTGTTCGGCGCCGGTGCTGGCAATGGCATTCATCCGGGCATTATCGCGCGGACCGGTGCGGAAAATGAAATCCGCCGCGCCGGCCGGTTCGATGCATCAGGCCTTGACGATGCTCCAGCGGGTACCCTGGGCGCCGTCCTCGATGGCGATGCCGAGCGCGGCCAGTTCCTCGCGAATCGCGTCGGCCCGGGCGAAATCGCGCGAGGCGCGGGCGGCGCGACGCTGTTCGAGCAGGTCCTCGACATGCGTCTCGTCGATGCTCTTCGTCCCTGAATGCTGGAACCAGGCCTGATGATCCTGGTCAAGCAGGCCAAGCGCGTTACCGGCGCCGAGAAGCGCTGATTTGATGACTGCTAGCTCCGCGCGAGCGGCCCCCTCAAAGGGCGCCGTTTCGTGTGTCAGGAGGTGCCTTGCCTGCTTTGCATACGCATTCATCGCCGCCAAGGCGATCGGCGTGTTGAGGTCGTCTTGGAGCGCCTGCTCCACGTCGATCGGAATTTCCGCCGTGACTTCGATGGGCGCCAGTTCTCTCAGCGTTCCATAAAGTCGGTCCAGCGTGCGGGTACTCTGCTCGACCAGTTCAGTCGACCAGTCCAGCGGCTGCCGATAATGCGCGCTGAGCAGTGCGTAGCGAAGGGCTTCCGCCGCGTGACGCTGCAACAAATCGTGGACCTTCTCGATGTTGCCCAGCGATTTGCTCATCTTGCTGCCACCGAAAGTCAGCATGCCGTTGTGCATCCACCAGCGTGCGAACACCTTGCCGCCGTGGGCGCAGGTGGACTGCGCCACCTCGTTCTCGTGGTGGGGAAACAGCAGGTCGACGCCACCGGCGTGGATGTCGATGGTCTCGCCCAGGTGCGCAGCGCTCATCGCCGAGCACTCGATATGCCAGCCGGGGCGACCGCGACCCCACGGGCTGTCCCAGCCCGGAAGTTCGGGTGTGGAAGGCTTCCACAGCACGAAGTCGCCCGCGTTGCGCTTGTACGGCGCCACTTCCACCCGCGCGCCGGCGATCAGTTCATCGGGATCGCGGCCGGACAGTTTGCCGTAATCGGCGAACGAGCCGACGTCGAACAGCACGTGACCCTCGGCAGCATAGGCATGGCCACCGTCGATCAGCGCTTCGATCATCGTGACGATCTGCGCGATATGGGTGGTGGCATGCGGCTCGATGTCGGGCGGCGCCACGCCGAGCCCGGCCATGTCGTCGCGGTAGGCCTGGGCGAAGCGGTTCGTGATCGCGTCGATCTGCACGCCTTGCTGCTGCGCGGCGGCGTTGATCTTGTCATCCACGTCGGTGATGTTGCGGGCATACACGACGTGGGGGTAATGCCGCCGCAGCAGGCGCACCAGCACGTCGAACACCACCGGCCCGCGGGCATTGCCGATGTGCACGTAGTTGTAGACGGTGGGGCCGCACAGGTACATCGTCACGCGCTCCGGGTCGAGCGGGGCAAACGGTTCGGTGCGACGGGTCAGGCTGTTGTAGAGCGATATCGGCATGGTGGAATCCGCGGCATGGGCCGTCCGGGCAGGGGGTTCGGCCAGCCCGGCATCTTAACAAGGTGTAAGTGGCCGAGTCGCGCCGGCTTCCCGTTGACTGATTCTAAGGGTGTATTCAGCGTGAATTTGCTGCAATGGCTGCCAGTACGCGCGCCTGCGCGAGTGGTGTTTCAGTAATTGGGAGGTCGTGATGACCAAGCTGTGGATTTCCGCGCTCGCACTTGCCCTGGTGGCGGGCGGCGTTTGTGCACAGGATGTGCGTTACGCCAACCCCAACAATGGCAACAATGACGACAACGCCCACTACGGCTGGGCCGACGTGTTGCGCGCCGACCCGGTGCAGGGCGTGACCCGCACCGAGGTGCCGCGCCAGGAATGCTATGACCAGCCGGTGGTGCGCCACGAAGGTGGCAACAGCACCGCGGGAACCGTGCTCGGCGCCGTGATCGGCGGCGTGCTGGGCAACACCGTGGGCAAGGGCGACGGACGCAAGGCCGCCACCGTGGCCGGCGCCGTGGCCGGCGGCGCGATCGGCAACCGGACCAACCGTGGCCGCGACTACGAAACCGCCCAGACCCAGTGCCGCGAGGTCAGCTCGGTCAGCGAACAGCGCCGGATCATCGGCTACGACGTGGAATACCGCTATCGCGGCGAGGTCTACACCTCGCGCCTGAGCTACGACCCCGGCGAGCGCCTGCGCGTCCGGGTACGGGTCGACCCGGCCGACTGACCCCCACCAGCAACGCCGCCAGCCTTGGCGGCGTTGCTTTTCGGGACACCCGAATTTTTTGTTGCACGGCAGCGAAATTGTCGGCATGATGCCCGACAGTCACCCGGAATCCCCATGTCCACAGCCGTCTATACCGCCACCGTACTGACCAGCGCCCGCGCGGCCGCTGGCATGACGTCGCGTGCGCGCCGACCGTTGTATGGATACTCGGCCGGGTAGGCAGTCGCACGCGTTTGACGGTGCATCGACGACGAAACCCGGCCTCTGCGCCGGGTTTTTTGTGTTTTGGATTGGAGTAAATCATGGCTCTACGGCATTTCATCACCACCCAGGATTACAGCCGCACCGAGATCGACGCGCTGCTGGAACAGGCGGCATCGTTCAAGCGTTCCCCGCGTGGCCAGCAACTGGCCGGCAAGTCGATCGCCTTGCTGTTCTTCAATCCGTCGATGCGCACCCGCACCAGCTTCGAGCTGGGTGCGTTCCAGTTGGGTGGTCACGCCATCGTGCTGGCGCCGGGCAAGGATGCGTGGCCGATCGAGTTCGAGGTGGGCAGCGTGATGGATGGCGACACCGAGGAGCACATCGCCGAGGTGGCGCGCGTGCTGAGCCGCTACGTCGACCTGATCGCGGTGCGCGCCTTCCCGAAATTCCAGGACTGGGCGGTGGATCGGCAGGACAAGGTGATCAAGGCCTTCGCCCGGTACGCCACCGTGCCGGTGATCAACATGGAGACCATCACCCACCCCTGCCAGGAGCTGGCCCACGCGCTGGCGATGAAGGAGCACCTGGGCGATCTGACCAGGAAGAAGTACGTGCTGACCTGGACCTACCACCCGAAACCGTTGAACACCGCGGTAGCGAACTCGGCGCTGTTGATCGCGACGAAGATGGGCATGGACGTGACCCTGCTGTGCCCCACGCCGGACTACGTGCTGGACGAGCGCTACATGGCGTTTGGCCGTCTGAACGCCGAGCAGAACGGCGGTTCGCTGAAGGTCAGCCACGACATCGAGGAAGCCTATGCCGGCGCCGACGTGGTCTACGCCAAGAGCTGGGGGGCGTTGCCGTTCTTCGGCCAGTGGGACAAGGAGAAGCCGATCCGCGAGGCGAACAGGCACTTCATGGTGGACGAGGCAAAGATGGCGCTGACCAACCACGGCCTGTTCAGCCACTGCCTGCCGCTGCGCCGGAACATCAAGGCCACCGACGCGGTGATGGATGCGCCGTACTGCATCGCCATCGACGAGGCCGAGAACCGCCTGCACGCGCAGAAGGCGGTGATGGCGTCGCTGATCGGGCAGGGCTGAGCCGGCATGTACACGCCGAAGCATTTCCAGGAGACGCGGAGCGAGGCCTTGCACGGGCTGATCCGGGCGTATCCGTTCGCCACCGTGGTGACCCACGGGGCCGGCGGGCTGGCGGCCAATCACTTGCCATTCGAACTGGTTGACGGTGTGTTGCATGGTCATGTTGCCCGCGGCAACGAGCTGGCGCAGCAGGACGGCGCCGAGGTGCTGCTGGTGTTCCAGGGTCTGGACGGCTACATCAGCCCGAACTGGTATCCGAGCAAACACGAGACCGGGCGCGAGGTGCCGACGTGGAACTACGCGGTGGTGCACGTGCATGGTCGCTTGAAAGTGATCGATGACGCGGCCTGGCTGCGTCGGCTGCTGGAGACACTGACCGACCACCATGAGGCGGGCCAGCCGCAGCCATGGAAGATCGGTGACGCGCCGGAAGACCACGTCGAGAAGTCGCTGCGCGCCATCGTCGGTCTCGAAATCAGCATCGACCGCATCGAAGGCAAGTTCAAGTTGAGCCAGAACCATCCCGCCCGCAATCGCGCCGGCGTGATCGCCGGCCTACGCGAGCGCGACGGCGATGGCGACGTGGAGCTGGCCGCACTGATGACCCAACAGGAGCCAACGCCGTGACTCATCAACATCACTATCGCGTCGACGTGGAGTGGACCGGAAACCTCGGCACAGGCACCGACGGCTACCGCAACTACAGCCGCGACCACACGATCCGCATCGCGGGGAAACCCGAGCTGGCCGGCTCGTCCGATCCGACCTTCCGCGGCGACGCCAGCCGGCACAACCCCGAGGACATGCTGGTCACCGCATTGTCCACCTGCCACATGCTGTCCTACCTGCACATGGTCACCGTGGCCGGCGTGGTGGTGACCGCTTACACCGACGCCGCCGAAGGCGCGATGGCCACCGAAGGTGACGGCGGGCGTTTCGTGGAAGTGGTACTGCGTCCCGTGGTGACGATCAGCGCCGCCAGCGATCCGGCCAGGGCCGAGGCCGCTCACGAAGCCGCGCACCACGCCTGCTTCATCGCCAACTCCGTGAATTTCCCGGTGCGCTGCGAGCCGCGCATCGTCGTGGAGCAGGGAATGGGGAGTCGGGAATAGGGAATCGTCAAAAACAGTCCTTCGCACTCTGCTCGTTGCGCTTCACCCATACCTTCAGGATTACCACCATGTCGAATGCTCCCACCATTCCCGATTCCCCATTCCCCATTCCCTCCAACGGAGAAGGCAAAGACATCGTCCTCGCTTTCTCCGGCGGCCTCGACACCAGCTTCTGCGTGCCCTACCTGCAGGCGCAGGGCTGGGCCGTGCATACCGTGTTTGCCGATACCGGCGGCGTGGATGCCGAGGAGCGCGCCTTCATCGAGGCCCGCGCGCAGGAACTGGGCGTGGCCAGCCACGTCACCGTCGATGGTGGTCCGGCGATCTGGGCCGGCTTCGTCAAGCCGTTCGTGTGGGCGGGCGAGGGCTACCAGGGCCAGTACCCGCTGCTGGTCTCCGACCGCTACCTGATCGTCGAGGCCGCGCTGAAGCGCGCCGCCGAACTGGGCACGAAGGCGATCGCGCATGGATGCACCGGCATGGGCAACGACCAGGTGCGTTTCGACCTGGCGGTGAAGGCGCTGGGCGACTACCAGATCGTGGCGCCGATCCGCGAGATCCAGAAGGAACACACGCAGACGCGTGCCTACGAGCAGAAGTACCTGGAGGAACGCGGCTTCGGCGTGCGCGCCAAGCAGCAGGCGTACACCATCAACGAGAACCTGCTGGGCCTGACCATGTCCGGTGGCGAGATCGACCAGTGGCAAGCGCCCGGCGCCGGCGCGGTGGGCTGGTGCAAGCCGCGCGCCGAATGGCCGTCCAAACCACTGCAGGTGAAGATCGGTTTCGTCAACGGCGAGGCGGTGACCCTGGACGGTGAGGCGATGGCTGGGCACAAAATGCTGGCGAAGCTCAACGGCCTGTTCGCCCAGTATGGCGTGGGCCGCGGCCTCTATACCGGCGACACCACGATCGGTCTGAAGGGTCGCATCATCTTCGAGGCGCCAGGTCTCGCTGCACTGCTCACCGCACACCGTGCCTTGGAAGAGGCTGTGCTCACCAAGCAGCAGAACCGCTTCAAGCCCGACGTGGCGCGCAAGTGGGTGGAGCTGGTCTACGAGGGCTTCTTCCACGACCCGCTGAAGACCGATCTGGAGGCGTTCCTGGCCTCCAGCCAGTCCACCGTTAACGGCACAGTGACGCTGGAGACGAACGGCGGCAGCGTCGGCGCGGTGGCGGTGGAGTCGAAACACATCCTCAACGCCAAGGGCGCCACCTACGCCCAGTCGGCCGACTGGGGCGTGGAGGAAGCCGAGGGCTTCATCAAGCTGTTCGGCATGAGCAGCACGCTGTGGGCTGAGGTCAATCGCGGATGAGCGCGCTGCTGGACGCCACCCTGGAGCACCTGCGGGCGCTGGTCGGGTTCGACACGCGCAATCCGCCGCGCGCGATCGACACCGGCGGCATCTTCGACTACCTGCGCGCGCAGCTTCCCGGCTTCACGGTCACGGTGACCGACTTCGGCGCCGGTGCGGTGGCGCTGCATGCGGTGCGCGGCGAGCCGAAATACCTGTTCAACGTGCATCTGGACACGGTGCCGGATTCGCCAGCGTGGACGGCCGATCCGCATGCGTTGCGGGTGACTGCCGATCGCGCGATCGGCCTCGGTGCCTGCGACATCAAGGGTGCGGCGGCCGCGTTGCTGGCGGTGGCGAATGCCAGCGATGGCGCACTGGCGTTGCTGTTTTCCACCGACGAGGAAGCGAACGACCCGCGCTGCATCGCCGGCTTCCTGCGCGATGCGCATGCCTACGAGGCGGTGATCGTGGCCGAACCGACCAGGGGCGAGGCGGTGCTGGCGCATCGCGGCATCCAGTCGGTGCTGATGCGCTTCGCGGGCCACGCCGGCCATGCTTCGGGCGAGCAGCAGCCCAGCGACAGCGCGCTGCACCAGGCGATGCGCTGGGGCAATGCGGCACTGGATTTCGTGGCGGCGCAGTCGCACGAGCGCTTCGGCGGACTCACCGGCCTGCGCTTCAACATCGGCCGGGTCGAGGGCGGCATCAAGGCGAACATGATCGCGCCCGCGGCGGAAGTGCGCTTCGGTTTCCGTGCGCTGCCGACGATGGACCCGGACCAGTTGCTCGCGCGCTTCCGCACGCTGGTCGAGCCGCAGCCGGTGGAGTTCACCGAAACCTTCCGCGGCGCCTCGCTGCCCGCCGGCGATACGGCGAACGCCGAGGCGAACCGGCTGGTCGCCCGCGATCTCGCCGACGAGCTGGGCATTCCGGTGGGCAACGCGGTGGACTTCTGGACCGAGGCGGCGCTGTTCTCCGCTGCCGGCTACACCGCCTTCGTCTACGGCCCCGGCGACATCGCCCAGGCGCACAGCGCCGACGAGTGGGTCGCGCTGGATCAGTTGCAGCATTACGCAGAGGTCATTCACCGGATCGTGGACAGCAAAATCGCATGAGCACAGGCAACCACACCCGCAAGACCATCGTGCGCCTGCTTTCGAGCATGGGCAGCGCGAAGGAAATCCAGCAATACCTCAAGCGCTTCTCCGAGGTCGACGCCAAGCGTTTCGCCGTGGTCAAGGTGGGCGGCGCGGTGTTGCGCGACGAGCTGGCCGATCTCGCCTCGTCGCTGACCTTCCTGCAGCAGGTGGGGCTGACCCCGATCGTGCTGCATGGTGCCGGCCCGCAACTGGATGAGGAGCTGGCCGCTGCCGGCATCGAGAAGCAGACGATCAACGGCCTGCGCGTGACCTCGCCGAAGGCGCTGGGCATCGTGCGCCGCGTGTTCATGCAGCAGAACCTGAAACTGGTGGAAGCGCTGCAGTCGATGGACACCCGCGCCACCGCGGTGCCGTCGGGCGTGTTCCTGGCCAGCTACCTGGATCGCGATACCTACGGCATGGTCGGCAAGGTCGACAGCATCAACCTGGCGCCGATCGAGGCCAGCCTGCGCGCGAATTCGATCCCGGTGATCGCCAGCCTCGGCGAAACCGACGAGGGGCAGATCCTCAACGTCAACGCCGACGTCGCCGCGAACGAACTGGTACGCATGCTGCAGCCGTACAAGATCGTGTTCCTCACCGGCACCGGCGGCCTGCTCGACGAGCACGGCAAGCTGATCGACTCGATCAACCTGTCCACCGAGTTCGACCACCTGATGGCGCAGCCGTGGATCAACGGCGGCATGCGCCTGAAGATCGAGCAGATCGCCGACCTGCTGGCCGATTTGCCGTTGACGTCATCGGTGTCGATCACTCGGCCGGCGGAACTGGCCAAGGAGCTGTTCACCCACAAGGGTTCCGGCACCCTGGTCCGGCGCGGCGAGAAGGTGCGGACGTTCGACTCATGGGACGACATCGACCTCGCGCGCATGCGCACGCTGATCGAATCGAGTTTCGGCCGAGCCCTGGTGCCGGATTACTTCGAGCGCACCAAGCCGCTCCGCATCTACGTCAGCGAGAACTACCGCGCCGCGATGATCCTCACCGATGAGGACGGCTTGCCGTACCTGGACAAGTTCGCCGTGCTCGACGACGCCCAGGGCGAAGGCCTGGGCCGGGCGGTGTGGCAGGTGATGCGCGAAGAGCATCCACGCTTGTTCTGGCGTTCGCGCCACGGCAACCAGGTCAACATCTTCTACTACGCCGAGTCGGACGGCTGCATCAAGCAGCCGCGCTGGAAGGTGTTCTGGTACGGCATCGACGACCTCGACACGATTTTCCGCTGCGTGGCGCATTGCGCGCAGCGCCAGCCGACACTGGTGGATTGAGCAAGACCAGCTCCCTCCCCTGCATGCAGGGGAGGGCTGGGGTGGGATCGCTCTTGATCTTGATGTGAAGATCAAAAGCCTCACCCCCTCCCGACCTCCCCCTGCTTTGCAGGGGGAGGAGAAAGCAGCATCGCAGGAGTGGATCGGTGACACACGACAAGAAAACCATCGGCATCGTCGGCGCACGGGGCCACACCGGCACCGAGCTGATCCGCCTGATCGCGGGGCATCCGGCGCTGGAACTGAGCTTTGTGTCCTCGCGCGAGCTGGATGGCCAGCGCGTCGACGCGCACGTGCCCGAGTATCGCGGCGAGCTGCGTTACAGCGCGCCGGCGCACGAGGACCTGCCGAAACTCGGCGCCGACGTGGTGATCCTGGCCTTGCCCAACGGCAAGGCGGCGGCCTGCGTGGAGGCATTCGACCAGGCCGGGGTCGATCCGATCATCCTCGACCTCTCCGCCGACTACCGCTTCGACAAGCGCTGGTATTACGGCCTGCCCGAACTCGCCCGCGACAAGTGGCGGGGCGAGCGGCGCATCAGCAACCCCGGTTGCTACGCCACCGCGATGCAGCTTTCCATCGCGCCATTGAAGGACCTGCTGGCGGCGCCACCGGTGTGCTTCGGCGTGTCTGGCTACTCCGGCGCGGGCACCACGCCGTCGGACAAGAACGATCCGGAAAAGCTGCGCGACAACCTGATGCCGTACGCGCTCACCGGCCACATGCACGAGAAGGAAGCCTCCTTCCAGCTCGGCGTGCCGGTGGAATTCATGCCGCACGTGGCGCCGCATTTTCGCGGTCTCACGGTCACCAGCAACCTCTACCTCAGCCGTCAGCTGAAGCGCGAGGAGGTGCTGCAGCGCTTCCATGCCGCTTACGCTAGCGAGAAGCTGGTGTCGGTGCTGGACGATGCGCCGTGGGTCAGCCGCGTTGCCCACCAGCACCACGCCGAGATCGGCGGCTTCGCGATGTCGACGGACGGCAAGCGGGTGGTCGTGGTGGCCACGCTGGACAACCTGCTGAAAGGCGCCGCGACGCAAGCCATGCAGAACATCAACCGCGCGATCGGCGTGGACGAATACACCGCCATTCCCATCTGACCGCCGTCATTCCCGCGTAAGCGGGAATCCAGCGACTTCACCGTGCAACGACACTGGACTCCAGCTTTCGCTGGAGTGACGAATCAAATGAGCGAGACCCGGCCATGACCCAACCCCTCTGGCAAAAATCCGGCATCCAGATCGACGCGAAGATCATGAAGTTCCTCGCCGGCGACGATGTGTTGCTCGATCGCGAGTTCTTCCTGCACGACATCACCGCCAGCAAGGCGCACGTCGAAGGCCTGGCCAACATCGGCGTGGTCAGCGCCGACGAGGCCGCGGCGCTGAAGCGCGAGCTGGATGTGTTGGCTGCGGATTTCAGCGGCGGCGCCTTCGTGCTGGACGAGCGTTACGAAGACGGCCATTCGGCGATCGAGGCACGCCTCACCGAGCGCCTGGGCGACGCTGGTCGCCGCGTGCACACCGGCCGCAGCCGCAACGACCAGATCCTGGTCGCCACGCGGCTGTGGCTGAAGGACAAGCTGGTCGCGCTGGAAATGCATTGCCGTGCCATCGCCGAAGTCTGCCTCGATCGCGCCGCGCAACCGGCCGTGCCGTTGCCGGGTTACACCCACCTGCAGCGCGCGGTGGTGTCGTCCACTGCGATGTGGTTTGCCGGCTTCGCCGAAGGCTTCATCGACAATGCCCTGCGCGCGCGGCAGACACTGGCGCTGATCGATGCCAATCCGCTCGGCACCGCCGCCGGTTACGGCGTGAACCTGAAGCTCGACCGTGAACACACCACGCAAGCGCTGGGCTTCGCCCGCATGCAGGTCAGCCCGATCTACGCCCAGCTGTCGCGCGGCAAGTTCGAGATGGCGGTGCTGGAGGCGATCGGCGGCGCGCTGCTCGACCTGCGCCGGCTGGCTTGGGACCTCTCGCTGTTCACCACCGCCGAATTCAACTTCGTGCAGCTGCCGTCCGAGTACACCACCGGCAGCTCGATCATGCCGAACAAGCGCAATCCTGACGTGATCGAGCTGCTGCGCGCGAGCTACGCCAGCGTGTCCGCCGCGCGCACCGAGATCGAGCAATTGCTGTCGCTGCCGTCCGGCTACCAGCGCGACCTGCAGTTCTCCAAGGGCTCGATCTTCCACGGCGTGCGCCACGGCCTGATGGCGCTGGAACTGGTGCCTGACTTGCTGGCGCGATTTGCCTGGAACGAAACGGCCATGCGCGCGGCGATCGAGCCGGCGATGTACGCCACCGACGTGGCGATCGAGCAGGCCGCCGCCGGCGTGCCGTTCCGCGATGCGTATCGCGCCGCGGCGGAAGCGGCTGCATCGGCGGGACAAGGGCGCACGCCGGAAGGCAGCCTCGACGCGCGTGTGTCGCCCGGCGCCGGCAACGACCTGCGGCTGGACGAATTGCACGCGCGATTGCGCGCGCTCGACGACTGACACGGAGGCGTGGGCATGGCGGCGATCGACACGAAGAGCACGCGAATCCATTTGCCCGTACAGGCTCTGCCGCCGTGGCGCCGCGCCGTGCTGAAGGTGGGTAGCAACCTGCTCGCCGCCGATGGCGGCGGCCTCACGCCGCGCTACGCCGAAGCCCTGGCGGGTTTCATCGCGGCCAGTCATGCAGCCGGTCGTGAAGTGGTGCTGGTGTCCTCCGGCGCGGTGGCAGCGGGACGGGCGCTGCTGCGGCAGCATGCGAGCGCCGGCGGTGGCCTCGCCGCGCGGCAGGCGCTGGCCGCGCTGGGCCAGGCGCCGATGATCGCGCTGTGGCAGTCGCTGTCCGCCCGGCCTGTGGCGCAGGTTCTGCTGACCCACGACGACCTGCGCAATCGGCGCCGCTACCTCAACGCACGCGCCACCCTGCGCGAGTTGCTGCAGCTCGGCGTGCTGCCGGTGGTCAACGAGAACGACACCGTCTCGGTGGACGAATTGAAACTCGGCGACAACGACAACCTCGCCGCGATCGTGGCGGCGCTGGTCGACGCCGACCTGTTGCTGATCGCCTCCGACGTCGACGCGCTGTACAGCGCCGACCCGCGCCGCGACCCGGCCGCCACGCCGATCGCGCACGTGGCCGCGCTGACGCCGCAGATCCTGGCGATGGCCGGCGACAGCGGCAGCGTGGCCGGCACCGGCGGCATGCGCACGAAACTGGAAGCCGCGACCAAGGCCGCGGCCGCGGGCATTCCCACCGTGCTGTTCAGCGGTCGCGAGGCGGCCACCGTGCAGGCGCTGCGCGACGGCCAGTTGCGCGGCACCCTGATCGCCGCGTCGTCGAGCCGGATGCAGGCACGCAAATACTGGTTGCGCCATGCGCCGACGGCCAGCGGACGGGTTCGCGTCGACGCCGGCGCGGCGCGCGCACTGGCCGGCGGTCGCGTCTCGCTGTTGCCCGGCGGCGTGCTGGATGCGCAGGGCGAGTTCCATCGCGGCGACCTGGTCGAGATCGTCGATGCCGACGGCCGCGCCATCGCACGCGGCATCAGCCAGTACGGCGCCGCCGAAGTGCGCCGACTGGCTGGCCGGCACAGCCGCGAGATCGACGGCGTGCTGGGCTACAGCTACGGCGACGAAGTGGTGCATCGCGACGACCTCATCACCATGGACAGCCCGGTTGCCCCGGGGCAGGAGATCAGCGCATGAGCACGATCAGGGAGCAGGCGCTGGCGTGTCGCGATGCCGCCCAGGTCGTCGCCGCGCTGGGCAGCGATGCGAAGCGGGCCCTGCTGCGCGGCATGGCCGACGCACTGGAAGCGCGCTCCGCCGACGTGCTGCGGGCCAATGCGCGCGACATGCAGGCCGCCGCCGACAAGGGCGTGCAGGGCGCGATGCTCGATCGCCTGCGGTTGGACGAGACGCGGGTGGCCGGCATCGCCAACGCGCTGCGCGAGGTGGCCGAGCTGCCCGATCCGGTCGGCGTGACGACCCGCCGCGAAACGCGGCCGAACGGCCTGTCGATCGAGCGCGTACGCATTCCGCTCGGCGTGATCGCGATGATCTACGAGGCGCGCCCCAACGTCACCGCCGACGCCGCTGCGCTGTGCCTGATGGCGGGCAACGCGGTGATCCTGCGCGGTGGTTCCGAGGCGATCCATTCCAACACGGCGATTGCGACTGCATTGCGGGATGCGCTGACGAAGAACGGCGTACCCGTAGCGGCGCTGACCCTGATCGAGGATCTGCGCCGCGAGGCGATGGTCGAGTTGCTGCAGCTCATCGACATCGTCGACCTGGCCATCCCGCGCGGTGGCGAAGGCCTGATCCGCTTCGTCGCCGAACACGCGCGCGTGCCGGTGATCAAGCATTACAAAGGCGTCTGTCACCTGTACGTGGACCGCGCCGCCGATCTCGATCTCGCTTTGAACCTGCTCATCGACGGCAAGACTTCACGCCCCGGCGTGTGCAATGCGCTGGAGACCCTGCTGGTCCATCGCGATGTCGCCGCCAGCTTCCTGCCGCGGGCGGTGCAGGCCTTGCGCCAACGTGGCGTCGAACTGCGCGGCGACGACGCCAGCCGCGCATGGGTGCCCGACATGCAAGCGGCGACCGACGACGACTACGCCGCCGAATTCCTCGGCCTGATCCTCGCCGTGCGCGTGGTCGACGATCTCGATGCCGCGATCGCCCACATCCGCCGCTACGGCTCCGACCACACCGAAGTCATCGCCACCGCCGACGAAGCGGCCGCGCTACGTTTCGTGCAGGCGATTCGCTCCGCCGTGGTGATGGTCAACGCCTCCTCGCGTTTCAGCGATGGTGGCGAACTGGGCCTCGGCGCCGAGATCGGCATTTCCACCACCCGCCTGCACGCCTACGGTCCGATGGGCGCCGAGGCGCTCACGGTGGAGCGCTTCGTGGTGCGCGGGGAAGGGCAGGTGCGCCATCCGCAGAGCCGGGTATAGAGCTATTCGCCCTTCAGGGCCCGACACGCCGGGGGGTGGCTTCCGCCAGCACGACACTGAAGAGTTGCTGCGCGTCGGTCCATTCCGCGACCGGTGTCCAGCCGCCGGCGCGCAACAGGACGCGGACGTCGCGCGTGCCGTACTTGATGCTGTTCTCGGTATGGATCGTTTCCCCTGCACGCATGCGGAACACGTGGTCCGCGACTTCGAAGCTCAGGTCGCGCGTTGCCAGCAGGTGCATCTCGATGCGCGCCTCGTCGTCATTCCAGATCGCGCGATGGCGAAACGCGCCGACCGGAATCGTCCCGCTCAGCTCGCGGTTGATCCGGTCGAGCAGATTCAGGTTGAACTGCGCGGTCACGCCGGCGGCATCGTCATACGCGGGAACGAGGACCTGCGGGTCCTTTATCCGGTCCACGCCGATCAGCAGCTGCGCGGCATCTCCGAGCGTGGTGGCCATCGTCCGCAGCAGGTCCACCGCCTCGGGAGCCACGAAGTTGCCGATGGTCGAGCCGGGGAAGAATCCCAGCCGCGGCGAGTGTCCCAGCCGGGGAAGCTGCATCGGCTTGGTGAAGTCGCCGACGACGGGATGTATCGGCAGGCCCGGGAACGAGCGCGAGAGTACCTGCAGGGATTCGTGGAGAAATTCCCCGGAGACGTCGATCGGTACGTACGCTTCCGGCTCGATGGCCGAGAGCAGCAAGGGCGTCTTCGTCGAAGAACCCGAACCGAATTCGATCACCACCCGGCCACGGCCCACCCTTTCGGCAATGTCCTTGGCGTGCCGTTCCAGGATGGAATGTTCCGTCCGCGTCGGGTAGTACTCCGGCAACGCCGTGATGGCTTCGAAAAGCTCGGAGCCCCGATGGTCGTACAACCATCGTGCGGGCACGACTTTCTGCCGGGCGGACAGGCCGGCGAGCACTTCGGCCAGAAAGGCCGGGTCGGCCTTGGTGGCCGTGTTCAATGCCGGATCGCGTGTTGCGCAAACAAGATTCATGTCAGTCTCGGGGCCAACGCTGGTCGACCTTCGTTAGTCAGCGGGTGATGAAACGCAAGGCAGCGGACTACGGAAGCCATCCGAGCCTGCGGAAACGCCAGTAGAGCCACACACAAATCGAGCCCATGACGCCCAGGACGACGAGATAGCCCCAGCCGGTGTGCGTCCCGGGCAGGTTGGCGAAATTCATCCCGTAGACGCCCGCGATCGCGGTGGGAACGCCGAGAATGCCCGCCCAGGCGGCGAGCTGCCGGGTGATCGCCGACTGCCGTTGTTGCTCGAGCAGGCTGCTGGCTTCCAGCGCCGTGCGGATGACATCGATGAGCCCCGTGGTCATGGCCTCGATGCGCACGAGGTTGTCCAGGACGTCCCGGAAATACGGCCGGGACGCGTCGGAAACACAAGGCACGTCGAGCGTCGCCAGCTTGTTGCATACCTCCATCATCCGGCTGATGGCATGCTGGAAGTGGATCGCTTCGCGCCGGAGCTGGAAGATGCGCGCGATCTCGGTACTGCCGAGCGAGTCGCACAGGAGCCGCTTCTCGATGAGCAGGATTTCGTCGGCGATCATCTGCACGACAGGAAAGTAGTCGTCCACGACGAGATCGAGCACCTCGTGCACCACGAACTCCGGCCCTTTCACGTTGCGTCGCGCGATCCGGTGGATGCTTTCCCGCAGCCGGTGGCCGAACGTGGTTTCCATCCGGCAGACCGTGATGACCCGCCGTTCGGCCAGAAAAATGCCCACGTCGGCATACTGGATTTCGCTGGGGCCCAGCTCCGCCGCCTTCGCGATGATGAAGGCATGATCCGCATAGAGGTCGAGCTTGGCGACCTGCGCATCGCTCATCGAGTCCTCGACGGCGAGCTCGTGCAGGCCGAACACGCGCTGGAGCGATGCGATTTCCTCGCCGCACGCATCGACCACGTCGATCCAGGCAAAAGCGCTCCCGGCCAGGCAAAGCGTCGTGCCATCCCATGGGATCCAGGTTGGCGCGCCTTGCCCGCCATGAATGGCTGCGACGATGCTCATGCTCGGTCTTCCCTCAGGCCCATGCGCCTCCTTCGATGACGCGCGATCGGAAAATCCCGACGGCTAGGCCTTCGCCTCCGCACGGCGAGGCAGCACCCAGCCCGGACGCACGAAATGGCAGGTATAGCCGTTCGGGATCCGTTCGAGGTAATCCTGATGCTCGGCTTCCGCTTCCCAGAAATCACCGGCTGGCGCGACCTCGGTCACCACCTTTCCAGGCCACAGCCCCGAAGCCTCGACGTCGGCGATGGTGTCCAGGGCCGCGGCCTTTTGTTCGTCGTTCGTGAAAAAAATGGCCGAGCGATAGCTGGTGCCGCGGTCGTTTCCCTGGCGATCGACCGTGGTCGGATCGTGGATCTGGAAAAAGAACTCGAGCAGGCGGCGGTAGGTGGTCTGCGCGGGATCGAAGTTGATCTCGATGGCCTCGGCATGGGTGCCGTGGTGGCGATAGGTGGCGTGCGGCACGTCGCCACCGGTGTAGCCGACCCGGGTCGACACGACCCCGGGGAGCTTGCGGATCAGGTCCTGCATGCCCCAGAAGCAGCCGCCGGCGAGCACAGCGCGTTCGGTAGTCACTGGATGTCCTCCACTTGATCGAGATAGGCGCCGTAGCCTTGTGCTTCCATCTCGGCGCGGGGCACGAAACGGAGCGAGGCCGAATTGATGCAGTAGCGCAAGCCGCCCTTGTCGCGAGGACCGTCGGGGAAGACGTGTCCGAGATGGCTGTCGCCGTGCGCCGAACGCACTTCGGTCCGGATCATGCCGTAGGTGGTATCGCGCAATTCGTTGACGTGTGCGGGTTCGATCGGCTTGGTGAAGCTCGGCCAGCCGCAGCCGGACTCGAACTTGTCGGACGACGCGAACAACGGCTCGCCGGATACGACGTCCACGTAGATGCCTGCTTCCTTGTTGTGGAGATACGCACCGGTTCCCGGGCGCTCCGTCGCGCTCTCCTGGGTGACACGGAATTGCTCGGGCGTCAGCTTGGCGATCACCTCAGGGTTCTTGTGGTAGTCCATCAGTCCTCCTTCGATCCTGGCTGGATCATCATCGAGTTCACCGGATAATTCGTTCGTCAGCGCTGTTCGTTACGTTGTCAGGTCGCCGACAGGGACGATCGCGGCCTGCGTATCAGACCCGTTCAAGCAAGGTCACCGTTCCCTGGCCGCCGTCGGCACAGATGCTGACGATGGCGCGCGAACCCACGGGATGCGACCACAACTCCTTCACCGCCTGGCTCAGGTCGCGTGCACCGGTCGCCCCGAACGGATGACCGATCGCGACCGATCCGCCATTGGGATTCACGCGCTCCCACGGAAAGGTCCCGAGGTCGGCCTGCACGCCGGTCTTGGTGCGCACCCAGTCGGGCCGCTCGATCGCCGCGACGTTCGCCAGCACCTGGGCCGCGAACGCCTCGTGGATTTCCCACAGGTCGATGTCTGCATAGCCGAGACCATGGCGCGCAAGCAGCCGCGGGATCGCGTAGGACGGCGCCATCAGCAGGCCTTCCGTATGGTGGTCGACTGCTGCCACCTCGTAGTCGACCAGGCGCAGATGCGGGGTGCCCTCCGGCAGTCGGGCAAGCCCGGCTTCGTTCGCGATCCAGCAGCCGGCGGCGCCGTCGGTGATCGGCGAGGAATTGCCGGCGGTCAGGCTGCCCTGGCCGCTCGTCCGGTCGAACGCGGGTTTGAGCGCCGCCAGCTTTTCGGACGAGGTATCGGCGCGCGGATTGGCATCGCGTTCGAGTTCCGGGAGCTTGATGACCAGGTCGTCGAAGAAGCCGCTGTTCCAGCCCGCCACCGCACGCTGATGGCTTTGCAGCGCCCAGTCATCCTGCGCCTGGCGACTGATCTGCCACGCCTTGGCGGTCTCCTCCATGTGGTCGCCCATGGTGCGCCCGGTAATGCGGTTGGCCCAGCCCTTGGTCGGCAACACGTAGTCCTGTGGTTTCAGCGCCTGCAGGGCGGCCAGCGCCGCGGAAGGATCGCTGCCGAACAGGTCGGTCAGCCGCTTCGACGCCTCGGCCGTCAGTGCGATCGGCGGGCGGCTCATGACTTCACCGCCACCGACCATGGCAAGGTCGATGTCCCCGCCGAGCATTCCGGCCGCCGCGAACGCGGCGGTCATGCTGGTCGAGCAGGCCAGCACGACGGAGAAAGTAGGGACGTTGGGATTGAGCCCCGCGTCGAGCCAGATTTCCCGCGCGATGTTGCTCCAGCCGAGGTTCGGGATCACCGAGCCCCACACGACCAGGTCCGGCTCGGCGCGCGCCGCCATTGCCTTCACGACCGGAACCGACAGGCTGATCGCATCGTAATTGGCAAGCGCACCGCCGCCACGCCCGAATGGCGTGCGGAGTCCGGCGGCGACGAAAACGGGTTGCGGGAAATGCTGCATGGGGAATTCCTGATGGTCGAATTTCGCGGATTTCAGGCTGCTCGTCCGACATGGTGGTTCATTGTCGTTTTCTCCAGTGCCCCGACGGGCTGGCCGTGCGCGAATCCCTCGGCGCGGGGAGCGAAACGGATTGCAGGTAGACGATGATCGAGTGGCGCACGTCTGGATCGTCCAGTTCCAGATACATCTTGCTGCCGGGCGCCATCTTCTGCGTGCCGCTCAGCCACTGGTCGAGCCTCGCGGGCGTCCAGATGCCACCGAGTTTCCTCAAGGCCGGCGAGTAGTCGTATCCCTGGACGCTGGCCACCGCCCTTCCGACGACGTTGCGGTGGCGCGGGCCGATGCGGTCCGCATCCACCGAGTGGCATCCGCCACACGTGTTCAGGTACAGCATCTGCCCGGCGGCGACATCGTTCGGCACGTTCTCTGCCCAGGCGGCCATGCACAGCAGGCTGGCAAGCAACAGGCTACCCGCCCGGATCGACGTGCGAAACAGCGACACCTTCATGCCCGACTGCTCAACCAAATACGTAAGCCGCCGCCGGAATCGGCGTTCCCGCTGCGTTGTTGAGCGTGGTCCAATGGATGGCTTCGTCGGCAGAAATCGACGCGAACAATTTCGCGAGTTTGGGATCCTTGAGCGCCGTGATCTGGCCGATATACGCACTGGCGGCACCACGCTCGAGCATGGTCGCCAGCGCAACGACATCGGTCTCGGACTTGAGGGCGCCAAGCTTGAGCTCGGCGATGTACTGGACGTCCGTCTTTGGCTCGACGGGCTTGCCGCCGGCCGTTGCGACGAGTTTCGCCAGCGAATCGCGATGCGCCTGGTGGTGGCCCATGAAGACGAGCGCAAGCTTGAGCGTTGCAGGCGAAAGCAATCCGCTCTTCCCTGCGAGGCGGTAGGCGGCGATGCCTTCATGTTCGAGGGCAAGCGCGGTCTGGATGACGCCGACGTCGTTCGAACGGACTATCGTGGTCGACATGGCCCTGCTGGCGAACAGGCTTGCGGCGCCGACGCTGAGCGTCGCAACGCCCGCTTGCGCGAGGAACTTCCGCCGATCGCCCTTTGGCTCGTTCATGGCTTTCTCCTCATGGGGTCTTTAGAGATTGGAACCCGCCACGCGCGGCTCTCGTCAAGCGCTTGCGTGCCGGTGAAGAACATCGACAGTGTGGTCGGCATGGTGGCCCGTTACCAGCGACCTTCAGTGCCTCGCGCGCAACTTTGGACGACGACGCACGACAACTGGACGAAGCCGCACGCGCACGTGCTCGAATCGGCTTGTCCGGCGGCCGACGCCACGAGAGACTATCCACCTGTCTGCTCGATGAGCTTCAGACGTGCGCCATGCATGTGCAGCACCTCGCTTCGAGCGCATCCCCTTCGTTTTGCATCGTGGATGCTGCGACAAGGTCACTGCCGAAGAGGACGTAGGCGTTGATGGTGCGGTAACGCGCCTGGGTGCACCCTCCTTCCGAACGTGGCGGAAGACTGTTCGCTCAACCTCATGCGGGTATCCGGCGTTCCCCCTCAACGTTTCCATCAATAGAGACAAATGACCGAAGAGGCATTCAAATGAAAGCGATCGTGGTGACAGATCAGGCTGCGGGAACGGCCGGGATGAAACTGGTGGATTGGCCCGAGCCGCAGGCGGCGATAAACGACGTCGTCGTCGAGATCCATGCATCGGGTTTCGTCGGGACCGAACTGACGTGGCCCTCGACCTGGGCCGATCGCCGAGACCGCGACCGGACGCCGACGATTCCCGGGCATGAATTGGCCGGTGTGGTCACTGCCCTCGGCTATGGCACGGCGGGTCTGTCGGTGGGACAGCGGGTGTTCGGCCTCGCCGACTGGCACCGCGACGGCACCCTGGCGGAATACGTGGCCATGGAGGCACGCAACCTTGCACCGCTGCCGGGCGACGTCGACTTCACGGTGGGCGCCAGCCTGCCGATTTCAGGCCTGACCGCGTGGCAGGGACTGTTCGAGCACGGTCGTCTTCGGGCTGGGCAGAGCGTCATTGCGCACGGCGCGGCCGGCGCCGTCGGATCGATGGTGACGCAGCTCGCACGTGAAGCGGGCGCCTACGTCATTGGCACCGGACGCGCCGCCGACCGTCAGAAGGCTCTCGACTTCGGTGCGAACGAATTTGTCGACCTCGAAAACGACACCCTGGAAGACGTCGGCGGAGTCGATCTGGTGTTCGATGTCATTGGCGGCGACATCCAGAAGCGGTCGGCGGGGCTGATTCGAGCCGGAGGAATTCTGGTGACCATCGTCGGACCGGCCGAGGCGCGGCCCACCGATGGCCTGGCAGTTGACTTCGTTGTCGAGGCCGATCGTGCCCAATTGAATGAGATCGTCCAGCGCGTGCGGGATGGGAGATTGCGGATGAACATTGGCAACATCGCGAGCCTCGACGATGCCGTGATCGCTTTCAATCCGACCCAGCGGGTCAGCGGGAAAACAATCATCCGCGTTCGTCCGTGAGGACTCAGGCTCCATGTAGAGGAGACGCCGGCGTCGATCATGAAACACCGATCACGCTGAGCGTAGCTTGCTTGAGCAAGCGAAGTCGGAGCGCGTCCGCCGCGCGTGCCCTTCGACTTCGGCGCTGCGCGCCTACGCTCAGGGAGATCGGGTTGGAGGGGTGGATATTCGGCATCAAGCCCATCATCCAGGAGTGAGCCATGCGCAACATCAAACATGGCCTGGCGGTGCACTTGGGAGCATCCTCTTTCCTGGCATGGCACAGGTGTCGCCTCGCGCCTTGGTTGGCGGCAGCCCGGGTAACTCGATGAAACCCACAGCATGATGGCGCTCTCATGAGAAGCTCCGATTTCGACCAATTGTTCAGACGGGATCCCGCTGTACCGGCTTCGGCCCGCCCACCAGCAGGGCTGGCGGAACGGATCCTCGATTCCATGGATGTCAGCGTCGAGGCCTTCGCCATATGCCGGATCGCCCGGGATGCAGCGCTCATCATCCCGGCCATTTCCGACCTGAAGATCATGTACGTGCTCAACGGCACCATGCATCTGTCTGTCGACGGCAACGAGTCACTGGTCTCCCCGGCGGGCAGTATCGTCCTGCTGCCCAAGAACCTGGGGCGCACACTGATGGGCCAGGAACCCGTCAAGCGGACGTACAGCGCCCAGGACGTCATCCGCATGGGGATACACAACCTCATGTATGTCGATGCTTTCGCTGGAGAAGAACATGACATCCGCGTGCTGTGCGGCCGGATCAAGATCGGCTTTGCCAGCGATTTCGATGCGTTCGACGGCCTCGTCCAGCCGATAAGCGCCAAGCCCGAAAATGATGCCTTTGTGAGAAGCGCATTCCAGACCATGCTCGACGAGAGCAGGTTCCGCACCGCCGGCTCCCAGGCTCTGGCGAACACCCTGATGAAGGCATGCCTGGTCGAGTTGCTGCGTCACGATCTCGACCGATTGCACCACCCGGGCAACTCGCCGTCGATCCTCCTGAAGCCCGGCGTGGGCCGGTCCGTCATCGCGATCTTCTCGCAACCGTCGGCGACGCACAGCGTGGCCTCGTTGGCCAGAATCGCCTGCATGAGTCGGTCCGCTTTCGCGAAGGCCTTCGTGGAAACTACCGGCGCGACACCGATCGAGTTCGTGACCCGTGCGCGCCTTGCCAAGGCCCGTGATCTGATTGTGGCAACGGAGGGGTCCATCGCATCGATCGCGACGGCCGTGGGTTTCGCCAGCCGCAGTCATTTCAGTTCGCGATTCCGCCAGCGCTACGGCGAAGATCCCACGGCATATCGCAAGCGAACCCGGCAAGACGCGGACCCGACCTCCAGTGAACCTCCGACCCCGCTCGCTGGCGATTGTCCGCCGTGACTCGCCCCGACTATTTTCGCTGGCTGCAGTGGGCCAGCCTTCGCCACATATCGAGGTGTGCATGAGCAGACATCCAGTAATCATCGAAGATACGGGGCTCGGTTTGTTTCAGGTGGAAGTGCGCGCCCAGGGAACGTCGTTTCTTTCCGACGAACCGATTTCCTCGGGCGGCATGGCTTCCGGCCCGGGGCCGTTCGACCTGCTCAGTGCCGCGCTCGGCGCCTGCACGGTCATGACCGTGAAGCTCTATGCCCGGCACAAGTCGATCGCCGTGTCCCACGTGCAGGTCATGATCACGCACCAGCGCGATCCCGAATCGCGACGCGATGTGTTCGAACGCTCGATTTTCATCGACGCAGCGGTAACCGAAGACGAGATGAAACAGCTGCTCGCCGCGGCGGATCGCTGCCCGGTGAGCCGGACGTTGGGCGCAGGCGCGGACATCGTCTCGATCCACAGTCAGACGGCGATCGCCACCGGTCGACGCGCCAGGGACGAGACTCACATGTGCGCCATGGAACAGGCCTGCGACGAACTAGCCACCGGCTGACCCATGCTCATTGTCCACCATCTAAGCCATTCGAGATCCCAGCGCATCCTCTGGCTTCTGGAAGAACTCGATGTGCCTTACGAGATCAGGTTCTACGAGCGCGAAGGCAGGAGTCATCTGGCTCCGGAGGCATTGAAGGCGATCCATCCACTGGGGAAGTCCCCGGTGATCACCGACGACGGCCGCGCCGTGGCCGAGTCGGGCGCGATCGTCGATTACATCGTCCGCCGTCACGGCGAAGGCAGACTCGCGCCGCCGCCGGACAGCTGGCTCTACGACCAGTATGTGCAGTGGCTCCACTACGCCGAAGGGTCGGCAGTACTACCCCTGATCATGAAAGGTTATGTCTCGTACCTGGGCAACATGTGGCGCCCGCTCAAGCAGCACGTCGACATCGAGCTGGATACCCATTTGCGCTACATCGACCAGAGCCTGGAGGAACGCGACTATCTCGTGGGAAACGCGTTCTCCGCCGCAGACGTGCAGATGAGTTTCATCGGTGAACTGGCGGCGATCCGCACCGACAGGAGCCGGTTCCCGAACCTCGAAGCATGGGTCCGCCGGTTTCAGCGCCGGCCGGCGTACCAGGCCGCCATCCGGCGCGGGGGGCCGTACGACCTTGGAAGCGGATGATCGACACGCGGCGCCTCCGTTTCTCTTGAACAGCAACCCATGACGCCCTGGCCCGCGACCCGAACGTTCCGGCCATCCAACAGGAGGACTTCCAATGCCCGCCAACATGTACGACTACACGATTCCCGCGCTGTTGCGAGGGCTTGGGGTCCTGCGATCGTATCTGGACAAGATGCAGGCGGCGGTGGACGCCGGGCAGTTCACCGGCGAAGCACTGCTTCAGGCGCGCCTGGCGGACGACATGCTGCCGCTCGGTCGTCAGTTCCAGATCGCCTGCGACAATGCCAAGAACGGTCCGGCCCGGTTGACTGGCCAGGAAGCGCCCTGGTTTGCCGACAACGAACAGACGATAGGGGAATACCGCCACCGGGTCGAAAAGACGATCGCGTTCTTGCGGGCGTTGACGCCTGAGGCCTTCGACGGCAGTGACGCGCGCATGATCGACCAGTCGTATCGGCGCGCGGGCGTCGCCATGGCCGGGGAAGACTATTTGCGCGCCTTGCTGCTGCCCAACTTCTACTTCCATCTGGCCGTCGCACACTCGATCTTGCGCCACCAAGGCATCCGGCTGGGCAAGAGCGATTATCTCGGCGCGTTGCCCGGCTCCCAAGCGCTGGCTTCCCCTGGGAATGCCCATCCGGTCCGATTCCTGACCCGGGCCGAAAGCCTCGAATGGCTCGCGGGACGCGGCCTGCGGGAAACGCCGGCGACTTACGAACCCGGCAACAGCCATTTCCAGTTCGATCTGCGGCCGCTACCCATAAGGCTGTCCGGACTGATCGGTTCGCTGCTGGAGGATCTCGGCGAATTCGAGGGCGGACTGTTGCTGTTGAGCGACTGGATCTGGGACGACGAATACGAAGGTGATCCAACGGCGCTGTACCGCGAAGCGCAGAAAGAAGTTCGCCCATTGAACGAAGCGCCCGGGTTGATTCTGGACAAATCGAACCGCCAGGACGCGGTGGCGCTGCTGACCCTGCTCGTGGAGCGCAAGTGGACCGGCCAATTCCATTTCGCGTCCGGCGCAACGACCTTGCGGATTGTCGAAGGCGACCGTGTGGAGGTTTACACCGCCAATCCGGAAGCGGAACGACTCGTGCAATATCGGCTCGCCGTTTCGGGCGGCGACGTACTGCCTGTCTGAAGAGCGTACGCCTCGATGCATTCCAGCGCTGTCTCCCATCGATACGTTGTTTGAAAGCAGCCATTCGCCGACAAGCTTGCGAGGAACTCCCAAGCAGGCGCAGGCTGCAAAGGGATGGAACCTTGCGATACATGGCCCGCCGCCACCGGCGCCTGCAACGGAGAGGCAGGTTCGGGCCGCCCATCAACATGCCAATCGGAACCCGACCATGAATCAGCCCACTCACGAGAGCCTCGACGAAGCCTTCGTTGCGCACCAGCGCGAGCGGTTGCTCAAGCTGCGGGCACAGCTCATCGCCGGCGGAGACGCCGCCGGTGCCGAGGAAGACACCTTGCAGATGGCTGCCGGTGACGAGCCCCAGGATGCCGTCGACGATGGCAACCGCCTCGAGCAGCAGGCCAACAACGAGGCGCTGCTGGCGCACGATCTGGAGCGGATCGCGGCCATCGATCGGGCGCTGGAGAAAATGCGCCAGCATACGTATGGCCTGTCTGACGGCAATGGAGAACCCATCGGTCGTGCGCATCTGGAAGCCGTTCCCGAGGCGATCTTCACCGTGGATGAGCTCAATGCAAAGGCGCGCCAAAGGTGAAGGGCCGACATGAGCATTCCGGGGTGACTCCGGCTGCCGTTGCCGAGGCAGCAGACATGCTGCTCGCCGCTGGCGAACGCCCGAGCCCCGACCGTGTACGGGCGTTGGTCGGCACGGGCTCGCATGACGTCATCGCCGGATTTCTGGACGTCTGGTGGGAGGACCTGGGGCGGCGCATCATCGCCCCAGCGGCCGATCCCTGGACGCCACCGCCGGAGGTCCAGCAAATCGCCGCGATGCTTTGGATACGGGCCACCGCGCACGCACGCGCCATGCTGGCTACTTCCCATGAGGAAGAACGCGAACGTTTGCTCGAAACGATTGCCCGGCTCGAAGCGAGGTTGCAGGATGCGTCTTCCGGCAACTAGCGATGAACCATCCGTCGAGACCTGCAGCATGGCCAGGAAACGCGTGGCAGTGACAGCCGATATAGCCGATCCGATCATTCGGCTCCACAAAGGGCCGGAGGTGATTTTCGATGAAGATTTCTCGGATCGCCTCGAAGGCATGCCTCCGCATCAGCGCAAGAAGTGGCTTGCAGACCGATCGATTTCGCTGCTGGATGAATACGACGACGGCGCGTTTGATACCAACGGTGAACTCGATCCCTGGGAGCCCGACTAGGGAGATGTGCCAGAGCGCCCAAACACACGACGCAGCGCATCACCACGATGCCTGTTTGATCCGAACAACATAGCTGTCCGCTGAAAGTGGCCTGCGCGGGTGTCCGGCTATGCAGAAAGCCGCAGCGTTCACAGTCCGCGGAAGAATTGCGTCCCTGGCATGACGAGGCCGCCACAGCTCGGGAGTCACCCTTGCCTCACTATCGATAACGAGCCCTGATCGCCCGGCCCCATGTCCGCTTCGGGTGGCAAGCGAGCATGGGCGATGAATGTGTCAGATCGGTCAGCCTTGACTCCACGCCCGCACCGCCTCCGCAAACGCCAGGCAATCCGCAAACCGGTTGTACAGCGGCGCGGGGGAGATGCGGATGACGTCGGGTTCGCGCCAGTCGCCGATGATGCCGTTGGCCATCAGGTATTCGAACAGGGCGCGGCCGCGCTCGCGGCCGCCGATCACGCGGATCGACAGTTGGGCGCCGCGGCGGGCGGGAGCGGCGGGCGTCACCACCTGCAGCACGTTACCGAGCCGGGTTTGCACCAGCCATTCGAGATAGCCGGTGAGCTGTAGGGATTTCTCGCGCAGCATGGCCATGCCGGCGCGGCGGAAGATATGCAGCGATACGCGCAGCGGGGCCAACGCGAGGATCGGCGGGTTGGAGAGCTGCCAGCCGTCGGCGCCCGCGGTGGGCTGGAACTCGGGGCCCATCTGGAAACGGGTGGTCTTGTCGTGGCCCCACCAGCCGGCGAAGCGCGGCAGCACGGCGGTGGCGTGGCGTTCGTGCACGAAGGCGCCGCCGACGGCGCCGGGGCCGCTGTTGAGGTATTTGTAGCTGCACCAGATCGCGAAGTCGGCGCCGCTGTCGTGCAGTTGCAGCGGCAGATTGCCGACGGCGTGGGCGAGGTCGAAGCCGACGGTGCAGCCGTGGCGGTGGCCGAGTTCGGTGATGGCCTTGAGGTCGAACGCCTGGCCGGTGCGGTATTGCACGCCGGGCAGCATCACTAGGGCGATGCGCGAGCCGTGTTCGGCCAGCGCGCGCTCGATCGCGGCGAGCGAGGTGGTGCCGTTGGCTTCGTCGGGCTGCAGTTCGATCAGCGCGGTGGCCGGGTCGAAGCCGTGGAAACGGATCTGCGATTCCACCGCGTAACGGTCGGTGGGAAACGCGCCGCCCTCGATCAGGATCGCCGGGCGCTCGGCGGTGGGGCGGTAGAAGCTGACCATCATCAGGTGCAGGTTCACGCCCAGGGTGTTCATCGCCACCACTTCGACGGGTAGCGCACCGACCACGGCAGCGAGGTCGTCGCGCACGAACTCGTGGTAGTCCATCCACGGCAGGCGGCCCTTGAAGTGGCCTTCGACACCGAGTTCGCCCCAGTAGTCCAGTTCCGCGTTGACCGCCTCGCGCACCGCGCGCGGCTGCAGGCCGAGCGAGTTGCCGCAGAAGTACACGCTTTCGTGGCCTTCGTGCGGCGGGATCAGGAATTCGTCGCGGAACGCGCGCAGCGGATCGGCGGCGTCGCGGGCGTTGGCCCAGTCGTGGGTGGCTTCGAACGTGACGGACATCGGGATTCTCTTGGAGTCGGAGCCTCCGGCTGTTTTCAGGGGAGGTCGAGCGTGTGGGGAAGATCAAAAGCGAACCCCACCCCGGCCCTCCCCTGCGTGCAGGGGAGGGAGTCAAGCGGCGGGTCTACTTCAGCTGTTCGGCGAGGGCGGCGCAACCCTTGTCGAAATCGGCTTTCCAGGCGGCGCCGGCCTGGGTTTCGCTGGGGCGCATGCAGCGCAGCTGGATGGCGTGGCCGTTCTTGAACCAGTAATGCTCGGTGTAGCTGAAGGCGGTGCCGTTTTCCTGCGCGGTGTAGATGTTGCTGTTGGGACCGGGCGGCGTGTCGGCGACCTTGTAACCGGGCAGCGCCATCGCCTTGGCGGTGGCTTCGCTGCGGTACTGGTTGAAGCTGTTGACGTCGGCGACCTGCTTCACCGTGACGGTGACGCGGGCGAGGCTGTTCTTGCCGGTGGGCGAGGGGTCGGGCACCTGGAACACGTGGGCTTCGGGGTCGCCCTGGGTTTCCATGATGCCCAGCCAGCTGTCGGGCGTGCTGAAGGTGACGGTGCCGTCGGCCATGCTGACGTCGGTGGCGTGCACGCCCGTGGCGAGCAGGGTGGCGGCGAACGCGATGGCGAGGGTGGTGCTGCGCAGGAGGTTCATGCGGATGCCTTCGAAAGGGAATCGGGAGCGAAGCGATGGAGAGGCAGGCCCAGCCATTCCAGCGCGGTGCCGTGGAACAGCCTCGCGCGGTCGGTGTCGTCCAGGCCCAGCGCCTCGATGCCGCTGCCGGGTTCCTGCTCCCCCAGCGGGAAAGGATAGTCGGTGCCCAGCATCACCTGGTGTGCACCGGTCACATCCAGCAGGTAACGCAGCGCCTGATCGTCGTGCACGCAGGAGTCGAAGTAGAAGCGCTTGAGGTATTCGCGGGGGTTGCGCGGGTTGTCGGTGGCGACCAGGTCCGGGCGCATCTTGAAGCCGTGCTCGATGCGGCCGATGGTCGAGGGGAAGCTGCCGCCGCCGTGGGCCAGCATCACGCGCAGTTTCGGCAGGCGCTCCAGCACGCCGCCGAAGGCCAGGCAGCAGGCGGCGCGCGATTGCTCGGCCGGCATGCCGACCAGCCACGGCATCCAGTATTTGGGCATGCTGGCCATGCCCATCATGTCCCACGGGTGCACCAGGATCGCCGCGCCGAGGTCGGCGGCGGCCTCGAAGAAGGGAAACAGCTCGGGCGCGTCCAGGTTCCAGTCGCCACAGTGCGAGCCGATCTGCACGCCTTGCAGGCCCAGCTCGTCGATGCAGCGCTCCAGTTCGCGGATGGCCAGGTCCGGGGCCTGCAGCGGCACCGTGCCGATGCCGGCGTAATGGCGCGGGTAGTCACGGCACAGCCCGGCCATGTGGTTGTTCAGATGGCGATGCAGTTCCAGTGCCTGGTGGCCTGGTGCCCAGTACGAGAACAGCACCGGCACGGTGGAGATTACCTGCACGTCGACGCCGAAGCGGGCGTAGTCGTCGATGCGGGTCTGCGGGTCGAAGGCCGAGTCCCAGACTTCCCGGAAGAAGCGGCTGTCCTTGTAGATGCGGTGTCGCCCGTCGGTATGGGTCATCACCGGAAAGCGGTCGTCGCCGTACTTGGCGGCCAGGTTCGGCCAGTCGCGGGGCAGGATGTGCGCGTGGGTATCGATCTTGAGCATCCGCGCAGTGTAAAACCTCTGCGCCGCGGCGTCGCGCCGCAGTGCGGAGGCGTGTGGCGGGATGGTTTACGGAGCCGGCACGCTGTCGGAGCGGTTGCGGTTCATCACGTGGGCCAGGGTGTTGATGTTGTCCACCAGGCGGTCGCTGATCCGCGCCAGCAGATCGGCGGCGACGCGGTCGTCGCTTTCCGGTACCGAACCGACCAGGGCGCGCTGCATGGCGCGCAGGTCGGGCAAGGCATCGGCCGCACGCTGTTCGCGCAGTGCGCTGGCGAGAATTTGCAGGCTGCCGGCGGCCTGTTCGACGAAGCGGCCCAGGGCCGCCTGGTCCAGGGCGGAGAGATCGTCGAGGGTGGCCTCCAGCGTCATCGCGGTGCGCGCCAGCCGGTTGCCGTTGGCGAACAGCGCGCGTGCCAGCGCCAGCAGTTCGGGCGGCGTGGCCGGTTCGGTGCGCATGCGGTCGATCGAGGCCTGCGCGTTGGTGCGGGCGGTGCGCGCCGCGGTGCGCGTGTCGCGATGGGCGGCAGTCTGCGCGGGTTGCGCCAACGCGTGCAGGTAGCTGGCGTAGGCATCCAGCATCACCGCCAGCGCAGCACGGGCGCGACCGCGCTCCCAGGTCGGCCACGCCACGTAGGCGAGCAAGGCCATGCCGCAACCCAGGGCGGTGTTGATCACCCGGTCCGACACCGCCAGGCCGGGATTGACTCCCTCGAACGACAGCAGGATCACCACGGTGCCGGTCAGCGTCGCCACCGCGATGCCGTAGTGGGCGCCGGCGAGATAGCGGAAGGCCATGCACAGCACCGCCATCAGGGCCAGGTGCGCCCACGGTTCGTCGGGCGTGATGTGCAGCAGCACCGTGGTCAGCACCAGGCCCAACACGGTGCCGAGCACGCGCAGCAGGCCGAAATTGAAAGTGGCGGCGAAGTCGGGCCGCAGCACGATCGCCGCGGTCATCGGCAGCCAGTAGCCGTGCGGCAGCTGCAGCAGGCGCGAGACCCACAAGGCGACGCTGAGGCAGACCGCCATGCGCACGGCATGCCGGAACGCCACCGAGCGCGGGGTGAGGCTGGCGCGCAAGGTGGCCAGGGCGGAGCTGCTGCGCAGGGCCGTCGGCAGGCGGGTTTCCGCCGCGCTGGCACGCAGCTCGCCGCGGCTGCCAGCCCAGTCGGCATTGCGCACGGCGGCGGCCAGCTGGCCGGCCAGCGCATGGATGTGCGCGGCCAGTCCGTCGAGCGTGCCGCCGCCATCGAGCAGCGCATGCTCGCTGGCGCGCAAGGTCTGCAGTGCACGAGCGGCCTGCTCGGGTGACTCGCCCTGTTCCAGCGCGCTGGCAATGGCCGCCAGCACCCGCGCGGCGTCGTCGCGGAACAGGCCGTGGATCGCCGGGTTGGCATGCAACTCGATCATCGCGGTGAGTTCCAGCCGGATCCGCTCGGCCAGTTCCAGCAGCACGCCGAAGGCCTCCATCGCCCGGCCATGCGCGCGGTGGCGACCCAGCAGGGTCTGCTGCAGCGTGGTCATCGCCTCGGTCAGCGCCGGCACCTCGGCATCGTCGTGGTTCTGTTGCCGGGCCAGCGCGGCAAGTCCGCTGTAGACATTGGCCAGTGCCAGACGCTCCGGCCAGTAGCGCTGCAGCGGCCATGCGGCCAGCGAAAACGAGGTCAGCAGCAGGCCACCGGCGAAGATCAGGGCGGCGCCGCCAAAGGCGTGCTCCAGCGAGGTCGGTGTGGAGGCGGTGATCACCAGCAGGATCATGCTGGTCATGCCGACCCGCGCGGTATCGGTGCCGAACACCACCAGCAACCCGCCAAAAAAGCCGCAGGCGGCCGTGGCGATCAGGATGGGCAACAGCTGGCCGCCGATCAGGAAGCCGACCAGCGCGGCGAGCCCGGCCGCCAGCGACGCCAGCAAGAGCTGGCGCATGCGCTGGCGATACGGTCCCGGCTGGTCGGAGAACATCGTGTCCAGCGCACCGGCGGCCACGCCCAGGCCGATCTGCGGATAGCCGGTGGCCATGCCCACGGCCAGCGGCAGCACCACCGCCGCGGTATTGCGCACCACCACCCGCCACGGCACGTCCGGCCGCTTGATGACGGTCAGACTTTCGATCGCATGGGCGCGTAGCGAATAACCGCTGGGGGGCATGGATATCGGGTCGCGGTGACGTCGGAAGGTTGATTCTGCACTACGCGGGCGCAGGTCGTGGCGGGCAGCCGCTCAGTCGTCCGTGCCGGCGTCCGCCGGCATGCCGTCTTCGTCGAAAGCGCCCAGCCGCTCGCTGATGCGTGGATCGTTGCGGTAGCGTTTGCGCAGTGTCTTGAGCTCGCGCGGCAATGCGTTGCAGCGCAGCTCGTCCATCCGGCGATTGACCTCGACATCGCGCGCGGAGCCATCACCGCCGAACTCGCCTGCGAAATGCAGGCAGTTTTCGCTGCGTTCGATGAACTTCGTCACCGGCCGGGGCCAGTCCGCGTTGCCGGCACTGGCGGGCAACGCGGAAGCCACCTGGATGACCAGCGCGGCGAACAGCAGGGCAAGCCTGCTGCCTGGCCCGCGCCGGTTCGTCTGCATCAGCGGACTCAGGCGCGCCCGGCGAACTCGCCGGTGAGCGTGTTCACCCATACCTTCTCGTCGTTGCTGATGTACTCGGGCACCTGCACCTCGATGCCGGTGTTGAGCTTCGCCGGCTTGTTGCGCTTGGTGGCGCTGGAGCCCTTCATTTCCGGGGCCGTGTCGACCACGGTCAGCACGATGCTGGTGGGCACCTGCAGGCCGACCGGCGCGTCGTCGATCACCTGCACGTAATAGCCTTCGGTGTCCTCGACGATGTAGCCGGCGTTGTCGCCGACCAGTTCGGGCGAGAGCAGGTACTGGGTGTAATCCTCCGCGTCCATGAAGACGAACGCGTCGCCATCCATGTACGAGAAGTTCGCCGCGCGGCGAACCAGGTCCATCTCGCGCAACTCGTCATCGGCACGCAGGCTGAGATCGAACTTGCGTGCGCCGGGGATCGAATACAGGGTGAAGCGGAAGGTGACGTTGCCGCCACGCGCGCTGGGCGAGCTGCGCTCGATGTCACGCACCTGGTAGACGGTGCCGTCGTGCTCGACCACGTTGCCTTTCTTGACGTCGGAAGCTTTCATGGGTTTGGGGCCGGGAATAGGGAATGGAGAATAGGGAATGGGAGAAGCGGAGTACGGCGGGAGATGGGACGGGCGGGGAAGCGGCTTTTTCCTATTCCCCATTCCCCATTCCCCATTCCCCATTCCCGATTCCCGATTCCCGGGCGGAGGCTACTTCGCTGCCAAGCGCACTGCGCCATCGAGCCGGATCGTCTCGCCATTGATATAGCGATTGCCCAGAATGAAGGCGACGGTGCTGGCGTATTCGTTCGGTTGGCCCAGGCGCGAGGGGAACGGGATCGAGGCGGACAGCGACTGCTGCACGGACTCGGGCATGCCGTCGACCATCGGGGTCCAGAAGATGCCCGGGGCGATCGTCGCCACGCGGATGCCGAAGCGGGCCAGTTCGCGCGCCATCGGCAGGGTCATGCCGACCACGCCGCCCTTCGATGCCGAGTAGGCGGCCTGGCCGATCTGGCCTTCGTAGGCGGCGACGGAAGCGGTGTTGATGATCACGCCGCGTTCACCGTCCTCGCCCGCCTCGTTGTTCTGCATCAGCGCGGCGCCGGCCTTGGCCACGTTGAAGCTGCCGACCAGGTTCACCATCACCGTGCCGGAGAACGTGGCCAGAGGCATCGCGCCTTCCTTGCCCAGCACGCGGCCCGCGCCTAGGATGCCGGCGCAGTTGATCACCACGTTGAGCCCGCCCATCGCGTGGTGCGCGGCGGCGACGTTGGTGGCCACGCCATCCTCGGAGGTGACGTCGGTGCGGAAGAAGCGGGCGGCGTCACCCAGTTCCTTCGCGGCGGCCTGGCCCTTGTCCTCGTTGACGTCGAACAGCGCGACCTGGCCGCCATGGGCCACGAAATGTTGCGCTACCGCATGGCCGAGGCCGGAAGCCCCGCCGGTGATGATTGCCTTGACCTGATCGAGCTGCATGGGGAATCCTTGCTACCAGTGCCGAAAAACCGCCATGGTAGCCGACCGGCGCCTGCGACTGCAGGCTGAACGCAAAACCTGTCGTGGCAGGGGATTCACGCGGCGTTGGGGTGATCCCGGCCATGTTGGCGTCGAGCCTCGGGTCGGGTCGATTGGTATCGGGCGTTCGGGGTTCATTCCATCATTGTGGGAGCAACACATGAAGAAGCTGCTGAGTCTGTCTGCCGTGTTGGGTGCGATGCTGATGCTGGCCAGTGGCTCCGTGCTGGCGCAGGATCACGGTCATGGCCGGGGTCATGGCAATGGCCATGGCCAGAACGACCAGGGTGATCGCGATCGCGGCAATGATCATGATCGGAGCCGTTACGATCATCGTGACGGCAGATACGACCATGATCGCTATGTGCGGCGTGATGGTCCTCCCGGCCATGCCTATGGCCATTACAAGAACTGGCACGATCGTGGCCGCCACGAGGGCTGGTACCACCGCGGCGGTTACCTGCCGGTGGAGTACCGTACCCGCTACGTGGTAACCGACTGGCGTCGCGACCGTCTGCGCGAACCGCCACGCGGCTATCACTGGGTGCGCAGTGACAACGGTGATTTCCTGTTGGTGGCGATCGCCACCGGTGTGATCGTCGACCTGTTGCTCAACCAGTAAGCCGACCCGGCCGTGATGAATGAAGGCGTGCCCGCCACCGCGGGCACGCCTTTTTTGTCGCGTTTAGCGCAGGGCTTCGGGGCATCAACCCCGGCTTTCCAGCAGCGATTGCAATGATGCCGGCGGCAGCTGCGGAAACGGCGTGACGGCCGCGGGAGGATTCGCCGCAGGCTGCAGCTCCTTCTGCCACACGCCCACGTCCCACCATTGCCCCAGCTTGTAACCGCACTGGCGCCAAACACCTGCGGGCGTGAAACCCATCGTCTCATGCATCGCCACGCTGACCGTCCCGGGCAGGGTGATCACGCCGACGGCCTGGGTGATGCTCTGCAGGCGCATCACATCCAGCAGCACGCTGTAGAGCTTGCGGGCGATGCCGCGGCGGTGTGCGTCGGCGCGCACGTAGATCGAGGTCTCGGCGATCCAGTCGTAGGCAGCGCGTTCGCGGAAGCGGCCGGCGTAGGCATAGGCCAGCACCTCGCCGCCTTCTTCCCAGACCAGCCACGGGTAGTGCTTGAGGCGTGCGCGAAGACGTTCGCGCATGGCGTCCACGCCGGGCAGTTCGGTTTCGAACGTGGCCACGCCGTCGCTGATCGACGGCGCGTAGATCGCGTGGATGGCGGCGGCGTCGTCGTCGCGGGCGGTGCGGATCATCGAACGGTGGTCCTCAGCATTTTTCGTATTTCCAGTTGCGCTTTTTGCCTTCGGCCAGCCACTCCAGCGTGGTGGCGAGGCGTTTCTGGCGGGTGGCGTCGGTCTTCGCCTCGGTGATCCAGTCGACGTATTCGCGCTGCGCGCCGGGGCCGAAGCTTTCGTACGTCTTGCGGGCCGCTGCGTGCTTCTTCTGCGCGAGCAGCGCAGCCATGTCGTCCGGCAGGTTTGGTGCCGGTTTCGCAGTGGCTTTCGGGCGCGCTTTTTTCACGCCGGCCTCGTTCAGTGCCATCGCCTTTTTCAAATACCTGGCGAGTTGTTTGTCCGGAGGCAGATCCTTCAGCGTCGCGAGCTTGCCGAACTGGCCCATGCCGTCCTCGTCGCTGCCGCCGGTCACTTCCTTCGACAACCAGAAGCCGAAGCTGCAGTGCTGCTTGAACGCGGCCATCATGCACATCGGTGCGGCCTTGTAGCTGAAGAACGGCACGCCCCATTTGATGCCTTCCTCCACCTCGGGGCAGGCGCTGTGCACGCGTTCGCGCAGGTGCTCGAGAATCGGCCGGGCGAACTCGGCGGATTTCGCGATATAGGCACCGATGCGCGGATCGTGGTTCGACATGGCTCACCTCACAGGTCGCGGATGAAGAAGCGGTCGCAACTGAAATGCCCGGTGCCGCCCATCGGCGCGCACAGCGCGGTGAAGCCGCTGCGCTTGTACAACGCCTGCGCTGCGTCCATGCCGGTCAGCGTTTCCAGGTAGCAGCGGCGGAAGCCGTGCGCGCGGGCTGCGTCGAGGCAGCGCTGCATCATCGCCGTGCCGGCGCCGATGCCACGCGCGGCGGGCAGGAAGTACATCTTGCGCAGTTCGCACACGTCCGGCTCGGCGTTCTGCAAGGGCGCCACGCCGCCGCCGCCGATCACCGTGCCGTCGCGCTCGACCACGAAATAGCTGCTGCGCGGTTGTGCGTAGGACTGGTACATCGCGTCCACCTCGGCGTCGTGGATCGCGAAGCCGGGGCCGTCGGCGCCGAACTCGGGCATCACGGCGCGGATGATCGCGGCCATGGCCGCGTTGTCGCTGGATTCGATGGGGCGGATCAGGAACGTGTCGGTCATGGGGTCGCTGCGGGAGTCAGATAGGGGAGGCCGGCCTTCATAACGAAAACCGGGTGCTGCAAGGCGCGAATCTGCGTGCTCGGGTCGCCGTCGAAGGCGACGAGGTCGGCCGCCAGGCCGGGTGCGATGCGACCGAAGCGCTGCGACTGACGCAGGATCTTTGCCGCCACGTCGGTGGCCGCATGCAGTGCCTGGGCCGGAGTCATGCCGTCGGCCACCATCGCCGCCGGCTCGCGCCAGTTGTCGCCGTGGCGGAACACGCCGACGTCGCTGCCGTTGCCGATCGTCACGCCCAGTTTCAGCGCAGTGCGAAACGCGTGCTCCGCTTCGCGCATGCGCTCGGTCGGTTCACTCTTGCCGGGCACGTAATGCTGGAAATATTCGGCGGTGGACACGACCGCCGTAAGCGTGGGTTCGTAGGCGGTGCCGTGCTGCTTCATCAGCTTGAAGGTGGCCTCGCTGGCGCCGTAGCCGTGTTCCACGCTGTCCACGCCGGCTTCCACCGCCATGCGCACGCCTTCGTCGCTGGCTGCGTGCACGGCCACCGGACGGCCGATCTGGTGCGCGGTGTCGACCAGCGCCTTCAGCTCGGCGGGCGTGAAGGTGGGGGCGGTGGCGCCGTCCGGGCCGACGCGGTAGTCGCCGTAGATCTTGATCCAGTCGGCGCCACGCGCGGCCTGTTCGCGCACCGCGGCCATCGCCTGGTCGACGCCACTGACTTCCTGCGCGCCGCCGGGCAGGGCGATGTCCGGACGGAAGCCGCGCGGGCCGGGGCCGTAGCTGGCGGTGGCGACGATTGCGCGGGTCGCCACGAACAGGCGCGGGCCGGGGATCAGGCCTTCGTCGATCGCGCGCTTCACCGAAACATCGGCAAAACCGGCGCCTTCGGTGCCCAGGTCGCGCAGCGTGGTGAAGCCGGCCAGCAAGGTGTCGCGCGCGTGCTTTGCCGCCAGCAGCGTGCGGTAGTCCTGTGGCTCGGTCAGCACCTGATCGTTCCACAACGTCTCGTTGTACGGATGCAGGAACAGATGCGAATGCAGGTCGATCAGGCCTGGCGTGAGGGTGGCGCCGGGCAGCTCGACACGGCGGGCGTCGGTGGGCGCGTGGATCGAGCCGGCCGGGCCAACCGCCGCGATGACGCCGTCGTGCACCAACACGGCCCAGCCGGCATGCGCGGCATCAGCATCAGCCGTCCATACGCGGTCGGGCAGCAGCAACCAGTCGCCTTTCGCGGTGGGGCCGGCGCCGTGCGCGGCCAACGGCAGGAGCAGGCACAGCAGCGAAAGCAGGATCGCGAGGCCATGGCGCATGGCGGGTTCCGGATCGGAGGCAGGGTTCCGATTCTAGCCAGTCCTGACCCCGTAGCGATGCGGATTCAGCGCAAGGAAATGCCGGGTGGCGATCCGGTGGCACGCCAGGCAGGTGTCGTTCGGCTCGCTGCGCAGGTTCAGAGTGTGGGCGGGATGATCAGTTGGACTGAACCTGCTGATCAGGACGGCAGCGTCAGCCGCCCATGCACGGCATGTTTCACCTGGAAGCTGGGCCGCGTGCCGGGGAACAGCCAGAACGGGGCGAGCTCGGAGGAGGGGAACATGTTGGGGTAGCGCGGATCGCGTTGTGACGGACCGGCGATGGTCAGTTCGGCCACCATCGAGATGTACTGGTCGACCGAATTCTCCAGCGTGTTGCCGTTGATGATGACCTCGCTGCCGATCGCCTTCGCGTACTTCGCCACGCCCCACAGCGTGGAGTGCTGCGGCGCGTAGGCGTCCACGCTGATGCCGTTCTCGCTGATCACCCACAGTCCTTCGTCGGTGTTGACCACGATCGAATGGTTGCCTTCGGTGTGGCCCGGCGTGTGCACCAGCGCGATGCCGTCGCCCAGCATCACGCTGCCGTCGAAACGGACGATCCTGTTCGCGTCGATGCCGGCCACGCCGTGCGGGCAGTACCAGTCGCGCTGGTAGGGGCTGAGGTCCTGCGCGTTCGCCCATTCGCGCTGGTGCACCAGCAGCTTCGCGTTGGGCAGCAGAGCCGGTTCTTCATCGCTGCCCAGCCAGCGACGCACATCCTGCGTGTGCAGGTGGTCGTAGGTGATGTAGTCGACGTCGGCTGGTCGCAGGCCGATCTTCTGCAACACCTCGGGGACGCTGGCGTAGCGGGTGACCACGCGGTCGACGATGAACTTCGGGGTGCGGTCCTGCAGCCGGCGAAAGAACGGTGTCTCGCCGCCACGCTCGTGGTCGGATGGCGAAACCAGCAAGGTCTTCAAGCCCTCCGGCGTGTCGTACTGCACCACGAACAGGCGGTTGTGGATGTGCAGGTATTCGTTGAGGCGCTCGGCCGAATACGCATTGCGCAGGCCGTAACGCGCGGGATAGATCAGCTTGATCAGGTCGAACGATTCGAAGTAGCGCACCTTGGGGCCGGCCAGCATGTGGCGGCGGAAATCCTGCGCGGCGACGCGGGTGTCCTCGACGCGGGCCTGCTGGCCAGGCGCGTTGCGTGCGCCATCGAAATGCGTGATCGGTTGCATCATGGCTCCTGGCGATAGTTCGGCGACGTGAAGTTGCGCTTGCCGCGGGCGCGCGCCTTGTCGAGCTGGCTGAGGAAGAAACGCGGGAAGACGTTGCTGATCTTGCCCAGCACCTCATCGCGGAACGGCAGGTAGTATTCCAGCGGACGCTTGCGCAATACCGGACCCAGGATCGCCGCGGCCACTTCGTCTGGGCTCAGTGCGCGGGCACCGGAGAAGGTCAGCGCAGCATCGTCGTCGCCGCGCTGCTGTTCCAGCATCGCGGTCCTGACCGGACCGGGGCCGAACAGGGTGACGGCGATGCCGTGCGGGCGCAGGTCGCCTGCCGCCGCGATGCTGAAGCCGCGCACCGCGAACTTGCTGGCGGCGTACATCGTGGTGCCGGGCGTGGCGTAGAGCGAGGCGCGAGCCGATGTTGATGATGTGGCCGCGCCGGCGCGGCTTCATCACGGCGGCGACGGCGTTCGTACCGTAGATCGTGCCACGCACGTTGACGTCGAGGGTGAGGTCGATGTCCTGCGTAGTCAATTCGCTGGTCTGCCCGCTGCGCAGCACGCCGGCGACGTTGATCAGGACATCCAACGCGCCACTGTCACGCTCCAGCCGGGCGACCAGGGTTGTCCAGTCGCTGGCCTTCGTCACGTCCAGCACTTCGCATTGCACCGCAGGCTGATCATGCCAGCGGGCGTGCAGCGCCTCGCCGTCGCGGTCGGCGGCGATGACGCGATGACCGAACGCGACGGCCTTCGCGGTAATCGCCGCGCCGATGCCGTTGGCGGCGCCGGTGATCAGGATCAGCATGGGGTTCCCCCGAAAGCGTGGGTCGCGTGATGCAGCTCAGGTCGTGGCGGTGCGCGCCCGCGTCACCCGGCTGGCGGTTTCCTTGTGCAGCTGCGCAGCCAGCCAGGCGCCGGTGGCTACCAGCAGGTCGAGGTCGATGCCGGTTTCCATGCCCATGCCGTGCAGCATGTAGACCACGTCTTCGCTGGCCACGTTGCCGGTCGCGCCCTTCGCGTATGGGCAGCCGCCGGTGCCGGAAACGGCGCTGTCGACCACGCGCACGCCTTCTTCCAGGCAGGCGAGAATGTTCGCCAGCGCCTGACCGTAGGTGTCGTGGAAGTGCACGGCCAGCGCCGCCATCGGCACCTCCTGCGCCACCGCATGCAGCATCGCGCGAGCCTTGGCCGGCGTGCCCACGCCGATGGTGTCGCCCAGCGAGATTTCATGGCAGCCCAGCTCATGCAGGCGCCGCGCCACGCGCACCACGTCGCTGACCGGCACCTCGCCCTGGTACGGACAGCCGAGCACGGTGGAGACATAGCCGCGCACCTGCACGCCGTCAGCCTTCGCCTGTTCCATCACCGGGATGAAACGTTCGATGGATTCATCGATCGAGGCGTTGATGTTCTTGCGGTTGAACGCTTCGGAGGCGGCGGTGAACACGGCGATTTCGGTGGCGCCGACTTCGCGCGCACGCGCGTAGCCCTGCAGGTTCGGCACCAGCACCGGATAGCTCACGCCCGGCAGCTTGCGGATGCGGGTGAACACCTCGGCGGCGTCGGCCAGTTGCGGCACCCATTTCGGGCTGACGAAGCTGGTCGCCTCGATGATCTTGAGGCCGGTGGCGGAGAGCCGGTCGATCAGCGCGATCTTCACCTCGGCCGGCAGCAGGGTCTTCTCGTTCTGCAGGCCGTCGCGGGCGCCGACTTCGACGATGCGGACGTGGTTGGAGGTGTTCATGAAAAGCTCCGGAGGACGTGATGTCCTTCTCCCCTCGGCGACTATAAGGAGTCCCCTTGTGGGTGAGAAGGTGCCCCGAAGGGGCGGATGAGGGTGCGGAGCCAGTGCGGACATTTCGCTCCGGCCGAACCCTCACCTCAACCCCTCTCCCAAGGGGAGAGGGGCTCTAAAAGCTCACTCGGCGAAGCGCACCAGTACAGCATCCGCTTCGACAAACTCGCCCTGCGTGGCGTTGATGCTTTCGATGGTGCCGGCGCGCGGTGCCTTCAAGGCCAGTTCCATCTTCATCGCTTCCATCACCAGCAGTTCCTGGCCCTGTTCGACCGTGTCGCCCGCCCTGGCTTTCACCAGCACGATGCGGCCCGGCATGGGCGCGATGATCTGGTTGCCGCCGGCGGCGTCGGTCGCTTCCCACGCGAAGGCGGCGGCGCGGCTGAAGCTGTAGCGCTGGCCGTCGCCGTCGTGCAGCAGCACGTGGGCGGCATCGACGCGCAGCGGCACCCGCTGCGATTCGTCGTCGAAGCGGGCGCTGAGGCAATCATCCAGCAGGCGTGCGCCGCGCACTTCGCAGGCGGTTTCGCCGCGGCGCAGCTGGTAGTCGCCGGCGTGGCCGTGGGCTTCGATGTCGTAGCGTTGTTCGCGCGCGGTCAGCGCCACGATGCGCTTGCCGGCGTGGCCGATGCGCCAGGCGTCGGCGCGGGCCCAGGGCGAATGGGGATCGGACGCAGCGCCGCGGATGCTGGCTTCGTCGTGGAGCAGGGCCGCGGTGGCGGCAGCGAACAGCACGGTGTCGCCCGGCACCACGTCGCCGACCAGGAACTCCTCCAGGTGGCGATCGAGATAACCGGTGTCGATGCGGCCTTCGACCACGGCGGAGTGACGCACCAGCCGTTCGAGGAAGCCGATGTTGGATTTCGGGCCGATGATCTCGCTGGCGGCCAGCGCCTCGCGCATGCGCTGCAGCGCCTTCGGGCGATCCTCGTCCCACACGATCAGCTTGGCGATCATGGGGTCGTAGAAGATCGTCACCGTGTCGCCTTCGATCACGCCGCCGTCGAGGCGCACGTGCTGCGAAGGACTCGGCAGGCGCAGGGTCTGCAGCTTGCCGGAGCCGGGCAGGAAGTTCTGGTCCGGGTCTTCCGCGTAGAGGCGGACTTCGATTGCGTGGCCGCGCGAGACCACGTCATCTTGCACGAGCGGCAGCGGCTCGCCATCGGCGATGCGCAGCTGCCACTCCACCAGGTCCACGCCGTGGGTCAGTTCGGTGACGGGGTGTTCGACCTGCAGCCGCGTGTTCATTTCCATGAAGTGGAAATCGCCCGCGGGGCCGACGATGAACTCGACCGTGCCGGCGCCCACGTAGTTCACCGCGCGCGCGGCGGCCACGGCGGCGGCGCCCATGTCGGCGCGCTTTTCCGGGGTGAGGAAGGGCGAGGGCGTTTCCTCCAGCACCTTCTGGTAGCGGCGCTGCGCGGAGCATTCGCGCTCGCCCAGGTGGATGATGTTGCCGTGGCGGTCGCCAAAGATCTGGAATTCGATGTGGCGCGGATGCTCCACGTAGCGCTCCAGCAGCATCGAGGCGTCGCCGAAGGCGGCCTGCGCCACGCGCTGCGCGGTGGCCAGCGCCTCGGGGAATTCGGCGTCCGAGCGCACGATCTGCATGCCCTTGCCACCGCCGCCGGCCGAGGGCTTGATGATCAGCGGGTAACCGACCTGATGCGCCTGTTCGGCGAGAAAGGCATTGTCCTGCTGGTCGCCGCTGTAGCCGGGCACCAGCGGCACGGCATGTTTGGCCATCAGCTGCTTGGCGGCGGCTTTCGAGCCCATCGCGTCGATGCTTTCGGGGTCGGGACCGATGAACACGATGCCGGCGTCCTTGCAGGCGCGCGAGAAGGCGGTGTTCTCCGACAGGAAGCCGTAGCCGGGGTGGATCGCCTGCGCACCGCTCTTTTTCGCGGCGTCGAGGATGGCGTCGATGCGCAGGTAGGAGTCGGCCGGCAACGGGCCGCCGATCGGCCAGGCCTCGTCGGCCAGCCGCACGTGCTGCGCGTCCTTGTCCGCCTCCGAATACACCGCGATGGTGTGGATGCCCAGCCGCCGGCAGGTGCGGATCACGCGGCAGGCGATCTCGCCGCGGTTGGCTATCAGTACACGTTCGAACATGCGAGTCCCTGGAAACGTTCGTGTCGATGCAAAGCGTCTAAAACTAGCAGATCGCGGCGCGCTTACGGTTGCGCCACCCATGCCGGCGCGCGCTTGTCGAGGAAGGCGCCGAGTCCGTGCTGGCCTTCGGGCGAGACGCGCAGGCGCGCGATCAGCGCGGCGTTCTCGGTGTCGATGCGTTCGGCTTCGGCTGGATCGGCACCACCGATGCGCAGGGCCAGCTGCTTGGCCTCGCGCTGGGCCAGCGGACCGGCCTTGGCCAGGAAATGCAGCTGGCGTTCGATCGCCTCGTCCAGTTCGCTGCCGGTCGACACCGCATGCAGCAGGCCGATCCGGTGCGCCTCGGCGGCGTCGAAAACCTCGCCGCTGACGAACAGCCGACGCGCCTCGCGCAGGCCGATCGCGGCGATCACGTAGGGCGAGATCACCGCCGGCACCAGGCCCAACTTCACTTCGGACAGCGCGAACTTGGCGGTGTCCACGCCGATCGCGATGTCGCAGCAGGCGACCAATCCTACGCCGCCGCCATACGCGGCGCCGTTGACCCGCGCGATGGTCGGCTTGGACAGGAACTGCAGGTTCCGCATCAGCCGCGCCAGGCGCAGCGAATCTTCGCGGTTTTCCTGTTCGCTGGCGCCGGCCATGCCGCGCATCCAGTTCAGGTCGGCGCCGGCGGAGAAGCAGCTGCCGTTGCCGGTCAGCACCACCGTGCGCACGGCCGGATCGGCATCGGCGGCGGCCAGCGCCTCGGTCAGCGCGGTGATCAGGGCGTCATCGAACGCGTTGTGGATCTGCGGGCGGTTCAGCGTGAGCCAGGCGACCGCGCCGCGGCGTTCGCTGAGGATGGAGTCGGTCATCAGGTCGTCCCCGCAAATAACGCGATGATAAACGTTGTCGCAGGGGTGGCCCGGGGTGCTGCAGCCGTATCGACAAAAGGACTACAATGCGAATTGTTCTTATTTGAGATTTTCGCCCGTGCGTCTGTCCGAATTGCCCAAGGGTGCCCCCGCCGTGGTCGACCGCGTGCACGATGCGCATGCGGCCGATCCGATCGCGCAGCGCTTGCGCGACCTGGGCTTTGTCGACGGCGAGCCGGTGCGGGTGGTGGCGGTGGGGCCGATGGGCGGCGATCCGGTGCTGATCCAGATCGGCTTCACCCGCTTCGCGCTGCGCAAGGCCGAGGCCAGCCGGGTCAGCGTGCGCAGCGAGGCGGCGGCATGAGCGCGTCGACCCTGCGTATTGCCCTGGTCGGCAACCCCAACTGCGGCAAGACGGCCTTGTTCAACCTGCTCACCGGTGGCCGCCAGAAGGTGGCGAACTATGCCGGCGTCACCGTGGAGCGCAAGGAAGGCCGCTTCACCGCGCCGTCCGGCCGGGTGCTGCAGATCCTGGATCTGCCGGGCACCTACAGCCTGGACGCGAACAGTCCGGACGAGATGATCACCCGCGACGTCTGCGCGGGCAATTATCCGGGCGAGGCGGTGCCGGACCTGATCGTCTGCGTGGCCGACGCCACCAACCTGCGCCTGCACCTGCGCTTCGTGCTGGAGGTGAAGCGCCTCGGCCGCCCGGTGGTGCTGGCGCTGAACATGATGGATACCGCACGCCAGCGCGGCATCGTGATCGACGTGCCCGAATTGCAGCGCCGGCTGGGCTTGCCGGTGGTCGAAACGGTTGCGGTGAAGCGCGGCGGCGCGCAGGCGCTGATCGAGCGGGTCGATGGCGAGGTTCCCGCGGCCGCACCGGTGCAGCCCGATGACGCGGCCAGCCGCGCCGACCTGCATGCGCAGGTGCGCGAACTGCTGGCGGCCACGGTGACGATGCCGCGCGCCACCGCCGCGATCGACGACACGCTGGACCGCTGGGCGCTGCATCCGGTGTTCGGCCTGGCGATCCTCGCGCTGGTGATGTTCCTGGTGTTCCAGGCGGTGTACTCGATCGGCAAGCCGATGACCGACGCGATCGCCGACGGCTTCGACTGGATGGGCGGACACGCCGCCACCCTGATGCCGGCCGGGCCGCTGCAAAGCCTGGTCACCGATGGCCTGTTCGGTGGCCTGGGAACGGTGCTGGGTTTCCTGCCGGAAATCCTGGTGCTGTTCCTGTTCATCATCGTGCTGGAGGAGTCGGGCTACCTGCCGCGCGCCGCGTTCCTGCTGGATCGGCTGATGCTGTCGGTAGGGTTGACCGGACGCTCGTTCATCCCGCTGCTGTCCAGCTTCGCCTGCGCGATCCCCGGCATCATGGGCACACGCAGCATCACCGATCCGCGCGACCGGCTCACCACCATCCTGATCGCGCCGCTGATGACGTGTTCGGCGCGACTGCCGGTATATGCGCTGCTGATCGGCGCGTTCATCCCGATCCGCTACGTGTTCGGCGTGTTCAACCTGCAGGGCGTGGTGCTGTTCGCGTTGTACCTGGCGGGCATCCTGGGCGCGATGCTGGTGGGCTGGGTGATGAAGCACATCCGCCGCGACAAGAGCGAGCACGCGCTGATGATGGAGCTGCCCTCGTACCGCGTGCCCAAGCTGCGCGACGTGGCGATCGGCCTGTACGAGCGCGGCATGATCTTCCTGAAGCGGCTGACCGGCGTGATCCTGGGCCTGACCGTGCTGATGTGGTTCCTGTCGACCTTCCCCGGCGCGCCGGAAGGCGCCACCCGGCCGGCGATCGAATACAGCTTCGCCGGTTACATCGGGCGCGGCCTGCAGTACATTTTCGCGCCGATCGGCTTCAACTGGCAGATCAGCCTGGCGCTGATCCCGGCCTTCGCCGCCCGCGAGACCGCGGTGGCGGCGCTGGCCACGGTCTACCTGGTGGGCGGCGAGGCGGCCGGCGGGCTGGGCCATGCGCTGGCCGGGCAGATCTCGCTGGCCAGCGCGCTGTCGCTGCTGGTGTGGTTCGCGTACGCGCCGCAATGCATGTCGACGCTGGCGATCATCAAGCGCGAGACCGATTCCTGGCGCAACGTGGCGATCTCGTTCGGCTACATGTTCGTGATGGCCTATACCGCGTCGTTCATCGTCTACCAGGTGGCGAGGGCGCTCACATGAGGATGCGCCCATGAGTGCCGGCCTGCTGCTGCAGTACGTGGTGATCGGCCTGGCCGTGCTGGCCAGTGTGTGGATCGTGCTGCGCAAGCTGGCCCGGAAGACCACCAACCGCTGGATGGCCGCCGCGTCCATCCACTTCAGCCAGCCCGGCCGCAGTGCCCTGGCACGGGCGTTCGGCCGCCGCCTGCAGCCAACCGAAGCCACCGGCGATTGCAGCGATGGCTGCAGCACCTGCGGCGCCTGCGGGCCGAAACCGCCGGCCGCGGCGCGTCCCGGCGAGCCGATGCCGCTGGAGTTTCGTCCGCGGCAGTGACGCGTTTGGCGTCTTGCTCCCTCCCCTGCGAGCAGGGGAGGGTTGGGGTGGGGTCGCTCTTCGCCGAAGTCAAAAGCGAACCCCCTCCCAACCTCCCCCTGCGCGCAGGGGGAGGAGCCAACACTCGGGACCGGGCACGAAAAAGCCGGCTTGCGCCGGCTTCTCGTGCAACTCGAATCGCGCCCCGGCTTACGCCAGTTCGCGGATCTTCGCGTTGAGGCGGCTCTTGTGGCGGGCGGCCTTGTTCTTGTGGATCAGGCCGCGGGCGGCGTAGCGATCCATCACCGGCTGGGCGGCGGTGAAGGCGGCAACGGCGGCTGCCTTGTCCTTGGCCTCGATGGCCTTGACGACCTTCTTCAGGGCGGTGCGGACCATGGAACGTGCGCTGATGTTGCGCAGGCGGCGCTGTTCGGACTGGCGCGCGCGCTTCTTCGCGGACTTGATGTTGGCCAAGGTAGAACTCCGGAATGCAGGGTTGAGGTTGGAAAAAGACGCCAATTATGCGGGCGATTCGCCGATGCGTCAATCATTTACGCCGCCGGAATGGGTCGGCGGGGGCGTGTCGCCATCGGGGTGTCGCCATTCTGCCATATCCGGGCTGTCATCCGGCCCGCACGGGCTGTCAGACTGTGCGCCCTGCGCGATCGGCGCCCAAGGCAGAAACCAGGCACTCATGAAGTCACCCAGCATGCTCCGCGGATTGCTCTCGTTCAGCAGCATGACGATGATTTCGCGGGTACTGGGCCTGGTGCGCGACATCTCGATGAGCCACGTGTTCGGCGCCACGGTGGCCACCGACGCCTTCGTGGTAGCGTTCCGCATCCCCAACTTCATGCGTCGGCTGTTCGCCGAAGGGTCGTTTTCCACCGCCTTCGTGCCGGTCTTCACCGAAGTGAAGGAAACCGGCAGTCACGATGACCTGAAGCGACTGATGGCGACCGTGGCCGGCACCCTGGGCGGCGTGTTGCTGGTGGTGACGGCGCTGGGACTGATCTTCGCGCCGCAGCTGGCCACCGCCTTCATCCCCGGCGCGCTGGACCAGCCGCACAAGTTCGACCTGACCACCGAGCTGGTGCGCTGGATGTTCCCGTTCCTGCTGTTCGTGTCGCTGACCGCGCTGGCCGGCGGTGCGCTGAACAGCTTCCATCGCTTCGCGATGCCGGCGCTGGCGCCGGTCATCCTCAATGTCTGCATGATCGTGGCGGCGCTGTGGATCGCGCCGCACCTGCATACGCCGATCCTGGCGATGGGCTGGGCGGTGCTGCTGGCCGGCGTGCTGCAGTTGCTGTTCCTGCTGCCGGCCCTGCGCAAGCTGGACCTGCTGGTGCTGCCGCGCTGGGGCTGGCGCCATCCGCAGGTCAGGAAAATCATGCGGCTGATGGTGCCCACGCTGTTCGGCTCGTCGGTGGCCCAGATCAACCTGCTGCTGGACACCATCGTGGTGTCGCTGCTGGTCACCGGATCGCAGACCTGGCTGTGGCAGTCGACGCGCTTCCTCGAACTGCCGCTGGGCGTGTTCGGTGTCGCGCTAGGCACGGTGATCCTGCCGTCGCTGTCGCGTCACCACGTGGGCACCGATCGGGCCGGATTTTCGAAGGCGCTGGACTGGGGGCTGCGCATCACGCTGCTGATCGCGGTGCCGGCGGCGATCGCGCTGGCGCTGCTGGCCGAGCCGCTGGTGGCCACGCTGTTCCAGAATGGCCAGTACACCGCCTTCGACACCCGCATGACCGCTGCCGCCGTGCTGGCGCTCAGCTGCGGCTTGCCGGCCTATGCGCTGGTCAAGGTGGTGCTGCCGGCGTTCTACTCGCGCCAGGACACCCGCACGCCGGTGAAGGCGGGCGTGGCGTCGCTGGTGGTCAACATGATCTTCAACGGCTTGCTGATCGCGTTGTTCTTCGAGCTGTGGGCGCCGGCATCGGTGAAGCAGGGCAGCTGGCTGGACGGCATCGCCCAGGTGCCCGGCCTGCACGTGGGACTGGCGCTGGCCAGTGCGCTGGCCAGCTACGTGAACTTCATGCTGCTGTGGCGCTGGCTCAAGCGCGCCGGCGTGTACCAGCGGCAGCCCGGCTGGGCGCGGCACTGGCTGCGGCTGAGCTCGTCCTGCCTGGCGATGGCTGCCGTGCTGCTGCTGGGGCGCTGGCTGTGGCCGGAATGGGTGCACGGCGTTTCGGTGGCCACCCGGCTGTGGCGCCTGGCCGTGCTGGTGGTCGCGGGGGCGGGCACTTATGTCGCGGTGCTGTTTGCCGGCGGCTTCCGCCTACGCGATCTGCGCGGGGCGTGAGCCGCGCCTGCGCGATTATCGGCGGGCGTCCGGCCGTTATACTCAGGCGATGATGAAACTTTCCAGGGATGTCGCGGGCCCTTGCCTGACGCCGCGCGGCAGCGTAATGGCGGTCGGTGCATTCGATGGCCTGCACCGTGGCCACCAGGCCTTGCTGGCGCAGGTGCGCGAACGTGCCCAGGCGCTTGGCTGCAGCCCGGTGGTGGTCAGCTTCGAGCCGCTGCCCCGGGCGTTCTTCTCGCCCGAACCGGTGCCGCGGCTGTCCAGCGTGCGCGAAAAACTGCGCGGCTTTGCCGCCGCCGGCATGGAGCAGGCCCTGCTGCTGCGTTTCAACCGGGCGCTGACCGCGATGTCGGCCGAGGATTTCGTGCGGCGGGTGCTGGTCGAGCGCCTGGCTGCGCGCGAGGTCTGGGTGGGTGGCGACTTCCGCTTCGGCCACAAGCGCAGCGGCGACGTGGCCTTGCTGGAGCGCATGGGCGCCGAACTGGGCTTCAGCGCCTGCACCATGCCGGTAATCCAGCTGGAGGGCGAACGCGTTTCCGCCAGCCGCGTGCGCACCCTGCTGGCCGCGGGCGATTTCGCCGGCGCCGAGCCACTGCTGGGCCGTCCGTTCGTGATCGACGGCAAGGTCGAATACGGCAACCAGCTTGGCCGCACGCTGGGCTATCCCACCGCCAACATCCACCTGCAGCAGCGGGTCAGTCCGATCCTGGGCATCTTCGCGGTGCGCGTGGGCCTGGGCGAGGGCGAATGCAGCTGGCCCGGCGTGGCCAGTCTCGGCGTGCGCCCCACGGTGAACCAGGTCAGCCAGCCACTGCTGGAAGTGCACCTGTTCGACTTCGACGGCGACCTGTACGGCCAGCGCATGGCGGTGGAGTTCGTGGCCAAACTGCGCGACGAGCAGAAGTTCGACGGGCTGGAACCGCTGAAGGCGCAGATGGCGCTGGACTCGCGCCGGGCGCGCGAGCTGCTGGGCATGAACCCGCGGCTGGTCGATGCGTGAGACGGCTTCCGGCAGGCGCAGGTATCGTTTAACTTTGACCTCTTTGTCCGCGCTGGCGGACGGCAACGCTTCCATTACGGCACCCAGGCAATGACCCACGATTACAAGAGCACGATCAACCTGCCGCAGACGGACTTTCCGATGCGCGGCGATTTGCCGAAGCGCGAGCCGGGCTGGCTGGCGGAGTGGGAGCGGGTGGGGCGCTACGCGCAGATCCAGCAGAAGACGGCGCACCGCGACAGCGTGTTCGTGCTGCATGACGGCCCGCCGTATGCGAACGGCCCGATCCACATCGGCCATGCGGTGAACAAGATCCTCAAGGACATCGTGGTCAAGTCCAAGCTGCTGGCCGGCCAGCGCGCGCCCTACGTGCCGGGCTGGGACTGCCACGGCCTGCCGATCGAGATCGCGGTGGAGAAGAAGTTCGGCAAGCCGGGCGACAAGCTCGACGCGGCGGCGTTCCGGCAGAAGTGCCGCGAATACGCCGCCGAGCAGGTCGACACCCAGCGCAACGACTTCAAGCGCCTGGGCGTGCTGGGCGACTGGGACCACCCGTACCGCTCGATGGATTTTCGCTTCGAGGCCGACATGCTGCGCGCGCTGGCGCGGATCGTTTCCAACGGCCATGTGCTGCGCGGCGCCAAGCCGGTGTACTGGTGCTTCGACTGCGCCTCGGCGCTGGCCGAGGCGGAGATCGAATACGCCGACAAGGTCTCGCCCGCCGTCGACGTCGCCTATGACGCGCTGGACGCGAAGGCGCTGGCGAAGAAGTTCGGCGTGGATGCCGGCGACGCCATCGTGGCCATCCCGATCTGGACCACCACGCCGTGGACGTTGCCGGAAAGCCAGGCGGTGTCGCTGGGCGCGGAACTCGAATATGCGTTGATCGAAGGTCCGCAGCGCGATGGCCGGCGCGTGCTGCTGGTGGTCGCCAGCGCGCTGGCCGAGAAGGCCGCCCAGCGCTACAACATCTCCCTTCCCCCGCAAACGGGGGAAGGTGCCCGAAGGGCGGATGGGGGCGCTCTTCATGTACTGGGTCACGCCGAAGGCAAGGCGCTGGAAGGCTTCAAGCTGCAGCACCCGTTCTACCCGCGCGAAGTGCCGGTGATCCTGGGCGACCACGTATCGGCCGACGACGGTACCGGCGCGGTGCACACCTCGCCCGATCACGGCGTGGAGGATTTCGTGGTGGCCCGCGAGTACGGCATCGGCCTGCTCAACTACATCGAACCGCGCGGCACCTATCGCATCGACACGCCGCAAGCGGACAGCCTCGCGCTGGGCGGCATGCACATCTGGAAGGCCAACGAGGCGCTGGTCGACCTGCTGCGCCAGCGCGGCGTGCTGCTGGCGTTCTCGAAGATCGAGCACAGTTACCCGCACTGCTGGCGGCACAAGACGCCGGTGATCTACCGCACCACGCCGCAGTGGTTCATCTCGATGGAGCAGCAGGACCTGCGCGAGACGGCGCTCACCTCGATCAAGTCCGTGCGCTGGGTGCCGGGCTGGGGCGAGGAGCGCATCGCCGGCATGGTCGCCGGGCGACCGGACTGGTGCATCTCGCGCCAGCGCACCTGGGGCGTGCCGATCGCGCTGTTCGTACACAAGGCCACGCAGGAACCGCATCCGCATTCGGTCGAATTGCTGGAGCAGGTCGCGCAGAAGGTGGAGCAGGGCGGCATCGATGCCTGGTTCACGCTGGATGCGGCCGAGCTGCTTGGCGACGACGCGCAGGATTACGAGAAAGTCACCGACGTGCTCGATGTCTGGTTCGACTCCGGCGTCACCCACTACACCGTGATCGACCAGCGTCCCGAACTGCAGCAGGGCGCGGCCACGCATTACAAGGTGATGTACCTGGAAGGCTCCGACCAGCATCGCGGCTGGTTCCAGTCGTCCCTGCTGACCTCGGCGGCGATCCACGGCCGCGCGCCGTACAACGAGGTGCTCACCCACGGTTTCGCGGTCGACGCGAACGGCCGCAAGATGTCCAAGTCCCTGGGCAACGTGGTGGCGCCGCAGAAGGTGATGGACACGCTGGGCGCCGACGTGCTGCGCCTCTGGGTGGCCTCGGCCGATTACCGCAACGAGATGACCGTCTCCGACGAGATCCTGAAGCGCGTCTCCGACAGCTACCGGCGCATCCGCAACACCGCGCGTTTTCTGCTCGGCAACCTCGACGGTTTCGATCCGGCCACGCACCTGCTGCCGGTGGCGGACAGCCTGCTGCTCGACCAGTGGGCCGTGCAGCAGGCGCATGACGTGCAGCAGGCGGTGACCGCCGCGTACGAGCGCAACGACTATCCGGACGTCATCGCGCGCATCCAGAACTTCTGCACCAACGAACTGGGCGCGTTGTACCTGGACATCACCAAGGACCGGCTCTACACCATGCCCACCGACAGCCGCGGCCGGCGCAGCGCGCAAAGCGCGATGTACCGCATCGCCGAGGCGCTGGTGCGCTGGCTGGCGCCGGTGCTGAGCTTCACCGCCGAGGAAATCTGGCAGCAATTGCCGGGCGAGCGCGGTGACAGCGTGCTGTTCGAAACCTGGTACGACGGCCTGAGCGCGGCCCAGGCTTCGCCGGAACAGCGGCGCTGGTGGACCGACCTGCTGGCGATCCGCGATGCGTCCTCGCGCGTGCTCGAAGGCATGCGCAAGGCCGAGCGGATCGGCGCGGCGCTGGAGGCGAAGCTGGTGGTCCACGCCGACGCGGCGCTTTCGACCCGCTACGCCGAAGCCGCCGACGAGCTGCGCTTCTTCTTCATCACCTCCGACTTCACCCTGGCCCCGCTCGCCCCGCGTGCGGACGACGCGGTGAAGGTGGAGCTGGATGGGGCCGAAGCCTGGGTTTCCGCCAGCGTCAGCGGCGCAGCCAAATGCGTGCGCTGCTGGCACCGCCGCGACGACGTGGGCAGCCACGCCGCGCATCCCGAGCTGTGCGACCGCTGCATCAGCAACATCGAAGGGCCGGGTGAGGATCGCCGCTGGTTCTGACCTGCGTACCACTCCCTCCCCTGCGCAGCAGGGGAGGGCTGGGGTGGGGTCGCTCCTGATCTGAATCTCGCAAGATCAAAAGCACCCCCTTCCAATCTCCCCCTGCGTTGCAGGGGGAGGAGCCATTCCCAATCGAGTTTCCGTTCATGATCAGCCAACGCAACGCACTTTCCTGGCTCTGGCTCTCCGCGCTTGTCATCGCGCTCGACCAGCTCAGCAAATGGTGGGCGCTGCACGCGCTGCAGCCGCTGGGCGTGCCGCACCCGGTGATTCCCGGTTTCCTCAACTGGACGCTGGCCTTCAACAAGGGCGCCGCCTTCAGCTTCCTGGCCAGCGGTGCGGGCTGGCAGCGCTGGTTCTTCGTGGTGCTGGCGCTGGTGATCAGCGCGGTGCTGGTGACCTGGCTGGCGCGCACACCACGCCGCGACTGGCGCACCAGCCTGCCGCTGGCGCTGATCGTGGGCGGTGCGATCGGCAACCTGATCGACCGGCTGCATGCTGCGCAGGTCACCGACTTCATCCACGTGTACTTCCGCCAGTGGGATTACCCGGTGTTCAACCTGGCCGATTGCGGCATCACGGTCGGCGCGGTGATGCTGGTCGTGTTCGGCCTGTTCGCCGGCAAGCCGGCGGACGGCGTGCGATAATTCGCCGCTGCAGCCTTTCGCATCTGCGAAGCGCACTCCTCCATCTCCCCATGCTTCGCAAGGGGAGGGACAAGGTCACGAGTTCCCATGGACATCCTGCTTGCCAACCCCCGCGGCTTCTGCGCCGGCGTCGATCGCGCCATAGCCATTGTCGAACGTGCGCTGGAATCGTACGGCGCGCCGATCTACGTGCGGCATGAAGTGGTGCACAACCGCTACGTGGTCGACAAGCTGCATGCCGACGGCGCGGTGTTCGTCGAGGAACTGCACGAAGTGCCCGATGGCGCCACGGTGATCTTCAGCGCGCACGGCGTGTCGCAGGCGGTGCGCGAGGAGGCCGATCAACGGCATCTGAAGGTGTTCGACGCCACCTGTCCGCTGGTCACCAAGGTGCACATGGAAGTGGCGCGGCTGGGTCGCATCGGTCGCAGCGTGGTGCTGATCGGCCACGCCGGGCATCCGGAAGTGGAGGGAACGATGGGGCAGTGGAACCCCGCCAACAGCGGCGAGATCCTGCTGGTCGAGTCGCTGGAAGACGTCGCCACGCTGGCGCCGGCGTTCCCGCAGCTATTGTCCTACGTCACCCAGACCACGCTGTCGGTGGATGACACCAAGGCGATCATCGAAGCCCTGCGGCTGAAGTTTCCCGACATCGAAGGGCCGCGCAAGGACGACATCTGCTACGCCACGCAGAACCGCCAGGACGCCGTGCGTCGGCTGGCCGACGCGGTCGACCTGATGCTGGTGGTCGGCTCGGTCAACAGCTCCAACTCCAACCGCTTGCGCGAGCTGGCCGAGAAGCAGGGCGTTCGTTCGTTCCTGATCGACGGCGCCGAACACATCGAGCGCACCTGGCTGGATGGCGTGAACCGCATCGGCCTCACCGCCGGCGCTTCCGCACCGGAGAAGCTGGTGCGCGACGTGATTGCCCGCCTGCAGTCGTGGGGTGCCGGCGCGGTGCGTGAGCTGGACGGCGAACCGGAAAACATCACCTTCGCCCTGCCCAAGGAACTGCGCGTGGTCGGCGACAACAGCTCCAGCCTCTGACCGGCGGTGCGTGCGGCCCGTAGGGCGCTCACCGCCCGCCGCTTGCGCCACCCTGCCGCGACAACGTAAAATCCGCGGCTCTTTGCCGGAATAGCTCAGTTGGTAGAGCGGCGCATTCGTAATGCGTAGGTCGTAGGTTCGATTCCTATTTCCGGCACCAGAACCCCAAAGGCCCGCGCAAGCGGGCCTTTGCTTTTCCGGAGCGGCCCCCGCCCGTGATCCCCGTCACCCTTTCTAGCGTGCCAGCGGCCGTTTGTCGGCCAATCCCTACCGCTGGTCGGCTGGGGGCTGGCTGGCGGTGACGGCGTGGGTACAGTGCGCTCAGGGGTATCAGGGAGAATTCCATGCAAGTCTTGTCGTGTCAGCGAGCTGTCTCGCTGGTCGCATCGCCCGGGTCGGCGCGCCGCGCGCAGCGCGGTTTCACGCTGGTCGAGCTGATGGTCACCATGACCATTGCGCTGGTGCTGATCATGATCGCGGTGCCGAGTTTCAAGAACATCATTCTCCAGAACAAACTCACCACCGCCGCCAACGAGGTCGTCGGGGCCATCAATGTCGCGCGGATGGAAGCCATCAAGCGCAATGCCAGCACCCAATTGTGCGGCAGTGCCTCCAATGGCACGGATACGCTCGGCAGTGCATGCAAACAGGCTGGCGAGGTGTATGCGCTGAGCAATGGCGTGGTCACGCAAATACGTGCTGGCACCAGCGGCATCAGGGCCCCGATCGCGTTGACCGGCAACATGATTCCGGTGCGTTTTGGTGGACAGGGGCTGGGGCACTCTCCCACCAGTACGGCGCCGTATTCCGGCCCGATCGCGGACATTTCCACTTCCTCGATCAGCACCCGCAATCATCGGTGCATCAGGATAACGGCAGGCTCGATCCTCGCCACGACCACTTCATCGGCAGCGTGCCCGACATCATGAACACTTCCTGCTCGGCCTCATCCTCGATTTTCGCGAAAGAAGCAGGTCGCATGCCCGCGCGCTTGCTCCGCAAGCGCGGGCTCCCTCCCACTGCGGCGACCCAGTCCGGCGTTGGCCTGATCGAGGTGCTGGTGGCGGTGCTGATCTTGTCGATCGGCTTTCTCGGCATCGCGGCGCTGCAGACCATGTCGCTGTCCACCAACAACAGCGCGATGGCGCGCAGCATGGCCACCGTCAGCAGTTACTCGATCCTGGATGCGATGCGGGCGGACAGCGTCAACGCGAAGAGTTCCGGCCTTCCTTACAACGGCACCGTCACCGCGAGCAGCTGTCCCACCACCACGACCACATTGGCCCAGGCCCAGCTCAAGCAATGGTGCGCACAACTCGGCAAGACTCTCGGTGAGGCAGCGACCACCACGGGCAAGATCGCGTGCGTGACTAGCGGCGAGTGCAAAGTGACCATCACCTTCGACGACAGTCGGTCGGGCAAGGGCGGCAGCAGCACCCAGCAAATCATCACCAAGGCCATCCTATGAACAAGCGCCCCCACATTAGCCCGCCATGCACCGGCAATGCGGTACGGTCGGCGAAGTTTTCAGCGGGCTTCACCCTGATCGAGCTGATGATCGCCATGGTGCTGGGCTTGATCGTCATTGCCGGCGTCACCAGCGTGTTTATTGCCACGCAGCGCTCCTATCGCACCAACCAGGCGCTGGGTGACGTGCAGGACAGTTCACGCGTGGCGTTCGAGCTGATGGCGCGCGACATCCGCGATGCTGGCCTCACCGGTTGCGGCAATTCCGGGCGGGTTGCCAATGTGTTGCAACCCAGTGCGACCAACTGGTGGGCGGATTGGGGCAACGCGGTACACGGCTACGGCGCAGGCACCGTAGCAGACCCTGCATTGACGGTCGGTACGGCCGCGGGCAACCAGCTGAAAGATACCGACTCGCTGCAATTGCTGGGGGCTGCCGACACCGGACTGAGCGTGGCTGCCACTCCCAGTTCGACGGCTGCCAATTTCAAGCTCAACGACACGACTTCGGATCTGAAGACCGGCGAAGTGATCATCGTCTGTGACCCCGACCACGCCACCATCGTGCAGATCAGCGATTACAACGACAGCAATGTCACGGTGGTGCACAACGTCGGCGGCAAGGTCAGCCCGGGCAATTGTTCCAAGGGCATGGGCTACCCCACCGTGTGCAGCACCAACGGCAACGGCTACATGTTCGGGGCCAACTCGCAGATCTTCAAACTGGCTGCGGTGGACTGGTACATCGGTACCAACCCAGTGGGTGGCAAATCGCTGTACCGCATGACCGTGGACACCACGGGGGCCGCGCCAGCAACGAGTTCCCAGGAAATGGTGCGTGACGTCACGGCGATGAACCTTCGCTATCACGTGGCCGGTGGCGCCAGTTTCGTGGATGCAGCCACCGTGGCGGCCAACTGGCCCACCGTCGACTCCGTGCAGGTCAAGCTCACGCTGGAAAGCGTCGACAAGCGCGCAGGTACCGATACCAAGGCGATCTCGCGCGACTTCACGGCCACCACCACCATTCGCAACCGGGTGCCATGAGATGAACCACAAGACTCTCGATCCCTCGGGTTCCATCAGCCGCTCGCGGCGTCAGCGCAGCGCGAGGCTCCATCCCCATGCCGCTCAAGGTGGCGTGGCCCTGGTGGTGGCGATGATCCTGCTGCTGGTGATTACCCTGGTCGGCCTGGCCGCCGTGCGCGGCACCATCATGCAGCAGAAGATGGCCGGCAACATGTACGACCGGCAATTGGCCTTCCAGAACGCCGAGGCAGCCATGCGTGCGGCGGCGGCAAGCATCCCCACCAGTCCGGGTGACATTGCGCGCAATTGCCAGACCCCGGCTGTGATCTGTCTGACCAATCCGTTCGAAGACCCGAACCTGCCCGCTGGTAGCATCAAGCCGCTCAGCACGGCCCTGTACACGGCAGACACGCTGGCCGTCGGCCAGCCGCAGTACGTGATCGAGAACATGGGCAACTTCCAGGATCCGAGCGCCAGCACCGGGTTCAACCAGAGCGCCAACTCGCACAACTATGGCGTCAATGGCGGAACCATCACCAACATCTATTACCGCGTCACTGTCCGCAGTGCCGATCCTGCGGTCGTGGGTGACCGTGCCGTGGTCGTACTGCAGGCCATGATCAAGCAGGGCTGAGCTTCCGGCCACAGGCCGACATCACAAAGGGCGCATGGGCCTTCCCATGCCGCACCATCGCCAAGAGCGGAACCGACATGAACATCACCCCCCGTCTGCACAGCAAGTCCGGCAACCTCATCGGCAGACTGCTGACCATCGGCGTATCCGTCTGGCTGCTGGGCGTCGCCTTCACGCCGGCGCTGGCTGCCACGCAGAACCCGGTAGTCGAACAGGCCCCGCTGATCATCCAGAAGCCGCTGCCGCCGAATATCGTGCTGATGCTTGATGATTCGGGGTCGATGGATTCGGATCTCATGCCGGATAGTGGGTCTCTTCCAAGCGATACGGCCGGAACGACATCCAATCCGGACTCGTACCGCATTGCTTCCAATAACGGAACCTATTACGACCCAACGATCACTTACAAAACACCACCGTATGCGACGAAGCAAAGCGATGGTTCGACCAATTACCCGGTGCCGACCAATATTGGCGCCGCCCCCAATAATGGATTCAGTGGTACCAGCACGAAAGACGTTACGTCCTACAACGGTGGGACTTACGATTATTTTACGAGTCTTCAAGTCACCACGACGACACCCTATGATCCAATTCCCGTCTATACTTATTCGTGCCCAAGTGGAGGGTCGTTGAGTACAAAGTACCCGGGTTACTGCTATAACAACGGCAATTACTACCCCGCAACTGCGACTATTTCGAGCTATTCATGCAATGGCACTGATTCGAAGAATGCTGACGGTAAATGTGTCCTGATCGGAACGGCCAATAAAAATTTCTTCACTTACGACACGGGTACGGCAACGGGAAAGCTTTCGGACGGCACGCTTGTCCGGAATTACGTCGGCAAGACCGCCGGTGACTGCGCCAGTTTGACATCGGCGACGGCCAAGGCCGTCTGCAAGGATGACGCAACAACCCAGAAAAATGTGGCAACGTGGTTTTCGTTCTACCGCACGCGAATGTTGATGGCCAAGAGCGGCGTCATGAATGCGTTTTCCGGGGTGGAGTCGAATTTTCGCGTGGGCTTCGGTTCCATTGGCGGAAGTAATGCAAGCAAGAGTTCGTTGGGAGATGACTACTACGCCTTCACCACTTCTGCGCACAACGTGACATACCAGACGGGTATCGCGCAGGTAAAACCATTTGGTGACGGTACCACCGGTACTCAAAAGAGCAGGCTATGGAGTTGGCTGGTGGGCACGACGCCTAGCAGCTGGACACCTTTGCGCGGCGCCTTGGACGCCCTAGGTAAATATTATCGTACCCAGCAGCCCTGGCTGACGTTGAATGGAGAGTCCGGGTACGTCAGCGGCACCAATACCGAACTGGCCTGCCGGCAGTCGTATACCATCCTGACCACGGATGGCTTCTGGAACGACGATGCGCCCGCCAACATCGGCAATGTGGACAACACCAAGGCCGGTCCCATTCCAAGGCCCAACAATCTGCCTACCGTTACTTACACCCCTGCCTCCCCTTATTCGGACAGCAACAGCAGTACGCTGGCCGACGTCGCCATGAAGTATTGGGTTACCGATTTGCGCACGGCCTCCAACGAGGTGCCGACCAGCAAGGAAGATCCGGCTTACTGGCAGCACATGGTTACATTCACTTTGGGCATGGGCTTTTCGCCGGTCAATATTTTGGGTGACAGCACGGCGGACAAGGACATCTTCGCCTGGGCCAATGGCGGCTCCGCCATTGCCAATTTCAAGTGGCCGACGCCTTCGAAGGACAACATAAACAATATTGCCGACCTGGAGCATGCCGCGGTCAACGGTCACGGCGGGTTTGCCTCGGCCAAGACACCGGACGAGTTCAGCAATGCCTTGAAAAAGGCACTGCAACGTGCCTCCGACCGCGTGGGTACGGGCGCCAGCCTGGCGGCCAACTCCACCCAGTTGAAGACCGGTGCGTTCGCCTACCAGGCCAACTACTACACCGGCGACTGGAAGGGCGACCTGAAGGCGATCAAGGTGGATCCCAACAACGGCACGCTGGCCACGTCGGCAGCGTGGACCGTATCCAGCGAAATGCCTGCGGCCACCGACCGGAAGATCTATACCTGCGTGACCTGCACGACCTCGTCGGCGACGGCTGTGGCGTTCAAGACCGTCACTGATCTGTCGAGTGCCCAACAGACTGCGCTGGGCAGCGACGCGACAGCGCGGCAGAGCATGCTCGACTATCTGCGCGGTGAAGGCTCGAAGGAAGTCGGCAAGACGAACGGCACCTACCGTGCCCGCACCACGCCGCTTGGCGATATCGTCGATTCGCAGCCGGTCTACGTGGGCCAGCCCGACCCGAACCAGTTTGTCGGCCAGTCGTTCACGGGGTCAGACACCTACCTTTCCCATGCCTCGACCGTTCGGAACAGCCTGATTTTCGTGGCCGCCAATGATGGCATGCTGCATGCGTTCTACACCGATGACATCCCCGCGACGGCTACCACGACCGCGATTTCCGCGGGCACCGAGGCTTTTGCGTATCTGCCGTCGGCCGTGATCACCACCAACACCAGCACGACCACGCCGGCCCGCGCCACCAGTGACCTGACCACCTTGTCGGACCCCGGTTATGGCACCACGACGGCGGTGCCGCACCAGTACTTCAACGACGGCGAGCTGACGGTGGCCGATGTGTATTTCGGCCTGGCCTGGCATACCGTAGCCGTGGGCACCACCGGCCGTGGTCTGGCCAAGGCGGTCTATGCGCTGGACGTGACAAATTCGACGCCGAAACTGCTGTGGGAGCGCTCTGCCGGTGATGGAAAGACCAATGCCGACTACATCGGTCAGATGACCGGCAAGCCGGTGATCGCCCAGACCAATGACGGCAGCTGGTCGGTCTTGATCGGCAATGGCTACAACAGCAAGAATGGATCAGCGGCGCTGCTGCAATTCGCCATCAGCGATGGCACCCTCAACGTGCACACGACCGACGACACCATCACTGGCAATGGCCTTGCAGCGCCCGCCGTGTGGATCGGCGATTTGTCCGTGGGTATCAGTACGGTGGCTTATGCCGGCGATGCCAAGGGGAACGTGTGGTCGTTTGGCCTCAACACGGCCACAGTAACCAAGGGGACGGGGCAAGACCCGGACGTCACCACCTATACCGAGACGGCCACCTCCATCGGAACCAAACTGTTCACCGCCACCGATGGCACGAACGCACAGCCGATCACGGCCGGCATGCTGGTGGGCAAGAACCCGACCACCCAGGACCTGTGGCTGTTCTTCGGCACCGGGCAGTACCTGGGCAACGGCGACCTTGCCACGAAGACGACCCAGTCCTGGTACGGATTGATCGTGAAGGCGGGACCGAGCAGCGGCAGCAAGGTCGTGACCACCAGCACGACGCGCACATCGACCACCACCCAGCTGAAGCGGCGCTCGATCATCGCGGAAACGCCGGGAACCGACGCGGTTCTGAATGACGACGGCACCATCAAGACGGCGGCGATCGCACCGGCGCGGGCAGTGACGGCGTTGCCGACTACTTCCGACATGACCGACATGTCGGGTTGGTACATGGATTTGCTGTCGCCGACCAGCACGACCGCCGATGGCAAGGTGACATACACCGCCAATCAGACCGCCCAAGGCGAGCGGATCGTCACGCCCAACCAGTTTCAGGGCAACCAGTTGCTGGCCACCACGCGCATTCCCGAAGCGGCCGACCTGTGCAATCCTTCCGGGCGCGGCTGGATCATGGCCGTCGACCCGTTCACCGGCACCAATCCGAAGTCGAGCTTCTTCGATCTCAATGGCGACGGCCAGATCAACCAGCCGGCCGACTACATCATGGTGAACGGTACAGCGGTGGCGACCAGCGGCATCGGTTTCAGTTCGCTGCCGAACAACCCGATCTTCATGGGTGGCACCATGCTGGTGAGCTTCGACAATGGCAGCGCCAGCAGCATCAAGACGTCCAGCACGTCCAATGGCTTGCAGCGCGTTTCGTGGCGCGAACTGATCGCCCAGTAAAGGACTGAATGATGAAATCGCTCTCGAATGAAGGCAGTTGTTTCTCGAATCTCGGGTCGCCGGCGACCCGAGGCCAGGATGGGTCGCGCCGCATCGGCGGCTTCACCTTGATGGAGCTGATGATCACGGTGCTGATCATCGCCATCCTCGCGGCCATCGCCTGGCCGATCTACAGCAAGTACGTGACCAAGACCCGCCGCGTGGCGGCCGAGGGTTGCCTGTCGGAGTACGCGAACTACATGGAGCGGTACTACACGACCAATCTCCGGTACGACCAGGATGCTACCAACACCAAGAATACGCTGCTGCTGGCCAATCTGGATTGTGCCGCCGCTGCGCAGACCGGGCGCTTTTACAGTTATGCGTTTCCCACTGGTGCGGCGAGTACGTCCAAGTACACGATCCAGGCCACGCCGATAGAACCTCAGAAGACCAAAGACGCAAAGTGCGGCAATCTGAAGTTGACCAACACCGGCGCGCGCACTGCCGACGGCACCGACCCGGGCTCATGCTGGTGACGAGGAACGCGACGCGCGCATGACGGCGCGTTTCACGGTTCGATAGCGCTTCAACCACCGGCCTTCCGCTGCAACAGCGGAGGGCCGGTTTCTTTTTGGGCTGTCGCCAGCCGTTTTCTCCGGGCTGCCAAGCCGGACACGAACCGTCGTTCGCGTCGCGATGCGGGGGCGGCGGACGGTGGTCCGCCCTGCGGGGTGTCGTGGGTTTGCGTGAATCCGGCATTGTTCGCCATGCGAGCGCGGCGGGATGTGTTGCGCTGGCGCCGTGGCAATGCTTTGATCGACGGTCATGAGCCAGACTGATACCCATCGCGCCATCGATACCGTGTGGCGAAGCGAATCCGCGCGGTTGATCGCGGGGCTGACCCGCATGCTGCGTGACGTGGGGTTGGCCGAGGAGCTGGCGCAGGATTCCCTGGTGACGGCGCTGGAGCAGTGGCCGCGCAGCGGTGTGCCGGAGAACCCCGGTGCGTGGCTGATGACCACGGCCAAACACCGCGCAATCGACCGCCTGCGCCGCAGCAAGCTGCTGGAGCGCAAGCATGCGCAGCTGGTGCATGAGCTGGAGCACGAGCAGGAGCACGCCCACGCGGCGGCGGAGGCGGCGCTGGATGATCCGTTCGGCGACGACCTGCTGCGGCTGATCTTCGTCGCCTGCCATCCGCTGCTGTCGATGGAGGCCCGCGTGGCGCTGACCCTGCGCCTGCTCGGCGGCCTCAGCACGGAGGAAATCGCGCGCGCCTTCCTGATTCCCGAGCCCACCATCGCGCAGCGCATCGTGCGGGCCAAGCGCAGCCTGGCCAAGGCCGAGGTGGCCTACGAGGTGCCAAGGGGCGACGAGCTGCACGAACGCCTGTCCGCCGTGCTCGGGGTGATCTACCTGATCTTCAACGAAGGCTATTCGGCCACCACCGGCGATGACTGGATGCGACCTGCGTTGTGCGATGACGCGCTGCGGTTGGGGCGCGTGCTGACCGGTCTGATGCCGCGCGAAGCCGAGGTGCACGGGTTGCTCGCGCTGATGGAAATCCAGGCCTCGCGTTCCGCCGCCCGCGTGGATGCGCAGGGCGAACCGATCCTGCTGCTGGAACAGGACCGCAACCTGTGGGATCACCTGCGTATCCGCCGGGGACTGGCTGCACTGGAGCAGGCAGGCAAGCTGGGTGGCGCCGAGGGTCCGTATGCGCTGCAGGCGGCGATTGCCGCGTGTCACGCGTGCGCCTCGACCAGCGAGCAGACGGACTGGGATGGCATCGCCGGCCTGTACGCGACGCTGGCCGAAGTGGCGCCTTCGCCCATCGTCGAGCTCAACCGGGCGGTGGCGGTGGGCATGGCGGCAGGCGCCGCCGCCGGGCTGGCGCTGGCGGATGGGCTGGTCGACGAACCGAGCCTGCAGAAGTACCACCTGCTGCAGGCCGTGCGCGGCGACCTGCTCGAACGGCTCGGCCGTCGCGGCGAGGCGCGGGAGGCGTTCGAACAGGCGGCCGCGCTGACCATGAACCGGCGCGAACGCGAGTTGATGCTCGGTCGCGCCCGCCTCTGTGCAGGCGACCCGCCACCGGCGTGAGCCGGCAACATTGCCCATCCTGCCGCTCGCCTGCACGCCGTGATGGATTCCTGCCGGCGGCCGTGCTGAAGTAGGCCGGAAGGGGAACCCTCGTCCACGCGTACGGGACACTGGCGGGCGAATGAACAACCAGGAACAGGCCCGCGCCGAACTCAGGGAACGCTTCTACCGGAGCGTGGCGGAAACCCTCGCGCTGTTGCATGCCAAGCCCGATCGCGATCGCGAAGGAGTCATGCAGACCATCGCCGGCATCCTGGCGTCGACCATGGATCTGCCGCTGGTCTGGATTGGCCGGCGCGAGTCGGCCAGCGATGCGGTCCATGTGCTGACCGCCGCCGGCCCGGCGGCGGCTTACGCGACGGCGCTCAAGCTCAGCGCGGATGCCTCCCAGCCTGGTGGTCGTGGCCCGGTGGGCATCGTGTTGCGGCAGGAGCAGGCTCGCGCCACCTCGGTCGATGCCCCGGAGTTCCGGCCGTGGCGCGAGGCGGCACAACCCTGGGGTTTCGGCTCCTGCATCGCGGCTGCGGCGAGGACGCGCGATCATGGCCAGCTGGTGCTGGTGGCCTATTCCGGCGACGGTGGCCCGAGCCTGAGCGCGGAACTGCTCGACTGGGAGCAACGGCTGGTCGATGAACTGGCCCGCTTCTGGGACCACCACATGCTGCTCCAGCGCAGCCTGCGGATGAGCCGCTACCGCGATGCGCAACGCACGATCCAGCGCGCGCTGCTGGAACAGCCCGATCCCGAGGCGGTCTACCGCACGCTGGCGCAGGCACTGGCCGGGATCGCCGGCGCGGCCGCGGTCGATGTGTTCGCCGCCGATGGCGAGGACGGCCTGTTGCGCCGGGTGGCCCTGGTCGGCTCGCTCGCCGAGGTCATGCTGGCCTTGCCGCTGCCGCCATTGCGCATGGACGCCGGCGCGGTGCCGGCACCCACGCTGGCCTTCATGCAGGGCGCGCCGGTGATCCGGCGACTGGCCGCGTCGCCGGCCGATGCCGACGTCTGCGGCGACTTGCCCGCGCATGCAGGGGCGCTGGGTTGCTGGCCGCTGTTTTCCGCGCCGAACGACACTGCCGCGATGCGGGTGCCGGCTGGCGTGTTTGCCGTGGCCACCGTCGAGCCGGATGCGTTCGACGACGAGATGTGCCGCCTGCTGGACGAGATCGCCGACGCCGCCGGGCTGGCCCTGAAGCAGCATGCCCAGCGCGACGCCCTGCTGCAGGAGCAGCAGCGGCAGACCTACCTGGCCCTGCATGACGACCTCACCGGGCTGCCCAACCGGCGCGCGCTGGATCAATACCTCGACAAGGTGCTGGAGCAGGCGCGCCGGCACTCCCGCCAGGTCGCCGTGGGCCTGCTCGACCTGGACGACCTGAAACCGATCAACGATCTTTGCGGTCACGCGGTGGGCGATCGCATCCTGATCGAGGTGGCGAGCCGTTTTCAGCAGGTGTTGCGCGCCAACGATTACGTGGCGCGCCTGGGCGGCGACGAGTTCGTGCTGGTGTTCGGCGATCTGGAGGACGAGTCCGACCTGGACGAGCTGCTCGGGCGCGTCGACGCTGCACTGCGCCGGGCGATACGTATCGACGATGCGGTGTTTTCGGTCGCTGCCAGCCTGGGCATCGCGATGTATTCCAGCCAGACGATCGCCACCGGCGAACAACTGCTGCGGCGCGCCGACCAGGCGATGTACCAGGTCAAGGCGCGCAAACGCAGCCGTTCGCGCTGGTGGGGCATGGCCTTGCCCGAAGGCCAGCGGGATCACACGGTCGAGCTGGACGTGGTCGCCGCCCCTTATGGCGATCATGCCGGCGACCTGCTGCAGGCCTGCCGGGAAATCTGGGAGCGCCAGCTGCCGGCGGTGGTGGAGCAGTTCCACGCCGGATTGCGCCTGCACGAAGGCATCGCCCGGCTGCTCGACGTGCTGCCGGCGGCCGACCTGGAAACCTTGAAGCTCCGCGTCCTGCAGCACCTGCAGTTCCTGTTGCGGCCGAACCTGGATGTGGACACCCATCGGAAGCGGGCCAGCCGGACCGGCCTATTCCACGCCGGTTGCGGACTGGAGGAGGTGTGGTTGCTGGAGGCGATCGAGCAGTTGCGCGACATACTGGCGATGCAACTGGGCGGCAGCGGCCCGAACGATCGCCGCGCACTGGCGATCCTGTTGCAGCGTCTTGGCATGGAGCGCCAATGGCAGCTGGAGAGCATGCGCGAGCTGCAGCGTCGCCGGGTGGCCCTGCTGGCCCGGGTGAATGCGCTGGCGTGGTCGGCCGAAGGCTATCTCGAACTGATCCAGGGCGTGGTCGATGCGCTGGTGTCGCATCGGGAAATCGCCGCCTGCGCGGTGGGCCGCCCCGACGCGTCGGGCGAGCTGACTTACGAGGCGGTGGCCGGTGTCGCCTTCGCCGAATACCTGCATGCACTGGGCACCGGCAAGGCCATGCCGATTCGGGTGCAGGCCGGCAGCCCGGACGGCGAGGGGCCGAGCGGGCGGGCCTGGCGCAGCGCGACCATCCAGCGCTGCACGCACTACGGCAGCGATCCGTCGATGCTCGGCTGGCGCGACATCGCGCTGAGCCTGGGCGTGGTTTCCAACGTGGCGATTCCGCTGTCGCCGGTGCCGGCGACGCCGGCCGTGCTGCTTACCCTGTACAGCCCGTATGCCGGCGGTTTCCAGGGCGAGGATCAACAAGCCTTCGTTGGCCAGATCAAGAGCGTGCTCGATCTTGCGCTGGCCCGCCTGGCGCCGCCGCGGCAGGGCACCGAGCTGCTGCCGTTCTTCGTGCGCGAGCGCTGGCGTGCGCTGGTCGCGACCGACGCGCTGCAGATGCACTACCAGCCGCTGATCCGCCTGGCCGACGGCTCGGTCGGCGAGTTCGAGGCGCTGGCGCGCCTGCGCGACGACGACGGCGAGCTGCTGTCGCCGGCGCGCTTTCTTCCCGCGCTGGGCGCCGACGATCTGCTGGCGCTGTTCGGCCAGGGCGTGCAGCAGGCGCTGGCCTGCCGCGAGGCGCTGCTGCAGGCCGGCCACCCGCTGGACATGTCGGTGAATGTGCCCGCGGCGGCGCTGGAGGACGTGCGCTATGCCGGGGTGCTCGCGGGCCTGCTGGCCGGCAGTGGCTGCCCGCCGCCGTCACTGCTGCTGGAAATACTCGAGTCGCCGATCGGCACCGAACATGACGTGGTGTTGCATGGCCCCGGCATGCAGTCGCTGCGGGCGCTGGGCATACGCCTGGTCGAGGACGATCTGGGCGCGGGCTACAGTTCGCTGATCCGCCTGCGCCAGTGGCCGTTCGACCGCATCAAGATCGATCAGGCCATCGTGTTGCAGGCGCGACAGGACCCGCTGGGCACCTTGCGCTTCATCCGCCAGCTGATCCGCATCGGGCACGACCTGCAACTGGAGGTGGTGGTCGAGGGGCTGGAATCCGCCGAGCTGTTCGAGGCCGCCGCGATCCTGGGCGCGGACTTCGGCCAGGGTTATGCGCTGGCGCGTCCGATGCCGGCCGATGCGCTGGCGAACTGGCTGGTCGGCCATCGGCATCCGCCGCGCCGGGGCGGGCCGCGAACCGGGCTCGGTGCCTTGGCTGGCGAGTTGCGCTGGGAAGAACAGTTCGTGGCGCTGCCGCCGGAGCCGGCGTTCTGGGCAAGGCATGCCGGGGGCAACTGCGATCCGGGCGAGTACCTGCACGGCGCGAACCTGGGCGCGGCGCTGAACGCGAGTCATCAGGCGATGCACGAGGCAGCCCTGGCCGGTCCGCTGGACCCGGTCTATCGCCGTCGGCGCGAGGCTTTCCTCGCCCTGCTGGTCGAACACGTGCTGGATCGGGAAGGCGGTTGAGCGGGACTTGCGCCGGCGCGCGTCATTCCGCCTGGGCGCGCTTGTTGCGGACGCGCTTCCTGTTGCCGGTGGCGCGCGCGTTTTCCGGCGCTCCGATCGCTCCGGCGTCCTTCATCTGCTCCATCCACGACAAGGCGTCGAGGTAGGCCAGGAAGTGCTGGAGATAGCCGGGCGAGAGTTCGCGCATCAGGGTGAGCGAGCGATGCACCAGGCTGCCGGAGTTGAGCGGGCCGGCGTTGGCCGGCACCTGCTCCAGCGATTGCCGCAGCTGGCCGCGGGCACGCACGCGCGTCCACAGGTTCCTGAATTCGCCCAGTGACTCCAGCACGGGCAGGGCCGCTGGCGTCGGGACGTTGCCGGTGACGGCGGAGTCGGCGCGAATCGCGGCGATTTCCTCGACCAGCCGGCCCAGCGCGCCAGGCCTGGATGGCTGGGCGAATGCCGTGGCGCCGTCGAGTGCGCCTGTCGAGTGCTCGACTTCGTTCGCATAGGCATCGACCAGGCGGGCCAGCCGTTCGTCCAGCATGCGGCGCGCCATGCCCTGCTGATTTGCCGCGTGCCGCTCCAGCGCGTCGATGAGCTGGAAGCGGACGGGGTCCAGCCGATCGGCCTGCCGCTCGCGCCACGCGTCGAGCATCGCCCGGGTTCGCGAGCAGGTGTCAGTCACGGGGCGTGGCCGGCTGCTTCGGGATCGGCGACATCTCCACGCGCCGATTGCGCGCGCGTCCGTCCTCGTCGACATTCGGACTCACCGGCTGCTGCGCGCCGAACGCGGCGGCAAACACCGCGGAAGCGGGCAGGCCATCGGCGATCAGGGCGCGCGTCACGGTCAGGGCACGCTGGGCGGACAGCTCCCAGTTGTCGGCGAACTGGCGATTGCCGCCGCTGATCGGCCGGTCGTCGGTGAAGCCGCTGACCATCAGGATTTCATGGCGCGAAGCGAGATACGCGGCGAGCGGCGCGGCCAGGCTTTTCAGCAGTTCGCGGCCCGCGGGTTGCAACTGGTCGGAGTTCAGCGCGAACAGCACGCTGCCGCGGATGCCGATGCGTCCGTTGACCAGGGTGACCCGGCCGGCGGCCAGCGGCACGGCCAGCGCCTGCTCCAGCGTGATGCGGCGTTGCGCCTCGATCTGGCGCTGGCGCACTTCCTCCTGCAACTTGCTGGACAGCTGCAGTTGCATGCCGATCACGCCCACCAGGATCAGCACGAACACGCCGAGCAACACCGACATCAGGTCGCCGAAGGCGGCCCAGATCGGCGCGCCCGTTTCCTCGATGCCATCGGTCTCCCCGCTCATGCGGTTTCGGCTCCCGCGCTGGCGGCAAGCTGCTGCATCTCGCCGATGATCTGCTTCTGCGACAGCATGCTGAGGTCGATGACTTCTCTGGCCTGCGCCACGTAATAGGCCAGCTGTTCGTCACTGCGCGCCAGCGACTTGTCCAGCGCCGCCTGGATGCCGAGCAGGCGATCCATCAGCATGTCGTTGGCCGTGCCGAAGCTGTGCACCGCACCGGCGAACATTTCGCCCAGGCTGGCCACCTCGGTTGCACTGCTGCTGACCTGGGCGGCCACCGCGCCGAGCTTGCCGGTCTCGTTTTCCACGTGCTCGGTGAAGCGGCTGCTGACCCGTTCCAGCAGGTCCGCCGAGGTGGCCACCAGTGCATCGACGGCGGTCCGCTGTTCGGTGGAAGCGTGGTTCACGGCGTCGAGCAAGGTGTCCAGCGTGGCCAGCAGGCGGCTGCGTTCCTCCAGCATGGCGTTGTCGCGGACCATGCTGTCGGACAGCTTCTGGCGCAGCTCGGCGACCACTTCGGCCGCGGCGCGAGGCGCCTCGGAGGCCGCCTGCACCAGCCGGGAAATCTCGGCGATGGTGTCGCTGGCATGGGCGCGGGTCTGCGCCGAGATGTCCTGCGCGGTGCTGGCCAGGGTGTCGCAGATCTGCTGCTGGCGGCTGGCGGTCTGCTCGCCTGCAAGCTCCCATTGCCGGCCCAGGGCGGCGGTCATCGCCGCGAGCTGCTCGGCCCACTGTGCCAGGCGCGTGCTGTCCCGCTGTTCCAGGGTCGTCTGCAGGTCGGCGTGTGACTGCTGCACGATGCGCACCAGCGACGTCGCGTGCTCCTCGAAGCTCGCTGCCGCACCGCTCATGGCCTGCTGGTTGCGTGCGACCAGGTTCTCGTTGGTGACCTGCTGCGACGACAGCGCCGTGTTCCACGCCGCCGCCGTGCTGTCCGCGGTGGCGTCCAGTCGCGCGGAGACGCTTTCGACCAGGCGGGCCGAGCGCTGCTCGAAGGTCTCGGCGAAGCGCTCCAGCGTGCGATGCAGCTCCTCGTTCAACGCACCGTTCGACTGGCGCTGCGCGTCCAGCGCATCGCGCCAGCGTTCTGCCAGCTCTTGGGTGGTCGCGGCGAGCCCGCTCGACACGCCGTCCAGCTGCTGCTGCACGGCCCGGCTCACGCTGTCATGCAGCGTCGCGGTTTCGCGCGCCAGACCCGCCATCGTGGCTTCCATCGCGGGCTGCAGCGCGGCGCCGACGGCCCTGGCGTTCGCCGCCACGCTTTCCTGCATGGCGGCCTCGATGGCAAGGGCCAGGCGTGTGTGGGTCGCCTCGGCGGTCGCGTTGAAGCTTTGCTGGCTGGCCAGCTGGCGCTCGCTGGCGGCAAGTCCCTGTTGCTCGATGGCCGTCATCATCGCCTGCAGGCGATCGACCAGCGCCGGCATCAGTTCGGTCTGTTGCTGCAGCAACTGGAACGAGGCTTCGCGCTGGTGGCTCTGCGAATGGACGCGCAGGGTCGTGGCGATCTTCGTGTCCAGCGCTTGCACCGCCTGCAGGCGCTCGCGCCGGCACAGCGCGGAAAGCAGGCCCAGCATCGCCGAACTCGCCACGCCTGCGATCGAGGTGCCGAACGCGAAACCCAGGCCCTTGACCGGTGCGGCCAGCGACTCGCGGATGGCCTGCAGGTCGGTGGCGCTTTCCAGCGCCATGCCGGTGCCGCGCAGCGTCGCCATCATGCCCAGCAAGGTACCCAGCATGCCCAGCAACACCAGCAGGCCCACCAGGTACGGCGTCAGCACCGGCACCGGCAGGGCCACGCGTCCACCCTCGATGCGCAGGCGCGTGGCGTTGCGCAGGCTCGGGTGCAGCTTCGCGAGCCAGTCAGCCAGGTGGTCCGGCGTGGCGGACAGCCCGCTGACGGCGTGCGTCAGGGTCGAGCTGGCCTGCCGATAACGATGCAATTCCAGGGCGCCGGCCAGGTAGCACGCGGCAATCAGCGCCGCGACCGCAGCGCCCGCCGGATTGGAGCCGAGATAGCCGGCGCCGATCCAGCAGACCACGGCGAGGCCTGCGCAGAACACGGCGAGGTGGAGAAAATTTCTGAACATGACTTCCCGGTTAGCAGGTGCGAAGGGCTGCAAGCAGACCCTCGACGGGTTGAAAACGAACATCCAGTTCGGCGAGCAGCACGCTCTGCCGGTCCCGGCGAAAGACCTCCAGCCAGGCGCCAGGCGAGGTCGAGGTGGCTTGCGCCGAGGCAGCCTGGTGCAGGCGGTCGAAGTGCTCCCCGAGCAGGTCGGGCACGTGGGCCAGCAGCGACTGCTCGCGCGGGCTCAGCGCCGCTTCCATGGCGGCGTCCACGGCTGCCAGTCGCGCCATCGCGGCCGACTTCCCGGCCAGCGTGTCGCGCAGGCGGCCGCGCAGCTCACCGGTGGCAGCCTGCATCGACCGCTGCAGGGACAGATGGCGCTGACGGAACATCGGGTAGTCGACGGCTTGAGATGCATCGGCTTCCCCCGCCTCGCCGCCGGCGCGCCGCGGCGGGCTGGCCGGCACGCGGTCGCCGACGATGGTGCCGGCCAATGAGCGACGTATCCGGGTGCATTCGTGCTCCTCGTTGCCGGAGTCATGTGCGCCGGAGTCGGTCGCGGAAGGCTTGCCGTCGAGCGCGGTGGACAGGGCAATCGCGTGGCTCCAGTCCAGCCACCGGCCCAGGTGGTCGGCGAGCGAGGGCGGTGAGGGCGGAACGTCGGCGCCCACCAGGTTCGCCAGCAGGCGAATGAACGTCGGGCCATGGACCGGGGGCCGTTGAGGAGCTTGCACCATGCGTTTCGCTTGAGAAAACCGCCAGTTTACATGCTGCCGGGGCCGCGGCTGTCGCCGCGATCCGTGCCGCGGCGATGGGCCAGCTGGATGTCTCGTGCGCAAACGAAAGAAGCCATCGCTGCGGATGGCTTCAGATGAATCAGGAGGTGGCGGGCGAGGCAGGGACCGTTGTGCGACACCTGCCGTGTGAAGTGCCCGTTGCTGCACGCACGTTGCGCTTTTCGTGCCACCCACTTTCGAGGTGCCCAAACGACGAAACCGGCCATGAAAGGCCGGTTTCCTGTAACGATGGTGGGCGATGCAAGGATCGAACTTGCGACACCTGCCGTGTGAAGGCAGTGCTCTACCGCTGAGCTAATCGCCCGCCGAGAACGCGCAATTTTAGGGATAGTCGCGGGGCGGGTCAATGCCTTTTGCAGCGACGACCGTCGCGACGGTCACGGGGCCTTGGGGTGGCCTTGCTAGACTTGCGCCCCTGTCTTCCGCCCAGGCGCGCCGCCGTGCTTCTTTTCAGCCCCCATTTCGATCACATCCTCCACGCGCTGCAGCAGTTCGAGCTGACGCCGTGGAAGATGGTCGGCTTCGCCGGCACCTTGCTGTTCACCAGCCGCTGGTTCGTGCAGCTCTACTACACACGCAAGTACAAGCGCGTGGTGATGCCGCTGGCGTTCTGGTGGCTGTCGGTATGCGGCAGTGTGCTGTTGCTGGCGTACTTCACCCTGGGCAAGAACGACTCGGTGGGCATCATCTCGAATTTCTTCCCGGTCTTCGTGTCGGTCTACAACCTCATCGTGCACTTGCGCCACCGCAAGCACAGCATGACCGGCGACGCGACCGCGTAAGTCACTCCGGGTCGTAGTCGAGGTTGGAGGCGAGCCAGCGCTCGGCCTCGGCCAGCGTCCAGCCCTTGCGCTTCGCGTAATCCTCGACCTGTTCCTTGCCGAGGCGGCCGACCACGAAATACTGGCTGTCCGGGTGCGAGTAGTACCAGCCGGAGACGGCGGCGGCCGGATACATCGAGAAGCCTTCGGTGAGTTCGATGCCGGTGTTCCTGGTGACGTCGAGCAGCTTGAACAGCGTGGTTTTCTCGGTGTGGTCGGGGCAGGCGGGATAGCCGGGCGCGGGGCGGATGCCCCGATATTTCTCGGCGATCAGCGCGTCGTTGTCGAGTGCCTCGTCCGCCACGAAGCCCCAGAACTCCTTGCGCACGCGCTCGTGCATGTGCTCGGCGAAGGCTTCGGCGAGGCGATCGGCCAGGGCCTTGAGGATGATCGAGGAATAGTCGTCGTAGTCGGCCAGGAAACGGTTGAGGTGTTCCTCGATGCCGATCCCCGCGGTGACCGCGAAGCCGCCGATCCAGTCGGGTTTGGCGAATTCCTTTGGCGTGATGAAATCGGCGAGGCAGAGGTTGGGGCGCTCGGGGGGTTTGTCGGCTTGCTGGCGGAGGCTGTGGAGGGTGGCCAGGGGCGTGCCCTCATCCGCCCTTCGGGCACCTTCCCCCGCTTGCGGGGGAAGGGAAGTCGAGGTGTGTCCCGTTTGCGGAGGAAGGGAAGGCGGGGCGTATACCTCGACGTCGTCGCCGACGTTGGCGGCGGGCCACAGGCCGATCACGGCGCGGGCGGTGAGCCACTTCTCGGCGATGATCTTGTCCATCATCGCCTGGGCGTCACGGAACAGTTCGCTGGCCTGGGGGCCGACGATGTCGTCGGTGAGGATGGCCGGGTAGTGGCCGGCCAGTTCCCAGGCCTGGAAGAACGGGGTCCAGTCGATGTAGTCGCGCAGCGTGGCCAGGTCGTAGTCGTCGAAGACGGTGATGCCGGGTTTGGCCGGCTGCGGCGGATCGTAGTTGGCCCAGTCGCAACGGAAGCGCTGTGCGCGGGCTTTTTCCAGCGACACCAGTTTCTTGCCGGGGCCGCGGTTGCGATGGCGTTCGCGCACGTCGGCGTAGTCGGCGCGCACCTTGGCCAGGAAGTCGTCGACCAGTTCCTTGCTGACCAGCGACTGCGCCACGCCGACCGCGCGCGAGGCGTCCTTCACCCAGACGGTACCGGCCTTGTAGTGCGGTTCGATTTTCAACGCGGTGTGCGCGCGCGAGGTGGTGGCGCCGCCGATCAGCAGCGGGATGTGGAAGTCCCGGCGCTGCATCTCGCGGGCGACCTGGCTCATCTCCTCCAGCGATGGTGTGATCAGGCCGGACAGGCCGATCATGTCGGCGTTCTCGGCGATCGCGGTTTCGAGGATCTTTTGCGCGGGCACCATCACGCCCAGGTCGATCACCTCGAAGTTGTTGCAGCGGAGCACCACGCCGACGATGTTCTTGCCGATGTCGTGCACGTCGCCCTTGACCGTGGCCATCACGATCTTGCCGTTGTTCTTGCCGGTGTCGCCGGTGCGTTCCTTTTCGGCCTCGATGTAGGGCAGCAGATAGGCCACCGCCTTCTTCATCACGCGGGCGGATTTCACCACCTGGGGCAGGAACATCTTGCCGGCGCCGAACAGGTCGCCGACCACGTTCATGCCGTCCATCAGCGGACCCTCGATCACGTCGAGCGGGCGCGTGGACAGCTGGCGGGCCTCCTCGGTGTCCTCGACCACGTACTGGTCGATGCCGTGCACCAGCGCGTGGCTGAGCCGGGCGCGCACGTCGTTCTCGCGCCAGGCCAGCGTCTCGACCTCGGCGGCGCCGCGCTTGCCCTTGTAGTTGTCGGCGATCTCCAGCAGGCGCTCGGTGGCATCCTCGCGGCGGTTCAGCACCACGTCCTCGACACGCTCGCGCAGCGGCGGGTCGATGTCGTCCATGATGGTCAGCGCGCCGGCGTTGACGATGCCCATGTCCATGCCGGCGCGGATCGCGTGGTAGAGGAACACCGAATGGATCGCCTCGCGCACGATGTTGTTGCCACGGAACGAGAACGACACGTTGGAGACGCCACCGGACACGTGGCAGTCGGGGAAGCGTTTCTTCAGCTCGCGGGTGGCCTCGATGAAATCCACCGCGTAGTTGTTGTGTTCCTCGATGCCGGTGGCGATGGCGAAGATGTTGGGGTCGAAGATGATGTCTTCGGGCGGGAAGTCGAGTTCCCTGGTGAGCAGTTCATGGGCGCGCGAACAGATCTCCACCTTGCGTTCGATGGTGTCGGCCTGGCCCTGTTCGTCGAACGCCATCACCACCGCGGCGGCGCCATACTGGCGCACCTTGCGCGCCTGTTCGAGGAACGCCGCCTCGCCTTCCTTCATCGAGATCGAGTTGACGATGCCCTTGCCTTGCAGGCAGCGCAGGCCGGCCTCGATCACCGTCCACTTCGACGAGTCGATCATGAATGGCACGCGGGCGATGTCCGGTTCGGACGAGATCAGGTTGACGAAGCGGGTCATCGCCGCCTCGGAATCGATCAGGCCCTCGTCCATGTTGATGTCGATCACCTGGGCGCCGTTGGCGACCTGCTGACGGGCGACTTCGACGGCCTCGTCGTAGCGGTCTTCCTTGATCAGCTTCTTGAACTGCGCCGAACCGGTGACGTTGGTGCGCTCGCCCACGTTGATGAACAGCAGGTCGGGGGTGACGACCAGTGGTTCGAGGCCGGAGAGGCGGGTGTGGCGAATACTCATGTGCGACGACACCATGCTGTTGCTCCCTCCCCTGCGTGCAGGGGAGGGTTGGGGAGGGGTAAGGCTTTTGACCTGGTTTTTGAGATGGAAGTCAAAAGCGTGACCCCCACCCAACCTCCCCCTGCAAGCAGGGGGAGGAGCGACGGTGCGTTCATGCGGCCTCCGCGTCGTGCGCAGGCAACGTCCTTGGCGCGCAATCGCGCACAGCTTCGGCGATCGCCTTGATGTGCGCCGGCGTCGTGCCGCAACAGCCGCCGACCAGGTTCAGCAAACCATCGCGGGCGAAGCCGCCGATCACGCTGGCCATGTGTTCGGGTGTTTCGTCGTACTCGCCGAAGGCGTTCGGCAGGCCGGCGTTGGGATGGGTGCTGACGTAGCTTTCGGCGAGGTTGGCCAGGGTCTGCACGTGCGGGCGCAAGTCCTCGGCGCCCAGCGCGCAGTTGAAGCCCACCGACAGCGGGCGCGCATGGCGCACCGAGTAGTAGAACGCTTCGGCGGTCTGGCCCGAGAGCGTGCGGCCGGAGCGGTCGGTGATGGTGCCGGAGATCATCACCGGCAGGCGCGCCCCGCGCTGGTGGAATAGTTCGGCGAGGGCGAACAGCGCGGCTTTCGCATTCAGCGTGTCGAAGATCGTCTCGACCATGATCACGTCGGCGCCGCCGTCGATCAGGCCATTGGCGGACTCGGTGTAGTTCGCCGCCAGTTCTTCGAAGGTGACGTTGCGGAAGCCGGGATCGTTGACGTCGGGGGACAACGAGGCGGTGCGGCTGGTGGGGCCGAGCACGCCGATCACGAAGCGCGGCTTGTCCGGGGTCTTCGCGGTCATCGCATCGCAGGCGGCGCGGGCGAGTTTCGCGCCTTCGAGATTCAACTCGTAGGCCAGGTGTTGCAGCTTGTAGTCGGCCTGGCTGATCCGCGTCGAATTGAAGGTATTGGTTTCGACCAGATCCGCGCCGGCTTCCAGATACGCGTCGTGCACGCCGCGGATGATGTCTGGTTTGGTCAGCGTGAGCAGGTCGCTGTTGCCCTTGAGGTCGCAGCTGCCGGCGTGGTCGTGCGCGTGGCCATCGTGTCCGTGTTCGAAGCGTTCGCCGCGGAAGCCGCTTTCGTCCAGCTCGTGTGCCTGCAGCATGGTGCCCATGCCGCCGTCGAGGATCAGGATGCGCTGGCGCAGTGCGTGCTCCAGCAAGGCGACGCGTTCGGGGTGGAGCCAGGGGAGGGTGCTCATCGAACTTCCTTGCAGGTTCAGGCAGGCTTGCGCGCCAGCAGGCTGATCACTTCGAAATGCGGCGCCTTGCGCTCGCGGCTGAGCCGGTTGCAGCTCAGGACGTCGAGCCTGGCGGCCCGGGCATAGCCGTCCAGCTGATCGCTGCTGAAGCCGAGGTTGCGGTGGTCGAACGGTTCGACCGCCTTGCCGTGGTCGTGCTTGCCCAGGGTGACGGCGAGCAGGCGGCCGCCCGGGCGCAGCAGGCGCGCAGCCTCGGCCACCGCCCTGGCCGGGTGTTCGGCATAGGTCAGCGCGTGCAGCATCAGCACCAGGTCGAAGCGCTGGTCGCCCAGCTCCAGCGCGTGCATGTCGCCCTGGATCACGCGCACGTTGGTGAAGGCCTGCAATCGCTTCGCGGCGGCTTCGACCACCCGCTCGCTGGAATCCACGCAGACGATGGAGTGCGCGTGGGGCGCCAGCAGTTCGGCGGTGATGCCGTCGCCGGAGGCGATGTCCAGCACGTCGCCGGTGCCCAGCAATTGCAGCAGCGAGCGGGCCAGCGTTTCCCAGGTGCGGCCGGGCGAGTAGTGACGCTCCATGTCGCCGGCCACGGTGTCGGCCCAGCCTTCCTCGCGGGCACGGTTGGCCAGCACGCCGGGCAGGCGGGCGGCATCCTCGCGCAGCAGGGCGTCGTCGATACTGGCGCGCAGCGAGGCGAGCAGGTCATGCTGCGCCTGATCGCCTTCGTTGTTGGCGCGGTAGTAGGCGGAGACGCCGGCGCGACGGTCGCGCACCAGTTCGGCTTCCTTCAGCTTGGCCAGGTGGGTCGATACGCGCGGCTGGGCCAGGTGCAGCACGGCAGCCAGTTCGGCCACGGTGAGTTCCTCGTGTTCAAGCAGGGCCAGCAGGCGGACCCGGGTGGGGTCGGCCAGCAGGCGCAGCACGCTCGAAGCGGTTGCCAGATCCATGATCATCCCTGTATCGCGATACAAAGATGTGTAGGCTAGGCCCCGTTGATGCAAGCGTCAAGCGCCGACGCGCCGGGTGGTTGCCGCGTCGCGCGCCCCGCCACCGGCCATCCCGGCTAAAATGTCCGGCTTTCCCCGTTGCCGGAGCTTTCCCATGGATTTCAGCTTTACCGAAGACCAGTTGTCGATCCAGTCGATCGCCCGTGATTTTGCGCAGAAGCGCATCGCACCGGTGGCCGCCGAGCTCGACGCGAAGGGCGAGTTTCCGCTGGAGAACATCCGCGAGATGGGCCAGCTCGGCCTGATGGGCATCGAGGTGCCCGAGGAGTACGGCGGCGCCGGCATGGACCCGGTGGCCTATGTGCTGGCAATGATCGAGATCGCCGCGGCCGACGCGGCCACCGCGACCATCATGTCGGTGAACAACTCGCTGTTCTGCAACGGCATCCTCAAGCATGGCAACGAGGAGCAGAAGCAGAAGTACGTGCGCGCGATCGCCACCGGCGAGGCGATCGGCGCCTACGCGCTGACCGAGCCGCAGTCCGGTTCGGACGCCTCGGCGATGCACACGCGCGCCGCGAAGAACGCCAACGGTGACTGGGTGATCAACGGCAAGAAGAGCTGGATCACCTCCGGCCCGGTGGCGCGCTACATCGTGCTGTTCGCGATCAGCACGCCCGGCATCGGCGCCAAGGGTGTGTCGGCCTTCATCGTCGACACGCAGCTGCCGGGTTTCCACGCCGGCAAGAGCGAGCCCAAGCTCGGCATCCGCGCCTCGGCCACCTGCGAGATCGAATTCACCGATTACGTGTTGCCCAAGGAGAACCTGCTCGGCGAGGAGGGCAAGGGCTTCTCGATGGCGATGGGCGTACTCGACGCCGGCCGTATCGGCATCGCCTCGCAGGCGGTGGGCATCTGCCGTGCGGCGTATGAGGCCACCTTGCAGTGGTCGCGCGACCGCAAGGCTTTCGGCGCGCCGATCGGCACGTTCCAGATGACCCAGTCCAAGATCGCCGACATGAAGTGCAAGCTCGACGCGGCCACGCTGCTGACCCTGCGCGCGGCCTGGGCCAAGGGCGAGGCGGAGAAGAACGGCGGACGCTTCGGCACCGAGGCCGCGGTGGCCAAGCTGGTCGCCTCGGAGGCGGCAATGTGGATCAGCCACCAGGCGGTGCAGATCCATGGCGGCATGGGTTACTCGAAGGAAATGCCGCTGGAGCGTTACTTCCGCGATGCGAAGATCACCGAGATCTACGAAGGCACCAGCGAGATCCAGCGGATGGTGATCGCGCGGGCGGAGACGGGCCTGCGCTGAGGGGCGAGGAGTGAGTGTGGAGGAGTGAGAAACGAGAGGAAGCCGTGTGCTGTTCATCTCTCTCCACCGCACTTTCGAATCTCCACAAGCAAAAAGCCCCAGCTTGAAGCTGGGGCTTTTTGTTCTGGTGAGTGCAAGGGGCAAGGTCGAGGCGCGAGGTTGCCTTTACTCGTTTCTCACTCCTCCACACTCACTCCTCGCCCTACTGCCCGCGACGGGGATCCGAATCGAACGACTGCATGCCGTTATGGCTCGCTGTGCCAGCCGGTGTATCGCCGTCCAGCTTGTCGCCGAGCAGGCGGCGCACCACCACGTAGAACACCGGGATCAGCAAGACGCCGAGGAAGGTGGCGAACAGCATGCCGCCGATCACGCCGGTGCCGATCGCATGGCGTGCATTGGCGCCGGCGCCGCTGGAGATGAACAGCGGGAACACGCCCAGGATGAAGGCCAGCGAGGTCATCAGGATCGGCCGCAGGCGCAGGCGGGCCGCGTCGACGGTGGCCTCGCGCAGGGTGCGTCCGGCTTTCTGCTCGGCCACCGCGAACTCCACGATCAGGATCGCGTTCTTGGCCGCCAGGCCGATCACCGTGATCAGGCCGATCTTGAAGTAGATGTCGTCGGGCAGTCCGCGCAGCAGCGAGAACACCACTGCACCGAGCAGGCCCAGCGGCACCACCAGCATCACCGACACCGGGATCGACCAGCTCTCGTACAACGCCGCCAGGGCCAGGAACACGATCACGATCGACAGCAGCATCAGCAGGGTGGCCGCGTTGCCGGACAGGATTTCCTGGTAGGACTGGCCGGTCCAGTCGAAGCCGAAGCCCTTGGGAAGATCGTTGTTGACGATCCGCTCCATCTCGCTCATGGCTTCGCCCGAGGCGTGCCCGGGCGCCGGAGAGCCGACGATCTCCACCGCCGAATAGCCGTTGTAGCGGGTCAGCGAGGGCGAAGACACCTGCCACTGGCTGCGCACCACGGTGGACAGCGGGATCATCTCCGGCGCGGCGCCGGCAGCACCCAGCGTGCTGGGGGTGAAGATGTGCTGCAGTGCCTCCGGACCCATGCGATAGGGGGCGTCGGCCTGCATGATCACCCGCTTGATGCGGCCGCCGTAGGTGAAGTCGTTGACGTAGACCGGCGCCAGCATCAGGCCGATCGCGTTGTAGATGTCACCGACCTGCAAGCCCATCGATTGCGCCTGCACGCGGTCCACGTCCAGGTGCAGCTGTGGCGAGTCTTCCAGTGCATTGGGGCGCACGCCGACCAGCGACTTGTCCTGGCTGGCCTTGCCCAGCAGCATGTTGCGGGCCTGGGTCAGCGCCTCGCGACCGGCGCCGCTGCGGTCCTGCAGGTACATGTCGAAACCGCCGAACTGGCCCAATCCCTGCACCGTCGGAATGTTGGCCACGAAGATCCGCGCGTCGTGGATCTGCTGCATGGAGCCATTGGCACGCTGGATGAACTGGGCCGCCGTGTCGTCGCGCTTGGCCCAGTCCTTGAGCTTGATGAAGGCCATGCCGGCGTTCTCGCCCGAACCGATGAAGCTGAAGCCGGTGACCTGCAGCACGCCTTCGACGGCCGGATCCTTGTTCAGGATCTCGCGCATCTGGGTCATCACCGCCGAGGTGCGCTGCTTGGTGGCGCCCGGTGGCAGCTGGATCACCGACAGCGCGTAGCCCTGGTCCTCCTCGGGCAGGAAGCTGCCGGGCAGGCGCGTGTACAGGAAGCCGCCCAGCACGGCCAGCAGCACGAACACCAGCATCCAGCGTGGCGCGTGGCGCACGGCGCCGCCGATGTGGCCGGTATAGGTGTGCGTGGTCCAGTCGAAGAGCTCGTTGAACTTGCGGAAGACGATGTTCTTCTTCTTGTGGTGCTCCGGCTGCAGGAAGCTGGCGCACAGCGCCGGCGTGAACGACAGCGCGAGGAAGGCCGAGAAACCCATCGACACCGCGATGGTCAGCGCGAACTGCTTGTAGATGATGCCCGACGCGCCCGGCTGCAGCGACGACGGCACGAACACGGCAGCCAGCACCACGGTGATCGCCACCACCGCGCCGGTGATCTGGCCCATCGCCTTGCGCGTCGCGTCCTTCGGCGACAGACCTTCCTCGGTCATGATGCGCTCGACGTTCTCGATCACCACGATCGCGTCGTCGACCACGATGCCGATCGCCAGCACCATGCCGAACAGGGTCAGCTGGTTGATGCTGAAGCCGAGCACCAGCATGCCCAGGAAGGTGCCCAGCAGGGCCACCGGGATCACCAGGGTCGGGATGATGGTGGCGCGGATGTTCTGCAGGAACAGCAGCATCACCAGGAACACCAGGATGATCGCCTCGATCAGCGTGTGCACCACCTCGTTGATCGAGATGGTGACGAAGGCGGTGCTGTCGTACGGGCTGAACCAGGTCACGCCCTGCGGGAAGCTCGGCGCCAGCTCGTCCATCTTGCCGCGCACCGCGGTGGCCACGTTGAGCGCATTGGCGCCGGGCAGCAGCTGGATCGCGAACGCACCGATCGGCTTGCCCTGGTACTGCGTGTCGAAACCGTAGCCGCCGGGACCGAAGCTGATCCGCGCCACGTCGCCCAGCTTGACGGTGGTGCCGTCGGGATCGGCGCGCAGGATGATGTCGGCGAACTGTGCGGGCGTAGTGAAGCGCCCCTCGGTGGACACCGTGGCAGTGAAGCCTTGGCCGGGCAGGGCCGGGTCCGCGCCCAGCGAACCGGCCGCGAACTGCACGTTCTGCGCCTTGATCGCCGCCAGCACCTGGGTGGCCGACAGGCTGTAACCGTGCAGCTTGTCCGGGTTCAGCCAGATCCGCATGGCGTATTCGGAGCCGAACTGCTGGGTGCTGCCGACGCCTGGCACGCGCGAGATCTGGTCGAGCACCTGCGAACCGACGATGTCGTTGAGACGGTCGCGGTCGATGTTCTTGTTGTCCGAGGTCAGCGCGACCACCATCAGGAAGCCGGCGTTGGCCTTGGCCACCACCACGCCCTGCTGGGTCACTTCGGACGGCAGTCGCGGCGTGGCCAGCGCCACCTTGTTCTGCACCTGCACCTGGGCGATGTCCGGATCGGTGCCGGACTCGAAGGTCAGCGTGATGCTGGCGCGACCGCTGGCGCTGGACGAGGAGTTGAAGTACAGCAGGTGGTCGATGCCGGTCAGTTGCTGCTCGATCACCTGGGTGACGGTTTTCTCGGTGGTTTCGGCGCTGGCGCCGGGGTAGGTCGCGCTGACCGTCACCGAGGGCGGCGCGATCGTCGGATACGACTCCACGCCCAGGTTGAGGATGGCCAGCACGCCACCCAGGGAAATCAGGATCGCCACCACCCAGGCAAAGATCGGGCGGTCAATGAAGAAACTCGGCATCGTCCGGCTCCGTTACTTGCCGCTGTGCGCGGCTGGCGGCTGGCTCGATGACGAGCTGGCGGGTTTCCACGGGCTGGCCTTGGCCGGTGCACCGGCCTTCACGTTCTGGATGCCCGACACCACCACCTGGTCGCCGGCGGCGAGGCCGTCGTTGATGACCCACTTGCCGTCGACCATGTCGGCGGTGCTGACGTCCTTGCGCACGACCTTGCCGTCGGCACCGACGGTCATCACGTAGGCGCCCACGGTGTCGCGCTGCACGGCCTGTTGCGGCACCAGGAACACCTTGTGCTGCTGACCGAGGTTCGCTTTCAGCGTCACGTACATGCCGGGCAGCAGGCTGCGTTTCGGGTTGGCCACCTTGGCACGCAGGTTGACCGAACCGGTGGACGGGTTGACCGTGGTGTCGGAGAAATCCAGCACGCCCGGCTCGGGATAGTCGCTGCCGTCGGGCAGGGTGATCTGCACGCTGGCCTTGTTCGGATCGGCCAGGGTGACGTTGCCGCTGCTCTGCGCGCGGCGCATCTGTTCCAGCGAGTCGACGCCCATGGTGAAGTTCACGTACAGCGGGTCCATCTGGTCGACGGTGGTGAGCAGGGTGGCTTCGCCGTTGCCGACCAGGGCGCCTTCGGTGACCTGCTGCTGGCCGGCGCGACCATCGATCGGCGAGGTCACGTTGGCGTAGCCCAGGTTGATGCGGGCGGTCTCGACGTTGGCGCGGGCTGCCTGCACCGCAGCGGCGGCGCTGCGTTCGGCAGCCAGCGCGTTGTCCAGGTCGGACTTCGACACATAGCCCTTCGGCGCCAGCTCGCGCACCCGCTGCGCGGTGACCTTGTTGTTGGTCCAGGTGGCCTGCGCCTGGGCCAGCGACGCCTGGGCCGCGCTCAGCGAGGCCTTCAGCGGCGCCGGATCGATCTGGAACAGCAACTGGCCCTGCTTGACGTTGGTGCCTTCCTCATAGGTGCGCTTGAGCAGCACGCCGGCCACGCGGGCGCGGACATCGGCACTGCGATAGGCGGACAGGCGCCCGACCAGATCGCGGGTCAGCGGCGAGGTCTGCGGCTGGACCTTGATCACGCCCACGTCGGGGGGCGGCATCTGCGGCGGACCCTGTTCCTTGCCCTTGCCGCAGGCGGTCAACGCCAGCAGGCCCAGGCACAACAATGGCGTGCGCAACAACGAGGAATTCATGGAAGCTCCAGAACTGGCTTGTACGGGGAGGGGGGTGCCGACGCGCGCTGCGGTGTCGTCAGAAACGGAATACCGCATCTTGAGTCACATGTCCTGTGTCAAAGGTCGCGAGCGTGCGTGCCGCGTTTCAAATCCGTCGACACGACGGGAAGCGCCGTGCGAAGCGCTTTGCCAACAAGACTATACCGGTGAGTTTACATTTTATCCGGGCCGCGAATCCAGTCATTGACAGTCGTTTCAAACTGTGGACAGCGCAGTGGGGTTCACTGCCGCGCTCATGTACGAACGAGAACCGCGTGCGGCAGTGGCCGCGATGTTGACTGGTGGCATGTGCATCGTGTGTATCGACAGGCGCATTGTTCCGCTGTGCCGCGCCAGCTGTACCAGGGCTGACGACGAGCCTCGAACATGCGCCGCAGCATGGTCGGGCGGGCGCTGCGTGGGTGGATTCGCCCAGGTGCGCGGCGTATCCTTCCAAGGCTTTTTACCCTGTTACCCACCATCGTCTCCACTGAACAGTAGATGCCATGAATGCGACCCATGCGGCGAACGATCCTTCCCTTCCGTCAGTAGTGCTTGCAGAGCTGAAAATGGGCGGTTTCTCGCCCGAACGCCTCGGTGAGGCGCAGGTTTTCTGCGAGGCTTTCTTTGCACGAGTGGGGGGCGGCGACGCGCATCTGCACACGCCCGTTCAATGGGCCGCATTGGTCGGCAGCCTGCTGGAGTTCATGCAGCAGCGGCAACGTGGCAGCGCCAGCGTGCGCGTGCTCAATCCCGTGGACGCGAATTCGGGCCGCAGCATGTTGCAGATCGTCACCGACGACATGCCGTTCCTGGTCGACACGGCCAGCATGATCGTCTCGGCGAAGTTGCAGATCCACGCCGTGATCCATCCCGTGCTGAAGGTGACCCGCGATGCCTCGGGCAAGCTGCTGTCGCTGGGCGACGCGGCCGGCGAGGGCGAGTCGCTGATGCATTTCGAGATCGACCGGGTCGCCGATGCCGCCGAACAGGAGCAGCTGACCGCCCACGTCGAGGCTGCCCTGGATGACGTGCGCGCCGCGGTCAGCGACTGGTCGGCGATGCGCGACAAGGCGCTGGCGATCGCCAACGAGCTGCCGCAGCGCAAGCTGCCGATCGATGCCGCCTCGGTGCAGGAGGCCAGCGAGTTCATGAACTGGATCGCGGCCGACAACTTCACCTTCCTGGGTTACCGCGAATACGAAGTGGCCGATGCCGAAGGCGATCGCGTGCTGCGCGCCATCGATGCGTCCGGCCTGGGCATCCTGCGCGCCAACGAGCGCTCGATGGCGCCCCGTTCGCTGCGCACGCTGGCGGCCAGCGAGTTGCCGCAGTCCGGTTCCACCGATGCGATCATCCTGACCAAGACCAATGCCCGTTCGCACGTGCACCGCGCTGGCTACATGGATTACATCGGCGTGCTGCAGTTCGGTGCCGACGGTCGCGCCGTGGCCGAGCAGCGCTTCCTGGGCCTGTTCTCCTCCAATGCCTACATGGCCCGCCCGCAGGACGTGCCGCTGGTGCGGCACAAGGTCGAGGCGGTGCTGGCGCGTTCCGGCCTCAAGCGCGATTCGTACTCGGGCAAGTCGCTGCGCCACATCCTCGAAACGCTGCCGCGCGAGGAACTGCTGCAGGGCACCGAGGACGAGCTGTTCGCCACCGCGATGGGCATCCTGGAGCTGCGCCAGCGCGCGCATACGCGGCTGTTCATGCGTCGCGACCGCTACGGCCGCTTCTTCACCTGCATGGTGTTCGTGCCGCGTGACCGCTTCAACACCTCGGTGCGTGAGCGCATCGAGGCGCTGCTGGGTTCGGCGCTGCACGCCGAGCAGATCGATTCGTCGGTGCTGATGGGCGAGGCCGCCCTGGCGCGACTGCACATCGTGCTGCGGCCGAAGATCGGCGACCAGCCGAACTACGATCTCGCCGAACTGGAAAACGGCGTCGCCGGGATCGTGCGCAACTGGCACGACGAAGTGCGCGATGCGCTGGTGGCCCAGCGCGGTGAACACGAGGGCGTGGTGCTGGCCAACCGCTACGCTCGCTCGCTGCCTGCCGGTTATGTCGAGGACGTGAGCCCGGCCGTGGCCGCGGCGGACGTGCACCAGCTGTCCCTGCTGCAGGGCGACAACGCGTTGCGCATGTCGTTCTACCACCCGCCCGAGGAACCCGAGACGCTGCGCTTCAAGGTCTACCGCTCCGGTGGCGACATCGCGCTTTCCGAAGTGCTGCCGCAGCTGGAGAACCTCGGCCTGCGCGTGCTGACCGAACATGTCTACGACATCACCGGTGAGGCTTCGCTGTCGATCCAGGACTTCGAAGTGCAGCCGGTCGGCAAGCTTACCTTTGGGGTGGAGCAGGTCGGCGCGCTGTTCGAGGATGCCTTTGAGCAGATCTGGCGCGGCCACGCCGAGAACGACGGCTTCAACCGGCTGGTGCTGGGCGCCAAGCTGAGCTGGCGGCAGGTGGCGATGCTGCGCGGTTACTGCAAGTACCTGTTGCAGACCGGCGCCACGTTCTCGCAGTCCTACATGGAGGAAACCCTCAACCGCTATCCGGCGATCGCCGGCCTGCTGGTCGAGCTGTTCCTGGCCAAGTTCGATCCGCGCCGTGAGGCGCTGTCCGCCGACGAGCTGAAGGCCGCCGGCGCAACCCTGGCCGCCGAGATGCGGGCGCTGATTCCGGCCAACGTGCAGGCCGCCCAGCCGGGCCTGATCGACGGCCTTGGCGCGGCCTTGTCGAAGCCGTGCGCCGATCAGGTGGCGATGGTGGAAAGCGCCATCCACGCGCTGCTGGAAAACGTCGCCAGCCTCGACGAAGACCGCATCCTGCGCAGCTTCGTCAACCTGATCCGTGCCACCTTGCGCACCAGCTTCTTCCAGCAATGGGAGGGCGCTTACCGCGACTACATCAGCTACAAGATTGATTCGCACAAGGTGCCCGAGCTGCCCAAGCCGGTGCCGTATCGCGAGATCTGGGTGTGCGCGCCGCGTGTCGAGGGCATCCACCTGCGCTTCGGCGCGGTGGCCCGCGGCGGCCTGCGCTGGTCGGATCGTCGCGAGGATTTCCGCACCGAGGTGCTGGGCCTGGTCAAGGCGCAGATGGTGAAGAACACGGTGATCGTGCCGGTCGGCTCCAAGGGTGGCTTCTTCGTCAAGAAGGCACCGGTGGGCGGCGACCGCGACGCGCAGCTGGCCGAGGGCATTGCCTGCTACAAGCTGTTCATCAACGGCCTGCTCGACATCACCGACAACCTGATCGAAGGCAAGGTGGTCAATCCGCATGACGTGGTGCGCCACGACGCGGACGACCCCTACCTGGTGGTGGCCGCCGACAAGGGCACGGCGACCTTCTCCGACATCGCCAACGCGATCTCGATCGAGCACGACTACTGGCTGGGCGATGCATTCGCCTCCGGCGGTTCGCACGGTTACGACCACAAGGGCATGGGCATCACCGCCAAGGGCGCGTGGGAATCGGTCAAGCGTCACTTCCGCTCGCTTGGCCGCGACAGCCAGACGCAGGACTTCACTTGCGTCGGCATCGGCGACATGTCCGGCGACGTGTTCGGCAACGGCATGCTGCTGTCCGAGCACATCCGCCTGCTGGCTGCGTTCGACCATCGCCACGTGTTCCTCGACCCGAACCCGGACGCGGCGCGCACCTTCGTCGAGCGCCAGCGCCTGTTCAAGGTGCCGCGCTCGAGCTGGGACGACTACGACAAGTCGCTGATCTCCGCCGGTGGCGGCGTGTATCCGCGCAGCGCCAAGTCGATCCCGATCTCGCCCGAAGTGCGCACGGCGCTGGGCCTGAAGCCCGACGTCGAGCAGATGGCGCCCAGCGACCTGCTCAGCGCGATCCTGAAGGCACCGGTCGACCTGCTGTGGAACGGCGGCATCGGCACCTACGTGAAGTCGTCCGCCGAGACGCATGCCGACGTGGGCGACCGCGCCAACAACGCGCTGCGCGTCAACGGTGGCGACCTGCGCTGCAAGATCGTGGGCGAGGGCGGCAACCTCGGCTTCACCCAGAAGGGCCGCATCGAGGCGGCGCAGAAGGGCGTGCTGCTGAACACCGACTTCATCGACAACTCCGCCGGCGTGGACACCTCCGACCACGAGGTGAACATCAAGATCCTGCTGAACGATGCGGTGCAGCGTGGCGAACTGAGCTTCGATGCGCGCAACACCCAGCTCGCCGCGATGACCGACGAGGTGGGCGAGCTGGTGCTGTGGGACAACTACCGGCAGAACCAGGCGATCACCCTGATGGAACACCAGTCGGTGGGCCGCATCGGTTCGATGGCGCACTTCATCCGCACGCTGGAAGCCGAAGGCACGCTGGATCGCCAGGTCGAGAACCTGCCCTCCGAAGCCGAGCTGACCGAGCGCAAGAGCCGCGGCATCGGCATGACCCGGCCGGAATTGGCGGTCCTGCTGTCGTACGACAAGCTGCGCCTGTTCCAGCAGCTGCTCGACTCCGACGTGCCGGAAGATCCGTACCTGTCGAAAGAACTGGTGCGCTACTTCCCGCTGCCGCTGCACGAAAAGTATGCCGAGCACATGCAGCGCCACCGCCTGAAGCGCGAGATCATCGCCACCTCGGTGACCAACTCGACGATCAACCGCATGGGCGCCACCTTCATGATGCGCATGCAGGAAGACACCGGCCAAGGTCCGGCGGCCATCGCCAAGGCATACACCGCCGCGCGCGAGATTCTCGACGCGCGCGCATTGTGGGCGCAGATCGAGGCGCTCGACACCAAGGTGGCCGAAGATACCCAGATCGACGCGATCAAGCAGATCTGGTCGCTGCTGCGGCACATGACGCGCTGGCTGCTCAACCGCCCGGGTGGTTCGCTGGACATCGCGGCCAACGTGGAGCGCTACCAGGCGGCGGTGTCGAACCTGCGCAATGCCTTGCCGCAGGTGCTGACGCCGACCGGCCAGGGTGACTTCGCCTGCAACCGCGAAAAATGGGAAGGCCTGGGCCTGCCCGCCGACCTGGCGCTGCGCCTGGCCCGCATGCCGGTGCTGCGTGCCGCGCTGGACATGGTCGAGGTGGCCCAGCAGAGCGGCCAGCCGGTGGACAAGGTGGCCGGCGTGTTCTATGAGCTGGGCCAGGCGCTGGACCTGGAGTGGTTGCGCGACCAGATCGAGGCCTTGCCGGTGGAGGGTCACTGGCATGCGCAGGCACGCGGCTCGCTGCTGGACGAACTCAACCACCAGCACCGGGCGCTGGCCTTGCAGGTGTTGAACCTCAGCGGCGCCAGCAAGGACGTTTCGCCGGTGCAGGCATGGCTGCAGCGCGACGACGCCACCCTGAAGTACACCCGCAGCATGCTGGCGGAAATCCTCACCCAGAACGCGGACTACCCGATCGCCTCGGTGGCGGTGCGGCGGTTGGCGCAGCTGGCGCAGGTGCCGGTTTGAGCTGCCCGCACTGAGGGTTCGGCGCGGCGTGGACCCCACCCCTTCCATCCTCTGCTAGCAGGGGAGGGTGTCCCGGCACGATCCAGCTTCGCCTCTGTTTGGCTTTGCCCCTCCCCCTGCTTGCCCCAAAGGGACTTCCTTCGGTCGCAGGGGGAGGTTGGGAGGGGGTGCTCTTTTGCGGAGAGCCACGAACTAGCCGCTCTGTCGTACTCTTGGGCTCTTTCCGCCACCTCGGGGTTTCCATGCGCCTAGCTTTCGTTGCCAGTGATGCCGGCGTCGCGCAACAGGCGCGGCGCAAGCTGGTGGAGCGTTATGGCGACGTGCCGCCGGAACAGGCCGAGCTGATCGTGGCGCTGGGTGGCGACGGTTTCATGCTGCGCACGCTGCATGACTGGCGCGAACTGGAAGTGCCGGTATACGGCATGAAGCTGGGTCGGGTCGGTTTCCTGATGAACAAGCACAAGCTCGATGGCCTGCCCGAGCGGATCGCCCGTGCCCACACGGCATCGCTGTTCCCGCTGCAGATGCAGGTCACCGACGGCGCCGGCAACGAACACGCGGCGCTGGCTTTCAATGAAGTCTCGCTGCTGCGCCAGAGCAATCAGGCGGCACACCTGGAAGTGCAGCTCAACGACATCGTCAAGCTGCCGAACCTGATCTGCGACGGCATCATGGTGGCCACGCCGGCCGGTTCCACCGCCTACAACCTCTCGGCGCACGGCCCGATCCTGCCGCTGGATGCCAACGTGCTGGCGCTCACCCCGATCAGTCCGTTCCGCCCGCGTCGCTGGCGCGGCGCGATCCTGCCCCACCGCACCGCGGTCGTTCTGCGCGTGCTCGATCCGGGCAAGCGACCCGTCAGTGCCACCGCGGACTTCCATGAAGTGCGCGACGTGCGCACCGTTTCCATCCGCCAGTCGGGTGACCAGGGCGTACGGCTGCTGTTCGACCCGGAACACAACCTGGAACAGCGCATTCTCGATGAGCAGTTCGCGGCTGAATAGGAGTGAGTGGAGAGGAGTGAGGAGTGAGAGAAGGCAAAAGCACAGACCTCGGCTCTCTCTCACTTCTCTCCACTCACTCCCCGCTCCTCGCCGATGCAGTAGATTCGCGTCATGACCCAGCCAACCATCCATGCTCCCGATTCGCCCGTCGACAACCGGCTCGTCGTGGCCATTTCCTCGCGCGCGCTGTTCGACCTTGGCGACAGCCATGCGTTGTTCGAGCGTGATGGCCTGGACGCCTACCGCGCATTCCAGATCGATCACGAGAACGAGATCCTGCAGCCCGGCGTGGCGTTTCCGCTGGTGCAGAAGCTGCTCGGCCTCAACAAGCTTGCCGGCGACGTGCCGCCGGTCGAGGTGATCCTGCTGTCGCGCAACTCCGGCGACACCGGTCTGCGCATCTTCAACGCGATCCAGCACTACGGCCTGGAAATCAGCCGTGCCGCGTTCACCAGTGGCGCGCCCACCTCCGACTACATCGCGCCGTTCAAGGCCGATCTGTTCCTTTCCGCCAACGCCGAGGACGTCGGTCGCGCGCTCGCCGCCGGGGTGGCTGCGGCCACGATCCTGCCCAGCACCGCGCCGCCGCGCGCCAGCGAACAACTGCGCATCGCGTTCGATGGCGATGCCGTGCTGTTCGGCGACGAGGGCGAGCGGGTGTCACGCGAGGAAGGTCTGGAAGCCTTCCATCGCAGCGAGACCGAGCACGCCGCCGAGCCGCTGTCGGTGGGCCCGTTCCGCGGTTTCCTCACCGCGTTGCATCGCCTGCAGGCCGCGTTTCCGGCCGAGAACTCGCCGATCCGCACCGCCCTGGTCACCGCGCGCTCCGCGCCCGCGCACAAGCGGGTGATCCTCACCCTGCGGCGCTGGGGTGTGCGCATCGACGAGGCGCTGTTCCTCGGCGGCCGCGACAAGGGGCCATTCCTCGATGCATTCGGCGCCGACATCTTCTTCGACGACTCGCCGGCCAACGTGGAATCCGCGCGCCGGCATGTGGCGACGGGACACGTACCGCACGGCGTGAGCAATCGCTGATCGGGTTCGGTACGGAAAGGCTTCCGCCGGCACGAAGCGTCTCGTTTCAATGAACGTAATTGATCGCGATGGCCGGCGTGATCGTGGTCGTCGTGCGATGGCCGGTAATCACCCGCGTGCCGAACAGCACGCCTAGGTTGGCGCTCCAGCTGTACTCGATCGCCGGCGCAAAGCCGAACGCTGCGCTGGTCCCCGAGTTTCGATGGATGCGCGCATCGCCGTAGCCGGGCAGCATCACGCCGTTCACGCTGGTGCCGTGATTGCGGCGATAGGTGACGTCCAGTGCCAACACCCAGCGTCGGCTCAGGCTGTATTCCCAAGCGGCGTTGACGAAGAACGAGTTGCCAGGCCGGGCGTTGCCGCGAAAGCCCTGGGTCGTGCCATAGACGCTTGCGTCCTCGACGTGTGCATGGCCGGAAACGGACTGCGCAACATTGAGACGCATGCGCAGGATATGGCCGTTCGCAAGCCAGAAGTAAGTCTGCGTGTTGAGCTGCAAGGTCGTGGTGCTGGCCCCGCTGCCGAGGCCATCGCCAGGCCGGTCGCCCAGCCGGTCATGCTTTCCGCTCGGCAGCGTCTGTTGCAATTGCAGCGAGATCGTCGGCAGGGAACTGCCTTCGTGGAATTCGGTGAGCCGGTATTGCGCCTGTACGCTCACGTCGCCCATTCGGACGCCCGAACTGTCGCCCGGGCCATCCAGCCGGGTGTAGCCCAGCACGGGAACCAGGCCCACCGTCAGCCGATCGGTGAGCCCATAGAGCATGTACGTCAGCGAGCCGAAACCATCCGAGTGGGGCGAGGACACGTCGTAGACATAGGGCTCGATCAGGTAATGGCCACGCGGCAGGGTTGCGGCCGAGTTCGCCAGCATCGGGCCGGTCCACCAGGCGTCGTCCAGCGACTGTCGCGCAGGGGACGCTGATTGGGCTTCGGAGGGCGCCGCCGGGTTTGCCGCGGTCTGGCCCCACGCGGCCGGCGACAGCATGATGCCGACGAGCATGCGGGACAGGGTGAAACATCGTCGTCGCGGCGATGGGGTTCTTGCCGACTTCATCTTCAAGGCGCTCCGCTTTGCTGGTCGGGCCGTACGATCCGTTGTCTGCCTCGTCACCGCCATCCGTTTCTTGCTCAGATCCGCTGCCAGCCTTCGAATCCGGTCAGCATCGCCGCGGCAATCAGCAGGCCGCCCACGCAGCGGTTCGCCAGCATGCCGGCTGCCGGCCGGCCTTGCAGCCACCGTCGTGCCCGGTCGGCCATCACGGTCACGCCGCCGTAGATGAAGAACTGGTTGATCGCGATGATCAGCCACATCAGCGTCGCCTGCAGCCAGATCAGGCCGTATTCGGGCCGCAGGAATTGCGGGAACACGGCGAGCATGAACAGGTAGGCCTTGGGGTTGAGCAGGCTGGTCAGCACGCCCTGGCGAAACGTCGCTGCGCGCGAACGCAGCGGGACGTCCGTGTGCAGGCCGAGGGAGGCCTCGCTGCGCAGCAGCGAGATGCCGATCCAGGCGATGTACAGCGCACCGGCCAGCAGCAGCGCGTTGAACGCACCCGGAACCAGCTTGATCAGCACGCTGATGCCCAGCGCCGTCATCAGCACATGGCAGACCCCGCCGGCGATGATGCCGGCCACCGCGGCGAAACCGCGGCTGCGCCCGCCGGCCAGGGTGCTGCCCATGACGAAGGCCATGTCCAGGCCCGGCAACACGATGATGCCGAAGACCAGGGCGAAGAACAGCCACAGTTGTTCGTAGTGGTTCATGGCGCGCTCTCCGCGTTCGCATCGGGCAACCAGCGCAGGCGCGAGCGCGGGGTCGGGTCCATCACCACGCGCTCCGGCGTACCGCGCAGCAGGCCGCTGGCGGCGAGCGACCGTTCGGCGGCGGCCAGCCGTGGCATCAATTGCTTGTCCAGCATGGCGTTGTCGCGGACCACGCCCAGCCACACCAGGAACGGCCCGTCACTGCGTATCGGCAGCTGCGGAAAGTTGTTCGGCACGTCCAGTGACACCAGCACGCCGGCGGGGTGCACACCTTCGACGCGGTAGGCGTCGAACGCTGCCTCGGCCTGTTTCGCGAAGGCTTCCTCGCTGCCTTTCTTCACCGCGAAGATCTGCGCGACCACGACACCCTGCGCGCCGCGTTGTTCGGTCACCGGGTCCACCGCGGGCAGCACGCTGACGCCCTGATCCGCATGCAGCGGGCGCAACAGCATCACGTTGTCGCTGTCCGGCAGGATCGCGTTGACCTTGACGCGATGTTCCTTCCACAGCGGGCCGTAGTAGAACGCGGCGTTGACGATCGGACGCGCGTTGATGTCGTGGAAGCCACGCAGCCAGGTGAAGCGGTTCGGATGCCCGCGCTCGGCGAACTGGCCGAACACCATCGCACCGAGCTGCTCGAACGCTTCCGGGAAATACGCGTCGAAGTATTTGACGAAGTGCGCCAGCTCGCCGTCGCTGGTGACGTAACGACGGAACTCGACGACCTGGTAATCCTGCAGATGCTGCACGCTTTCCATCGTGGGGACCTCGTTCGTGGCGTGTGCCGACAGGGCGGTACCGAGCGCGATGGCTGCGACGGTGCCGGACAACAGTCGTTGGACGTGGTTCATGGGGATTCCTGGCCGTGCGCCGAGTCGCGCGAGACCCACGCTAAGACACATACAGGGCAATAATCGCCCTGATTTGCCGTTACCATGGCGGCCATGGCCAAACCCACCACCCGCGTGCTGGCGGTGCTCGACCTGCTGCAGAGCCACGGTCGCATGAGCGGGCCGGAACTGGCGCGCCGGGTCGGCGTCGACGTGCGCACGCTGCGGCGCTACATCGTGGCGCTGGAAGACCTCGGCATCCCGCTCACCACCGAGCGTGGCCGCGCCGGTGCCTACATGCTGGTCGCCGGCTTCAAGTTGCCGCCGATGATGTTCACCAACGACGAGGCGGTGGCGCTGTCGGTCGGCCTGGTGGCGGCGCGGGGGCTGGGCCTGGCCGAAGCGTCACCGGCGGTGGAAAGCGTGCAGGCCAAGCTGGCGCGGGTGATGCCCGACAAGTTGAAGCGCCACGCGAATGCGATTGCCGACACGGTGAAGGTGGACTTGTTGCCGGCCTCGGGCACGCCGGGCAGCAACGCGGCGCTGATCGCGCTGGCGGGTGCGGCGCAGGCGCAGCGGCGCGTGCGGATGCATTACGAATCGGCCGCGGGCGTGCGCACCGAGCGCGAGTTCGATCCCTACGGCCTGGCCTGGCGGGCTGGTGCCTGGTACGCGCTGGGCATGTGCCACCTGCGTCATGGCCTGCGTTCGTTCCGGCTCGATCGCGTGGGCGAGGTGAGCCTGCTCGAACCGTCGTTCCGGCGGCCGCCGGGTTTCGATGCGCTGGATCAGCTGCTGCAATCCATCGGCGCGATCGCCTACGCCCACCCGATCGAGGTGCTGCTGCACACGGACCTGCAGACGGCGCGCCGGGTGTTCTCGCTTGCCTTCGGCGTGCTCGAGCCGGTCGAAGGCGGCGTGCTCCTGCGCACCAGCGCCGATGATCTCGACTGGTTCGCCCGCCAGCTGGCCGGACTGGCGTTCGACTTCGAGATCCGCACGCCCGCGAAGCTCCGTGTCGAATTGGCCCGTTGCGCGGCACGCCTGCAGCGTCTGGCCACGACAGCTGCCGGTTGAGCTGCAGCGACCCTCACACCACCCGCGTGCGCTTCCACCAGCGCGTGACCTTGTCCTCGCGCACGAAGGTGAACAGGCCGGCGCCCAGGATGATCGCGATGCCGATCGCCATCGGCCAATCCAGCGCGTCGTGGAACAGCACGTAGCCCAGCAGCACCGCCCACAGCATCTGGCTGTACTGGGTCGGCGCGACATGGTTGGCCGGCGCGCGCTGGGTGGCCAGCATCAGCAGCACCGAGGCCAGCGCGGCGAGCAGGCCGTAGCCGAGCAGGAACAGCCACTGCACCAGCCCGGGCCAGCGGAAGTCGGCCAGCATCATCAGCCCGGCGAACAGCAGCGAGCCGATCATGCCGGCGCCGTACAGGGTGATGCGTTTTTCGTGGGGGCCGGCCATGCGCAGCGCGATCATCGAGATCGCGCCCGAAAGCCCGCAGATGATCGCGGCCAGATGGCCGATGCCGAGCACCCGGAAGCCCGGTCGCAGCACCACCAGCACGCCGATGAAGCCGGCCACCACCGCCGACCAGCGGCGCCAGCCCACGTGCTCCTTCAGCACCAGCACCGACAGGATGGTGACGAAGATCGGCAGCAGGAAGATCAGCGCGAACGCCTCGGCCATCGGCAGCGCGGTGAACGCGACCACGGCGGAAATGCTGCCGATCGCGCTGGCCACCGCGCGCACCAGCCACAGGCCCTGGCGCTGCGCCCGCACCACGTCGCGCCAGCGATCGCCGCGGCCCTTGATGAAGGGCAGGGCGGTCAGCCCCAGCACCGCGCCAAAGAACACCGCCTCGTAAGGCGGCAGCGAGCCGCGCAGCAGCTTCACGAAGGCATCGCTGAGGGCGAACGCGGCGAAGGCCATGAAGCCGAGCAAGACGCCTTTGAACATGGGATTCCGGAGCGGCGGGGTGACCGGCGGGAATTGTACGCGCCGCAAGCCCGCTTTCGGTCTGCGGGGCAGGTCCGCCCGCGCTACAATGCCCGCTTTACGTGCCCTTGCCGGAGCTTCCATGGCTGTCAGTCTGAATCCGCTCGATCTGTACGATGTCCGCTCGCTGCTCACCGACGAGGAGCGCATGGTGCAGGACTCCGTCGGCCGTTTCGTCGACGAGCGCGTGTTGCCGATCATCGGCGACTGCTTCGACCAGGGCCGCTTCCCGAAGGAGCTGATCCCCGAGATCGCCGGCCTCGGCCTGCTCGGTGCCACCATCCCCGAGGAATACGGCGGCGCCGGCATGAACGGCGTCAGCTACGGCCTGATCTGCCAGGAACTGGAGCGCGGCGATTCCGGCCTGCGCAGCTTCGCCTCGGTGCAGAGCTCGCTGTGCATGTACCCGATCTTCGCCTACGGCAGCGAGGAGCAGAAGAAGCACTACCTGCCGCAGATGTCGGCCGGCGAAGTGATCGGCTGCTTCGGCCTGACCGAACCGCACGGCGGCTCCGATCCGGCCAACATGAAGACGAACGCCAGGAAGGACGGCGGCGACTGGGTCATCAACGGCGCCAAGATGTGGATCACCAACGGCAACCTGGCGCACATCGCGATCGTGTGGGCGCAGACGGACGACGGCATCCAGGGCTTCGTGGTGCCGACCGACACGGCCGGCTTCAAGGCGCAGGAAATCCACAAGAAGATGAGCCTGCGCGCCTCGGTCACCAGCGCGCTGTTCTTCGACAACGTGCGCGTGCCGGACAGCGCGCGCCTGCCCAACGTGAAGGGCCTGAAGGGCCCGCTGGGCTGCCTGACCCAGGCGCGCTATGGCATCACCTGGGGCCCGATCGGCGCGGCACAGGCCTGCCTCAAGGAAGTGCTCGACTACACGGCCGAGCGCATCCTGTTCGGCAAGCCGCTCGCCTCCAACCAGGCGGTGCAGCTGAAGATGGCCGACATGGCCAGGCGCATCACCACCGCCCAGCTGCTGTCGCTGCAGCTCGGTCGCCTGAAGGACGCCGGCAAGATGCAGCCGACCCAGGTCTCGCTGGCGAAGTGGAACAACTGCCGCATGGCCATCGACATCGCGCGCCAGTGCCGCGACATCCTGGGCGGTGCCGGCATCACCACCGAGCACGGCGCGATCCGCCACGCGCTGAACCTGGAATCGGTGATCACCTATGAAGGCACCGAGACCGTGCACGAACTGGTGGTCGGCCGCGAACTGACCGGCATCAACGCGTTCTGAAAGGGGTTTGCCGCGGATGGATTTCGATTCGCTGCGCATCGACACCGAACGCCTGATCCTGCGGCCGCCGCGGGCAGAGGATTTCGACGCCTATGCCGCCAACATGGCCGATGCCGAAGCGGCCCGCTTCATCGGCGGGCAGCAGGCGCGCGCGGTGGCATGGCGAGGTTTCCTGGCATCGGCCGGCGCGTGGACGATCCAGGGTTTCTCGATGTTTTCGGTGATCGAGAAAAGCAGCGGCCAGTGGATCGGCCGGCTCGGCCCCTGGCATCCGGAAGGCTGGCCCGGCACCGAGGTGGGTTGGGGCCTGGCCCGCAGCGCCTGGGGCAAGGGCTACGCGCTGGAAGGCTGCACCGCCGCGATCGACTGGACCTTCGACCAGCTTGGCTGGGACGAGATGATCCATTCCATCCACCCCGACAACCACGCCTCGCAGGCGCTGGCGCAGCGGCTGGGTTCGACCTGCCGCGGTCCCGGCAAGCTGCCCGCGCCGTATGAGGATTCGCCCACCGACATCTGGGCGCAGACGCGCGAGCAGTGGCGCCGGCGTCGCGGATGAGCCACCTGTCGCCCGCGCTGTACACCACCCTGGCCGAGATCGTGCCGGACCTGCACGTGCAGTGCGTCGATCCGTGGTGCGTGATCGGCAGCACCGCGGCGCTGCTGCTCGGCGTGCAGACCAGCGCGGCGGATGTGGATGTGCTGACCTCGCGGGCGGACGCGGAGCGTCTGATGGCGCACTGGGCAGCGCGCCGCGAGTCCGCGTTTGCGTCGTCCGACGACGATCGCTTCCGCTCGCATTTCGCCCGTTTCCGTTTTCCCGGCGCGCCGGTCGAAGTGATGGGCGCGCTTGAACTCCATGTCGACGAATGCTGGCAGCCCGTGCTGCCGGGAAAGCTGGTGCTGGCCGGCGTGAATGGCCTCGCCGTGCCGGTGCCGTCCGTCGACGATCAGATCCGGCTGCTTGAAAGCTTCGGTCGCGAAAAAGATGCGCCCCGCGTTGCCGCCTTGCGCGCTCTGGCCGCTCCGGTCTTCAGCGTGCCGGTCGTATCCCTCCATTGATGCCGCGTCGCGGCTGCCTGTCCACCCACACGAATTCGCCATGACCGCCATTCCGTTTGCCATCAGCGCTCGCCACAAGGGTTTCAACCGTGCCGAGGTCGTCGACCAGAACTTCATCGAGTTCGTGCAGTTGTGGAACGGCGAGGTGCGCGCCGCGCCGCGCGATGACGCCGCCGTGCTGCCGGGCAGTGCACTGGATGCGCGCGGTTTCCGCGAGCTGCTGGAATCCCAATTGATCTCGCGCCACCTCGACCTGATGGCGCGCGTGCTGCGGGTGCAGAACAAGGTGTTCTACACGATCGGTTCGTCCGGCCACGAAGGCAACGCGATGGTGGCGCGGCTGACCCGCCACACCGATCCGGCCTTCCTGCATTACCGCTCCGGCGGCTTCATGGCCGAGCGCTTCCGCAAGATCCCGGGCATGGACCCGGTGATGGATTCGGCGCTGTCGTTCGCCGCCAGCAAGGACGACCCGGCCTCCGGCGGCCGTCACAAGGTATGGGGCAGCAAGCCGTTGTGGGTGCTGCCGCAGACCTCGACGATCGCCTCGCACCTGCCCAAGGCGCTGGGCACCGCGGTGGCGATCGAGCAGGCGCGGCGGATCGGCCATCAGCTGCCGATTCCCGACGACAGCATCACGATCTGCTCGTTCGGCGACGCCTCCAGCAACCACGCCACCGCGCAGACCGCATTCAACACCGCGGCGTGGACGGCCTACCAGAAGCTGCCCGCGCCGGTGCTGTTCGTGTGCGAGGACAACGGCATCGGCATCTCGGTGAAGACGCCGTCGGGCTGGGTCGCCAACAACTACCAGCATCGCGCCAACCTCGATTACTTCTTCGCCGATGGCTTGGATCTTGCCGAAGGCTACGCCCAGGTGCAGCGCGCGGTGGAGCATTGCCGCACGATGCGCCGGCCGACCTTCCTGCACCTGAAGACCACCCGCGTGATGGGTCACGCCGGCACCGATTTCGAAATCGAGTGGCGCAGCATCGAGGAGCTTTTTGCCGTCGAGTGCTCCGACCCGCTGCTGCGTTCGGCCGGTATCGCGCTGGAGTCGGGACTGTATTCGAAGGACGACCTGCTGAACCTGTACGAGGCCACCCGCAAGCGCTGCTTCGCCGCCGCCGAGGATGCGGACTCGCGTCATCGGCTGACCTCGCTGGACGACGTGATGGCCCCGCTGGCGCCGTACACGCCGGCCGCGGTGAAGGCCGAGGCCACGCGCGCCGACTACGCCGACAAGCGGCTCGCCGTGTTCGGCGGCGAGGCGAAGCTGCCCGAGAAGCTGCCGCCGCGGCATCTGGCCATCCAGATCGGCCAGGCCCTGCACGACCTGCTGGCGAAGTATCCCGAGGCGCTGCTGTTTGGCGAGGACGTAGCGCAGAAGGGTGGTGTGTACACCGTCACCAAAGGACTCAACAAGACCTTCAAGGGCAGCCGCGTGTTCAACACGCTGCTCGATGAAACGATGATCCTGGGCCTGGCCCAGGGCTACGCCAACATGGGCATGCTGCCGCTGCCGGAGATCCAGTACCTGGCGTATTTCCACAACGCCTGCGATCAGATCCGCGGCGAGGCGGCCTCGCTGCAGTTCTTCTCCAACAACCAGTACCGCAACCCGATGGTAATGCGCGTGGCCTCGCTGGGTTACCAGAAGGGTTTCGGCGGCCACTTCCACAACGACAACTCGATCACCGCGCTGCGCGACATCCCCGGCCTGGTGGTCGGTTGCCCCAGCCGCGGCGACGACGCGGCGATGATGCTGCGCACGCTGATGGCGCTGGCGAAGGTCGATGGCCGCGTTTGCGCCTTCCTCGAACCGATCGCGCTGTACATGACCAAGGATCTGTACGAGGCCGGCGACGGCCAGTGGCAGTTCGACTATCCCGCGCCCGACCAGGCGATGACGCTGGGCGAGGGCCGTGTCTACAACGACGCGGCGAACGACCTGGTGGTGTTCACCTTCGGCAACGGCGTGCCGATGGCGTTGCGCGCCGCGCGCACGATCGAAGCGGAGCTCAAGTGGCAGGTGCGCGTGGTCGACTTGCGCTGGCTGGCGCCGCTCAACGATGCCTTCATCGCGGCGCAGGCGAAGAGCGCCAAGCGCATCCTGGTGCTGGACGAAGGCCGCAAGAGCGCGGGCGTGGGCGAGGGCGTGATCACCGCGATCGTCGAAGGCGGCTGCGGCGCCACGCCGCTGCATCGCGTGGTCGGCGCCGACACGTTCACGCCGCTGGCCGGTGCGGCGCTGCTGGTGTTGCCGGGCGAGGCCGACGTGGTGGCCGCGGCGAAGGCGCTGGCGGCAAGGTCCTGATGAACGGCGCGGCGGGTTGGCCTACTTGTCCGATTCGCGCCGTTCCACGATATGCAGGCGCCGGCCCGGAGACGGGTTGGCGCCGCGCACCTCGCCATCGTCCTGGCGATACATGCAGACCCGGTTGCGTCCCTTGAGCTTGGCGTCGTACATCGCCTGATCGGCGCGTTCGACCAGCGATTCCACGTCGTCGTCGTGGTGGCGGATGGTGACGCCGATGCTGATGCTGAGCAGCGCCTCGGCATTCACCGGAATTTCCAGGCGATGGACGCGGCGGCACAATCGGGTCGCCACGTGCATGGCCTGTTCCGGCCGGGTGTTGTCGAGCAGGGCGACGAATTCCTCGCCGCCGTAGCGGCCAAACAGGTCGCCGGGCCGCAGTTCGGCGGTCAGCGCGTTGGCCACCGCGACCAGGGCGCGGTCGCCGGTGTTGTGGCCCTGGCGGTCGTTCAGCAGCTTGAAATGATCGAGGTCCAGGAACAGCAGGGCCATCGGTCGCGTCGTGCTGGCCGACAACAGCGTGTTGACCCGTTCGGTCCAGCCGCGGCGGTTGAGCACGTCGGTCAGCGCGTCGCGGTCGGCCAGCACGCGCACCACGTCGCGGTCGTGGCGCAGGCGCAGCGCACGGTCGGCCAGTCCCAGCGACAGCACCACCGCCTCGAACGCGCCACCGGCCACGCTCGCGTCGTTGAGCCAGTCCAGTTGCGGCAGGGCGCCGTTGACCTGGGCGCTGCTCAGCGCGGTGAGCAGCAGCAGCGGCGTCCACCCGGCCAGGAAGAACCACGCCTGCCGCGAACCGCGGGCCGCCGCCACGATGGCGGCTATCAGCAACAGCGCCGCGCCGATCATCAGCAGGGGGTTCAGCAGGATCTGCGCCACGTGCACCAGCAGCGGGACCTGGCTGCTGCGCATCAGCACCAGCTGGATCATGCCCACCGCGAGTGCGGTGATCGGCACCCGCAGCAAGGGCGCGTAACGCTGCAGCTCGCAGAATCGCGTCATGAACAGCGAGGCAAACGCCACCGACAGCGCGACCGCGGCAGAGCCGACCATCACCGCCATGCCCGACAGCCACTCCCATTCCAGCGGATGGAACACGAAGCCGGTCTGGATGCCCTGGATCAGGCAGTAGCAGAGGATGTAGCCGGCGTACCAGGCATAGGTGACGTCGCGCAGCATGCCGGCAAAGCACAGGGCCATCAGCACCATCGCCAGCATCACCGCGAAGCAGGCGCTGGCGAACACCAGCCAGCGCGCGTCCTGCTGCACGTAGTCGCGCATGGGCTCGACCTGGAAACGCACCGGGGCCACCAGGGTTGCCGAGGGATCGAAGCGCAGCAGGATCGGCGTGGACGCCGCCATGCCGACGGGAACCTGCCATGCCAGCCGGCCATGACCGTGGAAGGGCGCGCTGAAGTCGTCCAGCGCCAGCGTCATCGGCACGCTCCCGGCGAATACGGTGACATTGGCCAGGGTGGGCGGATAGATCGTCAGTACGCGGCCGCTGTTGTCCCAGGGCGGTTGCGGCGCGATGACCACCCAACTGCCGGCGCCGTCATGGGGAAAGCGCTGCAGCAGCGAGGGGTCGAAACTCTTCAGCGCACCCTGGTGGTATTCCGCCATCACCGAGGCTGGCGTGTCGCCGGCGTGCACCTGGCGCCAGGCGCCATTCAGCGGTATGGCAGCGTGGGCGACCCCCAGGGTGAGCCAGAACAGGGCCGACAGCAGGGCGCGCCATGCGGGTGGCGGACGCCGTGGTATCAGAAGTGTGAGCAGCCTCTCCATCTGCCTCTCTCCGCCCTGCCGAATTCCTGCGGGATTGCACGTGCTGGATCGTGTTGCCGGAAACATGGGCGAATGGGCACCAGCGCATCCCATGCGCCGGCCGACGGGCCCCCGACCTGCCGTGCAGCATGTCCCCGGCGGGTTGACTATCCAACCTGCCGACCTTTGAGGCCAGTGTCAAGCACGCCCCGTGCCAGCGCATCGACGGCCGGCGCAAACCACGGCCTGACGGGGCCGGGGGCGCCCTGGCCCGATGGCACCCGGCACGACGTGGGCGCTGGGGCGGGTCCAGTCCGGACACTGGGCGTCAGCGATGTGGCGCCATCAGCCCGGTCGGCGCGCGCCCAGCAGCACCAGCACTTCCTGCGCGCTGCGGATGCGTTCGCTGGCGCCGGGCAGGTCGAGGATCACCTTCAGCTTGTCCTGGCCGTCCAGCTTGTACACGCGGGGCAGTTGCTGGATCAGCTTGATGATCGCCATCGGGTCGATCTCGGGTTTCTCGCGGAAGGTGATGCGACCGCCGTTGGCACCGAAATCCAGCTTGCGGATGCCCAGCGGGGTGGCCATCAGCTTCAGGCTGGCCACGGCGAACAGTTGCTTGGTGGGATCGGGCAGCAGGCCGAATCTATCGATCATCTCCACCTGGAGATCGCGCAAGTCATCCTCGCTGCGCGCGCTGGCGATGCGCTTGTACAAGGTCAGGCGGTGGTGCACGTCGCCCAGGTAATCGTCGGGGATCAATGCGGGCAGATGCAGTTCGACTTCGGTTTCGTGTTCGCTGCTCAAGTCGAAATCGGGAATCTTGCCGGACTTCAGCGCGCGCACCGCGCGGTCCAGCAGTTCGGTGTACAGACCGAAACCGATCTCCTGGATCTGGCCGGATTGCTCGTCACCAAGCAGCTCGCCGGCACCACGGATTTCCAGGTCGTGGGTGGCCAGGGTGAAGCCGGCGCCGAGTTCCTCCAGCGAGGCGAGTGCTTCCAGCCGCTTCTGCGCATCGGCGGTGATCGACTTGCGGTCGGGCACCACCAGGTACGCATACGCGCGGTGATGCGAACGGCCGACGCGACCGCGCAGCTGGTGCAGCTGGGCCAGGCCGAAGTGGTCGGCGCGGTTGATGATGATGGTGTTGGCGCTGGGGATGTCGATGCCGGTTTCGATGATCGTGGTGCACACCAGTACGTTGAAGCGCTGGCGGTGGAAATCCGCCATCACGCCTTCCAGTTCGCGCTCGGGCATCTGGCCGTGGGCGATGCGGATGCGCGCCTCGGGCACCAGCTCCTCCAGTTCGCGCACGATCCGCTCGATGCTCTGCACCTCGTTGTGCAGGAAGTACACCTGGCCGCCGCGCGACAGCTCGCGCTGCAGCGCCTCGCGGATCGTCGCCGGGTCCCACGCCGAGATGAAGGTGCGCACGGCGCTGCGATGCGCCGGCGGCGTGGCGATCAATGAAAGATCGCGCAGGCCGGCCATCGCCATGTTCAAGGTGCGCGGGATCGGCGTGGCGGTCATCGTCAGCAGGTCGACCTCGGCACGCAGTTTCTTCAGCTGCTCCTTCTGGCGCACGCCGAAACGCTGTTCCTCGTCGACGATCACCAGGCCCAGGTTCTTGAACCGGATGTCCGGCTGCAGCAGCTTGTGGGTGCCCACGATCACGTCGATCTGGCCGTCGGCGAGGCGCTTCAGCGCCTCGTTCACTTCCTTGGCCGACTTGAAGCGCGACAGCACGTCGACCCGCACCGGCCAGTCGGCGAAGCGGTCGGCGAAGTTGCGGTAGTGCTGCTGGGCGAGCAGGGTGGTCGGCACCAGCACGGCGACCTGCTTGCCGGCAGTGGCGGTGGCGAACGCGGCGCGCAGCGCGACCTCGGTCTTGCCGAAGCCCACGTCGCCGCAGATCACCCGGTCCATCGCGCGGGGCGCGGCCAGATCCTCCAGCACGGCCTCGATCGCGGTTTCCTGGTCGGGGGTTTCCTCGAACGGAAAGGTGCTGCCGAACTGTTCGACCATCTGCCGGTCGATCGGCATTGACTCGCCGCCGCGTGCCTGGCGCTGGGCGTAGATCGCCAGCAGTTCGGCGGCCACGTCGCGCACTTTTTCCGCGGCCTTCCGGCGCGCGCGTTCCCACGCATCGCCGCCCAGCGAATGCAGCGGCGCCAGTTCCGGCGCGGTGCCGGAGTAGCGGCTGACCAGGCCCAGCTGTGCGACGGGCACATAGAGCTTGTCGCCCTTGGCGTATTCGATGGTGAGGAACTCGCCATCCATGCCGCCCACGTCCATCGAGGCCAGGCCCTGGTAGCGGCCCACGCCGTGATCCACGTGCACGATCGGTGCGCCGATGGTGAGCTCGGTGAGGTCGCGGATGATGCTTTCCGGATCGCGCGCGGTGCCACGGCGGCGCTTGCGGTCGCGCTCGCTGCGCACCCGCTCGCCGTAGAGCTCGCGCTCGGTGAGCACGGCGAGCGCGGGCCTGGTCAGCGCAAAGCCCTGTTCCAGCGGCGCGATGGTGATCGCGAACTTGACTCCCTCCCCTGCTTGCAGGGGAGGGTTGGGGAGGAGAAAAGCGCCCCAGCCCTCGATGACCTCGGGTTTCAATCCCGCTGCTGCCAGCGTTTCGATCAGCGCCTCGCGTCGCCCCGCCGAATCCGCGGCGATCAGCACGCGGCCGGGATAGCTGGACAGGAAATGCCGCAGCGACGTGCCGGGTTCCTCACCCTTGCGATTGAGCGGCAGCTCCGGCGCCGGCTGGGTGCCGGTGTCGACCGCGTGCTCGTGGCTGGCTTCGACCACTTCCACCCGCAGCCGCCTGTTGAGCTGTTCGCGCAGTTTCTCAGGCGGCAGGTAGAGTTCGGCCGGCGGCAGCACCGGGCGCTCGATGTCGTGCGCGCGCTGGTCGTAGCGTTCGGCGGTCTGCGTCCAGAACTGCTCGGCCGCTTCGCCGGCGCCTTCGCCCAGCACGAACAGCGCGTCGTCGGCGAGGTAGTCGAACAGCGTGGCGGTTTGTTTGAAGAATAAAGGCAGGTAGTACTCGATGCCGCCGGGCGTGACGCCTTCCTTCATGTCCTGGTACAGCGGGCAGCGGCGCACGTCGATCGGGAAGCGTTCGCGCAGGTTGCCCCGGAATTCCTTCGCCGCTTCGTCGGTCAGAGGAAATTCGCGCGCCGGCAGCAGCTCGACCTTGTCCACCTGCTGCTGCGAGCGCTGGGTTTCCGGATCGAAGCTGCGGATCGAATCCACCTCATCGTCGAACAGCTCGATGCGATACGGCTCAGCCGTGCCCATCGGGAATACGTCGAGCAGGGCGCCGCGCACGGCGAAGTCACCGGGCTCGGCCACCTGGGGCACGTGACGGTAACCGGAGGCCTCAAGCCGGCGCTGTTCGGCGGCCAGGTCGAACTTCTGGCCCCTGGACAGCACCAGTCCGGAACCGGTGATGTGCGAGCGCGGCGCGATCCGCTGCATCAGCGTGGCGATCGGCACCACCAGCACGCCGCGTTTCACGCTGGGCAACTGGTACAAGGTGGCGATGCGCTGCGAGACGATTTCCGGGTGCGGGCTGAACACGTCGTAGGGCAGCGTTTCCCAGTCCGGGAAATGCAGCACCGGCAGGCCGCCGGCGAAGATCTTCAGCTCCGATTCGAGCGCCTGGGCGCGCTGGGTGTCGCGGGTCACCGCCACCAGCAGACCTTCGTGCGAACGTGCCGCCTCGGCGATCAGCAGGGCCCGGCCGGAGCCGTGGGGCGGTGTCCAGTAGCGGCGTTGCTTCGGGGTGGTCGGCAGGGGCGGGTGTTTGATCGGGCTGGTCATGGGGACGCGTGTGCAGGGCGCCGCCAGAAGTGCCGCGCCGGGGAAAGCGGGCAAGTGTAACGCGATGTGCCCGAGCGTCCGTGGAGCGGCTCTGATGTCTTGCGCCCTCCCCTGCAAGCAGGGGAGGGCCGGGGTGGGGTAGAGCCTTTCAGAGCTTCAGGGTGATCTGCGCCGTGCCCGGCTCGTCCGGCATCATCCGCTGGGTAAAGCCCAGCTCCCGGCACAGCTGCAGCATCGGCCGGTTTTCCAGCAGCACGTAGCCCCACAGTTCGGCGAGGCCGCGGCGGCGGCAGTCGTCGACCAGCCGCTGCATCAGCAGGGCGCCCAGGCCACGGCGGCTCCAGTTCTGTTCCACCAGCACCGAGAACTCGGCGCTGTCGGTGGCCTCGTCGACATAGATCCGCCCCACGCCGCGCATCTCGGCCGGCTGCTCGGACTCGTCCATCAGCACGCAGGCGGTTTCGAGCGCGGGGTCGATGCGGCACAGGCGCTGGGCCATCGGTGCGGGCAGCTCGGACATCGCATGCAGGAAGCGGCGGCGAATGTCTTCCGGCGACAGCCGGGTGAAGCAACGCTGCATCGCGGCCACGTCGCCGGCCTCGATCGGTCGCAGCACCAGTTCCCGCCCGTCCTGGGTGCGCACCTGCTCACCCCGCGGGGACGGCGCCACGCGGGGGCGGGCGAAGCGTTCGCTGCTGCGCGGCGGCAGTGCGGCGTAGCGGGTGGGGGCGGCGAAGTCGATGGCAGGGATCATGGCGGCTCCATACTTTTGCGTATTGTGTGCACCGCAGCATGAATTTGCAATGACGGGCGTTGCGATGGGCTGTCACATGGCTCCGCGCCATGGCATCGATCGGCCCGCGGATGGTGCAACACGGGAGATACAGACAGAAACGCCGTGGCCCCGCACAATGCGGGTCGGAATTCCCCGGAGCGATGGCATGGCCCGCAAACCCGTCCGCGGCCTCACGGCGGCCCAGCTGCAAGCGCTCTGCGGCCAGTGGCCGGGGGTCACCCGTGATACCAAATGGGGTGTCGACATGGTGTTCAGCGTGGGTGGCAAGATGTTTGCGGTGATGCCGTCCGATGGCAGCGAGGGCGGGCGGCTGTCGTTCAAGGTGGACGACGATCGTTTCCTCGCGCTCACCGATCAACCCGGCATCATTCCGGCGCCGTACCTGGCGCGGGCGCACTGGATATCGATCACCGAACCGCAGCGCTTCGCCACCGCCGAGCTGGCCGCGTACATCCTCGACGCGTACACCCTGGTCCGCGCGAAACTCACCAAAAAATTGCAGGCGGAGCTCGGGCCGCTGCCGACACTCAAGGCGGAAAAGGCATGAAACAGCATCTGGGCGCCCTGGCGCTGCTGGTCGCCGATTACGACGAAGCGATTGCCTGGTACACCCGCGCGCTGGGCTTCGAGCTGATCGAGGACACCGACATGGGCGGCGGCAAGCGCTGGGTATTGCTGGCGCCGCCGGGCTCGCACGAAACGCGCCTGCTGCTGGCGAAGGCGAACGGCGACGAACAGGCCTCGCGCATCGGCAACCAGACCGGTGGCCGCGTCTTCCTGCTGCTGCACACCGACGACTTCCAGCGCGACTGGCAGCGCATGCGCGCCGCGGGCGTGCACTTCCGCGAGGAGCCGCGCCACGAGGCCTACGGCACGGTGGCGGTGTTCGAGGATCTGTACGGCAACGGCTGGGACCTGCTGCAGCTGGCATGATCATGCTGCCGGCAGGCAGGGAGTGGCGGCGCGGGTTTCCATCGGAGGGAAGGGGATGAGGTCTTGGGTGTTCTGGCCGGCGATCATAGCCGCATGCTTCGTGTCGATCAGCCTGAGCCAGGCCGAGCCGCACAACGTGGCCCAGGTGGCGGGCGCAGCCCTGGCCTGGATCGTTACCGTGAGCCTCGGCTGGACACGCTGGGTCGGCAGGCCCGCGACATGGCTTGGACAACTGGCTGCCGCGGCCGGGGCGATCATCCTGGTCGCGCTCATCCATGACTGGCTGCCCAAGACCGACGTGTTCGTGATCTACCGGAGGAACTGCCCACCCCGGATGGGTTCGTTCTGGCCACTGTGCTTCGCTTGGCTCGGCGGGGCTGGACTGCAGACGTTTGCCCTGTGGGGCAGGCGGCTGCCCCTGAGTGGCACGGGAACCGCGCCGAGGTTGCGCGCCGTGGCGTGGTGGTCGCTGATGATCGCCTGGACGCTTGTCTGTGCCCTGGTGTTTGTACGCAACATCAATGCGGTGGCGCTCGGCGTGTCATTGCGCGGTGCTGCGGAGGTGCTGGGAATACTGTTGGGCGCGGGCGGCATTCTTGCCGGCCTCCTGTGGCTTTCGACGCGCTCCGAAAGCAAGGCGCGAAGGAAAGCCCTGGCCGACTACCAAGCGATCGGCGCGGCGACGCGGGCGGCACTGCTGGCCTTGATCGACAGCCACGCCCGCCGGGGCACGTTCAGGCTGCTGTATCGCATCGCCAGCGAAAAGGGCGATGCTCATTCGCTTGCCCGCGTAGGTGGCGAACCCCTGGCGGGGCCAGACGAGATGTGGCCCCTCGACGACGAGGGACAGCCCGGCAAATTCCTGCTCCAGTTGCCGCTTGCGGGCGTGGCGCACCCGGCCTGGAACGACCGATGGTTGACGATTTATCTGGGGCAGCACGAGTTGCTCGTCAGAAGTTATCCCGGTGCGGCGGACCTGGTTGTCACCGCTGCTCCCAACGGCGTGACGAAACTCGCCGCCCGGGCACTGGAACCGCTGGCCATGCCGATCATGGAATCCCTCGGTGACGACGATGAGCGGGGGCACGGCGCGCTGGATGGCGCATGGCTGCTGGAGACCGTTCCGGGGCTCGGGAAAAGGCTGTCCGCGCTGACCGCGCAGCCGCTGCGCGTGCTGTCGATGCTGCTGGACGGGGACGACGCCATAGCCGACTTCGCGGTGGAAAACGCCATCCTGGTGGGCGGCGAGCCCGAGTTGATCCAGGGGCCACACGAACCGCATTGCGAACTTTGCCAGGCGCCGATGCGGTTTCTTCTGCAGTTCTGCGACGTCACGGACAACGACGAGCTCGGTGACTGCGGCGTCGGCTACGTCTATGGCTGCGATGCCCACCCGGAGCATTGCCGGGCGTTCGTGGATTGCTACTGAGAAAGCCGCGGCGCCGACGGCAACAGCAGGGCTACCAGATCAGGTCGTCCGGCACTTCGAACTGCTTGTAATACTCGTCGTCGGTGTCGTTGCCGGCCGTCGTCTCCGTGCGGCCGTGGTCGAGCACGATCATCGCCGCGTCGCGTTCGCGGACCTTGTCGGCGGCCACGCGGGGCAGCAATTCGTAGCCCTCGCCGTGGCGCACGATCACCAGCGTGCCGGCGGCCAGCTGCGCGCGCAGCGGTTCGTTCACCAGCACGTCCCTGATCCGGTCGCCGTCGGTGAAGCGGTAGGCGATCTCGCCTTCGCGTTTCACCTTGTGCGCCTCGACGATCTGGCGCACCTGGGCGCGTGCCTCGTTGAGGCGCAACTGCGCATTGCGCTCGGCGGCGATGGCCCGGTCGCGCTCGGCCTTTTCCGCCTGCAGGCGCTGCGCCTCGAGCTGTTCGGCGCTGGCGGCTGCGGGCGCCTTGCCCTTGTGCTTCTTTGCCTGTTCGCGCACGACCTGCGCGGCCTTGGCCTTGTTGACCAGGCCGGCCTTGAGCAGTTGTTCCTGCAGCGGATTGCGCATGTTCGGGAGATCCCGGCTGTGCTGGGCCGGCCATTGTAGACCGCGCGGACTACCGCGCGGCCTGGCCGGATTCGGCGGCTGGCCGGGGACGGCGCCGGAGCCCGCTCGTCGCCACGCCGTCCGGCGCCTCGCCGCGCGTCCCGGATGCGCGCTGGCGGACGGCCGTTGCCGGCGGTCGGAACGGAGGCTTTACAGCGCGATATCCGGTGTGCATACTGTGTATATGAAGTATACACAGATCGACCCCGAACTGCTCCTGTCGACCAGCGACAGCACGCCGATGTACCAGCAGATCGTCAACCAGATCACCACCAAGGTGATGGCCGGCGACTGGCCGGCGGGCCAGCCGTTGCCGTCGATCCGCGAGTTGGCCAGCGCCAGCCGGGTCAGCGTGATCACGGTCAAGCGTGCCTACGCGGAACTGGGCCAGGCCGGGGTGATCGTGACGAGGCACGGCATGGGTTCGTTCGTGGCCGAGTCGCCGAACCTTTCCAACAGCCTGTTGCAGGCCGAGTTCACCCAGCACTTCGAGGCCATGCTGGCCTGCGCGCGACGGCTGGGCCTGTCGGCCGAAGACATCCGCCAATTGCTTGACGACGAACAGGCCGACTGGTCTGCCGAACCCACCAGGGGATCAACACCATGAGCACCGCCTTCGCCCTGTCCGGGGTGACCAAACGCTACGAGAACTTTGCGCTGCGGGACATCGACCTCAGCATGCCCGAGGGGCAGGTGATGGGGCTGGTGGGCGTCAATGGCGCCGGCAAGACCACCTTGCTGCGCATCCTCGGCGGCCTTGCGCTGGCCGACGCGGGCACGGTCGAAGTGCTTGGTCACGACATGCCGACGCAGCAGGTGGCCGCGAAGGCGGACCTGGGATTCGCCACGGAAGACATGCGCCTGTTCAGGACCCGCACGCTGCGCTGGCACATGGATTTCGTGCGTTCGATCTATCCGGGCTGGGACGAGGTCTACGCGGCCGAGTTGCTGCGCCGTTTCGACCTGCGCGCGGAGCAGAAGCTGGCCGGCTTCTCGCACGGGCAGCGGGTCAAGGCGCTGCTGATGCTCAATTTCGCCCGCCGGGCAAAACTGCTGCTGCTCGACGAGCCCACCACGGGCCTGGACCCGGTCGCCCGCGACGAGGTGCTGGAGGCGCTCGCCGACGTATTGCGCGACGAGGCGCGCAGCGTGCTGTTCTCCTCGCACAACACCAAGGACATCGAGCAGATGGCCGACACCATCACCTTCGTCCACAACGGCACGCTGCTCGCCTCGCGGGACAAGGAATCCTTCCTCGACGACTGGCGCCGCGTCATCTGCCACGGGTCGTGGGTGCCGGACAAGGCCGCGTGGCCGGAGATCGCCGCGGTGCGCCAGAACGGATCGATCGTGGAACTGAAGGTGCGTCAGTTCAGCGAGGGCCTGCTGCAGCGCATGCAGACGCAAGGCGCGGACATCCGCAGCGCCGATCCGATGAACCTCGAAGACATCTTCGTCACCACCGTACGCGCCGGAGGTGCGGCATGAATCGTTCCCGACTCAACTGGCCGGTGATCAGGCTGCTGGTGGCCAAGGACTGGCAACTGTTCCAGAAGCAGCTGGCGGCGTGCGTGCTAGGCGGCATCGTGGCGTTGTGCCTGATCGGCATGGCCACCGGCTGGAGTTTCTACCTGGGCTCGCTGCTGCTGATCATCATGCTGGTGTGCACCTCGTGCTTCTCGATCTCGAATTCGCTGCTGGTCGAGCGCAAGGAGCACACGCTGGCGTTCGTGATGAGCCTGCCGGTGACGCCGCTGGATTACTACCTGTCGAAGCTGGTCGGCAACCTGGTCACCTTCCTCGTGCCGTTCCTGGCGATGCTGGCCGGAACCGTGCTGGTGATCCTGTACACGCCGCTGCCGGACGGGTTGGTCGTGCTGTCCTTGCTGATCTTCGGACACGTGTTGCTGGCTTATGCCGTGTCCCTGAGCGTGGCCATGGCGGTGGAGTCCGAGGGCTGGAACATCTTCGCGATGATCGGCAGCATGCTGCTGATCAATCCCCTGATCATGCTGTTGGGGCAGATCCCGGCGATCAATGATCACGTCAAGGCCGACACGATTTATTTCGCTCCCGTCGCGGTGGCGATCCTGCTGGCCCAGGCGACGCTGAGCGTGGTGGTGCTGGCGGTGACCGGCTGGGTGCACTGCCGGAAGAAATCCTTCTACTGAGCTGATCCACCGTTCCCGCTGAGCGCAGTTCGCGCAGCGGGCGGAGTCGAAGCGCCTTCGCGTCCCTAGCCGTGCTGGAATCCGGCCAGGGAAAAGGCGGGGCGCAAGGCAAGAACCCTCTCGTGAGTCCGACAGATCCGTTCGGAGGTTTCGCCATGCACGACACCGTGCGTTTTCACTACATGGACAACCTGCGCGCGCTGGCGATGCTGGCCGGGGTGGTCTTCCACGCCGCGCTGGCCTACAGCCCGCTGCTGCACCCGTATTTCCCCACGGCCGATCGCGCGCAGTCGCCGGCCGTCGACCTGGTCATCTGGTTGCTGCACCTGTTCCGCATGCCGCTGTTCTTCGTGGTCGCCGGCTTCTTCGCCGCGATGCTGCTGAACAAGCGCGGGATGGGTGGCCTGATTCTCAATCGGCTCAGGCGCATCGGGTTGCCGCTGGTGATCTTCTGCCCGCTGGTGATCGCCGCGATGAGCTACAGCACGCTGCATGCCGCGGCGTACGTGCAGAACCCGTCGCCGGTCCTGCTGATGATCCGGCAGTTCTCGCAGATGGCGAACCCGCCAGCGCTGCCACCGGGCACCGGGCATCTGTGGTTCCTCTACTACCTGCTGTTTTTCTACGTGCTGACCTGGGTGGCCAGAAGCCTGGAGCTGGGCAAGCCGGGCAGCTTCGTGCGCGGCCTGAATCCCGCGTGGCAACTGCTGCTGTTTCCGGTGCTGCTGGTGCCGGCGCTGGCCTCGGTGAGCGCGCCGTATCCGGCACCGGAAAGCCTGTTTCCCCAGTTCTGGGCATTCGGGTTCTACGGGCCGTTCTTCGTTTTCGGCTACCTGCTGTCTGGCCACGAGGCTTTGATCGACCGGTTCCGTCGTTTCGCGCCGTGGCTGCTGCTGGCCAGCGTCGCGCTTTACGGTGCATTCCTGTATCTGCTCAAGCGCCACCTGCCCACCGCCGCGGATCCGTCCGCCAGCGTGCCCATCGCGGTGATCGAGGCGTGCATCAGCGTCTGGATGACCTGCGTGTGCCTGGTCGCCGGCCGCTCACTGCTGAACCGCAGCAACCGCCTGTTGCGCTACCTGTCCGACGCGTCGTACTGGGTCTACATCGTCCATCTGCCGATCCTGTTCGTGATCCAGTACCGGCTGATGGACATGGCGTGGGGGTGGGACGCGAAGTTCGCGATCTCCGTCGCTGCGACCTTCACGATCTGCCTGCTCAGCTACCACCTGCTGGTGCGCAAGACCGTGGTCGGCCGACTGCTCGGTGCCCGACTGCCGGTGGCGGGAACGGCCGCGGGGGCGTGACTGGCGTCGACGCCGTTCGGGCGCAACCGGTCAATCCGCGTTGTCCGGCTCGAAGAAGCTCCAGCGTATGTCGGTGAATTCCGCCTTCATCGCGGCCTCGACGGTGTTGATCGCGGCGATCAGTTCGGGGTTGCCGGCGGTGGGCTGCATCCGCGCCTTCACCGCGACCATCACGTCGGGGCCCATCTGCAGGGTGATCAGGTTCAGCACGTCGGCGACTTCGGGGCGGTTTTTCAGGAAGCCCATCAGCTCGTCGCGACGGCGGGGTTCCATGCCCTGGCCGATCAGCAGGGCCTTCACCTCGATCGCCACCAGCACCGCCACCACGATCAGCAGCAGGCCGATCGCGATGGTGCCGGCGGCGTCGAACATCAGGTTGCCGGTAAGCATGGTGGCGCCGACGGCGACGGCAGCCAGGCACAGGCCGACCAAGGCGGCCAGGTCCTCGCCGAAGATCACCAGCAGCTCGCTGGAACGGGTCTGGCGGAACCATGTCCACAGGTCCTGCCCGCCGCGGGCCTTGTTCACTTCCTCAAGGCAGCCGCGCATCGAGATGCCTTCGACGACGATGCCGAACACCAGCACGCCCAGCGCCAGCCACGGCCACTTCAGCGGTTCCGGATGGGTGAGCTTGTGCACGCCCTCGTAGATCGAGAACATGCCGCCCACGCTGAACAGCAGGATCGCGACCAGGAACGACCAGAAATACAGGGCGCGGCCCCAGCCCAGCGGGAATTCGTCCGACGGCGGCCGTTTGGTCTGGCGGATGCCGAGCAGCAGCAGGCCCTGGTTGCCGCAGTCGGCCAGCGAGTGCACGGCTTCGGCCATCATCGCGCCGGAACCAGTGACGATGGCGGCGACGAGCTTGGCCACGAAGATGGCGAAGTTGGCACCCAGTGCGAGCAGGATGGCCTTGATCGGGTTGGCGTGGCCGGAAGACATGCGGCTTCAATCCATGGAATGAGGCTGCCCAGTTTACCGGTGGCGCAGAATTTTGCGCAGGACGATCAGTGGATGCCCACGCCCACGCCCAGGCCGAAGCGGATGTTGTTGCGGCCCTTGTTCATTTCCTCGGCGGTCCACACGTGCGAGTGCATCACGCTGACCAGCGGGAACACGTAATCCGCTTCGCCGACCTTGCCGGCACGACTGCCGTCGAGCTTGCCGTCGACCGTCATCATCGCGCCGGCGGGATAGTCCAGCGGCTCCACGTAGCCCGGCATCACCGCGACGAAGCGGCCACTGCCGCTGTCGTTCGCCTTCGGCCGCTGCGAGGAGTCGAGCGGGTAGGCCAGCAGCTCGATCTCGCTGTGGTCGGCGAACACCTTGACCTGCACGATGCGGCCACCCCAGACCACCTCGTTGCCGCTGAACTTCTCGGGCGTCTGGGCCACTTCGAACGGCGCGGCGGTGACGGTGCCGGCGCTGGTCTTGTAGATCGGCGCCGGTGCGCAGGCGGCCAGCATCAGCAGGGCGGCGGGCATGGCGAGGCGGGTCAGCAGGGAAGCAGGACGGATGCGCATGGACGTGCTCCTGGAGGAAGCCGGATGGGTGGATGCACCGAGCTTAGCGGCGGCCCGGCGGCCGCGGTAGTCGCGAGGCGGGCAGGGGGCTGGGGACGTTCAGCTGGCTGCCGGCTTCATCCAGCAGCCAGTCGAGTTTCACTTCGGCCGGACGCTCCTGTGACAGCAGGCTGGCCAGCACGCGCAGTGGTTCGCGCAAGCTGTCGTCGAGGTTCCACGGCGCGTTGAGGATGACCATGCCCGAGCCGTTGAGGCGCAGCGGCGAATCGTCCGGGTGCACCAGCAATTCGGCGCGCAGGATGCGCTTGACGCCGCTGTGCTGCAGCTTGCGCAGGAACGGCTGCACCTGGCTGCGCAGCTTGATCGGATACCACACCGCATACACGCCGGTGGGCCAGCGCAGCAGGGCGGTCTTCAACGCCTGCTCGATCAGCTTGTACTCGGCCTCCTGCGCCTCGTAGGGCGGATCGATCAGCACCAGGCCGCGCTTCTCCTTCGGCGGCAGCAGCGCCTTCAGCGCCTCGTAGCCGTCGCGCTGGTGCACGTGCACCTGGGGATTGCCGCGGAACAGGTCGCGCAGCTTGGACGCTTCCTCGGTGTGCAGTTCGCACAGCTGGGCGCTGTCGTCCGGGCGCAGCAGGCGGGCGACCTGCAGCGGCGAACCGGGGTACTGCTTCAGTCCCTGCTCGTTGCCCTCGCCACCCAGGATGCTGGCCCGCCAGCGCTGCAGCAGCGCCGGCACCTTCTCGGCCGGATGCAGGCGGGAGATGCCGTCCTTGTGCTCGCCGGTCTTCTTCGCCTCGAAACCGTCCAGCGGATAGTTGCCGCTGCCGGCGTGGGTGTCGATGTAGCAGAACGGCGCGGGCTTGGCCTGCATCGCCTCGATCAGGGCGAGCAGCACGGTGTGTTTCAGGACATCGGCGAAATTGCCGGCGTGATAGGCGTGGCGGTAATTCATGGCGGTCACGGCGGGCGGGGTGGCCGAGTATAGAGCGCCCGGCGCGATGTTCCCCGTGATCGCCCGGGCAGCCCGAGCGGAGCCTGCTCCAGAGTTGAGCTCGTCCGCAGCAGTCCGTAAGCTGCCGCGATGAGTTTTCCCCGGCGCCAGCTGTCGCATTCCCGGCCCTGCCTTGCACTGGCCTGGCTGGCCTGGCTGCTCCTGCTGGTCAGCCCGCTGCAGGCTGCACCGATGGCCATGGCTGCCGGTGTTGCGCATGGTGGCCATGCGGCGATGGCGCAGCATGGCGAGCTTGCCGCCGATGCCGGGATGGCGGACGACTGCTGTGCGGCGCAACCGCTTCCGGCGGGTGATGTCGCGCAGCACGCCTGTCACTGCGCCGCATGGTGCGGCAGCGCCTTGCCGGCATGGGCGCTGCCGATGCCCGATCGCGTCGCCATGCAGACGCCGCGGGCGACGCCGCGAAGCCCGTTCATGCCACACGGCGTGCACGTGCGATTGCTGCGGCCACCCGCCGCCTGACTTTCCTGCGTGTCCCCAACCCCGGTGACGACTCGAGCTGTCGAGGCGAGCGTGCCGGGCAACCGTGACCGGCGTCGCGCGTCGACGTCGTGCTGGAGAGTTCCATGAAACCTCTTTCTTCCCGCCCCGATCTGTCGCGGCGGCGTTTCGTGCAGGGCGTCGCGCTGGGCAGCGTGGCTGCCGGCGCGGGACTGCTGCGGCCTTCCGACGCCTGGGCGCTGAACAGTCCCGGGCAACCGGTGGTGTTGAGTGGCACCGACTTCGCGCTGGACATCGTCGAGCGCAGCGTCAACTTCACCGGTGCGGCGCGGCCGGCGATCACCGTCAACGGCGGCGTGCCCGGTCCGCTGCTGCGCATGCGCGAAGGCAGCACGGTGAGCCTGCGCGTGAGCAACCGCCTGCGCGTGCCTACCTCGATCCACTGGCACGGCATCGTCCTGCCGTTCCGGATGGATGGCGTGCCCGGCCTCAGCTTCGACGGCATCGCGCCGGGCGAAAGTTTCCTCTACCGCTTCCAGCTCCGTCAGAGCGGCACCTATTGGTATCACTCGCACTCGGGTTTCCAGGAACAGAACGCGCTGTACGGCCCGCTGGTGATCGATCCGGCCGGCCCCGAGCGCCATCCGACCGACCGCGACTACGTGGTGATGCTCAACGACTGGACCGACGAGGACCCTGCGCGCATCTACGCCAAGCTCAAGAAGCAGAGTGACTACTACAACTTCGCCCAGCCAACCGCGGCGGATTTTTTCCGCGACGTGCGCGAGAAGGGGTTGTCCCGCGCGCTGTCGATGCGCCGGATGTGGAACGAGATGCGCATGAACCCGACCGACCTGGGCGACGTCTCCGGTTACACCTACACCTACCTGATGAACGGAGCGGCCCCCGCGCAGAACTGGACCGGCCTGTTCCGGCCTGGCGAGAAGTTGCGCCTGCGCTTCATCAACGGCTCGGCGTCCACGTTCTTCGACGTGCGCATACCCGGACTGAAGATGACCGTGATCGCCGCCGACGGGCAGGACGTCGAACCCGTGCCGGTCGACGAGTTCCGCATCGCGGTGGCCGAAACCTATGACGTGATCGTCGAGCCCCGGGAGGAGCGCGCATACACGGTGTTTGCCCAGTCAATCGATCGCGGCGGTTACGCGCGCGGCACGCTGGCGCCGCGTGCAGGAATGACGGCGGAACTGCCGCCGGTGGACCAGCGCGTGTGGCTGGACATGCGCGACATGATGGGCGCGATGCCGCACGCCGGGCACGGCGGTGGCCATGCCGCGATGCCCGGCATGGATCACGGCAGCATGGATCACGGCAGCATGGATCACGCCGGGATGGACCACGGCAGCATGGCCGCCGCACCTGCCGTGCACCACGCCCGCAGCGAATACGGCCCCGGCGTGGACATGCGCGTCGACACGCCGCGCAGCAACCTCGACGATCCGGGCATCGGCCTGCGCGACAATGGCCGCCGGGTGCTGACCTACGCCGACCTGCACACCGTCGGCGGTCCGATCGACGCGCGCGAGCCCGGCCGCGAGATCGAACTGCACCTGACCGGCAACATGGAGCGCTTCATGTGGTCGTTCGACGGCATCCGGTACCCCGACGCCACGCCCATCCATTTCAACACCGGCGAGCGCCTGCGCATCGTGCTGGTCAACGACACCATGATGAACCACCCGATCCACCTGCACGGCATGTGGAGCGAGCTGGAAAATCCGGATGGCCGGTTCCAGGTGCGCAAGCACACGGTCAACGTGCAGCCGGCGCAGCGGATCAGCTACGCGGTGACCGCCGACGCGCCGGGCCACTGGGCCTGGCACTGCCATCTGCTGTACCACATGGAGGCGGGGATGATGCGCGAGGTGGTGGTGTCATGACCATCCATCGTCGCGAACACTGGCTCATTCCATCGCGCTCGGCATGGCTGATCGCGCTGTTGCTGGCGCTGCCGCCCGCGGTCGAGGCGCAGAGCGCACCCGCTGCGTCGAGCAGCACGGCGCCCATGGCCATGCCGGCGATGCCCGGGATGGATCACGGCGAGATGCCGGGGATGGATCACCCTGCGGTGCCCATCGCTCCGACGGCAACCGACATGCCGGCGCTGGAGCCGCCGCCGACGCCGGGTATGCCCATGGCGCCGATGCAGGGTGGCCGCCCGCCTGCGGACGCACGCAGCGGCGATTACTCCGACGGCATCGCCGCCAGCCCGATGCACGCGATGCCCGCGCACGGACGCGCAGCGTCCGGCCTGCTGCGGATCGATCAGCTGGAGGCTTTCCACGGTGGCGAAGGCAACGGCCAGCGCTGGGAGATCCGGGGCTGGTACGGCAACGACAGCGACAAGCTGTGGCTGCGCAGCGAAGGCGTGCGCAGCGAAGGCAAGCTCGAGGACGGCGGACTGGAGCTGCTCTGGAACCACGCCACCAGCAGCTACTGGAGTCGCCAGCTGGGTGTCCGCCACGACATCGGCGACGGTCCGGCACGCAGCTGGATCGCCGTTGGCGTGCAGGGGCTCGCTCCGTACTGGTTCGAGCTGGAGGCCACCGGTTACGCCGGGGCGGGCGGGCGGACGGCCTCGCGCCTGCGCGTGGACTACGAGTTGCTGTTGACCCAGCGGCTGGTGCTGCAGCCGGAGCTGGAGGTGAACCTGTACGGCCGGCGCGATCCGCAGCGCCGCTTGGGTGAGGGCTTGTCCGACATCCAGTTCGGCCTGCGTTTGCGCTACGAGATCCGGCGGGAGTTTGCGCCCTATCTTGGAGTGAACTGGATACGTCGGGTCGGCGCGACCGCCGACTATGCACGGCACGACCAGCGGGCGGTGCGGGAGCGGCAATGGCTGGCCGGGGTACGGTTCTGGTTCTGAGATCGCGTATCGTCAGGGTAAGTCGACCCTTGTGGGCCGGTTGACGTATAACGGCATGGCACGCGTGGCGTGCCCTCGACGAACCCAACGGCAGGCGAGCTTGCAACTGATGCGACGGAGACGGACCTCACCGGGGTGGAGCCAGCGCTGCGTGCTGCTGCTGATGGCCGCGCTGCTGTCGCTGTTCGGCCTGTCCGCGTCGGCCCAGCAGCATTCGCTGACCACCTACGACCGCAAGTCGGGCCTGGAAAGCCAGGCCATCAACGTGCTGCTGCAGGACCGGCGCGGCTTCGTCTGGGCCGGCACCGAGATGGGCCTGTACCGCTTCGACGGCGGCAGCTTCGAGCGCATGGGTGCGGCGCAGGGCTTTGCCCGGGGCGAGTACGTCACCGCGATGGTGCAGAACCCGCGCATCGACCTGTTGTGGGTGGCCACCCAGTCCGGTCTGCGCGTCGGCGACGGCCTGCACTTCAGCAAGGTGGAGCCGGCGGGACAACCGCTGGTGGTCGACGTGGGCCGGCAGATGGTCGCGCTGGATGACGGACGGCTGCTGCTGGTGAAGAACGACCGGCTGATGGTGCTTTCCGGTGGTCGTGGCGGCCACGACTGGCAGTTGCGGCCGATGTTCGACGAGGCGCAGCTCGCCGCCGTGCCGCAGCTGCGCCGGATCACCGTGATCCACGCCACGCCCGGACGCCTGTGGATCGGTTGCGATGGCTCGCTGTGCAGTGTCGATGACGCGGGCAAGGTGACAGTGCACGGAGAGGCCGAGGGCGTGCCCCGCGACAGCTGGACGGGCCTGTTGCTGGACAGCCACGGCAGCCTGTGGCTGCGCGGCGTGCATCACCTGCGCACGCTGCCGGCGGGCGCCACCCGCTTCGTTCAGCGCGACCTGCCGGCGGGCGACATGGGCGTGGTGAGCGACAACGAAATCCTGGTGGAGGATGCGCAAGGGCACGTGCTGACGCCGACCAATCGCGGCCTGGCGCGCTGGGAGGGTGCGGGCTGGACCTTGATGGACAGCACCAACGGCCTGCCCGACATCGAGATCACCGCACTGCTGTTCGACCGCCAGGGCACGCTCTGGCTGGGAACCTACGGGCGCGGCATCTCGCGCTGGAACGGCTACGGACTGGTCGAGGGCTGGGGCCGCAGGCAGGGTTTCGACAGCGTGCCGAACTGGTCGATCCTGCGCTTCGATGCGCAGCACATCTGGTTCGCCAATGAGCTCGGCGGCAGCGTGCTGGCCGACGGCCAGACCCGCCTGCAGCCGTGGCCGATCCGCTTCGATCCGGCGCCGCGACAGATCCTCAGCCTTGCCCGCGCCAACGACGGCGCGATCTGGGCCGGCCTGTACGACCGCCGCGTGCTGCGCTACGACCCGGCCAGCCAGCGCACCACGCTGGCGGCCGAATTGCCCGCATTCGTGAAGTTCCTGCATTTCGATCGGCAGGACCGGCTGTGGATCGCCACCGTCAACGGCATCTACCGCATCGATCACGTCGACGCGCCGGCCGTGCGCATTCCGGCGACGCAGACCACCGACCAGCAGTGCTCGGACATCGCCGAGGCCGCCGACGGAACCTTGTGGTTTGCCTGCAACGCCGGACTGCTGCGCTTTGCCGGCGGGCAGTGGACGCGCATGGACACCGGCAGCACGAGCATCGCCTCGGGCTTCAGCGCGGTGGCGGTGGGCACCGATGGCAGCCTGTGGCTGGGCGCGAACGAGCCCGGGTTGTTCCACGCCACGGTGAGCGGCAGCCGGCTGTCGCTCACGCGCATCGTCGACACCTGGCTGGACAACACGCTGGTGTACTTCGTGCGCCGCGACCATCGGGGCTGGATCTGGGTGGGCGGCAGCGGCGGCGTGGACGTGTACGACGGCGCGCGCTGGACGCACTTGTCGCAAGCCGATGGCCTGCTGTGGGACGAGACCAGCCAGAACGGATTCTTCGAGGATCGCGATGGCTCGATCTGGATCGCCACGGCGATCGGCGCCAGCCACATCCTGCAGCCGCAGGCCATGCTGGCCTATCAGCCCGGCAAGGTCCTGATCACCTCGGTGATGCAGGGATCGGCGCCGGTGACGTCCGGCGACAGCATCCGTCTCGGCGGCCGGCACGCCGCGTTGACCGTGCACTACGCGCTGCTGGGGAAATCCTCGGGCGGCCAGCCGCGCTACCGGTATCGACTGCAGGATTCGGAGTGGATCGAAACCGGCGCGAACGTGATCAATCTCGCCGGCCTGCCGTCCGGCGACTACCGCCTCGAGATCGAGGCGATCGACGACGACCACCGGACCGTCTCGCCGCCGGCCCAATTCGATTTCGGCGTGCCGCCGCCGTGGTGGCTGAGCTGGTGGGTCGGCCTGCTGGCGGTCTCGCTGCTGGCTTTGCTGATGGCGCTCAGCTGGCGCTGGCGTTCGCGCCGCCTGCGTCGGCACAACCGCCGGCTGGAAGCGATGGTCGCCGATCGCACCGTCGAGCTCACCGAGGAGAAGCGCGAGCTGGAACGGGCCCGCGCCGAGCTGTATCACCAGGCCACCCATGACAGCCTCACCGGCATGCACAACCGGCGGGCGATCCTCGACCAGCTGGCGGCGCTGCTGGAACCGGGCCAGCGTCCGCTGCCCGGGCTCGCCGTGGGGCTGATCGATGCGGATCACTTCAAGCGCATCAACGACACCCTGGGCCACCAGGCTGGCGACGCCGCGTTGCTGGCGATCGCCCGTCACCTGCAGTTGCACGTGCGCGGTGACGACCGGCTGGGACGCTACGGTGGCGAGGAGATCCTGCTGCTGTTGCCCGGCATCGATCGCCCGCATGCCGAGCAGCGCATGCGCGACATCCAGACGGCGGTGAGCGCGGTGCCGCACCACTGGAACGGGCATGCGTTTGCGGTGACGCTCAGCATCGGCATGGTCTGGATCGGCGCCGAGGCGACTTCGGTCGAGGACCTGATCCGGCGCGCCGACGCGGCGCTGTACCAGGCCAAGAGCGGCGGTCGCGATCGCGTCGTGGTCGAGGCTGCGGGCGCCGGCTGACGGTCAGTCGATGATGTTGTGGCTTTCGGTGGTACCCAGCAGCTCGGCCTGTTCCGGCATGCGCCGGCGCCGATGCAGCAGCGGGTGCATGAACACCGCAGCCAGGATCACCGCCACGCCGGCGTAAAACCACTGATCCAGCTCGTGCTGCTCGCCCAGCAGCACGATCGCCAGCACGATCGCGTAGACCGGTTCCAGGTTGGTCACCATCTGCGTGCCGAACGCGCTCATGTGGCGCAGCGCCACCAGCGCCAGCGCGAACGGCAGCAGGGTGCAGCCGAACGACAGCGCCAGCAACAGCAGCGCGTCGTGCAGGCCCGGCAGCACGAAGGCTGGCCCGACGTGCGGCAGCAGGGGCGCCAGCAGGGCGAGGAACACGGTGCCGGTGCCCAGCTCGATGAAGGTCACCGTGAGCGGATCGCCGTGTTCGACCAGGCGCTTGTTGAGCGAACCGAAGAACGCCACGAACAGCGCCGACAGCACGCCCACCGCGATGCCCAGACGCATGTCGTGCGGCACGCCGCCCACCACCATCACCACCCCCGGCACCACCGCCACGCCGATCAGCAGTTCGCGGGCGTCGAACCTGCGCCGGGCGATCCATGGCTCGATGAAGGCCAGGAACACCGGGCCCAGCGCGATGCAGGTGGCGCCGACCGAGGCGTTCGACAGCTTGATCGCCGCGTAGAAACTGAGCCAGTGCAGCGACACCAGCACGCCGATGCCGGCGTACGCCCAGATCAGCCGCGCAGGCATCGCACGCAAGCCGCGCCAGACCCGCGGCACCAGCAGCAGCGCCAGCGTGACCAGGGCCATCCGCCACAACACCAGCGGCAGGGCCGGCAAGGTGATCAGCTTGCCCAGGATCGCGGTGAAGCCCCACAGCAACACGCAGAAGTGAATCTGCAGACGGGCCTGGCTGACGGGTTGCATGGAGGGCATCGCACGGGGAGATGCCGCATTCTAGCGCCCGCCAGCAGCCTTCCGGACGGCGGCCGGCCGCTTCTGCGACGGCATCATCCGGCCGGACTGGCGCAGCTGCTGCAGCACGGTGCGGCAGGTGTTCTCGCCGTCGTCGTCATGGCTGGGCGCGACCAAGGCGAGCAGGGCGGCGGCCGGCGCCGCGACCACGCTCAACGCCACCGCGCCGGCGCCGCGGGCGATCAGCGGGCCAGGGTGCACGCCGACGTTGGGGTTCTTCAGCGTGCCGTTGACGTACAGCGGCGAGCGCAGCGAGAACACGCGGAAGCCCTTGGTGTGGGGCGTCACGTCCAGGTCGAGTTTCTCGCTAGCCAGGTTCACTGTGCCGGTCACGTTGATCACCGCGTCGTCGGTGTCGAACACGAACAGGCGCATGTCGAACAGTCCGTCGCTGGCGGCCATGTCGGTGGCGGCGCAGTTGATCTCCACGGTCTTGTCGCCGAACAGCTTGCCGATGACGATGTTGCCCACGTTGAGGCCGGCGGTTTCCAGCAGGGTCTTGCTGATCGCGCCGTCGTTCATCAGCAGCTTCAGTTCGCCGTCCGCGCTACCGAGCAGGGCGGCGATGGAATTGCCCTGGGCGCTGAGGTCGGCGTCGCCGTTGATCTCGCCGAAGCTGGTGTGCATCGGCTCGAAGGTGGGGAACAACTGCTTGAGCTTGAGGTGGCGCGCGTTGAGTTTCAGCAGGCCGCGCATCGGCGTGCGGCTGCCGTCCAGCGTGATGTTGCTGCGCACCTTGCCGCCGGCCACGCCGAAGCTGAGCGGGTCCAGGTAGAGCGCGCCGTTGTTCATCACCAGGTGGGTGGCCAGCGAATCGATCGGCAGTGCCTCGCCATGCACGATGCGCTCGCTGCTGAAGCTCACGTCGGCGTCCATCGCCTGCCAGCGTTCGGTGCGGAACGGTGCGACCGGCAGCAGTTTGTCGGCCGGCTGGGCGGGGCGATCATCGGCGGGCGCGGCCTTCGAGCTGCCGCCGATCAGCGGCGCGAGGTCGGCGAACTGCAGCAGCTTCGAATGCAGCTTGCCGGTGAGTTTGGGGCGCTTGCCGCCGGTGACGAACAACAGGTCGCCGGACAGGTCGCTGCCGCCGACCCGACCGCGGAAATCCTGGTAGTGATAGCGGCTGCCGTTGCGGCGCAGCTCGGCGCTGAGATGGCCTTCGGTCGCGTACGGCGGGGTGTCCGGCAGGGTGACGCCGGTGAGCGGATACAGCTTGGCCATGCTGGAGCCGGAGAACCACAGCTGCACGTCCAGCGCGCCCAGGTGCAGCGGATCGGTCAGGGTGCCGACCAGCGCGATGTGGGTGTCGCCCAGGTTCACGTCGGCCTGCAGGGGGAACGGCCGACGCGCGTCCTGCAGGGCGAGCATGGCGCCGGTCTTGCCGTGACCCTTCAGCGGATTGCCCTGGTAGCTGCCCTCGGCGGTCCAGCCGAACTGGTAGGTGATCGCGTTGTCCGGCCGATGCTGCCTGTCGGCGGCTGCGTTGTTTGCGCTGTCCGGCAAAGCCTTGTTCGTGCTCTCGGGCAAAGCCTTGCCCACGGCCTTGCTGGCCTGCTCGCGGGCGTCGGCGGTCTGCTGCGCCACGATCTGGTCGTAGGGAATCGCTCCCTGCAGCGGTTCGATGGTGGCCTTGAGCCGGGTGCGGCTCGGCGCGTCGTCCAGGCTCAGATGGCCCCGGTCGAAGCCGACCGTGCCCACGTCCAGCGTCCAGCTCGACGGTTGCTCGTTCTGGGGAAAACTGAAATCCCAGCTGGCGCGGCCCTGCTTGTCGCGCTCCAGGTCCACGCTGGGCTGCACCAGTTGCAACGACGGCACCTCGATGCGATGGGCGATCAGCGGCAGCGGCGAAAGCCGGAAGCGCAGCGCCTGCAGTCGGGCGAACTGTGGTTGCTGTGCCCACGGGGGATTGGCGATGCTGATGTCGCGTGCGGTGAACTCGGGCCACGGCAGCAGCGAGGCCAGCCAGCTGCCGTTGCGGTCGCGCCGCCAGTCGACGGTGAGGTCGCCGTTGATCGCGAATGGCCGTCCGATCGCCTTGCTCACCTTGTCGCTGATGAACGGACGCATCCGGTTCCAGTCGAAGGTGGCGATCACCACGACCAGGATCAGCAGCACCGCCAGCACGACTCCCACGATCCATGCGAGGACTTTGCGGCTGCGCTTCATGCTGGTCTCCTGTCACGGGGTCGCGAAGTCCATGCATAGCCCCCCGCGTGACAAGATTTCGTGGTGAAGTCCCCGCTGGCGTCAGCGGGGATTCATCCGGGCAGCGGCCTTGAGTGCGCCCGCCCTGGCTTCAGTGCACCGGTTTGGCGTCACGCACCGGCACGGTGAGGCTGCACAGGCCGACCTTGCCCACCGGCTCGGGGTAGAACGCATTGTGGCCATGGCGACTGGCATCGATCAGGGCCGCGAAGCTGGCGCTGTCGGTGCGCAGCACCTCGATCGCCGGACGCTCCTGCGCCGGCATGTCGGCGGCCAGGCGCACCGATTCGATGCGGGTGCGTCGGGCGGGATCGGCATAGAAGCCCATCGGTTCGGGGCCGCGCTGCAGGCCGGACAGCAGGGGCATGCCTTCCAGCACGCGGCCGGCGACGGCGAGGTTGTGATCCAGTTTCCGCGCCTGGCCGATCACCGCGTACAGCGAGCTGCCGCTGCCGCTGTCCGGCGCCACGTCGCGCGCCACGCCGACCGTGCCATAGCAGTGCGCCACCCACTCCTGGCCGCTGGCCGGATCGCGGCCCACCGGAAAGCCCCCGCTGAAACCGACTTCGGGTGCGTAGACGTCGCCATCCGGCAGTGGCGTCCACGGCTGCTTCGCAGCGATCGCGCGGCTGAACTCCGGAGGCAGGGTCTTGCTGGCCTTGCCCAGCGAACGGATCTTGTCCTTGTCGCCGTTCTCGTCGTCGTTCGGATCGCCCCACTGGGTGACGAAGTTGTCCTGCACGCGGATGATCGCCAGCCCGTCGAAGTAGTGCTGGCGCACCAGGGTGCGAATGTTCGCCGCATGCAGCGGGGTGAAATCCTGGGCCAGCTCGATCACCACGCGACCCGTCGGCAGCTGCATCACCAGCAGGTTCTGCGGATCGGGCCTGCGCCATTCGGCCGGCGCGGATTTCGCCAGGATTTCCTTGGTCGTCGGCGTGGGCTTGCCCTGCTCGGCGGCGAGGGCAGGCAACGCGGTCAGACTGCTGGCCAGCGCGAGACCGGCGATGAGATGGCGACGACGCATGGCATTCCCCTTGGGTGACCGATAGGCGAGGGCTGCAACTTAGCAGAGTGCCGCGACCACTTGATCGCAGGCATGACTTCAGGCCCATGTACTAGTGTCAAGTTAATACTATGATTCACCTCAGTCTAAGCGGCAGTGCGGGTGAGCGGGATGGACGACAGCGTCAGCCAGTTGAAGAAGTTCCAGAAGGAGCTTTCCAGCGGCACCGTGTCGCTGGTGCTGCTGGCGGTGCTGGGGCAGTCGCGTCAGCCGATGTACGGCTACCAGATCGCCAAGCGGCTGGAAGAGGTGGGCGAGGGCGTGCTGGCCGGCAAGCAGAGCGCGCTGTATCCGGTGTTGCGCAATCTCGAAGCCGCCGGCCTGCTGGGCAGCGAAGTCGAGCCGTCCGTCAGCGGGCCGCCGCGCCGCTATTACCGCATCACCAAGCCGGGGCGCGAAGTCCTGCGCGAGTGGATCGCCGCGTGGAACGCCACCCGCGATTCCGTCGATAACGTCTTGCAAGGAGGGGTGTCATGAACGCGCCACGCAGCATCGCCGAGTATCTTGAACAACTGCGCGCCGCCCTGCGTGGCGCGGACCCCGCCCTGATCCAGGATGCGTTGTACGACGCCGAGGAACACCTGCGCTCGGAACTGGCCGAGCAGCCCGAGCGTGGCGAAGCGGCGATGCTGGAGCACGTGGTGGGCAGCTACGGCGCGCCGGACGAGGTGGCCGAGATCTATCGTGATCAGGAAATCCGCATCCAGCGCGCACTGCGTCCGCCGCCGCTGCCGAAGCGGCGTTCGCTGGCGGGGCGCTTCTTCGGCGTGGCGGCCGATCCGCGCACCTACGGCGCGCTGTTCTACATGCTGCTGTCGCTGGCCACGGGCATCTTCTACTTCACCTGGGCCGTCACCGGATTGTCGCTGTCGGCAGGTCTGTCGGTGCTGATCATCGGCCTGCCGTTCATCGTGCTGTTCTTCGGCAGCGTGCGCGTGCTGTCGCTGGTCGAGGGGCGCATCGTGGAGGCGATGCTGGGCATGCGCATGCCGCGGCGGCCGGTGTATCCCACCCAGGGCATGAGTCTGATGCGGCGCATCGGTCGCATGTTCACCGACGTGCACACCTGGACCACGCTCTGCTACATGTGGCTGATGCTGCCGCTGGGCATCGTGTATTTCACGCTCGCGGTGACCTTGCTCAGCGTATCCGTCGCCTTCATCGGCGCGCCGTTGGCGATGATGTTCCACAACGACTGGATGCCCGGGCTGTACGTGAACCACCAGGTTCTCGTGAACTGGGGCTTCGGCGCGCACGCGCCGGGTTGGGGCGACGCGATCGCGATGTGCGTGATCGGCATCGTGTTGCTGTTCGCCACCCTGCATCTGGCGCGCGGCCTGGGCCGTCTGCACGGCTACATCGCCAAGCACATGCTGGTGCCGCGCACGGCCGACTGAACGCGCGAACTTCGCTCATACCAATTGCAGGTCACGCGGCCGTGCCTGCGGGAAGACGCCCTGCAACTGCTTGTTCGACAGCTCCCAGGTTCGCGCCAGCAAGCCGCTCAGGACGTCGCGGTAATTGTTGAGCACCGGGTAGTCGCGGTTCTGCAGCAGGCTGGCGGCGTTCACCGCGACCTGCTCGCCGGCGATGCGACCGCCGTTGACCTTGCCGCCCAGCACCCAATGCACGGTGCCGTGGCCATGGTCGGTGCCCTTGTCGCCGTTCTCGCGGAAGGTGCGGCCGAACTCGGACAGCACCACCACGGTGGTGTTTTTCCATTCGTCGCCCAGCGCCTCGGCATAGGCGGCCAGGCCTTCGCCCAGGTTGCGCAGGTTGTTGGCCAGGCCGCCGCTGACGCTGCCCTGGTTGACGTGGGTGTCCCAGCCGCCGACGTCGACGAAGCCGAGCCGGTACTGGTCGCGCATCAGGGTGGCGATGCGCCGTGTCTCGCTGGCGAAGCTGCGGGCGCTGGGCGCGCCGCCGCTGGCCTTGACCATCTCGTTGCGCAGGTCCTCGGAGATCGATGCCGGCAGCGCGAGCCCGTCGGCGGTGGCGGCGGCCAGCGGCGTGCCCTTGTACATGTTGCCGAGGATCGCCGACTGCCGCGCATTGAAGCGGGCCTTCGGACCGGCCTTCATCGAGATGTTGGGGATGTCCTTGCCGGCGCCCTGGAAACTCAGCGGCAGGTTTTTGGTGAAGGCGATCGCTGGCACGCCGCTGAGCTGGCCGGACAATCGCGCCAGGAAGCCCGAACGGAAACTGCCCCGGTGCGCGGTGGGCTGGCCCGACTCGATATTGTTCTGGGTCTCGAAGTGGCTGCGCGACAGGTCGTCGGTGCCGGCGAACGGCACGAAGGCGAGCTGCTTGCGCTGCCACAGCGGCAGCAGCGATTCGCGCAAGACCGGATTCAGTCCCCACTGCGCATCCAGCGCGATCGCGCTGGCAGGATTGGCGGGATCGGGCCTGGCGATCGCCAAGGTGGGGCGTGATTCGTAATAGAAATCGCTGGCGTAGGGCACCAGCAGGTTGTTGCAGTCGTAGCCGCCGCGCAGGAACACCAGCAGGAAGCGCGGTGAGCTGGCGGGCGCGGCGAACAGGCTGCCGCTGAAGGACAGGGCGGGCAGGGCCGCCGCGGCGGAGGCGGCGGCCAGCAGGAATTGGCGACGGTTCATCATGGCTTTGCGGAAACCTCAGCGGTAATTGAAATCCGGCGACGACAGCAGGTAGGTATTCCATTCCGCTGCCGAAGTCGCCTTGCCCAATGCCGCCCGGGTGGCTTGCGACAGGCGCGGTTCGACCACGGCGCGGTAGAGCGGCGAGTCCAGCGCGGGCACGGCCGGGCGTGCCCGCGGCGTGGCCGGGTCCGGCTCGTCGGTGATGAACAGCTTGTTGCGGCCACTGCCGATCGCGCGGGCCACTTCGAATCGGGTCGCCATCTGGCCCGAGCCCGACCAGCTGGCGCTGTCCAGCGGCCAGCCGTCGGGCGTGACCCGGCCGAACACCGGCTCGCCCATCTGGTTGAGCCAGTTGACCAGCGGCTGCGCGTTGCTGATCGGCTGGCCGTCGTAGGCGAGCTTCATCGCGGAAACCAGGAAACGGGTGGGGTCCTTGAACTTCTTCGCCTCGCCGCCGGTCAGCTCCGGCGAATCGAACATCGTGCGCAGTACCGCGGCGATGTCGCCGTCGCTGCGCTGGAAGGTTTTCGCCATCGCTTCGATCAGGGCCGGTGGCGGCCGGTCGGCCACGAAATACTCGGCCAGCTGGCGCGAGACGAAACGGGCGCAGGCCGGCTGCCGGGTGATCAGATCCATCGCCTGCTCGATCTCGCGATAGCCGCTGCCGTGGATGCGCTGGCCGAGCAGGGTCTTGTCGCTGAAGTCGTGCCGGTCCGGATTGAACACGAACAGGCCGTCGCGCACGAAGCCCGGCCGCGTGCGGCCGAAGCGGCCGGCTCGCCGTGGTGCCGCCGGTGCGATGCCCGCGCCGGTAAGGATCAGCGCCAGTTGCTGCACGTCCTGCTGGGTGTAGCCCGAGCCGACGCCCAGGGCGTGCAGTTCCATCAGCTCACGGGCGTAGTTCTCGTTGGTCTTGCCCTTCACGTTCTTCGCGTTGTCGAGATACTCCAGCATCGCCGGGCTTTTCAGCGTGGCCAGCAGCAGGTCACGGAACTTGCCCAGCGCATGGGGCCGGATCGCGCGTTCCTCGTAGTCGGCCGCCAGCAGACGCACACGACCCTTGGCGGCATACACGCTGAAGTGGTTGAGCCAGAACCACACCAGCTGCTCCTTCAACGGGTTGCTGCCGTAGATCGCATGCAGCAGTTCGGCCTGTTGCGCCTGCTGGGCCAGTTCGCGAGCCTGCTTTTGCAGGTTCTTCTTCGCGGCGACCCTGGCGTTGCCCTCAGGCATCGACTTCAGCTGGCGCCGCGCTTCGGCCGCCTCGGCCAGCAGCTCTTCCGGCGGCGTGCTGATTGCGGGGTAGCTGGCGATCAGGTTGGCGATGGCCGGTGGCAGCGTGTCGTTGCGGCCGGCCAGTTGCGCGTCAAGCCAGCCCTGGCGGCCGAGCTGGCGGTAGCTGGCCAGGCTGGCCGAGTCGATGCCGAAAGTTGCCCGCTGCAGCCATTGCACGTCGGACGGAGCCAGCGGTCGGCCCGCGGAGTCCGGCGCATGCGCCGAGGCGGCGACAGACAGCAGCAAGGCCGCGGTGAACGGGAGCAGACGGCGATGGAGCCTGCCGTGCCGAGCTTCAAACCAGGCGGTAGAGGGTTGCATGGCGGAACCTTGGCTGGGAGGCGCTGCGCGTCACGGCACCACAGAAGGCTTCAACGCCGCGCCCGCCCAACGGATGACACGGGCGTGGTTCCCGCCGTTCAGAACTCGTCCACGAACTCGATGCCGGCGGCCGCTTCGCCGGCCGCCTCCTCGGCGCGGGCGCGCACGTCGTCCGCGACGTCGTCGTCGGGCGTGTCCACTTCGATGCGATAGATGTGGCCCTCGCTGTCGCTGACCGAGTCGCTGGAGCTGGAGTCGTCGCGCATCCCGGAGACCAGGTCGTCGATTTCCTCGACGTGCTCGATGCGGTCGAGGCCGTGCAGGGTCGCGATGACGGCATCGGCGTCGGCGCGGCTGCCGATCAGGCGGAAGCGGACCATGGGCATGGGATTCTCCTCGGGGCGGCGATGGAAGCTGGCGGCGATGCTGGCATCGGCAGCGCATGCAGAAAGTGATGCCGCATCCGGATCGGCGGGTCGGGCGGGATACCATGGACGCTGCCCACGCTTGCCCGGACCTCCGCATGACCAAGACCTACGACCGCGCCTATTTCGACAAGTGGTACCGCGACCCGCGACATTCCGTGGCGTCGGCGGCCGAACTGCGGCGCAAGGTGGCGATGGTGGTGGCGCAGGCCGAGTATTACCTGGGGCGTCCGATCCGCAACGTGCTCGACGTGGGCTGCGGCGAGGCGACCTGGCGCGCGCCGCTGCGCGCGTTGCGGCCGGGGATCACCTACCGCGGCCTGGACGCCAGCGAGTACGTGGTGGCGCGCTACGGCCGCAGCCGCAACATCGGCCTGGCCCGCTTCGGCCAGCTGGAATGCCTGCGCTTCGACGAGCGTTTCGACCTGGTCGTGTGCACCGACGTGCTGCACTACCTGAAGCCGGCGGAAATCCGCGCCGGCCTGCAAGGCATCGGCGAGATGCTCGAAGGCGTGGCCTTCCTCGAAGTGTTCACCAGTCGCGACGACGTGGCCGGCGACCACCAGGGTTTCGTCTCGCGCGCGCCGGCCTGGTACTTGCGGGAGTTCGGCGAAGTCGGCCTGCTGCCATGCGGCTCGCACTGCTATCTGGGGCCGCGGCTGGAACGGCACATCGCGGCGCTGGAGCGGGCGCAGTTGGCGGGGTGACTAGCGAGGAACGGGGCTCCTTCCTCACTCCACCGTCTTGTCCCTGTACCGGCACAAGTCACGGATCACGCAGTGCGGGCAATCGGGCTTGCGCGCCTTGCACACGTAGCGGCCATGCAGGATCAGCCAGTGATGGGCGTCCTGCTTGAACTCGGCCGGCACCACTTTCTCCAGCTTGTCCTCGACCGCACGCACGTCCTTGCCCGGCGCCAGACCGGTACGGTTGGAGACGCGGAAGATGTGCGTGTCCACCGCGATGGTCGGCACGCCGAAGGCGGTGTTGAGCACCACGTTGGCGGTCTTGCGGCCCACGCCGGGCAGCGCTTCCAGCGCCTCGCGGGTGCGCGGCACCTCGCCGTCATGCTGCTCGATCAGCAGGCGGCACAGCGCGATCACGTTCTTCGCCTTGGCGTTGAACAGGCCGATGGTGCTGATGTAGCGCTTCAGTCCTTCCTCGCCCAGGGCCATGATGGCCTGCGGCGTGTTAGCCACCGGATAGAGTTTGCGGGTGGCCTTGTTGACGCCGACGTCGGTGGCCTGCGCCGACAGCACTACCGCCACCAGCAGTTCGAACGGCGTGGTGTATGCCAGTTCGGTGGTGGGATGCGGGTCCAGTTCGCGCAGCCGCGAGAACAGCTCGATCACCTCAGCGCGCTTCACGGTTTCGACTCCTGTTGCTTCGCCCTGGCGCGGGCCAGCGCGGCCTGCACCGGGTTGACCGTTCCGGCCGCCGCTTCCACGGCAAGCTTGCGCGCCGCCAGTTCGGCCTCGCGTTCGGCGCGCTGGCGTTCGAGGCGCGATTCACGGCGCTGGAAGTGTTCGCGCGCCGCATCGGCATGGGCGACATCGATTTGCTCGGGCGGCATCGGTTCGAGCACGATGCAGTCGACCGGGCAGGCCGGCACGCACAGTTCGCAACCGGTGCAGTCGTCCGCCACCACGGTGTGCATCAGCTTCGAGGCGCCGATGATGGCGTCGACCGGGCAAGCCTGGATGCATTTGGTGCAGCCGATGCAGTCGGCCTCGACGATGCGCGCCAGCATGCGCGGATGTTCGATGCCGCAGTCGGGATCGAGTGGCAGTGCGGGGCGATCGAGCAGGGTGGCCAGTTTTTCGATGCCGGCGGTGCCGCCTGGCGGGCACCGGTTGATCGGCGCCTGGTTGCGGGCGATCGCCTCCGCATACGGCCGGCAGCCGTGGTAGCCGCATTGCTCGCATTGGGTCTGCGGCAGCACGGCGTCGATGCGGTCGGCGAGAAGGGTGACGGGATCACTCATGCGCGATGGCGGGGCGGGCGATAATCGACGCCCATTGTCCCGCAATTGCCGTCGGTTGGAGTGTTGCCATGAAATCGTCGTTTTTCGCCTCGTTGTTGCTTACCGCCGTGCTGGGTGCCGGTGGTGCGATCATGCTGACCCATGCCACCCCCGCGCAGGCGGCGTCGTCCGAAGTCCCGGGCGACACGGTGACCGTGTTCGTCGATGCCACCCTGGGTTTCCGCAAGAAGCACATGGCGAACCAACTCACCAAGTCGCACGCCGACTACGCCGCGCGCGGCTACCGTTACGTGGACATGGCACCGTACAACGAGAACGGCGACCTGGTCGGATTCTTCGTGACTTACACGAAGCAATAGCGGTTTTGGTCATTCGTTTGTAGGAGCGCACCCTGTGCGCTCCTACAACGGCGTGGTCGTGTCAGCGGACGGTGGCGCCGGGCTTCGCGCCCTGGTCGGCGTCGAGCAGGAACAGGTCGCTGCCGCCGTCACCGGCGGACAGGATCATCCCTTCGGACAGGCCGAAGCGCATCTTGCGCGGCGCCAGGTTGGCGATGAACACCACGTTGCGGCCGACCAGCTTTTCCGGCTCGGCGTAGGCCGCGCGGATGCCGGAGAAGATCTGCCGCGTGCCCAGCGGGCCGGCGTCCAGTTCGAAGCGCAGCAGCTTGTCCGAGCCCTCGACGAATTCGCACGCGCTGACCTTGCCGATGCGCAGGTCGAGCCTGGCGAAGTCGTCGATGCCGATGGTGCCGGCGTCGGCGTTCTGCGACGCCGGATTCGGTGCGGCAGGCTTGGTGTCTTCGGTCATGGGCTTCTTCTTCGGGGTTTTGGGGGCTTCGGCAGGGGCGCCGAGTGAATCCTTCGACGATTCGATCATCGCCTCGATGAGCCTGGGATCGATGCGGCCCATCAGCGTCTCGAATGCTTCGATGGTGTGATTGTGCAGGCTGCTGCGGGCGTCGTCGAAGTCGACGATGGGTGCGGCCAGGAATTTCTCGGCAGCGCCGATCGTGGCCGGCAGGATCGGCTTCAGCATGCCGGCCAGCAGCCGGAACGCGCCCAGTGCAAACGAACAGACATGGTGCAGTGCTTCGCGCTGGGCCTCGTCCTTGGCCATCGCCCATGGCGCCTTGGCGGCGATGTGGCCGTTGACGATGTCGGCCATCAGCACGAAGCGGCGGGTGACTTCGGCGAACTCGCCGCTGTCGTAGAGTTCGGCGACGCCGTCGTAGTGCTCCAGCAGGCTGTTCCACAGGGCCGCTTCCTCGGCGCCGAACTGCGCGGCCAGGCGGCCGTCGAAGAACTTGTGGACGAAGCCGGCGGTGCGGCTGGCGATATTCACCCACTTGCCGACCAGGTGCGAATTGACCCGCTCTTCGAAGGCCTTCAGGTCGAGATCCACGTCGACCGGCGTCTCGTTGAGCATGCTGGCGAAGTAGTAGCGCAGGAACTCCGGATGCAGGCCCGAATCGAGATAGGTGCGCGCCTGGATGAAGGTGCCGCGCGACTTGGACATCTTCGCGCCGTTCACCGTCAGGTAGCCGTTCACGTGCAGCGCCGTGGGCGTGCGGAAGTTCGCGCCGTGCAGCATCGCGGGCCAGAACAGGCCGTGGAAGTTGATGATGTCCTTGCCGATGAAGTGATGCATCTCGGCGTTGCTGTCGGCGGCGAGGAAGTCGTCGAACTGCAGGTCGGTCCGGTCGCACAGCGCCTTGAAGCTGGCCAGGTAGCCGACCGGCGCGTCCAGCCACACGTAGAAGAACTTGCCCGGCGCGTCGGGGATCGGAAAGCCGAAATACGGCGCGTCGCGCGAGATGTCCCAGTCCTTCAGGCCGCCGTCCAGCCATTCGCGCAGCTTCGCGGCCACGCCGCTGTTGGCCACCGGTTTGCCGCCGGTGAATGCGCCGGCGAACCAGTCGCGCAGCAGGCCCTCGAACTTTCCCAGCTCGAAGAAGTAGTGCTCCGAGTCGCGCAGCACCGGGGTGGCGCCGGACATCACCGAATAGGGATTGATCAGGTCGGTCGGTGCGTAGGTGGCGCCGCAGTTCTCGCAGTTGTCGCCGTACTGGTCCGGTGTCTTGCAGACCGGGCAGGTGCCCTTGATGTAGCGGTCCGGCAGGAACATCTGCTTTTCCGGGTCGAACAGCTGCTGGATGCTGCGCCTGGCGATGCTGCCGGCGTCGCGCAGGCGCGTGTAGATCAGCGTCGCCAGTTCGCGGTTCTCGTCCGAATGGGTGGTGTGGTAGTGGTCGAACGCCACGCCGAAGGCGGCGAAGTCCGCCTCGTGGCCCTGGCGGATGCCTTCGATGTAGTTCTCCGGCGTCATTCCGGCCTTTTCTGCCGCCAGCATGATCGGCGTGCCGTGGGCGTCGTCGGCGCAGACATAGGCCACTTCGTTGCCGCTCATTCGCTGCGCTCGCACCCAGATGTCGGCCTGGATGTAGCCCAGCAGATGGCCCATGTGCAGCGGGCCATTGGCGTAGGGCAGGGCGTTGGTGACGAGCAGGCGACGACTCATGGTGGGCGGGCACTCCGGGATGACTGCGCATTATGCCATGCAGGTCCATCCCGATCGTGCGCCGACGCACGGGTCGCGGCGGGCCCGCCGTGCTCGTGGCGATGCCGGCGCGCGCCATCCGGTCGCCGGGACAGGCATCGACTGGTTTGCATGTTTTATCTTGTTTTTATACATTTGTGCACGTTTTGAACGCACTGGAAACCATCAGCGTGTCGAGAGAGTCCTTGCAGGCCGGGCCGCAGCGTCTGCCCGGCGCCATCCGCGCCACGCGCCTGATCTTCCTGGTGTCCGGTATCGGCATGGCCAGCTGGGCGCCGATGGTGCCGTACGTGAAGGCGCGGCTGGGACTGGACGACGCGGCTCTGGGCCTGGTGCTGCTGGCTTTCGGCGGTGGTTCGATGCTGTCGATGCCGCTGGTCGGCCTGCTGACCCACCGTTACGGCAACCGCCAGGTGATCAGCGTGGCCGGGCTGCTGCTGTGCGTGGCGATTCCCGTGCTCGCGATCGTGCCGGATGTGCTGACGCTGGCCGTGACGCTGCTGTACTTCGGCGCGATGCTTGGCGCGGTGGACGTGGCGATGAATGCGCATGCGGTCGAGGTGGAGCGGCGCGACGGCCGCGCGTTGATGTCGGGCTTTCATGGGCTTTTCAGCATCGGCGGCCTGGTCGGCGCCGCGCTGATGAGCGCCTTGCTGGCGCTCGGCCTGCCGCTGGTGGTCGGTGCCCTGGCGATCGCGCTGCTGTTGATGCTGATCGTGCTCGGCCAACGTCGCGACCTGCTTGCCCGCGTGGGCGATGTGGCCAGGCAGACGGTGAAGTTCCGGCTGCCGCGCGGATTGGTGCTGCTGCTTGGCGTGTTGTGCTTCGTCAGTTTCCTGGCCGAGGGCGCCATGCTCGACTGGAGCGCGGTGCTGCTGCGTGACTTCCACGGCTTCTCCGCTGCATCCGCCGGCATCGGCTACGCGTGTTTCTCGGTGGCCATGGCTAGCGGTCGGCTGGTGGGCGACCGGGCCATCGCGCGGCTGGGTCCGGTGTGGACGGTGCGCGTCGGCGCCGGCGTGGCGGCGTTCGGGTTTCTTCTGGCTTCGATGGCGAACTGGCCGCCGGCTTCGTTGACTGGCTTCGTGCTGATCGGCCTGGGCGCCTCCAATATCGTGCCGCTGATGTTCAGTGCGGCGGGTCGCCTGCCGGGCCAGCCGCCGGCGATTTCGATCGCCACGGTGACTGCGCTGGGTTACGCCGGCCTGCTCAGCGGCCCGGCCTTGATCGGCTTCATGGCCCATGCCAGCAGTTTGCCGGCCGCGCTGGCCGTGGTCGCCGGCATGTTGCTGCTGGTCGCCGCCTCGGCGCGGATCGTGCGGCGTTGAATGACAGCTACGCGAGGATGACGACATGAGCGAGCGCACGACCCGACGTGCCGTGCCGGACACGGTGATCTTCGATCTCGGCGGCGTCCTGATCGACTGGAACCCGCGTTATCTCTATCGCCGCCTGTTCGACGACGAATCATCGATGGAGCAATTCCTGGCCGAGGTTTGCGATGGTCAGTGGAACGAGCAGCAGGATGCAGGGCGCAGCTGGGACGAAGCCATCCGGCTGCGCAGTGCGGAGTTTCCCGAACATGCGGCCCTGATCGCCGCCTACCGCACGCGCTGGGACGAGATGCTGCGAGGCCCGATGCACGACAGCGTGGCGATCCTCGAGGAACTGCGCGCGCGTGGCGTGCGCCTGTACGCCTTGACCAACTGGTCGCAGGAGACCTTTCCGCTGGCCTTCGAACGCTATGCGTTCCTGCAGGCATTCGAGGGCATCGTGGTGTCCGGGCAGGAGCGAATGATCAAGCCCGATCCGGCGATCTTCCAACTGCTGCTGAATCGTTACGGGATCGATCCGGGCCGTGCCGTGTATGTCGACGATGCCCCGCGTAATGTGGATGCGGCGGCGAAACTCGGCATGCATGCGCTGCAGTTCCGTGATGCCGCGTTGCTGCGTGGGGAACTGGTCGCGCTGGGGCTGCTCGATGGCACAGCACCGGAGGTGCGCCAGCATGGCTAAGGTGAATCCCGGCGAGATGCTGCCGCAGGAACGTCAGCAATGGATACTCGATCGACTGCGCCAGCGCGGTCGCGTGGTGGCGGTGGAGTTGGCGACGGAATTCGCGGTGTCCGAGGATTCGGTCAGGCGCGACCTGCGCGAGCTGGCGGCGCTGGGTCTGTGCAAGCGCGTCTACGGTGGTGCGTTGCCCATTTCCGCCACCGTCGCACCGCTCAAGCAGCGACGACAGGAACATGCCGGCCGCAAGCTGGCGCTCGCCCGCAAGGCAGTGGCCCTGGTGCGGCAGGGGCAGGTGCTGCTGATCGACGCCGGTTCGACCAACGCGGCAATTGCCGCCGCGCTGCCGCCGGACCTGGGGCTGACCGTGGTGACCAATGCACCGGATATCGCGCAGATCCTGCTCGAACGTGAAGGCTTCGACATCCTGCTGATCGGCGGTCGGGTCGATGCACGGATCGGTGCCGCCGTCGGCGCGCAGGCGGTGCAGGAAGTTCAGCGCGTGCGCGCCGACCTGTGCTTTCCGGGCGCCTGCGCGATAGATGCGAGCGGTGGGCTGTGGGGTTTCGACAGCGAGGAAACGTTGCTGAAGCGGGCGATGGTCGAGGCCAGTGGCGAGGTCGTCGTCGTCGCCACCAGTGACAAGCTCGGCACGGTGGCGACGCATCGGGTGGCAGCCATCGACGAAGTGCAGCATCTGGTGGTCGAACACGAGGTCGGTCGTGCGCTGCGTGCCAGCTTCACTGCCCGTGGCCTGACCGTGCATCGGGCCGACGCGCCCGCGTGAAGCAGGCTTGCTCGCCTAAAAGAAAAGCCTCATGCCAGGATCGCTGACATGAGGCTTGGCGCAGGGTGGAGCGATTGAACTGCGTCAGTTCTGGCGTTCCCAGGTCTGGCTGCGGCCGACCCAGGAGAAGCCGATGTAACCGCGCACGTTGAGCTTCTGCCCGCCGTCGAGCATCGACAACTTCACCTTGTAGACCTTGCCGGATTTCGGGTCGAGGATCTTGCCGCCATCCCAGACGTCGTCGTTGCGGTGCACGCCCCACATGATGTTCATGCCTTCGACCGGCTTGTCCTTGCGTTCGCCGTCGCACTTGCGGCACATCGCCACGGCGCCGTCGCGGGCGATGTCTTCCGGGCTGCGGTTGAGCAGCTTGACGATGTGCGCCTGCAGTTCGCCGTTGTTGTCGGTGATCTCGACGATCGACTTGGCCTGGCCGGATTCGTCGTCGATGGTCTTCCAGGTGCCGACCGGTGTGTCATTGGCTGCCATTACGGTACCGGCGCCAAACAGCAGGCTGGCGGCGATGGCCCAACGAAATGCGTGCTTCATGGTGTTCCTCCCGTACGAAAGCGTATGGATGGGAGACTGGCGAGGATGGGGGAGGCCGTCAAGCTGCATTGCGCAAATGCTTGCGGCGCCCCGCAGCGCGCCGGCCACGGCAGGTTCGCGCTGATCTGGGTCAGCCGACCGATGCCGGCGGGCTGGCATAATGGCGGCCCCGCATTCCCCCGAGCAGACATGACACAGGCGAACGAAGCCCTGGTCCGCCAGATCCTTGGCGGCCTTATCGATACCCACACCGGCGCGTCGCTGGGCGAAGCCGTGCGCGCGGTGGGCGTGGACGGCGGCAAGGTCTCGGTGGACCTGCAACTGGGCTATCCGGCGGCCGGCGCCATCGACGTCATCGTCAGCCGGGTGCGCCAGGCGCTGGAGGCCGATCCGGCGATCGAATCGGCCACCGTGTCGGTTACCAGCCGCGTCCACGTGCACAAGGTGCAAGGCACGCTGGGGCCGCTGCCGAACGTGAAGAACATCATCGTGGTCGCTTCGGGCAAGGGCGGCGTGGGCAAGTCGACAGTATCCGCCAACCTGGCGCTGGCGCTGCAGGCCGAGGGCGCCAGGGTCGGCGTGATGGACGCGGACATCTACGGCCCGAGCCAGCCGACCATGCTCGGCGTGCACGGCAAGCCGGCCTCGCCCGACGGCAAGAGCATCCTGCCGATGCAGGCGCATGGCATGCCGGTGATGTCGATCGGCTTCCTGGTGGAAGAGGACACGCCGATGATCTGGCGCGGTCCGATGGTCACCCAGGCGATGATGCAATTGCTCACCGATACGCGCTGGGAGCAGCTCGACTACCTGATCGTCGACCTGCCGCCGGGCACCGGCGACATCCAGCTCACGCTGTCGCAGAAGGTGCCGGTGGCCGGTGCGGTGATCGTCACCACGCCGCAGGACATCGCCCTGCTCGACGCGCGCAAGGCGCTCAAGATGTTCGAGAAGGTCGAGGTGCCGGTGCTGGGCGTGGTGGAGAACATGGCCACCCACGTCTGCTCGCATTGCGGCCACGAGGAAAACATCTTCGGCGAAGGCGGCGGCGAGCGCATGGCCAGCCAGTACGGCGCGGCCTATCTCGGTTCGCTGCCGCTGGACATCCGCATTCGCGAGCAGGCCGACAGCGGCAATCCCACCGTGGCGGCCATGCCCGATTCCGACCTCGCCATGCGCTATCGCGAAATCGCCCGCAACGCGGCGGGACGCTTGTCGCGCCAGCCGCGCAACAAGTCGCTGGGCCTGGGCAAGATCGTGGTGCAGGGCGCACCCACCGCATGAGGGTGGCGGCGCAGGTGTTGTGCCTTTCCGGCAGCCTGCGCCGCGTGTCGTCGAACTCGGCGGCGCTTGAAGCGGCGTATCGATTGGCGCCATCGACGCTGGAGCTGCTGCTCTACAAGGGGCTCGGTGAACTGCCGCTGTTCAATCCCGATGCGGAGACCGATCCGCTGCCGTCCGCGGTCGCCGAATTGCGCGAAGCGGTGGACTCGGCCGATGCCTTGCTGATCGCCTGTCCCGAGTACGCGCACGGCGTGCCCGGTGCGTTCAAGAACCTGCTGGACTGGCTGGTCGGCAGCCCGGACTTCCCCGGCAAGCCAGTGTTGCTGCTGAACACTGCGGCGCGTGGTTCGTATCACGCGCAGGAGGCGCTGGCCGAGATCCTCACCACCATGTCCGCGCAACTGCTGGCGGCCCGGCCGGTGATGGTGGCCTTGCCTGGCGCCGGTTGCTCGGTGACGCAGGTGCTGGAAAATGCCGATCGCTGCGCCGAATTGCAGGTGGCGCTGCGGCTGTTGGTGGAAGCGTTGGCGGCGCATTGACGGGCTTCGGCTGGCGCCGCGATGCCCTGACCGTGTATTTTTGCCGACTGCGCCCCGGCCGTTCCGGGCTGCCAAGCCAACCAGCGGAGACAGTGTGAGCATCAAACCCGACAAGTGGATCCGCCGCATGGCCGAGAGTCACGGCATGATCGAGCCGTTCGAGCCGGGCCAGGTGAAGCTGCGCGACGGCAGCAAGCTGATTTCCTACGGCACGTCGAGCTATGGCTACGACGTGCGCTGCGCCCGCGAGTTCAAGATCTTCACCAACATCAACTCCACCATCGTCGACCCGAAGTCGTTCGATCCGACCAGCTTCGTCGACGTCGAGGCGGACGTGTGCATCATCCCGCCGAATTCGTTCGCGCTGGCGCGCACGGTGGAATACTTCCGCATCCCGCGCAAGGTGCTGACGATCTGCTTGGGCAAGAGCACGTATGCGCGCTGCGGCATCATCGTCAACGTGACGCCGCTGGAGCCGGAGTGGGAGGGCCACGTGACGCTGGAATTCTCCAACACCACGCCGCTGCCCGCAAAAATCTACGCCAACGAAGGCGTGGCGCAGATGCTGTTCCTCGAATCCGACGAGGAATGCGAAACCAGCTACAAGGACCGCGGCGGCAAGTACCAGGGCCAGCAGGGCGTGACCTTGCCGCGTACCTGAATGCCGTGACCGGACGGGCCCCCTGGGCACGTCAGTCGTCGCAGTCCGCGCTACACTTCCATCGATCCCGTCGTTTGATGGCTTCCATGTCCGATTGCTTCCAGGAGACCCGCATGATCCGTTTTTCCACGATGCTTAAGCGAGCTGCGGCCGCGCTCATGCTGGGCGGCGTGCTGGTGCTCGCCGGTTGCCACTCCGGCAGCACCAAAAGCGACGTAAGCACCGCTTCGATGAAGGGGCAGTTCGACGCCACCATCGAGTCCTACAAGGATGGCCAGTTCCTGCTGGATGGCGCCGTGCTCTCCGCACTCGACATGGGCAGCCACTTTGCCTATCTGAAGGATCAGGGGAAGCTGCCAAAAACCGTTCTGCTGCTGCCCAGCGACGATGCGAAGATCCGCAAGCGGCACCTGGAATACATGGCGCGCATGCAGATGGACTACGGCTTCACCGTGTTCTACGACAACAAGGGCACGCTGACCAAGATCAATCCGGTCGATACCAAGGCTCGTGAGCTGGAAGACCATCATGCACCGTCGGCTCTGCCCGACGAGCAGAAAGGCAAGTCGGCCAGCAGCGGCGGCTTCGATCCGGAGAATCAGCACTGATCGCATGCTGGTCGCCCGTGGCGGACGCGCAGTTGCATTGACGACGGCGAAGTTCGATCTGCGGCATGAACTCCATGAAGAAGGGCCGCAGCGCGCTGCGGCCCTTTCTTTTGACAGGCCGGGTCAGTTGGCGAGTGCGCCCTGCAGCGCGGCAATCAGCTGCTCGCGTTGCGCGGCGGCGTAGGCCATCGCGCTGCCATTTCCCCACACCGGCCCCGGCCAGGCGGCGTCACCGTCGCGACGCCCGACCACGTGCACATGCAGTTGCCGCACGATATTGCCCAGGGCACCCAGGTTGAGCTTGTCGAACGGTGCCGCGGCACGAAGCGCAGCACCAGCGCGGCCCACCTCCTGCCACAGCAGGGTCTGCTCGTGACTGCCGAGGTCGCCGACCTCGACCAGGCCGGTTCGACGTGGCACCAGGATCAGCCACGGATAGCGCGCGTCATTCATCAGCAAAACGTCGCACAAGGACAGTGAGGCCACCGGGCAGGTATCGGCTGCCAGTCGCGGGTCGAGGATGAAGCCCGCCTCGCTCATGCTGCGCCGGCCAGATGCTGGTCGAAGAAGGCCAGCGTGCGCTGCAGTGCGAGCCGGGCGCTGGCCTCGTGGTAGCTCGGGCTGCCATCGCGGTTGAACGCGTGATCGGCGGGGTAGGTGAAGGTGTCCATTTGCGGCAACGCCTCGCGATGTTTCGCCACCGCTTCGGGCGTGATGCTGTGGTCTTTCTCGCCGAAGTGGAACATCACCGGCGCCTTCGGTATTTCGTGCAGGAACGGCAGGTTGCGCGCGCCGTAATAGCTCACGGACGGCAGCCCCAGACGCAGTGCGGCGAGCAGCGCGACGGTGCCGCCCCAGCAATAGCCGACCGTGCCGATCCTGCCGGCCGAGCTGATCGATTCGGCGGCGCTGGCCACGTCCTCGAGCGCGCGCTCGAGCCCCAGTTCCGCCACCAGCTGTTTGCCGCGATTCGCGCCGACCATGTCATAGGGCAATTCGACGCCGCTTTCCAGCCGGTCGAAGAACGCGGGTGCGATCGCGGTATAGCCGTAGTCGGCGAAGCGGTCGGCCAGGTCACGGATGTGCGCGGTGACGCCGAAGATTTCCTGGATCACCACGATGCCGCCCTTCGGCGTGCCCGCCGGTTGGGCCAGGTAGGCGCCGATGCACTGCGTGCCGGAGGTGGGAATGTTGATGGACTGGCCCATGATGCGGCTCCTGCGGGGGAGTGACGATTCTAGGCATTGTGGGGAACGGGAAACAGGGAAACGGGGAACAACAGCAAACGCAAAAGCGGCGCGCTCTGCCGCTCCCCATTCCCCATTCCCGTATAATCGCCTGTTACCCCACAGCTTTTCACGGTAACCCGGCCATGTCCCAGGCTTCGCACAAGATCGGTTTCGTCAGCCTCGGCTGCCCCAAGGCGCTGGTCGATTCCGAGCGCATCCTTACCCAGTTGAAGGTCGAGGGTTACCAGATCGTGCCCAGCTACAACGAGGCCGACGCGGTGGTGGTGAATACCTGTGGCTTCATCGACGCGGCGGTGCAGGAGTCGCTGGATTCGATCGGCACGGCGCTCAACGAGAACGGCAAGGTCATCGTTACCGGTTGCCTGGGCAAGCGCGAGGCGCTGATCCGCGAGGCGTATCCGGACGTGCTGTCGGTCAGCGGCCCGCAGGACTACGCCAGCGTGATGACGGCGGTGCACAAGGCGCTGCCGCCAGTGCGCAACAAGTTCATCGACATCGTGCCGGACACGGGCGTGAAGCTGACCCCGAAGCACTATGCCTACCTGAAGATTTCCGAAGGCTGCAATCACCGCTGCAGCTTCTGCATCATTCCCTCGATGCGCGGCAACCTGGTCTCGCGCCCGGTCGACGAGGTGCTGCTGGAGGCCGAACGCCTGGTCAAGGGCGGCGTGAAGGAATTGCTGGTGATCTCGCAGGACACCAGCGCCTACGGCGTGGACCTGAAATACGCCGAGCGCGAGTGGCGCGGCAAGGCGTATCGCACGCGCATGACCGAGCTGTGCGAAGGCCTGTCGGAACTTGGCGTGTGGGCACGCCTGCACTATGTCTATCCGTACCCGCACGTGGACGAGGTGATGCCGCTGATGGCCGCCGGCCAGCTGCTGCCGTACCTGGACATCCCGTTCCAGCACGCCAGCCCGCGCATCCTGAAACTGATGAAGCGCCCGGGCAACATCGACCGGACGCTGGAGCGCATCCAGAACTGGCGCAGGCAGGTACCGGACCTGACCATCCGCAGCACCTTCATCGTCGGCTTCCCCGGCGAGACCGAGGCGGAGTTCGAGGAGTTGCTGGACTTCCTGCGCGAGGCAGAGCTCGATCGCGTGGGGGCGTTCGCCTATTCGCCGGTCGATGGCGCGAAGGCGAACGAGCTGCCCGACCCGGTCTCCGAGGAGCTGAAGGAAGACCGGCTGGAACAGTTCATGGCGGTGCAGGCGGAAATCTCCGCCGCGAAACTGCAGCGCAAGATCGGCCGCACGATCAAGGTGCTGGTCGACGAGGCCGGCGCCGGTGGTGCGGTGGCGCGTTCGGCCGCCGATGCGCCGGAGATCGACGGCAGCGTGCTGATCGCCGACGGCCAAGCGCTGCGTCCGGGCCAGTTCGTCGAGGTGGTGGTGGAGTCGGCCAGCGAGCACGACCTGCACGCACGGCTGGCCCATCCGCAGCTCAAGGTCGTCTAGTACCGCCATGCGCTACGTCGCGCCGGCTCGCGACTGCGTCGATTCGTCGGTGTTCGCGCGGATGCCACTGGCGGCCTGGCGCGAATGGGCCGATCTGCTCGAAGGCGCGCGCTGGCCAACGATCGACGCGTTGAACCGATACTGGCCGCACGACAGCCGCCCGCGATTCGTGGCGCAAACCCCCGCCTTGCTGGACGACGGCCTGCATTACGAACAGCGCATCGCCGAGCGTGGCCAGATCGCCACCCGTGAAGGCAACTGGCACGACCTTCTCAACGCGCTGGTCTGGCTTCGTCATGCCGGCCTGAAACAGGCGCTCAACGATCGCCAGGTTGTCGAGATCGCACGGATGGGGCCCAAGCGTCGTTCGCGCGCCCAATATGCGTTGACCCACTTCGACGAGGGCGGCGTCATGGTGGGCACCAGCGATCGCTCGCTGCTGGAGCTGTGGGATACCCATGACTGGCACGGCCTGTTCTGGCGCAGGCGGCAGGCCTGGCTGGACGGAACGATCCGTCTGGAGTTGTTCGGTCATGCCCTGCTGGAGCTGGCGTTGAACCCGGGCAAGCTGCTGGTGGCCAAGGCGCTGGTGTTTCATGCCGACGCCGGGAGCGATCTGGCGGCGCCGTGCGCCACGGCCATCCGCTCCGGCCGGCTGTTGAATGATCCGCTCGAACTGCGGCCGCTGCCATTGTCCGGACTGCCGGGCTGGGGTGAGCACAACGCCGATGAAGCCTTCCATCTGACCACGCCCTGCTATCAGCCGCGTCGCGCGGGGCGCAATTATCCGCCGCCCTTCGTGGCGGGCCAGGCCTGAGCCCACGCCTTGCCCCGCCGGCCGATCACGACTATATACAGTGCATCGGGACACGGCTCGGGGGGGGCAAGGTATTGGCCATCGCAAGCGCTTGGTGGTGCCATCGGCGGGGCAGACGCTGGTTCATATCACTGGTCGTGGCGCTGTGCATGGCGCTGTTCGGCATCGGCCCTGCGGCGGCGGCGAAGGTGCCTGCTCCCGCGGAGACACCGATCCGTTTCGGCATCCTGCCGATCGGCAGCGCAGCCGAGTCCCTCGAGCAATGGCGTCCCCTGCTGGATGACGTCAGCAGGCGACTGCACCGCGAGGTGGTCACGGTCTCGGTGGGCAGTTATGCCAGCCTGTCCAGTGCGATCGCCGGACAGCGGGTCGACGTCGCGTTCCTGTCCGGCCGGCTGGCCGTCGAGGCGGTGACCCGGCAGAACATGCAGGTGTTCGCGCAGTTCCAGCGCGGCGACGGTGCGCGAGGCAACGTGGCCACCCTGGTGGTGCGCGACGACAGCCCGATCCGCAACCTCGACGACCTGCTTGCCACGCCCGGTCAGGGCTGGCGTTACGCCCGCAGCGAGCACCTGTCGGTGACCGGCTACATCGCCCCCGAGGCCTATGTCTTCGCGCCGAAGGGACTCAACTCGGACACCTTTTTCGCCAGCGTGCGGGTGGGCGATCACCAGAGCAACCTGCTGGCCGTGGTCAACCGCGAGGCGGACGTGACCAGCAGCAACAACCCCGACATGGACCTGTTTCGCCGCAACTTTCCCCGCGAAGCGGCCCAGCTCAGGGTGATCTGGCGTTCGCAGCTGATTCCCTCCGGCGTGCTGGTGATCCGCGACGGCATGTCCCGGCGGTTGCGCCAGAAACTGACCGCGATCCTGCTCGACTACGGCAAGTCGCGCGGCGAGGCGGGCGAGCGGGAGCGCGCCGCGCTGGCGCGCATTCCGGATCTCGGCGGCTTCGTGGCGGTGGACAGTCGTGTGCTGACGCCGTTTGTCGACATGCAGTACACGCTGTTGCGGCAACAGGCCAGCCACGGTCAATGGGTCAGCCCGCAAGCCCTGCAGAATCGACTGGCGAAGATCGAGCAGGAACATCGGCAGGCCTTGCGGTTGCTGTCGCCGCATGGGGATGCGGACGGCAAATAGGCAGGCGAGTCATCCGGATTGCCGTTCAGGCCCCGTCGTCGGCGTAACTCACGGCGACGATCGCGAACTCCGTGGGGCCACCAGGAAGCTCCGCCACGAATTCGTCCTCGACGCGCCGTTTCAGCACTGCCCGCGCCAGCGGCGAATCGATGCTGATGAAGCCACGCCGTGCATCGGTCTCGTCCGGGCCGACGATGCGGTAGCGGACGATCTCGCCGGTGTCGGTATTCTCCAGCTCGATGTGCGCGCCAAAGAACACCGCACGGCGATCGGCCGGCGCGCCTTCGGCCACCTTCAGCGCGGGAATGCGCTTGCTGAGATAGCGCGCCCGGCGATCGATTTCGCCGAGCTGCTTCTTGCGATAGGTGTACTCGGCATTCTCCGAGCGGTCACCCTCGGCCGCCGCGGCGGCCAGCGCCTTGACCACCTCCGGACGGCGCACGTGCCACAGATGATCGAGTTCGGCCTTGAGCCGCTCGAAGCCCTCGCGGGTGATGATCGCGGTGGAGCCGGGTGAGGGTGGTCGCCAGCGGCTCACGCAGCAACGCGCCTCAACGCTTGCCGCCGAAAATGCCGCCCAGCACGCCGCGCAGGATCTGCCGGCCGAGCTGGCTGCCCGCGGTGCGCACCATCTGCTTGCCCATCGTCTCGATCATGCCCTGGCGGCGCTTGGTGCCGAACAGGGCGTCGTGCACCGCGCCGCCCCAGCCGCTTTCCGCTTCCTTCGCGGCGCCCTTGGCCGGCGCATCGGCCGCCACGGTGGCGGCATCGGCGGCCTTTTCCTCGGCGCGCCTGGCCAGCATCTCGGCGGCCGATTCGCGATTGACGGCGGTGTCGTATTTCGCGCCCACCGGCGAGCGCTGGCGGATGGTGCCGCGCTCGGCGTCGGTGATCGCGCCGATGCGGCAGCACGGCGTGGTCACCAGCACCTGTTCCACCGGCGTGGGCACGCCGCCATTGGCCAGAGTGGAAGCCAGCGCCTCGCCCACGGCCAGCTTGGTGATGGCCTCGGTGACGTCGAGCTTCGGGTTGACGACGAAGGTTTCCGCCGCCGCCTTGACCGCCTTCTGGTCGCGCGGGGTGAATGCGCGCAGCGCGTGCTGGATGCGGTTGCCGAGCTGGCCGAGGATGTCGCCGGGCACGTCGTCCGGATTCTGCGAGCAGAAGTACACGCCCACGCCCTTGGAGCGGATCAGCCGCACCACCTGTTCCACCCGCTGCAGCAACGCCGGCGAGGCGTCGTCGAACAGCAGATGTGCCTCGTCGAAGAAGAACACCATCTTCGGCTGGTCGAGGTCGCCCACTTCGGGCAACTGCTCGAACAGCTCGGACAGCAGCCACAGCAGGAAGGTGGAGTACAGCCGCGGCTTCATGATCAGCTGATCGGCGGCCAGCACGTTGATGATGCCGCGGCCGCTCATGTCCTGGCGCATCAGGTCGGCCAGTTCCAGCGCCGGTTCGCCGAAGAACTGGTCGGCGCCGTCACTCTCGAGTTTCAGCAGCGCGCGCTGGATCGCCGCGATGCTCTGCGTGCTGATCAGGCCGTATTGGGTGGACAGCGCCTTGGCGTTTTCGGCGGCGTAGGTGAGCAGCGCGCGCAGGTCGGCCAGGTCCAGCAGCAGCCAGCCCTGGTCGTCGGCGGCCTTGAACACCACTTCGAGCACGCCTTCCTGGGTGTCGTTCAATTCCAGCACGCGGCCGAGCAGGGTGGGGCCCATCTCGCTGACCGTGGCGCGCACCGGATGGCCGAGCTTGCCGTAGATGTCCCAGAACACCACCGGGTTCGCCTGCGCTTTCCAGTCGGTGAGCTTGAGCCTGGCCAGCCGCGCCTTGAGCTTGTCGCCCGGCTCGCCGGCGGCCATCGCCAGGCCTGCCAGGTCACCCTTGGCGTCGGCCAGGAAACACGGCACGCCGAGGCGCGAGAAGCCCTCGGCCAGCACCATCAGCGAGACGGATTTTCCGGTGCCGGTGGCGCCGGCGATCATGCCATGGCGGTTGCCGTAGTGCGGGTCCAGGTTGACGCTGGTGCTGTCGTTGCGGCCGATCAGGATCTCGGTCATGGCGTTCCATCCGGTGGTGTTTGCGTGATTGTAGCCAGAGCGTCGCGTGGCGGCGTGCGTTGAGTCGAGTCCCCGCGCCCGCTATGGTGGGCGTTTTCCGGGGGTGGTGTTTCTGATGTTGTCGTGTTCGGTGATGCGTTCCATCCGCCTGGCGTCGATCGCCGTGGCGGCCAGTCTTCTCGGTGCCTGTGCCAGCGGCCCGGCAAAACCTTCGGCCCAGGTCGGTGCGCTGTATGGCGAACTCGACGTCGCCAGCAAGGGTTACGAAACCGCCTTGCAGCAATCGCGCGAGGGCGACCTGCAGGCCTCGCAGGCGACCCTGACCCGGTCGCTGGATCGCCTGAAGGATGCATCGGCGCGCTGCGGGAATACTGCAGGCTGTGATCCGCAGCGCTTCTTCTCGACCTTTGATCACCTGCTGCGCCTGAAAGACGGCGATTTCGGCGGCGCGCAGGACCTGGACAGCGATGTCGATCCCGCGCAGGCGGCGCAGGCCATTGCCGGCAAGACCGGCGCGGCCAGCCTGCCGCAGGCCCAGCGCAGCGTGACCTTGCTGCATGGCCAGAAGCTTTCGCAGCTGATCGCGATGAACGGCCCGGTCAAGGCCGCGCTGGAGATGTGGCTGACCCAGTGGCGGCCGCAATTGATGGACGCGTACGTCAACTATCAATACATGCGCTACCAGATGTGGCCGGCCTACGAGAAGGCGGACCTGCCCGAGGCGCTGCTGTTCGGCATCATGGCCAAGGAATCCGGCGGCAAGGTCCACGCGGTCTCGCGTTCGGGTGCGGCAGGCCCGTTGCAGTTCATGTACGCCACCGGCATGCGCTTCGGCCTGGTCAGCGACGACGGCTTCGACACCCGCTTCGATCCGGCGGCCTCGGCGCGTGCCAATGCCGAGTACATGAACGAGCAGCTGCGGATCTTCAACGACAACCTCGAACTGACCATCGCCGCCTACAACGGCGGCGAAGGCCGCATCCGGCGGCTGGTCGGCGACGACACCTCGGTGAGTTTCTACGATCCGCGGATCTACAACGAGCTGTCGCAGGAGACCCGCGACTACGTGCCCGCGGTGCTGGCCGCGGCCTGGCTGTTCCAGCATCCGGACAGCTATAACCTGCGCTTCCCCCGACTCGACGTCGTGCCCGGCACGATCACCCTGAAGCGGCCTGCGTCGCTGTCGGAGCTGACCGTCTGCCTCGGTTCGGCGGGTGGCATGAGCGACGGCTGGTTCCGCACGCTGCGCAACCTCAATCCCCGGCTCGATCCTCAGGTGAGCCAGCCGGCCGGCACCGTGTTGCAGTTGCCGAAAGTCCTGGAGCGGTCCTACGCCTCGCGTTGCGTCGAGGGTCCGTGGCCGATCCTGGCCAGCGACCTGCACAAGGCGGTCATCCCGGTGGTCGCCACACCGATGGCCAAGGCGCCGGCGAAGAGCCGGGGCACGAAGAACTATCGGGTGCGCCGCGGCGATACGCTGATCAGCATCGTGCGCAAGCTGCAGTGTTCGAGCGTGCAGGAGATTGCCGAGATGAATGGCATCCGCCACCAGCATCTGCGCATCGGTCAGCAGCTGAAGTTGCCGGTCTGTCGCTGAGGGGTTGTGATTTTTTCAACCTCGAAGTCCGGCCAGGGATGGCCGGACGCGGATCGGGCACGCAAGTGCCTGATTCGCGTGAGCGAGTCCGGGCGTGTACCGGACTCGCGATAGAAGAAAACCACAGGATCGTGGTTTTCTTCACAGGCGTTGAGCGGCGCGACCGGCAGCCGTTCAGGCGACGGCGGTCTGCTGCATCCAGCTGTCGACCGTGTTGCCCTGGCTCTGCGCTTCCTTCAGTTCGCGCAGCAGCTGCATCAGCTGGCGGTACTGCGGCTGCAGGCTCGCGTGGGGCGAGTTCTTGGTCTCGTGGTAGGCCACGGCCAGCCACAGCGCGATGCCGCGCATCGCGACTTCGGCATTGCCCGAACGGGCGCGCTCGTAGCCGGCTTCGGTGCCCTGGCCCCAGGGCAGGTAGCGCGCTTCGGGGGCGGTGCCGTGCAGGTGCGGGAAATCGCTGCGTGACGCCTGGCCGATTTCGCGCAGGGTGAGGGTGCTGAGGCGCTCATGGCTGCGCTTGGGCAGCGCCCGGACAATGCGTTCGATGTCGCGGAATTGGCGGCCAAGCTGGCGCGCGCGCATCATCACAAGGAATGGCGTCAATATTTGCATGAGATCCCCTCGGCGCTTGAATTCAACCGTGCCCCCTGCGCACGACTCCGGCGCGGAGTGTAGCGGGTCAAACCGGTCAATTGCGCGCAGGACGTCACATACTGACGTGTCGCGTCAGGTCGGCCGGCCGCGCCGGCGACTTTCCGGCGGGGTCGACCCTCCGCCAGCCGGGCTGCTTCAGCCCGGGCGGTGGCCCAGCCGCTGGCCGACCTGCACCGCCTGCTGCGGCGCGAGCGGATCCAGCTCGGCCATGCCTTCGGGTAACAGCATGATCACGGTGGAACCCATGTTGAAGCGCGCCATCTCGGCGAAGCGCTCCAGGGTGATGTTCTGGCCGGCGAAGGACTTGCGCCTGATCGACGAGGCGTAGGGCGGAATCACCAAGCCGTCCCACACGGTGGCCACCGACGAGACCAGGATCGCGCCCACCATCACCACCACGAACGGCCCGTGCTCGCCATCGAAGTGGCAGACCAGCCGCTCGTTGCGGGCGAACAGGCGGGGGATTGCGGCCACCGCGAACGGTGCCACGCTGAAGATCCGGCCAGGCACATGCACGGTTTCGCGCAGCGTGCCCTGCAGCGGCATGTGCACCCGGTGGTAGTCGCGGGGCGACAGGTAGACGGTGACGAAGCGGCCGTTGTGGAAGGGGGCTGCCGCGGCCTCGTCGCCGCCGAGCAGTTCGGCGGCGGTGTATTCCTGCCCCTTGGCCTGGAAGATGCGCCCCTCGACGATGGCGCCGGACTGGCTGATGCGGCCGTCGGCAGGCGAGACCAGGGCGGCCGGATCGGCGTCGGCACGGCGTGCGTCCGGGCGCAGCTTGCGGGTGAAGAACGCATTGAAGTGCTGGTAGGCCAGCGGGTCGGGCTGCGCCGCCTCGGCCATGTTCACCTGGTAATTGCGCACGATGGTGGTGATCAGCCAGTTCTTCCACGGCGCGAAGGTCCAGCGCGTGGCCCAGTAGACCAGGCGCGACAGGAAGCGGTGGGGCAGGGCGTACTGGAGGAATACTTTGAAAGTCATCCGCCCAGTATAGAGGGATACCGGCGCCGTTCACCCCGGGCGCAGGCTTGCAGGTGGAACGATCGGCCACGCGTGGTGATGCCCTCGACTCCGCTGCGCCACGCCCGGGGCGAACGGTTGAGGCTACTGCCGAACCGAGGGCCAGCCGGCCCCGCTCCTGGCCGTATAATGCCCGGCCCCTCGCCGCACCCATGGATCGCCGTGACCGCCGAACTTGCCACCATCATCGACTTCATCCGTTATGGCGCCAGTCGCTTTTCGGCCGCCGGGCTGACCTTCGGCCACAGCCACGACAACCCGATCGACGAGGCCACCCACCTGGTGCTGGCCAGCCTGCATCTGCCGCCGGATATCCCGCCTGCCTACGGCGCGGGTCGGCTCACGGCCGAGGAGCGGGCGAACGTGCTGGCGCTGATCGAGCGCCGCGTGGGCGAGCGCCTGCCGGTGGCCTACCTGGTCGGCGAAACCTGGTTCGCCGGCCTGAAGTTCAAGAGCGACCGTCGCGCCCTGGTGCCGCGTTCGCCGATCGCCGAACTGATCGAGTCGGGCTTCGCGCCATGGCTGGACGAGCGCCACATCGAGCGGGCCCTGGACCTGTGCACCGGCTCGGGCTGCATCGGCATCGCGATGGCCGAGTACAACCCGGAGTGGCGGGTCGACATCGTCGACATCAGCGACGAGGCGCTGTCGCTGGCGCGCGAGAACATCGTGTTCCAGCACGTCGAGGACCGGGTCGAGGCGATCCGCTCCGACCTGTTCGCGGGCGTGGCGGGGCGTCAATACGACCTGATCGTGTCCAATCCGCCTTATGTCACCGAGGATGAGTACGCCGCGCTGCCGGGCGAATACGCGCACGAGCCGAAGCTGGGCCTCACCTCCGGCATCGACGGCCTGGACCTGTGCCTGCGCATGCTGGACGAGGCGGCCGACTACCTCACCGAGGACGGCCTGCTGATCGTCGAGGTGGGCGAGAGCGAGCACGCGCTGGCCGCGCTGCTGCCCGAAGTGCCGTTCATCTGGATCGAGTTCAAGGTCGGCCAGATGGGCGTGTTCGCGCTGGAGCGGCGCGATCTCGTCGAGCATGCCGACGCCATCAAGGCCGCGGCTGCCGCGCGCCGCCCGGGCTGAACGATGGAGCTGGTCACCGCGCGACTGCGGATCGACGCGCTGCGACCAGCCGACGCGCAAGCCCTGTTTGCCTGCCGCGCCGATCCGCGGGTGGCGCTTTATCAGGGCTGGTGCCCGGCCGATCTCGCCGCGACCGGCGAGTTCATCGCGGCGCAGCCGGCGTCGCCTGCGCATGGCTGGTTCCAGCGCGCGATCCGCTTGCGCGAAGACGGCGCCCTGGTCGGCGACCTGGGCGTGTGCCTGCCCGAGGATTCGCGGGATTCGGTCGAGTTCGGCGTCAGCCTTGCCCCGGCCTGCCAGGGGCTGGGCTACGCCAGCGAGGCCGTGCGGGCGCTGCTGGCCTTCGTCTTCGGCGAACTTGGCCGCCATCGCGTCCATGCCTCGGTCGATCCGCGCAATCTGGCCAGCCTGGCCATGCTGCGGGCGTCGGGCATGCGTCAGGAGGCGCATCACCGCGAAAGCCTCTGGTTCAGGGGCGAATGGGTCGATGACGTGATTTTCGCCATGCTCGACCACGAGTGGCGCGCGCGGCAGGCAGGCGAAGCCCATCACGGTTAAGCTGTGCCGGTTTCCCTGTGGACGTCCAAACCCCGTGTCCAGCAACGCGTTCGGCAAACTGTTAACCGTTACCACTTTCGGCGAGAGCCACGGGCCGGCGATCGGCTGCGTGATCGACGGCTGCCCGCCGGGGCTGGCGATCGGCGCTGACGAATTCCGCACCGACCTCGATCGCCGCGCCACCGGCCGCAGCCGCTACACCTCGCAGCGGCACGAGGCGGACGAGGTGGAAATTCTTTCCGGCGTGTACCAGGGCAAGACCACCGGCACGCCGATCGCGCTGCTGATTCGCAACACCGACCAGCGCAGCAAGGACTACGGCGAGATCGAACAGACCTTCCGCCCCGGTCATGCCGACTACACCTACTGGCAGAAATACGGCATCCGCGACCCCCGCGGCGGTGGGCGGTCCTCGGCCCGCGAGACCACCATGCGGGTGGCCGCCGCGGTGATCGCCAAGAAGTGGCTGGCCGAGCGTCATGGCGTGCGCGTGCGCGGCCACCTGGCGCAGATCGGCGAGATCCGGCCCGCCGCCTTCGACTGGGATGCGGTGGAGCAGAACCCGTTCTTCTGGCCGGATGCGGCCCAGGTGCCGGCGCTGGAGGACTACATCAACGCGCTGCGCAAGTCCGGCGATTCGGTGGGTGCCCGCGTCGACGTGGTCGCCGATGGCGTGCCGCCGGGCTGGGGTGAACCGATCTACGGCAAGCTCGACGGCGACCTGGCCAGTGCGCTGATGTCGATCAACGCGGTCAAGGGCGTGGAGATCGGCGACGGTTTCGCCGCCGTCGCCCAGCGCGGCAGCGAGCATCGCGACGAGATGCATTTGGACGGCTTTACGTCCAATCATGCCGGCGGTATTCTCGGCGGCATCAGCAGCGGTCAGCCGGTCACCGCCTCGATCGTGCTGAAACCCACCTCCAGCATCCTGATTCCCGGCCACAGCCTGAACCTGGCCGGCGAACCGGTGGACGTGGTCACCAAGGGGCGACACGATCCCTGCGTCGGCATCCGCGCCACGCCCATCGCCGAGGCGATGATGGCGCTGGTGCTGATGGACCACGCGTTGCGCCACCGGGCGCAATGCGGCGACGTGGGTGCGGTCGCGCCGCGCATCGCCTGACCTTCAACCGCAGCATCCGGAATCACGCCGATGACCGACAAGCCGCGCGTCTGGGTTTCCCGGCCCACCTTTCCGGGGATCATTGCCCGGCTGGAGCCGCATTTCCAGGTGACCGTCGAGGCGGAGGAGCGCAAGTTCAGCCAGTCGGAACTTGCGGCTCGGCTGGCCGGCCAGGACGCGGTGATCGTCGGGCTCAAGGATCGCATCGGCGCGGCGGAGATCGGCGCGGCGGAGCGCCTGCGCATCGTGGCCAACCTGGGCGTGGGCTACGACAACATCGACCTGGACGCCATGAGCGCCGCCGGCATCGCGGTGTCGAACACCGCCGACGTGCTCAACGAAAGCGTGGCCGACTACACCTGGGCCCTGTTGCTCGGTGCCGCGCGCCGGATGAGTGCCGCCGAGCGCTGGCTGCGCGCCGGACACTGGCAGGCCACCGAATTCAAGGCCTGGCTTGGCACCGATGTGCGCGGGCGCACGCTCGGCATCCTGGGCATGGGTCGCATCGGGCAGGCGATCGCGCGGCGCGCACTCGGGTTCGGCATGCCGGTGATCTACCACAACCGCACGCCCCTGCCCGAGGCGGACGAGCGGGGCTGCAACGCGCGTCATGTCGACAAGCAGCAACTGCTGCGCGAATCCGACTTCCTGGTGCTGGCGCTGCCGCTGACCACGCAGACCCGCCATGCCGTGGGCGCGGCCGAACTGGCGCAGATGAAGCCGACCGCGATGCTGATCAATATCGCCCGCGGCGGCATCGTCGACGATGCAGCGCTGGCCACGGCGTTGCGCGAACGCCGCCTGGCCGGTGCGGCGCTGGATGTTTTCGAGGGCGAGCCGAAGGTTCATCCGGGCCTGCTCACGCTCGACAACGTGGTGCTCAGCCCGCATATCGCCAGCGCCACCACCGAAACCCGCCGCGCGATGACCTCGGTGGCGGTGGACAATGTGCTGGCGATGTTCGGCCACGGTCCGCAGGCCGGGCGTCCGCCCAATATCCTCAACCCGAACGTGCTGTGAGCGGCACGGTATTCCTATTCCGAGAGCAAGCCACCCCATGAGTCAGAAGAGCAGTTACAAGGTCGCCATGGTCGGCGCCACCGGTGCAGTCGGCGAGACCGTGCTGGCGATCCTCGCCGAGCGCGATTTCCCGGTCAGCGAGCTGGTGCCGCTGGCCAGCGAGCGTTCGGCTGGCGGCAAGGTCAGCTTCGCGGGCCGGGACATCACCGTGCAGTTGCTGGACACCTACGATTTCGAAGGCGTCGACATCGCGTTCTTCTCCGCGGGCGGCTCGGTCAGCCGCGAGCACGCGCCGCGGGCGGCGGCAGCCGGTGCGGTGGTGATCGACAACACCTCCGAGTTCCGCTACCAGGACGACATTCCGCTGGTGATCAGCGAGGTCAACCCGCACGCGATCGCCCAGTACACCAGCCGCGGCATCATCGCCAACCCGAACTGCTCGACCATGCAGATGCTGGTGGCGCTGGCGCCGATCCATCGAGCGGTGCAGATCGAGCGGATCAACGTGGCCACCTACCAGTCGGTTTCCGGCGCCGGCCGCAGCGGGATGGAGGAGCTGGGGCGGGAAACCGCGGCCCTGCTGAACTTCCAAAGCGTGGAGCCGGGCAAGAAATTCCCGGCCCAGATCGCGTTCAATGTCATCCCGCAGATCGACGACTTCCAGCCCAACGGCTACACCAAGGAGGAAATGAAGCTGGTGTGGGAGACCCGCAAGATCCTGGAGGACGAGTCGATCCAGGTGAATCCGACCGCGGTGCGGGTACCGGTGTTCTATGGCCATTCCGAGGCCGTGCACATCGAGACCAGCGAAAAGATCACTGCCGAGCAGGCCCGCGAACTGCTGCGCCAGGCGCCGGGTGTGGTGCTGGTGGACGAGCGCAAGCCGGGTGGCTATCCGACCCCGGTGGGCGAGGCGGCCGGCGCGGACGGGGTCTTCGTGGGACGGGTGCGCGAAGACATCTCGCACGACCGCGGGCTGGACCTGTGGATCGTGTCGGACAATATCCGCAAGGGCGCGGCGCTCAATGCGGTACAGATCGCCGAGTTGTTGATCGAGGACTATCTCTGAAATGCGTTTGATCCAGGTATTTGCATTGGCTTGTTTTGTGTCGGCAGGGGCAGCCTGGGCGACAGCCCCGGCGCAGGCAGGGCCGGGGGCCGCTGCTGCCGCCCGGGACGGGGCCAGCGCGCAGCGGAAGGTGGCGCGCAGCGAGGCCGAGGTCAAGCGCCTGAAACGCGACGTGCAGCGCCGGGAATCGGACAGCAAACGGGCTGGCGAGCGCCTGCAGGAGCAGGACAAGACGATCGCCGAGCTGCAGAAGCAGCTGCAGGAATTGCAATCCGGCCAGTCCGGCGGGCAGCATTGAAAGGCGATGCCGGGGTGAGAACACACCGCAGCAATGTATCGCAAGTATTCGTCGCGCCTATTGTTGATTGGCCTTCATGTAACTAAAGTGGCACCTCGATTGGGGTCGTGGTCGTCAATCGCGGCAACGCCAACCTAGAGAGTTGCGTCAGGATCGTTCGGGGGAACACGCATGAATCGTTCGTTGAAATTGTCGGTGCTGATCGCGCTGGCGCTGGGCACCAGCCAGGTGATGGCCATGGATCTGGGTCAGATCCAGGTCAAGTCGGCGCTGGGCCAACCGCTGCTGGCCGAGATCCCGCTGCATTCGGACAATCCGGCGGAGCTGCAGAATCTCAGTGTCCAGCTGGCTTCCAGCGAGGAATTCGCACGCGCCGGCATCGTGGGCGGACGCACCTCGATCCCGCTGCACTTCAGCGTGGCCAACGCTGGCGGCGCCCATCCGGTGATCCGCATCACCAGCAGTACGCCGGTGGATGACCCCTTCCTCGACCTGCTGCTTGAGGTGAACGGCAAGGCGGGCAAGAGCGTGCGCGAGTACGCGATCCTGCTCGACCCGCCGAATGCCGCCGCGAAGGCCCCGGTGGCGGCGACTCCCGCGCCCGTCCGCCCTGCGTCGCACCCGAAGGCAGCTGCCGCACCCGTCGCCGCAGCGCCGAAGGCGACCGCGCCGGCCCCCGTGACAAGGCCGGCCGCGCCGGTGGCCAGCAACGGCCAGCTCGGTCCGGTCGAGCGCGGCCAGACCCTGTCCGGCATCGCGCGCAACGTGGCTCCGTCCGGGGTCGACGTGCAGCAGATGATGCTGGCGCTCAAGCAGGCCAACCCTGACGCGTTCTACCGCGACAACATCAATGCATTGAAGAGTGGCGTGGTGCTGCGCGTGCCGACCTCGGCCGAGGCGCAGGCGATGTCCATCGCCGCCGCTGCCGCCGAAGTCCGTCGCCAGAACAGCGACTGGCGCGCCGGCGTGCCGGGCAAGCCCACCATCGTGGCCGATGCCGCCACCAGCGGGTCGACCTCCAGTGCCTCCACCGGCGCTGCCGGCAACGGCGACCGGCTCGCACTGGTGCCGGCCAGGCAGGGCAGTGGTGCCGGAACCCAGGGCGCGGGCTCGAGCGACAAGTCCACCGCCAGCCTCCGCCAGGATCTGCTGCGGAGCCAGGAAAGCCTGGCCAGCCTGCAGCAGCAGAGTACGGACCTGAAGACCCGGCTGAAGGACTTGGGCGACATCAACAGCAAGAACGAACGACTGCTGTCGCTGAAGGACAACGAGATCGCCGAGCTGCAGGCCAAGCTGGCCGCCGCGAGGAAGAGCGCCGGCATGCCGGCGGTTGCCGCCAGTGCGGCCAGGGTGACGGCTGCTCCGGCACCCGCCGTGCCCGCGCCGGTTGCGAAGACCGAGCTTGAGGCGGCCCATGCCAGCACGGCCATGACGCCGGCTGCAACAAACACGCCCGCGCTGGCATCCACCGCGCCCAGTGCCCCGGTTTCCTCCGCCACCACGGTGACCACGCCGCTGGCGGACTCGGCTGCAGTCAAGCCGGTCGAACCGGTCAAGCCGGCAGTGACCAAGCCGGTCGCGCCGGCTCCTGCGCCGGTCGAGGAGCAGCCGTGGTACATGCAGACCTGGGCGTGGGCTGCCGGTGCCGGCGCGATCGTGCTGCTGATCCTGCTGGCGATGCTGGGCCGTCGCCGCAAGCCGGCTGCCGCGGCAGCCAAGTCGTCCACATCGCTGGCCGACCGTTTCGGATCCGTGCCCGGCGCTGCCGACCAGGATCTGCTGGGCGACGACGTCGACCAGGAAGAGTTGCTCGACCAGTTGGCCGAGCATCCGGATGACATCGGCCTGCACCTGGAACTGGTCACGCTGTATTACTCGCGCCGCGACGTCGATCATTTCGAGGCCGCCGCCGAGGCGATGCACGCCCACATCACCGACCCGCAGCAGGACGAGTGGCAGGACGTGCTGCACATGGGCGAGGACCTGGTGCCCGGCCACCCGCTGTTCGACCACCACGAAGCGTCCGCCGCGCCCGACGAGGCCGACGCACGCGGCGAGTTCAACATCGATGACTACGCGGACGCGAGCGACGCGCCCACGGTGGTGTCCTCGATGCCGCCGCTGCCCGGCGCCGGCCCGAAGAAGGTCAGCGAGTACAACTTCAACTTCGATCTGACCCATCCCGCGGCAGCGCCGCCAGCGCGCCCGGAAGCGGCGGCGGAAGACGTCACGGTGGTGGCGCCCCGCACTCCCGCGGCACCGGCGGAGCCGGCATCGGACTGGAATTTCGAGGAGGCCGAGCGCGCCCCGGCGAGCCACGACGATGGCCAGGATCTGGGCGAATTCAACGACGATCCGGTGGACACCAAGCTCGACCTGGCGCGTGCCTATGTCGACATGGGCGACGCCGAAGGCGCCCGCGCCATGTTGGGCGAGGTGATGAAGGAAGGCAGCCAGATGCAGCGTGACGTGGCCAAGCGGCTGCTGGACAGCCTGCACTGAGTTTCCTGCTTCGTCTGGATGATATCGGGCCGGCCTAGCCGGCCCGATGTCGTTTTGGCCTGCTAATCTTCGACGTTTCCCCCTCAGGTTCTGCACGATCCATGCGTATCGCTCTGGGCATCGAGTACGACGGCACCGACTTCTGCGGCTGGCAGCGGCTGAAGCAGGATGTCAGCGTGCAGGGCGCGCTGGAGCGCGCGCTGTCGATGGTGGCCGCGCATCCGGTCGAGGTCAGCTGCGCCGGTCGCACCGATGCGGGCGTGCATGGCCGCTGCCAGGTCGTGCATTTCGATACCGACGCCAGCCGCGACATGCGTGGCTGGGTGCTGGGCAGCTGCTCCAACCTGCCGAACAGCGTGGCCGTGCTGTGGGCGCAGCCGGTGCCGGACAGTTTTCACGCGCGTTACGCCGCGCGCAGCCGGCGCTACCGCTATCACCTGCTGAACCGGCCGGTGCGTGCGGCGCTGGATGCGCGCTATGTCACCTGGGAGCGCCTGCCGCTGGACGCCGAGCGCATGCACGTCGCTGCCCAGGCCCTGCTGGGCGAGCATGATTTCAGCGCATTCCGCGCCTTGTCCTGCCAGGCGGCGCACCCGCGGCGAAGCGTGCTGGCGGTGAGCGTGCGGCGCGAGGGCGAACAGCTGTTCGTTGAGATCGAGGCGAATGCCTTCCTGCATCACATGGTGCGCAACATCGTCGGCTCGCTGCTGCCGATCGGCCGCGGCGAACAGCCGGTCGAGTGGATGGGCGAACTGCTGGCCGGTCGTGACCGCCAGGTGGCCGGTCCCACGGCGCCGGCTTCGGGCTTGACCTTCATCGGTCCACGCTACGAGCGTCACTGGCATCTGCCGGACGAGGTCAGCCAGCCATGACCCGGATCAAGTGCTGCGGCATGACCCGGGTCGACGACGCCGTGCTCGCCGCACGGCTGGGTGTCGATGCGATCGGGCTGGTGTTCACCGCGCGCAGCCGACGCCAGGTCGGCCTGCGTCAGGCCCGCGACATCGTCGAGTCGCTGCCGCCTTTCGTGGCGACCGTGGCCTTGTTCATGGACGACGAGGTGAGCCTGGTGGAACAGGTGCTGGAGCAGGTGCGGCCAGCGCTGCTGCAGTTCCACGGAGAGGAAACCGACCCCTGGTGCGCGCAGTTTGGCCATCCATTCCTGAAGGCGCTGGCGATGGGCGAGGGCGCTGCCGGTCTGTCGCGCCGGCACGATTACCCGCATGCCGCCGGCCTGCTGCTGGATGGCCATGCCCGTGGCGAGGCCGGTGGCAGCGGCAAGACGTTCGACTGGTCGCTGCTGGCGGAAGTGCGCGAGAAGCCGCTGATCGTTGCTGGCGGGCTGGACCCGGGCAACGTGGCGGAGGCCGTGCGCATGGCGCGACCGTGGGCGGTGGACGTGGCCAGTGGCGTGGAATCCGCGCCCGGCATCAAGGACCCGGCGCGGCTGGAAGCCTTCGTTCGCGCGGTGCGCGCGGTCGACGCGGAGTAGGCCGCATGCCGACTGCGATCGAGGAATATGGCCAGCGCGGCCAGCCACTCGAACTGGACGATCTGGTCGGCGGCGAGCGGCCGCGGGTGATCCGCGGACTGTGTCGCGACTGGCCGCTGGTGGGCTGGGCGCGGCAATCGGATACAGCGTTCGCGCAAGGTCTTGCCGCATGGGACAACGGCAGTGACGTCGACGCCTTGCTGATGGCGCCGGCCGAGGGCGGCGTGATCGGCTACAACAGCGCCTTCGACGGTTTCAACTATCAGCATCACCGGGTCTCGGTCACCCAGGTGCTGCAGCGGCTGGCCGCCTGCAGCCGACTGCCCGACCCGCCCGGTCTGGCCTTGCAGAGTGCCTTGATCGCCGAGTGCTTGCCGGGTTTTCTCGAACACCATGCACTGGCCTTCCTCGACCCGCAGATCCAGCCGCGCCTGTGGATCGGCAATCGCGTCACCACCCCGGCGCATTTCGACGAGTACGCCAACATCGCCTGCGTGGTCGGCGGCAGTCGGCGCTTTACCCTGTTTCCCACCGATCAGGTGCACAACCTCTACATCGGGCCGCTGGATTTCGCGCCCACCGGTGCGGCGATCAGCATGGCCCGGCTGGACCAGGTCGATGATCCGCGTTTCCCGCGCTTGCGCGACGCGCTGACCCATGCGCAGGTGGCCGAACTGCAGCCGGGCGACGCGATCTACATCCCGCCGCTGTGGTGGCATCACGTGGAGTCGTTGCAGCCGCTCAACGCGCTGGTGAATTACTGGTGGATTCCCGGCAGCGGCCGTGGCCGCGCCATGCCGACGGCGCTGGATGGCCTGCTTCACGCCATCCTCAGCTTCAAGTCGCTGGACCCGGCCGATCGCGCGGCGTGGCGCACGCTGCTTGAGCATTACGTGTTCGGAGAAGAAGACCCCGCAGCACACATTCCCGCATCGGCGCGCGGCGTGCTGGGGCCGCTGACGCCAGCGCGGGCCGAGCAGCTGAAAGAGATGATCCGCCGCTATTTGTGACGTGTCGCCGCGGCTCAGCCGCCGGCCAGTTCCTGGCGCAGCCACCGGGCCAGTGCGACGGCGCGACGATCGCCGGAGCGCTGCGGCGTGGCCAGGATCCAGTGGCCCGTGGTGGGCTGGAATCCCCACGGCGCCAGCAGGCGCCCGGTCGCCAGATCGTCGGCCACCAGCGGCGCCGGCGCGATCGCCACGCCCAGCCCGGCGATGGCTGCTTCCAGCAGATGGTAGAGGTGCGGAAAGCCCGCGCCGCCGGGCGGGCGCGAGGGCGGCAGATCCATGCAACGCAGCCAGTCCGGCCAGGCCTGCGGACGCGAGGTCGTGTGCAGTACCGGCTCGTCGAGCAGGCAGCCGGGCGGCTGCCCCTGCAGTCGCGGCCAGCCGCCGTAGCGCGGGCTGACCACCGGGCCGATCCGTTCCGGCGCCAGCGTGTCGACCTGCCAGCCCGTGGGCCAGGGCGGCGCCGACAACAGCAGCAAGGCGTCCAGCCTGCCCAGTTCCGCCGTCGGCGATGACTCCTGTGCCGACAGATGCAGGCGCAACCCGGGCAGGTCGTGCGCCAGCCGATCCAGCCGCGGGATCAGCCAGCGCGCCAGCAGGCTGCTGGCGCAACCGAGCACGAACGGCGCCTGCGCGTTGTGCTCGCGCAGGGCGGCCCAGCTGTCGCGCAATTGTTCGAAGGCGAGGCCGGCGCCGGTGTGCAGTTGTTCGCCCGCAGCGGTCAGCACCAGTCCACGGCCCTGGCGTGAAAACAGCGGTCGGCCCAGCGCTTCGTCGAGCAGGCGCAGTTGCCGGCTGACCGCGCCATGGGTGACGTGCAGTTCCGCCGCGGCCCGGCCCACGCTGTGCAGTCGCGCCACCGCCTCGAAGGCGCGCAAGGCATTCAACGGTGGCAGTTCGCGCCCTGACATGATTGAGTTTTCCTGAGGTATGGAGGCGATCTTATCGCTTTTCCGCGCGGTCACGACTGCGATAATCTGCGGGACATTCCCGATCCGATGATCGGGATCTTCAGTTTTTCGCACAGGAATCCCGCCATGCCCCCGATCCAGGACTATCACCGCTGGCCCGACGAGCACGGTCGCTTCGGCGACTACGGTGGCAGCTATGTCGCCGAGACGCTGATGGCGCCGCTGGCCGAGCTGGCCGAGGCCTACGAGCGCCTGCGCCAGGATGCGGGCTTCCTCGCCGAACTGGACCGCGACCTGCAGCACTACGTGGGGCGGCCCAGTCCGGTCTATCACGCCGAGCGGCTGTCGCAGCATGTCGGGGGCGCACGCATCCTGCTCAAGCGCGAGGACCTGAACCACACCGGCGCGCACAAGATCAACAACACCGTCGGCCAGGCGCTGGTGGCCCGGCACATGGGCAAGCGGCGGATCATCGCCGAGACCGGGGCCGGCCAGCATGGCGTGGCCAGCGCCACCGTGGCCGCGCGCCTGGGCATGCAGTGCGTGGTCTACATGGGCGCGGTGGACATCGAGCGGCAGAAGATCAACGTCTACCGGATGAAGCTGCTGGGCGCCGAGGTGGTGCCGGTGACGTCCGGTTCGAAGACGCTGAAGGACGCTTTGAACGAGGCGATGCGCGACTGGGTCACCAACGTGGCCGACACCTTCTACATCATCGGCACGGTGGCCGGCCCGCATCCGTATCCGAAGATGGTGCGCGACTTCAACGCCATCGTGGGCCGCGAGACGCGGGCCCAGGTGCTGGCGCAGTACGGCCGCCTGCCTGACGTGCTCACCGCCTGTGTGGGCGGCGGCTCGAATGCGATCGGCCTGTTCCACGCCTTCCTCAACGACGCCGGTGTGCGCATCGTCGGCGCCGAGGCGGCAGGCGAGGGCATCGCCACCGGTCACCACGCCGCTTCGCTGGCTGCGGGTCGCCCCGGCGTGCTGCACGGCAACCGCACCTATGTGCTGTGCGACGACAACGGCCAGATCACCGAGACGCACTCGATCTCGGCCGGGCTCGACTATCCGGGCGTTGGCCCGGAGCACGCATTCCTAAAGGACGCCGGGCGCGCCGAGTATGTCGGCGTGACGGACGACGAAGCGATGGAGGCATTCCACCTGCTGGCCCGCACCGAAGGCATCCTGGCAGCGCTGGAATCCAGCCATGCGGTCGCCCAGGCGATGAAGCTGGCGCGCGAGCTGCCGAAGGACGGCATCGTGCTGTGCAACCTCTCCGGTCGTGGCGACAAGGACGTGCACACGATCGCCGCGCGCGAAGGAGTCGAGGTATGAGCCGCATCGATCGCCGCTTCGCCAAACTCAAGGCCGCCGGCCGCACCGGGCTGATCCCGTTCGTCACCGCCGGTGATCCCGCGCCCGGGCACATGGTTGCCCTGATGCATGCGCTGGCCGATGCCGGCGCCGACCTGATCGAACTGGGCGTGCCGTTCTCCGATCCGATGGCCGACGGTCCGGTGATCCAGCACGCCAGCGAGCGGGCGATCGCCCAAGGGGTCGGACTGAAGGAAGTGCTAGGTTGGGTCGGCGAGTTTCGCCGACGCGATGCATACACGCCGATCGTGCTGATGGGCTATCTGAATCCGGTCGAGATCCATGGCTACGCGCGCTTCGCGCAGGAGGCCGTGGCGGCCGGCGTCGATGGCGTGCTGCTGGTCGATTGCCCGCTGGAGGAATCGGCCGTGCTGCAGCCGCTGCGCGACGCCGGATTGCAGCAGATCCTGCTGGCCGCGCCCACCACCGCACCCTCGCGTATGGCGCAGCTGTGCGGTTCGGCCGAGGGTTTCCTGTACTATGTCTCGTTCGCCGGCATCACCGGTGCGGCACACTTGAGCACCGGCGATATCGCCGCACGCGTGGCGGACATCCGCACCCGGGCGAAGGCGCCGGTGGCGGTGGGCTTCGGCATCCGCGATGCGGCAAGCGCGAAGGCGATTGCCGGTTTCGCCGATGCGGTGGTGATCGGCAGTGCGCTGGTCGAGCGGTTGTCGGGTGCCACCGACGCGGGGGAAATCACCGCCCGTGCGCAAGGTTTCCTGCAGCCGATCCGTGCGGCGCTGGATGCACACTGAAACGGTCGCCTGGCCGTTTCGGGTCAGGAACGTTTGAGGTGTTGCGATGAATTGGCTGCAGAAGATCATGAACCCGCGGACCCGTCCGCAGGGAACCAACGGCGGCAAGGGTTCGGTGCCCGAGGGTGTGTGGGAGAAGTGCGGTGGTTGCGGCACCGTGCTGTACAAGCCGGAACTGGAGCGCAACCTGATGGTGTGCCCCAAGTGCGGCCATCACCACTACATCAGCGCGCGGATGCGGCTGGACGCGCTGCTCGACGACGGCTCGGCGCAGGAACTGTGGGCCAGCCTCGAGCCCACCGATCCGCTGAAATTCCGCGACTCCAAGAAGTACCGCGACCGCATCACCTCGACCCAGAAGAAGACCGGCGAGAAGGATGCGATGGTCGCCATGAGCGGCAAGCTCAAGGGCCGGCCGTTGATGGCGGTGGCCTTCGAGTTCGCCTACATGGGTGGCTCGATGGGTTCGGTGGTCGGCGAGAAATTCGCCCGCGCCGCCGAGCGCGCGCTGGCCGACAAGAGCGCCCTGGTGTGCTTCTCCGCCACCGGCGGCGCGCGCATGCAGGAAGCGCTGTTCTCGCTGATGCAGATGGCCAAGACCTCGGCGGCGCTGGCGCGCCTGCGCGATGCCGGCGTGCCCTACATCAGCGTGCTGACCAACCCGACCACCGGCGGCGTCTCCGCCAGCCTGGCGATGCTCGGCGACATCAACATCGGCGAGCCGAAGGCGCTGATCGGTTTCGCCGGTCCGCGGGTGATCGAGCAGACCGTGCGCGAGACCTTGCCGGAAGGTTTCCAGCGTTCGGAGTTCCTGCTCGACCACGGCGCGATCGACATGATCATCGACCGCCGCGAGATGCGCGACAAGCTGGCCGACCTGTTCGGCATCCTGACCCGGGCCGATCGCGCCGCCTGAGTCGAGGCATTCGGTTGGTCATGAGTGATGCCGCCTTCGGGCGGCATCGTCGTATCCGCCGCAGGTTTTTCCACAGCGGCTGTGGAAGTGTTGCGGCAAACCCTGTGGACAAGCGCGATTCCCCACTTGCCGATCAGTGACTTGCTACGCGCTGGTCACGAACTGTCCAGATCGCGGTGACCGGTTTCGCGCGTTCGCCGCATGCGTGCGACGCCAAGTTTTCCACAGCTGGTGTGGGTGTCTTCTGTACAAGCCTGTGGACAATCGTCGTTCGCCTTTTGCCGGCAGACACTTGGCTCACTTTGTCGATTTCTTGAGCGGTCGCGCGAAGTTCTCCACAGCGATTGTGGAGCGTGCCGGGTAAAGCCTGTGGACAAGTAGGCTATCTGTCTGAGCACAAAGGAACTCGCTACGGCGTGCGCAGAAGCTGCACAGCGAGCCGGCTCAGATCGTCATCGGCCACAGCCAGATCGATGCGCCACCCACGCCGCCGCCAAGCGCGATGGCGGCGAGCACGTCACTGGGATAGTGCAGCCCCAGGACCACTCGCGAAACTCCCACCAGCGTGGTGAAGCCCAGCAGCAAGGGTGCCAGCTGCGGATACCAGGCGAGTGCCACCACGGTGAAGCCCGCGGCCTGCATGGTGTGCCCGGAAGGGAAACTGAATTCATCCAGCGGCGGCATGCGGGCGATGACGCCGGGGCAGGCGCGGTAGGGGCGGGGTCGCCGGGTCCAGCGCTTGAGCACGCGGTACAGCAGCAGGGCCGTCAGGCCGGTGAGTGCCATGTGCAAGGCCGCGGACAGGCCGCGCTGACCACCAAGCATGGCCAGTGCAAGCATCAGCGTGTACCAGAACACGCCGTCGCCGAGCCGGCTGACGATGCCGAAGAGCATGCCCACCATGCGCCGTCCGCCCCAGTGGTTGGCGATTACGCAGACGCGGCCATCCAGTGCGAAACGCGGCCCGGGCAGGAGATCAGAAGTGGGCAGTGACGGCGGCGTGCTCATGCAGGTTCTCCTCGGCCATCTCGCGCAGCAGGGTTTCGAAATCGCGAATCACCGCTTCCGGTGAAAGTCCGGCCACGCTGGCGCGGGCAGCGCGGCCCATGTGGCGGATCAGGGCGGGGTTGCCGGCGAGCCGCACCGTGGCATCGATGAAACCCTGCGCATCGCCGGATTCGATGCCATAGCCGTTGATGCCGTGGTCGAGATGTTCGCGCGCCGCGCCTTGCGCATAGGCAACCACCGGCAGGCCGGCGGCGAGAGCCTCGATGATCACGTTGCCGAAGGTTTCGCTGAGGCTGGGGAACGGAAACAGGTCGGCGCTGGCCACGTGACGTGCCAGCGCCTCACCGCGCTGCATCCCGGCGAAGATGAAGTCCGGGTGCGCCGCCTGCAGTGCGGCCCGCGCGGGACCATCGCCGACCCAGACATAGCGCGCCTGCGGCTGTCGCTGGCGGATCGCGCCGAAGGCCTCGATCGCCAGCCCGAGATTCTTTTCCGCAGCGATGCGTCCCACGTAAAGCACCACGGGTGTGGCGGCGTCGACGCCCCAGCTGGCGCGCAAGGCGTCGTCGCGCCGACCCGGATGGAAGAGCTGCGTGTCCACGGCGCGGCGCAGCACGCGTGCGTTGGTGATGCCCATGGTGCGCAACTCCCGTGCGAGTGTGTCGGTCGGCACCAGCGTGGTGGCGGTGCGCAGGTGAAAGCGGCGCAGGTAGCCGCGCAGCAGCGGCGCGAGCAAGCCCACGCCGTAGTGGCTGGCGTAGTGATCGAAGCGGGTGTGGAAACCACTGCACAGCGGAATATCCAGTTGCCTGGCGGCACATGCCGCCGACCAGCCAAGCGGACCTTCGGTGGCGACATAGACCACGTCGGGCCGTTGCCATGTCCATTGCCGCTGCAACGCACGTCCGGCCGGCCAGCCGAAGCGCAAGCCCGGATAGCGGGGCAGGGAGGCGCCGCGCAGCTCGATCATGTCGATGCCGGGTTCAGCGCGGGATGGTTGTGGCTGGCGCGGCCGCACCAGCTGGATCTCATGCCCGCGGGCGGCGAGACCGCTGGCGAAGCCATGCACGGTCAGCGCGACACCGTTGATCTCGGGTGGATAGGTCTCACTGACAATCCCGATGCGCATGACCATGTCCGTGCCGGTTTGCCACAGCATCGCCGCGTGGCGTTGCGACGGCATGGCGGACGCATGACGTCGCGCTTACACTGAAGCCTGTTTTCTTCCGCTGGAGACCGACGATGAAACGCATCCTGCTTGCCCTGGCGCTGACGGGACTGACCGCCACCGCGATCGCCGCCGAGGCTCCCGGCCTGCCCACCACGGCCGCGCCGGCCGGTGCCGAGGTCTACATCATCTCGCCCAGCGATGGCGCCACCGTGGGTCAGGAAATCACCGTGCGTTTCGGCCTGAAGGGCATGGGCGTGGCACCGGCCGGCATCGGCAAGGAGCACACCGGCCACCACCATCTGCTGGTCGACGTGAAGGATCTGCCCGCCGCGGGCCAGCCGATCCCGGCCGACGCGAACCACATCCACTTCGGCGGCGGCCAGACCCAGACCACGCTGAAGCTCGCGCCGGGAACGCATACGCTGCAACTGGAGCTGGGCGACCAGCATCACGTGCCGTTCGAGCCGGCGCTGGTGTCGAAAAGGATCACGGTTCACGTGAAATGACCGGTTCTGCCCTCGTCGTTCCGTTCGGAGGTCGCCATGAAACAACTCTTGTTCGTTTTCGCCTTGAGTGCGCCGTGCGTTTCGATGGCTGCGGGTGTTCCGGCACAGACGCCCCCGGCGCAATCCGGGGCTGTCGCCAAGCCGGCCAAGTCGCCCAGCCACCGGCCCTTGATCGACGTGAAGTTCGTGCTGGTACGAGCTCCGCCGGAAGAGAACGACGCTCCGCAGCTTGATTTCGGCAACGACAAACCCGCCATCGTGCCCTTGCCGTCGTCAGGCTGGGACACCGTACCTCTAGGTGCGGATCGCACCAATCCCAATGCTTACTGGTGCCGCAACTGGGGGTGCCGCTCGCATTGAATGATGGGTGTGGCAGCCGACGCCAGCAGTCGTTGCGGTCGTTTACGATAGCCGCAGGATGGATCATGTACAGGGTCATGGCGGCGGATGACGGGTAGCGTGAAAGCGGCCGTCGGCTTGTTCGCGTTGATCGGCTAAAATCTGTCGTTCCGCGCCTTCCGAAGATATCCATGACCGTACGCACCCGCTTCGCCCCCAGCCCCACCGGTTTCCTGCACATCGGCGGTGCGCGCACTGCGCTGTATTGCTGGCTCGAATCGCGCCGTCGCGGCGGTGAATTCATCCTGCGCATCGAGGATACTGATCGCGAGCGGTCCACCGACGAGGCGGTTCAGGCGATTCTCGACGCCATGCACTGGCTGGATCTGGACGCCGACGAGGGCCCGTTCTACCAGACCCGGCGGCTGCAGCGTTACAAGGAAGTTGCCGACCAACTGCTCGCTGCCGGCCACGCCTACTACGCCTACGAGAGCAAGGCCGAGATCGAGGCAATGCGCGAGGCCGCGATGGCGGCGGGCGAGAAGCCCCGCTACAACGGTCACTACCGCGACCACAACGAGCCCGGCTTTCATGAGGCCCGTCGAGAAGATCCCAACCGGGTGATCCGCTTCCGCAATCCGCACGAGGGTTCGGTGGTGTTCGAGGACAAGGTGAAGGGCCGCATCGAGTGGGCCAACACCGAGCTGGACGATCTGGTGATCTTCCGCTCCGACGGCTGGCCGACTTACAACTTCGCCGTGGTGGTCGACGACATCGACATGGGCATCACCGAGGTGATCCGCGGCGACGACCACGTCAACAACACGCCCCGCCAGATCAACATCTACAAGGCGCTGGGCGCGCCGGTGCCGGAGTTCGCGCACCTGCCGATGATCCTGGACAAGGAAGGCAAGAAGCTGTCCAAGCGCACAAGCGCGGTCAGCGTGATGGACTATCGCGCCGACGGCTTCCTGCCGCACGCGATCCTCAACTACCTGGTGCGGCTGGGCTGGTCGCATGGCGACCAGGAAATCTTCTCGCGCGAGGAGATGATCGCGCTGTTCGACATCGGCGACTGCAACAAGGCCGCCTCGCGTTTCGACACCGAGAAACTGGCCTGGCTCAACCAGCATTATCTGAAGACCGACCAGCCGCAGTCGCTGGCAACCGAGTTCGAATGGCACCTGCAGCGCGCCGGCATCGATTTCAGCCAGGGTCCCGCGCCGGTCGACGTTATCGTGGCCTTGCGCGATCGGGTGCACACGCTGAAGGAGATGACAGAGCGCGCGGCGATCTGGTATGGCCCGATCACCGAGTGGGACGACAAGGCCGTCGCCAAGCACCTGAAGAACGACAGCGCGCCGGCCGTGCTGGAAGCGGCGAAGTCGCTGCTGGCCGAATGCGAATGGCAGCCCGGGCCGATCCATCAGGTGATCGAGCAGGTGGCGGCGCAGCTGGAACTGGGCATGGGCAAGATCGCCCAGCCGTTGCGGGTGGCGATCACCGGCACCCAGGTGTCGCCGTCGATCGATCAGACCTTGTACTTGGCCGGTCGCGCCGAAGCACTCAAGCGAATCGACGCCGCCATCGCGATGGCCCGCGGCTGATGCGACTTCCGTCGATGGCGCACTGAGCGCGGCATGGACGAATGGCTGGCCAGGGCCACCCAGGGCGTCGATCCCGACGCACCGGGCGCGTTCTGGCACGTCTTCTTCAACCTGTTGAATATGCTGCCGTGGGCAGCCATGTTCTGGTGGAACCTGTTGTTTGTCGCGGTGGGAGCTTTGCTGGGCTGGTGGCGCGGGCGATTGCTGGAAAGCATCGTCTGGGCCTGGGTGCTGGGGCCGATCGGCTGGATCGTGATCCTGCGCAAGCCCCGCCGGCTGCCACCGGCGAAGCCACCACCGCTGCCACAGGGCCGCCGTCCGGTACCGCGCAGGTAGCGGTGTATGATCCCCACGAGGTGACATCTTGAGCCACGACGCCGCCAGCAACCCGCATCCGCACCACGCGCATCACCACGATGATGCGAAGGGTTTTGTGCGCGCCGTGGAGCATGCCAGCGAAGAACGCGGCCTGCGCCTCACCCCGCTGCGCAAGGAAGTGCTGGAGCTGATCGCCGCCGCGCACAAGCCGGTGAAGGCCTACGACCTGCTCGACCAGTTGCGCGAGAAGCACGGCAATGCGGCGCCGCCCACCGTCTATCGCGCGCTCGACTTCCTGCTCGAGAACGGCTTCATCCACAAGCTGGAATCGATCAATGCCTTCGTTTCCTGCCATCACCCGGCCGAGGCGCACCAGGTACCGTTCCTGATCTGCGACATCTGCTCCAGCGCCCAGGAAGTCTGCGACGAGCGCGTGGCCGAACTGATCGAAGCACAGGCGAAGGCGCTGGGTTTCCGGCCGCAGGCGCAGACCCTGGAAGTGCACGGCACCTGCCGGAACTGCCGCAAGGGCTGAGGTGGGTCCACGGGGCTGGCGGGCCGTAGTGTTATAAAGTAACATGTTGCCACCGGACATGGAGTCGCCCCGTCGGGCGGCGCCGGGTCAATCGATGAATCCCGAGCAGTCGAACAAATCCCGCTGGTGGCACCTGGCTGATCGCGTTGGCGCGATGGCATCGTTCCTGTGCGCGATCCACTGTGCGCTGCTGCCGTTCGTGCTGGCCCTGCTGCCGCTGATCGGCATGGAATTCCTGGCCGACCATCGCTTCGAACGCATCTTCGTGTTGTGCGCCTGCGTGCTGGCATCGCTGGTGCTGGTGCGCGGCTATCGCAGGCACCGGCGCCGCCTGCCGCTGCGCCTGGCCGTGCCGGGACTGTCGCTGCTGCTGCTCGGCATCGCCTTCATCGACCTGGGCTCGCCGATCCTGCACAGCGTGCTGGTGACTTGCGGCGGCATGCTGCTGGCGGCGGCGCACTTCGTCAACCTGCGGCTGGACAGCCATCGTGATGGCGTCCACGTGCACGGTCCGCAGTGCGCGCATTGAGCCGCGGTGATTGTGTAACGGCCATGCCGATTCCTAGCATGCCCGCATGAATACGCCGCACCATCACCACCAGCCTCACGGCTGCGAACATGCCACGGGGCAGGCGCATGACGGCGCCCACGAGCACGTGGCGGGTGGAAGCAGCCGCAAACTGCTGCTGGCGCTGGTTCTGACCGGCATCATGATGATCGTCGAGGTGATCGGCGGCCTGTGGTCCGGTTCGCTGGCCCTGCTGGCCGATGCGGCACACATGATGGTCGACACGCTGGCCCTGTTGCTGGCCGTGGTCGGTGCGTGGATGGCCACCCGCCCGGCCGATGCCAGGCGCAGCTACGGTTATGGCCGGATGGAAGTGCTGGCGGGTTTCGTCAATGCGCTGAGCCAGTTCGTGCTGGTGGCGTGGATCGCGTGGGAGGCGGTGATGCGCCTGCGCCATCCGGGCCTGATCCTTTCCGGCGTGATGCTGGCGGTCGCCGTCGCCGGTCTGCTGGTCAATGCGCTGGTGCTGCGCACCCTGCACGGGCATGCGCATGACGACGTCAACCTCGCCGGCGCCAGCCTGCATGTGCTTGGCGACCTGCTCGGTTCGCTGGCGGCGGTGCTGGCGGCGCTGGCGATCCGCTGGTTCGGCTGGCTGTGGGCCGATCCGCTGCTGTCGCTGCTGGTCTCGCTGCTGATCCTGAACAGTGCGTGGCGCTTGCTGCGGAAGTCCGCGCACATCCTGCTGGAAGGCGTGCCCGACGGCCTGGACACGACCGAGATGGAAAGCTCGTTGCGCACGGCGGCGCCGGGCATCCGCGACATCCATCACCTGCACGTGTGGCAGCTTGCCTCGGGGTCACGCATGGCGACCGTGCATGCCGAACTGGACGAGCAGGCGGACGGCGCCCTGGTGCTGCAGTCGATCAAGCGCCTGCTGCTGGAGCGTTTCGAGGTCCGCCACGTGACCGTGCAGATCGATCCCGGGGCGTGTCCCGACCCGTCCGGGGACTGTGCGGGACATGCTCGTCGCTGACTATCCCGCCATGCCGGGACGCTGCTATGATGGCAGGCCGTTCATCCAATAAATCAAGGAGTTCCCATGGGTAAGGGCGATCGCAAGACCCGTCGCGGCAAGACCTACCGCGGCAGCTACGGCAATACCCGTGCACACGGCGCGCTGCCGGCCGTGGTCGGTGCCAAGCCGACCGTGACCAAGCCGGCTGCGGCCAAGAAGGCGGCGCCGAAGAAGAAGTCGGCCTGAGCCAGCTTCGCCCGGCATTGCTGCAAGAAAACCCCCGCCTTGGCGGGGGTTTTTGCTTTTGGGGAATCGGGAGTCGGTGTGAGACCGGCCGCTGGCTGAACCGCCAGGGCAGGGGTTCGACGAGGGTTTGCTGCATGGCCGCCTGCCATGTATGATGCGCTCCACTGTGTTAACGCGTTAGTACATTATGAAGCGTCGATCGCTCGATCCCGAATCCCCGCCAGGCTCCGCCGAGCAGAGTCTCTGCGAGGCCTTGCTGTCCCTGCGCAACAGCGAGGAGATGGGCGCCTTTCTCAGCGACCTGTGCACGCCTGCGGAACTTGAAGTGCTGGTCGATCGCTGGCGGGTAGTGCCGTACCTGCTCGAAGGCGTGCCTTACCGCGAGATCCACGAGCGCACCGCGGTCAGCATCACCACCATTGGCCGGGTCGCGCGCTACCTCACCCAGGGCAGCGGCGGCTATCTGGCCGCGGCGGCCCGGGCGGCAAGGAAACAGGCTCAGGCGGCAAGGAAGAAGGCATGAAGCCGCGCGATCGCCTGCGCATCGCGATGCAGAAATCCGGCCGGCTGACCGAACCGGCGCTGGACCTGCTGACCCGTTGCGGACTGACCTTCCGGCAAAGCCGCGACAAGCTGTTCTGCTTCGGCGAAGGCGAGCCGGTGGATCTGCTGCTGGTGCGGGATGACGATATCCCGGGGCTGATCGCCCAGGGCGTGTGCGACCTGGGCATCGTCGGGCGCAACGTGCTGGGCGAGTTCCAGCTCACCGCCGGGCGTGACGGCGAGCCGCTCGACGAATTGCGGCCGCTCGGTTTCGGCCGCTGCCGCCTGTCGATCGCGGTACCCCAGGACATGGCTTACGGGGAGCCGAAGGATCTGGCCGGCACCCGCATCGCCACCTCGTACCCCGGCCTGCTCGGCGAATGGCTGCGCAGCCGCGGCATCGATGCGGGCGTGGTGACCCTGGCCGGTTCGGTCGAGATCGCTCCCAAGCTGGGCACCGCCGACGCGATCTGCGACCTGGTGCAGAGCGGCGGCACCCTGGTGGCGAACCAGTTGCGCGAAACCGACGTGTTGCTGGAAAGCGAAGCGGTGCTGGCCGGCCCGCTGACCCTGCCGGTGGACGAACGCGGCGACATGCTGGAGCTGCTGCTGAAGCGGATGGACGGCGTGATCCAGGTGCGCGAATCGCGCCTGTTGCTGCTGCAGACCTCGCGCCACACGCTGGACGCGGTGACCCGCCTGTTGCCCGGTGGCCCGCAGCCGACCCTGCTACCGGTGGCGGGCCAGCCCGACCAGCTGATGCTGCAGGCGCTGTGCGCCGGCGAGGTGAGCTGGCGGCAGCTGGAGGAGATCAAGAAGGCCGGCGCGCGCGAGATGTTCGTGTTGCCGGTGGAGAAAATGCTGGCATGAAGAGCAGATTCGCATGAAGCGTCTGGACTGGAACGCACTGGATGAAGTCGCCCGTCGCGAGGCGCTCGCGCGACCGGCGCAGTCGCGGGCGGAGGCCTTGCGTCACGGCGTCGGGCAGATCATCGCTGCCGTGCGCGCGCGTGGCGATGCCGCGTTGCGCGAGTTCAGCGCGCAATACGATCGCTGCGCGCTGGAAGCGATCGCCGTGGACGAGGCTGAGTTCGCCGTCGCCGAGGCCGTGCTCGATCCCGCGTTGAAGGCGGCGATACGCGAGGCGGCCGAACGCATCGAGCTGTTCCATCGCGCCAGCGCACTCCAGCCGGTGGCCGTCGATACCGCGCCGGGCGTGCGGGTGGAACGGATGCTGCGCCCGATCGGCCGGGTCGGCCTGTACGTGCCGGCCGGTAGCGCGCCGTTGCCGTCGACCGCGCTGATGCTGGGCGTGCCGGCGCAGATCGCTGGCTGTCGCGAGGTGGTGTTGTGCTCGCCGGCACGCGCCGACGGCCGTTGCGACGAGGCGGTGCTGTACGCGGCCCGGCTCACCGGCGTGCACAAGGTATTCAAGCTCGGTGGCGCCCAGGCGATCGCCGCGATGGCCTACGGTACCGACAGCGTGCCCCGATGCGACAAGCTGTTCGGGCCGGGCAATGCGTGGGTGACCGAGGCGAAGTTGCAGGTGTCGATCGATCCCGACGGTGCGGCGATCGACATGCCGGCCGGTCCGTCCGAGGTGCTGGTGATTGCCGACGCGGCGGCCAACCCGGCGTTCGTCGCCGCCGACCTGTTGTCGCAGGCCGAGCACGGGCCGGATTCGCAGGTGATCCTGCTCAGCCCGTCGGCCGATCTGCTGGCCAGGGCGGCGGCGGAAGTCGAGCGGCAATGCGCCGACTTGCCGCGCGCCGACATTGCGCGACAGGCGCTGGCGCAGAGCCGGCTGGTCCTGGTCGAATCGCTGGTGCAGGCGGTCGAGGTCAGCAACCGCTACGCACCCGAACACCTGATCCTGCAGGTCGCCGAGCCGCGCGAACTGCTCGAAGGCGTCGACAGCGCCGGCTCGATCTTCCTCGGCCAGTGGACGCCCGAGTCCGTCGGCGACTACTGCAGCGGCAGCAACCACGTGCTGCCCACGTACGGCCACGCGCGCAGCTACAGCGGCGTGTCGGTGGCCAGTTTCCAGAAGCAGATCAGCGTGCAGGAAGTGTCTGCCGACGGCCTGCGCCAGATCGGCCCGTGCACCGCGACGCTGGCGGCGGCCGAGCAACTGGAGGCGCACCGCCGCGCCGTGACCCTGCGACTGGAGGCCTTGGCATGAGCGTGCTCGAGCTGGCCCGGCCGGAGATCCGCGCGATGCAGCCGTATTCCTCGGCGCGCATGGAGGCCAGCGGCGGACAGGTTTTCCTCAACGCGAATGAATCGGCCTGGCCGCCGCCGGGCGACGATGGCCTGGGCTGCAATCGCTACCCGGAACCGCAGCCGGCGGCGCTGGTCGCGACCCTGGCCGCCCTGTACGGCGTGCGCCACGAGCAACTGCTGGTCGGCCGGGGCAGCGACGAAGCCATCGACCTGCTGATTCGCGGGTTCTGCCGTGCAGGCGAGGACGCGATCCTGATCCAGCCGCCCACTTTCGGCATGTACGGTGTCTGCGCCCGCATCCAGAACGCGGCAGTGATCGAGGTGGCGCTGGCGGATGACTTCACGCTGGACGTGGATGCGGTGCTCGCTGCCGTCACACCCGCGGTGAAGCTGATTTTCGTCTGCACGCCGAACAATCCCAGTGGCCAGTGCGTGCCACGCGAGGATGTCGAGCGTCTGCTGCAGCAGCTCGACGGGCGCGCCTTGCTGGTGGTGGACGAGGCGTACATCGAATTTGCCTTCGAGCGCAGCGTGGCCGATCTCATCGATCGTTACGAAGGCCTCGCCGTGCTGCGCACCTTGTCCAAGGCCTGGGCGCTGGCCGGTGCACGCATCGGCTGCCTGCTGGCCAATCCCGAAGTGATCGCGCTGCTGCGCCGGATCATGCCGCCATACCCGCTGCCGCTGCCGTGCGTGGCTGCCGCGATGGCGGCGCTTTCCGAAGCGGGGCAGGCGCAGGCGCGCGAACACCTGGCCGTGCTGCGCAACGAACACGAACGGGTGCGCGGCACGCTGGCCGCGCTGCCCTGCGTGCGCGGCGTGCTGCCGTCACAGGCGAACTTCCTCGCCGTGCGCTTCGACGACGCCGGCGCGATCTACCAGCGCCTGCTGGCCGCCGGTGTGGTGGTGCGCGACGTGCGGCGCTATCCGAAGCTGGGTGACGCCTTGCGCATCACCATCGGCACGCCGGCCGAGAACGACCGGATGCTCGCCGTCCTGGAGGGTGCGGCGACGCAAGGCCGGGATCTTTCCGGGGGAGCGGCATGAAGCAGACAAAGTTCCTCTTCGTCGACCGTGACGGCTGCCTGATCGAGGAGCCAGCCGACGAGCAGATCGACAGCTACGCGAAGCTGGCCTTGCTGCCGGGCGTGATCGCCGCGTTGCAGCGTTTCGTGGCCGCCGGCTACGAATTGGTGATGGTCACCAACCAGGATGGTCTGGGCACCGACAGTTTCCCCGAAGCCGATTTCAACGGGCCGCATGACTTGCTGCTGGGCATCCTCGCCTCGCAAGGCATCCGCTTCCGCGAGGTGCTGATCGACCGCAGTTTCCCGCACGAAGGCCTGGACACGCGCAAGCCCGGCATCGGCCTGGCCCGGCATTACCTGGCCGATGACAGCTGGAGCCGGGCCGCCTCGGCGATGGTTGGCGATCGCGAGACCGACCTGCAGTTCGCCGCCAATCTCGGCGTGCGCGGTTGTCGCGTGGGGCCGCTCGGAGTGAGCTGGGAAGCGCTGGCCCACGAACTGCTCGACGCGCCGCGTACCGCCACGGTGGTGCGCAACACGAAGGAAACCCGCATCACGGTCAGCGTGGATCTCGATCGCGTGGCCGAACCGAAGGCACATACCGGCCTGGGCTTCTTCGACCACATGCTGGAACAGATCGGCAAGCACGGCGGCTTCGCGCTGGAGCTGGCCTGCGCTGGCGACACCCACATTGACGAACACCACACCATTGAGGACTGCGCACTGGCGCTGGGCCAGACGCTGAAGCAGGCGCTGGGCGACAAGCGCGGCATCGGCCGTTACGGCTTCACCCTGCCGATGGACGAAGCGCAAGCCAGCGCGGCGCTGGATCTGTCCGGCCGTCCCTATTTCGTGTTTGAAGGCAGTTTCCCCCGCGAGCGCGTGGGCGAGGTGCCGACCGAGCTGGTGCCGCATTTCTTCCGCTCGCTGTGCGAAACGCTGGGCGCAAACCTGCACCTGAGCGTGCGCGGCGACAACGCGCATCACATGGTCGAGGCCTGCTTCAAGGTGGTGGCGCGCAGCTTGCGCCAGGCGCTGCGCCGCGAAGGCAGCGAGCTGCCCAGCACCAAGGGTGCGCTGTAATGAGCGTGGTGCTGGTCGACGCGGGCGGCACCAATATCGGTTCGGTGCGCTATGCGTTGCAGCGGCTCGGCGTGGACGCCGCGCTGACTTCCGACGCGGCGACGATCCGCTCCGCCGACAAGGTGATCCTGCCCGGCGTCGGCGCGGCTGGCCCCGGCATGGCGCGGTTGCGCGAGCTGGGCCTGGTCGAGGTTTTGCGCGGGTTGACCCAGCCGGTGCTCGGCGTGTGCCTGGGCATGCAGTTGCTGTGCGCGCATTCGGAGGAGGGCGATACCGCATGCCTCGGGGTGATTCCCGCGCCGGTTCGACGCTTCGTCGAAGCGCCCGGCCTGCGCGTGCCGCACATGGGCTGGAACGCGTTGTCGATCCGGCGGAAACATCCGCTGCTGGCCGGGCTCGACGACGGCGAGCAGGCCTACTTCGTGCACAGCTACGCCGTGCCGACGGGGGAATGGACGCTGGCCGACAGTGATTACGGCGAGCCGTTCTCCGCAGTGATCGCCCGCGACAATTTCCACGGCATGCAATTCCACCCCGAGCGCTCCGCCGCCGTCGGCGCGAAGCTCCTGCAGAATTTCCTCGACCTATGAGTTTCGACATCATTCCCGCCATCGACCTGCGCGGCGGCCAGGTGGTGCGCCTGAAGCAGGGCGACTATGCGCAGCAGACGACTTACGCGGCCGATCCGCGCGAGCTGGCAAAGCGCTACGCGCAGGCCGGCGCAGCATGGCTGCACCTGGTCGACCTGGACGGCGCGCGCTCGGGCCGGCTCGACAATCTCGCGGTGATCGCGTCGATCGCTGCCGACGGCATGGCGATCCAGGCCGGCGGCGGCGCGCGCGAGGAAGCCGATCTGCAGCGACTGTTCGATGCCGGCGTGCAGCGCGTGGTGCTGGGCAGCGTGGCGATCCGCGATCCCGAACGCGTCGCCGGATGGCTGGCCAAATACGGCACGGAACGCCTGACCCTCGCGCTGGACACGCGCCATGTCGACGGACGCTGGGCGCTGCCCAGCGCGGGCTGGACCGAAGTCGAGGCGCGTACGCTGGACGAACTGGCGCCGTGGTATGCCGCCCGCGGTGCGCGCCACCTGCTGTGCACCGACATCGACCGCGACGGCATGCTGGCCGGTTTCAATCTCGATCTCTATCGCCATCTTGCCGAGTCCGTTCCGTCGCTGGCGGTGCAGGCTTCCGGCGGCGTGCGTTCGCTGGACGACATCCGCGCGGCGCGCGAAGCCGGCGCATGTGGCGTGATTCTCGGCCGCGCGCTGCTGGAAGGACGCTTCACGGTCGAGGAAGCACTCGCATGCTGAGTCGCCGCATCATCCCCTGCCTCGACGTGCGCGATGGCCAGGTGGTCAAGGGCGTGCGCTTCCGCGATCACGTGGTGATGGGTGAGATCGTGGATCTCGCGCTGCGCTATCGCGACGAAGGCGCCGACGAACTGGTGTTCTACGACATCACCGCCAGCCCCGAAGGGCGCAGCGTGGATCGCGGCTGGGTCGAGAAGGTTGCCCGCGTGATCGACATTCCGTTCTGCGTCGCCGGCGGCATCCGCTCGGTCGACGAGGCCCGCGCCGTGCTGCACGCGGGCGCCGACAAGATCTCGGTGAACTCGCCCGCGCTGGAACGCCCCGCGCTGATCGACGAACTGGCTGCCGCGTTCGGCGTGCAGTGTGTGGTGGTCGGCATCGACTCGTTGCGCGACGCCGATGGTGAATGGCGCGTGCGCCAGTACACCGGCGACCCCACGAAAACCCAGGCGCTGGCACGCCGCACGCTGGACTGGATGGTCGAGGCACAGCAGCGCGGTGCGGGCGAGATCGTGCTGAACTGCATGGGCAGCGACGGCGTGCGCGCGGGTTACGACCTCGAACAACTCTCCGTCGCCCGGGCAATCTGCCACGTGCCGCTGATCGCCTCCGGTGGCGCCGGCGCGCCGGAACATTTTCGCGATGCCTTCGTTGATGCCGACGTCGACGGCGCGCTGGCCGCCAGCGTGTTCCACTCCGGCGCCATCGCGATCCCCGCACTCAAGCACTACCTGCACGAATGTGGCGTAGTGGTGCGCCTGTGAGGAAGCAATGATGAGCGATAATACCGATACCAGCCGCCTCGACTGGGCCAAGGGCGATGGCCTGCTGCCGGCGATCGTGCAGCACTGGTTCACCGGCGAAGTGCTGATGCTGGGCTACATGACGGCCGCGGCGCTGGCCGAAACGCAGCGCAGCGGCCACGTCACCTTCCACAGCCGCAGCAAGCAGCGGCTGTGGACCAAGGGCGAAAGCTCGGGTCACGTGCTCGTGCTGAAATCCATCCGCATCGACTGCGACGCCGACACCTTGCTGATCCAGGCCGACCCACGCGGCCCCACCTGCCACACCGGCACCTCCAGCTGCTTCGGCGACAGCGCCGACGTGCGCCCGCCGCTGGGCTTTCTCGCCGAACTCGATGCATTGGTGGCGCAGAGGCACGCCGAGCGCCCCGAAGGCAGCTACACCACCAGGCTATTCGACGGCGGCATTCGCCGCATCGCGCAGAAGGTGGGCGAGGAGGGTGTCGAGACGGCGCTGGCCGCCGTGGCGCAGGGAGATGACGAGTTGCTGGGCGAAGCTGCGGACCTGGTGTTTCATCTCACCGTGGCGTTGCGGGCCCGCGGGTTATCACTGGCGGATATGGCGGACGTGCTTGCCAGGCGGCATCGGCAATCAACGTGATGCTGCGCCGGCCTCCCGGCTGGGTCGATATCGCTGCTGCAATCACCATGCACTCATGACTCGTTGAGTCCATGGATATCCGCAATGATGTCCTGCTTTCACGGTGGCAGGGCGTAGCGAGCATCGACAGGTTTCGTCGATCCGGTAGGATCATGACAGGGCGGCGACGCTGGCGGCCAGGGTCGGCTTGGCACGGTGCACCTCCAGTTCGATGCTGCAGAGGTCTAACGCCCGTATGCTGGTGGTCACGAAGTCGATGAATGCCCGGATCCGCTTGGGCAACTGCTGCCGGCTCAGGTAGCACAGGTAGTGCCCGCGGTCGTCAGGTGCGAGGTGTGCCAGACAGGCCACCAGTGTGCCGTCGCGCAGCGCTTCGCTCGCCTGGTATGCCGGCAGTTGGGCCAAGCCCTGGCCATCAAGCACCGCCCGCATGGCAAGTGACGAGTCATTGACAACGATGGCCCCGTTCGGCGTGATGCTGCGCTGCTGGCCGTCGATCTTGAAATCCCAGCTCTGCAGGCGGCCATTGGCAAGACGCTGGTTGATGCATGAGTGGGAGGCCACCTCATCGATCGAATGCGGCAAACCATGCTGGCGTGCGTACTTGGGCGACGCGCAGACATGTAGTTGCATCGGGATCAGTTGCTTGGCGATGATCTGGCTGTCGTCCAGACGGCCGTTACGGAAGGCGACATCGAAGCCGTCGCTCGCCAGGTCCACCATGCCATCTTCGAGCAGCAACTCAAGCGTCACTGCGGGGTAACGTGTGCGAAATTCGGCCATCAGCGGCGCGACAACCTTGCGGCCAAATCCGTGGGGAGCGCTGATCTTCAACCGTCCGCGCGGAGGGCCATCGCGCAGATCGCGCATCTCTTCGAGTGCCTGCAGGATTCGATCGACCCCGGGACGGCAGTTACGGTAGAACAGCTCGCCTTCGCGAGTGATCGATGTGGCGCGCGTGGTACGGCAGAACAGGCGGGTGCCGATCTGGCCCTCGAGCTTCTGCACGCTACGGCTCACCGCCGATCGGCCAATCCCCAGCCTGTCGGCAGCACGGGAAAAACTGCCTTCGTTGGCTACGGTGAGGAAGGCGATCACGCCGGCATAGCTGGCCGTAAGGCTGGATGCCAGGAGATCCTGGTGGTCGGATTCGGACAGCCACGGTGGCGACGGGATATTGGGCATGGCAAGACTCATTCTGGTCCGTGCGGTTGTGTCAGGCTGGCAGCAATGTCCCTTCTGCGATATCCCATGTCAGGTCAGTCGTCGGCCCCTCGATCCGGGGTGTGGGTCTTGATGTGGATGACTCGACGGCCGTAGCGCCGGGCATCGATCGAGAACGCGCCGGGGCCGATCAGCGCGATCGCCGCACAGCAGCCGACATGCCCGGCAAGGAGCAGTTGCTGAGTTGGACCGACCGCGGTCAGAACGACGGCAACACCCGAGCCGAGAAGCAGGGCGGCCCATGGTGTTGCCAGCCCGAGCAACAGGAGCAGGGCCACCAACGCGGCGGCCAGGTAAAGGATGCTGGTGTCGAGAAGGCCAATTGGCAGCATTGCCGCGATACCAAAAGCGACAAAGGCATAACCCGTGCGTACCAGCAGCAAGGCCAGCCCGGCGGCACCATCAGGGTAACGGCATGCGTAATTGCTCATGCCGCGAAGATATCGCCATATCGGTTGTTCGCGAGGCCCCTGTCGAGGGAGGTGTGATCCCCCCGATCGAGGGTAGGATATCCGTCGCCCATCAGGTGGATGGCAAGGCTGGCTCGCCGGGCGAGGCCGGGGATCGATCGAAGCGATGTGGCTATTCAAAACCTTTTTGTTCGCAGTCTTGGCCACGCTACCCCTGATGACGGCTGCGGAAGAGCCTCGCTCCCTTGCGCACTATTCTCACCAGCGCTGGATCGAGGGAAGCGAGGCGCCGGTACCCGTGCAGGCCATGGCGCAGGGAAGGGACGGCTTCCTTTGGCTTGCAACGGGCGAAGGGCTGTTCCGCTTCGACGGGATCCGCTTCGAACGGATCGAAGCGGAAGGCAGTGACCGGAAGAACGACCTGCCAAGCGCGCTGCTGGTGACGAAAAGCGGCGACGTCTGGACCAATTTCGAAACCTCGTACCGTTTCGGAGTCTATCGACTGGGCACGCTTCACATCCTGGATGGCCCACCTGCCCCGAGCCGGATCGTCGAGATGGTGGAAGGGTTAGATGGCTCGGTATGGGCGCTGACAGCGAATTTCAATGCGGAAGTGCTCCGTTACCGCGACGGGCGATGGAGAACGTTCAACGCGGCCGATGGTCTTCCGCTGAGCAATTCCGCGAACATGCTGGTGGCGGTCGATGGCGCGATCTGGATCGCATGCAGCGATGCAGTCGCGCGACTGGCACCGGGCGCCGAGCGGTTCGAGATCTATCGCCGGACGTCCCCAGCCATGCTGTCGCAGGACCCGGATGGGCGGATCTGGCTCACGGAGGGTGGCAAGAGTTATCCCATTACCGGACCGGGCGGGCAGGGCGCACCGGTATCGTTGCGCGCACCCTATCGCACTGGCGACGGAGATACCCGGGGAGCGCCGCTGTTCGACCGGGAAGGAAATCTCTGGATCGCGACCCGCCATAACGGCGTGCGGCGCTTCGCGGTGCCGGCAGCTACGCCCGGCGGTGGCGGCAATGAGCCCGAATCCTTCACCAGCCGGGACGGCTTGTCCTCGGATGTGACGAACCAGATTCTGGAGGACCGGGAGGGAAATGTATGGGTGGGAACCGAAGGTGGCCTCGACAAGTTCCGCCCCGCCACCCTGGTCGCCGAGCCGTCGCTCGGGTCTCCCGCGGTCTTTGGCGACAAACTGCTTGCTGCGTCCGATGGCAGCGTCTACATCGGCCAGGCGCGCACCGTCTATCGCGTCAAGCCCGGCGGAGTGCCCGAGCCGATCCTGCGCCATGTCGTGGAGCCCGAGAGTCTTTGCGAGGCCCCGGGCGGGGCGATCTGGATTGGTTTTTCGAAGCAGATCGTGGTGTGGGCCGACGGCGCTGTCCGCAAGACGATCGAACGCCCTGATCGGGACGCCAGTCACAACGTCATCTACGATTGTGCCTTTGATGGGAGCGGCGACTTCTGGATCTCCGCGGCCGGGGGAGGCGTGCACCGATACAGCAACGGCACATGGGAGGCAGTGCTGGCGCCAGGCGATCGTGCCGACTTCTATCCGACCTCCATGGTCCGAACGCCACAGGGAGGCGTCGTTGTCCAGACCGGAGACAGGCTGGTCTGGATCGATCATTCCGGCCGACACTTCACGCATCTCGACTTCGGGCTGGGCCCGATCAAGGTCCTCACGCTCTGCTCGAATGCAGACGATGTCCGTGCCGCCGGCGCCTTCGGACTGTCGCGGTTCCGCGCGGGGGAGGTTGAAACGCTCCGGGCGGAGCCGGTGTCGGCGAGGAGCCGCATCAACGGGATGGTGCGAACGGCGGAAGGTGATACCTGGCTCGCCTATCCCAAGTCGCTGGTCCGCTTTCGGTCCGGCGAGCTTGAGCGTGCGTTCCGCGACGGGAAATTCCCGACGCCGCAGCTGTCGCTCGGCTTTGGCGACGGTCTGAGAAGCCGCCCGCATTCGCATTCTCAACGTTCCATGGTGCGCGGCGGCGATGGGCGCCTGTGGGTCGCGACGGAGACGGGGACGCTGTGGATGGACCCCGCTCACATTGTCCGCAACGAGCTGCCTCCGGGGGTTGCGATCAAGTCGATCACCGTCGATGGGCACATGCACCGGGATCCCGGAGGGCTGGAATTGCCTGCGGCGGCGGCCAATGTCCAGCTGGATTTCGCAGCGCTGAGCTTCGCCGATCCTGGCCGTGTCAGTGTGCGGTACAAGCTTGAGGGTTTTGACCAGGACTGGGTCGACCCCGATGCGCGACGGCAGGCGTTCTATACCAACCTGCCGCCCGGCAAATACACGTTCCGCGTCATCGCCGCCAACAACAACGGCGTCTGGAACAGGGCTGGCGCATCGCTGGACTTCGAGATACCGCCCACCTTCATCCAGTCGACGTGGTTTCTGTTGTTCTGCTCCGTGCTGGCAGTCTTCGTACTATGGGTCCTGTATCGGCTGCGAGTGGCCCAGATCAGCCGCCGTATCCATGGCACGCTGAATGAGCGGGTCAAGGAGCGCGAGCGCATTGCACGCGAGCTGCATGACACTCTGCTGCAGGGCGTCCAGGGATTGATGCTTCGTTTTCAGGCAACTGCGGACCGGATTGCCGGTGACGAAAAATCGCGGGTGCAACTCGAGATGGCGCTGGCGGCGGCCGACGACGTCGTGGTCGATGCCAGAAACCGCGTGCGGGACCTGCGTGGCGCGGAAGACCCGAGTGACCTATGCATGCTGATCGAGCAGCTTGTCGCTGACGTACCGTTCGATCCGCCCATCCCCGTTCGCATCGTGGTCGAAGGAAAGCCGCGGCTGCTGCATCCACTGGTCGCTGCGGAAATCAAGAGAATAGTGCGCGAGGCGCTTCTCAACATCGCCAATCACGCTGGTGCCTCGTCTGCCGAAGTCGCGATTGGCTTCGAGCGCAGACACCTGGCCATACGCACACGGGATGACGGCATCGGCATCTCCCCCGAGGTACTGGCGCTCGGACACCGCGACGGGCACTTCGGCATGATCGGCATGCGCGAACGCGCCGAGAAGATCGGGGGAGTCATGACGATCAGCAGCAGACGCGGCATGGGCTCCGAGATCACGCTCACCCTCCCGGCAAGACTGGCTTTCGTGAGGCGCAGGCCACACCATCTGGTCTGGCTGCCGTGGCCAAGGCGAAGGAACCCGATCGATGAGTGACCAGAAGATCCGAATTCTCGTTGTCGATGACCATCCCGTCCTGCGGGACGGGGTGGCAGCCATCCTGGAGAACCAGCTCGACATGGAGTTGGCGGGTGAGGCGCGCAACGGGGAGGAGGCGGTCGAGCGTTTTCGCGCGCTGCGCCCGGACGTGACGCTGATGGATCTGCAGATGCCTGGAATGAATGGCGTTGACGCGATCGCCGCGATCCGGGCCGAATGTCCTGGCGCCAGAATCATTGTGCTGACCACCTACAGCGGTGACGCGCAGGCAGTGCGCGCATTGAAGGCGGGTGCGGTCGGGTATCTGCTCAAGAACAGCCTGCGGGTCGAACTGATGGATGCAATTCGTGACGTCCATCGCGGCCAGCGCCGGGTGCAGCGCGACATTGCCGACGAGATTGCGCTGCATGTGGTCGACGAAGCGCTTACCGAACGTGAAACCTCAATCCTGCGGCTGGTGGCGATCGGAAAGGCGAACAAACAGGTGGCGTCGGAGCTTGGCTTGTCCGAAGAGACGATCAAGGGGCACCTGAAGAACATCTTCTCCAAGCTTGATGTCGCGGATCGTACGCATGCGGTCACGGTGGCGGCGCGACGGGGCATCATCGAGCTGTGAACTTCGGCCGCAATAGTCGGGGCATGATCCACCTGTGGCGTGTGAACAGCGTGGTGCTGGAGTACGCCGGGTCAGTCTGCGACCGCGCGCATCACCGTACGACGCGAGGGGATGTCGGCGCAGGGATGGGTGATCCGGCTGCTTCCAGCGCGTGCAGGAAACCTCTCTGCCATTTGCCCGTGTCGTTCTCCCGCAATCGATTGATCAACACATGCCAGCGTTCCACGCGTTCACCGAGCGGCATGTCCGATGCAGTGGCGATGGCATCGGCGACGTCGTCCAGGTCCAGCGGGTTGACGATCAGTGACTCCTTCATTTCGCAGGCGGCTCCTGCAAAGGCCGATAGCACAAGTACCCCGGGATTCTTCCCGTCCTGAGCGGCGACAAATTCCTTCGCCACCAGGTTCATGCCATCACGCAGTGGCGTCACCAGGGCAACGCGTGCCATGCGGTAGAAGCCGGCCAAGGTGTCGTGGGTGAAGTTGCGATTGACGTAACGCAAAGGCGTCCAGTCGGGTTCCGCATGGCTGCCGTTGAGGTGGCCCGCAATCTGTTCCAGCTGGCTGCGCAGTGTCTGGTATTCGGTCACTTCGCAACGCGAGAGGGGAGCAATCTGTAGAAAGGTCAGCTTGCCCTTCCGCGTGGGGTGGCGTTCCAGGTAGCGCTGGAAGCTCTGGAAGCGCTCAGGCAATCCCTTGGAGTAGTCCAGGCGGTCAACGCCGATGGCCAGTTGCCGCGGCATCACGCTCTTGCCGAGGGCGCGTACGACGGGTTTGCGGGTGGCCTCGGCGGCTTGATGGGCGATCAGCTCGGTATCGATGCCGATTGGAAAGGCACCAATGCGAAAGCCGTGGCCATCGGCGGCCCGCAATTCGGTGGGGCCAGCTTCTGCGCACCCGCCAAACAGTAGTGCATAGGTCCGGAAGCGCTCGACATCACCCTGGGTCTGGAAGCCCACCAGATCGCACGCGTGGAGAAGGCAGATCAGCCGGCGGTGATCCGGCAAGGCCTGGACCAGGTCAGCCGACGGCATCGGTACGTGCAAAAAGAAGCCGATCCTGCAGCCGATGCCCAACTCGCGGAGCATCGATGCCAGCGGAATCAGGTGGTAGTCGTGGATCCACAACGTGTCGTTGTCGCGCAGCAACGGTGCCAGCTTCCCGGCGAACATCCGGTTCACGCGCAAATAGCCGTCGCGGCTTTTCCGATCGCAATCGACCAGGTCGACACGTGAGTGCAGCAACGGCCACAGCGTGCGATTGGAAAAGCCGTTGTAATAATCGTCATGATCGCACTGGGAAAGGTTCGTGGTCACGAAGCGGATGTTCCCGGTGCGCTGATGATGGAGTTCACCGTTTGGCTCCGACGTGATCTTTCCGCTCCAGCCGAACCACACGCCACCTCGTGCATGCAGCGCAGCGAGCAGACAGATGGCCATTCCGCCGGCGCGATTCTCGCCGGGAAGGGCCACCCGATTGGAAACCACGACCAGACGGCTCATGAGGTTCTCGCTCGCGTGCAGAGAGGTGGTGGGTACATGGCAGCCCGCCGCGAGCGCGGGTCAGGCCGATTCCCTAAGCGACAAGGCCTGTTCCGGCGATGCTTGTTGACTGGCGATCGACAACTTCAGTGCGAAGTCGGTCCTGTTGCCGATGGCACGGAACGGTTCGCTCAGAAGCTGGCCAGGATCCACCGTCTCCACGCTGGTGTCCTTCAGGAGCCGCCGATAAAGGCCTTGCGGCGTCCAGGCCCAGTACGACCTGCCGAGCAGAAAGGCCATCAGCACCGCGCAGTTCGACCATCCGCGCAGCTGCGTGCCCCGGCCCGGAATTGCCTCCCGTACCTTGAGGACATGACCGGTTGCGCCCCAGCGCAGGAACCTGCCCGCTTCCTCGAACGTGAGGACGTTGACCATCAGGCGGGTCCACCATGGCTCAACCAGCAACCAGCTGTTGTCGTCGAGTTTGCGGATGGCGAACACGTGCTTGTGCTTCTTGTGGGCGAAACGGTGCCACCACTGCGGATACAGGCCCGGGACAAAGCAGATCAGCCATTCGGCTGCCGGCAAAGTGACCGGGGAGCCGTTCTCATCGATATCGATGTTGGGCTGGTTGATCGCATCGGTCACATCGTCGGGATCACGAACGTCGAAAGCTGCGAATGTCGGCCTCAGCGTCATCGCTTTCAAACTGTTGAGCAGGGCGAACATGTTTGGCTCCTTTTTCGATTCCGTAACAGGGCCATTCGACGGACCGGGTGCAGCCCTGTTGAGATCACTTTAGGATTGCGGCCGCGGCGTCGGAAGCCATGGACGTGTGTTCGCCGTGTTCCATGCGCGGAACCAATACCCAAGACGTGCATCGTGGCGAAGCTTCGTCATGACTGCGGGAAGATGGCGCAGGGCCGATTGACGGACCGCGACAGGGTGCGGAACAATCCGGGCGATCCTCTTCGATGCGCCCTTCATGTCGCGATGAGTTGCCCGATCTCCTGCGCGACAAAGTCCGTGAGTAGCCTGACCCTGGAAGGCGTGAGCTTGCCGAAGGCGTGCAGTGACAGCAGCGGCAGCGAGGTCAGGCGCTGATTGCGCATGAGCTGGATCAGGTCGCCGCGATCGAGATCCGCCTGCACTGTGCACGTCATCAAATGGGCGACGCCCATGCCGCTGAGCGCGGCTGCGCGCAATCCGAAACCCGTGTCCAGGCCGATGCGGCCCCGCGGCGTGATCGTGCTGCCGTCCGCGAACGTGAGCGGCAGTGTCCTGCCGGCAAGCAGGTAGCGGACAAATGGCAGTTCGCGCAGTTCCCGGATGGAGCGTGGCATGCCTGTCTTCCGCAGCAATGCCGGAGCTGCCACCAGCGACATCTCCAGCCGGGCGAGCGTCCGCATCTTCAGCTCGCTCTCCACGGTGGTGCCCACGCGGAACACCACGTCGTACCCCTCGCCGATCACGTCGACGTGGCGATCCGACAGCGCCAGGTCCAGTTCCAGCTGCGGATGCAGCGCCATGAACTTCGTGGTGATCGGCTCCATCAGCAGACGCCCGAGCTCGCTGGGCATGCTTACGCGCAGGCGACCATGGACGCCACCCCCGGAACGGATCGCATCGGCCGATTCCTCGATGTCGCGTACCGGTGACGCGACGCGATCAAAGAACGCCTGCCCATCCGGAGTGAGGCCAAGTGTGCGCGTCGATCGACGGAACAGCTGCGCGCCGAGTTCGGCTTCCAGCCGCCGGATCGCCTTCGAGATCGCCGACGGCGTGGTGCCCGTGTTGCGCGCCGCCGCACTGAAGGAGCCGGCTTCCACCGCCCGCACGAACGCGACGAGGCCGGCCGACTGATTGAGCAGGCTGGACACTATGGCCTCCGTGGCACAGCTGATGTGCCGGATGCGGGACTGGTTGGTGGCGAGGACCGCCGCGTATCTTGCCCACCATCAACTACACGGGACACGAGATGAATCGTCTGCAAGGCAAGACCGCCCTGATCACGGGTGGCAACAGCGGGATCGGCTTGGCGACGGCGGAACGGTTCGCCGCCGAAGGCGCACGGGTGATCGTGACCGCACGGCGGCAAAGTGTCCTCGACGCAGCAGTCCGGCGCATCGGGCACGGTGCGATCGGCATCCGCGGCGACGTCGCGGACATCGAACACCATGCCGCCTTGGCCGATGAACTCCGCGAGCGTTTCGGCGCACTCGACATCTACGTGGCGAACGCGGGCGTCAACACGATCACGCCCAGTGCGCAGGTGACGCCGGAGGAGTTCGACGCCCAGTTCAACGTCAATGCGCGCGGCGTGTTCTTCGGTGTCCAGCACGTCGCGCCGATCATCCGCGATGGCGGCAGCATGGTGTTGATCAGCTCGCTTGCCGCCACCAGGGCGCTCGATGGTCATGCCGTCTACGCCGGCTCGAAGGCCGCCATCCGGGCGTTTGCGCGCCATTGGGCGCTCGAGTTCAAGGCCAGGAGGATACGCGTCAACGTGCTCAGCCCGGGGCCGGTCGATACATCGATCCTGGAGAAGATGGGCATCCCCGAAGCCGATCGGCCCGGCTTCGTCAAGGCGATGGCCGGGATGATTCCGGCCGGCCGCTTTGGCGAAGCGGACGAGTTGGCACTGGCCGCCCTTTACCTGGCTTCGGACGAAAGCCGCTTCGTCAACGGCATCGAACTGCTGGTCGACGGCGGCATGTCGCTGAACTGATCCCACCCATCCCGAACACAAGGCAGGAAGAACATGACAACCACGCACAATCCGGAAATTCTCGATTTCATCGAACGACTGGCCGACACCGGAAGCCATTACCGCATGGAGGAAATGGAGCGCCTCTACCTGGACGATCTCGGTTTCCTCGTGCTCACTCCCCAAGGAAGCATCGCGCGTTTCTCGAAGGCGGAAATGCTTGGCGAGTTCAGGAGCCGTCGTGACGCCGGCGAACCGCCGTTGTCGACCGAGAAGCGCGTTCTGCACGTTGAGGAGCAGGGCGACGACGCGACCGCCGTGCTGTATCGGCGGATGAGCGATCAGGCCGACCCGGCCCTGTACGAGCTGCGCCTGCGCAAGGTTGATGGCACGTGGCTGGTCGCCGGGGAGACGGTCATGCCATGGCCGGACCTGGCCACGGCCCGGGGCTTCCTGCCGCCGCGCACGAAATAGGTCGGCAGGCTGGCGAGTGGGGGATCCGTACCTGCGGATTCCGCATTTTCCCGGTTGCCATCCGGCGTGATCCTGCAAGGCTTGGCGAGGTGCCATCTTCAGCCGGCTCAGGGATCGAGCGAAACCACGCAATCGATACCCGCGCGCGCCATCTTGGCGTACGGACAAAGGCGTTCGGTATGGCGCACCAGTTCGCCGGCCACGGTCCGATCGACACCGGGAAGGCGAATGCGGATGTCCGCCGACAGCATGAACATGCCGTCGACCGGGTCCCTGCCGAAGGCAACCCTGGCCACGACTTCGGCATCGGGAATGGCTACCTTGGCCCGTGCTGCAAGCAGGCTCAACGCGCCATGGAAGCAACCGGCGAAGGCCGCTGCGAACAGCTGTTCCGGATTGGTGCCGCCGCCTGAGCCACCCAGTTCTTCAGGCATGCGCAACTGCACGTCGAGCATGCCGTCGTCGGAACGCGCCACGCCCGACGCGCGCGCGTGCCTCGCCTCGCCGCCGTTGACGAAAACGGTACCGATATAGAGCGGCAGGAATTCCGTCCCGAAGTGCTTGTCGAGCAGGGAAACGGGAGGCGGTTGCGGCTTGGTCATGGATAAGGTTCGTCGTGCGTTGGAGATGTGCTGCGGGTGATGTGTCGTGCATGGATGACACGCTGCGCCGAATGGTTCGTCACGGGGAGCCGGCGTTACCGCGTACATGGTTCCGGGCAGTTCGCACCGCGTTGCCGCCGAAATCCTCATCGACGGATGCTCAGCGGGAAACTGCGCGAGCGGTCGCCGGGCCCTCGGCAGTTGCCAGGCGGTCGGCGAATGGCGAGCGGCTGAGCCAATCGTGGAAGTCCAGCACGCCGATGCGCGCTGGATCGGTGGGCAGCAGGGTGTCCGGTTCCAGCCTGGCGCCGAAATACAGGGCGGCGGGATCGGCAATCACATGTCGCGGATCGCCGATGATCGCCAGGAAGCGGCGGACCCATTCAGCCAGCGGCGCCTTGTCCGGCCCGGCGATCTCCACCACGTCGTTGCGTGGTGTGCCGCGTGCATAGTCACTCACCGCATCGGCCACGTCGTCGGAGGCGATCGGCTGCATCAGTCCGGTCGAAAGGTGAACCTCCCGATCGCCGGCGCCTTCATCGGCGATGCCGTTGAGGAACTCGAAGAACTGGGTGGAGCGGACGATGGTGTACGGCACGCCGCCCGCACGCACCAGCGCCTCCTGGGCCATCTTGGCGCGGATGTAGCCGCTGGCCGAGAACGCCGGCCGGTCGGTGCCCACTACCGACAAGGCCACGTGGTGTTGCACGCCGGTTGTCCGTTCCGCGGCGAACAGGTTGCGTCCCGATTTTTCGAAGAAGTCGAGCACGGCCCGATCCTCGAACGATGGTGAGTTGGCGAGATCGATCACCGTGTGCACGCCAGACATGGCTGCGTCGAGGCCTTCGCCGGTCACCGCGTTGACGCCGGACGACGGCGAGGCGGCGAACACTTCATGGCCGAGTTGGCGCAGCCGGTCCACCACCTTGCTTCCGATCAGGCCGGTGCCGCCGATGACGACGATTTTCATGATCCACCTCTTGCTGGTGACGGCGCCATCGGGCGCCTTGACGCCATCCTAGGTGCCGGTGCCGGCGGTCGATAGGTCACGCGCTGGCAGCAGCATGTTGCCCCGAGCGCAACAATCCACCGGATCACGACACCTTGCCGAGCGTCGATTCCGCATTCGTGTCAACAACGGATTTGTCGGTTTATTGGTGCGCCGCAATCAACACGGAGCGTCGGTTTCCGTGGCTACCGACGGGGTTGGTAGGCGCCTAGGCTGAAAGCCGTCACGCCATTGAGCGCGAGCGGGCCCTCAGCCGATCTGGGGACAGCATCACTCAACGAGGAACGCAACCATGACCCAACGTGTCGATTATCAAAAACAGGCGCCCGAGCTTTTCCATGGGCTGGTCGCCCTGAACATGCTGGTGAACAAATCCAGCATCGAGGAATCCATCTGCGACCTGGTCGATATCCGCGCATCGCAGATCAACGGCTGCGGCTTCTGCCTGGACATGCACATCAAGCAGGCCGTGATGCACGGCGAGCGGCCGCTGCGCCTGCATCATCTGGCGATCTGGCGCGAATCCACGCTGTTCTCGCCGCGCGAGCGCGCTGCGCTGGCCTGGACCGAGGCGCTCACCCAGTTGTCGCCGCAGGGCGTTTCCGACGAGGTCTACGAACGCGTGCGCACCCAGCTGTCGGAAAAGGAGATCACCGATCTCAGTTACGCGGTGATGGCCATCAATGCCTGGAACCGCATCAACGTGGCTTTCAGGAGCGTTCCCGGCTCGCTCGACAAGGCATTCGGCCTGGACAAGGCCGGCCTGGCTTGACCGACTCACAACGCGGCGATGATTCGTCCGTCGCCGCGGCCATCCACTGCAAGGAGACAACCATGCGAGCATTCAGGATTCTGGGGCTGTTGAGCCTCTTCGTAGCTGGCGCGGCTCTCGCGCATTCGCCGGCACCGGCGCACGGGCCGGCGCAACCACCAGCCGCCGAAGTCGCGGCATTGATGACCAAGGCGCTCTCCGACTATCCGGGCAAGGAGGCGCTGATGATCAGCGTCACCTATCCGCCGGGCGCGGTCGACCCGGTGCATCGTCACGATGCTCATGCCTTTCTCTATGTTCTTGAAGGCTCGATCGTGATGGGTCTGAAGGGCGGCAAGGAAGTCACCCTGACGCCCGGCCAGACGTTCTATGAAGGACCGAACGACATCCACACCATTGGCCGCAACGCCAGCCTCACCAAGCCGGCGAAGTTCCTGGTGGTGCTGCTGAAAAACCAGGACGAGGACGTGGTGCTGCCGGTCGATTGAGCAGGTCGCCCAGTGTTCATGACCTGCCCGGAGCCTGGCGAGGGCAGGTTTGGCGTGCTGCTGGGCCTGCGTACACGGCCACGCCGGGAGACTCCTGACAGTCTCCCGGCGTGGCCGCGTCGCGGGCGCGGGATGCAGCAGCACTGCGTCCCGCACGGCAACTCAGTTTCCTCCGCTCGCCCCGGGACGGTTCTGCGTATAGCTCAACGGCACGTAGACGTAGCCGCTGCCGTCTTCGGCTCGTGCGACGTGACCGAATGACGGGAATGACAGATGTGCCGCGCCGATCAGGTAGCCCTGTCTTGCCGCATCGGCGAACGCCGCCTCACGCACGCGTTCGGCCTCGCGGTTGTCGCTGTCCCAGACGATGCGCACGGACGGATCGCGGAACTGCATCACCGCCGAATGCACCACGTCGCCCCACAGGACCAGCTTCGCGCCCTTGCTCTCCACTGCGAAAAAACTGTGGCCAGGAGTGTGCCCCGGGCGGGGGATCGCGCGGACGCCGGGGGTGATCTGCGTCTCGCCGTCGAACAGCTGCAGCTTGCCCGCAGCGACATAAGGCTCGAACGTCTTGCGGGCAACGTCGAAGCTGACCCGGACGGCCGCCGACGCCCCGGATTCGTTCGCGTGATTCATCCAATAGTCGTACTCGGCCTTGTCGACGTGCAGGGTGGCGTTTGGAAACGCCCGTTGGCCGTTCTGCAGCAGGCCGCCGATGTGGTCGACGTGCATGTGAGTGATCACGACCTCATCGACCTGCTCGGGCGCATAGCCCGCAGCTCGCAAACTGGCGATGGTGTGTCCCAGGTCGGGACCATAGAACTTGCCGGCGCCCGCATCCACCAGCACCAGCCTGGTGCCGGTGTTGATGAGGAACTGGTTCATCGATGATTCAACCGGAAGCTTCTGAAAAGCCTTCCGGTACTGCGTCCTGATCGTGTCGGGGGAAGCGCCGATCAACAACTGGTCCATCGGGAAATCGATCGTGCCGTCACTCAGTGCAGTCACCTCGAAGTCGCCCAGCATCAGGCGGTAATAACCCGGTGCCTGGGCGCGCACCAGGGGTGCGGCGGATGCGGCGCCGGCGGTGAGCATCGGGCCGATGCCAAGGGCCAGCGCGCTGGCCAGCATGGTGCGGGCGAATCGATAGGTTGGGAACATCATGAATCCTCCGGGAAAGGGCAGTATTGGGTGAGTCGAAACGTTCAACGGACGTCTTTCGGGACGTTCCGGCGATGCGGTTTCGATGTGTTGACAACCGGCGTGCGCACGGCTGTTGCGACGAAGCAGAGAGAGGCAGCAGTTCACCGCGCCGTCTGTGGCGGCGCTCCCGCTTCCGGCGACAGGGACGGGCCGATGTGGAAGACCACGACGGCATCCATCGCAGGCTTTGGTGGCGAGTCCATCGCTGTCTCGAAATGCCTGCCCGGGCGATTTCCGGCAGGGTCTTCCAGGGTGCCGCGCACGGCCAGCCGATAGGTGCCGGCCTGCCATGGGGCGTCCGGGACAAACGTCCATGTGGTCTCGCCATCCTTCAGCGCCGCATGACCGTCCACGATGCGATTGTCGGCGGCGACGATCGTGACGTAGTCCGTGTCGCGGCCATCGATCGGAGCATCCAGCGCGACGACCAGCGGCTGGCGGGTCGCAACGCGGACCGGGGACAGTCGCCACGCCGATACCATCGGGCCGTTTGCGTCCGTCGATCCGACATGCCACCGCCGGACGGGATGTTCATCGAGGGTGAGGAGCACATCATCTCCCGTACTCAGGATCGGTCCCAGCCTTTCCCTCGCGACCAGCCCGGTCTTGACCCGCCCCGGATGGAACAGAAGGGTCAGGATCCGGCCGTCCGGGGACCACAGTTCCTGCGGCAGGAACGGCTGCTGCAGCAGCGTTCCGTCGGGATGCGCCAGTCCGATCCTTGGCAGCACCGGCCCTTCGACCGGTGCTGCGAACTCGATCGACAGCCGCAGCAGGTTCGCAGGCACTTCGGCTGCGGACGGCCACACCTGGATGACGCGCGCTTCCGGGACCCCGGCATGGGCCAGCGGCAGTGCGAGCGCCCACATGGCGACACCTGGCAGCAGGCGCATGGTTCTACTCCGGCGCCTTGATCAGGTCGGGCAGGCCCTCGTCCTTCAGCAGCATGTCCTGCCTCGGCTTGATGTTCCGTTGCTGGAACGTGTTGCCCTTGAAGCTGAAGTCGGGGAACGCGTACTCGGACACGTGGTCGGACATGCGGAAACTGAGGTCCTTGCCGATCGAAACGAGTTGCAGCAGGTCCTGCTGGAGATCGCGGCGGACCACGGCGAACGACTTGTCGTCGAGGTTGTCGATGCGCAACGCTCCGGCGAGCGGCGCTTCCATCACGTCGACGCCGCTGATCTGTCCGAACGGCACCTGGGTCTCGATGCCCGGGCGGACACGTGCCGCCTCCAGCTCCGCGACCGGAATGACGTTCGACACGCGGTTGAAGTTCACCAGCATGAGGAAGTTCTCGGTCTTGCCCCGTACGGTGATGGAATACGGGATCATCCCGGCCGGCGTGTTGCCATAGCCGAGCTCGGCGACCGTCTTGCCGCGCACGTGGGCACCATCCCTCAACGCGTCGAGCGGAATGATCACCAGCGGCGTACACGTATAGGCGGCTACCAGGTAGGGCTTGCCGCCCAACTTGGCGAAGCTCATTGCGCGGATCGGCGCGCGCGTCTCGAGCAGGTTGTGGCCGCCGTGGAAGATCTCCACGGACGTGATCGACTGCTTCGCGTCGAACGGGTAGCGCACCCGTCGCAGGGTGGAGGCGAAGTCCTGGTTCGAGAGGCCGGCGACGAAGAGTTCGCCGTTGCGCCATTTCATGTCGGTCACCGTGAAGCTGCGCTCAGGCGTCTGCTTCCAGAATTTCGCGTTGGAAGTGGGTGCGTCGCGCAGTGCCGCCGATGTTGACGGGGCGGCCTTCAGATCGAAGCGGCGAGCCTTTCCGTCGCTGGTCACCACGAACAGCGCCGGGGTCTTTTCGGCGCCGTAGCTGACGGCGACGTAGACCTCGGCCGTGCCCGGTCGAACTGCCATGTCCTCGACGGACACCCGGACTCCGCCGACCTGCCTCGAGAGCAGCGTCTCGAGGTCGAGGATGTTGAACGCGGTGCCGGCCGGTTGGCGGGGTGCCGGCGGAAGTTCGATCGCATGGACCTTCGCGGCCTTCCAGTCGGCGACGAAGAGAACGTTGTCGGGTCCGGCGGCGAGGCGGGAGATCGATTCGACGTTGGCCGCAAACGCGCTGGCGGGCAGGGCCAGAAGACAGGCGATGGCAATGAGCTGGGGACGCATGATGATTCCTCGATACGGTGGTGACGCGGGCTCGGAAAGCGCGACCGGGATTCACATCCGGACGCGAGCCGGGATCGGCTCTCCCGTAAGGTAGGGTCGGCGACACCGCGCCGCGGCGGTAGCCACGTGAGGCGAATCATCGTGATGATGACGGTGCACCAATGCGGCGCGATGCTGGCACGTCGCCGCAATGCATGGAATGAATGCGCAACTAGTGCCTCGGCGCCTCGCAGCGGAAGTTTTTCGCCTCGTCCGTGCTGCCGCTGCCAACATGGGCGGCTTCCTGCGGATAAGGGCAGACCGGGCGGGTGCGGTCGCTCGCGTTCGGCGGGTTGCTGACGACGATGCGCCGGGGCGCGTTGCCCGTCGCCACCCACTGGTCGATGGTGGCGATGGCATCGAACACGTAAGGGCCGTCGCCACCCCCGCAATGACCCATGCCGGGGATCATGAAAAGGCGGACGTTCGCTGCCTGCTTCGCTTCCAGGCGTGCGTTCACTGCCGTGTAAAAATGGACGCTCGTCATCGGCGGTACCAGCGGGTCCGACCAGCCGTGCGACATCAGCAGCTTGCGTCCGGCCGCGAAATACTCGTCGAGGCCGGTTGGCGAAACGTCGACGACGCGACCGTGCGCGGCAAGCGCGCGGGTGACGTCCCGGTCATAGTCGAAGGAACGAAAGTCCCACTGCGGGTCGTGGAAAACGAGGTCCCGGAAATAGCTGAGCACCGGCGCGATCGGGCCGGTGCCCGAGGCCTGGATCGAAAGCAGGCCTTCGCTGCCGGGCTCGAAGCCCGGAAAGATCGACGCGCCCGTGCGCGGATTGCGCGGACCCTGATAGATCGCGCGCAGGGCGGCGACCTGCGGCTTCGTCAGGCAGCGATCGGTGCCGTTGCCCGTGCGTCCGCATCGCAGCGACGCCAGGTCGAAGCGGCAATGGTCAGGCGCGGCAATGATGCCGTCGCTTACGCCGTCGTCGGCATCGCAGTCCGCCAGCACGGCCTGGTGCACGAAAGCAAACGTCGCGGGAGATATCCGGCTCGCGGCATCCTTCGACGTAGCCGAACTGGTCCACAGCGAACCCACCATGAGCCCGACGGTCGGATTTGCCGGCGCCATCGCCGAGATCCCGTCGTAGTCGTCCGGATAGCGCGAGGCTTCCATCAACGCCTGGCGGCCGCCGGTGGAACAGCTGGCGAACAGCGACCGGTCGACCGGTCTTCCGTAGAACGCCTGGATGATCGACTTGGCGGCAACGGTCATTTCATGGGGCCCGCGGTAACCGAAATCGATGAGCTTTTCCGGATGGCCGGCCGCGAAGCCGGCATCGAGGGAGCTGCCCTGGTGTCCGCTGTCGGTGGCCGCGGTGGCGTAGCCTTTCAGCAGCGGCTCGATCATCGAGGCGTAGGTGATCGAACCCGCCCATGCACCATTGCCGACCCCGACGAACTTGCCGCTCCAGCCGGAGGTCGGCATCCAGACTTCGAAGCGGATGTCGGAGTCGGCAGTGGGATGGCTGCTACCGGCCACGCGGCAGAACGAGGGCAGGTGCGAGTAATCGACAGGCTGTGACGCGGTGATCCCCGGGGCGTAGGCCGGCGGTGCGAACGCGCCGGACGCGACTACGCCGGCGAAGGTGATCCTGGTGTGGGGAATCCCGATGTCCTTGAGGCTGGCGCACTCGGCGGCGCTGGCCTTCGGCACGTGCAGCAGGGCTAATGCAGCAGCCATGACGAATCCGCATGCAAATCGGCGACGGTTCACGTTCGATCTCCTTCGAGGGGCTGGAAACCTTCCGGCAGCGGCTCCCGGTCACGGGAAGGCAGCCGGCTGGACTCGTGGCTGCGCCTGCCGCGCCATCGCTTGATTGGCATGTCCACCAGCTGCAGGCACAACGCCGCCATGGCGAATGAAAATAACGTCGTCGCCGTGAGGGTGATCCACCAGGGTTGCCGGTAGGCGTCGTTGAGCAAGACGGCCACCGGGAAGTGCCAGAGGTAGATGCCATAGGACAGCTTTCCGACGTAGACCATGGGCCTGGAGGCCAGGAATCCGCTGTTGTCATGCTCCGCCAGGTGGCAGATCAGCAGGAAGGCCGAAAGCTCAGCCAGGGTAAGCTCCAGCGTTACTGCCTCGATCGGAAGGTAATGAGGCAGCGACGGCATGATCGGGCAGGCGACGCAGAAGGCGAGCACGGCACAGGCGATCAGGGCTACCGGCCTCGACACGTGCAAGCCGGCCAGGGCGGCCATCGCACCGAGCACGATGCCGCTCATGCGTGTATCGAAGGAGAAATAAGCCTGGAGCCAGCCCCATGACAAGGCCGCGGCGTATCGCCAGGCGGTGATGCAGGCGAATGCCGCCAGCAGCCAGGCGAGCGGTCGTCGGGTTCGCAGCAGGAGTGGCAGCAGCAGCGGCCATAGCAGATAGAACTTCTCCTCGACGCCCAGCGACCAGGTGTGCCCGATCGTCTTTGTCGCCTGCCCCAGGACCAGCGCATAGTCCATGACGTAGAAGCTGGCAAACGCGGCGAGCAGCCAGCGGTGTTCGTTCGGCCACAGCACGGGGGCCACGACCACATAGGCAGCCACCATCAGCAGCAAGGTCGGGTACAACCTGAGCGCGCGCCTGGCGTAGAACGCGCCGGTCCGGATGCCGCCGTTGCGGTGCTCCGCCATGAGCAGCGAGGTGATGAGATAGCCGGACAGGACAAAGAACACGTCCACGCCGAGGTATCCGCCGCGGCCCCACGGCGCTCCGCAATGGAAGGAAACGACGGCAAGGATCGAAAGGGCTCGAACACCGTCGAGCGCGGGGCTGTATCGCATGGATGGATCCCGGCAGGAAGCAGGCGTCTGAGCGGCAAATACGGTAGGTGCTTGCTTTGCGCCAAGGCGGTCGCGAATGCCTTGGCCGGCCTTCTCAATGCCCGGGTGGGAGCCGATCCGGCACCGGCCGGGTCTTCTCGTGGCCGAAACGCGTGTAGAACCACAGGAATGCGAAGAAGCCGAAGTAGCCCAGCACCATCATGCGTCCGAAGGCGTTGTCCCAGGCGGTGACATCCGCGTGCGGGAACCACGCCTGGATGAGTTCGGCAGTCACGCCCGCGCCGCTCAACCCCAGGCCGAGGAACGAACAGACGAGCACAGCCAGGGCCACCCGGAAACCGCGGCCGCGGTAGCGCACGGAGTGAACCTTGCCACGGTCGATCCAAGGCAGCAACGGCAGCAGGATGATGGCGCCGAACATGCCAAGCACGCCCCAGAACGCCGTGCCGAGGAACGAGGGAATCATGCGCAGGATCGCGTAGAAGGGCGTGAAGTACCAGCTGGGCTTGATGTGCGCCGGCGTGGCCAGATTGTTGGCCGGAACGAAGTTGTCGTGTTCGAGAAACCATCCGCCCATGGTCGGCGCGAAGAACACGATGAAGGCCGCGACAATCAGGAAGAAAGACACGCTGAGGATGTCCTCCACCGTGTCGTAGGGGTGGAAGGGGATGGTATCGACCGGCACCTTCGCGCCCCAGCGGTTGCCCTTCGGTCCGTGCTTGACGTCGACGCCTTCCGGGTTGCTCGAACCCACCTCATGCAGCGCGGCGATGTGCAGCACCACCAGCAGCAGCAAAACGATCGGCACCGCGATGACATGCAGGGCGAAGAAGCGGTTGAGCGTGGCATCGCCTGGCAGGAAATCGCCCATGATCCACTGCACCAGCGAGTCGCCGATGTAGGGAACCGTGCCGAACAGCGAGATGATCACCTTGGCGCCCCAGAACGACATGTTGCCCCACGGCAGCACGTAACCCATGAAGGCCTCGGCCATCAACGCCAGGAAGATGATCGAGCCCAGCAGCCAGACCAGCTCGCGCGGCTTCTTGTACGAGCCGTACATGATGCCGCGGAACATGTGCAGGTACACGGTGATGAAGAACAGCGATGCTCCGGTGGAATGCATGTAGCGGATCAGCCAGCCCCATTCCACGTCGCGCATGATGTATTCGACCGAGTCGAACGCATGCGCCACGCTGGGGTTGTAGTTCATGGCCAGGAAGATGCCGGTCACGATCTGGTTGGCCAGCAGCACGATGTTCAACACGCCGAAGTAGTACCAGAGATTCAGGTTCCTCGGCACGTAGTACTCGCTCATGTGCTTGCGGTACAGGGACTGCAGGCCTGGCGCCCGCTCGTCGATCCAGTCGGTAGCACGGGTAATGAGGTTCATGGTGGTGATGCCTCTGTGGATATGGGCGGGTTGCCGGATCGGATGCGCGCGGCAGCGATCAGGCAGGCATCCGGTCCAGTGGCCGCCTGCGGGGAATGTGGTAGCGGGATATCCACGGCCGGGCCAGCTCGAAGGCGGCGCTCGCCGCCAGCACGTCACCGTCACCGCCACGGCCGCCGATGAGCTGCATGCCGATCGGAACGTCATCCCAGTTCCCGGCGGGCACGAAGGCCACCGGGTGGCCGGTGAAGTTGGTGAGATAGCTCAATGCCCAGCCGATCAGGGGATCGACCGCTTCCGCCTCGACGTCGTCGGGTCCCAGGGTCAGGCCGCGTACCGCGTTGCGTACCGGAAAGCTGCCGACGGTGGGCGCCAGGACCAGGTCGACGTCCCGAAACGTCGCTTCGAATGTTTGCCGGATGGACGTCCGCATGGCCGACGCGGCATGCATTTCGGCAAGCGACATGCCACGGGCGCGTTCGATCCAGCTGCGCACGGGAGCCGGCAGCGGGTTGTCATCGCCGAGCAGATCGATGCCTGTTTGCGCGAGACCTTCGGCCGTTGCGAGCATGCGTGCGCCCATCAGCTGGCACCACATGGATGAGATCTCCTGCTGGGAATGGGGCAGGGCAAAGTCGATCACTTTTACGCGGGCGCCAAGGGTTTCGAAGACGATCGCTGCCTGCTTGACCAGCTCGGCGATTCTCGAGTCGACCGGAAAGATGCCCAGATCCATCGACAGGCCAATCCTCATGCCCGTGACGGGACGCCTCGTCTGCATGAGCCAATCTGTCGACGCGCCGCTTTCCGGTACGCTGGCCTGACCTGCGCGCGTGAGTGCGCCAAGTACCAGGGCGGCATCCTCGACGGTGCGGGCAACCAGGCTCTCATGGGTGTAGGGCGCCAGCTGCCCGGAGCCTTCTGCACCGGCGACGCCAACGATCAGGCCGCGCGACGGCTGAAAGCCATAGACGCCGCACCAGGCGGCTTCGATGCCGGCCGAACCGCCACCATCGTTCGCGCCGGCAACGGGCAGCAGGCCATCGGCAACCGCCGCCGCGCTACCGCCGGACGAACCGCCGCTGTTGAAGTCCGTGTCGAACGGGTTTCGTGTCGGGCCGAACAACTCGTTGTCGCAGGTGCCGCGAAAGCCAAGCGTCGGACTGTTGGTGGTGCCGATCATGATCGCACCGGCATGCTCCATCCGCGCCGGGTAGAGGCTGGTCGCTTCTGCAAGACGATCCCGGAGCATCGGTATGCCGCCGAGCGTGGCGGGCCAGCGAGGGTATTCGCCAAACAGATCCTTCATGGCCGTCGGCACGCCGGCAAGCGTGCCGATGTCCTCGCCGGATGCCATGCGCCGTTCGAGGTCCAGTGCGACCTGCCGCGCGTGCTCGAAATTGGTGTAGACCAGCGCGTTCAGCGAAGGATTGCGCGCCTCGATGCGCGCGATGGCCGCATCAATCACTTCGATCGGGCGCAACTCGCCGCTTCTTACCTGTCGCGCTGTTTCGGAAGCGGACAGCTCTCCCAGGTCGTGCTGATCCATCTCGCTACCCTCTCGCCAGACGTGGCACGACCTGGCCGCTATAAGTCGATATCCCGAAGTGCGAGACCTCGAGCAGAACGTGCGAGTGCGAAGGGTCCGGAACGTAGTCCCCGGATCGGATCTCAATCGGATCCGGGCTGACGGCATGGAGGGTGGTCGCGGTCATGGGCAGGAGTCGGTAGATCGATGCGGTGTAGCGCAAATCCTGGATGCGATGGGCGAATGCCGCTAGCCTCGTCCGGGTGTCCGCCGTGTTGCCGAGCGGACAACAATCGCCCCGATGCAGCCGCGCCGTGAGTTCAGGTCACGCCTTCCAGCAAATCCCACAAGCCGTCTTCGTCACCCTCGGCCAGCAGGTCGTACGGAATCTTTCCGCCGGTGAGGCGCTGGGGCGCGCACATCCAGTGGGCTGCGCGCTGTCTGCTTCCGATGTATTCCCGGACTTCGCCCGCGAGCACCGGGTGACGCGCCTCAAGTGCCTCGAACGCGCTGGACACCAGGGCCTCGCGTTGCGCCGCCAGCCGGGCGAGTTCGCTGGCGACGTTGTCGAATTTCATGACGGATGAACGCATCGTACTGTTCCATGAGGTGGGCGGGATGGTGGGTGGCCACTTGCGCGCAATCAGTCGCGGCTACCTTCGCGAATCGATTGCAGAAACGCGATGAGTGCGTCGGTGCGGCCCAGCGCCACCAGCTGTTCTGCGGTGAGGTGTCCCAGTTCCGCGATCGGCGTCTGCCGATACCAGGCCATCATGGTGGGCGGGTCCGGTTCGATCCCGGCGGCTATCCGCAGCACGGCCAGTGCCGCCGGTATCAGGTGGAACAGGGTGCTGTAGCTGCAATCGCCTACCGGCGCTATCAGCTGGTCCGCCGGATCGGCGAGGTAGGCCGCATCGATCAGGGAGCTTAACGAAGGGACAGCTTGGCGACGCATCGAAGTGACTTGAGTCATGGTTACGAACTCCTGCAGAGAGCCGGGGGAATCCTGTCTTCGAAATTTTCCGGATGGGCGATCGAGGCGGCATGGCCGCGGCGGACAGCTTGTCGGAGTACCCGTGCCAGCGTTGCTAGCCCAAGTGAGCTTCTCGTTCATGGCGTCGTCGTGTGGCTGATTGGTACTCCGCGGGGACACCGCGCCAACGTGGGTTCGTCCCGTGCACGAACGGGTGGAAAGTGCACGACCCATTACAGCCGCCTCGACGAGCTGACACCCGTCATCTTCGTTGCCATGAAGAAGAAGCCACGCCATTCTCGACCGCGATCGGCAGTGGCGGTAGAGCTGCCAGGGGACGCGCGGTGTTGCCATGGCGGCAACAGGAAGCCGCGGCTTCCATGCCGGCACGCAGTCTTCATTCGAGCTTTCGAGTCGGCTTCGCGGGCCGCGGCGCCTGATCGTCGCAAGGGCGCAAGGGATCCCGGCCACGCGTCGCCCCACCGCGGTCATGCGGCGAAAAAGAAGGGCGTGCAATGCACGCCCTTCGCTGCTGGATTGGCGTGTGCCTCAGCCTTGGAGGCCTTCCTCGGCGAGCAGCGCCGCCTGCGTCCCTTTATCGGCATCCATGTGGGCCTTGAAGCGGGCGAGGCTGTGCAATCCTTCCATGTCCACACCCTTGGCAGCGGCCCAGCGCAGGACCACGAACAGGTAGGGATCGGCGACTGATCTTGTGCCGGTCAGCCAGTCGCGTCCTTCGAGCTGATCGTCCAGCCGCTGGAACAGCGATCGCAGGTGGACACGCGCGGTATCGCCGAGCACGTCCACGAGCGAGCGGTCGTCGATGAAGCGGCACGGACTGAAGATGGGCTTGAACGCGCCATGCACATCGGAGTTCAGAAAGGCCAGCCAGCGCGAGACCTCGGCGCGGGAACGGGGGCTGCCGTCGCCGAACAGACCCGCCTGGGGATGCAGGTCCGCGAGATAGCCAAGGATCGCCGCGTTCTCGGTGAGCCTTAGATCGCCGTGCTCCAGCAGCGGGACCATGCCACCCGGATTGATGGCGAGGTAATCGGCTGACTTGGTGTCGACGTAATCCATCCGCTTCGCCTCGTAGGAGGCGCCGACCCACTCAAGCACGATATGGTCGGCTAGCGAGCAGGCGCCGGGCATGTAATAGAGCTTCATGGTCTCGCTTCCGCTCCGACCAGTCCCGTCCGTTCCAGCCACGCCTGGAAGTTCAGCGTGCCGAGATGGGCGCCGGGACCGGGAAGCAAGGTGTCCTGTTGCAGCTCGGCGCCGAAATAAGGAGTGTGTTCATCCGCCACGACATCGCGCGGATCACCGATGACCTTCAGGAACTGCTGCACCAGGCCGGAGAGAGGGAACGTTTCGGGGCCGGCAATTTCGACGGTGCCGTTGACCGGTGCGGAGACAGAGAGCTTGGCCACGGCCTTGGCCACGTCGTCGGAGGAGATGGGCTGGATCGAGGCTGTCGACAGATGGATAGACTCGCCAATCGCGCTGGCCTTGACGATGCCGTTGAGGAACTCGAAGAACTGGGTGGAGTGGATGATGGTATAGGGCACGCCGGACTCGCGGATGAGCTTTTCCTGCGCGATCTTGCCCCGAAAATAGCCGCTGGCGGCGAGCCGGTCGGTGCCGACCACCGACAGGGCGACGTGGTGCTTCACGCCAGCCTTGTGTTCGGCCGAGAACAGGTTGCGGCCGGAGGTTTCAAAAAAATCCAGTACGGCCTGATCCTCGAACGAAGGCGAATTGGCCACGTCGATGACGACGTCCGTGCCCGCCATTGCGGCGTCCAGCCCTTCGCCGGTGATCGTGTTGACACCGGTGGCGGGGGAGGCGGCGTTGACCTCGTGGCCGTGTTCGCGCAGGTGGGCGACAGTCTTGCTGCCGATGAGTCCGGTACCGCCGATAACAAGAATTTTCATGGTTGACCTCTGCTTGGTTGAGCTGCACAGCGAACGTTTCCGGTCGATGGCGCCGGCGATATCGCGCGGCAGATCCCAATCCTAGGTTTCGCATGGTTTCGCGGGTAGGTCCGTCGCTGGCCTCACGATGTTGTTTCTGGCGCACCAACGCGAGTGCCGGACCGCACCGGCGTGAGGCGTATCGCATTGGCGGACGCAGGCCTGATCGCCGACGCCGCAACCGCATTGTTGCCCGCCGTAAAACATGGTGGTCTGCCCTGGCCGGCTACCTGGGCGGTGCCGGCGTTCCTACCATGCATGCCGCCGCCCCGGATTCACGCCGTGTGGATCTTCAACGCGAACAAGCGGGCGCTCCTTCAAGGGCATCACTCATGAAAGCACCGACCTTTTCACGCGGGATGCGCAGGGCGTCGCGCGATCGGCTGGCCGCGGTGGCCGGGGTCGCCGCCGCGATCGAAGATCTGGCGATCATCATTGCGGACCGGAACGGCAGCATCATCGTGTGGAATCCCGGCGCCCAGCACCTGCTGGGCTACCACCCGTCGGAAATGATCGGCCGGACGATCGCCGACATCGAGCCGCCGGCAGGTGAGCCGGTCTGCATCGCCGCCGGCTGTTGCGCAATGGATCAGGCCGGGCCGATTGAGACCGAGCGCCGTTATCAGCACAAGAGCGGCCGGTCGATACGTTGTCGAAGCAGGCGCATGCCGCTGGGCGATGATGGTGCGCTGGCCTGGCTGGTGCGTGACGCGAACCCGAAGCACGAGCAGCGTCCGGCACTCGAACAACGTTTGCGCGAGCAGCAGGTGCAGCTGGACGACGCGCTGGCGGCGAACGCGGCACGGGATCGCTGCCTCGCGGTGATGTCGCACGAATTGAAGCAGCCACTCACGGCGCTTCTGTTGAACCTCGATCGACTGCTGGAGAGAACGGCGCGAATGGATGTCCAGGGTGCGCAAAGGGTGGCCCAGGCGATGCGCGATTCGATCCGCCGACAGGCGCGGATCATCGGGGATCTGCTCGATCTCTCGCGGATGCGCACGGGCAAGCTGGGACTGGAGCTTGCGATGGTGGACCTTGACGAGGTCGTCCGGGCGATTACCGCTGATGTAGCCATCGCGGCGCCGGATCGGAAGATCCACATGGAGGTCGATGCGTCGATTGAGCGCTGGTGCCTGGCCGATCCGGTGCGACTGGAACAGATGCTGTCGAACCTGCTGAGCAACGCGGTGAAATTCACTGGCACCGGTGGGCGCATCGGAGTGTGTGTCACCAGTGTCGACGGCTTTGCCAGGGTATCGGTCGCCGATGACGGTTGCGGCATCTCTCCGGAATTCCTGACGGACATCTTCCGGATGTATGGCCAGGAGCGACGCGTGGATACGTTCAACGATCCCGGCATGGGCATCGGTCTGGCGCTGGTGCAGGAACTGGCGGAGGCCCATGGCGGCAGGGTGGAGGCGCGCTCTAAAGGGGCGGGGCGTGGTGCGGACTTCACGATCTGGCTGCCGCTATTGAGTTCCGCGCCCCGGTCGTTGCCGGTCCAGACCGATACCACGACCGCGCCATTGCCCCTGTGCGCGTCTGCGCCGTGAGTGCCCGGGTCGTTTCGTCGTCGCGTCGTCCGCCGCTCGCGCCCGTAACGGCGCGAAAGTCGTGACTCGCATGGACTGATGACATGCGCAGGCGCCGGCCGCGCCGGATCGCGGCGCGGCAGACGCTTGCTGCCCGACGGGCATTTCGGACGAGGGCCGACCTTCAGTCCTGGCGATCCCGCCAGCTGGAGGTCGGCGTATGCGTGACTCAGCTGCGGATGAAGGCCAGCAGGTCGCGATTGATCACGTCGGGATGAACGGCAAACATGCCATGCGGATAGCCCGGATAGATCTTCAGCGTGGCGTGCCTGAGCAGCTTGGCCGAGAGCGGTGCGGAGTCAGCGACCGGAACCACCTGGTCGTCGTCACCGTGCATCACCAGGGTGGGCACGTCGATCGCCTTGAGGTCATCGGTGAAGTCGGTTTCGGAAAAGGCCTTGATGCCGTCGTAATGTGCCGTGGCACCACCCATCATGCCCTGGCGCCACCAGTTGTCGACGCAGCCCTGGATCGTCTTGGCGCCCGGACGGTTGAAGCCGTAGAACGGGCCCGAGGCCAGGTCGCGATAGAACTGCGAGCGATTGCTGGCCAGTGCGTCGCGCAGGTCGTCAAAAGCCTTTCGCGGCAGACCGCCAGGGTTGTTCGTCGTCTTCAGCATCAGAGGCGGCACGGCGTTCATCAGCACCAGTTTGGCCACGCGGCCAGCGCCGTGGCGGGCAACATAGCGTGCAGCTTCGCCGCCACCGGTGGAATGACCGATATGGACCGCATCGCGCAGGTCGAGGTGGTCAGCCACCGCGGCTGCGTCGGCCGCGTAGTGATCCATGTCGTGGCCGGTGGCGCCCTGCGACGATCGGCCATGACCGCGGCGGTCATGCGCCACGACGCGATAGCCGTTGTGGAGGAAGAACAGCATCTGCGTGTCCCAGTCGTCGCTGGACAAGGGCCATCCGTGATGAAACACAATGGGCTGGCCCGAGCCCCAGTCCTTGTAGAAGATTTCGGTGCCGTCTTTCGTGATGATCGAGTTCATGTTCTGGCTTCTCTGTCGGGTTGGAGTGTGACCTGCCGCGGCCTGGGTGGCCGGCAGGATCGCGGGCAGGGAGGTCGCTGCGGCGGCAATCAGGCCGGCAGCCATCAGCTGTCGACGGCGGGGATCGGCAGGAGTCATGTCGTCTGGGTGATGCATCGGGTTGCTCGCTTTTGATGGAGTCGAAAGGAATCCACCCTCTCCTGGCGCCGTGACGACGCGGTTGCGGGAGGTGCCTTGGCCCGGTCGCATCGAACATCGAACATCGACACGTGCGACCAGACACGCGTCCAGCCTAGGCTTGCCGGCCCGGCGACTGTAGAGACACACGGGTGCCCACCGTGTTGTCGAGCACACACCAATCCCCGGCGGGGGGGCTCGCGTACCCGAAGCGTTGGCGCGCGTCGTCACGTCGACCAAGGGGGAATGCGCCGCGCAGGGGTGCGTCAAGTATGCTGATTGATACGCTGCGTCGCGGCCCCCATCCTTGGGCGCAAGCCGATCCGTGGCATGTGGTCATCACGGAATGGCACCAGGCGAGCCGAAGATTGTCCCACGATGAAGAAGCCCTACAGCAAGCATTCCGGCTCGTCGTCGCCCGCACCCGGGGCGCCACCGGCGTGGACCGAGGTGCGCTGGGGTTTCGGTTCCTTCCTGGTATGGGAGGAACGACGCCATCTCGAATCATTCGGGCAGGCGATCAAGCTGGGGTCGCGTTCGTTCGACCTGCTGGTCCATCTGCTCAAGCGCGCTGGTGAAGTGGTCAGCAAGGACGAGCTCCTTTCTGCCGTCTGGGATACGGTCGTGGTCGACGAAGCCAGCGTGCGCGTCCACATGTCGCAACTTCGCAAGGCACTGGGAGAACCAGGCGAAAGCGACGAATGCAAGGAGTGGATATCCAACATCCCGCTGCGCGGGTACCGGTTCAATGGCCGCGTCCTGCGCGAGCTGATCGACACCTCGTCCGCGGTCACGGCACGACCGCCGACCGTGTTGACCAAGTTGCCGCTGCGGATGAACGGACTCATCGGTCGCGAGAACGACGTGGCCCGGGTGCTCCAGGCACTGGACACCCATCGGCTGGTGACCCTCGTCGGCGCGGGAGGTATCGGCAAGACCAGCGCCGCAATACGCGTGGCGGAGCGTCGTCAGCAATCGTGTGCCACGGAAATCGCCTTCGTCGACCTTGCGCCGCTGATCTCGCCGGAGCACGTACTTGGAGCGATGGCTCGGGCTCTGGGTGGCGCTGCCGACTTGCCTGACCCGGTACTGGCCATCACACAGAGCCTGACGGGGCGCAACGTGCTGGTGCTGATCGACAACTGCGAACAGGTGGTGGATTCCCTGGCATTGCCGATTACCCGCCTGCTGTCGGCCTTGCCCGGTTTGCGCATTCTTGCCACCAGTCGGGAGACGCTTCGACTGTCTGGCGAGTATGTCTATCGTCTGCCTCCGCTGGGCGTTCCCGAGTCCGACCATTTCCTGTTGGCGCAGGCCATGCAGTGGCCTTCGGTGGAGCTGTTGGTCGAGCTCTCCCAGGCCGCGGGCGCCGGCGCATTCATGGATTCGGACGGTCCTCTGCTGGCCCAGATTTCGCGACAGCTGGAAGGTGTGCCGCTGGCCATCGAGCTGGTGGCCGCGCGCATGGGCGTCCAGTCGGTCGGTGATCTCGCGCTGCGGCTCGAGGACCACATGCGGCTGCTTTCCATCGACAACCGGGCGGCCGCCACGCGGCATCAGTCGCTTTCGGCCGCGCTCGACTGGAGCATTGCCCTGTTGAGCGATGACGAGTTGAAGGTATTCCGCCGCCTGTCGGTTTTCAGGGGGCGCTTCGGCCTGCAGCCGGCACTTGGTGTCATCGCCGGAGACATGGGCCAGGAGGTCGCGTTCGATGCATTGATTTCGCTGGCGAACAAGTCACTGGTGTTCTTCGACAACAGCAATGCCAGCTCGCCTTACCGCCTGCTGGATACGACCAGAAGCTACGCCGGCGCGCTGCTTGCGCAGAGCGACGAGCGCCCCGCATTGTTGCAGCGGCACGCGAAAGTCATGCTGGATCTGATGAATACCGCAACCACCGAACTTCCGGACCTGAGCGAGCAGGACTGGAGTGAGCGCTATGCCCATTACTTGGACGACGTGCGTGTCGCGCTTGAGGTCTGCCTGACGGAACCGGCAGATGGGCGGACCGCCACGATGCTGGTGATGGCTTCGGCGGCCTTGTGGTTTCACGTTTCCCAGGTCGCCGAATTCCGCGACCGGATCGCGGCGGCGCTCCAGCTGATCGACCGACAACCCGAGCCGGATACGGAGATGGCCGCCTGGCTGGCGACCGAACTGGTGATCGCGATGCTGCACACGAACGAGCCGGGGGGCGATCTGGATGCGATGTGCGATCGGGCGCTCACCGGGGCGCTGACCGCCGGCGTGCGCGTGCTGGAACTGCAAGCGCGTTGGGGACGCTGTACCCACGACATGTTCAGTGGCGAGTATTCGTCCGCGTTGCGGGATTCCCGCAAGCTGCTTGCAGTGGCGGAAGCCTGGTCCGACCCGGCATCGCTCAATCTTGCCCATCGGGTGAGCGGGATGGCGAACCATTTCAGCGGCATGCTCGACGTTTCGATACGGCATTGCGAAGCATCGCTGCAGATGAGTGCGGAGGCAGGACGCTCACGCGCGAACATGGTCGGCGTGGATCCGACCGTTGCGGCGAAGGCCGTGCTGACCCGAACGTTGTGGATCAGGGGAGAAACGGCAAAGGCATTGGAGACGGCCCGCGATGTCGTCGATCGGGCGGAGTCGGCGGGTCACGCTGCGTCGCTGTGTGCCGCGCTCTATGGGGCTTGTCCCGTGGCCTTGTGGTCGGGCGAATACGAGCTTGCCAGCAAGTGGATCCACACGATGATCGACGTGGCTCGCCGCAAGGGGCTGGTGAGGTGGCTGCGGTACGCCGAGTCCTATCTGCAGGGCTTGCAGTTGGCCGTATCCGGCAATCCCGACATGCAAATTCGCCAGGTGTCTGAGCGACTCGCGACCTATGACGCGCCCAGCAAGGAAATGCTCGCCACCTTCTGCCCCGACTGGATTGATGATGACATGGTCGGGCGACTTGAGCGCGGCGAAGGCCTCTGGTGCGCGGCGGAGATCTGGCGCGGCATGGGTTTGCGCAGCGAACGGCAGGAAAAGATCAGCGAGGCCGAAGGTTTCTACCTGCGCGCGCTGGAAACCTCGCGGGGGCAGGGTGCCCGGGGCTGGGAGCTGCGAGCTGCCACCAGTCTGGCCAGACTGTGGGCTGGCGGTGGGATGTCGCAGCAGGCATTGCAACTGCTCGATGAAACCTCCCGAAGCATCGGCGCTGACGGCAACCCCACGGGAATCGTGCAGGTTCACGAGCTGCACGGGAAGATAGCCCGCGGCCTGCCGCCGCGTGGCGGACGCTGATAACAAGGTTTTACATGCATTAACTGGCTTCGACGAGCGGGGGCGAGCAGGGTGATCGGGTGATCCGTGTCGACAGATACGAAACACAGTCTTCTCTCAGCCGGGAACCGCCGTCATGATCTCTTCGCCACTCGTGGACCCGTCCGCCGACGCGCTGGCCGCCAGCTTCGCAACCACCTATGCCGGCGTCGTGGCCTTCATGGCCGTGGTCGCGGAAGGCAGCTTTGCCCGTGCGGCCGACCGCCTTGGCATCGGGCGTTCCGCGGTCAGTCGCAATGTCCAGAAACTGGAAGGCCAACTCAGTGTCCGGCTGTTCCATCGGACGACGCGCAGCACCACGCTCACCAGCGAAGGCGACAGGTTCCATGCCAGTTGCCATGCGGGGGTCGAGCAGATCGTGCAGGCCATCGAGGAAATGCGTGACCTTCGCCACGGCTCGCCTCGTGGACAGCTTCGCGTGGTGTCGCCCGGGGGCTTCGGTCGCCGGGTGGTGGCGCCACTGCTGGGCAGGTTTCAGGACGCTTGTCCCGAGGTTCTCGTCGATCTGGTCCTGGCGGACAAGCCGGTCGATTTCACGTCGGACCGGGTGGACGTCGCCTTTCGCGACGGGCGCCTGGAGGATGCGCAGATCATCGCCAGGCAGATCATCCCGATGCAGATGATGGTCTGTGCCTCGCCCGAATACCGGGAAATGCACGGCTTGCCCGCCACGCTGGACGAACTTTCAGGTCACCAGGGCATCAATTTGCGCACCGGCCTGGGTCGCATCGCCGAGTGGGAGTTCAAACTGGATGGCAAGGTGCAAAGATTCGTGCCGCAGGCCAGGCTGACGTACAACGACCCCGAACTGGTACTGCAGGCGGTGCTCGACGGCAAGGGCATCGCGCAGATGCCCGGTTACCTGGTCTGTGACTCGCTGGCATCCGGCGCCCTGGTTTCCTGCCTGATGCAGCATGCGCCCGATGACCGGGGCCACTACATCTGCTACCAGAGCCGACAGCACATGCCCACGCGGATGCGTGCGTTCATCGACTTCATGACACGGGAAATCCGGGCGGCTGATCTCCAGTGTGCGACGGAGCTGCCGGCGCGATCGCCTGAGACCGAGCGCGGGCGCCCCGCGCATGCAGGCAGCAGGGTCTCCGTTCTGGCCTGCTAGGCTGTGGGGCGCCATGACATCCGGACGGGAGAGCGAGACCGCCATGCAGAACCTGCTGCTGCAGACCACCATCGAGGGCGATCAGGATGACTGGAACATCGGGCGCTTCGGCCTTCTGAAAGCCTTCCTGGAGAGCGTTCGCGACGAAGCCGGGGCACCGGCGTTCCACGTGACCGCACGCAATCGTGGTCCAAGGGGCGAGCCGGACCCGGTGTTGTCGCGGCTCGACGAGTCGGACTTCCAGCAGTTGTGGCTGTTCGCCGTCGACGTGGGCGATGGCCTCACCGAGGAGGATTGCGCAGGCATTGGCAGGTTCCGCCGCAACGGCGGCGCGCTTCTGGTCACTCGCGATCACATGGATCTGGGTAGTTCCGTGTGCACCCTGGCCGGCGTCGGCGCAGCCCATCACTTTCACACACGCAACCTGGACCCCGATGCGAGCCGGCATTGCATCGACGACGGTGTCACGACCGATATCTCCTGGCCCAATTACCATTCGGGCGCCAACGGCGACTATCAGCAGGTACGTGCGGTGGGCGAGGTGCATCCGATTCTGCTTGATCCGGCCTCGGAAACGGGTGTGATCGGCTACCTGCCGTCCCATCCGCACGAAGGCGCGATCAGCGCGCCGCCGGATGATTCAAGCAGCCGCGTGATCCTGCAAGGTCGCAGCCAGGCCACGGGCCGGGTCTTCAATCTGGCCGTGGCCTTCGAGCGTTCAGTCGACGGCGGGCGGGCGCTTGCCGAGTCCACCTTTCATCACTTCGCCGATTACAACTGGGACATCGCCGCGGGTTGTCCATCGTTCGTATCCGAAGCACCTGGCGACGGGATGCAGCGCTTCCCGGCGGCGCTTCAATCCACCCAGCGATACGTCCGCAACATCGCACTGTGGCTTGCGGGCTGTTGACGACGCCAGGTGATCACATCGGGGTGCCTAGACGGTTCCATTGGTGCATTCGTGGAACCACGGCCGTCAGTGCCGCGGACCTACCGACCTCGGCAAGCGCTGCCTAGTATCGGGATGCACAAGCCGGGGATGCGGATCGCCGGCACACCAACCGGATACGGCAGCATGAGGCAGGCATGAAGATCATCGTCATCGGCGGACGAGGGCTGGTGGGAAGGAACATCGTCGACAGGCTGCAGGCAGCGGGTCACCAGGTATCGCCCGCTTCCCGCTCCACCGGTGTTGACCTGATCACCGGGCAAGGCCTGGTGGAGAGCCTGGCCGGTGCCGAGGTGGTCGTCGACGTCAGCAACTCGCCCACCTTCGACGATCTTGCCTCGTTCGATTTCTTCAAGACGGCCATCTTCAATCTGCTCGCCGCCGAGAAACGTGCGGGAGTGAAGCACCATGTTTCGCTTTCGGTAGTGGGCACCGGTCGCCTCGAGGCAAGCCCCTATCTTCGCGGAAAGGCGCTGCAGGAGCGGGCCGTGGCGGCGTCCGGGATGCCTTTCACCATTGTCCACGCAACCCAGTTCTTCGAGTTCCTGTTCGATATAGTCAATTACGCCATCCGCGGTCAGACCATCCATCTGTCGCCCGCCTTTATCGAGCCGGTGGCGTCGGATGACGTCGCGGCGACGATCGCGCGAGTCGCTGTCGGGCCCCCGCTAAACGGCTCGATCGAGGTTGCGGGCCCGCAACGGGGAAGGATGTCCGAACTGATCCAGCGCCTGATCGTCGACATGGAAGCACCCTACGATGTGCGCACCGACGTGCATGCAGCCTATTTCGGCGCCGTACTCGACGAATACGTCTTGCTTCCCGGCAAGGACGCCGAGCGCGGCGAACTGGATTTCGAGGCCTGGTTCAGGTGCTCGGAATATGCGCGCGCCGATTGGTGACGCCGTCGCGACGTCTGCACGGTGCCTCCGCCTCCTGGCCTCGCCTGTTCAGGGCATGGCACAAGCGACGCCACTGGCGGAGGCGATGGTCTCGCCTGGCTGCAGCGGTGCCAGCCACGCCTGATGCATGCCCTTGCTCCACCATTGCCAGTGATCGTCCACGTAGCGCGCGCCGCTGGCGGACACGGCGATGTGCAGGTGGTGGGTCCGGTCGTCGAAGGTGAGCGTCGCGGTATCGGTGTCGGGATAGACGGCTTGCACGGTGCGTCCGTCATCGCAGGCATAAGCCATCGGCTTGGCCATAGTGGACAAGGGCGCCGCGACGGGCGTGAACGGGCTCAACGCATAGGCGGACGGTTGGCCGCCGGCGCCGCACAGGCGGCCGGTGAACGCGGCGGAAATCCGCTGCTGGCCGAGCGCGAGCGTGAGCCGGGCCGGTGCTTCGCAATGGCCGTTGTCGTAGACGTCGCCCGACACCCAGCGCATGTCGCTGGTGACGACCGCGCCCGGCGCGAGCGTGATCGGGGAATGCGAGGCGGCATCCGGCCCGGTCGGAGTTTGCGCCACGATGTTCAGCGTCTGCCCGCCGGAATCCGCGAAGCTCGGCAGCGGGCGCGCAGGGATCGTGCAGGCGGCCGCGCCGGTGTTGCGCAGGACCAGCATCGTGCCCGAATGCGACATGCCGTTGAAACGCCCGCCAGCGGAATCGAGGGTGAGGGCGAGTTGCGACGGCGCGCAGGCAATGATCCGTGCATTGGCCGCGCCTGGCGGGGCCGCGTCGGCCTGGGTGGCGTCGGTTTGCGGCGGCTGTGAAGTACAGGCCATCAGCGTCAGCGCCAGGGCGGCGATCGGGAACGTACGCAACATCGCCCGGTCCGGCGTGGCTCCTGGCAGACGACGGCCTGCCTCGGCAGGAGTCCTGTTTGCAGTGGGTCTTTTCATTGCCGGGTTCCCTGGAAGACGGTCGACGACGTTAGCACCCGGATCGCGAAGCTCTTGTCAGAGCCTGGCGATCACTGTGTTACTTCCGGCACTCAAGGGACGATCTCGCTGCATCGACACTGCCGAGAGGACGCCGCAAGGCGAGGTGATGGATCGCGGGGGTCACATGACGAACGAAAACCGGCTGGCCCGCTGTGCGGGGCTGGTCTATCTGGTGGTGGTCGTGACCGGCTTCTTCAGCCTGGGCTATGTGCCGGGCAGGCTTGCTGCGCCAGGCGATCCGCCGGCCATGCTGGCCAATATCGTGGCGCACGAAGCCTTGTTCCGCGCGGGCATCGTCTCCTTCATGATCGAACAGGTGGCCTTCCTGCTGCTGCCGTTGTTGCTGTTTCGCCTGCTTCATCGCGTTCACCAGCGCGCGGCCGTCGCGATGGTCGTGCTGGCGGTCACGGCCGTGCCGATCGCCCTGATCGGGGTGATGCATCGACTCGATGCACTGTGGCTGTTGACCGATAGCCATGGCTTGCCGATAGAGACGATGACGCCGCTGGCATTGCTTGCCCTGAGGTCGTATGGCCACGCCATTTTCGTGGCCAGCCTGTTCTGGGGGCTGTGGCTGTTGCCGTTCGGCTATCTCGTGTGCACCAGCGGCATGCTGCCGCGCCTGGCTGGCTTGCTGCTGATGCTGGGCGGTATCGGCTACCTGGTGGACGTGTTTGCCGACTTGCTGCTGCCGGGATATGCAGACACGGCGTTTTCCAACTACGTCCACCTGCCGGCAGCCCTGGGCGAGATCGGCACCTGCCTGTGGCTGCTGCTGATGGGCGTGCGGGCAGGTGGTGCACAAGCTCATCCGAGGAGTGCGACATGAGCGCCACATCCCTGGTCGACATCAAGTTGCACGTGCGCTTCAAGCTGTCGGCGCTGTGGACGGCGCTGATGTTCTGCTACATCTACGGCGACTACTTCGGCCTCTACGTGCCGGGCAAGTTGCAGGGCATGCTGGGCGGGGAAGGGCCGGTCGGTCCGGTGAGCGAGGCGACCCTGGTCGGCACCGCCCTGCTGCTGGCCGTGCCGGGGCTGATGGTGTTCCTGTCGCTGCTGCTGCCGCCCCGGCTGTGCCGCTGGCTCAACATCGGGCTGGGCCTGTTCTATACGGCGATCATGCTGCTGACGATGCCGGGCGCGTGGTGGTTCTACATCGTGCTGGGCGTGATCGAGGTGGCGTTGTCGCTGCTGATCGCCGCCATGGCGTGGCGCTGGCCACGGAGTTGATGCGGCGGGCTAGGGCGTCGGGCGGCTGCCGGCCGCCGCCGGTGCCGCGGGTTCGAACGGTATCGCCGGCCCGGGAGTGATGCCCTTGCGCCACCGCGCCAGCTGATCGCGGATGCCGCTGCCGATATCGATCTGCGGTTCGGACGGGGTGAGGTTGTCCTGTTTTTCCCACGCGGCGATATCGTTGCGAGCCCGGGTGAATGCGTCGGCGAAGTTGTCGCTGTGGTTCAGCGCATCGACCAGCCAGGCCTTGCCGAAATAGGTGATGTCCGAGTCGCTGCCGCAGCCGAACGAGCTGCGATCGCTGCGGGCGGCGGTGAGCACCATCGTGCCGGGGCCGCGCAGTGGCGGCAGGAAGCCGCCGGAATAGCAGGCGTTGATCACCACGACCTTCCACTTGAACGGATGCAGGGCGAGGATGCCGGCGAGGTCGCTGGCGCCGATCGGGTCCAGCGGCAGCGGGTCCATGTCGACCAGCAATTGGTGATCCTCGCTGCCGTGGCTGGTCACGTAGAGCAGCAGGATGTCGTCGGGCTGCATCACCTTGCCCAGTCCGTCGAGCGCCATTTCCAGATTGCTCCAGCTGGCCAGCGGACGGGTGGACAAGGTGGCCGGGTTGTTCTCCAGCACCAGGCTGTGCGTGCCGGGGCCGAAGCGCCGGGTGAACAGCCGGGCGGCGTATTCGGCTTCGTTGCGGAACACGTCTTCGCCGCCGTCGCCGGCGAAGGTCAGCAGGTACAGGTTCGGCCTGCCGGGCGTGCGCGGGCCGAGTTCGGCCAGCGCCTGGCGCATCATCCGTGGTTGCGCGTAGAGCACCTGCTCCGGTGTCGGCGCCTGGTCGGGCCAGCGCTCGCCATCGTCGACCGTCATGTCCGGATCCGCCACGTCCTGCGGCAGGATGGCCGAAGTGGCGGCTGCGGGAGTGGCGGCCGCATGCGGCGACGCGGCGGGTCGGCCTGACCACCAAGCGTTCAGCAGCACGCCGGCGGCGAGTGCGAGCAGGATGGTCAGGACGTTGCGCATGGCGGACGTGCGTGCCCGGTCAGACGGCGATCGTGTCGAAATCGCGATGGACCGGGTGGCGCGGCGTGGCCGGCAGCGCCTGCGGTTCGCGCACCAGCCATGCGGTCTGGAAACCTGCCTCGCGGGCGGCGTCGAGTTCCTCGACGATGTCGGACAGGAACAGCAGGTGCTGCGGCTGTTCGCCGACCGCCTCGGCGATGCGCCGGTACGACCCGGCTTCGCGCTTCGGTCCGGTTTCGGTATCGAAGTAGCCGGCGAACAGCGGGCCCAGGTCACCTGCCTCGCTGTACCTGAAGAACAGCTGTTGCGCGGGCACCGAGCCGGAGGAGTAGACGTACAGGCGCAGGCCGTCGGCGCGCCACTGGCGCAGGCGGGCGGCGACTTCCGGGTACATGTGGGCGCGGTAGTCGCCGGCCTCGTAGCCGTCCTTCCAGATCATGCCCTGCAGCGCCTTCAGCGCGGTGGACTTGCGGTCCTGGTCGATCCAGCCCAGCAGCAGTTCGATGATGTCCTGGCGACTAGCCTCGATCAGCCCGGCTTCGCGGGCCGCCTCTTGCAGCCAGTGCTGCACTTCGGGCCGGTCGCCGTGGGTTTCGACGAAGGCCGGCAGGCGTTTGCGCGCGTACGGGAACAGCACGTCGCGGACGAAGTCGATCGAGCTGGTGGTGCCCTCGATGTCGGTGACGATGGCGCGGATTTCGGTCATGGATTCGGGATTCGGGATACGCGGGAGCAGGGCGTCGTCTGCGTGCGGGCTGGTTACTGTTTCGCCTGCATGCGGGGGAAGCCGGCGGCGATGCCGTCGCCGGTGAAGTTCGCCACCCAGCCTTCCTTGTTGGTGAACAGCCGGATCGCCACGAAGTACGGCGACTCGCTCATGTCGAACCAGTGGCGGGTGCCGTCGGGCACGCCGATCAGGTCGCCCTGTTCGCACAGGATGTCGTAGACCTTGCCGTCGACGTGCAGGGTGAACTGGCCGGAGCCGGCCACGAAGAAACGCACCTCGTCCTCGCTGTGGGTGTGTTCGCTGAGGAATTTCTGGCGCAGCGTGGCGCGGTCGGGGTGGTCGGGGGTGAGGCTGATCACGTCGACCGCCTGGTAGCCCTTCTCGCCCATCAGGCGGTCGATGTCGCCGCGGTATGCGGCGATCACCTCGTCCTGGCTGGCACCGGGCACGATCGGCTGGGTGGCGGCCCACTGTTCGAAGCGCACGCCGATCCTGCCCAGTTCGGCGGCGATGGCGCCGTGGTCGTCCAACACCGCCAGCGGGGATTGCGGGCGGCTTTCGTCGAAGATGCGCAGTCGGCTCATGATGCCCTCAGCTGTTTCAGGTCCAGTTCGCAGGCCAGCAGGAACTCCAGCGCTTCCAGGTGGCGCCGGGTTTCGGCCATGTCGCGGCCCCAGGTGTAGATGCCGTGGCCGTCGATCAGGTAGGCATGCAGGGGCTTGCCTGCATCGAGCCAGGCATCGACCCGGACGACCAGTTCGGGCATGTGCTGGGTGTTGGGGAACACCGGGATTTCCAGCACGCTGTCATGGCTGTGATAGCCGCTGATGGCCTTCTGCAGCTCCCAGCCCTGCAGGCGGATCACGCCGTCATCGGCGTACAGGCGCGAGGCGACGCTCTGCGTGCGCGAATGCGTGTGCAGCACGGCCTGCATCTGCGGCCAGCGCCGGTAGATCTGGGTATGCAGCGCTGTTTCCGCGCTGGGACGCGCATCGGTGCCCACGGCGTTGCCGGCCAGGTCGATCAGCATGATGTCTTCGCGACCGAGCCGGCCCTTGTGCTTGCCCGACACCGTGATCGCCGCGTGTGCGTCATCGACGCGCATCGAGAAATTGCTGCTGGTCGCGGGCGTCCAGCCGAGCTCCGACAGTTCGCGCGCGGCTTCGACGATGGCGTCGGCACGCTGCTCGAACAGGCTGGCAGGTATCGTGGCCGGAAGTGTCTGGATCATGCGTTTTGGACGTCCAAATGGAGGCCGACTATACCACGCGGCCATTCTCGCCCTGGCTGTAATGAGAGCCATTCTCGCAAGTCAGGAAAAATTTGCCCGCGGCGCGTAACATCAGCGCGAGTCCGGGGCAGGGTGCGCCGGATAGTTACGACGGAGGCTTGCCCATGTCGAAAGAACAAGATATCGAATCGCGTCGCCGATTCCTCAAGGTTGCCGCCGGGACCGCCGCTGCGGCCGTGGTCGTCGGCGGCCTGCCGCGCCTTGCGCGTGCGGCCGACCTGCCGCCGGTGACCGAGGCGGACCCGACCGCCAAGGCGCTGGGCTATGTCGAGGATGCCAGCAAGTCGACGAACGCGAAGTACAAGGCCGGCGACGACTGCGCCAACTGCCAGTTCTATACCGGTGGCGCGACCGGTCGTGGTCCGTGCCAGCTGTTCCCGGGCAAGTCGGTGAATGCCAAGGGCTGGTGCGTGTCGCACACGCCGAAGAAGGCCTGATCGCGCGCATCAGCGGTCGCATCATCGCTCATGAAAAAAGCCGGCTCTCGCCGGCTTTTTTCATGAGCGCCCGCATGGAGCGAAAGCGCGAAGCGGATTCCGGACAAAAGTGCGGCTCGGACACGTCAGGCTGAGGAGCTACCCACCTGACAAGCCGAGCCGCGATCCGGGGCCCACTGCCAAGTGATCAACCCGCGGACTGGCGATGATACTCCCGACTTCGCCGAATGGGCGGCCAGCTCCTCGATTTCTCTTGAAAAGTTATCGTTAAATAAAGCAAAAACAATAAGTTGCAGCTCAACTTCTCAGAAAATTTATGAAACAGGCCTCGTGAGAGCAAGTTTTCCCGTAGTCATCATTTCGACGCAATTGATCGACATTTGGCGACATTTGGCGCCAATCGCCGACGTCAGCTTTCCGTGCTGGCCGCCGCTGCCGCCAGCCGCAAGGCGCTATGCCGGCGGCTGTACAGGAAGTAGATGGCGAAGCCGAGCAGGGTCCAGATCCCCAGGATGGCCCAGTTGAACCAGTCCAGGCTGAACAGCAAGGCGAAGCAGCTGGCCACGCCGGCCAGGCAGGTGAACCAGACCCACGGCACGCGGAACGTGCGCGGCAGATCGGGCAAGGTGTGACGCAGGATCAGCACGCCCGCGCACACCGCGGAGAAGGCGATCAGCGTACCCATCGAGGTGAGGTTGGCCAGCAGGTCCAGCGGGAACACCGCGGCGAGCAGGGCGATCATGGCGCCGGTGATCAGGGTGTTGATGTGCGGCGTACGGTAGCGCGGATGCACCTTGGCGAACACCTTCGGCAACATGCCGTCGCGGGCCATGATCATGAAGATGCGCGGCTGCGCGATGATCATCACCAGGATCACCGAGGACAGGCCGATCATCGCGCCGATCTCCACCACCAGACGCAGCCAGCCCAGCTGCGGGATGGCGGCCACTGCGGTGACCACCGGCTCGGAGGTATCGAGCAGGGAGTAGGGCACCAGTCCGGTCAGCACCGCGGCCATGGCCAGGTACAGCACGGTGCAGATCACCAGCGAGACCAGGATGCCGAAGGGCAGGTCGCGCTGCGGATTCTTGCATTCCTGGGCCGCGGTCGAGGTTGCCTCGAAACCGATATAGGCGAAGAACACCATGGCTGCGCCGCGCATGATGCCTGACCAGCCGTACTTGCCGTCGCCCTGCGGTTCCGGAATGAACGGATGCCAGTTCTCCGGGTTCACGTAGCGGTAGCCGGCGACCACCACGATGACGATCAGGCCCACCTTGACCAGCACCATCAGCGCGTTGAGGCCCGACGACTCGCGAATGCCGATGTAACACAGCCAGGTGAGCGCCATCACGATGGCGACCGCGGGCAGGTTGAACAGGTGGCCGGTGACCACCAGGCGCCCGTCGGTGAACGCCAGCGGCGCCTCGGTGAGCGCCACCGGCAGGTGCAGGCCCATGTGATCGAGCAGGCTGGTGAAATAGCCGGTCCAGCTGGCCGCCACGGCCGAGGCGGAGATGCCGTACTCGGCCACCATGTTCCAGCCGATGAACCACGCAGCCAGCTCGCCCAGCGAAGCGTAGGCGTACGAATAGGAGCTGCCGGAGATCGGGATCACCGTGGCGAATTCGGCGTAGCACAGCGCGCTGAAGCCGCTGCAGATCGCCGCGATGATGAAGGAGATCAGCACCGCCGGACCGGCATGTTCCGCCGCCGCCGTGCCGGTGACCACGAAGATGCCGGTGCCGATGACGGCGCCGATGCCCAGCGCGGTGATGCCCCACGGACCGAGGGTGCGGCGCAGTCCAGGGCCGTGACCGTGGTCGTCATTGCTGAAATCGGTCTTGCGGGCGAGCAACTGCTTGAGCATGGGATTCGTCTTCGAAGGCGGACATCAGGCTCCGTCGACGGAACCCCTCAAACGCAGCGGCCGGCGTGGTGGGCGCCGGCCGCCGGGTGTCACTGCGCGCTCTGGCGCAATTTGCTGTTGCGGTAGCCGTAGAAGGCGTAGACCAGGAAGCCGATGACGATCCAGCCCACCAGCAGCGGCCAGCGTACCTTGAAGGCCTGCCAGAACAGGAACATGCAGGCGAAGGCACCCAGTGGGCAGACCAGCCACGGCAGCGGCACGCGGAACGCGCGCGGCAGTTCCGGACGGGTACGACGCAGCACCAGCACGCCGATGCATACGGTGGCAAAGGCGAGCAGGGTGCCCATCGAGACCAGGTCACCGAGCACGTCCACCGGGAACAGGCCGGCCAGGAGGCAGGCGATCACACCCACCAGGATGGTACCGATGTACGGGGTGCGGTGCTTTGAATGCAGCTTGCCCAGCGCCTTGGGCAACAGTCCGTCGCGCGACATCGAATAGAAGATGCGCGGCTGGCCCATCAGCATCACCAGGATCACCGAGCTCAGGCCGGCCAGTGCGGCGAACACCACCAGGACCTTCAGCGAGCCCAGCAGGTAGCTGGAGGCGGAGCCGGGGGCGACATTGCCGAGCACATAGTTGATCGCGGTAGCGACCGGCTCGGGCGTGTTGAGCATGCGGAACGGCGTGGTGCCGGTCATGACTGCAGCCATCGCGATGTACAGCACGGTGCAGATCAGCAGCGAACCGAGGATGCCGATCGGCATGTCGCGCTGTGGATTCTTCGCTTCGCCGGCGGCGGTGGAAACCGCGTCGAAGCCGATGTAGGCAAAGAACACCAGGGTGGCGCCGCGATAGATGCCGCTCCAGCCGAACTTCGAACCGCCCTCGTTCGCCGGGATGAACGGATGCCACAGGTCGGCATTGATGTAGTTGAACATCACGATCAGGAACAGCACGATCACGGTGACCTTGATCGCCACGATGATCGCGTTGACCGTGGCCGACTGGGTGATGCCCATGTAGCACAGCCAGCTGATCGCCCCGACGATGAGGATCGCCGGAAGGTTGATCAGCGCGCCAGTGAAAACCAGCTTGTGACCGCCTTCGGCGAAGGTGAGCGGCGCCGACGAGAGCGCTGCGGGCAGGGTGAAATTCACGCCCGTCATCGAGCTGAGCATTCGCAGCATCTCGCCGAAATAACCCGACCAGGCGACCGCCACGGTCGATGCAGCGAACAGGTATTCGAGCACCAGCGCCCAGCCGATGAACCAGGCCACCACTTCGCCGAGGGTCGCGTAGGAATAGGAATAGGCACTGCCGGACACTGGCAGCATCGCGGCGAACTCCGCGTAGCACATGCCGGCCAGACCGCAGGCAAACGCTGCGATCAGAAAGCTGAAAATGAGTGCGGGGCCGGCGAACTGTGCCGCCGCCGTGCCGGTGATGGCGAAGATGCCGGCGCCGATCACTGCACCGATGCCGAGCATCACCAGATGCCGAGCCGTCAGTACGCGCTTGAGAGTGACTTCGCCCTCGGCGCCGCCTTCGACGGGTTCGCCAGCGTCCACGTGAGGCATTGCCTCGATCGTGTGAGTGGCAAATAGACCTTTTATCATCAACTTCCCCTCAGGTGATTTTGCCCGCGTCCGCTCTGCGGCGGATGGATGAAACGGGTGGGCAATGGCGGGCCAACATAGCCCATGCGGCAAAGGTTGTACAAGCTTCACTCATGTTGCGGCGAAACATGCCGCGACCGGCTTTCAGGCGGTCATTCGACTCATCGCGGGACATTCATGCAGCAACCGATCATCATCATGTTCGAAGCTTTCCAGCGCTACCGTGACCAATGGCAGGGGGAGTCCGCGGTCGTCGCGCAGTTCGAAAGTTTTCTGCATGCGCACGCGCATGGATTCGAGCGGAGCAATGTCGCGGGCCACTTCACCGGCTCGGCCTGGCTGGTCAGCGGCGACGGCACACGCGTGCTGCTGATGCATCACCGCAAGCTGGACCGCTGGCTGCAGCCGGGTGGTCATGCCGATGGCGACACGGATCTTGCCCGGGTCGCCCTGCGCGAGGCGGAAGAGGAAACCGGCCTGACCGGTCTTCGCGTCGAAGGCGACATCTTCGACATTGATCGACACCGCATCCCCGCCCGCGCGAACGAGCCGGAACACTGGCATTACGACGTGCGCTACATGGTGCGCGCGGGGACCGACGAATCGTTTGTGGTCAATGCCGAATCGCATGCGCTGGCGTGGCGACCGGTGGGCGAGGTGGCCGCTGACGAGACACTCGATGCGTCGCTGCGACGGATGGCGCGCAAGTGGCTGGAGCGGTAGCCCGCCCTACGCGTATTTTTCCGGCGCCGGATGGACCTGGCCGCATTCGCTGCAGGTGCGCGCATCGATCGAGCGATAGAAGCGTTCGAACACCGGCGGGAAATCACTCTCGATGCTGTCGAGGGTGAAATACTCCTCGTACAGCTTGTGGTTGCACTGCTCGCAGAACCACATCAGGCCATCCTTCTCGCCGGTCATGCGGCGACGCTCGATCACCAGCCCGATCGAGCCGGAGGCGCGGTTCGGTGAATGCGGCACGCGCGGGGGCAGGTAGAAGATTTCTCCGGCGCGCAGGGGGATGTCGCGGGCCACGCCGTCGTCCTGAACTTTCAGCGTGATCTCGCCTTCAAGCTGATAGAAGAATTCGGGACCTTCGTCGTAGTGGTAGTCGGTGCGCGCATTCGGGCCGCCCACGATCATGATGATGAAGTCGCCGTCGACGATGCACTTGTTGCCCACCGGCGGTTTCAGCAGGTGGCGGTGTTCGTCGATCCAGCGCTGCAGGTTGAGGGGCGGCAACAGGGCCATGCGCAATGCTCGCGGGGAACCAACTCGCACCATAGCGCCGCCATCGCCACAAAAGAAGCCGCCCGGGCGACCCGGGCGGCTTCTTTTTGTGGCGATCGCAACTTCGCTGTTACGGCATCAGCACCTTGTCGATCACGAAGATCTCGCCGTTGGACTGGGCGACGTCGGCGATCGTGATATTCGCGACATTGCCCTTGGCATCGGTGACGGTCCACTTGCCGTTCTTGCCGGCGACGGTGATCGAGTCGCCCTCGACCGTCTTCAGCATAGCCTTGCCGGCGTGGGCCTTGGCCAGCTTGGCCAGGTCGTGCGCGGTGTATTTGCCCGGCACCACGTGGTAGGTGAGGATATTAGTCAGCGTGGCCTTGTTTTCCGGCTTCAGCAGATTGTCCACGGTACCGGCGGGAAGGGCGGCGAACGCCTCGTTGGTGGGCGCGAACACAGTGAACGGACCCGTGCCTTCGAGCGTCTCGACCAGGCCGGCGGCCTTCACCGCGGCGACCAGGGTGGTGTGATCCTTCGAGTTCACCGCGTTCTCGATGATGTTCTTCGTGGGATACATGGCAGCGCCGCCAACCATCACGGTCTTCTGCATGCTCATCGACTCCATCTGGCCGGCCATCGCCATCGGCACCACGGCAGCGGTGGCCAGAGCCATGGAAAGGCCGATGGCCAGGGCACGCATGCGGGAAAGGGTCTTCATGAATGTTCTCCAGGTTTTCCGCTTCGCGGATTGGAAGCAACTGGAGATACGCAGCTTGCATCGGAACGGATGCACGGGAGCCGCCTGGCACCCAGTGCAGGGAAGTCAGGCTAGCGACGCTCGGTTCAGACCTCGAGTGTGGCCAGGTCGCCTTTTTCTTCCAGCCACGCCTTGCGGTCACCGGCACGCTTCTTGGCCAGCAGCATGTCCATCAGTTTCGACGTGCCGTCGTCGTCGCCGATGGTCAGCTGCACCAGCCGGCGCGTATCCGGGTGGATGGTCGATTCGCGCAGCTGCGGCGGGTTCATCTCGCCCAGGCCCTTGAAGCGGGTGGTGCTGACCGCGCCCTTCATCTTCTCGCGCTCGATCCGCTGCAGCATCGCTTCCTTCTCGCCCTCGTCGAGGCAGTAGAACACCTGCTTGCCCACGTCGACGCGGAACAGCGGCGGCATCGCCACGAACACGTGGCCTTCGCTGACCAGCCTCGGGAAGTGCCGCAGGAACAGCGCCGACAGCAGGGTGGCGATGTGCAGGCCGTCGGAGTCCGCATCGGCCAGGATCACGACCTTGCCGTAACGCAGGCCGGACAGGTCGTCCTTGCCCGGATCGCAGCCGATCGCCACCGCCAGGTTGTGCACTTCCTCGGACGCCAGCACCGAGGTCGATTCGACTTCCCAGGTGTTGAGGATCTTGCCGCGCAGCGGCAGGATCGCCTGGAACTCCTTGTCGCGCGCCTGCTTGGCGCTGCCGCCGGCCGAGTCACCCTCGACCAGGAACAGTTCGGTGCGGGTGAGGTCGGTGGCGGTGCAGTCGGCCAGCTTGCCCGGCAACTGCGGGCCCTGGGTGATCTTCTTGCGCACGATCTGCTTGGCGGCTTTCAGTCGTGCGCTGGCTCGCTCGATCGCCAGTTGCGCGATGCGCTCGCCGGTACTCACGTTCTGGTTCAGCCACAGGCTGAAGGCATCGTGGATGACGTTCTCGATCATGCCTGCAGCCTGGCGCGAGGACAGCCGCTCCTTGGTCTGGCCGGCGAACTGCGGGTCCTGCAGCCGGGCGGACAGCACGAAGGCGATGCGCTCCCACACGTCTTCCGGCGCCAGCTTCACGCCGCGCGGCAGCAGGTTGCGGATGTCGCAGAACTCGCGGATCGCGGTGGTCAGGCCGGTACGCAAGCCGTTGACGTGGGTGCCGCCCTGCGCGGTGGGGATCAGGTTGACGTAGCTTTCCTGCACCAGCTCGCCTTCGGCCAACCAGGCCAGCGCAACCTCCATGCCCTCGGTATCGCGGGCCATCTGGTGCACGAACAGCTCGTTCGGCAACACCTCGTTGCCGTCGAGTTCGCCGCGCAGGTAGTCTCGCAGGCCATCTTCGTAATGCCACTCGATGACTTCACCGCTGGCCTCGTCGGTGAGCTTCATGTTGAGGCCGGCGCATAACACCGCCTTGGCGCGCAGCAAGTGCTTGAGCTTGCCCAGCGAAATCTTCGGTGAGTCGAAATATTTTGCTTCGGGCCAGAAGTGCAAGGTGGTGCCGGTGCGCTTCTTGCCGACCGTGCCGATCACTTCCAGCGGGCTGACCATGTCGCCATGTTCGAACGCCATCGCATACTCGGAGCCGTCGCGACGGATGTTCACTTCGACGCGGTCCGACAGCGCATTGACCACCGACACGCCAACGCCGTGCAGGCCGCCGGAGAAACTGTAGTTCTTGCCGCTGAATTTTCCGCCCGCGTGCAGCCGGGTCATGATCAGCTCGACGCCGGACACGCCTTCCTCCGGATGAATGTCCACCGGCATGCCGCGGCCGTCGTCGCTTACCGACACCGAGCCATCGGCGTGCAGCACCACCTCGATCGCACTGGCGTGGCCGGCCAGCGCCTCGTCCACCGAGTTGTCCACCACCTCCTGCACCAGGTGGTTTGGCCGGGTCGTGTCGGTATACATGCCAGGTCGGCGTTTGACCGGGTCCAGGCCGGACAGGACTTCAATATCGGCGGCGTTGTAGCGGCTGCTCATGCGTGTGTTTCGATTAAGACGAGACGACGAAGCATGGGGCGCGCGGGCGGGCAGGGTCAAGCCGATCGCGCTGAATCAGCGGTAGCCCTGCGCCTGTAGCGAGAACAGATGCGCGTAATGCCCGTCCTCGGCCATCAGCTGCACATGGTTGCCGCGTTCGATGATGCGGCCGTCCTGGATCACGATGATCTGGTCGGCCATGCGCACGGTGGAAAAGCGGTGCGAGATCAGGATCGCGATGCGGCCGCCGGAGAGTTCGCGGAAGTGTTCGAAGATGGTGGCTTCGGCTTGCGCGTCCATCGCGGCGGTGGGTTCGTCCAGCACGAGGATGTCGGCGCGTGAGCGCATGAAGGCGCGGGCCAGGGCGATCTTCTGCCACTGGCCGCCGGACAGCTCGCGGCCGTCGTTGAACCACTTGCCCAGCTGCGTATCGAAACCGGCCGGCAGGCTGTCGATGAAATCGCTGGCCATGCCCTTGTCGCTGGCCTCGCGCCAGCGCGCCTCGTCGTCGAAGTGGGTGACGTCGCCGGCGCCCACGTTCTCGCCCACGCGCATCTGGTAGCGGGCGAAGTCCTGGAAGATCACCCCGATGCGCTGCAGCAGCACGGCTTCGTCCCACTCGCGCAGGTCGGTGCCGTCGAGCAGGATGCGGCCGCTGTCGGGCGTGTACAGACGCGTGAGCAGCTTGATCAGGGTGGTCTTGCCCGAGCCATTCTGGCCAACCAGGGCCAGCGATTCGCCGGGGCGGATGTGCAGGTCGATGTCGCGCAGCGCCGGCTCGCTGGCGCCGGGGTAGGTGAAGCTGACCTGCTCGAAGCGGATGCCGTCCTCGGGTCTCGCGCCGCGTTGCGCCATGCCGGTCGCCGGCGGCACCGGGGTTTCCAGGTATTCGTACAGCGTGGAGAGATAAAGGTTGTCCTCGTACATGCCGCCGATCGCCGACAGCATCGCCGACACCGCCGACTGGCCCTGGCGGAACAAGGCCAGGTACATCGTCATCTGGCCCAGGGTGATGCGCGCCATCACGGTGCTGGCGGCGATCCACGCATAGGCGCCGTACAGCGCCAGCGTGCCCAGCAGGCCCAGCACGAAACCCCAGCTGTCGCGACGCACGGCGAGGTCGCGGTCGGCGCGGTACAGACTGTGGAAGATGTCGCGATAGCGCTGCAGCAGCAACGGGCCGAGGCCGAACAGCTTCACTTCCTTGGCGTGGTCCTCGCGCGCCAGCACCGTTTCCAGGTACAGCTGCATGCGCGTTTCCGGCGAACGCCAGCGGAACAAGCGGAACGCGTCGCCGGAGAATTTCGTCTCGGCGAAGAACGAGGGCAGGCCGGCCAGCAGCAGCACGGCCACCGCCCACGGCGAGAACTGGAACAGCAGGCTGCCGTAGCTGAGCAGGGAGATCGCGTTCTGGCCCAGCCCGAACGTGCGCGTCACCAGCGACAACGGCCGGCTCGATGCCTCGCGCCGGGCGCGGGTGAGCTTGTCGTAGAACTCCGAATCCTCGAAGTGCGCCAGCTCCAGGGTCAGCGCCTTCTCCAGGATCATCACGTTGACGCGCTGGCCCAGTTGCGCGCGCAGCAGCGACTGGCACAGCGACAAACCGCGTTGCGCGCCGGCCAGCGCGGCCACCAGCAAGCCTTCCAGCGCCACCCATTCGAAGACGGATCGCAGCGGGGCGGTTCCGTGGGCAGCCCACGACGTGCTGGCGCCGACCACGGCGTCCACGATATGCGCACCGACGTAGGCAATGCCGGCCGGCAGCAGGCCGGCGACCAGGGTCAGCGCGGCCAGCGCGATGGTCAGCCCGCGGCTGGTGCTCCAGACCAGTTCCAGCGCGCGCCCGCTATAGCGGAACACGCCCAGAAAGCTGCGGGTGAGTTCCTTCGGTGGAGCAGGAGGGGCGGCATGAGGCGGCACGTGGGGAGGATATCGGAAGCGCGCAATGACGCGCGAAGCTTCCGAGATGGGGGCCGTGCCGCCTCAGGCAACCCGAGGCGGGAAGACATCGGCAATGCAGCGCCAGATCGATTCAATGCAGCTGGACTTCCACCAGATGTTGCGGAGCCTGGTAGAGCTCGGGAAACAGCTGCTGCAGGTGGGCGACCTTGGGCGCATCGTTGAACACGATGTACGGGTTGTTCGGATGCAGGTCGTAGTAGTGCTGGTGGTAAGCCTCGGCCGGATAGAAGGCCTTGAGCGGCACCACCTGGGTGACGATCGGTGCGCCGAACGCCTTGATGGAAGTCAGCTGGGCGATGTAGCCGGTGGCGATCTTCCGCTGCTCGTCGTTGGCGTAAAACACCACCGAGCGATACTGCGTGCCGCTGTCGGGGCCTTGCCGGTTGAGCTCGGTGGGGTTGAGCGCGACGGAGAAGAACACCTGCAGAAGCTGGCCGTAGCTGACCCGGGATGGATCGAATTCCACTTTCACCGACTCGGCGTGACCGGTGTCGCCGTTGCCGACCTCTTCGTAGTGCGCCGTATCGGCGTCGCCACCGGAATAACCGGCGGTGACCCGCTGCACGCCCTTGATGCGTTCGAACACCGCCTCGATGCCCCAGAAACAGCCGCCGGCAAGCACGGCCACTTCGTTGTGCGCGGTCGAATGGGTGGAGTCGACGGCGGGAGCGGGCAGGCGCGCCAGTTCGCCGGCAACCGCCGTGGGTTGGCAGGCGGCGAGGCCGGTGAGCAGGATGGCGCCGAGAAACGGAAGCAGGCGAAACGCACGATGGCGGAACATGGGCAACCTCGCGGACGATGGGCATGCACAAGCACGGCATGCATGGATGTTTACGCGCAACGGACGGCAACGGATGCCTGCCGTTTCTGCGCGCTCACCTGATGATTCGCCGACCGCTCACCCACGGTTACATGCAGGCACGCGGCGCGCTGGCTACCATGGGCGGGGAATTCATCGGAGAATTGCATGTCCGACGCCATCAACTTGGATGCCTATCTGCGCCGAGTGGGCTGGTCTGGTCCGGTTGCGGCCGACCTTGCCACCCTGCGCGGGCTGGCGATGGTGCACGTGGCGACGATCACCTTCGCCAACCTCCATCCGCTGATGGGCTTGCCGGTGGCACTGGATCTGGTGACGTTGCAGCGCAAGCTGGTGGATGAAGGTCGCGGCGGTTACTGCTTCGAGCAGAACCTGCTGTTCGAGGCCGTGCTGCGCGAGATCGGCTTCGAGGTCAGCGGCCTGATCGCCCGCGTGCTGTGGAGGCATCCGGAGGATGCGGAAACGCCGCAGACCCACATGCTGCTGCACGTCGTGCTGGATGGGGAGGGGTGGCTGGTCGACGTCGGCTTCGGTGGCCATGTGCTCACCGGTGCGCTGCGATTGCAGAGCGATATCGAGCAAGCCACGGGCCACGAGCCGTTCCGGTTGCTGCAGCACGACGCCGAGTGGCGCATGCAGTCGCTGGCTCGTGGCGAGTGGCGCACGTTGTACCGCTTCGATCTGCGGCCGGTGCCGATGGTCGATTACGTGGTAGCCAACCACTACGTGTCGACACATTCCGCCTCACGCTTCGTGAACAACCTGCTGCTCGGGCGGACCACGGCGGATCGACGGTTGAGCCTGCTCAATTACGAGTTCACCGAGCGGCGGATCGGCCACGAACCAACGCGCCAGCGCATGCAAGACGTGGCCGAGCTGCGGGACGTGATGGAGCGTGAATTCCTGCTGCGCATTCCCGCCGACGCGGACTTCAATCGCCGGCTGGAAGGTTTGCCGCGAGACTGATTCAGCCGGGGCGGCTGGCCTGCGGACGGCCGTCGTCGAAGCCTTCCGGGTCGGCCAGCACGTGGATTTCCACGTCGTCGATGGTGGCCACCTGGCCTGCGTGGATCTTGCAGGTCTTGCGCAGCTCGATCTTGCCATCCACCGCCACCGCGCCAGTGGCCACGATCGCCTTGCCGGCGCCGCCGCTGTCGCACAGGCCGACCAGCTTGAGCAGCATGTTCAGCTCGACGTAGTCGCCTTCCAGTTCAAATTCGATGGTTTGCATGGTGTTCCGGATTGGTGGAATAGCTACGGTGAAGAATGTTCAAAAGCGCTGTCGGGCAGCGCCAGGAACGCGAACCAGGGACGATCGTGTTCCTCGCCGAAGGTGGCGGCATCGTCGAGCATGCCCAGCAGGATGTCGTAATCGGTACCGGCGGCGTCACGCAATTCGTCGACGTGTTCGAACAGCAACACGTAACCCCACGACGGCATCCAGCCCAGGTCGCGCAGGCAGTCGGCCAGCGCATCCCAGTTGTAGCCGAAGGTGGCGGGCAACTGCAGCGACACGGCGAGGCGGCGCAGCAGTTCGTCCTTGTCGCGACAGCCGGCCAAGTCGGTGCGGCACACGCACAGGTCGTCGCGGGTGGCGGCGCGATCGAGCCGGTCGATGTCGTCGGCGCCGACGAAGTACACCCCGCTCTGGCTGGGCCGGGTCAGGTCCAGATCGAAACGCTGCGCGCTCATCGCGCCACCTCGAAGCTGCGGAAGCTGCGGTAGTGGTCGTCGGTGTAGTACCACTCCACCGGCGGCGTGCCGCCGGTGACGATGCGTCGTGCGCCGCGGGTGCGCGCGCCCGGCGTCTCCACCGTGTACTCGTGGTAGTAGCCGCGCGGCTGTTTTGGCAGCAGGCCTTCGTAGTTGCCGAACACGGCGCCGTCCTGGCTGTGCTCGAACGGGCCGCCCCGGTTGATCCGCTGCACCATCTCGCGCGCCTGCGCCGGCAGCGAGGCGTCGCCAGACTGGGCTTGCGGCGCGCGCGTGGCGACCTCGCCCCCTGCATGGGTCGGGGTGGGCACAGTCGTACTTGGCGTGCCGGCGTGGCGGTTCCACATCGTCACCGCAAGGATGACGATCGCCAGCAGGATCAGTGGTTTGAGTTGACGCATGGGCTCGATGAGCGGCAGAAGGCGCCGCGAGCTTAGCAGGGGCCGGGGCGCTGCCGGCCGCGCCGGCTTCCTTCATCGCAGGAAATTACGCACACTCGGGCTTCCCTGGACGCAGCCTTTGCGCTGTCCGCCCGAATCCTGGAGTCTGGATGAGCACTACCCCCGACCACGCCACGGGCCGTTTGCCGCGGCAGATTGGCTACATCATCGGCAACGAAGGCTGCGAGCGCTTCTCGTTCTACGGGATGCGCAACATCCTCACGCCGTTCCTGATCACCACCTTGCTGCTGTACATGCCCGAGGGGCAGCGCATCCTGGCGGCGAAGGACATCTTCCATACCTTTGTGATCGGGGTGTACTTCTTCCCGTTGCTGGGCGGCTGGCTCAGCGATCGCTTCTTCGGCAAGTACAACACCGTGCTGTGGATGAGCCTGATCTACTGCGCGGGCCACGCCTGCCTGGCGATCTTCGAGCACAACCGGCTGGGCTTTTTCACCGGGCTGGCGCTGATCGCGCTGGGTGCGGGCGGCATCAAGCCGCTGGTGGCGTCGTTCGTGGGCGACCAGTTCGACCAGTCGAACAAGCACCTGGCGAAAATGGTGTTCGACGCGTTCTACTGGATCATCAACTTCGGCTCGTTCTTCGCGTCGTTGCTGATGCCGCTGTTCCTGCGCCACTACGGTGCGGCGGTCGCGTTCGGCATTCCCGGTGGCCTGATGTTCATCGCCACCGTGGTGTTCTGGCTGGGCCGCAGGCAGTACGTGATGGTGCCGCCGGGGCCGCCCGACCGGGATGCGTTCTCGCGGGTGGTCCGCACCGCCTTGCTGGCGCAGCGGCCCGGCCAGGCGCGGCCCGGCTTGTGGGTCGCGGCGTTGGCCGTGGCGCTGGCGCTGGCCTCGTTCGCGCTGGTGCCGTCGCTGGGTTTCGTGATCTGCGCATGCATCGCGCTGGTGCTGCTGATCGGCGGCGTGGGCGGCGGCGCGTGGCTGCAGATGGATCGGGCGCGCGGCCTGCATCCGGATCACGCCGTCGATGGCGCACGCAACGTGCTGCGGGTGCTGGTGATCTTCGCGCTGACCACGCCGTTCTTCTCGCTGTTCGACCAGAAAGCCTCGACCTGGGTGGTGCAGGGTGGCGAGATGACCATGCCTTCATGGTTCGTGCCTGCGCAGATGCAGGCGCTGAATCCGTTGCTGGTGATGCTGCTGATCCCGTTCAACAACTTCGTGCTGTATCCGATGTTGCGCCGGCTCGGCTACGAGCCCACCGCGCTGCGCCGGATGACTGCGGGCATCGCCTTCAGCGGCCTGGCCTGGATCGTGGTGGGTGGTTTGCAGATGGTGATCGACGGCGGCGATCCGCTGTCGATCGCGTGGCAGGTGCTGCCGTATGCGCTGCTGACCTTCGGCGAGGTGCTGGTGTCGGCGACCGGGCTGGAGTTTGCCTACAGCCAGGCGCCAGCCTCGATGAAGGGCGTGGTGATGAGCTTCTGGAACCTCACCACCACGGTCGGCAACCTGTGGGTGCTGCTGGCCAACGCGGCGGTGCGCAACGACACGGTAACCGGGTCGATCGCCAGCAGCGGGCTCAGCATCACCGCCTTCCAGATGTTCTTCTTCGCCGCGTTCGCGCTGCTCGCCGCGCTGGCGTTCGGCCTGTATGCGCGGCGTTACCGCGAGGTGGATTACTACCGGCCGGCCTGACCTGGTCCTGCGGGTCACGACACGGCATCGCGTAGGGCGGGCACCGCCCGCCGCTTCCCGCCATGAACCAGGGGCCGGCGGGCAGTGCCCGCCCTACGCCGACGAGTCGACGCGCTTTTGCAGCGCCATCGCGGCGGCCGGGTTGCGGTGCTTGGCGGCACTGATGAAGAACACGAACACGTCGCGCGGCGAGGCCTTTTTCTGCAGCGCCGCGACGTGCGGCAGTTCGGCGATGTCGTGGCCGGCGGCCCAGCCGCGCGCATGTCCGGCCCAGCGATCCAGCTCGGCGGGCGCGTAGCCGGCGGGGTGGTCGTCTTCGCTGCGCATCAGCCGGGCGTAGCTGAAATCACCGGTGAGGTCGGCCAGCGACGGGTACTTCGGCGAATCGGTGAACACAGTGGGGATGCGGTGGCTGCGCGCCAGTTCCACGTACGCGGCGTCGAGGAAGCTGGGGTGGCGCACTTCCAGCACGTGGCGCAGCGGCTGGCCGTCCAGTTCGCGGGGCAGGGTGTCGAGGAAGGCGGCCAGGTCGTCGGCGTCGAACGGCCGCGACGGCGACAACTGCCACAGGATCGGCCCCAGCCGATCGCCCATTTCCGCCAGGCCGCCATGGATGAAACCGCTGGCGCCCCTGGTCGCGTCGGCCAGGTGCCGGCTTTCCACCACGTAGCGCGGCGCCTTCAGCGAGAACACGAAACCTTCCGGCGTTTCCTTCGCCCACTTCGCGTAGGTGGCGGGCTTCTGCGCGCCGTAGAAGGTGCCGTTGATCTCGATCGCGCGCAGCTGGCGGCTGGCGTATTCCAGCTCGCGCCGCTGCACCAGCTTCGGCGGATAGAAGTTGTCGCGCCACGGCGCGTAGGTCCAGCCGCCGATGCCCACCCGGATCGCCGGGCCGTGATGAGTCCTGGCGGCAAACAGGTCGTTCATGGCGATGTCTCCGGCAACGGTTGGCGCAGGATTTCGGCGACGACGATGCACACCACCAGCCACGCCGCGCCCGCGGCATAGCCGGCCATCACGTCGCTGAAGTAATGCACCTGCAGCAGGATGCGACTGATCCCGATCATCCCGATCAGCAGCACGGCGGCGGCGATGATCGCGCGGTGGAAACGCGGCGTCAGCCGCAGCAGCACATAGGCCAGCATGCCGTAGAACACCATCGCGCCGAACGCGTGGCCGCTGGGAAAGCTCCAGCCCGGCTCGACGATGAAGCCGTGGTCATGCAGCGGCCGCACCCGCTGGAACAGCGCCTTGAGCCCGCCGTTGATCGGCAGGATGCCGAGCAGCGCGATGATCCACGCGCCGGCCAGTCGCCGATGCCTGCGGCACAGCAAAAACACGGCGATCACGGCGGACAGCGGCGCCACCCAGAGCAGGTCGCCCAGGTGGGTGAGCATGGCGATCGCGTGCAGTACCGGCGTCGGCAACTGCGCGCGCAACTGTTCGGCCAGGTTGGTGTCGAAACCGGGCAACCTGCCGCCGTGTTGCGCGTTGACCGCGAAGGCGATGGCCGTGAAGGCCAGGGCCAGCAGCAGCGCCAGCAGCAGGCCGACATGCCGGCGCAGCACCACCGCCGGCTCGCCCCGATGGCGCGCGCGGCGCTGCCAGCGCGCGTTGTGCTGCCAGGCCAGGTCGCCGGCCAGCAGGGCCAGCAGCAGCAACAGGGCCCACAGCGGCAGCGCGTGGGCCGCGATCCATTCCGGCATGGCATCCATCGTATGTGCGTTTCCGTGTCCGCTTTCGATCGCCCATGATCGGCGGTCACCGGCGCGGCGTCGAGCCGGGCGGGCCCGGCATGACTTCCAGCGCTGGCCTTGCGCCGGATTTGCCGCGATAGTTGGGCGATCACCACCGGCGGAGTCTTCGATGTCCCAGCGACCCCTTTCCCTGCGTCTGGCGCTTTGCTGCGCGCTGCTCGTTTCCGCCACGGCTGCCTCGGCGCAGTCGCCCGCCGCGCAGTCGCCGCCGCCGGTATCCACCGGCGACCGCGTGCGACCGATGCTGCCGGCGCAGCTGCAGGATTTCAGCGCCTACGTCGACAGTGCGCGCAAGACCTTCGACGTGCCCGGCATCGCGGTGGCCATCGTCAAGGACGGCAAGGTGGTGATGGAGCAGGGCTTCGGCCTGCGCGAGATCGGCAAGCCGGACCAGGTCGATGCCCGCACGCTGTTCGCGATCGCCTCCAATACCAAGGCGTTCACCGCGGCAGCGCTGCAGCAGCTGGCGGACGCGGGCAAGCTGAAGATGGACGACCGGGTGATCGATCACCTGCCGTGGTTCCGCATGTCCGATGCCTACGTGACGCACGAGATGCGCATCCGCGACCTGCTGGCGCATCGCAGCGGACTCAGCCTGGGCGCCGGCGACCTGCTGTACTGGCCGCCGACCTCGTACTCGACGAAGGAAGTCGTGCAGCGACTGGCCCACGTGCCGATCAAGAACGGCTTTCGCAGCGGCTATGCCTACGACAATATCCTGTTCGCGGTGGCGACCCTGGTGATCGAGCAGGCCTCCGGCCAGAGCTACGCCGACTACGTGCGCGAGCACCTGTTCCAGCCGGTCGGCATGGACGAGTCGCTGGTCGACATGACCTATCTGAAGCCGGGCATGGACGTGGCGATGGGCCACGCCAAAGCCGACTTCAAGGATCTGCAGCCGGTGCCGCCGATGGCGTGGCTGAACGATCCGGGCGCCGGCGGCATCTATTCCAGCGTGCACGACCTGGCCAAGTGGATGAACGTGCAGCTGGCCGGCGGCGTGTTGCCGGGCACGGGCAGCGACGGCAAGCCGCAGCGCCTGTTCTCCGACAAGGCGCACCAGGAAATGTGGAGCATGCTCACGCCGATCCGGGTCGGCAAGCCCTCGGTGCCCGCAATGGCGGCGCTGACGCCAAACTTCTCCGGCTACGGTGAAAGCTGGTTCCTGTCCGACTACCGGGGCCAGAAACTGGTCTGGCACACCGGCGGCTGGCCGGGCATGGTGTCGCGGGTAACCCTGGTGCCGGGGCAGAACCTCGGCGTGGTGGTGCTGACCAATGCCGAGTCCGGCGCCGCGTTCAACGCGGTGACCTATCGCGTGCTGGATGCATATCTGAATCCGGACCAGAAGACCGACTGGGTGGCCGTGTACGACAGCGCGGTGAAGAAGTCCGAGGCGAAGGCCGACGACAGCCTGGCCAAGCATGAGGCGGCGCGCGACAAGCACAGCAAGCCGTCGCTGGCGCTCGCCAGGTACGCGGGCACCTATCGCGACCCGTGGTATGGCGACGTCATCGTCAGCCGCGAAAACGGCAAGCTGCGGCTGCGCTTCTCCAAGACCGCCCAACTGGTCGGCACCATGACGCCGTGGCAGCACGACACCTTCACCGTGCGCTGGGACGACCGCACGCTGAACGCCGACGCCTTCGTCAATTTCGACCTCGATGTGGACGGCCATATCACCGAAATGCGCATGCAGCCGATCTCGCCGCTGACCGATTTCAGCTTCGACTTCCAGGACCTGCGCATGGTGCCGGTCGACGGGAAGTCGGACGCCGACTGATGATGCTCTGCGGCCGGGGCAATCGCGCCCCGGCTGATGCTTGGCAACCCGGGGGACATGGAAATGCGTGATTTGCGTGGCGTTGCGGCGATCGTGTTGGGCTGCGGGCTGTTCGCCAGCGTGGCGGTGGCGCGTACCGAGGCGCCAATGGCGCACAGCCAGTTCCATGTCCAGCTGGGCGACACGCTGACCCGGCCCACCTCGGGGCGCCTGCTGCTGTTCGCCGTGGATGCGAAGGCGGCCGTGGCGGCGGCCAGGGACGGCAAGGTCGAGCAGGTCGACGCCAGCCCGTTCGGCGCCACCCAGGCTTCGGTGGCCGCGCGCGAGGTCAGCCGGCTGGTGCCGGGGCAGGGCGTGGACATCGACGCGGACGCCCTGGCCTTCCCCGCCGGCTGGTCAAAGCTGCCGCCAGGCGACTACCTGGTCCAGGCCGTGCTGGACGTGAACCACGACTACAACTACGGCGGACGCGGCGCGAGCGACCTGGTCAGCGACGTGGTGCGCATGCATCTTCCGGCCAGCACCACGCCGACCCTGCAACTGGCTCGCGTGTTGCCGGCGGATGCGTCGTGGACGCTGTCGCCGTCCACGCCCGAAGAAGTACGCAAGGCGCTGCCCGACGCGCGCAGCCATTCGCGCCCGATCGATTTCGTCAGCCCTTCGTTGAGCGCGTTCTGGGGGCGGCCGATCCACATGCGTGGCTGGGTGGTGCTGCCGCCCGGCTACGACGTGAACACGGCGTCGCGTTATCCGGTGGTCTACAGCACGCACGGTTTCGGCGGCAATGCCGACCGTTTCACCGGCAGCATCGCCCGCGTGTGGCAGGGCATGAGCAGCGGACAGATGCCGCCGATGATCTGGGTGTTCCTGGACGAGTCCAGCGCCACCGGCACCCACGAGTTTGCCGACTCGGTCAACAACGGCCCGTGGGGCCAGGCGCTGACCACCGAGCTGATTCCGCAGCTGGAGTCCCGCTACCGGATGGACGGCAAGGCGAACGGCCGTTTCCTCAACGGCCACTCCTCCGGCGGCTGGGCCACCTTGTGGCTGCAGACCCGCTACCCGAAGGTCTTCGGCGGCACCTGGTCGACCTCGCCGGACTCCAGCGATTTCCATGACTTCACCGGCGTGGATCTGTACGCGCCCCATGCCAACGTCTATCGCCGCGCTGACGGCACGGCGTATCCGCTGGTGCGCGACAAGGGCAAGGTGCTGGCCAGCTTCGAGGACTTCGCCAGGCTCGAACGCGTGCTGGGCGAATACGGCGGCCAGATGGCCTCGTTCGACTGGGTGTTCTCCCCGCGCGGAGCGGATGGCCGGCCGATGCCGATGTTCGATCGCGACACCGGCGCGGTCGATCCGGCGGTGGTCGCCTACTGGCGCGACCATTACGACATCGCCCACCTTGTCCAGCTCAACTGGCCGCAGCTGAAGGCCGATCTCGATGGCAAGATCCACCTCTACGTGGGCACCGCCGACACGTTCTACCTCGACGGCGCCGCGCACCGCCTGAAGGCGGTGCTGGACGGTTTGCAGGCCAGCTCGGATTTCCATTTCCTGCCTGACCGCACCCACTTCGACCTGTACGTCGTGGGCAAGGACCGCATGGGACTGCTCAAGCAGATCAGCTGGGAAATGTATGCGATCGCACGACCGGATTCAAAACTGAAACCCGCTGCCGCGGCGCCCTGAAACGACATCGGCGCGTCGATTGACCGAAGGTCGGCCAGGTGCCGGCCTTCGGTTTTTCAGGCCGCGGCGTTGAGGAGTGAGCAAGTGAAGGGCCGCGACCGCTCACCCCTGGCCGTCGATGCTCTCGTCCAGCGGCGGCAACGTGCGGACCAGCATGCTTTGCGGGCTGCTCATCGGCAGTTTCTCGCTGCGCAGGCGTTCGAGGATCTCGAACAGCAGATCGCTTTTCACGCCGCCGACCTCGCGCGGGCTGCCCACGTAGGCCACGCAGTTGAAGGTCATCGCGCCGGCGGTGACGTTTTCCAGCTGCACGTACGGCGCCGGCGTGGCCAGCGTGCCGTGGTGGGCGCGCAGGATGCCCAGCACCAGTTCGCGCACCTTGCCCGCGTTGGTGTCCAGCGGCATCGGCAGCTTGATCTGCACGCGGCCCAGGGCGTTGGCCTGGGTGACGTTGCGCACGTTCTGGGTGATCAGCTGCGAGTTCGGCACGATCACGGTGGAGCGGTCCCACATCTGGATTTCGGTGGCGCGCACGTTGATGCGGCGGATGTCGCCCTCGACGTCGCTGCTCAGGCTGACCCAGTCGCCCACCTTCACCGGCCGCTCGACCAGCAGGATCAGCCCGGAGATGAAGTTCTGCACGATCGCCTGCAGGCCGAAGCCGATGCCCACCGACAGCGCGCTGACGATCCACGCAATGCTCTTGAGGTCCACCTGCAGCGCGGCCAGGGTCAGCACCACCACCAGCAGCCCGCCGAGATAGCCGAGCAGGGTGATGATGGATTCCTGCATGCCCCGATCCATCGCGGACTTGGGCAGCAACTGTTCGCGCAGCCAGCGCTTGAGCACGCGCAGCACCAGCACGCCGGCCAGCAGCACCAGCACGGCGGTGATGATGCTGGCCGGGTTGATCGCCAGCTCGCCCAGCTTCAGGTTGCCCAGGGTCTGCCGGGCGCTTACCAGCAGATCGCCCGGGCCGGCGCCGAACGGGGTGAGCACGGTGGCCAGCGCCACCAGCACCAGGCCCACGCGCACGATGCCCACCAGCAGCACGTTGGCCTGTTCCAGCTTGTGCGACGGCAGGGTCAGGCTGGCCTGCAACTGCTGGCCGCCCCGCCCGCGTGGCGACAGCAAGGTGTTGATCAGGTCAGTCAGCAGGTGGACCAGCAGGTAGGTGGTGGCAAAGATCAGGCCGACCCAGAGCATCTGCCTGGCCAGGAAGAAGGCCATCGCGATGAAGCCGGTGGCCACGCACAGCCAGCTGACCACCACGCCGAGCGAGGCCGCCGCAACCAGCAGGCTGACCCACACGGGCCGCTGCACGGGCTCGCCGCCGTCCCGGGCCAATTCGCTGCGGCTGCGGCGCAGGCGCCACAACGCCGCGCCGATCAGCCCGCTGATGACCAGGGCGAACAGTCCGCGGGTGGCCACGGTGGCGGGCAGGCTGGTGCCGATCGTGCGGGTGGTGCGCTCGACCATTCCGGCCAGCAATGCTGCGGCGGCAAGCAGCCACGGAAACGGCTGCAGCCATTGCGCGGTGAGGTCCGACAGCGCGGGCAAACGCCAGGAAGGGCGCCGTACCGACAGCAGGGCGCGACCCAGCCCGGTGATGAAGGCGGCCAGGCAGACCAGCCGCACCAGGGACGTCATCAGATTTTGCGTGTCGTCGTCGAGAACGTCGTTCCAGTTCAGTCCCGTGTAGGCCAGCTGGGCGGCGAGCCCGGTCGTCAGCACGGCAGTCAGCGCCACCGCGGTGGCCATCGCGCTGCGGCGCAGGTGTCCGTCCGGCACATGGCGGGCGGCCAGCGCCAGCAGCAGGCGCTCCAGCACCCAGCGGCCGCCGGCCAGCAGCAGCACGGCCGCCGCCAGGCACCACAGCAGCGGCTGCCGGTTCGGCGGTTGCCAGGCATCGTTGACTGCCGCGGTGAAGCGCGTGCCCAGGCGCTTCAGGCGCACCAGGTCATCGGGAAAGGTGCGCACGGGGCCGGCCCAGAACGCACGGCTGAATGGCGTGGGCGTGCGCGAGGCCAGTCGCGCCTGGAACTGGTCGTTGCGCAGGCCGGTGATCTGGGCGGCCAGCTGCATCGCGTTCTGGTTGAGCAGTTGCGACTGCTTGATCTGCGCGTCGAGGTCGGCCTGCGCCTTGTCCAGCTTTCGGCGTTGCGCCGCCACTTCCGGCGCTTCGGCCGGCGCTCCCTTCGCCGGCGCCGGACCCAGCACCGCCAGTTGGGCCTGCAAGGCGGTCATCTGCGGCGCGAGACTGGCGGTGAGCTGGCGCGACTGATCCTGCACGGCCAGCGCGGTGCTGCGCAGGTCGGCCAGCGGCGCATCGGGTGTGGGGTTCTTCAGTGCAAGCTTCACTTCGTCGAGCTGGCTGCCCAGCTGGTCCAGCGCCTGTGCCGGCGATACCGCCGCGGTATCGGGCGCGGCACTGTCCTGCGCATGCAGGGTGGCAGCACCGAAGATCAGCAGGAGGGATAAGGCGAGGCGAGGCAGTCTGGACATCCGCGCATGATCGGAGCGCGCCCGCGGGTGGTCAATCGCGGCGAGCCGGCAAGCGCTCGCCGGCGTGGCTGGCGTTCAGATTGGGCTGCACCGGGCTTCGACATTGCCCGCCCGTGAGCACGCCGCCGACTTGCCGCACAATACACACCCGCCAACATCCGGGTTCTCCATGATTTTTCGCTGGTTCGAGTCCCTCATCGACGCGTTCAAGGAACCCGTCGACGGCATGCCACCGCAGTCGGTGTGGCGCTTCTACGCGTTCTACCTGCGCCAGGTGTGGCCGGTGTTCGCCGTGGCGATCGTGCTGGGTTTCGTGGTGGCGATCATCGAGGTGTCGCTGTTCGGCTTCATCGGCAGCATCGTGGACATGGCCAGGGGCGCGCCGCCGGCGGATTTCTTCCGCCTGCACGGCAACGAACTGCTGTGGATGGGTTTCGTGGCGCTGATCGCGCGGCCGCTGGCGATCGGCACGCACGACCTGCTGGTGAACCAGGCCATCGTGCCCAGCCTGACCAACCGCATCCGCTGGCAGAACCACCGCTACGTGATCCGCCAGAGCCTGGGTTTCTTCCAGAACGATTTCGCCGGCCGCATCGCCAACCGCATCATGCAGACCGGCGGTGCGCTGCGCGAATCGGCGGTGCAGATTGTCGATGCGATCTGGTACGTCAGCATCTACACCGGCAGCGCCATCGTGCTGTTCGCCCAGGCGGATTTCTGGCTGGCCGCACCGCTGTTCGCCTGGGTGTTTGCCTACGTGGGCCTGCTGGCGTTCTTCGTGCCGCGGCTGAAGCAGCGCTCGTGGAAGGCCTCGGAGGCGCGCTCGAAGCTGATGGGCCGGATCGTGGACGGCTACAGCAACGTGCTGACGCTCAAGCTGTTCGCGCATACGCGCCGCGAGGAAGCCTACGTGGCCGAGGCGATGATGGATCAGACCGACAAGCTGCGCCGGATGACCCGCATCACCACCGCGCTGGACGCCAGCATCACCACCCTCAACGGCTTCCTGATCGTGGGCACGTCGGCGCTGGCGTTGTGGCTGTGGAGCGAGGGCCGGGTGACGGTGGGCGCGATCGCGCTGTCGACCGGGCTGGTGATCCGCATCAACAACATGTCCGGCTGGATCATGTGGGTGGTCAACGGCATCTTCGAGGATGTGGGCACGGTGCAGGACGGCATCACCACCATCGCCCAGCCGCGCGCGGTGCAGGATCGCGACGACGCGGTGCCGCTGGCGGTGACCGACGGCGCGGTGCGCTTCGAGCAGATCCATTTCCACTACGGCAAGCAGGGCGGGGTGATCGCCGGGCTCGACCTGGCCGTGCGCGCGGGCGAGAAGATCGGCGTGGTCGGGCCGTCCGGCGCGGGCAAGTCCACCCTGGTCAACGTGCTGCTGCGGCTGTATGACCTCGAGGCCGGGCGCATCCTGATCGACGGCCAGGACATCGCCCGCGTCACCCAGGAAAGCCTGCGTTCGCAGATCGGCGTGGTCACCCAGGACACCTCGCTGCTGCACCGCTCGATCCGCGACAACCTCCTGTATGGACGTCCGGACGCCAGCGAGGCGCAGGTTGCCGAAGCGGTGCGCAAGGCCCGCGCCGACGAATTCATTCCCGCCTTGAGCGACGGCGAAGGCCGCCGCGGTTACGACGCCCTGGTCGGCGAGCGCGGCGTGAAGCTTTCGGGCGGCCAGCGCCAGCGCATCGCGATCGCCCGCGTGCTGCTGAAGGATGCGCCGATCCTGGTGCTGGACGAGGCCACCAGCGCACTCGACTCCGAGGCGGAGGCGGCGATCCAGGAAAGTCTCGACCTGCTGATGCAGGGCAAGACGGTGATCGCCATCGCCCATCGCCTGTCCACCATCGCGCGGATGGACCGGCTGGTGGTGCTGGACAAGGGGCAGGTCGTCGAAACCGGCACGCACGCCGAGCTGATCGCGCGCGAGGGTTTGTACGCGCGGCTGTGGAAACGACAGACCGGCGGCTTCGTGGCCGCGGAGGATGCGCCGGCCTAGCCGGCGGTTGCGGCGGGCGTGAGTTGCGGGCTCAGCATGCTCCGCTGCTGCAGCAAGCGGGTTTGCCCGCTGTCGCCGCACCTTCCAGCACGTCGGCCGCGGCCGCCAGTGCACGCGCCGCGGCGGCGCCCTTGCGTTCGCTGTAGCGGCTGACCAGGTAGTCGCTGCGCCCGCGCACCAGCAGGGTGAACTTGAACAGCTCCTCCATCACGTCCACCACGCGGTCGTAGAACGGTGACGGCTTCATCCGGCCGTCGGCGTCGAACTCCTGCCAGGCCTTGGCCACCGAGGACTGGTTCGGGATGGTCACCATGCGCATCCAGCGGCCCAGCACGCGCAGCGCATTCACCACGTTGAACGACTGCGAGCCGCCGCTGACCTGCATCACCGCGAGCGTGCGCCCCTGCGTGGGCCGCACGCTGCCGTCTTCCAGCGGCAGCCAGTCGATCTGGTTCTTGAATACGCCGGTGATCGTGCCGTGCCGTTCGGGGCTGACCCAGACCTGGCCTTCGGACCACAGCGACAGCGCGCGCAATTCCTGCACCTTGGGGTGGCTGGCCGGCACGCTGTCCAGCATCGGCAATTCGTGCGGGTCGAACACCCGCGTCTCGGCGCCGAACTGGCGCAGGATGCGCTCGGCTTCCAGCGCCAGCTTGCGGCTGAACGATTGCAGGCGCAGCGAGCCGTACAGGATCAGGATGCGCGGCGGGTGGTCGGCATCGGCCGGCAAGGCCAGCTTGGCCAGGCTGGGCGTGTCCAGCGCTTCGGCGGCGATATGGGGCAGATCCTGGATCGGCACGGTGCGGTTCCTGTTGCCTTGGTTTTATGATTCTATCATTATGGAAATATGGAAACCAATCCGGAATCGCCGCCATGCATCCGTGTCGCGTCCTGTTCATCTGCACCGGCAACTCGGCCCGCAGCATCCTGTCCGAGGCCACTCTCAACCACTTGGGTGCGGGACGCTTTGCGGCGTTCAGCGCCGGCAGCCGGCCGACCGGGCGCGTCCATCCCCAGGCGATCGAGGAACTGAAAGCCCGGGGCATCGCCACCGAAGGACTCGCCAGCAAGTCGTGGGATCGCTTCACCGAAGCGGGCGCGCCGCCGCTGGACATCGTGATCACGGTTTGCGACAACGCCGCCAGCGAGACTTGCCCGGTGCTGTTCGGCGACTTCGTGAAGAGCCATTGGGGCCTGCCTGATCCAGCGGCCGCTCGGGAAGCGGACACCGCCGCGGCGTTCCGGCGTGCGCATGCGCTGATCGTGCGGCGGATTACCGCGCTGCTGCAGCTGCCGGTGGAAATGATGGGCCGCGATGAGCTGAAACAGACGCTTGACCGCATCGGCAGCCTCACCGGCGAGGAAGCCGGCGCATGAACCAGCCATCCGCAGCACTCGCTGCCGGCGCGGTTCCTGCGGACGGCGCCCGCATCGGTTTCTTCGAGCGCTGGCTCACGCTATGGGTCTTGCTGTGCATCGTCGCCGGCACGCTGCTGGGCCATCTGCTGCCTGGTAGCTTCGCGGCGCTGGGCGGCATGCAGGTGGCCCGGGTGAACCTGCCGGTCGCGGGGCTGATCTGGCTGATGGTCATCCCGATGCTGCTGAAGATCGACTTCGGCGCGCTGGGCGGCGTGCGCCGGCAGTGGAAGGGCATCGGCGTCACGCTGTTCGTCAACTGGGCGGTAAAACCCTTTTCGATGGCGCTGCTGGGTTGGATCTTCATCCGCCAACTGTTCGCCGGACAGCTGCCGGCGGCGCAGCTCGACTCCTATATCGCCGGCCTGATCCTGCTGGCCGCCGCGCCGTGCACGGCGATGGTGTTCGTGTGGAGCAACCTGTGCAACGGCGAGCCGGCGTTCACGCTGAGCCAGGTCGCGCTGAACGACGCGATCATGGTGGTGGCCTTCGCGCCGATCGTGGCGCTGCTGCTGGGCATCTCCTCGATAACGGTGCCGTGGAACACGTTGCTGTTGTCGGTGCTGCTGTACATCGTGGTGCCGGTGGCGCTCAGCATGCTGCTGCGGCGTCGGCTGCTGGCGCACGGCGGCGAGACGCGGTTGCAGCAACTGCTGCAGCGGCTGGGCCCGGTGTCGCTGGGCGCGCTGCTGGCCACCCTGGTGCTGCTGTTCGGTTTCCAGGGCCGGCAGATCCTCGCGCAGCCGGCGATCATCGCGCTGCTGGCGGTGCCGATCCTGATCCAGGTGTATTTCAACGCCGGCCTGGCGTACTGGCTCAATCGCCGCTTCGGCGTGCCGCATTGCGTGGCCGGTCCCTCGGCACTGATCGGCGCCAGCAACTTCTTCGAGCTGGCCGTGGCCACTGCGGTCGGCCTGTTCGGCGTGCATTCCGGCGCGGCGTTGGCGACCGTGGTGGGCGTGCTGATCGAGGTGCCGGTGATGCTGTCGGTGGTGCGCATCGTCAATCGCAGCAAACGCTGGTATGAATCGGCATAGACAGCTGGAGCAGCACCATGCAGAACAAGCAGGCCATCACCATCCTCGCCGCGCTCGCCCAGGAGTCGCGCCTCGCGGTCTATCGGCTGCTGATCGAGCACGCGCCGGAGGGACTGGCGGCCAGCGCGATCGCGGAGCAGCTGGGCCTGCCCAACGCCACGCTGTCCTTCCACCTCAAGGAGCTGTCGCATGCAGGCCTGGTGAGCAGCCGGCAGAGCGGGCGCTTCATTTATTACGCGCCGGTGATCGAGGTGATGAACGACCTGATCGGCTATCTCACGGATCACTGCTGCAGCCAGTCCGGCGGCTCGTGCGCGCCAGCCAAGCGCGTCGCCGGCGCCGGCAAGCGGCGGCCGGCTTCGGCTTGATGCAGCGGGCGATTGATGACCTGGCAGCGCTCCGGCGTACTCAACCCGGGATGGCGGCCGGGTCCATCCAGAACGCTTCCCACACATGGCCGTCGGGATCGGTCAGGTCGCGGCCGTACATGAAGCCGTGTTCCTGCACGGGATTGATGTCGGCCGTGCCGCCGTTCGCCGCGGCCGTGTCGTTCATGGCATCGACTGCGGCACGGTCATCGAGGGAGAGCGCCAGCATCACCTCGCTGGCGCCGGCGTCCGGTATCGGCCGCCCGGTGAAGGTGCGCCACTTGGCGTGAGTGAGCAGCATGACGTGGATGGTCTCGCTCCACACCATGCACGCGGCGGTGTCGTCGGTGAAGTGGGGGTTGTTGACGAAGCCGATGGCAGCATAGAAGTCCATCGACTTCTTGAGGTCGGCGACCGGGAGGTTCACGAAGATCATCTTGGGCATGGGGGTTTTCCGGTGGTGGAGGCGGGGAGCGACGGTGCTCGTCATCCGAACGACGATCGGCGGGCGGCGATTTCGACACGGTGGGGAAGCCTGCTGTCGCCGCCGTGGCTGCGTTCAACGATCCCGGAGGTCCGGCGTCGCCACGCCCAGTGAACGGCAATGGCGTTCGTACTCCGCCCATTGGCTGCTGGCCGATGCACGTCCGCTCACCACGCCGCCGGGGCCGAGGAATTCGACCGTGCCCATCACGATCACCAGCGCCAGCATCGGCTCGTCGCCGACGATTTTCCACCAGTCGGTGTTGCCCGGCGGTTCGTAAACGTAATCGCCGGGACCGATCAGCTCGCCGGTGCACAGCTTGCGGGTGCCGCTGAGGTTGTACGCGTGGATCTCGCCGGTGTGGCGATGCAGCGGCATCACCGTGCCCGGTTCCATCCGCAGCAGTTCGACGAAGCCGCGGTCGTCGGCGAAGAAGCGCAACGGGCTCGACGATTTGCCGGGGCTGGAGGAGGGCACCCAGTGCCGCGCGGCGGCGGTGCTGAAGCGGGCGGGCAGGTAGTCGTGCAGGCGGGTGGATGGTGTGGTCATGGGCGTGGCTCAGGCGGCGATGGCGGAAAGGTAGATTTCGAACGAGGCATCCACCGCCGCGCGGCCTCCGCCGATGATGTTGCGGCCCCAGGTGAAGCCGTAGACGTCCTCGAACGCGTAGCCGGCCAGGCGCGCCTGCATGCCGCGGACGGCCTCGGGCGGCATCGGCGTGAAGTTCGGATAGCTGTGCATGAAGGAGACGTGGCGACGGTTGCTCACCACGTGCGGCGCGTCGCCGGAAAACAGCGCGCCGCCGGGCCGCGGTCCGTCCTTCCAGTGCAGCACCGTGCTGCCGGGGAAATGGCCGCCGCTGCGGATCAGCGTTACCGCATCGGACAGCCGGTACGCGTCGCCGCGCCAGAACTGCACGTTGGGCGAGGGCCGGCGTACCCAGTCGCGGTCCGCCTCGTGCAGCAGGATCGGCACGTTGCCGAGCGCCTCGCTCCACTCCAGTATCGAGGCGTAGAAATGCGGATGCGAGATCGCGATCAGGTCCACGCCGCCGCGCGCCTCCAACGCGGCGACGGCTTCGTCGGTAACCAGGCTCAGCGATTCCCACAAGATGTTGCCCGCGTCGGTGGGCAGGTACAGCGCGCGCTGGTTGATCGCGAAATCCGGCGCCAGGCCGATGCCGAGCACGCCGGCTTCGTCCTGCATGCGCAGTGTGTGGGTGGCTTTCAGCGCCTCGTGCGTCGTCCACGTCTGGCCGTGCGCGCCGACGTACTGGCGCTCGTCCTCGCACACGGCGCAATGCCCAGGAGTGTTCGGGTACTGGGTGCCGCAGGTTTCGCAGATGGCTTTCGTCATGATCTGGTCTCGCTTGGGGCGGGCGGTGCCCGTACGGTGCAGACTCTAGGCATAATCTGGACCCTTGATTGATCCATTCATGAGAGATTCGATGGAACCAGTTTTCCCGTTCCCCGTGCTGCTGCCGCGCGGCGCCGGCTCGCTCACGCAGGCGCTGCACCAGCAGTTGCGGGCGGCGATCCTCGATGGCCGCCTGCCGCCGCACGCCGCGCTGCCCGCCACGCGCAAGGTGGCCGAGGCGCTGGGCGTGGCGCGCAATACGGTGGTCGCCGCCTACGACCTGCTGATCGCCGAGGGCTATGTGGTGCCGCGCCAGGGCGCCCGGCCCCAAGTCGCCGAATTCGCGCGGCGCCGGTCGAGGCCAGCGCGCGCCGGCGTGGACGAATCGCGTCTTGCGCCGGCGTGGCGCACACCATTCCTGCAGCCGTCGCCGGCGCGCAGCCTGCCCGAGCGCAATTTCCGCCTGGGCATTCCGGACCACCGGCATTTCCCGCACGAGCTCTGGCGTCGGCTGATGGCGCAGACGCTGCGCAGGAGCGTGCGCGAACCGTTCGCCTATGCGCCGTCGCAAGGCATCCCCGCCTTGCGCGAGGCGATCGCGCAGCACGTGGCGTTTGCCCGCGCGGTGGCCTGCAGCGCCGACGACGTGATCGTCACCTCCGGCGCGCAGCAGGCGTTCGACCTGATCGCCCGCCTGCTGGTCACGCCGGGACAGACGAAGGTGGCGGTGGAGGAGCCGGGTTACCCGCCGGTGCGGGCCGCGTTCGCCGCGGCCGGCGCGCAGCTGGTGCCGTTGCCGGTGGATGACGAAGGCCTGTGCGTCGAGCGCCTGCCCGAGGACGTGCGCATCATCAGCGTCACCCCGTCGCACCAGTCGCCCACCGGCGTGGCGATGTCGCTGCGCCGTCGCGCGGCCTTGCTCGACTTCGCGCGCCGCCATCACGCGGTCATTGTCGAAGACGACTACGACGGCGAGTTCCGTTTCGGCGGCCGCCCGCTGGATGCCCTGCAGACGCTGGATCGCGACGCGCAGGTGTTCTATGTCGGCACCTTCTCCAAGAGCATGTTCCCCTCGCTGCGCAAGGGCTTCGTGGTGGCGCCGGCGTGGGCGCGCAGCGGGCTGGTCACGGTCAAGCACTGCGTCGACTCGCATTGCGACGGCATCCCCCAGGCCGCACTGGCCGCCTTCATCCGCGACGGCCACCTGGCGCGGCATGTGCGCCACATGCGGCCGATCTATGCCGCGCGGCGCGAGGCTTTGCTCGACGGCCTGCAGCGCGGGCTCGGTGAATGGCTGCAGCCGATCCCGTCCGAAGCCGGCCTGCATCTGGCCGCGCGCCTGCGCGACCCGGCGCGGGCGTCGAAGCTCATGCCGGTGGTGTTGCGTGCCGCCACCGGAGCGGAGGCCACCGCCGACTACGCGATGACACGCGATGTCGAGCCGGCGGTGACCTTCGGCTACGGCGTGATCGACGCGGCGGACATTTCGGCGGCGCTGGCCGGCCTGCGCCGGTCGTTGCGAAAACTCTAGGGCGTCACGCAGTCACGCCCGGATCGGCGTGGCGCCAGCGCCGTCATCGTGCGGACGCAGCGGCCCTTCATCCTCGGGCGAAGGGCTGTGCTGCGCGGGCGGTACGGCAGGATCGGGAAGGTCCGGAGCCTGCCCGCTGCGGCTGAGTTCGCCGCGCCAGCGCGGCAACGCGTCGGGATAGTGGGCCTGGATGAAGGCGATCAGGCCTTCGCGCACCAGGCAGCGAAGGTCCCAGCCACGACCGGAATCCGAGGTGCTGACCAGGGCGCGCAGCTGCATGGCGTGTTCGTCGGTGTCGGTCACCTGCAGGATGCAGACGCGGCGATCCCACAGTTCCGACTGGTCGCACAAGCGCGTCAGTTCCTCGCGCAGTGGCGCCAGCGGCGTGCGGTAGTCGAGCTTGAGATACACCGTGCCGATCAGTTGCGCGCTCTGCCGGGTCCAGTTCTGGAACGGGTTCTCGATGAACCAGTTCAGCGGCACCACCAGCCGTCGTTCGTCCCAGATGCGCACCACCACATATGTGCCGGTGATCTCCTCGATGCGGCCCCATTCGCCTTCGATGATCACCACGTCGTCGAGCCGGATCGGCTGGGTCAGGGCAATCTGCAAGCCGGCGATCAGGTTGCTCAGCACGGGTTTGGCGGCCAGTCCGATCGCCAGGCCCGCCACGCCGGCCGAGGCGAGCAGGCTGGTGCCGAGCTGGCGTACGCCGGGAATGGTCATCAGGATGATCGCGGCGCCCAGGATGATCACGATGACGTCGGCAGTGCGCCCGAGCACGCGCACCTGGGTCACCACGCGGCGCGCCCGCAGGTTGTCGGCCACATCCATCGGATGGTTGCGGATCGCGGCATCCTCGAACGCGCCGATGCAGCGCACCACCAGCCACGTACACGCGCCCAGCAACGCGATCAGCGAGAGATGCTGCAGCAGGGTGAACAGCGGCGAGACGCTGGCGGGCCAGGTGCGCAGGCAGATCGCCAGCGCCAGCAGGGGCAGCACCCACTCCATCGGACCGCTGGCGCGGCGCAGGAGATCCGAAAGCACCGGTTGCCGCGTCGCCACGCGGTCCAGCGCGGCATGGGCCACGACGCGTACGAGCAGGGTAAGTACCAGGCCGGCCACCAGCGCCAGGCCAAGGCGTGCCCACGGATCAGCGGCCAAGGTCGAGAGGAAATCGCTCAGCATGATGTCCAGCCTGCCGCTTTCGATGTGGAAGAAATGTCGGCTGGCGGATGGGCGTGGCGCATGCGCCACGAAGAAGGGCACCCTGCGGTGCCCTTCTTCGTTGCCGAATCGCGAGTCGGATAGCTGGCACGATCAGCTGGCACGCTCAGTTGGCGTGGAACGCCTGCTTGATGTCGCGCATCTGGTCATGGCCGTTGCGCACCGAGGTGTAGACATCGGCGATCACCGACAGCGTATGGGGCGAGATCTCGTCGTCCTTCATCGCGTCCTCGAATTTCGACTTGATGTGATCCTCGCCGCGTTCGACCTCGTCGACCACGGCCTTGTTGTCGGCCTTGGTGAGGCTGGTGCGCAGGTTGACGAACATCCGGTGGGCCGAGGCCAGCACGGTGCCGTCGTCCTCGGGTTTGCCGCCCAGCGAGCGCACGCAGTTCTGCAGGGCCGACGCCGCGGTGCGGCGCTCGCCGGAGCGTGCGCGGAACAGCGAGACCAGCGGTTCGCTTTTCGCATCCTTGGCCGCTTCGGCGTAGCCGTCGGCGCTGTCCAGCGTGGTCTCGATCAGGCTGTTGAGGGTCTTGATGTCGTGTTGGTTATTCATGAGTTCTCCTTGCGGATTCCGATGGGAACGATGGTGGCAGGGGAATCGCCGTGGACGAGTACACGGGAACACAGGTGACGGAAGCGCCACGGCTTTGTTCAGACCCGTGGTTTGCGTTCATCTTGATGGCGCGTCGTTGCGCGACCGGGTGCGCGCTGGAAAAGGGCGCGCCTCCACCGCTTGACTCTAGACCTTGATCAAGGGTCTAGACTTGTTCGCATGAACACAAAGCTCCCCTCCCTGACCATCGGTACCGTCGCCAGGCGCGTCGGCGTGGCGATCGACACGATCCGTTATTACGAGCGCGAAGGCCTGCTGCCCGAACCCGAACGGCGCGCTTCCGGCTATCGCAGCTACGGCGAGGCCACGGTGACGCAGCTGCGCTTCATCCGCCGTGCCAAGGATCTTGGCTTCACGCTGGAGGAGATCCGCGAACTGCTGGCGCTGTCGGCGGATCGCCAGCGCGGGGTGAAGGCGGTGAAACGGCGGGCGGAAAAGCGGCTGGCGGCGATCGAGCAGCGCATCGTCGAACTGCAGCGCGTGCGCGATGGACTGGCGCAACTGGTGGCCTCGTGCCCCGGACACGGCAAGCCGGAGGAGTGCCCGATCCTGCGCGCGCTGAACGATGAAGAGGTGTCGGCATGAACGCGCAGGCGTGTTGCCAGGGCAGCGGCAAGGCGACCGACCCGGTCTGCGGCATGACGGTCGATCCGGCCACGTCGAAGCATCAGTCCATGCACGACGGGCAGGCCTTCCATTTCTGCTGCGGCGGCTGCAAGGCGAAGTTCGAGGCGGAGCCGGCGCGTTATCTGGCCGCACCTGCCGCCCACGATCATGACCACGCTGCGCACCGGGTGAAGGACCCGGTCTGCGGCATGAGCGTGGACCCGCACACCGCAAAACATCGCGCCGAACACGACGGCCACCCGTACTACTTCTGCTCGGCGCGTTGCCGTGAGAAGTTCGTGGCCGACCCGGCCGCGTACCTGGGCGAGCGCCAGCCCGCGCCGGCTGCGCCTGCCGGCACGATCTACACCTGCCCGATGCATCCGGAAGTGCAGCAGGTCGGCCCCGGCGACTGCCCGAAGTGCGGCATGGCGCTGGAACCGATGATGCCTTCGCTGGACGACGACGACGGCGGCGAACTGCGGGCGATGACGCGGCGCTTCGGATGGCTGGTGGCGCTGACCTTGCCGGTGTTTGCTCTGGCGATGGGACCGCACCTGTTCGGCTGGCATCTGCCCGCGCGGTGGGCTGGCGTGGCCGGCTGGGTCGAGGCGGTGCTGGCCAGCGTCGTGGTGTTGTGGGGCGGTGCGCCGTTCTTCGGGCGCGGCTGGCGCTCGCTGAACCCGTGGTCGCCGAACATGTATACGCTGATCGCGCTGGGCACCGGCGTGGCGTGGCTGTACAGCGCGGTGGCGTTCCTGCTGCCCGGCATTTTTCCGGGCGGTTTCCGCGACATCCATGGCCGCGTCGCGGTGTATTTCGAGTCGGCGGCGGTGATCGTCAGCCTGGTCACCCTGGGCGATTTCCTGGAACTGCGCGCGCGGCGGCGCACCGGGGCGGCGCTGAAGGCGTTGCTGGGGCTGGCGCCGAAGACCGCGCGGCGGATCGCCGCCGACGGCAGCGAAAGCGATGTGCCACTCGACGAGGTGCGCGCCGGCGACGTGCTGCGCGTGCGCCCCGGCGAGAAGCTGCCAGTCGACGGCGTGGTGATCGAGGGCGAGAGCCACGTCGACGAGTCGATGCTCACCGGCGAGCCGATGCCGGTGGTCAAGGCGAAGGATGATCCGGTCACCGGCGGCACGGTGAACCAGGACGGCGCGCTGACCATGCGCGCCCGGAAGGTCGGCGGCGAAACCCTGCTGGCGCAGATCGTGGCGTTGGTGGCGCAGGCACAACGCAGCCGCGCGCCGCTGCAGCGCGTGGCCGACAAGGTCGCGGCGTGGTTCGTGCCCGCGGTGGTGGGGATCGCGTTGCTGGCTTTTGCCGCCTGGGCGATGGTCGGGCCGGAACCGCGCCTGACGCATGCGCTGATTGCCGCGGTGTCGGTGCTGATCATCGCCTGTCCCTGCGCGCTGGGCCTGGCCACGCCGATCTCGATCATGGTCGCCAGCGGTCGCGGTGCGCAGCACGGCGTGCTGTTCAAGGACGCCGGCGCGATCGAATCCCTGCGTGACATCGACACCCTGGTGGTGGACAAGACCGGTACGCTGACTGAAGGCAAGCCGGCACTGACCGAACTGGTGGTCCTGGGCGAGCAGTCGCGCGAGCAATTGCTGGCGCTGGCTGCCGCGCTGGAGCGGCCCAGCGAGCATCCGCTGGCGCGGGCGATCGTCACGGCCACCGATGCCGAAGGCGTGGCGGTGCTGGCGGCGACGGGGTTTCGTTCGTTGATCGGGCGCGGCGTCAGCGCGACGGTGGACGGCAGCACGGTGACGCTGGGCAATGCGAAGCTGATGGCCGAGTCGCGTGCTGCGGTCACCGACGATGCGAACATTCGTGCCGAACAACTGCGTGAACACGGCGCCACGGTGATGTTCCTCGCCGTCGATGGCACCCTCGCCGCGCTGCTGGCGGTGGCCGACCGGATCAAGCCGGGCACGCCCGCCGCCATCGAGGCGCTTCACGCGGCCGGCCTGCGCATCGTGATGCTCACCGGCGACAACGCCACCACCGCGCAGTCGGTGGCGCGTGCGCTGGGCATCGACGAGGTGCATGCGGATGTCTCGCCGGCGGACAAGGCTGCGGTGGTGAACCGGCTCAAGGCCGAGGGCCGCCGCGTGGCGATGGCCGGTGACGGCATCAACGACGCGCCGGCGCTGGCCGCTTCCGACGTCGGCATCGCGATGGGCGGCGGCACCGACGTGGCGATGGAGAGCGCCTCGGTGACCCTGGTCAAGGGTGAGCTGGGCGCGATCGTGCGGGCGCGCAAGCTGTCGCAGGCCACCGTGCGCAATATCCACCAGAACCTGTTTTTCGCCTTCGTCTACAACGCGGTGGGCGTGCCGCTGGCTGCCGGTGTGCTGTATCCGTGGTTCGGCATCACGCTGTCGCCGATGATCGCGGCGCTGGCGATGAGCCTCAGCTCGGTGTCGGTGGTCAGCAATGCCTTGCGGCTGCGGCGTGCGCCGCTGTGAGGCCTGCGTCGTGACGATTGTCACCGGCGATGCTTGACGGTGGCGACTGTGGCCGGCGGCGCGTCCGTTCGATCATGCTCCCGCACCACGGTGGTGCCGGAGAGCATCCATGAACGGCATTCCCGAAACCCACGGCACGCTCGACAAATACCTGCCCCTGCTGCTCGGCCTGATGGCTGCGCTATTGGTGGGCAGGACGCTGAGGAAGACCCTGTGGAGCGCGTTCGCCCTGTACATGGCCTTGCACTACAGCGGCATTCATCCGTTTGGCTGAGCGCATGCCCTAGACTTCGTGCCTTCCGTTCGCGCACCGGCGCGGACGCTGCCACTCTCCAGCACAAAGTCACCGCATGAGCCGCACACTCGCCGAATGGCTGGCGTACCAGGAACGCGTCAACGTCCACAGCATCGAGCTGGGCCTCGAACGGGTACGCGAGGTGTGGTCGCGGATGGGCGCACCGGCACCGGCGCGGCAGGTGATCACCGTCGCCGGCACCAATGGCAAGGGCTCCACGGTGGCCTTGCTGGAGGCGATGCTGCGCGCCGCGGGCCGCCGCGTGGGGGCATTCACCTCGCCGCACCTGCTGGCCTACAACGAGCGCGTGCGCATCGACGGGGCGGATGCCGACGACGCGGCGCTGATCGCCTCGTTCGAGCGGATCGAGGCTGCGCGCGGCAGCGTCCCGCTGACCTATTTCGAGTTCGGCACGCTGGCCGCGCTGGACCTGTTCGCGCGGGCCGAGCTCGACGTGGCTGTGCTGGAAGTGGGCCTGGGCGGGCGGCTGGATGCGGTCAATATCATCGACGCCGATGCGGCGGTCATCACCACGGTCGACCTGGACCACATGGACTGGCTCGGGCCGGATCGCGACAGTATCGGTCGCGAGAAGGGCGGCATCGCGCGGGCCGGGCGGCCGGCGATCGTGGGCGAGCTGGACCCGCCAGCGGGCCTGCTCGCCGCGCTGGACGCCTGCGGCGCCCGGGTCGAGCGCGCCGGCATCGATTTCAGCGTCGAGCGCCATGCGGACGGCTGGCGCTGGCGTCACCGCGACGGCAGTGCGATGGAGCTGCCCGATCCGGCCCTGTCCGCGCCGGTGCAGTACGCGAACGCGGCGGCGGCGATCGCCGCGCTGCACGCGCTGGGTGACGAGAGGCTCACGCCCAGCGCGTTCTTTGCCGCGATCAGCGTGGGCCTGCACGAGGTACGGGTGCCGGCGCGACTGCAGCTGATCAGCGGCGAAATCCCGATCATGGTGGATGTCGGGCACAACCCGCAGGCGGCCCGCGCCCTGGCCGAATGGCTGGACGCGCAACCGGAGACTGCGGTGCGTGCCGTGTACGGTGCGCTGGCCGACAAGGATGCCGCGGGCGTGATCGCGGCGCTCGGCGACCGCGTCGATCATTGGCACCTGGCCGGGCTGGAGCGGGACAGCCCGCGCGGCATGAGCGTCGATGCGCTGGGCGCCATCCTGCGACAAACCCTGCCGCAGGCCTCGTGCACGGCGCACGCCAACGTGGCGGCGGCGTTGCAGGCGGCGCGCGCCGCCGCGAAAGCGGGCGACTGCATCCTCGCGTTCGGCTCGTTTTTCGTGGCCACGGCGGTGCTGGCTGAACACGCGGCCATGGCGGGCGGCGTCGACGCCGGATGACCGTTGCCCGCGGCAGGTATAATCGCCGTGTTGTGCACTGCCTTTGCCGTCCTGGAGCGATAACTTGAAAACACGCCTGCTGGGAGCCGCCGTCCTGATTGCCTTGGCGGTTCTGTTCGTGCCGATGTTCTTTTCCAGTACGCCGCCAGCCCCCGGTGGTGACCAAGCCGTCAACCTGGCGATTCCGCCGGCACCCGATCGCGACCTGCAGACCCGCACCATGAGCCTTGCGCCTGACGCCGCCAGTGCCTCGGGCACGGTGGCGCCACCGGCCGAAACCGTCACGCCCGGATCTGGTGACCGGCTGGCCACGGTGAACATCGGCTCCAGCCGTCCGCGCGACGTGGAAACTGATCCGCAGGCCGGCCAGGCGCCGCCGCCGACCACGGTGACCATCGGCTCGGGCGCGTCGCCCAGCCAGCCGGTGATTCCGCAGCGGGACAAGCCGACGGCGACGACCCCGCCGGCGGCGAGCAAGCCGTCTGCCTCCGTCGAACCGGCCAAGCCGGTGGCGGTCACCCCGAAGCCCGCGCCGACACCTGCCGCGGTCGGTCGTGGCAACTACACGCTCAACCTCAGTGCCTATGCCAGCGCCGCCGGCGCGGCCAGCCTCGAACGCCGCGTGCGCGTCCTGGGCTATCCGGTCAGCGGCCAGACGATCACCCAGGCGGGCAAGCCGCGCACCCTGGTCACCGCCGGCCCGTTCGAAACGCGTGCCGCGGCCGAGGCGGCCCGGCTGAAGATCACCCAGTCGATTCCCGGCGTGCCGGCGCGGCTGGAACAGGACGCCAGCCGCGACAGCGCGCCGGCCAGCGCACCCGTGGCCCACGAGTCCGCCAAGGCCGGTGGCTGGGCGGTCCAGCTGGCGGCGGTCAGCGCCCAGGCCGACGCGATCGCGCTGCGCGACAAGCTGCGCGCGAACGGTTTCGACAGCTTCGTCGATTCGGTGCAGGCCAGCGGCAAGCAGTTGTGGCGCGTGCGGGCCGGCCCGCAGACCCAGCGCGGCGACGCGCAGCGCGTGCACGACCAGATCAAGGCGAAGCTGGGCATCGACGGCAACGTCGTCCCGGTGCCCTGAGTTCAGCGGCAAGCTGGCGAACCCATGAACTGGACCGACTACATCATCCTTGGCGTGCTGGCCCTGTCCGTCCTGGTCGGGCTGTGGCGCGGGCTGGTTTCCGAGGTGCTGGCGCTGGTGATCTGGATCGCCGCGTTCTGGGTGGCGTGGAGTTTCGGCCCGGCGGTGGCCCGACATTTCGAGCACGTGATCGAGCTGCCCTCGGCGCGGATCATCGTGGGTTACGGCCTGTGCTTCGTCGCCGTGCTGATTCTGGGCGCGCTGCTGCGCTTCGTGATCAGCCGGCTGGTCGAAAGCACCGGCCTGTCCGGCACCGACCGCCTGCTCGGCATGCTGTTCGGCCTGGTGCGGGGCGTGCTGCTGGTGACCCTGCTGGTATTCCTGATCGGCTTCACCGCGTTCACCCGCGATCCGTGGTGGCAGCAGTCCGTGCTGCTGCCCCAGTTCCAGCACGTGGCGGCCTGGCTGGGCCAGCAGGTGCCGCCCGGCGTGCGCGATTACATCCACCCGCCGGCCGTGCTCGATCGCCTGTCCGGCTTGCCCGCGACCCTGCCTGCCTCCATATCCGGCGCGTCACCCGCGCCAGCGGCGACCTCCATCCATCCGGCATCGCCGGCCGCAGCCAGCTCGGCTGCGCCGCCCCGGAATTTCTGAACACATCTCCCGAAGCAGGCAACAACCATGTGCGGAATCATCGGCATTGTCGGTACCACCGAAGTGGCATCGGCGCTTTATGACGGACTGACGGTGCTGCAGCACCGCGGCCAGGACGCCGCCGGCATCGCCACCGTGGACGGCTCGCGGCTGCGCCTGCACAAGGGCAATGGCCTGGTCCGCGACGTGTTCGGCCAGAGCGCGATGGCGGGCCTGCGCGGGCGCATCGGCATCGGTCACTGCCGTTACCCCACCGCCGGCTCCGAGGGTTCGGCCGAGGCGCAGCCGTTCTACGTGAATTCGCCCTACGGCATCGCGTTCGCGCACAACGGCAACCTGGTCAACACCGACGCACTGCGCCGCGAAATGTTCGAGGGCGATCGCCGCCACATCAACACCGAATCCGACTCCGAAGTGCTGCTGAACGTGCTGGCGCACGAGCTGCAGATCCAGGACCGCATGGCGTTGACCCCGGACCACATCTTCAAGGCGGTGGCCGGCGTGCATGCGCGGGCCCGCGGCGGCTATGCCTGCATCGCGTTGCTGCTGGGCTACGGCCTGATCGCGTTCCGCGACCCCAACGGCATCCGCCCGCTGGTGCTGGGCGAGCGGATCACCGGCGAAGGCCGTGAATACGCGGTGGCCTCGGAGTCGGTGGCGCTGGACATCCTGGGCTTCAAGCGCATCCGCGACGTGGCGCCGGGCGAGGCGGTGATCATCACCGACGACGGCCAGTTGCACAGTCGCCGCTGCGCCGAGGGCGCGACGCATACGCCGTGCATCTTCGAATACGTGTACCTGGCGCGGCCCGACTCGATGATCGAGGACGTCTCGGTGTACAAGGCGCGCCTGCGCATGGGCGAGAAGCTGGCCGAGAAGATCCTGCGCCTGCGCCCGGACCACGGCATCGACGCGGTGATCCCGATTCCCGACACCGCGCGCACCGCGGCCAGCGCGCTGGCCGGCGCGCTGGGCGTGCCGTTCCGCGAGGGCTTCGTCAAGAACCGCTACATCGGCCGCACCTTCATCATGCCGGGGCAGGGCGAGCGGGTGAAATCGGTGCGCCGCAAGCTCAACGCGATCGACCTGGAGTTCCGCAAGAAGAACGTGTTGCTGGTGGACGACTCGATCGTGCGCGGCACCACCTCGAAGCAGATCATCCAGATGGCCCGCGACGCCGGCGCCAAAAACGTCTACTTCGCCTCCGCCGCGCCGCCGGTGCGCTACCCGAACGTCTACGGCATCGACATGCCGTCCACCTCGGAGCTGGTCGCCGCCGGGCATACCGAGCAGGAAGTGGAGCACGTGCTGGGCGCCGACTGGCTGATCTACCAGGACCTGAAGGACCTGATCTGGGCGGTGCAGGATGGCAACGAGAACCTGCAGCAGTTCGACACCTCCTGCTTCTCGGGCGAGTACATCACCGGACTCGACCAGCGTTACCTGGAGCAGATCGAAATGCTGCGCTCGGACGACGCCAAGGCGGCACGGCGCGTCGTCTGAATCCGTGCCTCGTGACTGATCTCCATGCTGCTGCCAGGCGCTGCCTCGACGCCATCGACCCGGCCGAGAAGCTGCGCCTGACCCACGAAACCTGGCAGGCCTTTCTCGCCGGCGAGTTGCGCGCCGATCCCGACTCGCCGCCACCCGAGCCGATCGGCGCGCCCGGCCGCCCGGCGAAGCCGCGACTGGTCAATGCACGGCAGGTGCCGCAGCGCGGGCTGGGCAGCGCCGAGGGGCGGGCCGCGCTGGTGCATGCGGTGGCGCACATCGAGTTCAACGCGATCAACCTGGCTTGGGACGCGGTCTACCGGTATCGCGACAAGCCGGCCGACTATTACCGCGACTGGGCCAGTTGCGCCCACGACGAGGCCCGGCACTTCGCCATGCTGTCGGCACGGCTGGCCGAGCTGGGCCATGCCTACGGTGACTTCGACGCGCACGACGGCTTGTGGGCGATGGCCGAGAAGACCGCCGCGCACGACACCGCCCGGATGGCGCTGGTGCCCCGCGTGCTGGAGGCGCGCGGACTGGATGTCACGCCGGGCATGATCGAGCGCCTGCGCAAGCTGGGCGACCAGCGCACGGTGGCGATCCTCGAGGTGATCCTGCGCGAGGAAGTGGCCCACGTCGCCGCCGGCACCCGCTGGTACCGGCACTGCTGCGAGCGCGACGGCGTCGATCCGATCGACACCTTCTTCGTCCTGCTGCGCGACTACATGGGCGCGACTCTGCGCGGCCCGTTCAACCGGCCGGCTCGGCTGGAGGCGGGCTTCCTGGAGGAGGAACTGGATCGCCTGGCGGCGCTGTCGCCGATGCCGGGCTGAGCGGGCCGGCGGCGAAGCCGAATAGAAAAACCAGCCTGGGGCCGGCGCGAGGCCAAATAAAAAAGCCGGCCTGAGGCCGGCTTTTTCATCGAATTTTGGTCGGGGTGACAGGATTCGAACCTGCGACTTCTACGTCCCGAACGTAGCGCTCTACCAGGCTGAGCTACACCCCGTGGGAAGCCGCGTATCTTAATCGCGGATCGGGAGCTTGGCAACAGGTTTGCGCGACCCGGCTGGCGACGATGCTGGGGAAGGCTGCTGGCGTTCTGTTAATCTTGACGGCTGCCGTCGCGCGCCCTCGCGCGGCGGAATGTCCACCCCGTCAGTAGAGGATTCCATGGCGCTTACCCCGGCCCGCACCATGCCCGGCGTGCTCGAGCTGCTGCCGCTCGACCAGATCGCATTCCAGCGCATGCTCGACGTGATCCGCCGTAATTACGAGCGTTTCGGCTTCCTGGCCATCGAAACGCCGGTGATCGAGTACTCCGACGTATTGCTGACCAAGACCGGCGGCGAGACCGAGCGCCAGGTTTATTTCGTGCAATCCACCGGCGCGCTCAACGCGGCCGGCAAGGTCGACGAAGGCATGCCGGAACTGGCGCTGCGCTTCGACCTCACCGTGCCGTTGGCGCGTTACGTGGCCGAGCACGAGCGCGACCTGAGCTTTCCGTTCCGTCGCTACCAGATGCAGAAGGTGTACCGCGGCGAGCGCGCCCAGCGCGGTCGCTTCCGCGAGTTCTACCAGTGCGACATCGACGTGATCGGCAAGGACTCGCTGTCGGTGCGCTATGACGCCGAGATTCCCGCGGTGATCCACAGCGTGTTCCGCGAGCTGGACATCGGTCCGTTCACCATCCACATGAACAACCGCAAGCTGATGCGCGGCTACTTCGAAAGCCTGGGCGTGCTCGACGCCGAGCAGCAGATGCTGGTGCTGCGCGAGGTGGACAAGCTGGACAAGCGCGGCGCCGACTATGTGCGCGACACGCTGACCGGCGCAGCCTTCGGCCTCGACCCCGAGGTGACGGCGAAGATCCTCGCCTTCGTGCAGGTGCGCTCCACCTCGCTGCAGGACGCGCTGGACAAGCTCGATGCGCTGGGCCCCGGCCCGGAGGCGATGGAGCAGGGCCGCGCCGAGCTGAAGGAAGTGCTGAACCTGATCCACGCGTTCGGCGTGCCCGAAAGCGCGTACGCGCTGAACCTGTCGATCGCCCGCGGCCTCGACTACTACACCGGCACGGTCTACGAGACGACACTGAACGACCACCCGCAGATCGGCTCGATCTGTTCCGGCGGCCGCTACGAGAACCTGGCCGGCCAGTACACCAAGTCGCACCTGCCCGGCGTGGGCATCTCGATCGGCCTGACCCGGCTGTACTGGCAGCTGCGCGACGCCGGCCTGATCGACACGGCCAAGAGCACGGTCGACGTGCTGGTGACCCAGATGGACGAGGCGCAGCTGCCCGCCTACCTGGCGCTGGCCGGCGAACTGCGCGGCGCCGGCATCGCCACCGAGGTGGTGCTGGAAGGCGGCAAGCTGGGCAAGCAGTTCAAGTACGCCGACCGCGCCGGCATCCGCTTCGTGATCGTGCTGGGCGAAGACGAAATCGCCAAGGGCATGGTCACGGTCAAGGACCTGCGCCGCGAGGACCAGTTCGAAGTGGCGCGCAGCGAGCTGATCAAGACGCTGCGCGTGGAGCTGGAGCAGGCCGCGGCGATGGGTTGATGGTGGATGGTTTGAGGCAAGGCGTCGCCTCTCACCTCCCTCATTGCCACGAAGACGGGAGGCGCTTCACGACAGCGAAGCTGGCAGTCCGACTTCACGTTGCGACAAATTCAAAATGGATTCCCGCCTTCGCGGGAATGACGCAACAAATGCGGAGCATTTTTCAGTGAGCAAAACGATTCTTCTCGACGGCAGCAGCCTGACGCGTGCGCAGCTGGTGGCGGTGGCGCGGCAGGGGGCCTCGGTGGCGCTGGATCAGGCGCAGCTCGCACGCGTGCAGCGCGCCGCGGATTTCCTTGCCGAAAAGGTCAGCTGCGGGGAGCCGACCTACGGCGTCACAACCGGCTTCGGCAGCAACGCCGACAAGCTGCTGGGCGCGCACCGCGTGCGCGACGAGCTGCCGGCCAGCCACGCCGGCGCGCCCGAGGGCACGCTGATGGAGGAACTGCAGCACAACCTGATCATCACCCACGCGGTATGCGTGGGTAAGCCCTTTGGCGAGGACGTGGTGCGGGCGATGTTGCTGATCCGCATCAACACCTTGATGCGCGGGCACTCGGGCATCCGCGTCAGCACGCTCGAAGCGTTGACCGCGATGCTCAATGCCGGCGTGGTGCCGGTGGTGCCGGAGAAGGGTTCGGTGGGCGCCAGCGGCGACCTGGCGCCGTTGTCGCACCTGGCGATCGTGCTGCTGGGTGGCGGCGAGGCGTTCCATCGCGGCGAGCGGATGAGCGGCGGCGAGGCGCTGAAGCGCGCCGGACTCCAGCCGATCCGCCTGTCGTTCAAGGAAGGCCTGGCGCTGAACAACGGCACCGCGCAGATGCTGGCCACCGGCGCGCTGGCGCTGGACACGCTGGAGGCCTTGCTGGACACGGCCGACGTGGCGGCGGCGATGACCCTCGACGCGTTCGCCGGCCGCAGCGGCGCGCTGCGCCCGGAAGTGCACGCCCTGCGCCCGCATCCGGGCCAGGTGGACGTGGCGGCGCGCGTGCGCGAGCGGCTGGCCGGCTCGACCCTGCTCGACATTCCGTATCACCTGGTGCCGCGCTTCAAGTCGTGGACCGCCGAGGCGTGGAGCGAACCGGACGACCAGGCGCTCAGTTTCGACATCGGCTGGGATTGGGTGCCGGCCAACCAGCGCCACGGTCGCGAGGCGTTCTACAGCCGCTTCCTGCCGTTCAAGGGCGGCAAGAAACACCAGCCGCAGGATGCCTACAGCCTGCGCTGCATGCCGCAGGTGCATGGCGCGGTGCGCGATGCGTGGGCGCAGGCGTGCCGGGTATTCGACATCGAACTGAACTCGGTCACCGACAATCCGCTGATCTTCCCCGACAACGACGCCGCCGAATTCATCGAGGAGCAGGTGATCTCGGCCGGCCATTTTCACGGCATGCCGCTGGCGCTGGCGATGAGCTACGTGAAGGCGGCGATCCCGGTGCTCGCGTCGATCTCCGAGCGTCGGCTCAACAAGCTGGTCGACCCGGCCACGAACGATGGTTTGCCGGCCTTCCTCACCGGCAACGAGGATGGCACCGATTCCGGTTTCATGATCGTGCAGTACACCGCGGCGGCGCTGGTCAACGACCTGGCCACCCGGGCGCATCCGGCCAGCGTGTATTCGGTGCCGACCAGCGCGAATGCCGAGGATCACGTCTCGATGGGCGCCAACGAGGCGCGCCACGTGTTGGAGATGATGGAGGACCTCGGCCACGTGCTGGCGCTGGAGCTGTACACCGCGGCGCAGGCGCTGGACTACCGCCAGGAGATGCTCAACGCGGCCCGCCGGCTGGCCACGCGCGGTGGCTGGCAGGCGCTGGCGGCGAAGATCGCCAACGCGCCGCGCGAAGACCAGCCGCACCACCCGCAGTTCGTCGCCGAGGTGCAGCAACTGGCCGCGGCACTGGCCGGCGCGGGCGACTTCCACGCCGGCGTCAGCGTGCGCGAAGCCCACGCGGTGCTGCGCGGGCAGATCGGTTTCATGCATCGCGACCGCGCGATGGACGGCGACATCCGCGCGGTCTGCGCACTCGTGCGGGATGGCGCGTTCCGCGCCGGCCACTGATTCGACTTTCCAGGGAATACATCTCATGAGCCTGATCCAGACCCCGGTGTCCTACGGCGAACTGATCGACAAGATCACCATCCTCGAAATCAAGTCGCGCCGCATTGCCGACGAGGCGAAACTGGCCAACGTGCGCAACGAGCTGGACCTGCTCAACGCCACCTGGGCCAACGATGCCGCCTCGCAAACCGACATCTCGGACGAGCGCGCCCGCCTGCTGGCGGTGAACGAGCTGCTGTGGGACATCGAGGACCAGATCCGCCTGAAGGAGCGCGCCCAGGCGTTCGACCAGGAGTTCATCGAACTGGCGCGCGCGGTGTATTTCCGCAACGACGAGCGGGCCGCGTTCAAGCGCGAGATCAACCTCAAGCTCGGCTCGCAACTGGTCGAGGAAAAGTCGTACCAGGATTACCGCGCGGTCTGAATCGCTGGCGTTTCAGCCGAGGCCGAGTTCCCGTGCCGCGGCCTCGTAGCGTTCGACCACGTCGCCGACGCTGATCAGGTCCATCACGCCGGGCTTCTCGATCTTGCTGCCCCAGGGAAGATCGCCGGCCGGCTTGCCCAGGTACTTGCGCGCCGCCTCGTCGTATTTGTTCACGCACCAGCGGCGATCGGAGTACGGCCCGGATCGATCCGGATTGCTCGCGGCATGCAGGCCCAGCACCTTCGTGCCCACCGCGTTGGCCATGTGCATCGGGCCGGAGTCGGGAGTCAGCAGCAGCTGTGCCCGGCCCAGCATCGCCAGCAGCTTCTTCAGCGTGTCCTTGCCGGTGAGGTCGAGCGGCTGGCGCTGGCAGGCCGCCAGCACCGCATCGGCCATCGCCCGTTCGCCGGCGGAAGGCCCGCCGATCAGCGCCACGCGCCAGCCCCGCGTGGCGGCATGATCCATGACCGCCGCGTAGCGCTCCGGCCGCCAGTTGCGCAGCGCGTGACTGGAGGTGGGGCTGACCAGCAGGGTGGGCACGTCGCCGGGCAGCTGTTCGACGGCCCATGCATGCGCCTCGTCCGGAATCGGGATATCCCAGCGCACCCGGGTCTGCTTCAGGCCGAGCGGCTCGCAAAAACTGCCGATCGCATCGAGCACGTGTTCGCCACTGCGCGCAGGGATGCGTTCGTTGATGACCAGCCCGTGCAGATCCTTCGAACGCGCGCGGTCATAGCCGACGCGGCGATCGGCGCTGATGCCCAGGCTCAGCAGGTTCGAGCGCATCGCCACCTGCATCTGCAGCAGGGCATCGAAGCGCTGTCCGCGCAGCGCCGCGTGCACCGCACGCATGCCGGCCCAGCCGGCGGCCTTGTCGAAGGTGACGAACTCCACGCCGGGGAGGTCGCCGACCAGCTTGCGTTCGAGCTTGCCCACGATCCACGTCAGCGACGTGTCCGGCCATGCCTGTTGCAGTGTGCGCAGCAACGGCACCACGTGGGTGACATCGCCGATGGCGGAGGTGCGCAGCAGGCAGATCGAGGCGGGTGTCGGGTTCGGGGTCATGGGGCCTGGGTTAGAATCGTGGGCATTCACCGGGCATGATGATGCAGGAACGAACCCACAACGATGCCGAAGGCGCGATTCTGTTCGACGCGACGGTGTCGTCACAAGTCGGGCATGAATGGTTCGCCGCGGATTACTGGGGCGAACGCGGTGCGTTGCGGACGCAGTCGGGTGGCCGCGGCGGCGTTGCGATCATCACCACGCCGATCGGCGAATGCGTGCTGCGGCATTATCGTCGCGGTGGCCTGGTGGCGGCGTTGATGGGCGATCGCTACCTGTGGACGGGCGCCGCGCGCACCCGTCCGTTTGCGGAATTCCGCCTGCTGGCCGAGATCGCCCGGCTGGAGTTGCCCGGCCCGGTCGTGGTGGCCGCGCGCTATCGGAGGCATGGCCTGTTCTACAGCGCCGACCTGATCACCCGCCGCATCGCCGACGCGCAGACCCTGGCCGAATGCCTGGCAAGCGGGCGGATGGACGGCGAACTGGCCGAAGAGGTCGGTGCGCTGGTGGCACGCTTTCACCGCGTCGGCGTCTGGCACGCCGATCTCAATGCGCACAATGTGCTGGTGACGCCGGAGCAGCTGTACCTGATCGACTTCGATCGCGGACGCATGCGCATTCCCGCCGGAAGCTGGCAAACAGCCAACCTGCAACGCCTGCGCCGCTCGCTGCTCAAGCTTGGCGCCGCCGCCGCGGGCGAAGCGGCGTTCGAGGAAACCCTGTGGCACCCCCTGCTGTACCGCTATGGGCGTACGCTCAATCCATGAACTGGCATCTGAACTTTCTCGGCGTCGGCGCGGCGCACGCGGCGGAGCTCGGCTCCTCCGCGGCGGTGCTCGAGCGCGATGGCGTGCCGCTGCTGCTGGTCGATTGCGGCCCCGACACGCTGGACCGCTACATGGCGACCTACGACGCGCTGCCGTCGGCCGTCTTCATCACGCACACCCACATGGACCATGTCGCCGGACTGGAGCGACTGTTCATCAAGTTGTGGTTCGACGGGCACCTGCGCGGCACCACCCGCGTCTTCCTGCATGCCGGCCTGATGCCCTGGTTGCAGGCGCGCGTGGCTGACTACCCCGGCGTGCTGGCCGAAGGGGGCGTGAACTTCTGGGAAGCGTTCCGGCTGATCCCATGCACGCGCGGCTTCTGGCTGGACGGCTTGTGGTTCGACGTGTTCGCCACCCGCCACCACGTACCGGGAACCTCGTACGGACTCGCCCTGGACGGCTGCTTCGCCTATACCGGCGACACCCGGCCGATCCCCGAGGTGCTGGCGCGCCATGCCGGGGGCACGGGGCTGATCGCTCACGACTGCAGCCTGGTCGGCAACCCCTCGCACACCGGCATCGACGACATCGAACGCGAATACCCCGCGTCGCTGCGTCGACAGATGATCCTCTATCACTACGGCAGCGCTGCCGATGGTGAAGCGCTGGCCGCCCGTGGTTATCGTGTGGCTGCCACGGGCGAGCGTGTTGCGCTGGCGCCACCTTCTGCGCCTCGCGCTGATGCTGGCTGAGCGACCTGGTCGCTTGCCTGTATCCGAGCCTGCGGCTATCCTTCCGCTTCTTTGTCGGGCAACGCATGCTTGGCAGAGGCGGTTTCACCCATGCGGAGAGGTGTCCGAGTGGTTGAAGGAGCACGCCTGGAAAGTGTGTATAGGGTAAAACCTATCGCGGGTTCGAATCCCGCTCTCTCCGCCAGTGAGTGAAACCGTACGACGCAGGCTGAGGTTCGACAAATTCGTCTGGAACGAATTTGGACAGCCGCAGGCTGGCCCCTCGCGGAGCGAGGGGTGAGGTCCAGGATGGGCCGAGCAATCCCGCTCTCTCCGCCAGAATTCGAGTAGTGCGACAGCCTTGACGGGCTGGCGCAACAGCAAAACAACCAAGCGATATCGCTTGACGTCCATGGTGGCCCCGTCGGTCCCCCCGCGACGATAGTTCGCAAACTCCGCCAGGTCCGGAAGGAAGCAACGGTAGCGAATGATTCGGGTGCCGGGGTGTGGCTGGCGGGGCCGCCGCCATTTCGGGCGTGCCGTTACTGACTTGGCCGCCCCGACTTGGCACAATCGGTCTTTGCCCCAACGTTGGTAGCCATGTCCTATCAAGTACTCGCCCGCAAGTGGCGTCCGCGCAAGTTCGCCGAACTGGTCGGGCAGGAACACGTGGTGCGTGCGCTGACCAACGCGCTTGATACCGGCCGCATGCACCACGCCTACCTGTTCACCGGCACCCGCGGCGTCGGCAAGACCACCATCGCGCGCATCTTCGCCAAGTCGCTGAACTGCGAGCGCGGCCAGTCGGCCGATCCGTGCGGCGAGTGCTCGGTGTGCGTGGCGGTGGACGAGGGGCGCTTCGTCGACCTGCTGGAGATCGATGCGGCCAGCAACACCGGCGTGGACGACGTGCGCGAGGTGATCGAGAACGCCCAGTACGCACCGTCGCGCGGCCGCTTCAAGGTGTACCTGGTCGACGAGGTGCACATGCTGTCGAAGAACGCGTTCAACGCGTTGCTGAAGACGCTGGAAGAACCGCCGCCGCACGTGAAGTTCCTGCTTGCCACCACTGACCCGCAGAAGCTGCCGGTGACGGTGCTGTCGCGCTGCCTGAAGTTCAACCTGAAGCGGCTGCTGCCGGAGCAGATCTCCGGCCAGATGCGGCACATCCTGGGCGCCGAGAACATCAGCTACGACGACAGCGCGATCGGCGAACTGGCACGCGCCGCCGACGGTTCGCTGCGCGATGGCCTGTCATTGCTGGATCAGGCGATCGCCTACGGCGGCGGTGCGTTGCATGCCGACGACGTGCGCACCATGCTGGGCAGCGTGGCGCGGGGGCAGGTGCTGGGCGTGCTCGATGCGCTGGCCGCCGGCGATGGCGAGCGGCTGCTGGTCGAGTGCCGACAGATCGCGTCGTATTCGCCGGATTTCGGCGGCGTGCTGGACGATATCGCCAGCGTGCTGCACCGCCTGCAGCTGATCCAGCTGATTCCCGGCTATCGCCCCGACGAAGCCAGCGAGGACGACGGCGAGCTGTCGTCGCTGGCCGAACGGATCACGCCCGAAGACGTGCAGCTGTACTACCAGATCGCCACCTCGGGCCGGCGCGATCTCGCACTGGCACCGGATGCGCGCACCGGTTTCGAGATGGCCCTGCTGCGCATGCTGGCGTTCCGTCCCGGCGACGGCGCGCCGTCGGCGCGCGTCGAGCGACCGGCGAGCAATCAAGCCACCGCACCGCGGCCGCCTGCGCCTGCGCGTGCTTCCGCGGCGCCGGCACGTGCAGTGGAAGTTTCGGCTCCTCCGGTGGCCGCTGTGCCAGCACCCGCGCCGGCGCCGGCTGTTCCCGTGACGCGCGACGCCGATGGCCTGCCCGATTGGGAATCGCTGATCGAGCGCGCCGGCCTGCGTGGCCCGTTCAGCGTGCTGGCGCAGAACGCCATCCTGCGTGAACGCGACGGCCAGACCCTGGTGCTGGCCCTGCAGCCGGCGCACATGAGCATGGCGGTCGAGCCGATGGTCAGCCAGATGGAGGAGCGCATCGGCAACGCGCTGGGCGAGCGCATCAAGCTGCGTTTCGTGAGCCAGAACCAGGCCGCCGCCGCGCAAACCCCCGCGGCTCGCGCCGCGCAGGCACGCAACAGCGCACAGGCCGCTGCCGAGCAGGCGATGGAGGACGATCCGCTGGTGCAGACGCTGAAGCGCGATTTCGGCGCACGCGTGGTGCCGCAATCCATCAAGCCCTTTGACAACGAATCCGGAGCCAGGTGATGAGAGGACAGATCGGTCAGCTGATGCAGCAGGCCCAGCGCATGCAGGAAGACATGAAGCGCGCGCAGGAGGAAATCGCCAAACTGGAAGTCACCGGCAGCGCCGGCGGCGGCCTGGTCAGCGTGGTGATGACCGGCGCCCACGAAGTCCGTCGCGTGCAGATCGACCGGCAGACCTTCGCCGACGATCCCGAAATGGCCGAAGACCTGGTCGCCGCCGCGATCAACGACGCGGTGAACAAGGTGGCCCAGGTCAGCAAGGACCGGCTCGGCGGCGTCACCGCCGGCATGAACCTGCCGGCCGGCTTCAAGATGCCGTTTTGAAGGCAGGAGTGAGTGGAGCGGAGTGAGAAGAGAGAGAAGGCACCAGCACTCGGCTCTTCGCTTTTTCTCTCACTCCTCACCCCTCTCCACTCACTTCTCAATCATCCATGACCCCAGGCTCCCCACTTCTCGCCGAACTGATCGAAGCGCTGCGCTGCCTGCCCGGGGTAGGCGGCAAGAGCGCGCAACGGATGGCCTTCCATCTGCTGGAGCGTGAGCGCGATCGCGGCCTGAAACTCGCGGCGGTGATGGAACAGGCGATGCAGCGCATCGGTCATTGCGAGCGCTGCCGCAATTTCAGCGAAGAGCCGTTGTGCGCGCTGTGCGCCAGCGCCACTCGTGACCGCCAGGTACTTTGCGTGGTGGAGTCGCCGACCGATCTGGCGGCGATCGAGCAGGCCACCGGTTTTCGCGGCCAGTATTTCGTGCTGATGGGTCGCCTGTCGCCGCTCGATGGCCTGGGGCCGGAAGAGCTGGGCCTGCTGCAGCTGAGCCAGCGCCTGGGCGAGGGCGAGGTCGAGGAACTGATCATCGCCACCAACCCCACCGTGGAAGGCGAGGCCACGGCGCATTACCTGGCCCAGCTGGCGCGCGCCGGCGGCGTGCGGCCGACCCGGCTGGCGCATGGCGTGCCGCTGGGCGGCGAACTGGAATACGTCGACCGCAGCACGCTGGCACACGCCTTCGGCGGCCGCCAGCTGCTGGACTGAAGCCTTGATCCGAGGGAGCCCGACATGAGCGACACGATTTTCAGCAAGATCATCCGGCGCGAGATACCGGCGGACATCGTCTACGAGGATGACGAGGTGCTGGCCTTCCGCGACCTCAATCCACAGGCTGCGGTGCACGTGCTGTTCATTCCGAAGAAGCCGCTGGCCACGCTCAACGATGCGGTGGCGGGCGATGCGGAGCTGCTCGGCAAGCTGCTGCTGGCGGCGGCGAGCTACGCCAAGTCGGAGGGTTTTGCCGAGCAGGGCTATCGCACCGTGATCAACTGCAACGAGGATGGTGGACAGACCGTGTTCCACCTGCACGTGCATCTGCTCGCCGGCCGCCGGCTGCACTGGCCGCCGGGCTGAGATGGGAGCAAAAAAACGCCGGCTGCGAGCCGGCGTTTTTCTGGATGCTTATTTCTTCGGGGGCGGCGGGGGCGGGCGCACCACGATCACCCGGCGCGGATAGAAACCGCCGTACGGATAACCGCCCCAATACGGACCGAAGCCGGGACCCCAGAACGGGTCATAGAAGCCCGGCGGATAGTTCACCACCACCGGCCGCTTCGGCCACAGGTAGACCACGTCGGCCTCCACCCGCGGGTAGGCGTAGTCGAACTCGCCGACCTTCTGCGACACCGTGCCGTGCAGGGTGCCGGTGACGGTCAGCTCGCGGCCGCGAACGAACACTTCCGGATCGTAGAAGCCATTGCGGCAGGCCACGAAGCGGCCGAGATTCTCGCCGTTGCTGCCGGCCGTGGGGCGCGCCTGGCTGTCGAGCGGGCGGGACAGCAGGTAGAAGCAGGTCTGCTGGGGACCCGGCTCGGTCTTGATGATTTCGCCGCCCCAGCGCACGTGCGTGCCGCCGGCGCCGCCTTGCTGTGCGCTTGCGGTGGACACGTCGGCATAGGTGCCTTCCAGCGGTTTCGGAATCGTCGCGCAGCCTGCCAGCAAGGCCAGGGCTGCGGCGAGCGTCAATGGGCGGTACAGGGACATGGGGATATCTCCAAACGGGGGCAGCGATGACGGCCGTCGATTCGACGGCTATTTGACCACGCGGGCGATACGGAAATCCCGTACCGACCGGATGAAGCGGCGCAATGGTTCAGTTGGCGGTTCGGCATGGGCGTAGCGCAACTCAAGATAACTCCTCATCAGCTCGGCCAGTTCCTCGCGTCGATCAGGCAATGCATCGGCAGCGCGGCGCAGGTAATCCTGCGGGCCTTCGCCGCGCCGGCGCACGATGCCCTTGCGCGCCAGCTTGCGTTCCAGCTCGCGCATGGCCCCGCGCAACGGGTCACGCGGCTGTCGCCGGCGCAGGGCCCAGACCAGGCCGATCGCGACAAACAGCGTGCTGCTGATCGCCAGCAGCCAGCCCAGTGTCGCGGTATCGACATCGCGAATGCCGAACGGCTGCAACAGGCCGCGCTGGCGCAAGGCGTCGAACCCGATAACGCCCTGATCCCACCAGCGGTTGACAATGTCCCAGCGGTTGCGCAAACCCTGCAGCCAGTCGGTGCGGTACCAGGCCAACTGGTCGCCGGCCGCGGCGGCGGCACCTTGCGACACGCGTTCCGGGCGCACGGCGGCGGTGGGGTCGACGCGCACCCAGCCGCGACCGGGCAGCCACACTTCGCTCCAGGCGTGGGCGTCGGAGTTGCGCACCAGCAGGTAATTGGCGGCCTTGTTCCAGTATCCGCCCTGATAGCCGGTGACCACCCGGGCTGGAATGCCGGCGGCCCGCATCAGCACGGTGAAGGACGAGGCGTAGTGTTCGCAGAAACCTTCGCGGGTGCCGAACAGGAAGTCGTCCATGGCGTTGCGCCCCAGCGGTGCCGGAGCCAGCGTGTAGCGAAAGCCGCCGTCGTGGAACAGCGCGAGCGCGGCGCGCACGATGGCGCCGTCGTCGCCGCCGTGACTCTGTCGCCACTCCCGTCCCAGCGCCAGCGCCCGCGGGTTGAATCCGTCGGGCAATTGCAGCCAGCGACGCCGATGTGGGCCCAGCTTCGGTTCCAGTCGATAACGCGTGGCCGAACTCAGGCTGTAGCGGAGCGTGTCGTTGACCGGCTTGTCGGCGACCACCACCCGGTCGGCCCGCATGCGGGCACCGTCCGGCGGGTCGATCGGCATGTCCAGGGTGGGCAGCACGTTCTGGTGGCTGGCGACGAGGCTGACGTGATAGCTCGTGGCGCCGGCGACTTCCAGCTTCGACGGCGCCAGCGCGGCGAGGTCGCGGAACGTCCAGGTGAAGCCGTCGTAGCGGGCCATGACGTAGGCGCGGAAATAGCGCTGGGCGCGGGCCGGCGGGTCGCCATCGAAAGTCACCCGCATGGCTGGGCTGTCGTCCATCATCAGCTCGGCAAACTTGCCCGGCGACATGCTGTCGGCCAGGCCCGTGCTGGCCTGGTCGGGCGTGGGCGCGCCCCACAGCGGCGAGTCGAGTCGGGGAACCAGCAGGAAGGCCAGCAGCGCCAGCGGCAATGCCGCGCCGATCAACCCCAGGCCGGGCAGCAGCGAGCGCGGCAGGCTGTCCGTCGCCTGTGCGGGTTCCAGTGCCCGCAAGGTCGCCAGCGCAGGCAGCAGGCCGAGAGCGACGGCTACGGTGGCGACCATGCCCTGACCCGACAACAGCGCCGCCATCAGGGCGAAGCAGGCGAAGCTGATGCCGACCCGGGCGTCGCGGATGGTTTCGGTCTCCAGCAGCTTCAGCACCAGCAGGCCCACCGCCAGCGCGGTGCCGGGTTCCCGGCCGAAAACATTGCCGTACTGCAGGACCACCGCCAGTGTCAGCAAGGCCAGCATCGGCAGCTTCAGCCAGCGCGGCACGCGACCGGCGCGTTGTCGCCGTTGCCACCAGCGCCAGCCGAGCACCACGGCCAGCACCGCCACGAGCCACCACGGCATGTGCAGGGCATGCAGGCCGAGCACCATTGCCAGGGTCAGGCTGAGCAGGTCGAAGGCGCGGGCGTCGACGGGATGGACGGGCGCGGCGGCTCGCAGGCGGCTCATGGCAATTGCGCCAGCGCGTTCATGCAGCGCGCGTAGTGCAGCGGCCCGTTGCTGCTGGCGATCTCGTCGCCGGGCAGCCACAGGCTGTAGCTGCAGCGCTGCGCCTCCGCCTCGTCCACCCAGCGGGCGAGGCGGGCGATGCGCGCCTCGTTCTCCATGCCGCCAAGCTGGCGCCAGTCGAGCTGCCATTGCGGGCGGCTTTGCGGCTGTTCGAAATCCTTGACCAGCAGATTTTCGTGGCGCGCACTGCTTTTCCAGGCGATGTGGCGGCGCGGGTCGCCGACCCGGTAGTCACGCAAGGCGGCCAGTTCGTCGCCACGGTACAGCCGCATGTGGCGGGCATCACCCGCCGGCGCGCGGGGTGGCGGACCGGCATCCTCCGCGCGCGGCCACACCAGCACGGCCTGCTCCGGTCGCAGCCAGCTCCAGGCGCGGAACATGCCCAGCGGCCAGCTGCTCCATACCCGCATGCGCGGCATCGCCTGCCAGCCACGCTTTTCGGTGGCCAGGGAAAGTTGCACCGCGGTGCCGCTGCGACCATCGAGCGCGAAGGCGATGGTGCCGTCGGCAAGCTCCACGCGAATCGATTGGCGCGCACGGGCGGAGTCGAATTCCAGGGTGAGCGTGAGCGGGTCGCCGGCCACCGCGTGGCCGGGGCGGACATGTGCCAGGCGCAGGCCGTCGAGGTTGCGGAATGCCACCAGCATGCTCGCCGCACTGGCGGCGCCGAGCAGGCAGGTCAGCAGCAGGGCGGCGTTGTTGCTGTAGTTCAGCGCGCCGGCGAGCATCACCAGCAGCAGCACGGAGAAGCCCAGGCCGAAACCGGTCGGCACGATGTAGATGCGGCGCCGGTGCAGTTCGATCGGCAGGCTTTCCGGGCGGCGATAGCGGGTGAGTGCGGGCAGCCGGCCTTCGGCCCAGCGTTGCAGGCGTTGCATCACGCTGCGCATCAATCCACCGCGACCTCGGCCAGCAACTGCCGCGCCAGCGTGTCGCCATGGGCGCCACGGGCCGGCAGCAGGCGGTGGGCGGCCAGCGGGACGAACAGCGCCTGCAGGTCTTCCGGCAGCACATGGTTGCGATGGTGGAGCAGGGCCCATGCCCGTGCCGCGCCCAGCAGGGCGAGGCCGGCGCGTGGCGACAGCCCCACCCGAATGTCGGCATGGCGGCGGCTGGCGCTCAGCAGGGCCTGCAGATAATCGAGCAGGGCATTGCTGGCGGTGATCGACTGCGACTGCCGATGCAGCTCGATCAGCGCCGCCGCATCCAGCTTCGGGCGCAACTGCGCCAGCAGGTCGCGCCGGTCGCTGCCGCCGAGCAGGGCCCGTTCGGCGGCAGCGTCGGGGTAGTCCAGCGACAAGCGCAGCATGAAGCGGTCGAGCTGGGAATCGGGCAACGGGAAGGTGCCGTTCAGATCCAGCGGGTTCTGCGTGGCAACCACGAAGAACGGCTGCGCCAGCGCGTGGGTCTGGCCGTCCACGGTGACCTGGCCTTCGGCCATCGCCTCCAGCAGGGCGCTTTGCGTTTTCGGACTGGCGCGGTTGATCTCGTCGGCCAGCAGCAGGCCGGTGAAAATCGGGCCGGGGTGGAAGCGGAACTGCGCCGTCTCGCGTTCGTAGACGCTGACCCCGAGGATGTCCGAAGGCAGCAGGTCGCTGGTGAACTGCACGCGCTGGAAGTCCAGCGCGAAGGTGGCGGCCAGTGCGTGCGCCAGGGTGGTCTTGCCCACGCCGGGCACGTCTTCCAGCAGCAGGTGGCCGCCGGCGATCAGGCAGGCGAAGGCCAGTTTCACCTGTCGCGGCTTGCCGAGCAGCACCAGGTTGACCTGGGCCATCGCGGCATCCAGTCGCTGCTGCAGGGATTCTTCGTGGGGCTGGGTCATGGCGGACATCGTGGCAGGGTTCTTCGCTGGCGTGACGGGTGCCAGTGTAGCCGCCCCGCAGGGATGTTCCGGGACGGCCTCAGGGCAGGGCGACGCCGGCTTCGCGCAGCAGGCGCGCCAGTGCGATCAGGGGCAGGCCGATCAGTGCGCTGGGGTCGTGGTTGTCGATGGTTTCGAACAGGCTGATGCCGAGGCCTTCGCACTTGAAGCTGCCGGCACAATCCAGGGGTTGTTCGCGTTCCACGTAACGAAGGATTTCGTCGGCCTGCAGCGGGCGGAAGCGCACGCGGGTCAGGTCGACATGGGTGTGCTGCTGATGCTGGCGGGTGTCGATCACGCACAGCGCGGTATGGAACACCACCTCGCGCCCCGAGCTGGCGGCAAGCTGCGCGCAGGCATTCTGCGGGCTACCCGGCTTGTCCAGCAGCCGGTCGTCCAGCGCAGCGACCTGGTCCGAACCGATCACCAGCGAGTCCGGATGGAGCGCAGCCACGGCCTCGGCCTTCGCGATGGCCAGGCGCAAGGCGCGCGCCCTGGGGGCCTCGCCGGGCCAAGCCGCCTCGTCGGTTCCCGGTGCGGCCTGTTCGAACTGCGGCAGCAGCCGGCGCAGCAGTTCGGCGCGGTAGCGTGAGGTCGAGGCCAATACGATACGAGGTGAGGGGCCGGCCTGGATCATGTGTCCGATTCGCGCCGGATATGGTCGCGCATGGCGCTGTCGAGATCGGTCTGCGCCTGGTCGAGTGCCTTCAGCAGCGGTTGCAGGCGGGCGCGTGTATCACGCATCGAGGTGGCGGCTTCATCCAGTTCCTGCTGGCCGGCATGCGGCGAGCGGTCCCTGATCCACAGGCGCTGCTGCAGCAGGGCGCGCAGGCCGGCGTCGACCGCATGACGGGCCTCCTGCTCGCTGGCGGCGGGCAGGTCCGGGTTCAGCGACATCACCGCATGCGCCTGTTGCAGGCCGGTGCGGCAGGTCTTCAGGTCGGCTTCCAGGCGATCGGCCAGGTCGAGCAGGTTGTTCAGGCTGCTGCCGCGCAGGTTCTGGCGCCGCCGCAGCAGCAGCGCGCTGGCGGCAAGGCCGACCAGCAGCACCAGCAGCGCGACGAGGCCCAGGGTGAGGTAGGAGTTCAAGGGCAGCGGCTCGGGCGACAGGGAGAGCAAGTCTGCCGCATCGGGGGCAAATCAGGCAAAATGCGCCGCCGGCCACCCATTTCGGGGGTCCGGGCGCCGCACCAGTTGACTTCAGGCCGCCTGGAACCTAACATTTCGCGATTATGTCCGTGACACTGCCAGAGTCCGTGGACGCTTGGCGCATGGTCTCGGCGCGGCGTTCGTTCGAGGGAACGCTTCCTGTGGCGTCCATGTCACGCCTGTGCGAGGCGTTGGCCGATACCGATGGATCGGTGCATTTCGAGCTGGATTTCGGGCGCGACGAGCTGGGCATCAGCTATGTCGACGTCCGCGCCACCGGATCGCTGAGCGTGACATGCCAGCGCACGCTGGAGCCGTTCGACTTGCCGGTGACGGTGGACACGCGGCTCGGCCTGATCAGACAGGAGCGCGAAGAGGCGGGATTGCCGCCCGATTGCGAGCCGCTGCTGGTGGCCGAGGATGGCCGGTTGAATCCGGTGGATGTGATAGAAGACGAATTGTTGTTGGCGCTGCCGCTGATTCCGATCAATCCGGACAGCAGCCTGCCCGACGAAGCGATCAGCCAGGAACCGGAGACCTCCGGCGAAGGGCAGTCAGAAAATCCGTTCGCGGTGTTGCGCGAACTGAAGAAGTAAACGCCGACCCGAGTCATCGGGTCATCAAGTCACAGATCATCAAGTTTCCGTTGGAGAACTACCATGGCAGTTGCCAAGAGCCGCCGTACCCCGTCCACCCGCGGCATGCGCCGCTCGCACGATTCGCTGAAGACCGTGCAGCTGTCGACCGATCCGACCAGTGGCGAGGTGCATCTGCGCCATCACGTCACCAAGGACGGTTACTACCGCGGCAAGAAGGTGATCGAGACCAAGGGTGCGGTGTCGGTCGAGGATTGATCTGCTTCGGGAGCCCCTCGGGGTTTCCGGACCTGATTGGCAAAACGGCGCGGTGACGCGCCGTTTTGCGTTGTTGGACAGTCGGATGCCGGGCGCGGCGGTTGCACTGGTGCCGCCCAAGGCGTTCAATCCCAAGTTTACGTTGATGGACAGCTGAATGGCCCAGATCTACTCCCGCATCATTGCCACCGGCAGCGCGCTGCCGGAGCGCGTGGTAACCAACGCCGACCTGGAAAAGATCGTCGAGACGAGTGACGAGTGGATCCGCAGCCGCACCGGCATCCGCCAGCGTCATATCGCTGCCGACGGCGAGACCACCGGCGACCTGGCCTTCCGTGCCGCGCAGCAGGCGCTGGAGGCAGCCGGCGTCAAGGCGTCCGAGCTTGATCTGATCATCCTGGGCACCACCACGCCGGACATCATCTTCCCGTCCACCGCCTGCCTGGTGCAGCATCGCCTGGGCGCCAACGGCTGCGCCGCGTTCGACGTCAATGCCGCGTGCTCGGGCTTCGTCTACGCGCTGGGCATCGCCGACAAGTTCATCAAGAGCGGACAGTCGAAGAAGGTCCTGGTGATCGGCGCGGAAACACTGACCCGGATGGTCGACTGGACCGAGCGCGAGACCTGCGTGCTGTTCGGCGACGGCGCCGGCGCGGTGGTGCTGGAGGCGTCGAGCGAGCCGGGCATCCATGCCACCTGCCTGCATGCCGATGGCGGCCACAAGGAACTGCTGTACAACCCGGTGGGCGTCTCCGTCGGTTTCAGGGACGAGCCCAACCACGGCGTGCGCATCCGCATGGCCGGTCGCGAAGTGTTCAAGGTCGCGGTGAAGACGCTGGACTCGCTGGTCGAGGAAACCCTCGCCGCCGCCGGCATGAACGAGTCGCAGATCGACTGGCTGATTCCGCACCAGGCCAACCTGCGCATCATCGAGGCGACCGCCAAGCGCCTCAACATGTCGATGGAGCGCGTCATCGTCACGGTCGACAAGCACGCGAACACGTCGTCGGGCTCGGTGCCGCTGGCGCTGGATTACGCGGTGCGCTCGGGCAAGGTGCAGCGTGGCCAGAACCTTCTTCTGGAAGCCTTCGGCGGCGGTTTCACCTGGGCGTCCGCGCTGCTGCGCTACTGATCCGGCAAGCATTTCCATGCCGGTCACGATGCCGCCCTCGGGCGGCATCGCATTTTGCGATGCCGGCGGATTCGCGAAATACAGCTGCGTATGGCGGCCCATGCATGGCACCATGTTCGCTTTCGTCGACGGGATTCGCCCATCCATGAGTTCAACCGCTTCCTCGCTCGCTTTCGTCTTTCCCGGCCAGGGTTCGCAGTCGGTCGGCATGTTGACCGAACTGGCCGCCGCACACAGTGAAGTCCGGGCCACCTTCGACGAAGCTTCGCAAGGCGCCGGTGTCGATCTGTGGAGCCTGAGCGCCCAGGGTCCGGAAGATCAGCTCAACCGTACCGAGAACACCCAGCCCGCGCTGCTCGCGGCCAGCGTCGCGGTGTGGCGGGTGTGGCAGAAGCTGGGCGGCGCGCAGCCGGCTCGCCTATCAGGTCACAGCCTGGGCGAGTACAGCGCGCTGGTCTGCGCCGGAGCGATCTCCCTGCATGACGCGGCCGCGCTGGTGGCCGAACGCGGCCGGCTGATGCAGGCCGCGGTGCCGGCGGGCGTCGGCGCGATGGCGGCGATCCTTGGCGGCGACGACGCGCAGATCGCGGCGGTGTGCGACGAGGTGGCGCAGGGCCAGGTGGTGGCGCCGGCGAATTTCAATTCGCCCGGCCAGCTGGTGATCGCCGGCAACGCCGAAGCGGTCGATCGCGCGCTGGCGCGACTGGCCGAACTGGGCGTGAAGAAGGCGATCAAGCTGGCGGTGTCGGTGCCGTCGCATTGCGCACTGATGCGCGGAGCGGCCGACAAGCTGGGCGAGCGGATGGCGACGGTCGACTGGAAGCTGCCCTCGGTGCCGGTGATCCAGAATGCCGAAGCGTGCAGCTACGGCAGCATCGAAGAGATTCGCGGGGCGTTGCAGCGCCAGCTGTACATGCCCGTGCGCTGGACCGAATGCGTGCAGGCGCTGGCCGCCGGTGGCGCCACGCGCGTCGCCGAATGCGGCCCGGGCAAGGTGCTGGCCGGCCTGATCAAGCGCATCGACAAGAGCATCGAGGCGCGCGCGATCGGCGCGCCGGCGGATCTCGATGCCGCACTCACCGAGTGGGCCTGACGGCCCCTCGATCATCGGATTTCCGAAGGAACGTTTTTCATGAGCAAACCACTGCAAGGTGAAATCGCGCTGGTCACCGGCGCCAGTCGCGGCATCGGCGCGGCGATCGCGGACGAGCTGGCGGCGATGGGCGCCACCGTCATCGGCACGGCCACCAGCGACGGCGGTGCCGCCGCCATCGGCGAGCGCATGGCCGCCCACGGCGGTCACGGCCGCAAGCTGGACGTCACCGACGGCGCGGCCGTCGAGGGCCTGGTCGAGGCGATCGCGAAGGAGTTCGGCACGGTCTCGATCCTGGTCAACAACGCGGGCATCACCCGCGACCAGTTGTTGATGCGCATGAAGGAAGAGGACTGGCAGGCGATCATCGACACCAACCTCACCTCGGTCTACCGCACCTCGAAGGCGGTGATGCGCGGCATGATGAAGGCGAAGAAGGGTCGCATCATCTCGATCGCCTCGGTGATCGGCCTCACCGGCAATCCGGGGCAGGCCAATTACGCGGCGGCCAAGGCGGGCATCATCGCGTTCTCCAAGTCGCTGGCCCGCGAGATCGGCAGCCGCGGCATCACCGTCAACGTGGTGGCGCCCGGCTTCATCGATACCGACATGACCCGGGCACTGCCCGAGGACGCCAAACAGGCGATGCTGGGGCAGATCGCGCTGGGGCGGCTGGGCGAGGCGCAGGACATCGCCAGCGCGGTGGGCTTCCTGGCCTCGCCGGCGGCCGCCTACATCACCGGAGAGACACTGCACGTCAACGGCGGCATGTACATGCCGTAGCGTGGGTTGACGCAGTTGTCGCCAGCAGCTTCGTTTTAGGCGACAATTGCGCTTTCGTGCCGGTCAGCGGGGGTCTCTTCCCCGTGATGCCGGCCCATCGTGGCAGCCTTGCGGTTTAGCCACTACAATGCGCCGGCCTTTTGCAGGCTTTGAGCCGGCACAGACAAATCAATTACTCCTTGAGAGGTATGGGCAACATGAGCACCATCGAAGAGCGCGTCAAGAAAATCGTCATCGAGCAGTTGGGCGTGAAGGAAGATGAAGTCACGGCGAACGCTTCGTTCGTTGACGACCTGGGCGCAGATTCGCTGGACACGGTGGAACTGGTGATGGCACTCGAAGAAGAATTCGAGACCGAGATTCCGGATGAAGATGCCGAGAAGATCACCACCGTGCAGCAGGCCGTCGATTACATCAAGGCCCACTCCAAGGATTGATCGGCAGTGAATTGACCGCCGTTGAGCGGATGGGCTCGCCTGGTGCGGGCCGGTTCGTTCACACGGCGGTACCGAAGGCTGCGCCATCTTGGCGCAGTTTTCGTTTCTGCATTTTGTAACGTCCGATCCCGTATGGTCGTCGGGGAATCCGGCGGCCCGGATGAGTCGCGGACCGGACGAGTCAGGGCTTTACCTGCGCTGTCGGCAGCGGCAGATCCGCGCAATCACGTAAGGAAATCAGCATGAGCAAGCGACGTGTGGTAGTGACCGGCATGGGCATCATCTCGCCGGTCGGCAACGACATCGCCAGCGCCTGGGATCGCGTCGTCCAGGGTGTCAGCGGGATCGGCCCGGTCACGCATTTCGACACCTCCGCTTATTCCACGCGCATTGCCGGCCAGGTCAGCGGCTTCGATCCGGCTGACTGGATGGCGGCGAAAGACGTCAAGAAGATGGACCCGTTCATCCACTATGGCGTGGCTGCCGGCACCCAGGCCCTGCGCGATTCCGGGCTGGAAGTGACCGAGGCGAATGCGCCGCGCATCGGCGTGGCGGTGGGCGCCGGCATCGGCGGCCTGTACACGATCGAGGCGACCGCACTGGAGCTGGCCGCCAAGGGCCCGCGCCGCGTCTCGCCGTTCTACGTGCCCAGCTCGATCATCAACATGGTCTCGGGCCAGCTGTCGATCATGTTCGGCCTGAAAGGCCCGAACATCGCCTGCGTGACGGCGTGCACCACCGGCACCCACAACATCGGCCTGGCCGCGCGGATGATCCAGTACGGCGATGCCGACGCGATGATCGCCGGCGGCGCCGAGTTCGCCACCACCGGCACCGCGATGGCCGGCTTCTGCTCGGCCAAGGCGATGTCCACCCGCAACGACGAGCCGACCAGGGCCAGCCGTCCGTGGGACAAGGACCGCGACGGCTTCGTGCTGTCCGACGGTTCCGGCGTGCTGATGCTGGAAGAGTACGAACACGCCAAGGCCCGCGGCGCCCGCATCTACGCCGAGCTGGTCGGTTTCGGCATGAGTGGCGACGCGTACCACATGACCGCACCCAGCGAGGGCGGCGAAGGCGCGGCGCGCTGCATGCAGACGGCGCTGGACGATGCACGCCTGAACCCCGCCGAAGTGCAGTACGTCAATGCGCATGGCACCTCCACGCCGCTGGGCGACCTGGGCGAGGTGATGGCGGCGAAGAAGGTGTTCGGCGACCACGCCTACAAGCTGGCGATGAGCTCGACCAAGTCGACCACCGGCCACCTGCTGGGTGCGGCCGGCGGCGTCGAGGCGATCTTCACCATCCTGGCGCTGCGCGACCAGGTGCTGCCGCCCACGATCAACCTGGACAATCCCGGCGAAGGTTGCGATCTCGACTTCGTGCCGAACACCGCGCGCGAGGCGAAGTTCGACGTGGCGATCTCCAACTCGTTCGGCTTTGGCGGCACCAACGGCACGCTGGCCTTCCGTCGCGTCTGACGCGCCACGCGTGACCTGCCATCGCCGCATCCTGGCCGGCCGGCGCGACCTGCTCGCGCCGGCCGCTTCATTTCCCGCGCGCTATCCCTGCCTGCTGGAAAGCGTGGTGCATGGCACCGCGCAGTCGCGCTACGACATCCTGTTCGGATTTCCCGAAGACTCGCTGAGCCTGCACGCGGACGGGAGCCTGCGCGACCACGACGGACGGCAGCGGGAAGGGCGCTTCCTCGACGCGCTGGATGAGGACTGGCGCGCCGCCCGCCTGCCGCCCGCGGACGACGACCTGCCGTTCCATGGCGGCTGGGTGCTGCTGCTGGCCTATGAACTGGCCGGCGAAATCGAGCCGGGCCTGCGCCTGCGCCCGCCCGCCGAGCTGCCCCTGGCGCTGGCGCTGCGCTGCCCGGCGGCGGTGATCGTCGACCATGCACGTGACTGCACGATCCTGGTCGCCGAGGCGTGGCGGGAGGATCTTCTCGACCGGCTCGAAGCGGATCTTTGCGCGGAATCCTCGATCCCGCCGCTGGCCGGACCGTGCGGTTGGGACGAGGACGCGCCGGAACATTTCCTCGAAGGCGTGGCGCGCATCCACGAGCATCTCCATGCCGGCGACATCTTCCAGGTGAACCTGTCGCGCGCCTGGCGCGCCCGTTATGCGCAGCCGCCCACCGCGGCCTCGCTCTACGCGGTATTGCGCCGTGCCAACCCGGCGCCGTTTGCGGGCCTGCTGCAGCAGCCGGGCTGGGCGGTGGTGAGCTCGTCGCCGGAACGGCTGGTCGAAGTGCGCGGCGGCGTGGCGCAGACCCGGCCGATCGCCGGCACCCGTCCACGCGTGCCCGGTGACGACGATGCGGCGCGCATCCGCGAGCTCAGCGCGCATCCGAAGGAGCGCGCCGAGCACGTGATGCTGATCGACCTGGAGCGCAACGACCTGGGTCGGGTCTGCGTGCCGGGCACGGTCGCGGTCGACGAGCTGATGGTGGTGGAGAGTTACGCCCACGTTCACCACATCGTCTCCAATGTACGCGGGCGACTGCGCAGCGAGGTGACGCCCGGCGAGGTGATTGCCGCGACCTTCCCGGGCGGCACCATCACCGGTTGTCCCAAGGTGCGCTGCATGGAAATCATCGCGGCGCTGGAAGACGCGCCACGCGGCGCCTATACCGGCGCGCTGGGTTATCTCGATCGCAACGGTGAGCTCGACTTGAACATCCTGATCCGCACGCTGACCCTGCTGGGCAACGAAGTGAGCCTGCGCGCCGGCGCCGGCATCGTGGCCGATTCGGTGGCAGCCAGCGAGCTGGCGGAAACCCGTGCCAAGGCGCGCGGGCTGCTGCGCGCGCTGGGAGTGCCGGACTGATGCCTGCGCGCATCCTGGTCGACGGCGCAGCGGCGCAGCAGGTTTCGGTGCTGGATCGTGGCCTGGCCTACGGTGACGGCCTGTTCGAAAGCATTCGCCTGGTCGGCGGCGTCGCGCCCCTGTGGTCGCGTCACATGCAACGACTGGCCGATGGCTGCGCGCGCCTGCGGATTCCCGCGGCTGACCCGCAGCAACTTTGGCGCGAGGCGTTGCAGGTCAGCGCCGGCATGCCGCAGTCGGTGGTCCGCATCACGCTCAGCCGCGGCCAGGGTGAGCGCGGCTACGCGCTGCCGGTCCACGCGCAACCCACCCGCGTGGTGGCTGCATTCGCACCACCGCAAGTGGACCGGGACGTGTATGCGCAAGGCGTGCGCATGCGCGTCTGCGCCATCCGCCTGGCGGAACAGCCCCTGCTGGCCGGCATCAAGCATCTGAACCGGCTGGAGCAGGTCATGGCGCGGGCCGAGTGGGATGATCCGGCGATCGCCGAAGGCGTCCTGCTGGATAGCCACGAGCGGGTGATTTCGGCGACCATGGCCAATCTGTTTGCGGTGATCGATGGTCAGTTGCTGACGCCATCGCTGGACCGTTGCGGCGTGGCCGGGGTGGCGCGAGCCGAGGTGCTGGCGTGCTGTCCCGCGGCGCGAGTGGGTGACATGACGCTGGCGATGCTGCATGCGGCGGACGAGTTGTTCCTCAGTTCGAGTGTGCGCGGCATCGTGCCGGTGCGTTCGCTCGATGGGCGCGACCATCGGCCCGGTGCACTCACGCGCCGGTTGCAGCAGCATTGGCAGGATCTGGGTTTCACGATGGAGCAGGCTGGATGAGTGACAAACGGGTGCGCGGCCGCGCATGGCTCAAGCTGCTGGTGCTCCTGTTGCTGGCGGCGGCCGGCGCCGTGTTCTATCTCGGCAACGCCTATACGCGGTTCAATTCGACGCCGCTGAACGTGGCGGCCGGCGGTGGCAGCATCGAGGTGGCCCGGGGCAGCAGCTTCAGGGACATCGTCGCCGACCTGCGCCGGCAGGGCCTGAGCACGGCCAACCCGCTGTACTGGCGGGCGCTGGCGGCGCAGATGCGAGTGGCCGGCAAGCTGCATGCCGGCGAGTACGCGCTCGAGCCGGGCATCACGCCGCGCCAGCTGCTGGCCAACATGGCGGCAGGCAGGGTGCTGCAGCGCAATTTCACCATCGTCGACGGCTGGACCTTCGCCGAGCTGCGCCAGGCGCTGGCCAGGGCGGAGAAGCTGCAGCACGACAGCGCCAACCTGGATGACGCTGCCCTGATGCAGAAGATCGGTGCGGGCGGCGAGGCGCCGGAAGGGCGTTTCCTGCCCGAGACCTATGCCTATGTGAAGGGCGACAGCGATCTGGACATCCTGCGCCGTGCGCACGCCGCGATGGTGAAGACGCTGGATGAATTGTGGCCGGGCCGCGCGCCGGACCTGCCGCTGGCCACGCCGTACGAGGCGCTGATCCTGGCCTCGATCGTGGAAAAGGAAACCGGCCTTCCCGTCGAGCGGGCGCAGATCGCCGGGGTGTTCGTGCGGCGGCTGCAGAACCACATGCTGCTGCAGACCGACCCCAGCGTGATCTACGGCATGGGTGCGAACTACGCCGGCAATATCCGCAAGAGCGACCTGACCACCGACACGCCGTTCAACACCTATACCCGGGCCGGCCTGCCGCCGACGCCGATCGCCTTGCCCGGCAGGCCCGCGCTGGTCGCGGCCCTGCATCCGGCCGCCGGCGACGCGCTGTATTTCGTGGCGCGTGGCGATGGCGGCCATGTGTTTGCGCGCTCGCTGGAAGAACACAATCGCAATGTCGACTGCTACCAGCGGAAGCGTTGCCGATGATCGCGCGAGGGAAGTTCATCAGCCTCGAAGGCGGCGAGGGCGCGGGCAAGAGCACCTTGCTGGCCGGCCTGCGCGAACACATCGAACGAAACGGCGTGTCGCTGGTGCAGACGCGCGAACCCGGCGGAACCACCGTGGGCGAGGCCGTGCGTGCCATCGTGCTCGATCCGGCCCAGCGCGGCATGGCCGCGGAAACCGAACTGCTGCTGATGTTCGCCGCGCGTGCGCAACTGGTGCGCGAGGTGATCGAGCCGGCCCTGGCGGCGGGGCGCTGGGTACTGTGTGACCGCTACGCCGATGCCAGCCATGCCTACCAGGGTGGCGGTCGCGGCCAGCCGACCGAACGCATCGCGGAGCTGGAACGCTGGGCCTGCATGGGCGTGCAGCCGGACCTGACCCTGCTGCTCGACTTGCCGGTAGCCACCGGGCGGGCGCGCGCCGCCGGACGCGGCGACGCCGACCGCATCGAAGTCGAGGCGGATGCCTTCTTCGAACGCGTGCGTGCCCGTTATCGCGAGCGTGCCGCGGCCGAACCCGAACGTTTCCGGACGCTCGACGCCGGCCAGTCGCCGGCCCAGGTGCTGGCTGCCGCCACGATGGCAGTGGAAGACCTGCTGGCCGGGGCGCGGGCATGAGCGTGTTGCCCTGGCAGGTTCCGCACTGGGCGCGGCTGCAGGCGAGTCGCCAGCGCGGGGCACTGGCGCACGCCCTGCTGGTCTGCGGCGCCGCCGGCCTGGGCAAGCGCGCGTTCGTCCAGCATTTCATGCAGGGCCTGCTGTGCAGTGAGCCGGTGGACGGCGAGCCCTGCGGCCATTGCCGCAGCTGCCTGCTGATCGCCGCCGGTTCCCATCCGGACCTGGTCACCTTGAGTTTCGGGCTGCGCAAGGACGGCGTGCAGCGCAGCGAGATCGTGGTCGACCAGATCCGCGAACTGTCCGCGCGGCTGGCGATGAACAGCCAGTTTGGCGGCTGGCAGGTGGCGGTCATCGACCCTGCCGACGCGATGAACGCGGCTGCCGCCAATGCGCTGCTGAAGACGCTGGAGGAGCCGGCCGCGCAGACCATGCTGATCCTGCTGGCCGATGCGCCCTGGCGCCTGCCGCAGACGATTCGCAGTCGCTGCCAGCGGGTCGAGTTCCAGCTTCCGGCCGAAGCCGATGCGCTGGCCTGGCTGCAGGACGAAGGCGTGCGCCACCCCGCGGAGGCGCTGGCGGCGGCTGCCGGCAATCCCGGCCTGGCCCGGGCCTGGGCCGGCGAGGGCGCGCTGGAGCGCCGGCAGGAAGTACGCAAGGACCTGGCTGCGCTGGCGGCCGGCCGCGGCCAGCCGACCGAAGTGGTCAAGCGCTGGCTGGACAACGAGCCGGCGCAGCGGCTGTGGTTCGCCGCCCAGGCCACCGCGGACGAGATCCGTGCGCGTTCATCAGCCAGCGCCGCGCCGTTGGCCAGCGCCATGGACGTCGAGGCGCTGGCGCACTGGTATGACGCGGTCAATCGTACCCGCGAGGCCTTGCGCGGGCCGCTGCGTGGCGACCTGTTGCTGCTCGAACTGCTCGCGCAGTGGCGATGACCCCGGCTGGCGGCATCTCGCTGACGTCGGCGGCGATGGATGGCCTGCCGGAGTTTTCCGGGCAGACCCGGTTGCTGGTGGTCGCGCCGCATCCGGATGACGAAACCATCGCCACCGGCCTGCTGATCCAGCGGGTGCGTGCGGCGGGCGGCGAGGTGCGCATCCTGCTGCTCACGGCCGGCGACAACAATCCCTGGCCGCAGCGCTGGCTGGAGCGGCGCATCCGCATCGGCGCCGACGATCGCAGGCGCTGGGGCCAGCGCCGTCGTGGCGAAATGTTGCAGGCGCTGCAGCAGCTTGGCCTGGCTGATTCGAGCCTGCAGTCGCTGGGCTGGCCGGACATGGGACTGACCGAGCTGCTGTTGCAGTCGCCCGAGGCCTCCGTGGCGACGCTGGCGGCGGCCATCGATGCGTTTCGCCCCAGCCTGGTGCTGGCGCCGGCGCTGTCCGACCATCATCCGGATCATGGCTCGGCGCATGTGCTGGTGCGCCTGGCCCTGGCCGGGCAGGCCGACCCGCCGCCCCTGCTGGGCTACCTGGTGCACGGGGAGCGTGGCGACGAGTCCTTCGAAGTGGCCGGCAGCACCTTGCAGCTCGCCCGCAAGCTCGCGGCGCTGGAGGCGCATCGCAGCCAGATGGCACTCAGCGGCACGCGCATGCGGCATCTGGCTGGCCGGCCGGAGTGCTGGGCCTGGCCAGCCCCGCCACTGGCGGCCTTGCCCTGGCGGCCGCCAGCCTGGTTGAACCCGTGGCTGCGGCTCAGCGTGGTCAGTGCAGCGGGGGTGGAACGCTGGCGCTGGGCACAGGCCCCGCTGCAACGCGACGATACCGGAAGCTGGCGCCTGCTGCCCTCCGCCGTGGCACGGCCGGCGCCGGTCTTCGCGCGCCTGACCCTGGCCTTGCCCACGCCGTGGATTTTCGACCACTGGGGCTGGTGCGAACTTTCCTGATCGGCTGCCCGTACAGGACGGCTCTTGCGCGCCCCGGTTGACCGGGCTAGCTTGAGGCAGGGGGAAGATGACGGTGGCCTGGTCCGTCATCACGTCCGGTCACGCAATCCGGTGACGGCAATTCCAGTGGTTCCAGCAGCTGCCTGGAAGGGCAGACGTCATCGCAGCCGGCCCATCCGGCGGACATCCGAATGCACATATCGGAGCAGGACTCGACGCAGGTGGCAGCCGATGCCGCGTCAGGCGAGAGTTTCCATGCCGCGTTGTCCGAGATCGGGCAGCTGCTGGTGCGTGCGCTGGAGCCGGCAGTCCTGTACGAGGCGGTGATCGAGGTCCTGCAGCGCCGGATCGGCGCGCGGCTGGTGATGGTGGGCGAACTGGACCACCGCAGCGGCTGGCTGCAGCGCATCGCGCCCGCCGACGTGGCTGCCGGGATGGCCGACATCTACCCCGAACGCATCCCGTTTTCGGCGGCGCAGCCCGCGTTCTGGCGCGGCGAGCCGCAACTCGAAGCCGACATCCGCCACAGCGAGGCCCTGCAGATGTTCCGGCCCGCCTACGCAAGGCACGAGGTAGGTGCCGCGCTGGCCGTGCCGGTGCTGAAGTTTGGCGAAGTCTGCGCGGCGCTGATGATACGGGCCGCGCACGCCGACTATTTCTCGCCGCGGATGATCGAGCTGCTGCAGCAGGCGGCGATCAGCATCGGGTTCGGTCTCGAAGCGCACGAGCAACGCACGCGGCTGCTGCTTTCGGTGCAGGACGAGGCGCGGCAGCGGCGTGCGCTGCGCCTGCTCAGTGAGATGATCAAGCTGGTCACCCACAGCGAAAGCGAACCGTCGCTGTTGTCCGGCGCCTGTCGCGTGCTGCGTGCCACCGGTGGTTACAGCGCTGCCTGGATCGGCCTGCTCGAAGCCGGTGATCCAGGTCGCCTGCTGCAGCAGGCGCACGAAGGGCTGGACGCCGGCTTGCTGCAGGACCTCCAGTCGAGCCCGCTCGATCGCACGCCTGCGGGCGTCATGGTGGCCAGGGCGCTTGCACTGGGTCAGCCTCAGTCGAGCCATCGAGGCGCGGCGCAGTCCAGGTGTGCAGACGTGCAGTCGCTGCTGGCCTTGCCGCTGCGTGTGGCCGGGGCGATCGCCGGTTGCCTGGTCGTCGGCGCGGCCACTGCGGATGCCTTCGGCGACATCGAGATCCAGGCCTTCGCCGAGATGGCGGTGGAGCTGGGGCTGGGTATCCAGGTGCAGCGCGCCCAAACGGCCAGGCTGGCGGCGGAACAGGAACTGCGCTTCAACCTGCAGTATTTCCGCACGGTGCTGTCCACCCAGCATGCCGGCATCCTGGTGGTGTCCGAGGACGATCGCGTGGGGTTTGCCAACGAGGCCTTCTGCACCCTGTTCGGCCTGCCCGAATCGCCCGCCGAGCTGGAGGGCAGGGCGGCGGACTGGCTCTACGCACGACTGCTTTCAACTTATGCCGATCCGGCATCCGCCGAGCGGCGAATCGGCCAGATCCTGCAGCAGGACCTGCCCGTCAAGGGCGATGAAGTGACCATGGGCGACGGGCGCATCTTCCTGCGCGACTTCACCCCGGTGCGGGTCGGCGAGGTTGCCAGTGGACGCCTCTGGCATCACCGCGACATCACCCGGCAGAAGATGCACGAGGCACGTGTCGAGCGGCTGGCCTTCTATGACGTGGTGACCGGATTGCCGAACCGCCGCCTACTGTTCGAGCTACTGGAACAGGCTCGTACCCGCGCCGGCACGCAAGGCAGCCTGCTGGCCGTGGGCGTGCTGGACCTGGATCGCTTCAAGAGCGTCAACGACACGATCGGCCATGGTGGCGGCGACCATGTGCTGGCGGAGGCCTCGGCGCGGGTCGTGGGCATGTTGCGCGAGGCGGACGTGCTGGCCCGCTTCGGCGGCGACGAGTTCGCCCTGGTCATCCCGGGGCTGGACAGCCGCGAGCAGCTCGACGTGATCAGCCGCTGCATCCTCCAGGTCCTGCGCGCGCCATTCAACCTGATGGGCGAGCAACTGTACCTGTCGGCCAGCATCGGCTGGACCCTGTTTCCGCTGGACGAATCGGATGCGGAGGGCCTGGTACGTCATGCCGACCTGGCGATGTATCAGGCCAAGGACGAGGGCAAGGATCGCGGCATGTTGTACGAGCCGGCGATGGAGCTCGAGCAGGTCCGCCTGCAGGCGATGCGCGAGCGGATCGCGCAGGCCCTGCAGCAGGATCAGCTGCTGCTGCTGTTCCAGCCGATCGTCTATATCGACGGCCTGCCGGGCCTGCACGGCGTGGCCGGCATGGAAGCCCTGCTGCGACTGAGCGACAGCGATCCGCTGGTCGAGCCGGGCAATTTCATGCACGTGCTGGACGACCCGCAACTGGCTCGCCCGATCGGCCGCTACGTGCTGGAAGAGGCGCTGCGCTGCTGCCAGTCGTGGATCCGCGCGGGCGTTTCGATCCCGGTGTCGGTCAACATCAGCACCCGCCACCTGCTGCATCCGGCCTTCTTCACCGACATCGACGCCGTGCTGGAGAATTATCCCGACGTGATGGACGTGGGCTTCGGCATCGAGGTGACCGAGACCGGGCCGAGCATGGACCACGCCCGCGCCAAGGAGGTGATCGAGGAATGCCGCCGCCGCGGCATCCGCGTGGGCCTGGACGACTTCGGCACCGGCAGCGCCTCGCTGAGCCACATCCAGAAGCTCGACATCGAACACATCAAGCTGGACCAGAGCTTCGTGCGCGACATCATCAGCAACGACCGGAACATGGCGATCGCCGCGGGGGTGATCACCACGGCGCGCATGCTGGCCAAGGCGGTGATCGCCGAGGGCGTGGAAACCTCCGATCAGGGCGACCTGCTGGCCTCGCTCGGCTGCCATCAGTTGCAGGGCTTCTGGATATCCCGGCCCATGCCGGCCGCGCAGGTGCCGGGCTGGGTTGCCGGCTGGGTTCCGCCGGGGTCCTGGGGCAGCCTGGTGAACGAGCGCCAGTCGCTGCTGGCGAGCCAGCAGGGCATTGCGTGACGACGCCCGGTGGTATGCGCCGCTGACAGCCTCTAAGATCCGTCCCATCGACCGGAGGTGTCACACGTCCGGCAGGAGCCAAGCATGAAACCCATGGGCGCCCGGCAGGGCATCATCTCGCTGAAAATCAAGGATGCGGCGTCGCTGTACAACGCGTACATGCCGTTCCTCAAGCACGGCGGCCTGTTTGCCGCCACCGCGCAGTCCTATTCGCTGGGCGACGAGGTGGTCCTGCTGGTGACCCTGGCGGAGGAAACCGAGCGCATCTCGGTGGTCGGCAAGGTGGTCTGGGTCAGCCCGGTCGGTGCCCAGGGCAATCGCACTGCCGGCATCGGCATCCACTTCAACGAGTCGGGCGATGCGGAAGCCGCCCGCAGCCGGATCGAGAACATCCTGGCCGGCACCCTCAACTCCGAGCGCCCCACGCATACGATGTGATGCGTGGGCGTCGCCGCGTCCGTACTTTGTGACGGGCATGTGTGGTGCGGTTAGTCGGCACGCAATCAGCCGTCAAGGCTTGTTGTACCCCTTCGCACTGATACAATGGCGGGATTCGCGAAATCTTTTCGCGAGACGTCGGACGTCCATGGCAGCAACGCCTGCGGACGGGGCTGGAAAGCCCAGGGTCCCAGCGGCCTGCCGAATCGAAATCGCCGGACCGTGAGTTGCCCGATCACACCCACGGTCACTGATGCGCCCAACGGCGCGGAGGTAAGTTGCATCGTGCTTGCCGAATACTGGCCTGTCCTGTTGTTCATCGGCGTCGCTGCCGGCCTTGGCGTGGTGCTGCTGGCCATTGGCCTGCTGGCAGGCCCGCGTCGTCCCGAGGCGGAGAAGCTGGCGCCGTACGAGTGCGGCTTCGAGGCGTTCGAGGACGCCCGCATGCGCTTCGACGTGCGCTACTACCTGCTTGCCATCTTGTTCATCATCTTCGATCTGGAAATCGCCTTCCTGTTTCCGTGGGCGGTGGTCTTCCAGCAGCTCGGCGTGATCGCGCTGATCGAGATGGGCCTGTTCCTGCTGTTGCTGGTCATCGGTTTCGCCTACGTGTGGAAGAAGGGAGCACTCGAATGGGAGTGATGGATTCCGTCAGCCGGGTGATGCACAACCCGGAGCCGTTGAACCTGGTCGACGACATCCTGCTGCCCGCCGGCGACAATCCGGTGGTGCAGCGTGGCTTCGCCACCACCAGCATCGACGCGCTGATGAACTGGGCGCGCACCGGCTCGATGTGGCCGATGACGTTCGGCCTGGCCTGCTGCGCGGTGGAGATGATGCATGCCGGCATGTCGCGACTGGACCTGGACCGCTACGGCGTGATCTTCCGTCCCAGCCCGCGCCAGTCCGACGTGATGATCGTGGCCGGCACCCTGGTCAACAAGATGGCCCCGGCGCTGCGCAAGGTCTACGACCAGATGCCCGAGCCGAAGTGGGTGATCTCGATGGGCAGCTGCGCCAACGGCGGCGGCTATTACCACTACTCCTATTCCGTGGTGCGTGGTTGCGACCGCATCGTGCCGGTGGACATCTACGTGCCAGGCTGCCCGCCCACGGCCGAAGCGCTGATCCACGGCATCCTGCAGTTGCAGAAGAAGATCCGCCGCACCAGCACCATCGCGCGCTCTTGAGCGGCACATCCGAAGGCGCAGCCATGACCGATACCCCCAAGACCTCGCTGGCCACCCAGCTGATCGCGCGATTCGGCGACACGCTGAGCATCAGCACGGTTCGCAATGAAACCGTCGCCGAACTCGCAGCGGCCGACCTGATCGCCGTGGCCACCGCGCTGCGCGACGAGCCGGCGTTCCGCTTCAGCGAACTGATCGACCTGTGCGGCATCGACTATCTCGGCTACGGCCAGACCGAGTGGGATACTGATACCGTCTCCGGCACCGGCTTTTCCCGCGGTGTGGAAGGCGAAGCCCAGGGTCGCTTCGACTGGGCCGGACGTCCCCGCGGCGGAAGCCAGCCGCGCCGGTTCGCCGCGGTGATCCAGTTGCTCTCGCTCGAACACAACCGGCGCCTGCGACTGCGCGTGTTCTGCGCGGACGACAGCCTGCCGGTGGTGCCTTCGCTGACCCTGGTGTGGCCGGGCGTGAACTGGTTCGAGCGCGAGGCGTTCGACCTGTACGGCATCATCTTCGATGGCCATCCCGACCTGCGCCGCATCCTCACCGACTATGGCTTCGTCGGCCATCCGTTCCGCAAGGACTTCCCGCTGATCGGCAACGTCGAAGTGCGCTACGACCCGCTGCAGAAGCGGGTGATCTACGAGCCGGTGTCGATCGAACCGCGCGTGCTGGTTCCACGCACCATTCGCGACGATGCCGACCTGATGCAGGCCAAGGCCGAAGCCGCCGATCACTGGCGGGAGAATTGAGCATGCAAGAGATCCGCAACTACACGATGAATTTCGGCCCGCAGCATCCGGCCGCCCATGGCGTGCTGCGCCTGATCATGGAGATGGACGGCGAGACCATCGTCCGCGCCGATCCCCACGTGGGCCTGCTGCATCGCGGTACCGAAAAGCTCGCCGAGTCCAAGCCTTTCAACCAGTCGATCGGCTACATGGACCGGCTCGACTACGTGTCGATGATGTGCAACGAGCACGCCTACGTGCGCTCGATCGAGACCCTGCTGGGGATCGCGGCGCCGGAGCGTGCGCAGTACATCCGCACCATGTTCGACGAGATCACCCGCATCCTGAACCACCTGATGTGGATCGGCTCGAACGCGCTCGACCTGGGCGCGATGGCGGTGATCCTGTACGCGTTCCGCGAACGCGAGGAACTGATGGACGTCTACGAGGCGGTGTCGGGCGCGCGCATGCACGCCACGTACTATCGCCCCGGCGGCGTCTACCGCGACCTGCCCGAACAGATGTCGAAGTACCGCGAGTCGCCGTGGCACAAGGGTGCCGACCTGAAGCGCATCAACAGCTGGCGCGAAGGGTCGATGCTCGACTACCTCGAGGCGTTCACTGCCGACTTCCCGTCCAAGGTGGACGAGTACGAGGAACTGCTCACCACCAACCGCATCTGGAAACAGCGCACCGTCGGCATCGGCGTGATCAGCCCGGAACTGGCCCAGCAATGGGGCATGACCGGCGCGATGCTGCGCGGCTCGGGCGTCGAGTGGGACCTGCGCAAGAAGCAGCCGTACGCGAAGTACGCCGAGATGGACTTCGACATCCCGGTCGGCGTCAACGGCGACTGCTACGACCGTTACCTGGTGCGCGTGGAAGAGATGCGCCAGTCGAACCGGATCATCCGGCAGTGCGTGCAGTGGCTGAAGGCCAACCCCGGCCCGGTGATGGTGAAGAACTTCAAGGTCGCCCCGCCGTCGCGGGTCGAGATGAAGGAGGACATGGAAGCCATGATCCATCACTTCAAGCTGTTCACCGAAGGCTATTGCGTGCCGGCCGGCGAGACCTATTGCGCGGTCGAGGCGCCCAAGGGCGAGTTCGGCTGCTACCTGGTTTCCGACGGCGCCAACAAGCCGTTCCGCGTGCACCTGCGCGCACCGGGCTTCGCCCACCTGTCATCCATGGACACCATCGTGCGCGGCCACATGCTCGCCGACGTGGTGGCCATGATCGGTACCTATGACCTCGTGTTCGGCGAAGTGGATCGCTGAGCCGGCACGACGGAGAAACCCATGAAAGCCACCGGACATTTCGAGCAGGTCAGGAACGTCGACCCGTTCGCCGTACTCACCGAACACACCCGCCGGCACATCGATGCCTGGGCGGCCAAGTTCCCGCCGGACCGCAAGCGCTCGGCGCTGATCCAGGCGCTGTTTGGCGCGCAGGAGCAGAACCATGGCTACCTCACCGACGAGCTGATCACCGCGGTGGCCAAGTATCTCGAGCTGCCGGCGATCTGGGCGTACGAGGTGGCCAGCTTCTACTCGATGCTGGAAACCAGGCCGGTCGGCCGCAACAACGTGGCGATCTGCACCAACATCTCGTGCTGGCTCAACGGCGCGGAAGACCTGCTGCGCCACTGCGAGACCAAACTCGGCATCAAGGCGGGCGAAAGCACGCCCGATGGCCGGATCTATCTGAAACTGGAAGAAGAATGCATCGCGGCGTGCGTCTACGCACCGGCGATGACGGTGAACGGTCATTACCATGAGCGCCTGACCGTCGAGAAGATCGACGCGATCCTCGATGGCCTGAGCATGGATGGCCCTGCGCACGGCCACGACGCCGAGGGGAACCACTGATGGCTGTCGGACCCGCACCCCAGGACCACCAGGTCGTCTACACCACGCTGCATTTCAACAAGCCGTGGTCGATGGAAAGCTACGAGAAGGTCGATGGCTACAAGGCGTGGAAGAAGATCCTCGCCGAAAAGCCCGATCCGGCCTCGCTGATCGACGAGATCAAGAAGAGCAGCCTGCGCGGCCGTGGCGGCGCGGGCTTCCCGACCGGCCTGAAGTGGTCCTTCATGCCCAAGGGCGACATGCAGAAGTACATCCTGTGCAACTCGGACGAGTCCGAGCCGGGCACGGCGAAGGACCGCGACATCCTGCGTTACAACCCGCATGGGGTGATCGAGGGCCTGGCCATCGCCTGCTATTGCACCGGTTCCACCGTGGCCTACAACTACCTGCGCGGCGAATTCCATCACGAGCCCTACGAGCACATCGAGGAGGCGCTGAAGGAAGCCTACGCCGCCGGCCTGCTCGGCAAGAACGTGCAGGGCAGTGGCATCGACGTGGACATCTACAACGCGCTCGGCGCGGGCGCCTATATCTGCGGCGAAGAAACCGCGCTGATGGAGTCGCTGGAAGGCAAGAAGGGCCAGCCGCGCTTCAAGCCGCCGTTCCCGGCCGGTTTCGGCCTGTATGGCAAGCCGACCACGATCAACAACACCGAGACCTATGCCTCGGTGCCGGCGATCCTGCGCAACGGCGCCGACTGGTTCCTCAATATCGGCAAGCCGAACAACGGCGGCCCGAAGATCTTTTCCGTCTCCGGCCACGTCAACAACCCCGGCAATTTCGAGATCCGCCTGGGCACGCCGTTCTCCGAGCTGCTGGCGATGGCCGGCGGCGTGCGCAACGGCCACAAGCTCAAGGCGGTGATCCCCGGCGGCTCGTCGATGAAGGTGCTGCCGGCCGACGTCATGCTCGACAGCACGATGGACTACGACTGCCTGCAGAAGGCCGGTTCGGGCCTGGGTTCCGGCGCGGTGATCGTGATGGACGAGACCACCTGCATGGTCAGGGTCTGCCACCGCATCTCGCGCTTCTACAAGGCCGAGTCGTGTGGCCAGTGCACGCCGTGCCGCGAGGGCACCGGCTGGATGCACCGTGTGCTGACCCGCATCGTCGAGGGCAGGGGCACCGAGGAAGACCTGCATCGGCTGAAGGCGATCGCCGGCCAGATCGAGGGCCACACCATCTGCGCCTTCGGCGAAGCCGCCGCGTGGCCGGTGCAGGGCTTCCTGGCCCGCTTCTGGAATGAATTCGAATACTTCGTGCAGCACGGTCGCTCGATGGTCGAGGACAAGCTTGCACAAGCCAACTCTGGAGTTGCTGCATGAGTGCGCAGCCGAGGAGCCAGAATTCATACGCCGAGCACCTCGCGTTGCGCCTGAGCGGTCGTCAGGTGGTAGCGCGTGGCGCAGTGCCAGACTGGGTGTCTGGCCAAGCCGCGGGCTGCCGCATGGCGGCCGCTCAGGCGCAACCCTCCGGGCCGGGTCTGTTTGCCCGCAATCCTGCGTCATTGCTCAGTCATGTATCGACATACAATCCTTCGCGCTTCCTTGTCTTGCGCGCAAACAGCTCCCGGCGCGAGGTGCTCGGCGTATGAATTCTGGCTCTAACACCGCGCCGGACCTGATCAACATCGAGGTCGACGGCAAGCCGACGCAGATCCGCAAGGGCGCGATGATCATCGAGGCGGCCGACGCGATCGGCGTATCGATCCCGCGTTTCTGCTATCACCGCAAGCTGCCGATCGCCGCCAACTGCCGCATGTGCCTGGTCGACGTGGAGATGGGCGGCAAGCTGATGCCCAAGCCGCAGCCGGCGTGCGCCACTCCGGTGGCCGAAGGCATGAAGGTGATGACGCGCTCGGACAAGGCGCTGAAATTCCAGAAAGACGTGATGGAATTCCTGCTGATCAACCATCCGCTGGACTGCCCGGTCTGCGACCAGGGCGGCGAGTGCGAATTGCAGGACGTGGCGCTGGGTTATGGCCGCAGTGTGTCGCGCTACACCGAGCGCAAGCGCGCCGTGGCCGACGAGAACATCGGGCCGCTGGTCGCCACCGAGATGACCCGCTGCATTCACTGCACCCGCTGCGTGCGTTTCACCAGCGAGATCGCCGGCAGCTATGAGCTCGGCGGCATGGGGCGTACCGAAGACCTGCAGATCGGCACCTATATCGGCAAGACGATCGAGACCGAGCTGTCCGGCAACATCATCGATGTCTGCCCGGTCGGCGCGCTGACCAACAAGCCGTTCCAGTTCAAGGCACGTGCCTGGGAGCTGGTCGCCAAGCCGTCCGTCGGCTACCACGATGCACTGGGTTCCAACCTGTGGCTGCACGTGCGCCGTGGCGAGGTGCTGCGCACCGTGCCTCGCGACAACGAGGCGGTCAACGAGTGCTGGCTGTCCGATCGCGACCGCTACAGCCACCAGGGCATGTATGCCGACGACCGCATCGGCAAGCCGGAGATCAAGCGCAACGGCCAGTGGCAGGTGGTTGGCTGGGAAGAGGCGCTGGAATTTGCCGGCGAGGCACTGAAGAAGGCGCCGGGCAGCGAGCTGGGCATGCTGGTTCATCCGGCCAGCTCGAACGAGGAAGGCGATCTGCTGATGCGGCTGGCCCGCGGCCTGGGCAGCGCCCACGTCGATCATCGCCTGCGCCAGCTCGATTTCGCCGACAACGCCGTGGCGCGCCCGTTCGGCTTGCCGGTGGCGGAAGTCGGCCAGGTCCGCGCAGCGCTGCTGGTCGGTTCGGACCTGCGCCACGAGATGCCGCTGCTCAACCACCGCATCCACCAGGCGACCAAGAAGGGCGCCAGGATCTACGCGATCAATCCGGCGCGTTTCGATTTCAATTACAAGCTGGCCGGTGAGGCGATCGTTGCCCCGTCGGCCATGGTCGACGCCCTGATGACGCTGGCCAGGGCGGCAGTCGCCGCGGGCGCTTCGGCGCCGGCGGCGCTGGCCGACGCCATTGCTGCGGTAGCGGGCGACGACGCCGGCAACGACACGATCGCGGCGCTGAAGTCGGGCCCGGCGGTGGTGATCCTGGGCGAGGCGGCGGTAACCCATCCGCAGGCGTCCTGGTTGCGTGCCATCGCCCGTTTCATTGCCGACGCCACGGGCGCCGGCTACGACGAGTTGCCGGTGGGCGCCAATGCGGTGGGCCTGGCCCAGCTCGGCGTGGTGCCGGGCAATGGCGGGCTGGACGCGCAGGCGATGCTGGCGCAGCCGCGCAAGAGCTATGTGTTGTACGGTGTCGAGCCGCCGCACGATTTCGCCGATGGCGCAGCGGCCCTGAACGCCTTGCGCGCGGCCGAGCAGGTGGTGGCGTTCAGCGCCTACGCCAGCCCGGCGCTGCGCGAGGTAGCCGACGTGATCCTGCCGATCGCCTTGCTGCCGGAAAGCGAGGCCACCCTGGTCAACGTCGACGGCCTGGCCCAGGGCGTGGCTGCCGGCGCGAAGGCGCCGGGAGAGGCCCGGCCGGGCTGGAAGGTGCTGCGTGCGCTGGGCGGCGCGCTGCAACTGGCCGGTTTCGAATTCGACGATCTTGCCGGTCTGCGCGAAGGTATCGCCGGGCGGGCGGTTTCCGGACGCCAGGGTCTGGCGGCGCGCGCCACGACGGGCGGCCTGAGCCGTCTGGCGACCTGGCCGATCTATCGCATGGATGCCGTGCTGCGTCGTGCCACGGCGCTGAATGCGCATCCGCTCAATCGTGCCCCGGCGGCGCGGATGAATGCCGCCGAGGCGACCCGCCAGGGCCTTGCCGCTGGCGACACCGTACGTGTGGCCGAGGCCTCGTTGCCGCTGGTGATCGATGCGGCCGTGCCTGATGGCGCGGTCTGGATCGAGGCTGCGCATGACCTCACCGCCACGCTGCCGCCGTACGGCGCGTCCATCACCCTGAGCAAGGCTTAAGCAGATGCTTGATCAACTCATCCATCAGCTCGTCGTGCCGGTCCTGTACATCCTGGCGATCGTGTTGCCGCTGGTGCTGGCGGTGGCGATGTTCGTCTACTGGGAGCGCAAGGTTCTCGGCTGGATGCACGTGCGCATGGGACCGAACAAGATCGGCCCGTTCGGCGTGCTGCAGGCCTTCGCCGACGTGGTGAAGCTGCTGATCAAGGAAGTGATCCTGCCGACCAAGGCGAATCGCTTCCTCTACTACATGGCGCCGATGATCGCCCTGGTGCCCGCGCTGGCGGTGTGGGCGGTGGTGCCGTTCAGCAGCTCGATGGTGCTGTCCAACGCGAACGCCGGCGTGCTGTACCTGCTGGCGATGACCTCGATGGGCGTGTACGGCATCATCATCGCCGGCTGGGCGTCCAACTCGCGCTATGCGTTGCTCGGCGCGATGCGTTCGGCCGCGCAGGTGATCTCCTATGAGCTGGCGATGGGCCTGTGCCTGGTCTGCGTGCTGGTATTGGCCGGTTCGCTGAACCTCACCGAGATCGTCAACGCGCAGGCTGGCAGCAAGGGCATCCTCGACTGGTTCTGGCTGCCTCTGCTGCCGGTGTTCGTGATCTATTTCATCTCCGGCGTGGCCGAGACCAACCGCGCCCCGTTCGACGTGGCCGAAGGCGAGTCGGAGATCGTGGCCGGCTTCCACGTGGAGTACTCCGGCTCGGCGTTCGCGCTGTTCTTCCTGGCCGAATACGCCAGCATGATCCTGGTCAGCTTCCTGGCCGCGATCCTGTTCATGGGCGGCTGGCTGTCGCCGTTCCCGGCCTCGTGGGGCTTCATCGGACACGGCGGTTTTCCGTGGCTGCTGCTCAAGGCCTTCCTGTTCTCCTTCATGTTCCTGTGGTTCCGCGCCACCTTCCCGCGCTATCGCTATGACCAGATCATGCGGCTGGGCTGGAAGGTGTTCATTCCCATCGCCATCGCGTGGGTTTTCGTGGCGGGCCTGATGAAGTACTACGGCCTGGTCAGCATCGGCACGGGGGCCTGAGGATCCAATGAATCGCATTTCCGCCTATTTCAAGAGCCTGCTGCTGATCGAGCTGCTGCAGGGCATGGCGCTGACCATGCGCTACATGTTCAAGCCCAAGTACACGATGCGCTACCCGATGGAGCACATCCCCAAGTCGAACCGCTTCCGCGGCCTGCACGCGCTGCGCCGCTACGCGAACGGCGAGGAACGCTGCATTGCCTGCAAGTTGTGCGAGGCGGTGTGCCCGGCGCTGGCGATCACGATCGACTCGGCGCCCCGCGAGAGCGACGGCCAGCGTCGCACCACGCGCTACGAGATCGACCTGTTCAAGTGCATCTTCTGCGGCTTCTGCGAAGAAAGCTGCCCGGTGGACTCGATCGTCGAGACCTCGATCCACGAGTACCACTTCGAGAACCGCGGCGAGAACGTGGTGGACAAGCAGAAGCTGCTTGCCATCGGCGACCGCTTCGAACAGCAGATCGCCGCCGACCGCGCACAAGACGCGGCGTACCGCTGAGGCCCACGATGAATCCCCAACTGCTTCAACTCATCTGCTTCTACGCCTTCGGCTTCGTCACCGTGGCCGCCGCGCTGTCGGTGATCACGCTGAAGAATTCGGTGCACGCGGTGCTGGCGCTGGTGCTGACCTTCTTCAGCGCCGCCTGCCTGTGGCTGCTGCTGGAGGCCGAGTTCCTCGCCCTGGCGCTGATCGTGGTCTACGTCGGCGCCGTGATGGTGCTGTTCCTGTTCGTGGTGATGATGCTCGACATCGACCAGGAGAAAATGCGCGAGGGCTTCGTGAAGTTCCTGCCGATCGGCCTGTTCGTGGCCGCGATCATGCTGGCGGAAATGCTGGGCCTGATCGGCGTGCGCGCGATGCAGGCGCACGTGATGGGCGCCGATCCGGCGGTGGCCGCCGGTGTGTCCAACACCGCCTGGCTGGGCCGCGCGCTGTACACGAGCTTCCTGCTGCCGTTCGAGATTGCGGCGCTGATCCTCACCGTGGGTATCGTGGCCGCCGTGGCGCTGACCCTGCGCGAGCGTCGCGACGCCCGCTACGAGTCGGCCAGCCAGCAGGTCAGGGCGGACCCGAACCGTCGCGTGCGCATCGTGAAGATGGCCGCTGTCCGTCCCGACGAATCGACCGAATCACAGGAGCCGCAGCCATGATCACGCTTGCGCACTACATCGTGCTGGGCGCGGTGCTGTTCTGCATCGCCGTCGCCGGCCTGTTCATCAACCGCAAGAACGTGATCGTGCTGCTGATGTCGATCGAGTTGATGCTGCTTGCCGTGAACATGAACTTCGTGGCGTTCTCGCGCTTCCTCGGCGACGTGTCGGGGCAGGTGTTCGTGTTCTTCATCCTCACCGTGGCCGCGGCAGAAGCTGCCATCGGCCTGGCGATCCTGGTGCTGCTGTTCCGTACGCGCAGCACGATCAATATCGCCGACATCGACAGCATGAAGGGTTGATCCGATGCAGCTTTCAACATCCATCCTGCTGACGATTGCGCTGGCGCCACTGGTCGGCTGCCTGCTGGCCGGCTTCTTCGCCCGCTTCATCGGCCGTGCCGGTTCGCACAGCGTGACCATCCTGGGTCTGCTGGTGTCCTGCGCGCTGTCGTTCTACGTCCTGTACCAGCTCACCCTGGGCGGCGCGGCCGAGTACAACCAGAACCTCTACACCTGGTTCCAGATCGGTCCGTTCAATGCCAGCGTCGGCTTCATGGTCGACCGCCTGACCGCGATGATGCTGGTGGTGGTGAGCTTCGTGTCGCTGCTGGTGCATGTCTACACCATCGGCTACATGCGCGACGATCCGGGCTATACCCGCTTCTTCAGCTACATCTCGCTGTTCACCTTCTCGATGTTCATGCTGGTCATGAGCAACAACTTCATGCAGCTGTTCTTCGGCTGGGAAGCGGTGGGCCTGGTGTCGTACCTGCTGATCGGCTTCTGGTACAAGCGGCCGACCGCGATCTTCGCCAACCTCAAGGCGTTCCTGGTCAACCGCGTGGGCGATTTCGGCTTCCTGCTCGGCATCGCCGCGGTGCTGTATTTCCTGGGCACGCTTGATTACGCCACCGCGTTCAACGCGGCGCCGGGGCTGGTCGGCAAGACCCTGCAGATCACCGCGCACACGCAGTGGGATGCGGCCACGGTGATCTGCATCTGCCTGTTCGTCGGCGCGATGGGCAAGTCGGCCCAGGTGCCGCTGCACGTGTGGCTGCCCGACTCGATGGAAGGCCCGACCCCGATCTCCGCGCTGATCCATGCGGCGACCATGGTCACCGCCGGCATCTTCATGGTGGCGCGCATGTCGCCGCTGTTCGAGCTGTCGTCGACGGCGCTGAGCTTCGTGCTGGTGATGGGCGCGACCACGGCGCTGTTCACTGGCTTGATCGGCATCGTGCAGAACGACATCAAGCGGGTGATCGCGTACTCCACGCTGTCGCAGCTGGGCTACATGACGGTGGCGCTGGGCGTGTCGATGTATTCGGGCGCGGTGTTCCACCTGATGACCCACGCGTTCTTCAAGGCGCTGCTGTTCCTCGGCGCCGGCTCGGTGATCATCGCGATGCACCACGAGCAGGACATGCGCTACATGGGCGGCCTGCGCAAGTACATGCCGATCACCTGGATCACCATGTGGATCGGTTCGCTGGCGCTGGTGGCGATTCCGTTCACCTCGGGCTTCTACTCCAAGGACGCGATCATCGAGGCGGTCGGCGAGTCGCATCGCTGGGGCGCGCATTACGCCTACTTCTGCGTGATGGCCGGCGCACTGGTGACGGGGCTGTACACGTTCCGCCAGATGTACCTGACCTTCCACGGCAAGGAGCGCTTCACCGTGGCCGACCATCACGGTCATGGCCACGACGGGCATGACGATCATGGCCATCACGAGCCGGGCGTGCTGGCGCATGCGCCGCACGAGTCTCCGTGGGTGGTGACCCTGCCGTTGGTGCTGCTGGCGATTCCGTCGCTGCTGGTGGGCTTCTTCACGGTCGGCCCGATGCTGTTCGGCAACTGGTTCGGCAACGCGATCCACGTGGAAGAGGCCAACAACGTGCTGGCCGAACTCGGTCACGAGTTCCACGGTGCGGCGGCGATGGCCCTGCATGGCTTCACCCAGCTGCCGTTCCTGCTGGTGGTGATCGCGTTCGTGACCTGCACGTACATCTACCTGTTCAATCCCGCGCTGGCCGGCCGGATCAAGTCCGCGCTGAAGCCGCTGTGGACGGTGCTCGATCGCAAGTACTGGGTCGACAACGTGTACTTCGCGCTGTTCGCCCGCGGTGGCGTGATGCTGGGCCGGGTGTTCTGGAAGGCCGGCGAGACGGCGGTGATCGATGGCGCGATGGTCAATGGCTCGGTGGGCCTGGTGCACCGTATCGCTGCCACGACGCGCCGGCTGCAGTCGGGTTACCTCTATCACTACGCGTTCGCGATGATTCTCGGCCTGATCCTGCTGCTTGGCGGGTACTGGTTCATCGGCTCCGTGCCGGTCGGGCAATAAGGGAAACAGATCCATGTTCAATCATTTGCTCAGCCTGTTGATCTGGCTTCCCGTCATCGGCGCCATCCCGGTGCTGCTTGCCGGCTCGGCCCGTCCGAACCTGGCCCGCTGGCTGTCGCTGCTGGTGGCGGTGCTGACCTTCGTGGTCAGCCTGTTCCTGCTGGTGCAGTACGACCCTGCCGGCAATGCCATGCAGCTGGTCGAAAGCCATCTGTGGATCGCCTCGTGGGGCGTCCATTACGGACTGGCGGTCGACGGCATCTCGGTGGCGCTGATCGTGATGACCACCTTCGTCGGCATCCTGGTGATCGTGGGCGCCTGGGAAGTCATCCAGGACAAGCCGCACCAGTACATGGCCGCGATGCTGATGCTGGAAGGCCTGCTGATCGGCGTGTTCTGCGCCACCGACGCGCTGCTGTTCTATGCGCTGTTCGAGGCCATCCTGATCCCGATGTTCATCCTGATCGGCATCTGGGGTGGTCCGCGCCGCGTGTATGCCACGCTGAAGTTCTTCATCTACACGTTCTTCGGCTCGGTCTTCATGCTGATCGCGCTGCTGTACCTGTACCAGAAGGCGCACACGTTCGACCTGGCCACGCTGGCGGCGCTGCCACTGACGTTCAAGGAGCAGGCCTGGATCTTCTTCGCGTTCCTGATCGCGTTCGCGATCAAGGTACCGATGGTGCCGGTGCACACCTGGTTGCCGGACGCCCACGTCGAGGCGCCCACCGGCGGCTCGGTGGTGCTGGCGGCGGTGATGCTGAAGGTGGGCACGTACGGCATGTTGCGCTTCATCCTGCCGATCGTGCCGGACGCGGGCGCGCATTTCGCGTGGATCATCATCGTGCTGAGCCTGGTCGCGGTGGTCTACATCGGCTATGTCGCACTGGTGCAGGAAGACATGAAGAAGCTGGTGGCGTATTCGTCCGTGGCGCACATGGGCTTCGTCACGCTGGGCATCTTCATCGCGTTCGCGCTGGTGCGCGAGCAGGGCAATACCGACATGGCGCTGCTCGGCATGCAGGGCGCGATGATCCAGATGATTTCGCACGGCTTCGTCTCCGGCGCCATGTTCACCTGCATCGGCGTGATGTACGACCGCCTGCATACCCGGGCGATCAAGGATTACGGCGGCGTGATCAACGTGATGCCGTGGTTCGGCTTCTTCTACGTGCTGTTTGCCATGGCCAACTGCGGCCTGCCGGGCACCAGCGGTTTCGTCGGCGAGTTCATGGTGATCCTGGCCAGCTTCAGCGCCAATCCGTGGATTGCGCTGTTTGCCGCCTTCACCCTGATCATCGGCGCGGGCTACACGCTGTGGCTGGTCAAGCGCGTGCTGTGGGGCGAGATCACCAACCCGCACGTGGCCGAGATGAAGGAAATCAACGGCCGCGAAACCTTCGTGCTGGCGTCCTTCGCCGCCGCCGTGCTGGCGCTGGGCATCTGGCCGCAGCCGCTGGTCCACCTGATGGATGGCTCGGTGGCGCAGCTGGTGCAGCAACTCGCCATTCACAAGATTTGATCGGGACCGAACATGCCAACACTGAATGACATCCTGATCCTGCTGCCGGAGTTCTACCTGGTCGCAGCGGCGTGCCTGCTGTTGCTGCTGGACGCCTTCATGAAGCCCGCGCAGCGCCCGCTGCTGCACTGGCTGTCGATCGCCGTGCTGCTGGTGGCGATCTACCTGGTGATCGCCGGTCAACCCACGGAGGCGAGGAGCGCCTTCGGCGGCATGTTCCTGCGCGACGACGTGGCCGAGATCCTGAAGGTGTTCGCGCTGGCCACCACCGCGCTGGTCTTCGTCTACGCCCGCCCGTACCTGATCGACCGCAAGCTGCTGGGCGGCGAGTTCTACACGCTGATGATCTTCGCGGTGATCGGCATCATGCTGCTGGTCTCGGCCGGCAACCTGGTCACGATCTATCTGGGACTGGAGCTGCTGTCGCTGTCGTCCTACGCGCTGGTGGCGCTGAACCGCGACGCGAAGCTGCCGCCGGAGGCGGCGATCAAGTACTTCGTGCTGGGCGCACTGGCCTCGGGCATGCTGTTGTACGGCATGTCGATGGTCTATGGCGCTTCCGGCATGGGCGGCACGCCGACGCTGGACCTGGCCCAGTTGCACAACGTGATGAGCTACACCACGGCACCGACGCTGCTGCTGTTCGGCCTGATCTTCATGATCGTCGGCATCGGCTTCAAGCTGGGTGCGGCGCCGTTCCACATGTGGATTCCGGACGTCTACCAGGGCGCGCCCACGCCGGTCACCACCTTCATCGCCTCGGGTTCGAAGCTGGCCGCATTCGGCATGGCCTGGCGCCTGCTCGATGGCGGCATGGGCGACCTGTCGCAGCACTGGCAGCTGATGCTGGCGGTGCTGGCGGTGTTGTCGCTGGCGATCGGCAACCTGGTCGCCATCGTGCAGACCAACCTCAAGCGCATGTTGGCGTATTCGACCATCTCGCACATGGGCTACCTGCTGCTGGGCTTGGCGGCTGCCGGCCCGGAAGGCTATGCGGCGGCGATGTTCTACGCGATCTGCTATGCGCTGATGGGCGTGGCCGCGTTCGGCGTGATGCTGGCGATGAGCCGGGCAGGGTTCGAGTGCGAGGAAATCGCCGACCTGAAGGGCCTCAACCAGAAGTCGTCGTGGATGGCCTTCCTGATGCTGCTGGCGATGTTCTCGCTGGCCGGCGTGCCGCCGCTGTTCGGCTTCTGGGCCAAGGTGCTGGTGCTGGAAGCGGCGATCCACGCGGACATGCTGTGGCTGGCGATCGTCGGCATCGTGTTCGCGATCATCGGCCTCTACTACTACCTGCACGTGGTCAAGGTGATGTACTTCGACAAGCCGGCCGAAGGCAGCCAGTTGCAGGCGCAGGCGGACAAGCCGCTGCGCGTGGTGCTGTCGATCAATGCGCTGTCGTTGCTGGCGCTGGGCCTGTACTGGGGCCCGCTGCTGGGATGGTGCCGTCGCGCATTCGGTTTGTGAATCGTCGATGGATGCCGTTGCCGAACGATTGAGGCTTGCAAGAAACCGGCCACCCCGGTAAACTCTTCGGACTCTGATGCGGGGTGGAGCAGTCTGGCAGCTCGTCGGGCTCATAACCCGAAGGTCGCAGGTTCGAATCCTGCCCCCGCTACCAGATCTTTCTTGATGCAAGAAAGCCTCCTCGTGAGGCTTTTTTGTTGGGCGCACGGATGCGTCGTGCCTGGCGGCTCCGGCTGTCGAGCGCACCGGAAAGAGCTGCACGAGGAGGACATCGGCGTGATAAGGAAATGGGCCGTTGGAGCCCATTTTTTGTTTCTGCCGTTCTGACGGCAGTGAGTCGGGAAGACGATCATGGATACACAGGCACTGGCACAACGCTTCACCGAGGTACTGGCCGATCTGGGCCTGGAATGCCTTGGCGTGGAGTTCAATCCGTCGCATGGGCAGAGTACCCTTCGCGTCTACCTGGACCTGCTGGACAAGACGACCGGCGACGGCGAACGCCGCGAAGTGGGTATCGAGGATTGCGAATCCGCCAGTCGTGAATTGTCCGCCATGCTCGACGTGGAAGATCCGATTCCGGGCCATTACGTGCTGGAGGTTTCCTCGCCGGGTCTGGATCGTCCGCTGTTCACCGCGGAACAGTTTGCGCGGGTCGACGGACAGGAAGTGAAGTTGCTGCTGAAGGCGCCGCTGGAAGGGCGTCGCCGCTTGCGCGGCAAGCTGGTTTCGGTGGAAGGCGAGCACATCGTGCTGGAAGCCGAAGGCAAGACATTCGAATTCGATCACGCGCTGGTGGAAAGTGCGCGTGTGGTGCCGGACTGGGTGGCGCTCGGTTATGCGCCGCAGCCCAAGCGCGGCGGCAAGAAACCGGCCGGTTGAGGCCAGTCGGAAACAAATTGAGAGTGCGGCCATGGACGGCCGCTTTTTGATCCTGGCGTTCAGGGATGAACGCAAAAGTTAACCTTCGGGTGCCGTCGGCATCTATGGAGCAGCTGCAATGAGCAAAGAACTTTTGCTGGTCGTCGACGCGGTCGCCAATGAAAAGGGCGTGCCGGAAGAAGTGATTTTCGAGGCGATGGAGGCCGCGCTGGCCTCGGCCGCGAAGAAGCGCTATCCCGACGAGGAGCCTGATGTTCGGGTGTCGATCAATCACGACACCGGCGAGTACGAGACCTTTCGTCGCTGGGAAGTGATTGCCGACGATGGCGAGATGGAATCGCCGTCCTACCAGCTGCGCCTGATGGATGCGCTGGACGAGCGCGCCGATGCCCAGGTGGGTGAATACATCGAGCAGCAGGTCGAGAACGCCGAATTCGGCCGCATCGCGGCGCAGGCCGCCAAGCAGGTGATCGTGCAGCGCGTGCGCGAGGCCGAGCGCCAGCAGGTGGTCGATGCCTTCGCCGATCGCGTCGGCGAGCTGGTCACCGGCATCGTCAAGCGCGTCGAGCGCGGCAACATCTACCTCGACCTGGGCAGCAACGCCGAGGCGTTCATCCCGCGCGACAAGACGATTCCCCGTGAATCGGCCCGCGTCGGCGATCGCGTGCGCGGCTACCTTTACGAAGTGAAGTCCGAAGCCCGCGGCCCGCAGCTGTTCGTGTCGCGCGCGGCACCGGAATTCATGATCGAGCTGTTCAAGCTGGAAGTGCCGGAAGTCGGCCAGGGCCTGGTGGAGATCAAGGGCTGCGCCCGCGATCCGGGTGACCGCGCCAAGATCGCCGTGCTGGCCCACGACAGCCGCACCGATCCGATCGGCGCCTGCATCGGCATGCGCGGTTCGCGCGTGCAGGCGGTGTCGAATGACCTCAACGGCGAGCGCGTCGACATCATCCTGTGGCACGAGAACCAGGCGCAGTTCGTCATCAACGCGATGGCGCCGGCCGAAGTGCAGTCCATCATCATGGACGAGGAAAAGCACTCGATGGACATCGCGGTGGCCGAGGACAAGCTGTCCCAGGCGATCGGCCGTGGCGGCCAGAACGTGCGCCTTGCCAGCAAGCTGACCGGTTGGCAGCTCAACGTGATGACCCAGGACCAGGTCACCGCCAAGAGCGAATCCGAGCAGGAGGCTGCACGCACCCTGTTCATGGACAAGCTCGAAGTCGACCAGGAAATCGCGGTCATCCTGGTGCAGGAAGGTTTTTCCAGCATCGAGGAAATCGCCTACGTGCCCAGCGCCGAGCTGCTGGCGGTCGAGGGCTTCGACGAGGACATCGTCGAGGAACTGCGCGCCCGCGCCCGCGATGCGTTGCTGACCGAGGCACTGGCGGTGGAGGAGGGCGTGGAAGAGCATCAGCCTTCCGACGAGCTGCTGGCGCTCGACGGCATGGACGAGGCCACCGCTTATGCGCTGGCCGCGCGTGAAGTGGCCACGGTCGACGACCTGGCCGACCTGGCGGTGGATGACCTGATCGATATCGAAGGCATGGACGAGGATCGCGCGGCAGCGCTGATCATGGCTGCCCGGGCACCCATGATTGCGCGACTGGAGAAAGGCGGCTAACCGCGGACGGCAACACCCCGGATGGGTGTGCCGCGAAAGGCTTCTCGCAAGCCTTTCACCACGGATGGAGGTGGCGGTGGCGACAATGCCGCACAGACGATAAGCGCGGGAACGGCGGAGCAAAGAACACGATGTCGGACGTCACGATCAAACAACTCGCCCAGGTACTGGGCATGCCGGTCGACAAGCTGCTGACGCAGCTTGGCGAGGCGGGCATGAAATTCTCCGACCAGGAGCAGGTCATCAGCAGCACCGAGAAGGTGAAGCTGCTTGGCTTCCTGCGCCGCACGCATGGCAAGAGCGAGGCGGTGGCCGAGGTCGATGACAGCGCTCCTCGCCAGATCACCCTCAAGCGACGCACGGTCGGCGAGCTCAAGGTCGCCACGCCCGGCGGGCGCGGCGCCGCCGCCACGGCCAAGACGGTCAACGTCGAAGTGCGCGCCAAGCGCACCTACGTCAAGCGCAGCGTGATCGCCGAGGAAGCCAGCGCCGAGCCCGAGCGCGAGGATGCCGTGCGCAAGCTGCAGGAATCGCAGCAGCAGCGCGAGCAGGAAGAGCGCGAGCGCATCGAGGCCGAACAGCGTCGGCAGGCGGAAGCGCAGCAGCGTGCCCTGGACGACCAGCAGCGCAAGGCCGAACAGGAGCAGCGCGAGGCGGAAGCCGCTGTTCCCGAGGTCGAGCCTGTCACGTCCGGAAAGGTCGAGGCGGCAGCCGAGCCGGAATCCGCCCCCGAGGCGCCGTCCGCGGTGGCTGCGGCCGACGATGCGTCGGTCGTGCAGCGCATCGATCAGCGCGAGCTGGGCATGATCCTGCCGCGCATCCACGAGCCGCGCAAACGCGAAAAGCTGGTCAAGCCGGCCGCGGCACCTGCCGCGCCGGCCGCTGCCGCGGCAACGCCAGCCCGTGCCACGACGGCAGCAACGCCGGCGACGGCGGCCAGCGATGCCGCCCGCGGCAAACCCAAGCACTCGCGCGAGCGCGCCGAACTACCGGGCAACAAGGAAGATCGCGAGGCAGGCAAGCGTTTTGCCGGTGGCCAGATGCATCTGAGCGAAGCCGACCGTGCCCGCCGTTCCTCCTCCAGCGGCAAGCGTGGCAAGCCCGGCCGCAGCGGCGGCCGCGAGATGTCGCGCAGCAGCGCGCCGAGCGGTCCGCACGGGTTCTCGCGTCCCACCGCACCGGTGGTGCGCGAAGTGGTCATCAGTGACAGCAACGTCGTCGCCGACCTGGCCCAGAAGATGGCGGTCAAGGGTTCCGAGGTGGTCAAGGCGCTGTTCAAGATGGGCGTGATGGCGACCATCAACCAGACCGTAGACCACGACACCGCCGTGCTGGTGGTCGAGGAGCTCGGCCACACGCCGGTCGCCGACAACCAGAACAACGCCGAGGAAACGCTGGCGGCGCACACCCAGAACGTCGAACTGGAAGGCGAGAAGATCACGCGCCCGCCGGTGGTCACGATCATGGGTCACGTCGATCACGGCAAGACCTCGCTGCTCGATTACATCCGCCGCACCAAGGTTGCCTCCGGCGAAGCCGGCGGCATCACCCAGCACATCGGCGCGTACCACGTGGAAACGTCGAAGGGCGTGATCACCTTCCTGGACACCCCGGGCCACGCGGCGTTCACCTCGATGCGTGCCCGTGGCGCGCAGTCGACCGACATCGTGATCCTGGTGGTGGCGGCCGATGACGGCGTGATGCCGCAGACCGTGGAAGCGGTGAAGCATGCGCGCGCCGCCAAGGTGCCGCTGATCGTCGCGGTCAACAAGATGGACAAGGACGGCGCCAACCCCGACAACGTCAAGCAGGGCCTGGTGCAGTACGAAGTGGTGCCGGAAGACTGGGGCGGCGACGTCCAGTTCATCCCGGTGTCGGCCAAGACCGGTGCCGGCGTCGAGGATCTGCTCGATGCGATCTCGGTGCAGGCCGAGGTGATGGAATTGAAGGCCGTTGCCGATGGCCGCGCCTCCGGCGTGGTGATCGAGTCCAGCCTGGACCGCGGTCGTGGTCCGGTGGCGACCGTGCTGGTGCAGCAGGGCACGTTGCGCAAGGGCGACTTCGTGGTCTGCGGCGTCGAATACGGCCGCATGCGCGCGCTGATCGACGAAACCGGCAAGCAGGTGACCGAAGCCGGTCCGTCGATTCCGGTGCAGGTGCTGGGTCTGTCCGGCGTGCCGGAGACCGGTGACGACTTCGTCGCCGTCGAGGACGAGCGTCTGGCTCGCGAGGTCGCCGAGGAGCGTCAGCAGAAGCGCCGCGAGACGCGCATGGTCAGCAAGAGCAACCGGCTCGAGGACATCATCGCCAAGATGGGCCAGGGCGTGGAGCAGCAGACGCTCAACATCCTGGTCAAGGGCGACGTGCAGGGCTCGGTCGAAGCCTTGCGCGAGTCGCTGACCCAGATCGGCAACGATCGGGTGCGGGTCAACGTGGTGGCCTCCGGCGTGGGCGGCATCACCGAGTCTGACGCCACCCTGGCGGCCGCGTCCAAGGCGTTGATCATCGGTTTCAACGTCCGCGCCGACGCGTCGGCGCGCAAGGTGATCGAGACCAGCGGCCTGGACGTGCGCTACTTCTCGATCATCTACGACGTGATCGACCAGGTGACCCAGGCAGCCACCGGCCTGCTCGGCATGGAAGTGCGCGAGGACATCATCGGCACCGCCGAAGTCCGCGACGTGTTCCGCAGCTCCAAGTTCGGCGCCGTGGCCGGTTGCATGGTCACCGAAGGCACGGTCAAGCGCAGCAAGCCGATCCGCGTGCTGCGCGACAACGTGGTGATCTTCGAGGGCGAGCTGGAATCGCTGCGCCGCTTCAAGGAACTGGTCGACGAAGTGCGCAACGGCATGGAGTGCGGCATCGCCGTCAAGCAGTACAACGACGTCAAGCCGGGCGACCAGATCGAGTGCTTCGAGCGCACCGAGGTGGCACGCACGCTTTGACCTTGAGCCCCTCTCCCCTTGGGAGAGGGGTTGGGGTGAGGGTCCACGACCTGCGTGAAGTTTCATACAGGGTCGTGAACCCTCATCCGCCCCTCGCGGGGCACCTTCTCCCAAGGGGAGAAGGGATATCGTCCTTCGGAGTTTTCCTATGCCTTCCCGCGACTTCAAACGTACTGACCGCATCGGCGCCGAATTGCGTCGCGAGCTGGGCTTGCTGGTGCACGCGGCCGTGCGCGATCACGGCTTGCCGTCGGTCAGCGTGTCGGACGTGGAGATCACCCGCGACCTGGACTGGGCGACGGTGTGGGTCACCGCGATGCTGCCCGAGCAGGGTCTGCCCGCGGTGAAGGCGCTCAATGCCATCAGCCATGAGATCCGTCATTCGCTGGCGCACAGCGGCATGCGCATGCGCCGGGTGCCGGAGCTGAAGTTCAAGTACGACGATTCGGTCGACAAGGGCGAGCGGATCGAGTCGCTGCTGCGCGAGCAGGCCCGCACCATCGCGCCGCCGGACAGCGACGCCGAGGACTGAGCGGTTGCAAGGATCGTCGCTGAATCCATGAGTCGCCAGTCCCGCATCCAGTTCCGTGACCTGCACGGGATCGTCCTGCTCGACAAGCCGCTGGGTCTGAGTTCCAACCAGGCGCTGCAGGCCGTGCGTCGCCTGCTGCGTGCGTCCAAGGGCGGCCACACCGGTGCGCTTGATCCGCTGGCCACCGGACTGTTGCCGCTGTGTTTCGGCGAGGCCACCAAGCTGGCCGGCAGCCTGCTCGGCGCGCGCAAGGCGTATCTGGCCGAATGCCGGCTGGGCATCACCACCGATACGGCTGACAGCGAAGGCGAGATCGTTCGCCAGTTGCCGGTGCCGCCGCTCGACGCTGCGGCGATCGAGACGGCGCTGGCCAGGCTTCGCGGCCGCATCCTGCAGGTGCCGCCGATGTATTCGGCGCTGAAGCACGACGGCGAGCGGCTTTACGCCAAGGCGCGCCGGGGCGAGGTAGTCGACGTGCCCGCGCGTGAAGTGGACGTGCACCGCCTGGAATTGCTCGAGCGCGACGGGGAAACCCTGCGCCTGCTGGTGGAATGCGGTTCGGGCACCTATGTCCGCTCGTTGGCGGTCGATCTGGGCGAGGATATCGGCTGCGGCGCCCACCTGACCGCACTGCGGCGGATCTGGGTCGAGCCGTTCCGCGAGCCGCAGATGGTGACCCTGGCGCAGCTCGAGCAGGCCGCGGAGCAGGGTGACGAAGCGCTGCTGGCATGGCTGCTGCCGGTATCGGCGGGCCTGTCGGATCTGCCGGTCCTGCACCTGGACGAAGCGCAGAGCATGGCGGTTTCACGTGGTCAGCAGATCAGCCTGCCGGGGTTGCCGGAAGCCGGTCGCTGCGCGGCCTACGCCAGCGACGGTGCGCTGCTGGCGCTGCTGGAAAGCGATGCGGAAGGACGTGCTCGCGTCATTCGCGGCTTCAACTTGCCGCCGGACTGACCGATTTGCCCGCAAAACGCCTTGCGCACTTGTTGTAATAGCACTCCCATCAGTAGAATAGACAAGTTATTTCAACGCTTTCACTCAACTAGGCGAAGCTTGCGCTTGCGTCATCGCCGATGATGCAAGCGCAAGCTTCGCATCGCCTTATCAAGGAAACGTACTCCATGTCCCTTACCGCAGAACAGACCGGCAAGATCATCGCTGATTTCGGCCGCGTGCCGAACGACACCGGTTCGACCGAAGTCCAGGTGGCGCTGTTGTCCGCCCGCATCGACCACCTCACCGGCCACTTCAAGGAACACAAGCAGGATCACCACTCCCGCCGTGGCCTGCTGAAGCTGGTCAATCAGCGCAAGCGCCTGCTCAGCTATCTGAAGGATCGCGATCTTGCGCGCTATCAGACCCTGATCGAACGCCTCGGCCTGCGCCGGTAATTTCGTGCGTTCCACCGTGAACGCAAAGATCAAGAGGCGCCCATCCGTGGGCGCACTTCTCAATCAGATCAGGAATTAAGCACGTGGCAAAAGTAACCAAGTCATTCCAGTACGGTAATCACGAAGTCACACTGGAGACGGGCGAAATTGCCCGCCAGGCGTCCGGTGCGGTCATGGCCAGCATGGGCGGCACCGTGGTGCTGGTCACCGCTGTCGCTGCGACCAAGCAGAAGGAAGGCCAGGATTTCTTCCCGCTCACCGTCGACTACGTCGAGAAGTTCTATTCCGCCGGCCGCATCCCCGGCGGCTTCTTCAAGCGCGAAGGCCGTCCGACCGAGAAGGAGACGCTGACCTCGCGCCTGATCGATCGCCCGGTGCGCCCGCTGTTCCCGGAAGATTTCAAGAACGAAGTGCAGGTCATCGCGCAGGTCGTCTCGCTGAACCCGGAAGTCGACGGTGACATCGTGGCCTTGCTCGGCGCCTCTGCCGCGCTGAGCCTGGCCGGCATCCCGTTCAAGGGCCCGATCGGCGCCGCCCGCGTCGGCTACGCCAATGGCAAGTACCTGCTGAACCCGTCGCAGACCGAGCTGAAGACTTCGCAGCTGGACCTGGTCGTCGCCGGTACCGCGGGCGCCGTGCTGATGGTGGAATCCGAAGCGCAGCTGCTGTCCGAGGACGTGATGCTCGGCGCGGTGATGTTCGGTCACCAGCAGATGCAGACCGCGATCCGCGCGATCGCCGAACTGGCCACCGAGGCCGGCAAGCCGTCGTGGGACTGGAAGGCTCCGGCCCGCAACGAGTCGCTGGTTGCCGCCGTCAAGGGCGCGGTCGGCGATCAGCTGGCTGCAGCGTTCCAGGTGCGCGACAAGCTGGAGCGTCGCGACGCGATCTCCGCGATCAAGGCCGACGTGCTGGCTGGCCTCAAGGCGCAGGCCGAAGAGAACGGCTGGTCCACCGGCGCGATGGCCAAGGAATTCGAGGAACTCGAATACCACACCATGCGCGACAGCGTGCTGAAGACCAAGGTGCGCATCGACGGCCGCCAGCTGGACGACGTGCGCGCGATCACCGCCCGCGTCGGCGTGCTGCCCCGCACCCACGGTTCGGCGCTGTTCACCCGCGGCGAGACCCAGGCGCTGGTCGTCATCACGCTGGGCACCACGCGTGATGCGCAGATCATCGACGCGCCCGGCGGCGAGTCGAAGGACCCGTTCCTGTTCCACTACAACTTCCCTCCGTTCTCGGTGGGTGAAGCCGGTCGTTTCGGCGCGCCGAAGCGTCGCGAGATCGGTCATGGCCGCCTCGCCAAGCGTGGCGTGCAGGCGGTCAAGCCGAGCATCGAGGAATTCCCGTACGTGGTGCGCGTGGTCTCGGAAATCACCGAGTCCAACGGTTCCTCGTCGATGGCCTCGGTGTGCGGTTCCTCGCTGGCGATGATGGATGCCGGCGTGCCGCTGAAGGCACCGGTCGCCGGTATCGCCATGGGCCTGGTCAAGGAAGGCAACGACTTCGTCGTGCTGTCCGACATCCTGGGCGACGAGGATCACCTCGGCGACATGGACTTCAAGGTGGCCGGCAGTGCCGAAGGCATCTCCGCGCTGCAGATGGACATCAAGATCGACGGCATCACCGAAGAGATCATGAAGGTGGCGCTGGCCCAGGCCAAGCAGGGTCGCCTGCACATCCTCGGCGAAATGGGCAAGGCGCTGACCACCGCCCGCACCGAAATGAGCGAGTTCGCCCCGCGCCTGATCACCATCAAGATCCACCCGGACAAGATCCGCGAAGTGATCGGCAAGGGCGGCGCCACGATCCGCTCGATCACCGAAGAGACCGGCACCACGATCGACATCAGCGACGACGGCACCATCATCGTCGGCTCGGTCAATCGCGAGGCGGGCGAAGCGGCGAAGAAGCGCATCGAGCAGATCACCTCCGACGTCGAGCCGGGCCGCATCTACGAGGGCAAGGTCGCCAAGCTGATGGACTTCGGCGCGTTCGTGACGATCATGCCGGGCAAGGATGGTCTGGTCCACGTGTCGCAGATCTCCGACGAGCGCGTCGAGAAGGTCTCCGACAAGCTGAAGGAAGGCGACATCGTCAAGGTCAAGGTGCTGGAAGTCGACAAGCAGGGCCGCATCCGCCTGTCGATGAAGGCCGTGACGGAAGACGAGCGCGCAGCAAGCGTCTGAGTTTTCGCTTCGTCAGCAGTAACATGAAGAAGGCCCGGCTCACGCCGGGCCTTCTTCGTTGCGGGCCGATGATCCGCTGTCATGACCTTTTGCTAGGATGGCGAGAACCGTTGACGAGGACGCACCGATGGCCGATCCGGCGAATGATTTCATGAAGGACTATCAGGCGCTGGCGCAGCAGTCATGGGACTCCTGGACGAGGCAATTCCAGCAGCCATCCGCGGCCAACCCGTTTGCGCCCCCACCGTCGCAGGCGACGGGCACCGACACGTTGGAACGCACCCTGTCCGGCCTGAAAGGCTATTTCGACTGGATGCAGAATGCTGCCAGCGGAGGCGTGACTCAGCGGCCATCCAGTGACTGGCAGCAGCAATTGCAACAGATGTTCGGGACCGGCAACCCGCCCTTTGCGCAGGCCTTCGGTGGCATCGACAGTGCCGGTGCCGAGAGTTTTGCGCGGCAGTGGCAGTCCTGGTCGCAGGCGGCCCAACGCATGGGCCTGGGCGACATGCCGGGTGCGCATGGTCCGACGCCGGCATTCGGCCTCAATCGCGAACAGCAGATGCAGCAGCAGGAACTGGGCATGGCCTTGCTGGCGTCCTTGCAGGCGTCCGCCAGATACCAGGAGCTGATCCAGAAGGCCAACACGCAAGGCATGCAGCGCCTGCAGGAAAAGTTGACCGCACACGCCGCGCCGGGGCGCCAGGTCGATTCCCTGAAGGGCCTGTACGACTTGTGGGTGGACGCTTCCGAGGAGGCCTACGCCGACATCGCGCTTTCCGTGGAATTCCGCGACGCTTATGGCGAAATGGTCAACACGCAGATGCGCGTGCGCCAGTTGCAGCAGCGACAGACCGAGCAGATGTGCCAGCAGCTCGGCGTGCCGACTCGCAGCGAGGTGTCGAGCCTGGGCCAGCGATTGCAGGCCTTGCGCCGCGAGTTCCGTGCCAGCCAGGCTGGCGCTTCCGGCGGTCGTGCCGACGAGCTCGTCGCCTTGCGCCGCGAAGTGGCTGCATTGAAGCGTCAGCTGGGTGATCGCCCGGCCACGAAGCCCGCGGCGGGAAAGACGGCTGCGGCGAAACCGTCGGCCGCCGTGAAGAACTCTGCAGCGACGAAGAAGCCAGCGGCAAAGGGCACGCGCAAGCCTGCCACCACGTCCACGGCCAGCGCGCGCAAGCGCAAGTAAGGGAGCGTTGTCATGCAGAGTCCATTGCACATCGATCCGACCAAGGCATTGGCCGACATGTCGGCGTTCCAGCGCAAGCTGGCGGCAGGCATGGCCAACCTGCGCAACATGCGCGAACCCGAATACGCGAATACGCCGCGCGAGCTGGTCTACAGCGAGGACAAGCTCAAGGTCTGGCACTTCACCGGCCACGGCAAGGCCACCTCGAAGACACCACTGCTGATCGTCTACGCGCTGGTCAACACGGTGTGGATGACCGACCTGCAGGCTGACCGCTCGATGGTGCGCAACCTGCTGGAGCAGGGCGAGGACGTCTACCTGATCGACTGGGGTTATCCCGACGGTGCCGACCGCTGGCTGACCCTGGACGACTACATCAACGGCTACCTCGATCGTTGCGTCGACGTGGTGCGTGCGCGCCACGATCTGGACGCGATCAACCTGCTCGGCATCTGCCAGGGCGGCGCGTTTTCGCTGTGCTACACCGCGCTGCACCCGGACAAGGTGAAGAACCTGATCACCATGGTCACGCCGGTGGACTTCCACACGCCGGACAACATGCTGTCCAGCTGGTGCCGCAGCATGGACGTGGACCTGTTCGTCGACACCATGGGCAACATCCCCGCGGGCCTGATGAACTACGTTTACCTCACCCTGAAGCCGGTGCGGCTGAACCAGCAGAAGTACATCGGCATGGTCGACATCCTCGACAACCCGAACGAGCTGGAGAACTTCCTGCGCATGGAGCGCTGGATCTTCGATTCGCCGGACCAGGCCGGGGAGGCGTTCCGCCAGTTCATCAAGGATTTCTACCAGGGCAACAAGCTGGTCAAGGGCACGCTGGAGATCGGCGGCAAACCCGTAGATCTTGGCATGGTGACGCAGCCGGTGCTGAACATCTTCGCCGAGCAGGATCACCTGGTGCCGCCGGACGCTTCGCGCGCGCTTGGCAGGCATGTCGGCACCACCGACTACACCCAGCTCGCGTTCAAGGGCGGCCACATCGGCATCTACGTTTCCGGCCGTGCCCAGCGCGAGGTGCCGCCGGCGATCCACCACTGGCTGGCGGAGCGCTCCCGCTGAATTCAGTGCGATAGAGATGGAGGCAGTTTGCCGCTTGTCGCGGGATGGCATGCAGCACCGATCTCATGGGCGATGGCCAGTTCCGCGTTGAAGAGCGATTCCTTTCTTCGCAGGAATCACGAAACCAAGGAACTGGCACAGCTGCCCATCGCTCCACCAGCGTCATTCCTGCGAAGGCAGGAACCGCATTTCCGTACGAGGCATCGCCATCGACGGGCGACCCATGGTCGGGCACGCCGGCGGCCACGCTTCGGCACCATCCGGCTGCCAGACATAGAACTCGCCGGAGCGTGGCCCCTTGGTATCGCGCGCGAACAGCAGGGATTTTCCGCTCGGTGAAAATGCCGCGCCGATTTCGCTGCCATTGACGTTCACCGCCGGCCCGAGGCTGCGGCGCTCGCTCCAGCCATCCTGCCGGCGCTCGCTCTGGTACAGGCCGCCATCGGCCATCACGATCAGCCGCCGGCCGTCCGGTGAAGGCAGCGGTTCGTACTCATCGCCCGGCGTATTGATCGCCTTGCCCAGGTTCTCCACCCGCCAGTGGCCCGAGTTGTCTTCGCGGGCACGCCAGATGTCGGTCTTGCCGAAGCCGCCCGGGCGATCGGAACCGAAATACAGCCAGCCGTCTGGCGCCGGGCGCGGGAACCACTCCTGGCCGCGCGAATTGACCGGCGGTGGCAATCGTCGAGGCTCGCCCCAGCCACCCCCATCGCGGCGGTCGACCTCCCAGATGTCGAGGTCCTGGTGTTTCTGGCCGTCCGTCGAACGAGTGGAGATGAAGTACAGGTGCTTCCCGTCCGAGGTGATGAATGGATCGGCCTCCACGCCGTCGCCTGCGAAGCTGGCATCGGCAGGCGTGCCCCAGCCGTCGGCGTTGCAGTGGCTGACCATGATTCGCCAGCCGCGGAAACTCGGCGAGCTGCGCACGAAGTAGAAGTCGCCATGTCCCGGATCGAAGGCGCCGTGCGACTCGAACAACTCCGACGAGATTCGTGGTGGCGCCCACGGTGCGGTGGCCGGTGCCGCGTTCGCACACAGGATCGTGCTTGCGCCGAGCAGGCCAAGGGCGAGCGAAAGATGCCAGCCGGTTGCGCGCTTCGGGTGACGATTGCCGTTCGTCATGCGTGTACTCCCTCGTGTCGTCGGTACGACTATAAGACGGCGGCGGATCGGCCGGGCCCGCCCGGGCGCATGCTACGCTTTCCTTTTCCTTGCATGCGGTCCGAGAGCAATGACGATTTCGCCGACGCCAACCCGCGAACACGATTCCATCCGTGCCGTGCAGTGGCAGGGCGATCATTTGCGCCTGCTCGATCAGCGCCTGCTGCCGGCCGAAGAGCACTGGATCGATTGCCGCGATGCGGAGCAGGTCACCCAGGCGATCCGCGATCTGGTGGTGCGCGGAGCGCCGGCCATCGGCATTGCTGCGGCCTGGGGCGTGGCGATGGCTGCGCTGCAGGGCGCGACGCTGGAGCCGGTATTGGCGACCTTGCGTGCCGCCCGCCCCACGGCGGTGAACCTGATGTGGGCACTGGATCGGATGAAGAAGCGCATCGCCGCCGGTGCCGATGCCGACGCACTGGTGCGCGAGGCGCAGGCGATCCAGGATGAAGACTTGGCCGCCAATCGGCACATGGGCGAGCTGGGGGCATCGCTGATCACGGCCGGTTCGGGAGTGTTGACACATTGCAACACCGGCTCGCTGGCCACCGCCGGTTACGGCACGGCGCTGGGCGTGATCCGCGCCGGCGTCGCGGCGGGGCGGATCGCGCGGGTCTATGCCGGCGAAACCCGGCCATGGCAGCAAGGTGCCAGGTTGACCATGTGGGAACTGATGCGCGACGGCGTCCCGGCCCAGCTGATCGCCGATTCCGCCGCCGCCCACCTGATGAAATCCGGTGCGGTGCAATGGGTGATCGTGGGTGCCGACCGGATCGCCGCCAACGGCGACACCGCGAACAAGATCGGTACCTACCAGCTGGCCATCGCCGCGAAATACCACGGCGTGAAGTTCATGGTGGTGGCGCCGTCCTCCACGGTCGACATGGCCACGGGCACGGGCGAGGAAATCGAGATCGAACTGCGTGATGCGGCCGAGTTGCTGAGCACCGCCGGCCGCCGCACGGTGGTCGAGGGCGCACAGGCGTGGAATCCGGTATTCGATGTGGCGCCCGCCGAACTCATCGATGCGATCGTCACCGAGCGCGGCGTGATCGAGCGGCCGAACAGCCTCGCCATGCAGGCGATGTTCGGCTGAAAAGTGCCTGGCCGGGTACTTTCCGGGAGGTCCCTGGCCACCTTCGGCCGGACCCGCGTGGCCGCTTGCGCGCACCTGTCGCAGCGGCTTCGGCGGCCTTGCTGCTGATCAATATGTAAGCAGTCTGCGGAGCGCTTTGCACAAGCTGTGAGGCTCGGCTGCAAGCTATTGATTTTGAAAGGCTAAATCCTGTCGTTTTGGGGCTGCTTGTGCTAAAATCGACGGGTTGATTTCGGGTCGCTTGCGCATGCGCCGGAGGCGCGGCACCAGCGTCCTTTTTTTGTCATCAAGGAAGCCGATTCATGGCAGAACTCGCCAAAGAAATCATTCGCGTCAACATCGAAGACGAGATGCGCCAGAGCTACCTCGATTACGCCATGAGCGTGATCGTGGGGCGCGCTCTTCCCGATGTGCGCGATGGTCTGAAACCCGTGCATCGCCGCGTGCTGTTCGCGATGAGCGAGCTGGGCAACGTGTGGAACAAGCCGTACAAGAAATCGGCGCGCGTGGTCGGTGACGTGATCGGTAAGTACCATCCGCATGGCGACCAGTCGGTCTACGACGCGATCGTGCGCATGGCGCAACCGTTCTCGCTGCGCTACATGCTGGTCGACGGCCAGGGCAACTTCGGCTCGGTCGACGGCGACAACGCCGCGGCGATGCGATACACCGAAGTGCGCATGTCGCGGCTCACCCACGAGCTGCTGGCCGACATCGACAAGGACACCGTCGACTTCGGGCCGAACTACGACGAGAGCGAGCACGAGCCGCTCGTGCTGCCGTCGCGCGTGCCGACCCTGCTGGTGAACGGTTCGGCCGGCATCGCGGTCGGCATGGCCACCAACATCCCGCCGCACAATCTCAACGAAGTCATTGCCGCGACGATCGCGCTGATCGATGAGCCGGCGCTGTCGATCGACCAGCTGATGCATTACGTGCCGGGTCCGGATTTTCCGACCAGCGGCATCATCAACGGCTCGTCCGGCATCATCGAGGCCTACCGCACCGGCCGCGGCCGCATCCTGGTGCGGGCCAGGGCGGAGATCGAAACCGAGGCCAACGGCCGCGAGACGATCATCATCCACGAGCTGCCCTACCAGGTGAACAAGGCGCGGCTGATCGAGAAGATCGCCGAGCTGGTCAAGGAAAAGAAGCTCGAAGGCATCAGCGAGCTGCGCGACGAGTCCGACAAGGACGGCATGCGCGTCGTCATCGAGATCCGCAAGGACGCGATGGGCGACGTGGTGCTGAACAACCTGTTCCAGCAGACCCAGCTGCAGGTCACCTTCGGCATCAACATGGTGGCCCTGCTGGACGGCCAGCCGAAGCTGCTGAACCTCAAGGACATCCTCGAGGCGTTCATTCGCCACCGTCGCGAAGTGGTCACCCGCCGCACCATTTTCGAGCTGCGCAAGGCACGCGCCCGCGCGCACATCCTCGAAGGCCTCACCGTGGCGCTGGCCAACATCGACGAGATGATCGATCTGATCAAGACCTCGTCATCGCCGGCCGAAGCACGCGAGCGCATGCTGGCACGCAAGTGGCAGCCGGGCATGGTCGGCGCCTTGCTCTCCGCCGCCGGTGCCGATGCATCGCGACCGGAGGACATGGACCCGCGCGAAGGCCTGAAGGCCGACGGTTACCAGCTGTCCGAGATCCAGGCCCAGGAAATCCTGGCGATGCGCCTGCATCGCCTGACCGGGCTGGAGCAGGAAAAGCTTTCCGACGAATACCGCCAGATCCTCGAGGCGATCCGCGCCCTGATCGAGATCCTCGAAAACCCCGATCGCCTGCTCGAGGTGATCCGCGAGGAACTCGAGGCGATCAAGGCCGAGTTCGGCGATGCCCGTCGCACCGAGATCCAGCATTCGCAGGAAGATCTGAACGTGCTCGACCTGATCGCGCCGGAAGACGTCGTGGTCACGCTGTCGCATACCGGCTACATCAAGCGCCAGCCGGCCAGCACTTATCGCGCGCAGAAACGCGGCGGCAAGGGGCGTTCGGCTTCCGCGCTGAAGGACGAGGATTTCGTCGAGCAGCTGTGGGTGGTCAACACGCACGACACCTTGCTGGCCTTCACCAGCACCGGTCGGGTCTACTGGCAGAAGGTCTACCAGATTCCCGAGTCGGGCCCGGGTGCGCGCGGCAAGCCGATCATCAACCTGCTGCCGCTGGGCGAGGGCGAGAAGGTGCAGGCGGTGCTGCCGATCCGCGAGTATGCGGAAGATCGTTTCGTGTTCTTCGCCACCAGGCACGGCACGGTCAAGAAGACCCCGCTGTCCGAGTTCGCCTTCCAGCTGCAGAAGGGCAAGCTGGCGATCAAGCTGCATGACGACGACGCCCTGGTCAACGTGGAACTGACCGACGGCAACAGCGACATCCTGCTGTTCGCCTCCAACGGCAAGGTCAATCGTTTCGACGAGAACACCGTGCGCTCGATGGGCCGCACCGCTTCCGGCGTGCGTGGCATGAAGCTGGTCGGTGGCGCCGAGGTGGTGTCGCTGATCGTGGCGGCCGAAGGCGACATCCTCACCGCCACCGCGCGCGGCTACGGCAAGCGCACCGAACTGGCCGAGTTCACCAAGAAGGGCCGTGGCACCCAGGGCGTGATCGGCATCCAGTGCTCCGAGCGCAACGGTGCGCTGGTGGGCGCGGTGCAGGTCACCGAGGCGCACGAGCTGATGCTGATCTCCGACCAGGGCACGCTAGTGCGTACCCGCGTGGCGGAAGTTTCGCAGCTCGGTCGCAATACCCAGGGCGTCACCCTGATCAAGCTGCCGGCCGACGAAACCCTGGTCAGCGTGATGCGGCTGGATGCGGAAGAGGACAACGGCGAGGATGCCGAAATCATCGGCGCAGACGTGCCCGGTGGTGGCGACGATGCGGCGACCGAGCCGGCGGCCGGCGAAGAGTAGGCCGCCCTCCTGGCGACACGAGAAACCCCGGCATCGCCGGGGTTTTTTTTGAGTGCGTGGCGGGCGTGGCGGATTCAGCGCAGGCTGTCGACCGCCGCCAGCATCGCCTCGGCGCTGGAAACGCGCAGTTCACCGGGTGCCTCCACCTGCACCAGGCGCGCCACCCCATCCTCCGCATACAGCGCAAAACGACGCGTGCGCAGGCCCATGCCGAAGGCGCTGCCATCCAGCTCCAGCCCCAGGGCGCGGGTGAAACTGGCGTTGCCGTCGGCGAGCATCAACAGGCCGGCCGGAACCTGCTGCGAGGCGGCCCAGGCCTGCATCACGTAGCCATCGTTCACCGCCAGGCACATCACGTCGATGCCACGCTGCCGGAACTCGGCAAAATGCGCCGAGTAGCCAGGCAGGTGCCGGTTCGAGCAGGTCGGGGTGAACGCGCCGGGCACGCCGAACAGCAGCACCTTGCGTCCAGCGAACAGGGCGGCGGTCTGCGCTGGCTGGATGTCGCCGTCGATGCACTGGACGGCAGTGTCGGGAATCGTGTCGCCGGGCTGGATGCTCATGCGGGTCTCGGGTCGGGGAGGGGATCGCGCCATGCTAAACGTGCCGCGGCGGGCTGTCGCCTTGAATCGTCCGCGGCCGCACCTATTTTCTGTCTCAGGCGGTAATCGACCGCAAACCAATGCAAGGAGACAAACAATGAACCTGGGTCGTCATGGCATCTGGAACGCGGGCAACGGCCTGCCCGAAGAGATCCGTCAGGCGTTCGACCGCTTCCTGCAACCGGAAGACGGCGATGCCTCCAACGTGGTCACCAGCCAGTGGGCGCCACGCGTCGACATTCGCGAGGACGAGCAGCGCTTCGTGATCCTGGCCGACATCCCCGGCGTGGACCCGGCGCAGATCGAGGTGAGCATGGACAAGGGCATCCTCACCATCAAGGGCGAGCGTGATGCCGTTGCCGCGGAAAAGGACGGCAAGTTCACCCGGGTCGAACGTGCGCGCGGCGCCTTCCATCGCCGCTTCGCCCTGCCGGACAGCGCCGATGCCGAGGGTGTGACGGCGACAGGCAAGTTCGGCGTGCTGGAGATCGTGATACCGAAGAAGGCGCAGGCGACGCCGCGGCGCATTACCATCAACGTGAACCACTGAGGATCGGGTGGCTGATCCCGCGGCGGCGTCGACCCGCCGCGGGTTTTGCGTGAGTCGGGGAGCGGTGAGTGGAATTCAAAGACTATTACGAGATCCTGGGTGTGAAGCCCGATGCCAGCGAGGCCGAGATCAAGTCGGCCTATCGCAAGCTCGCGCGCAAGTACCACCCGGACAAGAACAAGGAAGCCGGCGCCGAAGAGAAGTTCAAGGCGGTCAATGAAGCCAACGAGGTACTCAAGGATGCCGAGAAGCGGCGTTCCTACGACCAGTTGCGCGCCGGCGGCTACCGGCAGGGCGAGCAGTTCAGGCCGCCGCCCGGCTGGCAGGGCCAGCACGGCTTCGGTGGCGGTGACGATAGTGACTTCAGCGACTTCTTCGAGAGCCTGTTCGGGCGCGGCGGTGCCGCGGGTGGTGGCCACCGCGGCCAGCCGCGTCCGCGTCGCGGCCAGGATGTGCAGGCTTCGGTGCAGATCGACCTGCAGACGGCGTTCGACGGCGGTCGCACGCGGCTGGCGATGCACGATCCGGCTGGCGGCGAGCGCGTGCTGGAAGTGAAGATTCCGGCGGGCATCCAGCCCGGCCAGGTGATCCGCCTGTCCGGCCAGGGCCAGCCCGGCATGGCCGGTGGGCCGAACGGCGACCTGCTGCTGGAGGTGGGCATCCGTGATGACGCGCGTTTCCGGCTGGACGGCCGCAACGTGGTGCACGTGCTGCCGATCACGCCGTGGGAGGCGGCACTGGGCGCGGCGGTGCCGGTGCCGACCCTGGCCGGAACGGTCGACCTGCGCATCCCGGCGGGTTCGCAATCGGGGCGCAAGCTGCGGCTGAAGGGCCGTGGCATGCCTGGTGCCCATCCCGGCGACCAGCTGGTGGAGCTGTCCATCCGCACGCCACCGGCGGACACCGACGAGCAGCGTGCCGCCTACGATGCGCTGCAGGCGGCGTTCGGCGACTTCACCCCGCGGTAACGTTTGACGGGTGCGCAGACAGAAGAACGGCGCCCTGGGGCGCCGTTTCTCGTTGCATCCGGTGATTGTTCAGCCCGGCAGGAATTCTTCCAGGGCCTTGACCAGCTCTTCCTCGCGGATCGGCTTGGTCACATAGGCCTTGGCACCCTGGCGCATGCCCCAGACCTTGTCGGTTTCCTGATCCTTGGTGGTGACCAGGATGATCGGGATGTGCGCCGTGTCGGCGTTCTTGCTGATCGTGCGGGTCGCCTGGAAGCCGTTGAGGTTGGGCATGACCACGTCCATCAGGATCAGGTCCGGCTTTTCGGCCTTGGCCACTTCCACGCCGGCGGCACCGTCTTCGGCGGAAAGGGTTTCATGCCCGAGTTTTTCGACGATGCGCTTGATGCCAAGCAGCTGTGAAGGGGAGTCGTCGACGATCAGGATGCGTGCCATAGAAAAATAATCCCCTGCGAGTTTCGTTGATTCTAAGCCGTGGTGATGGTACTTCCAAGCGCAGTTTCTTCAAACCGTGCTGTCGATGCGCACCAGGGTACGTCCGAAGGATTCGCCTGCGAGCATACGCGCAAACACGCCCGGCAGCTCGTCCAGCCCTGCTTCGAGGGTGACGATGCGTTCCAGCTGCCGGGGTTTCCAGTCGCTGGCCAGATGCTGCCAGACGCTGTCGCGCAGGTCGCGGGCGGTGCCCGCCGAGGCGATCCCGAGCAGGCTGGCGCCGCGGATGATGAACGGCATGACGGTGCTGTCGAAGGCGATGCCGCCGGCGTTGCCGCAGATCGCCACGTTGCCGTACGGGCTGATCAGGGGCAACAGGCCGCCCAGCATCGCGCCGCCGACGTTGTCCAGCGCGCCGCCGAAGCGGGCGGAGTCCATCGGCTTGCCGCTGAAGGCGAGCTGGTGGCGATCGACGCATTCGCGGGCACCGAGCGCGCGCAGCGCATCGAAGTGTTCCGCCTTGCCGCTGATGGCGTGCACTTCGTAGCCGGCACGGCTGAAGATATCGATCGCCAGCTGGCCCACGCCGCCGCTGGCACCGGTCACCGCGATCGGGCCCAGGGCCGGCGTCTGCCGATTGTCCTGCATGCGCAGCAGCGCGAGCGCCGCGGTGAAACCGGCGGTGCCGATGATCATGCTTTCGCGCAGGCTTAGCCCGGCAGGCAGCGGAATCGTCCAGCGCGCGTCGAGCCGGGCGTATTCGCCATAACCGCCGTCGCGTGTCTCGGACAGGCCGCTGCCGGTGCACAGCACGGCGTCGCCCTCCCTGAACGCGGGGTCGGTGGAGGTCACCACCCGACCGGCCACGTCGATCCCGCCGTTCAGCGGGTAGCTGCGCAGGATGCGCCCCTTGCCGGTGCCGGCCAGGGCGTCCTTGTAGTTCACCGACGAGTAGGCGACCTTGATCAGGACTTCACCCGGGGACAGCGCGTCGGGGATCATGTTCTCGATGCCGGCACGATGGCCGGCGTCGTCGTGGTGGATGCGGAAAGCGCGGAAACTGTTCATGGCGGTGCCTCCGGTCAGGCGTCGACGCTGCGGGTGTCGATCCATTTCGGCACGTAGCTGCCTTGGTAAGCGGCCATCCAGTCGAACAGCTCCGCCATGCTGTCGCCGAACCAGATGCCATCGCGCTGTTCGGCCCGCACGAAGTTTTCCTGGACCATGTGCTGCATCATCTGGCGCAGGTCGCGATAGTAGCCGCGCACGTCGAGGAAGGCGCAGGGGTACCGATGCAGGCCGAGCTGGGCCCAGGTCAGCATCTCGAACATCTCGTCCATGGTGCCGAAGCCCCCAGGCAGGGCGACGAAGGCATCGGACAACTCGTACATGCGCGTCTTGCGCTGATGCATGGTCTCGACCACCACCAGCTCGCTCAGGCCCGGGTGCGCCACTTCCAGCTCCACCAGCTGGCGCGGAATCACCCCGATCACCTTGCCGCCACCGGCGAGCACGGCATCGGCCACCACGCCCATCAGGCCGACCTTGCCGCCGCCATAGACCAGCGCGATGCCGCGGCGTGCCATTTCGGTGCCGAAGGCATGGGCCTGTTCGGCGTATTCGGGATGGCGGCCAGAGCTGGAGCCGCAGTAGACGCAGAGGGCGGTGGGTTGGGTCATGTAGAGGGACTCGTATTCTTTCTCGTCATTCCGGCGCTGAAAGTTCCGGAAATTCAAACGACGCAGCCCGCCCATGTCGCCACGAGCGGGCCGCTTTGTCGTCGTGCCGGGCGATCAATTGCCCTTGTGGATGGCGCGCTTGTCGACCGACAGGGCGGCTTCGTGCACGGCTTCGGACAGCGTCGGATGCGCGTGGACGATGCGTGCCAGATCCTCGGACGAGCCCTTGAATTCCATCGCCACCACGCACTCGGCGATCAGCTCGGAGACGCCCGGGCCGACCATGTGCACGCCCAGGATGCGGTCGGTTTCGGCGTGGGCGATCATCTTCACCTGGCCGATGGCCTCGTTCATCGCCACGGCGCGGCCGATGGCGGCGAACGGGAAGCTGCCGACCTTGTACGGCACGCCGGCGTCCTTCAGTTCCTTCTCGGTCTTGCCGGCCCAGGCCACTTCCGGCTCGGTGTAGATCACGAACGGGATGGTGTCGTAGTTGACGTGGCCGGCCTTGCCGGCGATCCACTCGGCCACCGCCACGCCTTCCTCGGAGCCCTTGTGCGCCAGCATCGGGCCGCGTACCGCGTCGCCGATCGCCCACACGCCGTCCACGCCGGTGTGGCAGTGTTCGTCGACAAGAATGCGGCCGCGCTCGTCCAGCTTCACGCCGGCGTCGTCGGCCAGCAGGTTCTGCGTGTAGGCGCGGCGGCCGACGGCCACCAGCAGTTTGTCGACGACGAGCTTCTGCTCGCCGCTCTTGTCGGTGTAGGTGAGATGCACGCCGTCCTTCTTCACCTCGGCCTTGTTGAGCTTGGCGTCGAGCTTGATGTCCAGGCCCTGCTTGGCGAACTCCTTGGCGGCAACCTTGGCGATGTCGGCATCGGCCACCGAAAGGAAATCGGGCAGCGCTTCGATGATGGTCACTTCCGCGCCCATGCGGCGCCACACGCTGCCCAGCTCCAGGCCGATCACGCCGGCGCCGATCACGCCCAGGCGCTTCGGCACCTCGGTGAAGTCCAGCGCACCGGCGTTGTCGACGATCGCCTTGCCGTCGAACTTGGCGAACGGCAGCTCGATCGGAATGGAACCGGAGGCCAGGATCACGTTGGTCGCGCTGATCGTCTGCTTGCTGCCATCGGCGGCGGTGATCTCGACCGAGTTGCCCTTCAACAGCTTGCCGGTACCGAAGAACGGGGTGACCTTGTTCGCCTTGAACAGCTGGGCGATGCCACCGGTGAACTGCTTGACGATCTTGTCCTTGCGGCCGATGAACGTGCCCATGTCGACCTTGGCATCGCCCACGCTGATGCCGTGCACCGGCAGGTTGTGCGCGATGTTCCAGAACTGGCGCGAGGAGTCGAGCAGCGCCTTGGACGGGATGCAGCCCACGTTGAGGCAGGTGCCGCCCAGCGCGGGCTTGCCGTCCTTGCCGGTGAACGCGTCGACGCAGGCCGTCTTCAGGCCCAGCTGCGCGGCGCGGATCGCGGCCACGTAGCCGGCCGGGCCGGCGCCAATGACGATGACATCGAATTTTTCGCTCATTTTATTCACTCAGGGGAATAGGGAATGGGGAATCGGGAATCGTTGGAGCAGGGCGGGCTTCGCTTTGACGATTCCCGATTCTCCATTCCCGATTCCCGGCCTTTGATCGCATCGCAATCAAAGGCCCAGCAACATCCTTTGCGGATTCTCCAGCTGGTTCTTGATGTCGACCAGGAACAGCACCGCGTCCTTGCCGTCGATGATGCGATGGTCGTAGGACAGCGCGATGTACATCATCGGGGCGGCGATGATCTGGCCGTTCTCGACGATGGCGCGCTCCTTGATCGTGTGCATGCCCAGGATCGCGCTCTGCGGCGGGTTGACGATCGGGGTGGACAGCAGCGAGCCGAAGGTGCCGCCATTGGTGATGGTGAACGTGCCGCCCTGCAGGTCGTCCAGCGACAGCTTGTTGGCGCGCGCCTTGGTGGCGTAGTCGGCGATGCCCTTCTCGACGTCGGCGAAGCTCATGTCCTGCACGTCGCGCAGCACCGGCGTGACCAGGCCCTTGTCGGTGGACACCGCGATCGAGATGTCCTGGTAACCGTGATAGATCACGTCGTTGCCGTCGACCGAGGCGTTGACGAACGGGTAGCGCTTCAGCGCCTCGGCGGCGGCCTTGACGAAGAAGCTCATGAAGCCGAGCTTGATACCGTGTTCCTTCTGGAACGCCTCGCCCAGCGTCTTGCGCATCTTCGTCACTTCGCTCAGGTTCACCTCGTTGAACGAGGTGAGCATGGCGATCGAGTTCTTCGACTGCATCAGGCGTTCGGCGATGCGCGCGCGCATGCGGGTCATCGGCACGCGTTCTTCCGGACGCGAACCCGGAGTCGGCTTCGCCGCCGGCGCAGCGGGAGCCGCGGCAGGACGCGAGCCGGCGTTGACCACGTCTTCCTTGATGATGCGGCCGTCGCGGCCGGTGCCGGCGATGGCGGAGGTGTCGACCTTGTTCTCGGTGGCGACGCGCTGGGCGGCGGGCGAAAGCTCGGCGGAGGCCTTCGACGCGGCGGGGGCGGGTGCCGCGGCGGCGGGCGCCGGAGCAGCAGCAGCGGGGGCTGCGGCTGCCGGTGCCGGTGCGGCGGCGGCTGCACCTTCCTCGATGATCGCGATGATCTGCTCGCTGTTCACCGTGTCGCCGACGTCGTGACGGATTTCCTTCAGCACGCCGTCAACCGGCGAGGGCACTTCCAGCACCACCTTGTCGGTTTCGAGGTCGACCAGGTTCTCGTCGCGCTTCACCGCGTCGCCGGCTTTCTTGTGCCAGGTGGCAATGGTGGCGTCGGAGACCGACTCGGGCAGGACGGGGACTTTGAGTTCGATGGACATGTGAATCCTTGAGTTAGTGCGCTCATCCATGATCGCGAAGATCAAGAAGCGGCCGTCCTGGCCGCACTGTTCGGAAAAGCCGCTTATTCTGCAGAGTGATCGGTGCCGACCGGCGCGACCAGCGCCTGTTCGACGAGTGCCGCCTGTTCGGCGACGTGTGTGTTGTGGTGGCCAGCCGCCGGTGCCGGCGAACGGGCGCGACCGGCGTACGACAGGCTGTGCTTGACGCCGGTGCAGGCCTGCAGGTGATGGCGGATCTGGAACCACGCGCCCTGGTTCATCGGCTCTTCCTGGCACCAGATCACTTCCTTGGCGGAAGGGTACTTGTCCAGTTCGGCGGTGACCTCGACGCGCGGGAACGGATACAGCTGCTCGACGCGCACGATCGCCACGTCCTTCAGTTCGCGCTTCTCGGCTTCTTCCAGCAGGTCGTAGTAGACCTTGCCCGAGCACAGCACCACGCGCTTGACCTTCTTCGCGGCCAGCTCGCGATGCTCGCCGATCACCAACTGGAAGCTGCCGTTGGCCAGCTCGTCCAGGGTGGACACCGCCAGCTTGTGGCGCAGCAGCGATTTCGGCGTCATCACGATCAGCGGCTTGCGCACCGGGCGCAGCATCTGCCGGCGGATCATGTGGAAATCCTGCGCCGGCGTGGTCGGCACGCAGACCTGCATGTTGTCGAACGCGCACAGCTGCAGGAAGCGTTCCAGACGCGCGGAGGAATGTTCCGGGCCCTGGCCTTCATAGCCGTGCGGCAGGAACAGCGCCAGGCCGCACAGGCGGTTCCACTTTGCTTCGCCGGAGCTGATGAACTGGTCGATCACCACCTGGGCGCCGTTGGCGAAATCGCCGAACTGGCCTTCCCAGATGTTCAGCGTGTCCGGGTCGGTGGTGGAGTGGCCGTACTCGAACGCCATCACCGCTTCTTCGCTGAGCAGCGAGTCGATCACCTCGACGTCGGCGCTGGCGCGCACGTTGGCCAGCGGCATGTAGGTGTGGCCGTCCTTCTGGTCATGCAGCACCGCATGGCGGTGGAAGAAGGTGCCGCGGCCGGAATCCTGGCCGACCAGGCGCATGTCGTAGCCGGCATCGACCAGGGTGGCGTAGGCGAGATTTTCGGCGAAGCCCCAGTCGGCCGGCTGCTCGCCGGCGGCCATCTTGCGGCGGTCGTCGTAGATCTTCGCCACGCGCGCCTGCAGGGTGAGGTCGGCGGGCAGGGTGAGGATCTTGCTGGAGAGCTCCTGCAGCTTCTGCCGGGGCACGCCGGTGTCGACCGGGGTCGACAGCTTGCCGCCGATGAACTTCGCCCAGTCGACGTGGCCGTCGCGCACCGGCGACGGGTCGAGGTCGGTCATCGGCGCGCCCGCTTCCAGACGTGCGCGATAGGCTTCGAACTGCTTCTGCGCTTCGCCGTCGGCCAGCACGCCCTGCTTGACCAGCTGCTGCTGGTAGAGGTCGCGCGTGGTCGGGCGCTTGCGGATGATCTGGTACATCACCGGCTGCGTCGCGGCCGGTTCATCGGCCTCGTTGTGGCCGTGGCGACGGTAGCAGACCAGGTCGATCACCACGTCGCGGCGGAACTGCTTGCGGAAATCGTAGGCGATCCGGGTCACCAGGATCACCGCTTCGGGGTCGTCGCCGTTCACGTGCAGCACCGGCGCGTTGACCATCTTGGCCAGGTCGGTGCAGTACATGGTGGAGCGCGCGTCCTGCGGATTGGAGGTGGTGAAGCCGACCTGGTTGTTGATCACGATGTGCAGGCTGCCGCCGATGCGGAAACCACGGGCCTGCGACATGTTCAGCAGCTCCATGTTCACGCCCTGGCCGGCGAACGCGGCGTCGCCGTGGATCAGCACGGCCATCGACTGCGTGTGCGCGGTGTCGCGGCGGCGGGTCTGGCGCGCGTGGACCGAACCGGTCACCACCGGGTTGACGATCTCCAGGTGCGACGGATTGAACGCCAGCGCCACGTGCACGCCGCCCTTGGGCGTCTTGACGTCGGCGGAGAAGCCCATGTGGTACTTCACATCGCCCGAGTGGGCCGGATCGTCGGGGTGGTCGAACTTGCCCTCGAACTCGTCGAACAGGGTCTTCGGCGGCTTGCCGAGGATGTTGACCAGCACGTTGAGGCGGCCGCGATGGGCCATGCCGATGACCAGTTCCTTGATGCCGTTGTCGCCGGCTTCGCGCACCACGTCGTCGAGCATCGGGATCAGGCTGTCGCCGCCTTCCAGCGAGAAGCGCTTCTGGCCGACGTACTTGGTGTGGAGGTAGCGCTCCAGGCCCTCGGCGGCGGTGAGGCCATCCAGCACGCGCTGCTGGCCGGCCTTGTCCAGGCCGCTCTGGCCGGCAGCCTGTTCCAGCCGGCTGTAGATCCAGTTGCGCTGCTCGTGGTTGCTGATGTGCATGAACTCGGCGCCGATCGTGCTGGCGTAGGTCTTCTGCAGGCGGGCCAGCAGGTCGCGCAGCTTCAGGCGCAGGCCGCCGCCGGCGTAGTTGCCGGTGTCGAATTCGGTGTCGAGGTCGGCATCGGACAGGCCGTGGAAGGCCAGGCCCAGGTCGGGCGCCGTCATCTTCTCGGTCAGGCCGAGCGGATCGAGGTCGGCGGCAAGATGGCCGCGCGAACGGTAGGCGGTGAGCAGGCGCAGCACGCCGGCCTGCTTGCGCGCGTGTTCATCGCTGACCGGTGCGGCCGTGGCGCCGTTGTGGCGCTGCTTCTGTGCCGCTTCGATGCGGGCGATGGCCGCGGTGTGGGAGACGTCGCCGGACTCGCGACCCTTGAACGATGAGAAATACGTGGCCCATTCGGCGGGAACCGACGAGGCGTCGGCCAGCCAGGCGTCATACAGCGATTCGACGTAATCGGCGTTGCCGCCTGCGAGTTGGGAAGATTCGAAGAACTCGCTGATCAGGTTTGTAGTCACGTCACCACCGGCAGGAAGGGATGCTTGAGCTCATCCGTGTCACGTTGAAGTCGCGGTTACCGGTCGGTTTTCAAGCCCGACAGGCCGCTGATACGGATGACTGGGGAGAATCCCCATGATTATAGCCTTTGGGTGCTGCGACGCGGCAAGCTGCGGGCGGCCTGGAACGGCCCGTGCGGGGGCTTCTCAGACCAAGGTCGTAGCCCGGTTCCGGCGCGGCCAGCGGTTTCATGCGGTTTGCGTCGCGTCGCGGCTGGCCAGGCAGGGCGATCCCGGGCCAGCTGCGGCTCAGTCCGTCTGGCCCAGTCCGATTGAGCCAGTCCGCTCAGATATTCAGCGACTGCAGCTCGCTGGCCCGTTCGGCACGCTCCCACACTTCGTCGAAGTGCTGCTGCAGCGGCGCCTGGCTGGCACGGTCGTGGCGGGCGGCGCGGCCCTGGGGGCGCGCGGCCTCGGGCAGGAACAGGTAGCCGCCGGCATCGTTGAGCAGATAGGACGCGAGGTAGGCCAGGTCGACCTCATCGACCGGCATGCGGATCTGGATCGCGCTGGGCAGGCGTTGCGCCAGGGCGATCAGTCGATGGTCACCGCGCAGCGCGGCGGCCGGATCGTGCAGCAGGATGCGGATCTGCGCGCCGCGGCCGGAGATCGCGATGCGTCGCAGCTCGGCCAGTTCGTCCGGGCTGGCGTAGGCATCGCTGCCCAGCAGGGGCAGGTGGATGTCCAGCCGATGGCGGGCATCGGCCAACAGTTGCAGGCGCGTCGCCGCGGTCTCGCCGCGCGTGCCGGCAGCGAGCGTGCCGATGTCGGGCAGTGCTGCCGGTACGTCGTCCGCTGCAGGCAGGGCCAGGCGCATCGCCTGATGGGGCAGGCCGGCGTCCTCGAAGGTCTCGCCGAAAGCCGCGAAGCCTTCGCGCTCGTAGAAACCCTGGGCGCTGACCTGGGCATCCAGCTTCACCTCCGGCCAGCCCTGGCTGCGGGCCCGGGAAATCATCTCGCGCAACAGCGCCTGGCCGACGCCACGACCGCGCCAGTCACGCAGCACGGCCATGCGACCGATCTTGTGCTGCGGGGTGAGCCGGCCGCAGCCGATCGGCTGGCCATGCTCGTCGCGCGCCAGCAGGTGCCAGCAGTCCACATCGAGTCCGTCGCGCTCGCGCTGCTCGGGCACGCCCTGTTCGTGGATGAACACGGTTTCGCGCAGGCCGAGCAGGGCGGTTTGCTGGTCGGGGTTCGACCAGTCGGCGATCTCGATGTGGAAGTCCTGCAGTTTCATCAGTGCGTGCTCAGCGACGTTGGCGGGATTTGCGCACGATCAGGTGACCATCGTTGACCAGCGCCAACAGCAGCTTGCGTTCGGCGGCGCTGATCTTCCTGGCGGGGGTATGGCTGCGCTGCTCGCACAATGCCTGCGCCAGCGCCGGCGTGGCCGGGTAGGCGGCGCCGCTGACATACAGCGTGCAGGTCGACTTGTCGCGGTGCCAGGCCAGCCGCGACCACGGGTGACGCAGCAGTTGCGCGCCGCCTTCGAGTTGCTTGAGGAAGGCCTCGACGCTCAATGGCTTGTCCAGCGGCGCCGGGATCTGCGCGTTGCGGTAGCGCGTGATGAAACGGCCGAACCAGTCGTGCAGCAGATCGTCGCGCAGGGCCGCGGCGAACGGCAGCGTGCTCTTCAGGCGCTCCAGCGCGGCGCGGTCGATCTCGCCGGTGGCCCTGGCCGGTTTCAGGTCCGGGTCGGCGTAGCGCAGCTCGTCCGGCAACTGTTCGGCGATGTAGTCGGCCAGGTCGCCGGTCAGCTCCGCCTGCGACGGCGCGCGCATGCCTACCGAAAACGTCATGCACGGACCGCCGAACGCCACGCCGTCGTGCGGCACGCCCGGCGGCAGGTACAGGATGTCGCCGGCGTCGAGCAGCCATTCGTGGGTCGGTTCGAACTGCGCCAGCTGCTTCAGTTCCACGTCGGGGCGGAAGGCCTTCGGCGCCAGCGGATCATCGCTGATCGCCCAGTGGCGCTGGCCCAGGCCCTGGATCAGGAACACGTCGTACTGGTCGACGTGCGCGCCGACGCCGCCGCCGGGCTCGGCATAGGACACCATCACGTCGTCCATCCGCCAGCTGGGCAGGAAGCTGAAGTGCTGCAGCAGGCCGGCCACGTCCGCGTCCCACTTGTCGACATCCTGCACCAGCAACGTCCAGTTGCTGTCGGGAGTATTCGCGAAATCCGCTTCGCCGAGCGGACCGGGATGGACGTGCCATTGGTCGCGTTTTTCGTCATGCACGATCAACCGGGCCAGGGCGGCAGGCTCGCAAGCCAGGCCAGCCAGATCGTCCGGCTGCAGCGGCGGCTGGAAATCGGGAAACGCCTGGCGGATCAGTAGCGGACGCTTCTGCCAGTAGTCGCGGAGGAAACGGGCAGGCGACATGCCCAGTGGCTGCCGGGCTGAGCCGCGGACTTCGATGGGGAAAACGGTGGGCTTGGTCATGCCGCCATTGTAGCCGCGGGCGAGGGTGGATCAGCGCAGGGCCTGGGCCACGCCATGCAGTCCCAGTCCCAGCACGGCGGTCGCCGCCAGCAGGGTCGCCGCCCGTGGCGGCAGACGCCGGGTGAGCACGGCGCCCAGCGGCGCGGCGGCGACGCCGCCCACGATCAGCCCGAGCACCGCGACGCCATGGCTGGCACCGACATGCCACAGGAAGCTGACGCTGGCCGCGGCGCTGACCGCGCACTTGGCCAGGTGCACCGTGCCGATCACCATGCGCGGGGTGGCGCCCCGGGCGACCAGGGCGGTCACCGTGATCGCGCTCCAGCCGCCGCCGGCGACGGCGTCGGCAAAGCCCGCGACCAGGCCCAGCGGTCGCGTCGCCGACGGGATGCGGTCATCGTGCTCGCCCGGTGCTCGCCCGCCGCGCAGCAACAGGCACAGGCCCATGCCGAGCAGGTAGGGCGTCAGCGCCATCCGCATCCATGCTGCCGGCACGTGGCTGAGCACCAGCGCGCCGATCACCGCGCCAGCCACGCCCGGTAGCGCCAGGGCCCAGAACAGCCTTCGTCGCACGTTGCCCGCAGCCAGATGGCTGAGGCCCGAAGCGCCACAGGTGAAGGTCTCCGCGTAATGCACGCTGGCGCTGGCCACCACCGGCGGCAGGCCGAGGCCCAGCAGCATGCTTGCCGCCGTGATGCCGTAGGCCATGCCCAGGGCGCCGTCGATCAGCTGGGCCAGCGCGCCCACGGCGGCAAAGGTGATGAATTCGGAGAATGCTGGCATGTGTCCGGGGCGCCTGGCGGTTCGGAGAAGTATTGGCGGCGGCCGTCAGGCGCGGAAATAAGGCGTCGGCATATGTACATGGCAAGGCATCCTTTCACGGTTATGCGATGAGGCAATACTTTGGATGTCCAGACGTATGGACGTCCAAACGAGATTGTCGTGAATTCAGTCGTCGCCAGAAACATTGCCGATGCGGAGCCGCCCGCGGACAGGCTTGACCTGCTGACCAGGGGCCTGGAAGGACTGGGCGCGGCCCAGCTGTACTGGGTGGCCGCCTGGGCGGCCGCGCAGGCAGGAAAGCTCCAGCGCCACGGCGCAGCGACGCCCGTCCCGGCGGCGCAGGCGAGGGAGCGGCTGACCATCCTCTACGGCAGCCAGACCGGCAACGCCCGCCGCATCGCCACCGCGCTGGCCAGTCGCAGCGAGGCGCTGGGCCTGCCGGTGCGGCTGCTGCGCGCCGACGCCTACCCGCAGCGCGAACTGGCGCAGGAGCGTCACCTGCTGGTGGTGGTCAGCACCCAGGGCGACGGCGAGCCGCCGGATGACACGCGTGGCCTGTTCGAGTTCATCACCGGCAAGCGGGCGCCGAAATTGCCGGCGCTGCAGTTCGCCGTGCTGGGGCTGGGCGACTCCAGCTATCCGCAGTTCTGCACGGTCGGGCGCCAGCTGGACGAGCGGCTGGCAGCACTGGGCGCCGTTCGCCTGCATCCCTTCGGCGAAGCCGACCTGGAGTTCGAACTGGTCGCCGAACCCTGGTCGGAGCAGGTGGTGGAGCGCGCCCGTGATGTGCTCAAGCAGATCACGGCACCCGGGCGGGTAACGCCGTTGCATGTGGTGCCGCCAACCAGCGCGCATTCCCGCGAACAACCGTTCAGCGCGGTGGTGCTGGCCAACCAGCGCATCGTCAGCCGGGACAGCACTCGCGACATCCGCCATCTGGAGCTGTCGCTGGAAGGTTCCGGCCTGCGCTACCAACCGGGTGATGCACTGGGCGTGTGGCCGCGCAATCCGCCGGCGCTGGTGGCGCAATGGCTCGACCTCCTGCAGCTCGATGGCGCGGGCGAAGTTAGCTGGAAGCATCGCCGTCAGCCGTTGCGGCAATGGCTGGAGCGCGATTGCGAACTCACCCGCCTGCATCGCGGCTTCATCACGGCGCTGGCCGCGGCCGGCGGGCACGCCGAACTGGCCGGGCTGCTGCGGCCGGAAAACGCGGCCCGGCTGGCCGCGGTGCTGGCCGACGACCAGCCCATCGACCTGTTGCGCCGCCATCCCGCGACCTGGCAACCCGAAGCCCTGCTGGCGGCGCTGCGGCCGCTGGCGCCGCGGCTGTACTCGATCGCCTCCAGCCCGGCGGCCGTGGGCGAGGAGGTGCACCTGACCGTGGCCGTGGTCGATTACGAAGCCGATGGCCATGCCCACTGGGGCGCAGCCTCCAGCCTGCTGGCCGCCAGCGGCGAGGACACCCGGCTGGAGGTCTTCATCGAGCCGAACGAGCGCTTCCGGCTGCCGGCCGACGACGCGCGCGACATCATCATGATCGGCCCCGGTACCGGCGTGGCCCCGTTCCGCGCCTTCGTGCAGGAACGCCGCGAGCGCGGGGGCAGTGGCCGCAACTGGCTGTTCTTCGGCAACCGTCATTTCGCCAGCGACTTCCTCTATCAGGTGGAATGGCAGCAGGCGTTGACGGATGGCGCGCTGCACCGGCTCGACCTGGCGTTCTCGCGGGATGACGCTCTTCCTGAAAGTCCGCACAAGGATGTGCGGGGTGTTGCGAGGGATTCGCATAAAACCTACGTGCAGGATCGTCTGCGCCAGCGTGGCGCCGATCTGTACGCCTGGCTCGATGGCGGCGCACATCTCTATGTCTGCGGCGACGCGAAACACATGGCGCGCGACGTGCACGCCGCCCTGATCGAGGTGGCCGTGGCCCACGGCGGTCATTCCGCCGAATCCGCCGAGGCCTGGCTGAGCGAGCTGCTGCAGCAGGGCCGCTACGCCCGTGACGTCTATTAGTTGATGCGCTCGCCCCTGGAAGCTTGAGTCAGGAAACGGCCGGCCATGGCCGCACTCTTCAGAAAAAGAATGTTCCGATGCTTTCCCATCTCGAAAAAATCAAGGCTGAAAGCCGCTTCCTGCGGGGCGGCATCGCCGAGGGCCTGGCCGATCCGGTCACCGGTGCGATCAGCGACGACGACACCAAGCTGCTGAAATTCCACGGCAGCTACCAGCAGGACGACCGCGACCTGCGCGAGGAGCGTCGCCGGCAGAAGCTGGAGCCGGCCTACGCCTTCATGTTGCGCGCGCGCCTGCCCAGCGGCGTGGTGACGCCGGCGCAGTGGCTGGTATTTGATCGCATCGCCCGCGAGTACGCCAGCGGCTCGCTGCGCATCACCACGCGGCAGACCTTCCAGTGGCACGGCATCATCAAGCGCCAGCTGAAGCCGACCATCGCCGCGATCCACGCGGCGCTGGCCAGCACCATCGCCGCCTGCGGCGACGTGGTGCGCAACGTGGTCAGCACGGCCAACCCGGTCGAGTCCGCCGCGCACGCCGAGGCGTACGCCTGGGCCACGCGGCTGTCCGCCGAGCTGGCGCCGAAGACGCGGGCGTATCACGAGATCTGGCTGGACGGCGAGCAGCTGGCAGGCGCTCCGGAGGTCGAGCCGCTGTACGGCGCGACCTATCTGCCGCGCAAATTCAAGATCGGCCTGGCGATCCCGCCGCTCAACGACATCGACGTGTTCGCCCAGGACCTGGGCCTGATCGCGATCATCGAGCAGGGCGTGTTGCGCGGCTTCAACATCGCCATCGGCGGCGGCATGGGCGCCACCCACGGTGACGCCAGCACCTATCCGCGGCTGGCCAGCGTGATCGGCTTCGTCGCGCCGGAGCAGTTGTTCGAGGTCGCCGAGACGGTGATCGGCGTGCAGCGTGACTGGGGCGACCGCGCCGAGCGCAAGCATGCACGACTGAAATACACGCTGGACCGGCACGGCCTGGACACGTTCACGGCGGAACTGGCATCGCGGCTGGGTTATGCGCTGGCTCCGCCGCGCGAGCACCGCTTCGAGCACAACGGCGACCGCTATGGCTGGGTCGAGGGACACGATGGCCGCTGGCATCTCACCTTGCACATCGAGTCCGGCCGGCTTGCCGACACCGGCGACCGGCGCTGGCTCAGCGGCCTGCGCGAACTGGCGAAGGTGCACGCGGGCGACTTCCGCCTGACCTGCAACCAGAACGTGATCATCGCCAACGTGCCGGCCGCCGAGCGTTCGCGCATCGATGCGATCGTGCACGCGCATGGCCTTGGCGAATACCGGGCGCAGAGCGGCATCCGCCGTCATGCGATCGCCTGCGTGGCCTTGCCCACCTGCGGCCTGGCGATGGCCGAGAGCGAACGCTACCTGCCGGCGTTGCTGCCGAAGCTGGAATTGCTGCTGGCCCGCCACGGCCTGGCTGACGCGCCGATCCTGCTGCGCCTGTCCGGCTGCCCCAACGGTTGCTCGCGGCCTTACCTGGGCGAGATCGCCCTGGTCGGGCGCGGGCCGGGTCGCTACGACCTGCGGCTGGCTGCCGACTTCAGTGGCCAGCGCCTGAACCAGGTGTATCGGGAGAATATCGACGAGGCGACGATCCTCGACGCGCTCGATCCGCTGTTTGCGCGCTACGCGAATGAACGGGGCGAGGGCGAGGGTTTCGGCGATTTCCTGCTGCGCGCCGGCATCGTGGCGGCGGTGAAGCCACGGCATATTCCGCTGGCGGTGCTGGCATGAGCGCGGTGCTGGCCGCGGCCGTGTCGCCCGAACCGCAGGCATTGGCGGAACTGAATGCGCGGTTCGCCACGCTCGACGCCGAGCAGCGCGTGGCGTGGGTGTTCGAACACATTCCGGGTGAACACGTGCTGTCGTCGAGCTTCGGCGCACAGGCGGCGGTGTCGCTGCACCTGCTGACCCGCCAGCGCGCCCGCCTGCCGGTGGTGCTGATCGACACCGGCTACCTGTTTCCCGAGACCTACCGCTTCGTCGACGAGTTGACCGAACGGCTCGCGCTGAACCTCAGGGTCTATCGCGCGCCGCTCAGCCCGGCCTGGATGGAGGCGCGCCACGGGCGGTTGTGGGAGCAGGGCGTGCCCGGGCTGGACCAGTACAACCGCTTGCGCAAGGTCGAGCCGATGCAGCGGGCGCTGGCCGAACTGGGTGCGACCGGCTGGTTTGCCGGCCTGCGCCGGGGACAGTCGCGCAGCCGCCGGGCGATCGACTTCGTCGAGCATCGCCAGGGCCGCTGGAAGTTCCACCCGCTGGCGGACTGGAGCGACCGCGACATCGGCCAGTACCTGGCGCGCCACCAGCTGCCTTACCACCCGTTGTGGCAGCGCGGCTACGTCTCCATAGGCGACACCCACACCAGTCATCGCTGGGAGCCCGGCATGGACGCCGAGGACACCCGCTTCTTCGGCCTCAAGCGCGAATGCGGACTGCACGGCATCGCGTAAGCCACTTGCCGTCGCCTCGCGACGGCCTTCTCGCCACCTACTGGAAACTCGCCAACATGAGCCACTCCGCGCTTGCGCCCACTCCTGAAGCCGCTCCCGACGACGCCCTGATCGCCCCCCATGGCGGCGCGCTGAAGGAGCTTTATCTACCGCCAGCCGAAGCCGAAGCGCTGAAGCAGCGCAGCACGCAATTGCCCGGCGTCGACCTGGACACGCGCCAGTTGTGCGATCTCGAATTGCTGCTCAGCGGCGCGTTTTCGCCGCTGGAAGGTTTCCTCGGCCGCCGCGACTACGATCGCGTGGTGGAGGAACTGCGCCTGGAAGACGGCACCTTGTGGCCGATCCCGATCACCCTCGATGTGGGCGAGGAGTTCGCGGCCGACCTGGTGGTCGGCGACGAGGTCGCGCTGCGCGACAGCCAGGGCGTGCCGCTGGCGGTGCTGGAGGTGAGCGATATCTACTGGCCCGATCGCCTGCACGAGGCGAAGCAGGTATTCGGCAGCACCGATCGGCTGCATCCGGGCGTCGCCGAACTGCTGGAACGCACCCGGCCGGTCGCACTGGGCGGCCGCCTGCGCGGCATCCAGCGTCCTGCGCACCACGATTTCGGCGAACTGCGCGACACCCCGCGCAGCTTGCGCGCGTGGTTCGCCGAGCATGGTTGGAGCCGCATCGTGGCGTTCCAGACCCGCAACCCGATGCATCGCGCCCATCGCGAACTGACCCTGCGCGCCGCGCAGCAGGTCGGCGCGAAGTTGCTGATCCAGCCCTCGGTCGGCCGCACCAAGCCGGGCGACGTCGATCACTACACCCGCGTGCGCTGCATCCGCGCCTTGCTGCCGCACTACCCGGCCGACAGCGTGAAGTTGTCGCTGCTGCCGTTGGCGATGCGCATGGGTGGCCCGCGCGAGGCGCTGTGGCACGCGATCATCCGCAAGAACTACGGCGCCAGTCATTTCATCGTGGGCCGCGATCATGCCGGTCCCGGCAAGGATTCGAATGGACGTCCGTTCTACGGTCCGTTCGAGGCGCAGCAGTTGCTGGAGCGGCACCAGGAGGAACTGGGCATCCGCATCGTGGCGTTCCCCGCGATGGTCTATGCGGCCAACCGCGATACCTACCTGCCGTCCACCGAAGTCGCCGAAGCCGACGAGGTGCGCGACATCTCCGGCACCGAATTGCGCAGGCACCTGCATGAAGGCAGCGAGATCCCCGCGTGGTTCAGCTTCCCCGAGGTGGTGAAGATCCTGCGCGAACGTCATCCGGTGCACCAGCCGCGCGGCTTCGCGCTGTTCTTCACCGGGCTGTCCGGCGCCGGCAAGTCGACCATTGCCCAGGCGGTGATCGCCCAGTTGCTGGAGCACACCAGCCGCCCGGTCACCGTGCTCGACGGCGACGAGGTGCGCAAGCACCTGTCGCGCGGGCTGGGCTTCTCGCGCGAGGATCGCGCCGCCAACGTCACCCGCATCGGCTACGTGGCCAGCGAGATCGTGCGTCACGGCGGCATCGCGGTATGCGCACCGATCGCGCCGTATGCCGATGCGCGGGCCGAGTCGCGGGCGCTGGTCGAGGCGCATGGCGACTTCATCGAGATCCACGTCGCCACTGCGCTGGAGGTGTGCGAGGCGCGCGATCGCAAGGGACTCTACGCCCAGGCACGCGCAGGCAAGATCGCCAGCTTCACCGGCATCAGCGACCCGTATGAGGTGCCCGAGCAGCCGGAGTTGCGCATCGATGGCCACGCCGCCGAGCCGGCAGCGCTGGCCCGCCAGGTGCTGGCCCTGTTGCGCAACAAGGGCCTGCTCGACGATTGATGACGCCTTGCGGGGCGGGCGTCGCCCGCCAGCGAGGCCTCAGGCGGCGAGCGCGGCCTGCCGGCGCTCCCGCCAGTGCGGCACCCCGGTCCATTCGCCGGCGGCGGTGTCGCCGGCCATCACCCGCGCCACGTCGCGGCGGTCGAGATGCGGCGCGAACTGCGTGACGAACTCCAGCACGTACTCGCGCAGCACGCTCTCGCGACGCAGCACGATCCAGGTCGTGCATTGCGGAAACAGGTGATCGGCCGGCAGCACGGCCAGGTCGGTGTCGGCCGGCAGCATCGCCATCTCGGCCAGCACGCCGATGCCGAGCCCGGTGCGCACGTAGGTCTTGATCAGGTCGGCATCGCCGGCGGTCATCGCGACATGCGGCTTCAGCTGGCGCGCCTCGAACGCGCGGCGCAGCGAGGAGTCGGCCTTGACGGAAGAGTCGTAGCTGACCAGCGGCAGTTTCGCCAGCGCGTCCAGCGAAGGCGGCTGGCCGCTGGTGGCCAGCGGATGCTCCCGCGGCGCAAGGATCACCCGGTGCCAGCGGTAGGCCGGCAGCGCGATGCCGCTGCCGGGCGGCGCGCCGGCCGTGCTGATCACCGCCAGATCGACCCGGCCGGCTTCCAGTTGCGCCAGCACCTCGCTGTCGCGGCCCGGCTGCAGGTGCACGCTGACTCGCGGATAGCTCTGGCTGAGCATGCCGATCGCGGCGGGCAGGGCGAAGCGGGCCTGGGTGTGGGTGGTGGCGATGCGCAGCTCGCCGTGCGCCTCGTTGCGCAGGTTGGCGGCGATCGCGCGGATGTTGGCCGCTTCGGCCAGGATCGTGCGCGCGCGCTCCAGCACCTGCCGGCCGGCATGGGTCACCGTGTCCAGGCTCTTGCCCTTGCGCACGAACAGCTGGAAACCCAGCTCGTCCTCAAGCTGCCGCAGCTGCTTGCTCAGGCCGGGCTGGGTGGCGTGCACGCGTTCCGCGGCCAGGGTGATGTTCAGGCCGGAGTCGGCGATGGCTACCAGGTAGCGCAGTTGGGTCAGGGTCATGGCGAAGTTCTCGTGTACGGTCGGGATCGTGGAGGCGAGGCGCGAACGAAACACGGATACATCGCGTGGCAGCCGGCGTGGTCGGGGTGGGCACAAGGCCGCGGGCCGCCACCGGGGGCAGGGCTTCAGGGGATGCGTGGCCTGGACGTGATTTCATGATCAGACGTCTATACGTCCATTTGATGGATTGGTCAAGTTTTCGGCAACATGCCGTGGCGGCATATGCGTGGTGGCGCAAATCATTTGTCGTCGCCGCCGGCGCCCGGATAGCGTGGTCGCATCGCCATACCTGCACCGGACGCATCGCATGAAGTTGTATCCCCTGTTCGCCGATCTGTCCCGCCGCGCCGTGCTGGTGGTCGGCGGTGGCCCGGTGGCCGAACGCAAGGTGGCGGCCCTGCTCGGCGCGCAGGCGCAGGTCACGGTGAATGCGCCCACGCTGACGCCGCAGCTGCGGCGGTGGGTGGCCGATGGCCGCGTGGCCCACCGCCACGAATCGTTCCGCGAAAGCTGGCTGGATCGCGTCTGGCTGGTGGTGGCGGCGACCTCGGATGTCGAGCTGAACCGCCTGATCGCGACCTTTGCCGAGTTGCGGCGGATCTTCGTCAACGTGGTGGACGACGCGGCTCTGTCGAGTTTTCACGTGCCGGCCGTGGTCGACCGGTCGCCGCTGACCATCGCCATCTCCAGCGGCGGCGAGGCGCCGATGCTGGCCCGACTGGTGCGCGAGCGGCTGGAGGGCTTGCTGGATCATTCGCTGGGCGCGCTGGCCACGCTGGCGGCCGGCCTGCGCAACCGCATCCGGGCGCGGCATCCGGACATGGCTGCGCGCCGGCGCTTCTACGAGGACCTGTTCACCGGTCCGGTGGCGGGCCTGCTGCGGCAGGGCCGGCCGGAAGCCGCCCGCCAGGCGGTGGAAGCGACGCTGCTGGCGCCGCCGGAGGCCCCGAGCGGTTCGGTGGTGCTGGTGGGCGCCGGTCCCGGCGATCCGGGCCTGCTGACCTTGCGGGCGCTGCGCGCGCTGAACGAGGCGGACGTGATCCTGCACGACCGGCTGGTCAGCGCCGAGGTGCTGGAACTGGCCCGGCGCGACGCCGAGCGGATCGAGGTCGGCAAGCAGGCGGGCCGCCATCACACCAGCCAGGACGCCATCCACGACCTGCTGCTGCAGCACGCGCGGGCGGGGCGGCGGGTGGTGCGGCTGAAGGGCGGCGACCCCTTCGTGTTCGGTCGCGGCGGCGAGGAACTGGAATTCCTGCGCGCTCATGCCATTCCCTATGAAGTCGTGCCCGGCATCACCGCCGCTGTGGCCTGCGCGGCTTACGCGGGCGTGCCGCTGACCCACCGCCATCACGCGCAATCGGTGCGCCTGGTCACCGCGCATGGCCAGTCGCCGGACCAGTCGCCGGACCAGTCGCCGGACTGGGCGCTGCTGGCCCAGGAACGGCAGACCCTGGCGGTGTACATGGGCGTGGCCGAACTGGGCGCGCTGCAGGCGGGCCTGCTCGCCCACGGCCGGGCGCCGACCACGCCGTTCGCGCTGATCGAGAATGGCTCGCGCCCGGAGCAGCGCGTGGTCACCGGCACCCTGGCCAACCTGGTCGAGCGTGCGACGTTCCATGCGGTGCGCTCGCCGGCCTTGCTGATCGTGGGCGAAGTGGCTGCGCTGGCGCCTTCGCTGGCCTGGTTCGGCCAGCCGCCACTGGGAGCCACGGTGCATGCCATCCGCACGCAGGAGCGCCCGCCGGCGGCACCCGACGTGCTGGCCGCGCTGCATCGCGCCGGATGAACATTTTTGCCGCGACGGGCGCATGATGCTCGTCGACTTTCCTGCCTTTCGGAGTCTTGCCATGATCCACAACAGCATTCTCGACACCATCGGCAACACGCCGATCGTCCGCCTCCACCGACTGGCGCCAAAACACGTCGAACTCTATGTGAAGGTGGAGGCCTTCAATCCGGCCGGTTCGGTCAAGGATCGACTGGCGCTGGCGATCATCCTGGACGCCGAACAGCGCGGCGTGCTGAAGCCGGGGCAGACCGTGGTCGAGGCCACTTCGGGCAATACCGGCGTGGCACTGGCCGCGATCTGCGCGGCCCGTGGCTACCCGTTCGTGGCGGTGATGGCCGAGACGTTCTCGATCGAGCGGCGCAAGCTGATCCGCGCCTACGGCGGCAAGGTCGTGCTGACGCCTGCGGCTGCACGGGGCACCGGCATGGTCGACAAGGCGCTGGAGCTGGCACAGAAGCATGGCTGGTTCTTCACCAACCAGTTCGAGAACCCGGCCAACCCGGCCTACCACCGGCAGACCACGGCGCCGGAAATCCTGCGTGACTTCGCCGGGCGCCGGCTGGACTACTTCGTCAGCGGCTGGGGTACCGGCGGCACGCTGACCGGCGTGGGCGAGGTGCTGAAAGTGGCGCGACCGGACGTGCAGGTGGTCGCCACCGAGCCGACCGTGGCTGCCCTGCTGTCAGGCAAGGAATGGCAGCCGCACAAGATCCAGGGCTGGACCCCGGACTTCGTGCCGGCGGTGCTGAATCCGAAGGTGGTGGATCGCATCGTGCTGATCGACGACGTGCTGGCCCGCGACACCTCCCGCGAGCTGGCCCAGCGCGAAGGCATCTTTGCCGGCATTTCCTCGGGCGCCACGCTGGCCGCTGCGCTGGAAGTGGCGAAGGGTGCGCCGGAAGGTTCGGTGCTGCTGGCGATGCTGCCCGATACCGGCGAACGCTACCTGTCGACCTTCCTGTTCGAAGGCGTCAACGAGGGTTCGGACGAGGTCGGGTGATCGGCGGCCGAATCACCCGGGCAGCAGGTTCCATGGCGCGGTGATGCCGCGTGCGGGGCTGGCCGGCGGTGACCTCGTATCCAGTGGCAACCATGGCGACTAACATGAAGGTTCGTCGCGCGCTCGCTACCCGTGCTGCGCGACGCCCCTCGTGTCCCCCATGGAGAAACCGGATGAAGCTGTATTACATGCCTGGCGCCTGCTCGCTCTCGCCGCACATCGTGGCGCTGGAAGCCGGCCTGCCATTGCAACTGGTCAAGGTCGACGGCAAGACCAAGCGCACCGAGAGCGGCGACGACTTCCTGCAGGTCAACCCGAAAGGCTACGTGCCGACGCTGCAGCTGGACGGCGGCGAAGTGCTGACCGAAGGTCCGGCGATCGTGCAGTATCTGGCCGACCAGAACCCGGCCAGCGGGCTGGCGCCGGCCAACGGCACGCTGCCGCGCTACCACCTGCAGGAGATGCTCGGCTACATCAACTCCGAGCTGCACAAGACCTACAGCCCGCTGTTCAACCCGGCCACGCCGGAGCCGACGCGGCAGGAACGCAAGGAGTATCTGCGCAAACGTTACGCAACGCTCGATGCCCTGCTGGCGAAGCAGGAGTGGCTGCTGGGCGGGCAATTCACCGCCGCCGACGCCTATCTGTTCACCGTCACCAACTGGGCGAAGCACGTGGACCTGGACCTGTCGGAATTCAGGTCGCTGACCGCGTTCCAGCAACGCGTGGCGGTGCGGCCGATGGTGCAGGCGGCGATGGAAGCCGAGGGTCTGCTCAAGAAGTCGGCGTAACCGGACCACATCCGCAAGGGCCGGCGCCGCGAGGTGCCGGCGTTTTGCATGCGGCAGGTGTCCATGCGCGGCGAATCCGGCGATCGCCGGGCGCCTGCCGGCGGGTAGCGCCAATTGCCGGCGATGGCTTGTGCTACCGCACGGCGCAACCGTAAAATGGTCCGCTTTCGTATAAGGTAATCATCGACTTAGGCGATCACGCCGGTTGATCTGGGGGCGACGGCGGGCCGCGCAGGCGGCTCGCATTGGCTTTGCATATCAGTTGGTTAGGGTCGTTTGACGAGGGTGGCAAGGCGAGAGTGGCGGAATTGGTAGACGCACCAGATTTAGGTTCTGGCGGTTAACCCCGTGGGGGTTCGAGTCCCCCCTTTCGCACCATGCCCCGTTGATTTCCCTTGATTTCCGGGCGACACAGCCGCCATGGCGCCGGTGCGGGCCCACAACATTCAGGTAGTACCAGGAGACGTCATGCAGGTTTCGGTTGAGAACATCGGCTCGCTCGAGCGCAAGCTCACGGTGAAATTTCCGGCGGAGCGGTTTGAGACGCAGGTCAGCGCACGCATCGCGGAAATGGGTCGCACGGTTCGCCTGAAGGGCTTCCGTCCGGGCAAGGTGCCCACCACGGTGATCAAGCAGCGTTTCGGCGACCAGGTTCGCGGCGAGGTTCTGTCCGACCTGATCGGCAGCACGCTGCGTGAAGCCGTGCAGCAGGAAAAGCTGCAGCCGATCGCGAACCCGTCGATCGACACCACGGGCAAGCCGGAAAACGGCGAGATCGCCTACACCGCCACCTTCGAGATCATGCCGGAGTTCCCCCAGGTCGACGTCGCCGCGCTCGAGATCAAGCGCCCCGTGGCCGAGGTCAGCGACGCGGACATCGACAAGATGCTGGAGACCCTGCGCCAGCAGCGTCGCAGTTTCGACGAAGTCGAGCGCGCCTCGGCCGATGGCGACTTCGTGATGTTCGAATATTCCGCCAGCGCGGACGACTACCGTTTCCCTGCCGAAGGCCAGGAACGCGCCGGCAGCGTGCTCGGTTCGGGCACCCTGTTCAAGGCGCTGGACGAAGCGCTGACCGGCCGCAAGAGCGGTGAAAGCTTCGAGACCGACGTGCTGTTCCCGGAGGATTTCCGCAACGAGCAGCTGGCCGGGAAGAATGCGAAGGTCAGCTTCAGCATCATCAAGGTGCAGGAACCGAAGCTGCCCGAGATCGACGCCGAGTTCGCCAAGCTGTTCGGCATTGCCGACGGCGATCTGGAAACCTTCCGCAAGGAAGTGCGGGCCAACCTGGAGCGCGAACTGAAGGCCGCGCTGATGGGCCGCCTGAAGTCCGAAGTGGCCGAGAAGCTGGCGGTGACCCACGCCGAGCTGGACGTGCCGAAGCTGATGGTGCAGTCCGAGGCGCGCAACATGGCCGCCGGCAGCGTGCCCCAGGGCCAGCAGCCGCCGCCCCAGCTGATCGAGGCCGCCATGCCGGTGGCTCGCCAGCGGGTGATCGCCGGTCTGCTGATGGGCGAAATCGCCCGCAAGCAGGAGATCAAGATCGATCGCAAGCGCGTGGCCGAGCAACTGGCCGCGATTGCCTCGACCTATGAAGAACCGGAAAAGGTCATTGAACTGTACAACGGCGACCCCCAGTTGATGTCCGGGCTGCAGAATCGCGTGATGGAAGATCAGGTGGCGGAGTGGGTGGCGGAACACGCCACGACCACCCAGCTGGATCTCACGTTCGACGAGGTGATGCGTCCAGTCAGCGCCTGAGCAACCAGGCTGGAAAACCGGCCCGGGCAACCACCCGGGCTCATCAACGGAGAGCTGCAGACATGGCCATGGATACTATCCAGAACCTCAATTTGGTCCCGATGGTCGTCGAGCAGACCGCTCGCGGCGAGCGCTCCTACGACATCTATTCGCGCCTGCTGAAAGAGCGCGTGATCTTCCTGGTGGGCGAGGTCAACGACCAGGTCGCGAACCTGATCGTGGCGCAGATGCTGTTCCTGGAGTCGGAAAATCCGGACAAGGACATCAATTTCTACATCAACAGCCCGGGCGGTGCCGTCACCGCCGGTCTGGCGATCTACGACACCATGCAGTTCATCAAGCCGAACGTCAGCACGATGTGCATCGGCCAGGCCTGCAGCATGGGCTCGTTCCTGCTGATGGCCGGCGCCAAGGGCAAGCGTTTCGCGCTGCCGAACTCGCGCATCATGATCCATCAGCCCTCCGGCGGCGCGCAGGGCCAGGCCACCGACATCGAGATCCAGGCCCGCGAGATCCTTTACATCCGCGAGCGCCTGAACAAGTTGTACGTCGAACACACCGGCCAGCCGCTCGAGAAGATCGAGCTGGACATGGAGCGCGATCGCTTCATGAACGCGGTGGACGCGAAGACGTATGGCCTGATCGACGAGGTGCTCGACAAGCGCGCTGGCGAAACGGTGAAATCGGCCTGAGTTCCGGTTTCCACACCACGGTCACGAGAGGGGCTCCGCGTCTGCAGGCAGACGCGGAGCCCTGTGTTATTCTCGCGGCGCATCCAGATTTACCAGCGGGACCGAGAGTATGAGTGACGACCGTCAGGGGCGATCCAGCGACAGCGGCAAGATTCTCTATTGCTCTTTCTGTGGCAAGAGCCAGCATGAAGTGCGCAAGCTGATCGCGGGCCCGTCCGTGTTCATCTGCGACGAATGCGTCGAGCTCTGCAACGACATCATCCGCGAGGAACTGGAGGAGAAGGCCGCTTCGGGCCGGACCCAGTTGCCGAAGCCGCGCGAGATCCGCGAATCGCTGGATCAGTACGTGGTCGGCCAGAGCCGCGCCAAGAAGGCGCTCGCCGTTGCGGTGTACAACCATTACAAGCGGATCGAGTCGCGCCAGAAGAGCGACGACATCGAGCTGGGCAAGTCCAACATCCTGCTGATCGGCCCGACCGGTTCGGGCAAGACGCTGCTGGCCGAAACGCTGGCGCGCCTGCTCAACGTGCCGTTCACGATCGCCGACGCGACCACGCTGACCGAAGCCGGCTACGTGGGCGAGGATGTCGAGAACATCATCCAGAAGCTGCTGCAGAAGTGCGACTATGACGTCGAGAAGGCGCAGTCGGGCATCGTCTACATCGACGAGATCGACAAGATTTCGCGCAAGAGCGAGAACCCGTCGATCACCCGCGACGTTTCCGGCGAAGGCGTGCAGCAGGCATTGCTGAAGCTGATCGAGGGCACCCTGGCCTCGGTGCCGCCGCAGGGCGGTCGCAAACATCCGCAGCAGGAATTCCTGCAGGTCGACACCAAGAACATCCTGTTCATCTGCGGTGGCGCGTTCTCCGGCCTGGACAAGGTCATCCAGCAGCGCTCCGAGACCACCGGCATCGGTTTTTCCGCCGAAGTGCGCTCCAAGGAGCGCACCGAGAACCTCGGCAAGGTGCTGGCCGAAGTCGAGCCGGCCGATCTGGTGCGCTTCGGCCTGATTCCGGAGTTCGTCGGACGCCTGCCCGTGGTGGCCACGCTGGACGAGCTGGACGAAGCGGCGCTGGTGAAGATCCTCACCGAGCCGAAGAACGCAGTGACCAAGCAGTTCAGGAAGCTGTTCGAGATGGAAGAGGTGGAGCTCGAGTTCCGCCCCGAAGCGTTGCAGGCCATTGCCCGCAAGGCGCTCAAGCGCAAGACCGGCGCCCGCGGCCTGCGCACCATCCTGGAGCAGGTGTTGCTGGACACGATGTACGAGCTGCCGTCGCTGGAACACGTCAGCAAGGTGGTGGTGGACGACGCCGTGATCGAAGGGCAGGCCGAGCCCTACCTGATCTACCGCGGCAACCTGCAGCAGCGCGTGGCGGGCGAGGGCGGCGACGCCGCCTGATTCTTCGCGCCCCTGCATCGACGACGGCTCCGGTGGATCTTCCCGGAGCCGTTTCTTTTTCGGCCGACCGCCGACCTTGACTAGGTTGGCCGTCGCCTCCACTTGACGAGTTGGGATGCCCGGCGCAGTGTCGGGTTGAACGCACAATCGACCGAGGGACCCCTCTTTCATGGCCAAGAACGCCCCCCTTCCTGCTGCGCTGGACGCTCTGCCGGTATTGCCGTTGCGTGATGTCGTGGTTTACCCGCACATGGTGATCCCGCTGTTTGTCGGTCGCGACAAATCCATGCGTGCGCTGGAGCGCGCCATGGAGGGCGAACGGCAGATCCTGCTGGTTGCGCAGAAGAGCCCGGACATCGACGACCCGGAAATTTCCGACCTGCACCAGATCGGCACGCTGGCCGGCGTGCTGCAACTGCTGAAGCTGCCCGATGGCACGGTGAAGGTGCTGGTCGAAGGCCAGTCGCGCGTGTCGGTCGAGGACTTCAAGGAACGGGACGGCATGCTGACCGCGCGTTCGCGCGTGATCGAGCCGGTCTACAACGCGAAGGAGCGCGAGCTCGACGTGGTTTCGCGCACGCTGATCTCGCTGTTCGAGCAACTGGTCAAGCAAAGCCGCAAGTTGCCGCCGGAAGTGCTGGCCAGCCTGTCCGGCGTCGACGATCCCTCGCGGGTCGCCGATTCCATCGCCGCGCACCTGTCCGTGCGCATGGCGGACAAGCAGAAGGTGCTGGAGACCGCGGACGTCGGTCAGCGGCTGGAGCTGCTGATCGGCCTGGTCGACGGCGAGATGGACCTGCAGCAGGTGGAAAAGCGCATCCGCGGCCGCGTGAAGTCGCAGATGGAGAAGAGCCAGCGCGAGTACTACCTCAACGAGCAGATGAAGGCGATCCAGAAGGAGCTGGGCGACAGCGAGGATGGCCCCAACGAAGTCGAGGAGCTGCAGAAGAAGATCGAGGGCTCGGGCATGCCCAAGCCGGTGCTGGCCAAGGCGCGGCAGGAGTTCAACAAGCTCAAGCAGATGTCGCCGATGTCGGCCGAGGCCACCGTGGTGCGCAACTACCTCGACTGGCTGGTCGGCGTGCCGTGGAAGAAGCGCAGCAAGGTGCGCAAGGACCTGCAGCTGGCCCAGGAAGTGCTGGATGCCGATCACTTCGGCCTGGAGAAGGTCAAGGAACGGATCCTCGAATATCTCGCCGTGCAGCAGCGCGTGTCGGTCATGAAGGGGCCGATCCTGTGCCTGGTCGGACCGCCGGGCGTGGGCAAGACGTCGCTGGGCCAGTCGATCGCCAAGGCCACCAACCGGAAGTTCGTCCGCATGAGCCTGGGCGGCGTTCGTGACGAGGCCGAGATCCGCGGGCACCGGCGCACCTATATCGGCTCGATGCCCGGCCGCATCGTGCAGAACATCAACAAGGTCGGCGCGAAGAACCCGCTGTTCGTGCTGGACGAGATCGACAAGATGTCGATGGATTTCCGTGGCGATCCGTCCTCGGCGCTGCTCGAGGTGCTCGACCCGGAACAGAACCACGCGTTCAACGACCACTATCTCGAAGTGGACCTGGACCTGTCCGAGGTGATGTGGATCGCCACCGCCAATTCGCTGAACATTCCAGGCCCCCTGCTGGATCGCATGGAGGTCATTCGCATCCCCGGTTATACCGAGGACGAGAAGCTCGGCATCGCGCAGAAGTACCTGCTGGCCAAGCAGTTGAAGGCGAACGGCCTGAAGCCCGAGGAACTCAGCGTCACCGAGGAAGCGCTGCGCGACATCGTGCGCTACTACACGCGCGAGTCGGGCGTGCGCAACCTGGAGCGCGAGGTTTCCAAGATCTGCCGCAAGGTGGTCAAGGAACTGACTCTGGGGCAGGTCAGGAAAGCCAAGGGCAAGCCTGCGGCCAAGACCGCCAAGGGCAAGGCGAAGGCTGCTCCGGACAAGGTCAAGGTGACATCGGAAAACCTCGACCACTACCTGGGCGTGCGCCGGTTCGATTTCGGTCGCAAGGAATTGCAGAACGAAGTGGGGCTGGTCACCGGCCTGGCCTGGACCCAGGTCGGTGGCGAGCTGCTCAGCATCGAAGCCTCGGTGGTGGCGGGCAAGGGCCGGCTGGTGCATACCGGCCAGCTCGGCGACGTCATGAAGGAGTCGATCCAGGCGGCCTTGTCCGTGGTGCGCGCCCGCGCCGACCAGCTCGGCATCGACCCGGAGTTCCACCAGAAGCTCGACGTGCACATCCACGTGCCGGAAGGCGCCACGCCGAAGGACGGTCCCAGCGCGGGCATCGCGATGTGCACGGCACTGGTGTCGGTGTTGACCCGGGTGCCAGTGCGCTCCGAAGTCGCGATGACCGGCGAGATCACCTTGCGTGGCCGGGTGCTGCCGATCGGCGGGCTGAAGGAGAAGCTGCTCGCGGCGCACCGTGGCGGCATCACCACGGTGATCATCCCCGAGGACAACAAGAAGGATCTTGCCGACATGCCGGCCAACATCACCTCGTCCATGCAGATCCATCCGGTGCGCTGGATCGACGAGGTGCTCGACATCGCGCTGGAGCGCCCGTTGCAGCCAAGCACGGCAAAGGCTGATGCTCCCGCAGCCGTTTCCGGTGATTCGACGGAAGCCCATTCGCTGACGCATTAGGTTTCTGCGTCGGCCGGTTGAGGAACGCCACGCTCGCGCGTGGCGTTCTTTTGCGTGTTCGCCACCGTTCGGCGAAGTTCGCCCTAGTCGTTCGGTACTTGTTTTGCAAGCGGATCGACAACGGCCAGATCTGGCGAAAACGTTGCTGTGGCTTGTGTTGCGCCTTCCTGCAACGCACTGGTATAAAGGCGCTACCGCAGTCCCGGCGTTGTTCATCAGCGCAGCGATGCGGGGTTGCGTCATGGCATCCTGCGAGCCAACCATCCATGCCGGCGCTGTCGGGTTCTCCGGAACGACCGCGCCGACGAAATCCGAACGAGGGAGTTTTCTCAATGAATAAAACCGATCTGATCAATGCCATTGCCGAGAAGGCCGAGTTGACCAAGGCCGACGCTGGCCGCGCTCTGGAAGCCTTTTTCGAGACCGTGCAAAAGTCGTTGAAGAAGGGTGAGGACGTTTCGGTTGTCGGCTTTGGCACGTTCACCGTGCGCAAGCGCGCTGCCCGCACCGGCCGCAACCCGCGCACCAACGAAGCGATCAAGATCAAGGCGTCGAAAGTGCCCGCGTTCAAGGCTGGCAAGACCTTGAAGGATGCCCTAAACTAAGCGGCTGACGCTTGGTTTCGGGTGCTTAGCTCAGCGGTAGAGCGTCGCCCTTACAAGGCGGTGGTCGTAGGTTCGATCCCTACAGCACCCACCAGAAAAAATGCGGAGTGGTAGTTCAGTTGGTTAGAATGCTGGCCTGTCACGCCGGAGGTCGCGGGTTCGAGTCCCGTCCACTCCGCCACAGTTCGCAAGGGCGCCCGTGTGGCGCCCTTGTCATTTGAGCGGTTCGTTCGCGTCCGGCAACATCGGGCGGCGCGGGCCGGTTTGCTGACCTGAGCCATGCGCGTCATGCGCTTTCACCATCTTGCGGGAAGATTTCGATGCTGCAGGCAATGCGTAACAAGATGCATGGATGGCCGTCCATCATCCTTCTGGGGGTTTGCGTCTTTGCGATGTCGCTGTTCGGCATGGAGAGTTACTTCATGTCGCACGACGAAGCCTACGTGGCCAAGGTCGGCAAGCACGAGATCGACCAGCGCGCGTTCCAGGACCGCGTGAACCAGGTGCGTCAGCAGCAGGTCGCCCAGCAGGGCGAGCAATTCGATTCCAGCTCGTTCGAGAAGCCCGAGACCAAGTTGCGCATCCTCGACGGCATGGTCGACGAACAGCTGTTGCAGCAGGCCAATGAGGATTGGGGGCTGCGGGTATCCGACCTGGCGATGCGCGACTACATCGCTTCCATTCCCGCATTCCAGGTCAACGGCAAGTTCGACGGAACCAGCTATCAGGCCTGGCTGACCAGCCAGTACAAGACGCCGGAAATGTTCGAGCGGGAAATTCGTTCGTCGCTGGCGATCCAGTTGCTGCCCTCGGCGATCAACGCCAGCACCATCGTCAGCGATGCCCGCCTCGACCAGTTCCTGAAGCTGCAGGCCCAGCGACGTGACCTGCGTTACTTCGTGTTGCAGCGCCCGACGCTGGAAAACAGCACGGTGAGCGACGCCGAGATCGAGGCCTGGTACAAGTCGCACCAGGCCGATTACATGAAGCCCGAGACGGTCTCGGTGAAGTACATCGAAGTGGTCGGTGCCGACCTGCCTCTGATCGCCGAGCCCAGCGATGAGGATCTGCGCAAGCGCTATGCCAGCGAGAAGCAGCGTTTCGTGCAGCCGGAACAGCGCCTGGTTTCCCATATCCTGATCAACGTGCCGGCCAACGCCACGCCGGAGCAGCAGAAGGAAGCGCTGGCCAAGGCCGACAAGATCGCCGCGGAAGCGACCCCCGCCGATTTTGCCAAGCTGGCCCAGCAGGATTCGCAGGATCTGGGTTCGCGCCGTCTGGGTGGTGATCTGGGCTGGCTCGAGAAGGGCGTCACCAACGAAGCCTTCGATTCGGCGTTGTTCGCATTGCAGAAGGGGCAGATTTCCAAGCCGGTGCTGTCGACCGACGGTTACCACATCATCTGGTTGCGCGATGTTCGCAGCGGCCAGTCGAAGCCGTTCGAGGAAGTGCGCGACCAGCTGGTCAAGGAAGCGACGGCGGCCGATCGCGACCGCAACTACAACGACGTCGCGGGCAAGATGTCCGACAACACCTACCAGAATCCCTCTTCGCTGGAGCCTGCCTCGGTGGCGCTGAAGCTGCCGATCAAGACCACGGCGCTGTTTTCGCGCCAGGGCGGCGAAGGCGTGACGGCGAATCCGAAGGTGATCGCCGCGGCCTTCAGTGACGACGTGCTGGTGCAGGGAAACAATTCGGCCCTGATCGATCTGGGCAACAACCATTCCCTGGTGTTGCATGTCGACCAGCACGTTCCGGCCGCGGCCAAGCCGCTGGCCGAAGTGCGCGCCGATGTGCAGCAGAAGATTCTCGATGAGCGCATGGCTGCGGTCGAGAAGAAGCAGGCCGACGAGGCCCTGGCGCGCCTGCACAAGGGCGAGGCGATGGATGCGGTGGCCAAGTCGCTTGGCGCGACCGTCACGACGGTGAGCGAGGCGGTTCGGCATGCCCAGGTGCCTGCGCCCCTGCTGACCCGGGCCTTCCTGATGCCGCATCCGGTGGACAACAAGCCGCAGTTTGCCGCGGTCGACATGCTGGACGGCAACTATGCCCTGCTGGCGGTGGACAAGGTGCAGGACGGCGATCTGACCAAGCTGCTGCCGGAGCAGCGCGAGTCGCTGCGCCAGCAGATGGCGCAGGCTTATGGTTACGAGGCCGCCCGCGAACTGATTGACCACCTCAAGGCGAAAACCGAGATCAAGATCAACAAGCAGAGGCTGTAGGCACCGGCGGTCCTGCATCGCTTGAAAGAAAAGGACGACCTCGGTCGTCCTTTTCTTGTTCCGGCCGAGGTGGTCCCTGCCCAGGCAGGCCGGTCCGCGATGGCGTCAGTTCGGTGCGCTGATCTGCAGCGTCTGACCGGGCTTCAGCGAGTGCTTGCCGAGATGGTTCCAGCGCTTGAGCTGATCCACGCTGACCGCGTAGGTGCGGGCGATCTGCCACAGGCTGTCGCCGCGCTTGACGGTATGTATCCGGCGCTCGCTTTGGTCGCTGGTGGAGCTGATCGCCGGGGCATCGGCTGCCGTCGCCTGCAGCAGGCCGTTGTCGTCGTTGCTGTCGGCAAGCTCGGGCAGGGCGTCGCTGAACCGGCGGGCGTGTGCCGCGGGCATCATGAGGTATGAGGCGGCTGCGGTGTCGATCGTGTTGCTGCCAAACGCCCCGTTCAGTCGCTTCAGTGCGTCCAGCGTCATGCCGGCGCGATCGGCGGCCTGCGCCATCGACATCGCGTGCGGCACATCGGCCTGTACCAGATGCTGCTCGCCGGGCAAGGTCGGCAAGCTGACGTTGAAACGGTCCGGCTCGCGCACGACGCAGGCGATCGCCAGCAATTTGGTCAGGTGTTCGCGGGTCACCTTGCGCACGGGCAGCGTGGGAATGGTCGGCTGGTCGGGTGGTGCGCCATGCAGCCTGATGGCCTTGCGGATGGCGAACTCGCCCGCGTTGTAGGCATAGTCGACCGTCCGCCAGTCACCGAACTGCTTGTGATACTGCTCCAGCAGTTTCATCACGGCATTGGCCGAGGCCGGCACGTCGAGGCGGCCATCGTAGTGGCGGTCCACGCGCAGCCCCAGTGATCCGGCGGTGACCGGCATCAGTTGCCACATGCCGGCGGGCCGGTGCTTGCGCGCGGCGATCGGCCGGAAATGGCTTTCCACCCATGGCAGCAACACGAACTCGCCGGCCACGTCATAGTCTTCGGCAACTTTCTGCACGTAGACCAGGCGTGGCAACACCGCTTGCAATTGGCTCTCGAATTGCTTCGGATGGCGCGTGTATCGCCTGGCCCATCCCAGCACGGCCGGGTCGGCGTCGCAGCCCGGCATCGCAAAACTCCCGCGCAGTCGCGTCCAGACATCGGTGCCCGCCGTCTGTGCAGCGGGTGATTCGATGTCTGGTACCGGTGCCACCGGTGCAGGCACGGGGGAGGGGATTTCGACGGGTGCAGTGGTCGGCTGCAGCGGTGCGTTGGCACATGCCGCCAACAATGCGCAGAGGGCCGCCGGCAGGATTCGGATGGCCAGCTTCATGCGCGAAAATCGTCCTTGGCGCGACGCAGGGCGGCGAAACGCGCCACGCGATCTTCCCCGCTGCCTTGCTGCCGTGCCCAGTCGACGACACCGGCGGTGTCGACGCGCAGAAAGGGGTTGCAGGCCAGTTCGTTGCCCAGCGGAACCGGCAGGGTGGGACGGGAGCTTTCGCGCAGACTGGCCACGTCCCGCAGTCGCCTGGCCAGGTCCGCGTTGGCGGGCTCGACGGTCGATGCGAATCGCCCGTTCGCCGCGGTGTATTCGTGCCCGGCACAGACCAGCGTGTCGGCGGGCAGTTGCGCCAGGCGATCCAGCGAGGCAAGCATCTGCGCCGGCGTGCCCTCGAACAGGCGGCCGCAGCCCATGCTGAACATGGTGTCGCCGCAAAACAGCAGGCCGGCTCCCACGAAGGCGATATGGCTGAGGGTATGGCCCGGAACCGCGATGACGTCGAAATGGATGGATGGCGCGGCCAGTTCGATGCGATCGCCATCGACCGCCGGCTGGAAAGGCTGCCCGATATCCGGGTGGACCGGTGCGTGGACAGGCACTTCGTGACGTGCACGCAGGGCGGACATCCCACCGATGTGGTCGGGGTGATGATGGGTGAGCAAGATGGCGCGCAGCCGCAGCCCTCGCGCCGCCAGCGCCTGTTCCACGACGGCTGCATCGCCCGGGTCGACGACGACGGCGTTCCCGTCGTCGTCATGCAACAGCCAGATGTAGTTGTCGGCCAGGGCCGGTAACGGAAGGAGATGCACGAAGGGGATCCGCTGCGTTGGGAAAGTCCCCAAGGCGCGGGGACTTGCTGTGGAACGACAGACGCGGCCATCCCGGGCGCGCTTGAGGCGGTCGACTATAAATTGACGCTACGGCGAACTCGTTAGGCTGGCGTTAAATGCCCGGTCGACCGTTCAGCTGTGTGCGGCAGTTCCGCTCGATGAGTGACCTGCTGAGTCATGGCAGCAACCGTTACACTGTGAAGAGCAATAGATGCCGGACCGGTTTGCATGCAGCATCGCGATGACGAGGTCTACTCCAGCCCACCCATGCTTCGTTTGCTGGACGAGCAAAGCCAGGCATTGAAGCCCGGGCTGCGGCGTTGTGTCGGCACGCATGGCCTGCTGCTGGATGCATCCCCACGGTATCCCCGACCGGACTTGCCGTTGCTGGGTTGCTGGACCTCGCTGGCCGTGAGCGACGGTGGCTACGACGGCGATCTGCGCGTCAGGGCGGACGAACCGCTGCCCTTCGTCGACGATGCGTTCGAACTGGTATTGGTGCGGCAGGCGCTGGAACTGGCATCGCAACCCGCCGCGTTGCTCGACGAACTCATTCGGGTGCTGGCGCCCGGCGGCACGCTGGCGTTGACCGGCGTGCACCCGCTGGGTTGCTGGTCGGCATGGCTGCATTGGCGCGCCCGCGGCAGGTCGCTGGCGCTGCAGATGCCGTGGCGCCTGCGCCACCGCCTTGAGCGCGAAGGTCTGCTGGTCGAGCGGGTGCTGCGGATCGGCAGCGCCTGGCCGGGCGCCGCCGTGGCGCGGCGCAGCCCCGCCAGCGTGTTCGGCGGAGGTTACCTGCTGCTGGCGCGAAAGCACCGGCGACCGGTCACGCTGCTGCGCTCGCGCCCGCAACAGGTGCGGGTGCCAGCCAGCGGCCAGCTTTCCCCGGCGGCGCGCCGTGGCGCGTCGCTCCAGATTTTTTCAGGAACTGCAAAAGACGATGAGTGAAGTGGAAGCCTTTACCGATGGTGCTTGTCTGGGCAACCCCGGACCCGGTGGCTGGGCCGCCCTGCTGCGTGCCAAGGGCAGCGAGCGCATGGTTGCCGGCGGCGAGCCGGCCACCACCAACAACCGGATGGAATTGATGGCGGCGATTGGCGCGCTGGAGACCCTGACCCGGCCCTGCCAGGTCATCCTGACCACCGATTCGCGTTACGTGATGCAGGGCATCGAACAATGGATGCCGAAGTGGCGTGCCAATGGCTGGCGCACCGCGGACAGGAAGCCGGTGAAGAACCAGGATCTGTGGCAACGCCTGTCCGATGCCGTCGGCGCCCATCAGGTGCGCTGGAAATGGGTGAAGGGCCACAACGGCCACGCCGAGAACGAACGGGTCGACCAGGCCGCGCGCGAGCAGGCCGAGTCGATGAAGGGCCGGGCATGAGGCAGATCGTCCTCGACACCGAAACGACCGGCCTCGAAGTCCGCCAGGGACACCGGCTGGTGGAAATCGCCTGTGTGGAAATGGTCGAGCGCCGGCTCACCGGCCGGCACTACCAGACGTACCTCAATCCGGATCGGGCCATCGACGAAGGCGCCCGCCTGGTCACCGGCATCGAGGACGAATTCCTGCTCGACAAGCCGCGTTTCCCCGAGGTGGTGGAGGAGTTCCTGGCCTTCATCGATGGCGCCGAACTGATCATCCACAACGCCAGTTTCGATATCGGCTTTCTCGATGCCGAACTTGCCCGACTGGACAACGGCGCCGGCAGGATCGGCGACCGTTGCACGGTGCTGGATACGCTGGCGATGGCCCGCGAGCGCTACCCCGGCCAGCGCAACAGCCTCGATGCATTGTGCAAGCGCCTGGGCGTCGACAACTCCCGCCGCGACCTACACGGCGGCCTGATCGACGCCCAGTTGCTGGCCGACGTCTATCTGGCGATGACATCCGGACAGGTGGCGTTCGACCTGGGTTTCGAGGGCGCCGCCGAGCAGCATGACGTGATGGTTGTGGCGCCGGTGGTGCTGCATGCGCGGCCACGGGTCCTGCACGCATCGCCGGAAGAACTGGTCCTGCACGAGCAGAGGCTGGATGCGCTGGACAAGAGTGCGGGTGGGGTGAGTGTTTGGCGGGGAGCTTGATTGGTTGGCGGGGTAAGGGGTGTACCGGTTAACCCTGGTCTTGTGTCTGCACCGGAAAAGCAAAACGTGTGCGAAGGAAGGGGCGGGGATGTTGGTGGGATTGTTCGGCCCTTCCTTGGGCCGAACCCCTTCGCGCTGCGCGCTACGGGGCCAGCCTGCGGCTGTCCAAATTCGTTCCAGACGAATTTGTCGACGACGAAGGCAGGATGCCGTAGTCGAACATCGGCGTAGCCGATGGCCCGCAGGGCGAGGCGCAGGATGCGCCGAGTAACCCGGGTGGGTTCTCACCTCAGCCGTCACCATCAGAAAAGCAAAACGCCCCACGAGGGGGCGTTTTGCTTTTCTGGCGGAGAGGGTGGGATTCGAACCCACGGTACGCTTACACGTACGCCTGATTTCGAGTCAGGTACATTCGACCACTCTGCCACCTCTCCGGTGCGTTGCATGGTGGCTCATGCGAGCCGGGAATCATACGCGAGCGAACTTGCCGTGACAACAACCTTGTCTTCCGGCATGCTGCTACGGCTCGCCTCCATTGAATACCCATGATCGAATTCGGACACGGAACGCACGTCGGCCTGCGTCGCACGCGCAATGAAGACACTTATTACGCCGATGCTTCACTGGGCCTGTTCCTGGTGGCCGATGGCATGGGTGGCCATCAGCACGGTGAAGTGGCTTCGGCGCTGGTGCGTGATCAGGTCGTGCAGCAGGTCAGGGAGGGGAGCAGCCTGCTGGAGGCTGTGCGTGGCGCGGCCGGGAGCCTGCTCGAGCACGCCCGCGACAGCTTCGACATCCTGCCCATGGGCACCACCATTGCCGCACTCCGGGTGGATGGTGACAGCCACGAAGTGGCCTGGGTCGGCGACAGCCGGATCTACCAGTGGAAGCAGGGCTTGCGGCAGGTCAGCCATGATCATTCCCTGGTTCAGGCGCTGGTCGAGGCGGGACAGCTGGACCCGGCGCAGGCGGCGGAACATCCGCAGCGCAACGTGCTCACCCAGGCGCTGGGTGTCACTGCCATGGAACAGCTGCACATCGGCATGGCGCGAGGCAAGCTTGAACCTGGCATGAGCTTCCTGCTGTGCAGCGACGGCCTGACCGAAGGCGTCAGCGACACGACCATCGCGCAGAAGATGGCCCGCGCCGACCTCTCGGCGCAGGAGTGCGTCGACCAGCTGTTGCTGTGCGCACTGGACAGTGGCGGCGACGACAACGTCACGATACTGATCGTGCGTTCGCGCTGAAGCGCGGACTGGTTGCTACAAAAAAAAGGGCCGCTTTCGCGGCCCCTTTTTCTTGCTGGGCAACGTGATCAGAAACGATACGTGCCGGTGAGGCTGACGACGTCACCGTGGTCCTTGAACTTGCCGTCCATGGTGCCGTAGCCCAGGGCAGCCTGGTTGGTCTGCTTGACGCGGGCATCGCTGACGAACTGGTGCTGATAGCCGAAGTCCACGGCGAACTTGTCGGTGGCCTGGTAACCGAGGCCGAAGCCCAGCAGGCGACGGGAGCCATCGGGGATGCGCGGATCGCGGCTGATGATGTTGGACGGGCTCTCGTCGTAGCCCACGCCGGCGCGCAGCGTCCACTGCGAATTCAGCTTGTAGTCGCCGCCGATCGAGTAGACCCAGACGTCCTTGTAGGCCTGTGGCAGGCTGACCAGGGTCTGGCCGTTGGACTTCAGCGTCAGCTGCTTGAAGTTGGACCAGTCGGTCCACTTCACGCCGGCGGCAACACTGAAGTTGTCGTTGAACGCGTGCAGCCAGTCCAGGCTGGCAAATGCCGGCATGTTGAATTCGGCGCTGGCCTTGTCGCCATTGCCGTTGAGCGCGGGCAGGCCGGCGTTGGGGAAAACCACCGGAGCCAGCGCGATCAGATCCTTGGCGGCCTGGCTGCCGTACATGGCGTAGTCGCCGCTCAGGGTCTGCTTGATCTCGGAGTGATAGCTGAAGCCGATGCTGTCACGCGTGGTCGGCTTGAATTCGAAACCGGCGAAATAGCCGAAGGCGAACTTCTTCTTCACGTCCACGTTGAGCTGGACGTCATCACTCTGCGGGGCGCCCAGGATGGGCGCGCCCAGCAGGCCGGCGGCGGAACCGTAGGGATCGAGCATGGTGTTGAGCTGCGCCTTGGTGCGCTGACCGACAATGCCCGCACCGATCGAGAACTGGTCGTTGACCTTGAAGCCGGCCGAGAAGCTCAGCGCGATGGACTGCACGCTGGTCTTGGTGCCGAAGTAGCGGCCCTGCCAGGTCGGGTTGTATTCGCTGACCAGGCCGTAGGGCACGGTGACGCTGGCGCCGAGCGCCAGGCGGTCATTGACCTTGGTGGCAAATGCCATGTTCGGGAACGGAATGAACTTGCCGAAGCCATCCGGGTTGTTGCCGGTGGTCGGGTTGCCCTGCTGGTCCTGGAACGAGCCTTCGAACTTGGCGCTGGGACGAATGCCGGTGCCGGTCAGCTGGACCAGGGTGCCGTCGAAGAACGCCATGGCGGCCGGATTGTTGTAGACCGCCGTCGGGTCGTTCGCGAACAGCGAGCCGCCCGCATTGGCGCGCGCCCAGCCAGCGGCGTTGTCGGTGGGCAGCTGGAAGGAACCGGCCTGCGCGCCCAGCGGCATGGCGAGTGCACCGGCAACGGCCAGGGCGAGGCTGGCCTTGGTGCCGAGACGGGAGAGGTTTTGCAAGGTTTGACGGTCCACGTGGGTTCTCCTGTGACAAAAAGATCCGGGATGGGGTGCATCCGCGGCGATGATTTCTGATTTTGTGTTGTGACGATGGGGCAGCACGTATCGGAAGGTGGTGCGGTATCGCTTGGTCAGGACGCAGGCCTCCCGTCCTGAATCCAGAGAGTGGATGGCGGAATGCCCTGGCGCCGTGAATCCGTATCGGCGGCCGGTGGTGTCGTGCGGGTGGCTTCGGCTGTCACTTGGTCCTGTTGCAACACCTGCTCGATCAATTTGATCTGCTCCGTGTTTCCAGACGGGGCGGTGAGAATGGGGGACACCAGCGAGATCAGGCGCGCCAGCAATTCGGTGTCGTTGATGGCCTCGCCCTTGCTGATGCTGGCGATCAGTTGCTGCATGTCTTCCCCGGCCAGCATGCCGGACAGCGCCTTGAGGGCGAAATGCAGGCGCAGCCCGAGCTCGCCCCGGGGCAGCGAGGGCAGGGCGCGCGCGAACGCCTCGAAGAAGCGCCCGGAAATCGATCGGTAATGCTGTTGCAGAAAATCCTGGATGAACGGCGAGGGGTCGCTGTAGACCCGACCCAGCAGGCGCATGAAGGCCGGCCCCGAGGCGCTGCCGTGGCTGAGCCGGAAAGCCGGCACGAACAGCATGGCCAGCACGGCGCGGGCGTCCAGCCCCTCCGGTCGCTGGCGTTCGCACGCACTCAGCAACTGCAGCCGCTCGCGGTTGAGTCGATCCAGTCGTTGCGACAACAGCTCCTGGACCAGCGCCTCCTTGCTGCCGAAGTGGTAGTTCACCGCGGCCAGGTTCGCGCCAGCCCTGGCGGTGATGTGGCGCAGCGACATCGCTTCGTAGCCGCCCTCGATGAACAGCCACTCGGTGGCCTCAAGCAGCCGCTTGCGGGTGTCACTGGGATTGGTTCGCTGCGTCGGACTCAAGAAGCTTGCCCCGTGATGGCCCAGCCAGGTAGCTGACACCTGCTTCAAATCAAGGATTGAAACACGTGTATGGAAGCTACCGGTGGGCCGCAGGGCGGGCAAGCTGCAGTGCACGATGCCAAAGAGACGGCTGCGGGAAGAGGGAGTTGGAGCTGGCGATCCTTGCGGGCCATGCGCGGGCTTGATCCGGCGTAGCAAATCGGGAGCGCCAGACAGCAAAAGGGCCGGATGAATCCGGCCCTTTTGCTGCACTGCATGGCAAATCACGTTAGCGGATGGCCGACATCGTTCTCAGTCTGCCTTCTTCTTGGCCAGGCGCAGCCAGGTGTCGACGACCGTGTCCGGATTCAGCGACAACGATTCGATGCCCTGTTCCATCAGCCATTCGGCCAGGTCCGGGTGGTCGGACGGGCCCTGACCGCAGATGCCGATGTACTTGCCCTTGGCGCGCGCGGTCTTGATCGCCATCGCCAGCAGCTTCTTCACCGCCGGGTCGCGCTCGTCGAACAGGCTGGCGACGATGGACGAATCGCGGTCCAGACCCAAAGTGAGCTGGGTGAGATCGTTGGAGCCGATCGAGAAGCCGTCGAAGATGTCGAGAAACTCGTCGGCGAGCAGGGCGTTGGACGGCACTTCGCACATCATGATCACTTTCAGATCGTGCTCACCCTGCTTGAGGCCGTTCTTCGCCAGCACGTCGATGACCTTGCGGCCTTCGCCGAGCGTGCGTACGAACGGGATCATCACCCACACGTTGGCAAGGCCCATCACTTCGCGCACGCGCTTGACCGCCTTGCACTCCAGTCCGAACGCCTCGGAGAAGCTCGGGTCGACGTAGCGGCTGGCGCCACGGAAGCCGATCATCGGGTTCTCTTCGTGCGGCTCGTAGCGCGAGCCGCCGAGCAGGCCGGCGTATTCGTTCGACTTGAAGTCCGACAGGCGCACGATCACCGGCTTCGGATAGACCGAGGCGGCGATGGTGGCGATGCCTTCGGCCAGGCGGTCGACGTAGAACTCGACCGGACCGGCATAGCCGGCGATGCGCTCGTCGATCTTCGCCTTGGTCTCGGCGTCCTGCTTGGCGTATTCCAGCAGCGCCTTCGGATGCACGCCGATGTGGCTGGCGATGATCATTTCCAGGCGGGCCAGGCCGATGCCGGCGTTCGGCAACTGGCCGAAGTCGAACGCGCGCTCGGGGTTGGCCACGTTCATCATGATCTTCAGCGGCGCCTCGGGCATGTCACCCAGGTCGGCGGTGATCCGCTCGAACTTCAGGATGCCTTCGTAGATCGTGCCGGTGTCGCCTTCGGCGCAGGACACGGTGACGTCGGCGCCATCGGGGATCAGTTCCAGCGCATTGCCGGTGCCGACCACGGCGGGCACGCCCAGCTCGCGGGCGATGATCGCCGCGTGGCAGGTACGGCCGCCGCGGTTGGTCACGATCGCCGAGGCGCGCTTCATCACCGGCTCCCAGTCGGGATCGGTCATGTCGGCGATCAGCACGTCACCGGCCTGCACCTTGTTCATGTCGGACAGCGAACGGATCACCCGCGCCTTGCCGGCGCCGATCTTCTGACCGATCGAGCGGCCTTCGGCCAGCACCTTGCCCTTCTCGCTGAGATGGAAGCGCTCGAGCTGGGTGGCGTGCGAACGGGACTTCACCGTCTCCGGGCGTGCCTGCACGATGTAGATCTTGCCGGTGTGACCGTCCTTCGCCCACTCGATGTCCATCGGGCGGTCGTAATGCTTCTCGATGATCAGCGACTGGCGGGCCAGCTCCTGCACGTCCTCGTCGCTGATGCAGAACTTGTTGCGCAGGTCGGTCGGCGTGTCTTCGGTCTTGACCCGTTCGCCCGGGGCGCTGGAGTAGACCATGCGCAACTGCTTCGCACCGAGGTTGCGGCGCAGCACCGCCGGCTTGCCTTCACGCAGCGTGGGCTTGAACACGTAGAACTCGTCCGGATTGACCGCGCCCTGCACGACCATCTCGCCGAGGCCATACGAACCCGTGACGAACACCACGTCGCGGAAACCGGACTCGGTGTCCAGCGTGAACAGCACGCCGGAGGCACCCACGTCCGAGCGCACCATCAGCTGCACACCGGCAGAGAGGAACACGTCCTCGTGCTTGAAGCCCTGGTGCACCCGATAGGCGATCGCGCGATCGTTGTACAGCGAGGCGAAGACTTCCTTGACCTTGTGCAGCACGTCGTCGATGCCGACGACGTTGAGGAAGGTTTCCTGCTGTCCGGCGAACGAGGCGTCAGGCAGGTCCTCGGCGGTGGCCGACGAACGCACGGCAACAGCAATATCGTCGGCGCCGGCATCCTTGCACAGCTTGATATAGGCCGCGCGGATCGCCTGCTCGAGTTCGGCGGGCAGCGCGGTGTCGACGATCCAGCCGCGAATTTCCTTGCCCGCCGCGACCAGGGTGTCGACGTCGTCGACGTCGAGCGGAGCCAGCCGCTCCTGGATGCGTTTGGCCAGGCCGCTCTTTTCCAGATACTGCTGGAACGCGTCGGCGGTGGTGGCGAAACCGCCCGGCACGGAGACACCCAGTTTGGCCAGGTTGCCGATCATCTCGCCCAGCGAGGCGTTCTTGCCGCCAACCTTGCCCAGGTCAGTCATGCGCAGTTGGTCGAGCCAAAGCACCAGATCGTTCAAGGGTGTCTCCTTCTGAGGAAGCGTTGCAAAGAGTGGAATGGACGCGACATGCAGGCCCGAAGCGGGTTGCAAAGAACTGGTATTGTCCGCTGCGGATGGTGCGCAGCACAAGAAGACCATTGCGCGCAGATGCCATTCCAACCCGATACCAGTCAGCTGGCGGTAGATTTTGGCGGCCGGGTCGGCGACTGCGATCGGACCGATGCCGTGCCGATTCGCCGGGTTGCCGACGCCTCAGAATGCACGCCACAACCTGCTAAGGTGCGGCCAGACGCCATCCGCCATCTGCCATCAGGGCCACGCATGCATCGAACCGTATTCTTCATTTCGGACTCCACCGGGATTACCGCGGAGACCATCGGCAACAGCATCCTGGCGCAGTTCGAAGGCGTGCAGTTCGACAAGCATCGCTTGCCTTTCACCGACAACGCGCACAAGGCGGAGGCTGCCGCACTGCGCATCAAGACCAATTATGCGCAGACCGGCCAGCGCCCGATCGTGGTCAACACCATGGCCGAACGCGCCCTGTGCGAGATCGTCGCCGCCAGCGGTGCGCTGATGCTGGACGTGTTTGCACCGTTTATCGGCCCGCTCGAGGAAGAGCTGTCCACCAAGCGCTCGGGTGCGGTCAACCGGTCGCATGGCATGGTCGATTTCGACAAGTACGAGGCGCGCATCAACGCGACCAACTACGCGCTGTCGCACGACGACGGCATCGACGTGAACTATGCCGAGGCGGACCTGATCCTGGTCGGCGTGTCGCGCTCGGGCAAGACGCCGACCTGTCTCTACATGGCCTTGCATTACGGCGTCAGCGCCGCCAACTATCCGCTGACCGACGAGGACCTCGAGAAGCTCGAATTGCCGGCGCGTCTGCGTCCGTACAAGGATCGGCTGTATGGCCTCACCATCGATCCGGTGCGCCTGGCGCAGATCCGCGAACAGCGCCGAGCCGGCAGCCGCTACGCCACCTTGCAGCAATGCCGCTGGGAGCTGGAGCAGGCCGATCGCCTGATGCGCCAGGCCGGCATTCCCAGCCTCAACACCACCCATGTGTCGATCGAGGAAATCGCCAGCAAGATCTTCGATCGCTTCGGCATCGAGCGAACCATGTTCTGAAAACCCTGGCCCGCCCACTGGAGTTCGTACATCCCCGATGAGTGCCGTACTGGACAACCGCCGCAGCCTGCTACCGGGACGATTCGAGTTCCTGATGGGGCTGTACGCCGAGAATTACCATCGCCTGACGCGACTGTTCCAGCCACAGCAGCTGGCGCCGGGGCGTTACGTGTCGAACGTGGACGACGGTCTCGACGTCCACCTGTCCGTGCAGGAGCGTCATCCGTACACCCTGGAACTGGAACTTACCTACGATTTCGTCGACATCGATACCGGCACGCGTGCGCCGTCGGCACAGTTGCGCATGTATACCGACGCGCATGTGGCCGAGGCGCTGCATTGCCATCCCGGGCGGCACCTGTGGCAGGTGCTGGGTCCGTTTCCGCCGGCGCATTCGGTGTTTCAGCACCGCTTGCGGATGAACGGATTCCTGTCGCGCTGGCTGGAATACCTCGTCGAGCAAGGCCATTCCGTCGGCACCCTGGAGCCGCAGCCGGAGTCGAGCGAGGGCAGTCGGAAATAGGGCTTCATAAACGTGTGCCGCTTCCTGGTTCCTGCACACACGGAGCAGTGCGCAAAATCACCACGCAGCAAAAAGCCCGCGCTAGGCGGGCTTCTTGTTTGAATAGTGGCGGAGTGGACGGGACTCGAACCCGCGACCTCCGGCGTGACAGGCCAGCATTCTAACCAACTGAACTACCACTCCGCATTGTGTTGCTTCTTCCAGCTGTGCGAGCCAACTTGGCGTCCCCACGGGGATTCGAACCCCGGTGTCCACCGTGAAAGGGTGGTGTCCTAGGCCTCTAGACGATGGGGACAATTCAAGTTGGTGGAGCCAGGCGGGATCGAACCGCCGACCTCCTGCATGCCATGCAGGCGCTCTCCCAGCTGAGCTATGGCCCCGCCGCTGGAAGCCGAGAAGAATAGGTGCGCTCCGGAATTCCGTCAAGCTTTTTTTCACACTTTCGATCACGAAGTGCTGGCGTGTCGACGACGCACTCGTGCGCGCAGGCGAGTGCCGCCTTTCCTTCGTTTAAGCTGGAGCGATCCCTCGGGTTCCAGAGAGTTGATGAATGCACGAAATCGGCTTCATTCGTGATCTTGCCATCGTGATGATCGTGGCGGGCGCCACCACGATCGTGTTCCAGAGGATGCGGCAACCGGTGCTGCTGGGCTACATCCTGGCTGGCGTGCTGATCGGGCCGCATACGCCGGGCGTGCTGGTGGGCGATGCGCGCGCCATCGACGACATTTCCAATCTCGGCGTGGTCCTGCTGATGTTCACCCTGGGCCTGGAATTCAGCGTGCGCAAGTTGCGCGAGGTCGGCATCGGCGTGCTGGCCGTGGCGGTCGCGGAAGTGGGGCTGATGTTGTGGATCGGCTATGGCATCGGCGGTCTGTTCGGCTGGTCCGGCACGGACGCGCTGTTTCTCGGCGCGATCATTTCGTTGTCCTCGACGATGGTGGCCACGCGCACGCTGGCCGAGTCGGGGCAGCGCCAGCAGAAGTTCGCGCAACTGGTGACGGGCCTGCTGGTGGCCGAGGACATGCTGACCATCGTGATGCTGACCCTGCTCACGGCGGTGGCGATCGGTGGGTCGGTGCAGGCCGACACGGCGCTGGCCCTGGTGGGTCACCTGGGCCTGTTCGTGATCGTGGGGATGATCCTGGGTCTGCTGCTGCTGCCTCGCCTGGTGGATTACGTGGCGAGCTTCGATCGCGACGAGACCTTGCTGGTCAGCGTGCTGGGCATCTGCTTCGGCGCCAGCCTGTTCGCGGTGTGGATGGGTTTCAGTGTCGCGCTGGGTGCCTTCCTGGCCGGCGCGGTGGTGGCCGAGTCGCGCAGCGTGGGGCGGGTGCTGCATCTGGTGGAGCCGTTGCGCGACATGTTCGCGGCGCTGTTCTTCGTGGCGATCGGCTTGAAGATCGATCCCTCGATGCTGCTGCAGTACGCCTTGCCGGCCCTGCTCATCGCGGCCGTGGTGATCGTCGGCAAGACCCTGGCCTGCAGCCTGGGCATCTTCATCGTGGGCCATGATCCGCGCACGGCGCTGCGCTCGGGCCTGGGCATGGCGCAGATCGGCGAATTCTCGTTCGTCATCGCCACGCTAGGTCTGTCGCTGGGCGTGGTCAGCGATTTCATCTATCCGATCGCGGTGGCCGTGTCGGTGCTGTGCATGGCAGCGTCGCCGTACCTGAACCGGTCCGCCGAGAGCCTGGCCAATGGCTTGCGGCGGGTGACGCCGCGCTCGCTGATCCTGCTGGCCAGCAGCTACAACGGCTGGCTGGAGAACCTCAAGCCGGTCAACGAGAATGCGGCCATCGCGGCCATCTTCCGGCGCCTGCTCTGGCACATCGGCATCAACGTACTGCTGGTGGTGGCGCTGTTCATCGTCGGCGCCTACGTCAATGCGCACAACTGGAGCTGGTTCTCGATGCTCGGCATCGATCGGGAACTGCGCCACACCCTGATATGGGCCTGCGCATTGTTCCTGTCGCTGCCCATGCTGATCGCCGTGTACCGCAAGGCGGAGGCGCTGGGCATGGTGCTGGCGGAAATCGGCATCCGCGAGCGGTTTGCGGGTTCGTACACCCAGGCGATCCGCAACGTGCTGGCGCGGGTCATTCCGCTGGTCACGCTGCTGGCGCTGGCGCTGCTGGTCAGCGGGCTCAGTTCGGCGATCCTGCCGCCGCGCGGGATCGCCTTGTCGCTGGTGGTGCTGGTGGTGGTGGTGGCGGTGGTGCTGTGGCGAGGTCTGGTGAGAATGCATGCGCGGCTGCAGGCCGCCCTGAAGGAAACCCTCGAAAAGCCCGGCCCGTGAGGGCGTGGCAGCTTCCCGCCGGGCCTGGCGAGGGTCCCCGAGCGGGGCGCCGGAATGAACCTTTATCGCGAATGACGGTCTGATCGCCCGATCGTTGCCAAGATCTGACAAGCACCGCACAATGCGAGGCCTGCCTCCATCGGGGGGGCCCGGCCGGCAGTGTCGGCACATCCATACATGAGGGAGTTACGAATGAAGCACTTTCTGCGTCCCACGCTGACGGCGGCCGCGATGGCCGTTGCGCTGGGCATGACGGCCTCCGTTGCCGCCCAGACGACTGGCGCTGCCGGCACCGTCGACAAGGCCAAGGCCAGCTACGTTGTGGGTTGGGAAATTGCTTCCCAGGTTCCGCCGATCATGCGCGACGAACTGGATCCGACCGCCGTGGCCAACGCGGTGAAGGCGGCGCTGTCCGGCCAGAAGCCGACCATGAGCGATACCGAAGCCAAGCAGGTGCACGACGCCTTCATGGCCAAGATCCAGGCCAAGTACCAGGCCGAGATGACCAAGCTGGCGGCCAAGAACAAGGCCGAAGGCGACGCCTTCCTGGCCAAGAACAAGAGCGCGCCGGGCGTGAAGACGACCGCGTCGGGCCTGCAGTACCAGGTGATCAGCCAGGGCACGGGCGCTCGCCCGGGTCCGAACGACACGGTCGAGATCAACTACACCGGTACCTTCATCAACGGCCAGGTGTTCGATGCCTCGGCCAAGCACAACCCGCCGGGCGCAGCCAAGATTCCGCTGGCTGGCGTGATCCCGGGCTTCCGCGAGGGCCTGCAGCTGATGCAGACCGGTGGTCATTACAAGCTGTTCATCCCGTCCTCGCTGGCTTACGGCGCCGAGCCGCAGCCGCCGATGCCGCCGAACGCCACGCTGATCTTCGACGTGACCCTGGTCAAGACGGGTCCGACGCCGGCAGGCGCCGCTCCGGGCGGCAAGTAAGCATCACGAAGCAGTTGCCGGAGGCGACTCCGGCGCAAGTTTCACGAAGGGGCGCGAAGCGATTCGCGCCCCTTCGCGTTTGCGGGAATCGCGGTGACCGGATCGAAGCGGTCGCGGCGGCGGTTAGAATGGACGTCCAACTTTTGCGGGAATCGTCACCACGATGATGAATGTCACTATCTTCGGTACCGGCTATGTCGGCCTGGTCACCGGTGCCTGCCTGGCGGAAATGGGCAACAAGGTGGTTTGCGTGGATATCGATGCGGGCAAGGTCGAGCGCCTGAAGCACGGCGAGATCCCGATCTTCGAACCCGGACTCGAGGCGATCGTGCGCCGCAACCATGCCGGCGGCCGGCTCGATTTCACCACCGACGCGGCGCCGGCGATCGCGCATGCCGAATTGATCTTCATCGCCGTGGGCACGCCGCCGGACGAGGATGGCAGCGCCGACCTGCAATACGTGCAGGCCGTGGCCCGCACCATTGGCCGCCACCTGGATCACTACGCCGTGGTGGTGAACAAGTCGACCGTGCCGGTCGGCACCGCCGATCGGGTGCGCGAGGCGGTGGCTGGTGAATTGAAGGCGCGCAACGCGACGGTGGAATTCGACGTGGTCTCCAACCCGGAGTTCCTCAAGGAAGGCGCCGCGGTGGAAGACTGCCTGCGCCCGGACCGCATCGTGGTGGGCACGTCCAGTGCACGGGCGGTGGCGGTGTTGCGCAAGCTGTACGCGCCGTTCAATCGCAACCACGATCGCATGGTGGTGATGGACGAGCGGTCGGCCGAGCTGACCAAGTATGCCGCCAACGCGATGCTGGCCACCAAGATCAGTTTCATGAACGAGATCGCGAACATCGCCGAGCGGGTGGGCGCCGACGTGGAACTGGTGCGCCAGGGCATCGGCTCGGACCCGCGCATCGGTTACAGCTTCATCTACCCGGGCGCCGGCTACGGCGGTTCGTGTTTTCCCAAGGACGTGCAGGCGCTGGAGCGCACCGCCCATGCCTACGGCTATGACGCCCGGCTGCTGGGCGCGGTCGAGGCGGTCAACCGGCAGCAGAAGGGCAAGCTGTTCGAGCTGATCTCGCGCCACTTCGACGGCCAGTTGGCCGGTCGCACGATCGCGCTGTGGGGGCTGGCGTTCAAACCCAACACCGACGACATGCGCGAGGCGTCCAGCCGGCGACTGATGGAGTTGCTGTGGGAAGCCGGCGCCAGCGTGCGTGCGTTCGATCCGGAAGCGCGCGCGGAAACGCAGCGCCTGTACGGCGATCGCGCGGACCTGGTGTTGTGCGGCGACGCCATGGAAGCCGTGCAGGGTGCCGACGTGCTGGCCGTGGTCACCGAGTGGAAGGCGTTCCGCAGCCCGGACTTCGCCGCCATCCGCGGGGCGCTGGCCGAACCGGCGATCTTCGACGGCCGCAATCTGTACGATCCGGCGGTGGTGGAGGAGGCTGGGCTGGCCTATTACGGCATCGGGCGCGGGCGCAGCCTGCAGTCATCGCCATGAACGACCAGCGTGCGATGTTCGAGCAGCGGCTGGACGAGATGGAGGTCAAGCTGACCTTCATCGACGAAGCCGTCCAGGCATTGACCACGGCGGACGCTGACCAGTCGCAGCGGATCGCTGCGCTGGAGCGCGCGTTGCGCGATCTGCGCGGCGAAATGGCATCGATGCGGGTCGCCCAGGGCAGCGACGCGCACGACGAACCGCCGCCGCCGCATTACTGACCGAAAACTTGTATCCAACGATCACGGAATAACCGCATGGCCGATTCCCTGCGCGATCAGCTGCTCAAGAGCGGCATCGTCAAACAGGTTCAACCCGAACGCCCCCGCGAGCCGAAGCGGGCGCCGTCGCCCGGCAAGCCGGCGCGCCACGGCGGCAAGCCCGGTGGCAAGCCTGGCGCCAAGCCCGGTGCCAAGCCGCAGCCGCCTGCGGCCGGCCGCAGCCAGCAGGACATCGACCTGGCCAGGGCTTATGCGTTGCGCGCGCAAACCGAGACGCGGGAGCGCAAGCAGATCGAGCAGGAGGCGGCCGAACAGGCCCGGCTGCGCCGCGAGCGCAAGCAGAAGATCCAGCAGTTGCTGGATGGCAAGGCGCTGAACAAGGCCGATGCCGACCAGCCGCGCAATTTCGAGTACGGCGGCAAGATCCGCCGGGTGCATGTGGATGCCCCGCAGCTTGCCGCGCTGAATGCCGGCGAGCTGGGCGTGGTCCAGCACGGTGGTCGTTATCTGCTGGTGGCGCGCGAGATTGCCGAGCAGGTCCGCGCCATCGACGCACACCAGCTGGCCTTGCTGGTCGACCCGGCGGCGTCCGGCATCGGTGACGATGGCGTACCGGACGACCTGATGTGGTGATGGCGGCATGAGCTCATGAAGAGAGCCCGGCATGCCGGGCTCTCTTGTGAACGTGATGCGGTATCTCAGGTTGAGTGGCTGGGAGAAGCCGGCAGTTCGAAGCCGCCTTGCGCCAGCGTCGGATCGTCCCAGCCCTTCTTCGGCTTGAAGCGGTCGCCATGGCGCTGCGCCAGCTCCTCTAGCCTTGCCTTGAGCTTGTCGGCGCCTTCGCTGCGCGTGTACTGGATCGGGCCGCCCCGGAACGGCGCGAAACCGGTGCCGAAGATCACGCCGGCATCCAGCAGGTCGGCATCATCCACCACGCCATCGGCAAGGCAGGCGATCGCCTCGTTGACCATCGGCAGGATCATCCGGTCGGCCAGGTCGGGTGGCGTCACGTAATCCTGGGGTACTTCGGGTTTCTGCGGCTTGCCGTCCTGCCAGACATACAGGCCCTGGCCATCCTTCTTGCCGCGCTTGCCGGCCTCCAGCTTGTCGTCCAGCCCCGGCGGCAACTCCAGCCCGAGGAACGGCGCCAGTTCGCGGCCGACCGATGCGCATACGTCCAGGCCGACGGTGTCGGCCAGTTCGATCGGCCCCATCGGCATGCCGAACTTCTTCGCCACGCGGTCCAGCACCGGGCCGGGCACGCCTTCGCTGTACAGGCGCAGCGCTTCCAGCAGGTAGGGCATCAGGATGCGGTTGACCAGGAACCCCGGCGTGCCCTTGACCGCCACCGGCAACTTGCCGATGGCCTTGCAGAATGCCAGCGCGCGTTTCTCGATCAGCGGATCGAGCCGGTCATGCCGCACCACTTCCACCAGCGGCATCTGCGCCACCGGATTGAAGAAGTGCAGGCCCAGGAAGCGCTGCGGCGCGGCCAGGTTCTTGCGCAGTTCGTCCAGCGGGATGCTGGAGGTGTTGCTGGCGAGAATCTCGTCCGCCTGGAACTGGGGCTCGATGGTGGCGTACAACGCCTCCTTGGCCTCGGCGTTCTCGTAGATCGCCTCGATGGCCAGGTCGGCCGCCTCCACGCCGCTGCCGTCGACATCGGCGCGCAGGCGCTGCATCGCCGCCTCGACCTTGTCGGCGGACTTCAGCTTCTTCTCGTACAGGGTGCGGGCACGATCCAGCGCCGGCTGGATGAACTTCATCTCGCGATCCTGCAGGGTCACCTCGAAGCCCTTGAACGCAGCCCAGGCGGCAATGTCGCCGCCCATCACGCCGGCACCGACCACATGCACGTGCCTGATCTGCGCGTCGGCGCCGGCGCCCTGGCCCTTCAGGCGTTCCTGCAGGAAGAAAATCCGGATCAGGTTCTGCGCCGTCGGCGTGGTCGCCAGCTTCGCCACCGAGCGTGCCTCGAGTTTCAGCCGCTGGCTGATGCCGGAACCGCCACGCTTCCACACCTCGATCATCGCGAACGGCGCGGGGTAGTGCTCCTTGCGCACCTTGGCCGCAGTCTGCTTCAGCACGATCGGCGCCAGGATCTGCCGGGCCAGCCAGGTATTGGTGGCCCAGGCCCTGGCGCGGCGGGCGAACGGCCGCGTCGCGGGACGGCGCAGCAGCAGGCGTGCCTCGCTCAGCAGCTCGTCCGGACGTGCCAGCCGGTCGACCACGCCCAGGCCCAGGGCGCGCTTTGCCGACAGTGCCTTGCCGGTCAGCATCACCGGCAGCGCCTCGGTGGCGCCGATCAGGCGCGGCAGGCGCGCGGTGCCGCCCCAGCCCGGGTGGATGCCCAGCATCACTTCGGGCAGGGCGATCCGCGTTTTCTCGTCGTCGACGGCGATGCGCTGGCGGCAGGCCAGGATCAGCTCGGTGCCGCCGCCCATGCAGGCGCCGTGCACGGCAGCCACGGTGGGACAGGGCAGGCGGGCCAATGCCTCGTAGACGCGCTGGCCGTGCTCGATGTTCTCCAGCACCGTGTCGTGTTTCGCGTACTCGACGAATTCCTTGATGTCGGCGCCCACGGCAAACCCCGAGGCCTTGGCCGAGTGGATCACCACACCGGCCGGCTTCTCGATGGCCAGGCGCTCGACGATCTGCTCCAGTTCGTCCAGCACCGCGCGGGAAATCGCGTTGACGCTGCTGTTGGCGCGATCCAGGGTCAGCGTGACGATGCCATCCTCGCTTTCGCTGGTCTTCCAGTGGTTGAAGCGCAGTCCTTCGAACATGGGTCGATACGGTGTGGTGGAGGAGGCCTGAACCATACCGTCCCGACGCCATGATTGCGAGATGTGACACATCTGCTTGACCGTGCGCCGGTGCCGGTGTGAAATCGGCCATCATCCGTTGGCACCGAGGTTGCTACGGGCTACGGCGGTGCAGGTCACGGGACGACCGGCGAATGGGCAGGGACAGGGATGATCCGACGCACTCCGGTCAACGTGGCAACCAGCGGGCTCGTTCCCATCATTCATCCAGGCAGTCGCGGGTTGGCTGACTCCATGGCTTCACCGCCGCCGCACGGGGACGCAATGAATTCGACAATCGCCTCCGTTCCCGTGCAAGCCGGCAACGAGATCTTCGAACGCATCCTGGCCGCACCCAGCGGCCTGGTGGTGCTGGACAGCCAGGACGTGCACGCCCTGATCGATCAGTTTCGCGCGATCGCGCGGCATACCGGCCAGGCCGTCTACCTGTGGCAGCCCGATACCGGACTGGGCAGCCTGCGCGACGCCCACGTGCGCGTGCCGGATTGCCAGCGGCTGGGCAATGCGCTGCGCTACATGCAGCAGAGCATGCATTTCGGCGTGTACTTCCTGCTCGGACTCGAGCTGCCGCTGTCGGCGATGGACGGCACCCTGCTGCGCCAGCTGGCGCGCGCCCCCAAGGGGCATCTGCGCCGGGTGGTCCTGATCGACGCGCCCGCCGCGCTGACCGAGCACCTGGGCGATCTGGCCACGCACATCGGCAGCCAGGACAGCCAGCCCCGGCGCCTGCGCCTGCGTGACGGCCGCTGGCTGGTCTGAGGCGAGGACACGATGAACTCCGGCATCCTGGTGGTCGCAGCGCAGCGCGAACTGCGGCGCAACCTGTTCGACGCACTCGACCAGGCGGGTTACCCGCAGATCTACAGTGCGCGCGATGTCCCGCACGCGGCGATCCTGCTCGAGGGGCGGCCGCCGTTGCCGCCCCTGCAGTTGCTGGTGATCGTGCTGGCCGGCGACGCGCAGCAGGCACGCCACGCCTGCGAACAACTGCGACACCTGCCCGGTGCGGCCGAAACGCCGTTGATCGTGGTGCTGGCGGACGAGGCGACCTTCGGGCCGGCGGACCTTCCGCCCGGCATCGCCGACTGGCTTTCCGCCTGGAACATCTCCGACGAACTCATTCCCCGCTGGCGGCGTTCGCTGGCGCCGGAAGGCATGCGTGCGCGTGTGCTGCCGCCTGTGCCCGAAGCGATGGTCGAGCCCGATGGCTACCGTTTCACCTTCGAGGAAGGCGAAGGCGAATGGCTGATCGTCGACGCGCAGAGCGGCCGCTTGCTTGAAGTCAGTCCCACCGTGGGCAGGCACAGCCGCATCCACGTCGACCAGTGGCAGGGCCTGTCGCTGGCCCAGGTGTTGCGCTTCGAAGGCATCGCGATCAGCCAGGTGCTGACCGAGGCCAACCGCAACTGGTACCCGTGCCAGCGCAAGTCGGCGCAAGGCGCGGACACCGGCCAGGCCAGCGTGCGGCGCATCCGGCATGCCGGGCGTGACGCGCTGGCGCTGATGTTCCGCAGCGATCGCGCCGACCTCCGGGCCGAGGCGGCGTTGTCATTGCTGTCGCGCATTTTTGCCTCGACCAGCGGCGTCGACGCCCAGAGCGCTGCCGGACGCCTGCTGTTCGACGAGCTGGGGCTGGACTACCTGGCTGTCTGGTCGGCCCGGCACGAAGGGGCGGAAGCGCCCAACCAGATGCTGCAGTTGTGGAGTGGCGAGGATGTGGCCTGGCCGCCGGCGCAATTGCAGAGTTCGCTGCAACTGGTGCTGGCCGGGAAGTCGATCCTGTACCGGACCGATGCCAAGCGCCTGGCGCCGATCGACCCGCTGCTGCAACAGCTCGAACTGGCCGGCTTCGCCGGACTGCCGCTGTACGACGAAAGGCATACCGTGCTGGGCGCGATGCTCGCGGGCACGCGCCGCGGCTTCGGCGAGATGAGCATCATCGAACCGGTGTTGCGCTGCGCGGTCGCGCGCTTCGCCCAGATGCTGGAGCTGGGCCGCACCCGCGAGCAGGGCCGCGCCGAAGGCCTCGTCGACGCCCTGACCGGCCTGCCCAACCGCCTGCTGTTCAACGATCGACTGGAAACGATCATCCGCGAGGCCACCCGCAACGGCGAGTGCTTCGCCGTGCTGTTCGTCGACCTCGACCGCTTCAAGGCGATCAACGACACCTACGGCCACGCGGCCGGCGACCAGGTATTGCGCACGGTCACCCAGCGCCTGTGCGGCAGCATCCGCGCCTCCGATACGGTGGCGCGCTACGCCGGCGACGAGTTCACCATCGTGCTGCGGCACATCGTCAAGAACGACGACGTGATGCGGGTGGCCGAGAAGATCGTGCAGGTGATGGAGACGCCGCTGTACCTGGAGGACGGCACCGAGCTGCAGGTGACCGCGTCGATGGGGCTGAGCTTCTTCCCGGACGACGCCGGCGACGCGGCGACCCTGCTCAAGCACGCGGACGAGGCGATGTACGCGGCCAAGCACCAGGGCCGCAACACCTTCCAGATCTACGAGATCAGCCCGGAATATGCCCAGCAGCATGGCATGGCGCTGAAGACCCGCCTGCGCCACGCCGAGGGCAATGGCGAACTGCGCGTGGTCTACCAGCCGCAGGTCAATACCGAGACCGAGGACATCGTGGGGATGGAGGCGCTGGTGCGCTGGGAACATCCCGAACTGGGCATGATCAGCCCGGCGGTGTTCATCCCGCTGGCCGAGGAGACCGGCCTGATCGTCTCGATCGGCGAATGGGTGATGCGCACGGCCTGCCGCCAGGCGAAAGAGTGGGAGCAGCGTTACGGTCTGCGCCTGCGCCTGGGGGTGAACCTGTCGGCGGTGCAGTTGATGGAGCCGCACCTGCTGGACACGGTCGCGGCCGTGCTGCGCGATACCGGGCTGGACCCGACCCTGCTGGAAATGGAAGTCACCGAAAGCATCAGCATCAAGGAGGCGCCCAACCTGGTCGAGAACCTCAACGCGCTGCACCGGCTGGGCTGCCATATCGCGATCGACGATTTCGGCACCGGCGCCGCGTCGCTGGATTACCTGCGCCGGCTGCCCGCCGACCGCATCAAGATCGACCAGAGCTTCGTGCGCAACATCGGGGTGGACCCGGATGACGAGGCGATCGTGCGGGCCACCATCGAGATGGCGCATCGGCTGAACCGGGCGGTGGTGGCCGAGGGCGTGGAGATCGAGCAGCACCTGCAGTTCCTGCGCACGAACGGCTGCGACGAGCTGCAGGGTTACCTGTTCTGCCGCCCGCTGCCGCCGATCAGCTTCGACAAGCTGCTGGCCGAGCGGCAGCGCCTGCTGGAAGGGCGCGCGGCCGAGCTGGCTTGAGTGGACTGCCAGCGCCCCCATTACTGACCGATACCCGTCACGGGTCGGGGTGGCGCATCCGGCATGACAACCAGCCAACGGGCTGTGCGTTAAGGTGGGGCCTGCTACTTCATGTTCTAGGTGAACTAGGGCGCCGGGCCGTGGTCTGAGCGCCGCGTTCAGTTCAAAACAAGCTCCCGCAGCGGATGACGGCATTGACGACGGATACGGCCCGGATGGGCGAAAACGAACTGGATCGCGCGCTGGTCGAGCGTGTCCAGCAGGGAGACAGGCGGGCCTTCGACCTGCTGGTGCGCAAGTACCAGCACAAGGTGATCGGGCTGGTCTCGCGCTACGTGCGCAGCCATGCCGAATGCGAGGACATCGCCCAGGAGTCCTTCATCCGCGCCTGGCGGGCCATCGGCTCGTTCCGGGGCGACAGCGCGTTCTACACCTGGCTGTACAAGATCGCGGTGAACACCGCCAAGAATCATCTGGTGGCGATGGGGCGTCGGCCGCCTTCGGGCGACATCGACGCCGACGACGCCGAGTTCATGGCCGGCGCCGAGCGCATGCACGACAGCGCCACGCCCGAGCGCGAGCTGATGCGCCAGGAAATTGAACAATCCGTGTTTTCCACTGTCCAAGCGTTGCCCGAAGAACTGCGGACCGCCATCACGCTGCGCGAAGTGGATGGTCTCAGCTACGATGAAATCGCCGAAGCGATGGGCTGCCCGATCGGTACGGTGCGTTCGCGCATCTTTCGGGCACGCGAGGCGATCGACGAAAAACTGCGGCCACTTTTGTCGGACCGCGAGGATCAGACATGAATCAGGCAGGCATGAATCAGGACACCCGGGAGAGTCTTTCCGCGGGCATCGATGGCGAGTTGTCGAAGGAGCAGCTGCGGTTCCTGCTGCGCCGTCTCGACCACGATGCCTCCCTGCAGGCCGCCTGGTCTCCCTACCATGTGGCGCGCGACAGCCTGCGCCGGGAATTCCCGGCCGTGGCCAGCGTCGACTTTGCCGACCGCGTGATGCGCGCGATCGAGCAGGAAGCGGCCGCGGTCACCGCGACTCCCGCCCGGCGCCATCACTGGTTGCGCTGGTCCGCGGGTGGGGCGATCGCCGCCAGCGTGGCTGCGGCCGCGTTGATGGTCGGCCAGCCGCGCTCGAGCGGTGAGCTGGAACAGGTCACCGCCTCGGCCAATACCAGTCAGACCAGCAGCGTCACCAGCCTGGCCGCGGCTGCCAAGCCGACCGCGCCCGCGGCCGTGCCGCCGTGGCTCAGCGGCAATTCGGCTGGCCTGCTCAGCCAGCAGGCCTCGGCCACGCTGGGCTCGCCGTTCGGGCAGAGCCCGTCGAACTATGCAAGGCGGCTGTCGGGCTACCCGTCGATGCCGCGTTACCGCACGCTGGAAAACAACGACGGCAGCTACCTGTTGCTGCTCGATCCGGAGCAGCAGCGGATCTCCGCGCCGGACGACGCGTCGCGCAGGGCATCCGCCGTCGCGCAATAGCTCGGGTCCGCGTGTCGTTCCCGCGGCCCGTTTTCGATGCACGCCACCACCCGGGTTCCGCAAGGGCCGGCCGCTGCCGTGCGCGGGATGGCCTGCGGAATGCGCGGGCCTCGGTGGCTTGCCGGGAATCATTTCGGAACCATCCAGTCCATTTCAGGCCGGTCCGGCTTGAGTCAACCTGAGGAGGAGCCATGAATCATTCCATCCTGCGCAGCCTGGCGTGCTGCGCCTTGCTGGGCGTCGCCAGTGTCGGCGTGGTGCAGGCGCAGGCACCGGGCGGCGCGGCGGCCTTGCCGGATTTCACCGGCATCGTGCAGAAGAACGCGCCGGCCGTCGTCCACGTGGAAGCGAAGTACACCGGCGAACAACCCGACAGTTATGGCGGGCGCGGTCCGCGGATGATGCCCGGCCAGGGCGGGCCCGATGATCCGCAAGCCGAGATCCTGCGCCGCTTCTTCGGCATGCCGATGATGCCCTCGCCGCAGCAGCAGAAGCACACCTCGCTGGGTTCGGGCTTCATCATTTCCCGTGACGGCTACATCCTCACCAACAACCACGTGGTCGATCACGCGGACAAGGTCACCGTGCGCCTGCAGGACCGGCGCACGCTGACCGCGAAAGTGATCGGCACCGACCCGACCTACGACATCGCCCTGCTCAAGGTCGATGCCGGTGGCGACCTGCCGGCGGTGGAGCTGGGCGATTCGCGCAGCCTGAAGCCGGGCCAGTGGGTGCTGGCGATCGGTTCGCCGTTCGGCTTCGACTACACGGTGACCCAGGGCATCGTCAGCGCCGTGGGGCGCAATCTGGGCCAGCGTGACCAGCCGTATACCTCCTTCATCCAGACCGACGTGCCGATCAACCGGGGCAATTCCGGCGGTCCGCTGTTCGATCTGCAGGGCCGCGTGGTGGGCGTCAACTCGCAGATCTATTCCAACACCGGCGATTACCTCGGCGTGTCGTTCTCGATTCCCATCGATGTGGCGATGAGCGCCGTGCAGCAGCTCAAGTCCAAGGGTTACGTCTCGCGCGGCATGCTGGGCGTGACCATGCAACCGGTCAATGACGACATCATCAAGGCGTTCAAGCTCGACAATGGCGCGGGTGCCGCGGTGGTCGACGTCAGTCCGGACAGTGGCGCGGCCAAGGCCGGCATCCAGCCTGGCGACATCATCCTGAGCTACAACGGCCAGCCACTGCAGCAGGCGTCGGACCTGCCGCCGCTGGTCGGCATGACCAAGCCGGGCAGCAAGGTGCCGGTGGAAATCCTGCGCAACGGCAAGAAGCAGACGCTCGACGTGACCATCAGCGAGGCCAAGCGTGATCGCAACGCGGTCAACAACCTCGCTTCGGCGCCGTCGTCCAGCCAGGCCGGTTCGGCCGCGCTGGGGCTGACCGTGCAATCGATCGACAGCGACACGCGCAGTCAGCTGGGACTGAAGGCGGGGCAGGGCGTGGTGATCGACGACATCACCGGCCCGGTCGCGGCGCAGGCCGGTTTGCGTGCCGGCGACGTGATCACCATGGTCAACCAGCAGAAGGTCGGCAGCGTGGCCGAGTTCGAGGCCGCCACGAAGAGCGTGAAGCCGGGCAGCACGGTGCTGTTGCTGGTGCGCCGGGGCGAGCAGAGCAATTTCGTGGGGCTCACGGTGCCGGCGGATCATTGATGTACCGGTGGCCGGTTCGGCGGGCACGGACCGGCCACCATCGACCAGCGTCATCCCGGGGCGGGGTGACGCCGCTTGCCCGATCGCCTGATGGCGGCGATCCCATGCGATAATGCCGGGTTAGCGTTGCCTCGCGGCAGCGCCGCCACGCCATCGCGTGGTGCCCAGCCCCAGCTCGACCACAGGCCGCCTGCGCTCCATGGAATTGATCCGCAACTTCTCCATCATTGCCCATATCGATCACGGCAAGTCCACCCTGGCCGATCGCATCATCCAGATCTGTGGCGGCCTGGCCGACCGCGAGATGGAAGCGCAGGTGCTGGACAACAATCCGATCGAGCGCGAACGCGGCATCACGATCAAGGCGCAGTCGGTGTCGCTGCCGTACAAGGCGCGCAACGGCAAGACCTATCAGCTGAACTTCATCGACACTCCCGGACACGTGGACTTCTCCTATGAGGTCAGTCGTTCGCTGGCGGCCTGCGAGGGCGCGCTGCTGGTGGTGGACGCCGCCCAGGGTGTCGAGGCGCAGTCGGTGGCCAACTGCTACACCGCGGTGGAGATGGGCCTGGAAGTGGTGCCGGTGCTGAACAAGATCGACCTGCCGACCGCCGACGTCGAAAAAGTGAAGCTGGAGATCGAGGCGGTGATCGGCGTGGACGCCACCGACGCGGTGGCGATCAGCGCCAAGACCGGGCTGAACGTGGTCGAGGTGCTGGAAGCTATCGTCGCCCGCATCCCACCGCCGCAGCCGCGCGACACCGACAGGCTGCAGGCGCTGATCATCGACTCCTGGTTCGACAACTACCTGGGCGTGGTGTCGCTGGTGCGCGTGATGCAGGGCGAGATCAAGTCCGGCGACAAGCTGCTGGTGATGTCCACCGGGCGCACCCACGAAGTGGGCGACGTCGGCGTGTTCACCCCCAAGCGCAAGAAGCTGGACAAGCTCGGCGCGGGCGAGGTGGGCTGGATCAACGCCTCGATCAAGGACGTGCACGGCGCGCCGGTCGGCGACACGCTGACCCATGCCGGCAAGCCGGCCGACAAGGCGCTGCCCGGCTTCCAGCACATGCAGCCGCGGGTGTTCGCCGGCCTGTTCCCGGTGTCGTCGGACGATTACCCGGCCATGCGCGAGGCGCTGGACAAGCTGCGCCTCAACGACGCCGCGCTGTTCTTCGAGCCGGAGTCGTCCGAGGCGATGGGCTTCGGCTTCCGCTGCGGCTTCCTCGGCATGCTGCACATGGAGATCGTGCAGGAGCGGCTGGAGCGCGAATACGACCTCGACCTGATCACCACCGCGCCCACCGTGGTCTACGAGATCCTGAAAAGCGACGGCACCACCATGTTGCTGGACAACCCGGCCAAGCTGCCGACCAACACCAGCCTGGTGGCGGAGATCCGCGAGCCGATCATCATCGCGAACATCCTCACGCCGCCGGACTACATCGGCAACGTGATCACCCTGTGCGAGGAAAAGCGTGGCGTGCAGCGCTCGATCCAGTACCTGGCCAGCCAGGTGCAGATCAGCTACGAGATGCCGCTGGCCGAGGTGGTGATGGACTTCTTCGACCGCCTGAAATCCGTCTCGCGCGGCTACGCCTCGATGGACTACCACTTCGACCGCTTCGAGGCCGGCCCGTTCGTGCGCACCGACGTGCTGATCAACGGCGATCGCGTCGACGCGCTGAGCCTGATCGTGCACCGCAGCCATGCCGACCGCCGCGGCCGCGACCTGGTCGAGCGGATGAAGGACCTGATCCCGCGCCAGCAGTTCGACGTGGCGATCCAGGCCGCGATCGGCGCGCAGATCATCGCCCGTTCCACCGTCAAGGCGTTGCGCAAGAACGTCCTGGCCAAGTGCTACGGTGGCGACGTCAGCCGCAAGAAGAAGTTGCTGGAGAAGCAGAAGGAAGGCAAGAAGCGCATGAAACAGGTGGGCCGGGTGGAAATCCCCCAGGAAGCCTTCCTCGCCGTACTCAGAGTGGATAAATGATTTCGGCCGGGAATCGGGAATTCCCGGCTCCATAGGAGCCCCACATGGATTTTGATTTTTCGGCGATTCTGCTTGGCCTGACCGTGCTGTTCGGCGTGGTCTGGGGGCTGGACCGCCTGTTCCTGTACAAGAAGCGCAAGGCGCATCTGGACGCGGCGGGCGAGGAGTACCACGAGCCGGCGGTGGTGGACTGGTCGCGCTCGCTGTTCCCGGTGGTGCTGGTGGTGCTGGTGCTGCGCTCGTTCGTGGCCGAGCCGTTCCGGATTCCGTCCGGCTCGATGATGCCGACCCTCGACGTGGGCGACTTCATCCTGGTCAACAAGTTCGCCTACGGCCTGCGCATGCCGGCGTTCAACGACAAGTTCGTGAGCCTGGGCGAGCCGAAGCGGGGCGACGTGGTGGTGTTCCGCTTTCCGGGCTACCTGTGCCGGGATGGCGGCAAGCTGGTGCGCAGCGGTGACATGAGCTGCGCCGATCCGCATGCCAAGGTGCCGTCGCAGAACTGGATCAAGCGCGTCATCGGCCTGCCCGGCGACAGCATCGAGGTGCATGGCGACGAGCTGCTGGTGAACGGCCAGCGCGTCACGGCGGACGAGATCGGCCCCTACGTGGGCAATCCCCAGCGCACCGTCGACGAGACCATGCTGAACATGGGCGCCACGGTGTGGACCGAGCACTTGGGCAAGCTCAACCACATGATCGCGCGCATGCCCGCCTACAACACGCCCAATTCCATCCCCAACGACCGCGTGCCGTCCAAGGTGCCCGCCGGTTGCTACCTGGTGATGGGCGACAACCGCAACGACAGCCTGGACAGCCGCTGGTGGGGCTGCATGCCGGAGCAGAACCTGGCCGGCAAGGCGTTCCTGATCTGGATGAGCTGGAAGGGCTGGGGCACCGGCGGGGTGGATTTCTCGCGGATCGGCACGGTCATCCATTGATGCGACCGGCCGGCGGAGTCCGGCCGGCCAAAGCGTGACCGGATCGAAGCCCTGCACATGCCATCGTCACCGGCACGCGAATCTGCAGGCATAATCGGCACGCCGGCGCGGGGCGGCCGGACTTCCATCCAGCTCATCACCATCCATTGCAAGGCAAGCCGTTCGAAGCGGCGTAGCGAGGGGACTATGAAATCGAAGCAGACCGGCGTCACCCTGATCGGATTCCTGTTCATTCTGGCCGTGTTCGGTTTCCTGGCCTACATGGCGATGAAACTGGTGCCGTCGTATTCCGAGTACGGTGGCGTGGTCAAGGCGATGGAGCAGCTCGCCAGCGAGGGGACCAACGGCAAGTCGCTGGACGGCATCCGTCGCGACCTGCTGCGCAAGATGGATTTCCAGTACGTCGACGATGCCGTGGTGCGCCCGGAAGACATCACCATCAAGAAGGACGCCGGTGGTGCCAGCCAGCTGCGGGTCGCCTACGACAAGGAGATCCCGTTCATGTACAACATCTCCTTCCTGCTGCACTTCGACAAGAGCATTGCGCTGCAGGGCAATGTGGGCGAGTAACTTTTGGAACTGAACTACCGTTTCCGTGATCCGGCGCTGGCCAGGCTGGCGCTGACCCACCGCAGCATCGGCAAACCGAACAACGAGCGGCTGGAATTTCTCGGCGATGCGCTGCTCGGCGCGATCATCGCCGAGATGCTGTACGAGGCGCACCCCAAGGCCAGCGAGGGCGAGCTGTCGCGTCTTCGCGCCCAACTGGTCAATGGCCAGGCGCTGGCCGTGGTGGCTCGTGAGCTGGAGCTGGGCGAAGGCCTGCAACTGGGTCCGGGCGAGCTGAAGAGCGGTGGTTTCCGCCGTGAATCGATCCTCGCCGATGCGTTCGAGGCGACCATCGCCGCGGTCTACCTCGATGGCGGTTTCGATGCCTGCCGCGACGCCGTGCGTGGCCTGTTCGCCGAACGCATCGCCGCGCTGCGGCGTTCATCGAAAGACGCCAAGACGCGGCTGCAGGAATGGCTGCAGGCCAAGGGCCTGCCGTTGCCGCACTACGAACTGGTGGCCAGCCACGGCGAGGACCACGCCAAGACCTTCGACGTCAGCTGCGCGATCACCGAGCCGATGGCCTTCGTCGCCGAAGCGCATGGCGGCAACCGCCGCGCCGCTGAACAGGACGCGGCCGAACTGGTGCTGAGCCAGTTGCTGGAGCAGCAGCGCTCCTCCTGAATCCGACGCTTCGCGGTGCCGGAAACCGGGCACCGCCAGAGTGACCGTCCCGGCCTGCGCCAGTCGCCACGTGCCGGTGGCGGCGAAGCACTACACTTGCCATCCGACTTGCCGAGTACCTCAGTCATGAAACTCCCACTGGACCCCACCGACGGCAGCCTGCCGCACGACGACTTCCGCTGCGGCACGGTGGCGCTGGCCGGGCGTCCCAACGTGGGCAAGTCGACCCTGCTCAACGCATTGATCGGCTTTCGCCTGTCGATCATCAGCCCGCGCCCGCAGACCACCCGCCACCGCATCCTGGGCATCAACACCAGCGAGGCCGGGCAGATCATGTACGTCGACACGCCGGGCCTGCATCGCGGCGCCAAGCGGGCGATGAACCGCAGCCTCAACCGCGCCGCGCGCTCGGCGATCAGCGACGTCGACCTGGTGGTGCAGGTGATCGAGGCCGGCCGCTTCACCGACGAGGACGAGGCGCTCTACGCCGCGCTGGTCGAGCAATCCTCGCCGCGCCTGCTGGTGATCAACAAGGTCGACCTCAACAAGGACAAGACGGTGATGCTGCCGTTCGTGTCCGAGCTGGTGGCCACCCACAGCTACGACGAGATCCACTACATCAGTGCGCTGAAGAAGCAGGGGCTGAAGGAACTGGAGCAGGCGATCCTCAAGCGCCTGCCGGTGCAGCCACCGGTATTCGGCGAAGACGAAATTACCGACCGCAGCGAACGCTTCCTGGCCGCCGAAATGGTCCGCGAGCAGCTGATGCTGCGGCTGGACCAGGAGCTGCCCTACGCCACCACGGTGGAGATCGAGCAATTCAGCGACCGCCCCGACGGCATCGCCGAGATCCACGCCATCATCTGGGTCGAGCGCGATGGCCAGAAGGCGATCGTGATCGGCAACGGCGGCGTCCAGCTCAAGGCGATCGGCAGCGCGGCCCGCCGCCACATGGAGCGCATGTTCGAGCGCAAGGTGTTCCTCAAGCTGTGGGTGAAGGTGCGCGAGGGCTGGGTCGACGACGAGAACATGCTGAAGAAATTCGGGTATACCGACTAGGGCGAGGAGTGAGAAACGAGGAGTGAGAAGTGAGAGAAGGCGGGAAGCGAGTGGCAGTTGCTGCCTCTCTCACTTCTCACTTCTCTCCTCTCACTTCTGATTTTTCCATGCGCATCGAACAGCAACCGGCTTACGTCCTGCACGCGCGGCCTTACCGCGAGACGTCGCTGTTGCTGGAGTGCCTGAGCCGCGAGCATGGCCGGCTGGGCGTGGTGGCGCGCGGGGTGCGCGGCGAGCGTGCGCGGTTGCGCCGGGCCCAGCTGGAACCGTTCCAGGCGTTGCGCATGGATCTGCTGCTGCGGGGCGAGATGGCCACGCTGACGGCGGTCGAGACGGTGGGAACGCCGACGCGGCTGGGCGGCGATGCCGGGCTGGCCGGGCTGTATCTCAACGAACTGGTGGTGCGCCTCACCGGGCGGCAGGACCCTTCGCCGCCGCTGTTCGATGCCTATGCGCTGACCCTGCAGCGACTCGCCGCCGAGCCGTCGCTGGCGTGGACATTGCGCCGGTTCGAGCGCGACCTGCTGGAAGCGACCGGCTACGGCCTGCAGCTGGCGCACGATGCGGATACGGGTGAGTTTCTGGAGCCCCAGGCGAGCTATCGCTACGAGGTCGAGCAGGGCGCCGTGCGGTGCGCGGCCAGCAGCCCGCACGCCATCCTCGGCCGCGACCTGCTGGCCCTGGAACAGGACCGCATGCCCGACGCCGCCGGCCTCAAGGCATTGCGCGACATGATCCGCCGGGTGATCCGCTTCCATCTGGGTGGCGCCGAATTGCGCGCCTGGCGGGTGCTGGCGATGGCGGTGTCGCGAAACCGGCCGGATTCCGCCGCGCCTCCTGCCGAACGGCTCGACTAGCCGAGCGCCTGCAGGGTCGCAAGCAAGGTGCGGCGGAAGCGGGTCAGCGCGGCTGCGCTGACGCCCCGTCGCGGCAGCTGTTGCTGCAGCAGCATGGTCTGCCGGGACAGGGCACTGGCACCGCAGAATCCGCACGAAGAGCGCAATCGATGCAGGCGGTCGCTGAAGTTGTCGCGGTCGAGGCTCAGCGCGTCCAGTTCCCGCGACAGCAGCGCCAGCTCGTCGCGCAGCAGCAGGCGCAGGGCGTGCATGGTGGAGGCGTCGCCGGTGGTGCTCAGCGCAGCCTGGTCGTCCAGCACGCTGGCGCTGCGGTCGTCCATCGGCATCAGCGCCAGCACCTGGCGCAGTTCGGTCAACCCGCAGGGTTTCAGCAGCACCTCGCTGAAACCGGCGTCCAGCAGCGACTGGCGATCACCGGGCGCCAGCTCGGCGCTGGTGGCCACCGCGATGCTGTCGGCCGAGCGTGCCTGCACGTCGTCGCGCAGCGTCTGCAGGATCTGCAGTGCGCCGGAGCCGGGCATGCGGCAGTCCAGCAGCAGCAGGTCGAACGATTCGGTAGCGGCCCGCGCCAGCGCTGCCTGGCCATCCATGCAGGCTTCCGCATCGGCGCCCATCGAGGCCAGTCCATCGCAGAGGAAGCGGCAACTGCCGGGATCGTCATCGGCCACCAGCACGCGCGGGCGGGGCAGCGGGCGGGACAGATTGGCGGGTTCGCAAACGGTGTCGGCAAGGCGGCTGGGCATGACGAATTCCATATCGTTCATCTTGATTTGGCAGAATGGCCCGACATGCGTCCGACTTCAAGCCATCTGCTGATCTATTGCTGCCTGCTGCTGGGACTCGGCTGGGCCTTGCCTGCGCAGGCCGACGTGCTGCTGAGCGCGAAGTCGATCACCGCCCCGGGCATCCACCTGCAGGCAGTGACGCTGCGCATCGGCGAGGACGCCGACGGCGGCCTGCATCTGCAGCTGGACGCGGCCCAGGCCGACATTCCCGCGATGGGCTGGCGCCGGCTGGGCCTGAGCGTGGACGGCAACCTGCAACGCGACGTCCGCCTGCGCTGGACGCTGGACGGCAAGCTGCGCCTGGCCGGCGCCCCCGGCGGGGCGCTCGGCGACGCACAGTTCAACGTGCAGCTCAGCGAGGCGGCCAACACCTTGCTGGTCGACATCCAGCAGGGCAAGGCGAATGCCAGCGCATGGCTGCCGCTGGACCAGCCCACCCATGCCCAGATCAGCGTGGACAACCTGCCCACCGGATGGTTGCAGGGCCTGCTCGGCACGGTGTGGTCGGGGCAGACCACCGCGGGTCGCCTCAAGGCGGAACTGGCGCTGGACCTGCGCGGCCAGGGCCTGCAGTCGTCCGGCGAGTTCACCCTCACCGATACGGGTTTTGACACTCCCGCCGGCACGCTGGCCGGGCAGGGGCTCAATGGCAGCGGCCGCTTCAGCCTGGACACCACCAACGGTCCGGCCAGCATCGATCTGGATGCCAGCCTGCGCGGCGGCGAGCTGTTGCTGGGGCCGCTCTACGCGAAGCTGCCGGATCATCCGGTGCAGCTGGGTCTGCACGCGGACGCCCAGCGCGGCGGGTTCGAACTGAGCCGGCTGCGGGTGAACGATGCCGACGCGCTGCAGCTCGACGGCGCGCTGGCCTTCGACGCCAGGGGCGAGTTGAAGAGCTTGCGGCTGGATCGCCTGCACGCGAATTTCCCGGCCGCCTACCAGCGTTATGGCCAGGCCTGGCTCGGTACCCTGGGCCTGCGTGACATGCGCATCGACGGGCAGCTGAATGCCAGCCTCGATCTGCGGGCGGACGGCCCGCAGGCGTTTGCCTTCAGCACCGACGGCGTCAGCCTTGCCGATGCGGATGGCCGCCTGGCGGTCGATGGCCTGCAGGGCGGGCTGGACTGGGCGCGCGATGGCGAACGCCCGGCCACCACGCTGGCCTGGCGCAGCCTGCAGTTCTATCAGGTGGCCAACGGCGCCGCCCATTCGCGCTGGCAGAGCAGCGGCGGCACGCTCGCCCTGCAGCAACCGCTGCAGATCCCGGTGTTCCATGGGCAGTGGCAGATCAGCCAGCTGGACTGGCGTCCGGCCGCGGCGCAGGGCCAGCGCCTGGCCGCGTCGATGACGGTGACCGGCGTCGACATGGCCGCCTTCAGCCAGGCGATGGGTTGGCCGGCCTTCCCCGGCACGCTGGCTGGCGCGATTCCCTCGCTGCGCTGGGTCGACGACCGTTTCGAGTTGGGGGGCGGCCTGTCGGCCAGCCTGTTCGGCGGCTTCGTCGACATCACCCGCCTGTCGTTGCAGCAGCCGTTCGGCACCACGCCGGTACTGACCGGCGACATCGCGCTGAAGCAACTGGACCTGGCCGCGATCACCAGCGTGTTCGACTTCGGCAGCATCACCGGCCCGCTGGATGGCTCGATCAACGACCTGCGCCTGGTCAACTGGAGCCCGGTGGCCTTCAACGCCAGCCTGCTGGCCGGCGAAGGCGGCCGGATCAGCCAGCGTGCGGTGAACAACCTCACCTCCGTCGGCGGCGGTGGCATCGCCGCCGGCCTGCAGGGGGCCATGCTGAAACTGTTCAAGACCTTCGGCTACAAGCGCATCGGCCTCAATTGCACGTTGCAGGGCACGGTCTGCCGGATGAGCGGGCTGGAAGCCAACGACGGCGGCTACACTATCGTCGAAGGCAGCGGCCTGCCGCGGCTGCAGGTGATCGGCCACCAGACCCAGGTCGACTGGCCGACCCTGGTGCAGCGGCTGCACGACGCGGTCCACGGGGAAACCCCGCAAATCCGCTGAGCGACGTGCTCCGCCGCCTCATCCATCCATCTCACTGCGGGAGTTCCCCATGCGCAAGCGCCTCTACGTCATCCTGACCGCCCTGGCCGTGACGCTGGTCGGCTGCGTCACGATCAACGTCTACTTCCCCGAAGCGGCCGCGCAGAAGGCCGCCGACCAGTTCATCGGCAACGTGCTGGACCAGGCGACCCCCGCCGCGCCCGCGCCGAAGACGCCCAAGCCGGCAGCCGATGGTGCCCAGCCGTCGGCGATGCTGCTCGACCTGCTGATCCCGGCCGCGCAGGCCGCCGACGTGCCCGACATCCGCATCCAGACCAGCGCCACCGAGGCGATCCGCGCCCGCATGCATGCGCGCTTCCAGGGCACCCTGGGTTCGCTGCTCGACAGCGGAGCGGTGGGCTTCACCCGCGACGGCATGGTCGCCATGCGCGATGCCGCCAAGGTGCCGCTGAGCGCCCGCGCCCAGGCCAACGCCACGGTGGCCGATGAGAACCGCGACCGCACCGCGCTGTACCGCGAAATCGCCAATGCCAACAATCATCCGGAGTGGGAGTCGCAGATCCGCGCCACCTTCGCCAAGAGCTGGATCGAGAAGGCGCGCGCCGGCTGGTATTACCAGGACGCTGCCGGCGCCTGGCAGAAAAAATGAGCCGGGCAGGGCATCGCGGGGCGTGAGGCTGGCTGATCTGGGATAATCGCCGGTCAGCCATCAGCCATGCGATCCCATGTCCCGATCCAACTCCGTTTCTCCCAAGCCTTTCGAAGCCCAGATCACCGACCTCGGCCATGACGGCCGGGGCGTGGCGCGGATCGACGGCAAGACGGTCTTCGTCAGCGGCGGCCTGCTTGGCGAAACGGTGATTGCGAAGCTGCGCAAGCGTCATCGGCATTTCGACGAAGCCGAAGTGGTCGAGGTGATCACCGCCTCGCCGCACCGGGTCGAGCCGCGCTGCCAGCACTTCGCACTGTGCAGCGGCTGTTCGCTGCAGCACCTCGATGCGTCCTCGCAGATCGCCGCCAAGCAGCGCGTGCTGGCCGAGAATTTCGAGCGCATCGGCAAGGTCACGCCGCAGTCGTGGCTGCCGCCGCTGACCGCCGAGCCGTGGGGCTACCGGCGCAAGGGTCGGTTGTCGGTGCGCAACGTGGCCAAGAAGGGCAGCGTGCTGGTCGGCTTCCGCGAAGAGCAGAACCCGCGCTTCGTGACCCCGATCCAGCGCTGCGAAGTGATGCATCCGTCGCTCGGCCCCAAGGTGGGCCTGCTGGCCGAACTGCTGGGCACGATGGACGCCGTCGACACCATCGCGCAGATCGAGTTCGCCGCCGGCGACGACCTGATGGCGCTGGTGTTCCGTCACCTGCAGCCGCTCAGCGAGCGCGACCTGGCGGCGCTCACCGCCTTCGGCCAGCAGCACGGCTTTGCGATCTACCTGCAGCCCGGCGGCGTCAGCAGCGTGCATCCGCTGTGGCCGGAAAATCCGCGGCTGGCCTTCCGCATCGCCAGCGATGATCCGCGTTTCGCCGACGTGGAGCTGGAATTCCAGCCGCTGGATTTCGTGCAGGTCAACGCCGGCATGAACCAGCTGATGATGGCCCGCGCGATGGAGCTGCTCGATCCGCAGCCGACCGATCGCGTGCTCGACCTGTTCTGTGGCCTGGGCAACTTCACCCTGCCGATCGCGCGCCGGGTGGCCGAGGTGGTGGGCGTGGAAGGCGAGCACGGCCTGGTCGAACGCGCCGCGCAGAACGCCGCGCGCAACGGCATCGACAATGCGAAGTTCCACGTGGCCAACCTGTTCGAGGACCAGCGCCACACCGACTGGGCGAAGCAGCCGTGGGACAAGCTGCTGCTCGACCCGCCCCGCGCCGGCGCCGACAAGGTGCTGGAGTACCTGCCGCGCAAGCAGACAAATCGCATCGTCTACGTCTCCTGCCATCCCGCTTCGCTGGCGCGCGACGCCGGCATCCTGGTCAACCAGCACGGTTTCCGGCTGACCTCGGCCGGCGTGATGGACATGTTCCCGCATACCGCGCATGTCGAATCCATAGCGGTATTTGAGCGGTATTCCTGACCGCGAAAGTCAAACGGGCGGCCATCCATGGCCGCACTCCTCAATAAAAGCCGTTTCATTGCAGGCGTTGTCGCTGGTTGAAATCCGGATTCCATGGCTATCGAGATCGAACGCAAATTCCTGTTGGCCAACGACAGCTGGCGCGAAGGCATCGAGCGCAGCGAGCCGATGGCCCAAGGCTATCTGGTCGGGGCGCAGGCGCTGCGCGAGGGTCATGCCCGCGCTTCGGTGCGCGCCCGCCTCGCCGGCGACACGGCCTGGCTCAACATCAAGGCGGCCACGCCCGGCATCGCGCGGGCCGAGTTCGAGTACCCGATACCGGTGGACGATGCGCGCGCGCTGCTGGCCAGCCTGTGCGACGGCGTGCTGGAGAAGGTTCGCCACCATGTCCGCGTCGATGGCGTACTGTTCGAGATCGATGAATTCCATGGCGACAACGAGGGCCTGGTCGTGGCCGAAGTCGAGCTGCCCGCGGTCGATGCACCGTTCCCGCGGCCGTCGTGGCTGGGGCGCGAGGTCAGCGCGCTGACGCGCTACTACAACGTCAACCTGATCGCGCACCCGTACCGGCAATGGTCGCCGGCCGAGCGCGCTGCCGAGGATGCTGCATGTTGATGATCGGCGTGGCCGCGCTGGAACTGGCCGAACACGAAAAACCCTGGTTGCGCGCGCCGTGCGTCGCCGGCGTGCTGCTGTTTGCGCGCAACTACCAGTCGCGCGAACAGCTGATCGCCTTGTGCGAATCGATCCGCGAAATCGGTGGCGATCACCTGCTGATCGCGGTCGACCAGGAAGGCGGCCCGGTGCAGCGCTTCCGCGACGGCTTCACCCGCCTGCCGCCGCTGGCGGCGATCGGCGCGGTCTACGAGCAGGATGCCGACGAGGCGATACGGCTGGCCGAGGAACACGCCTGGGTGATGGCCAGCGAGCTGCGCGCCAGCGGCGTGGATTTCAGCTTCGCGCCGGTGGTCGACCTGGCCCGCGGCAACGCGGCGATCGGCCTGCGCGCGTTCCACGCCGATCCGGCGATTGCCGGCGAACTGGGCCAGGCCTATGTGCGCGGCATGCACCTGGGCGGCATGGCGGCGGTGCTCAAGCATTTTCCGGGGCACGGTTCGGTCACCGGCGACACCCACAAGGTGGCGGCGATCGATCCACGCAGCCTGGATCAGATCCGCTACGACGACCTGCGCCCGTTCGCCGAATGCATCGAGGCGCGCGTCGAGGCGGTGATGATGGCCCACGTCACCTACCCGGAAGTGGACAGCCAGCCGGCCGGCTATTCGAAAATCTGGATCGGGCAGATCCTGCGCGGCGAACTGGGCTTCGCCGGCGCGGTGATCAGCGACGACATCAGCATGGCTGCCGCCGGTGCGGCCGGCAGCGTTGGCGAGCGGGTGAGGGCGCACCTCGATGCCGGCTGCGACCTGGTGCTGGCCTGCTTCCCCGACGTGGTCGACGAGGCGATCGCCGCGATGCCCGTACACACCGACGCCATGCCCTCGACACTGGCCGCCTTGCGCGGCGCCATCGGGCCGACCTGGGCCGGCCTCACCGACAACCCGCAGCGCGATCGCTTCGTGGCGCGCATCACGGCACTCCATGCCGATCAAGGAACCGCATGAACACTCCCACTCCCGCCCTGGCCGACGCGCTGGCCAACGCCGACCTCTTGTTCGCCGGTGAGGCACTGGCGCCGGTGATCACCGACATGGGCCGTCGCATCGACGCCGCGCTGGACGGCGAGCGCGCGGTGTTCCTCACCGTGATGAACGGCGCGCTGATCTTCGCCGGCCAGCTGGCGCTGGCGATCCGCACCGACGTGGAATTCGATTACGTGCACGCCACCCGTTACCGCGGCGCCACCTCGGGCAAGGAATTGCACTGGCTGCGCGAGCCGATGGTGTCGCTGCAAGGCCGCGTGGTGCTGCTGGTCGACGACATCCTCGACGAAGGCCACACGCTGAAGGAAGTGCGCGACGACTGCTACCGGCGCGGTGCGAAGAAGGTCTACATCGCCAGTCTCTGCACCAAGCGCCACGACCGCCTGGTCGAAGGCATCAGCTCCGACTTCAACGGCGTCGAACTGCCCGACCGCTACGTGTTCGGCTACGGCATGGACTACTACGAACAAGGCCGCAACCTGCCGGGCATCTACGCGCTGAAAGAGGGGAACGGGGAATAGGGAATCGGGAGCAGCTGCGGACGGAGGGCGAGGCTCTGCTCCTCCCCCTGCTTGCAGGGGGAGGCTGGTGGGCGGTAAGGCTCTTGCCTTTGCTCCTTGCTTGCCGAAGAGCGACCCCACCCCAACCCTCCCCTGCAAGCAGGGGAGGGAGTAGATGCACCCATTCAACTTCAGCCTGCAACGGATCACCACGATGCCTCATCCTGACCACACCCCCATCCACCTCGCCGTCATCGGCGGCAGCGGCCTGTACAACTTCGCCGGCCTGGAAAACGCCACGCGCCACAGCGTGGACACGCCCTACGGCCCGGCCTCCGGCGACGTGGTCACCGGCGACTTTGCCGGCCGGCGCATCGCCTTCCTGGCCCGCCACGGCGAGAGCCACACACTGCCGCCGCACCGGGTGAATTACCGGGCGAACCTGTGGGCGCTGCACAACCTGGGCGCGCGGCGGGTGATCGGGGTGAACGCGGTCGGCGGCATTCGCGGCGACATGGGGCCGCGGGTGATCGTGGTGCCCGACCAGATCATCGACTACACCCACGGCCGCAGCACCAGCTTCTGCGACGTCGAAGGCGCCGAGGTGAAACACATCGACTTCAGCGAGCCGTACACCGAATCGCTGCGCCTGCAATTGCTGGCGGCAGCGCGCGCGGCCAATGTCGAGGTGATCGGCGGCGGCTGTTACGGCGCCACCCAGGGTCCGCGGCTGGAAACCCGCGCCGAGATCGCCCGCATGAAGCGCGACGGCTGCGACCTGGTCGGCATGACCGGCATGCCCGAGGCGGCGCTGGCGCGCGAGCTGGAACTGGAATACGCCTGCCTGGCGCTGGTGGCGAACTTCGCCGCCGGTTGCGGCGACGAAGCGGAAATCAGCATCGAGGAAATCTTCGCCCACCTCGCCGCGGCCACCGCCGAGGTGCCGCGCATCCTGGAAAAAATGCTGCAGGCCTGAATTTGCCGGCGGAGTTTGTGCACCGGCAGGACATATTCGTATTGCAATGGGCCTTCACATCTTGCTATTTTCCTCGCGGTCAGGGCGGCGAACCGGGGGGATGAGTCGCGCGCAACCTGGCGTACTCACTCCATGTATCCAGAGGTTCTCGCAATGAGTTTCGGTACGGTCAAATGGTTCAACGATGCCAAGGGGTTCGGGTTCATCGCACCCGAGGATGGCAGTGCGGATGTGTTCGTCCATTTTTCGGCGATCAATACCAAGGGCTTCCGCAGCCTGCAGGAAGGTCAGCGCGTTCAGTTCGAAGTGACCCAGGGCCCCAAGGGTGCCCAGGCGTCGGCGGTTGAAGCTGCCTGATCTGTCCGGTAAACGTTGCATGGCAAGAATGAAACCCCGCATCCTGTGCGGGGTTTTTGCTTTGGTGAGCCGGAGAAAGTCATGACCGATCGCAGGCGTTTCCTCAAGGGCTCCCTGCTGGGAGTTTCCGCATCGATACTGGGATGGGGTGGCAAGCTCGCGGCCGGGCCGATGCCGCGCGGTGCCGCCGGCGCCAGCCACGCCGCGAAGGCGTCCGCCGCACGCGTCGTCTCGACCTGGGACTTCGGCGTCGCCGCGAACCAGGCCGCGTGGGCCATCCTTGGCAAGGGCGGCCATGCACTGGACGCGGTGGAAGCCGGCGCGCAGGTGCCGGAGTCCGACCTCAGGAACCACAGCGTGGGCAAGGGCGGCTATCCCGATCGCGATGGCCACGTCACACTGGACGCCAGCATCATGGACGCCGACGGCAGCTGCGGCGCAGTCGCTGCGCTCGAACACATCGAGCATCCCATCTCCGTGGCGCGACGGGTGATGGAACGCACGCCGCACGTGCTGCTGGTGGGCGAGGGCGCGCTGCAGTTTGCGCTGGAGCAGGGCTTCAGGAAACAGGACCTGCTCACCCCCGAGGCCGAACAGGCCTGGCATGAATGGCTGAAGACGGCGAAGTACCAGCCATCGATCAACAGCGAAGTGCACGACTACGGCCGCACCGGCCTGCCCGGCGGCGCCCACAACCACGACACCATCGGCATGCTGGCGATCGACGCGCACGGCCGCATGTCCGGCGCCTGCACCACCAGCGGCATGGCCTGGAAAATGCGCGGCCGCGTCGGCGACAGCCCGATCATCGGCGCCGGCCTGTACGTCGACGGCGAAGTCGGCGGCGCCACTTCCACTGGCGTGGGCGAGGAAGTGATCCGCAACGCCGGCAGCTTCCTCGTCGTCGAACTGATGCGCCAGGGCCGCTCGCCGCAAGAGGCCTGCAAGGAAGCGGTGATGCGCATCGTCAAGAAGCGCCGCGAGGCATCGAAGACCCTGCAGGTCGGTTTTCTCGCGATGAACCGCAACGGTGAAGTCGGCGCCTACGCGATCCAGCACGGCTTCACCTACGCCGTGTGCGATGCGCAGAAGCAGGACGCGCTGATTCCGTCGCAAAGCGTCTACACCACGAGCTACTCGTGATGCCGGCGACTCATGATGCTTGAAATCGCCGCGAACTCGGTCGCCTCCGCACTCGCCGCGCAGGACGGCGGAGCAGGGCGGGTCGAACTGTGCGGCGCGCTGGAACTGGGCGGCCTCACCCCGTCGCACGCACAGATCGCGCTGGCCCGCGAGCGCCTGCGCATCCCGCTATACGTGCTGATCCGCCCGCGCGCCGGCGACTTCCTCTACAACGACCTCGAAGCCGAGACGATGCAGCGCGACATCGAAGCCTGCGTGGCGCTCGGTTGCGACGGCGTGGTGCTCGGCATGCTCGACGCCGACGGCCAGGTGGACATGCCCCGCTGCCGCAGCCTGATCACCGCCGCCGGCACGCTGGGCACCACCTTCCATCGCGCCTTCGACCTCAGCCGCGACCCTTCGCGCGCGCTGGAAGACATCATCACCCTCGGCTGCGAACGCGTGCTGACCTCCGGCGCCCAACCCAGCGCCGTCGAAGGCGCCGCCCTGATCCGCACCCTGGTCACCCAGGCGAACGGCCGCCTCGCCGTGATGCCCGGCGCCGGCATCACCGCCCGCAACATCGCCGCGCTGGTCGTTGCCACTGGTGCCCGTGAATTCCACGCCTCGGCGAAACACCAGCTGCCCTCGGGCATGCAGCATCGACCACCGCAGCTGGAAGACATGCAGGTAGGCGAACTGCGCACTGATGCGGAGCACGTACGCGCGATGGCGCAGGCCCTTGCCCCTCCCCCTGCTTTGCAGGGGGAGGTTGGGAGGGGGTGAAGCTCTTGATCTAAGCCCCAAGAGCGCCCCCACCCCAGCCCTCCCCTGCAAGCAGGGGAGGGAGCAGAGCCCCAACCCGCCTCCTCAGAGCGCAGCCGCGCAACATCGAAGTCGAAGGGCCACCGCGAAGCCTCGACTCCGAACCTTCGACGCACGCTCAACCCGAACGTAATCCCGGTAGTGCGAGCGCCAACCACTCCCTACGGCAGCGCACGGCCGCCCCACTTGGTTAAGATGCCGGTTTATGCATTTGCCAGCAGGAGCCGTCGCGTGATCATCAAGCCCAAAGTCCGTGGATTCATCTGTGTCACCGCCCATCCGGTCGGCTGCGAACGTAACGTGCTCGACCAGATCGCGATCACCGAAGCCGCCGGCCACAGCAAGGGCAGCGGTCCCAAGCGCGTGCTGGTGATCGGTGCGTCCACCGGCTACGGCCTGGCCTCGCGCATCACCGCCGCCTTCGGCTACGGCGCCGCCACGCTGGGCGTGTTCTTCGAGAAGCCCAGCAGCGAAGACAAGACCGGCACCGCGGGCTGGTACAACTCCGCCGCCTTCGACAAGGCCGCCAAGCAGGCCGGCCTGTACAGCAAGTCGATCAACGCCGACGCGTTCGCCCACGAGACCCGCGCCAAGGCCATCGAGATCATCAAGAACGAGATGGGCGGCCCGATCGACCTGGTGGTCTACTCGCTGGCCTCGCCCGTGCGCAAGATGCCCGACACCGGCGAAGTCGTGCGCTCGGCGCTCAAGACCATCGGCGAGCCGTTCCACAACACCTCGGTCGACACCAACAAGGACACCGTGATCGAGGCCACCGTCGAGCCGGCCACCGAGCAGGAAATCAAGGACACCGTCACCGTGATGGGCGGCGAGGACTGGGCGCTGTGGATCGACGCGCTGAGCGCCGCCGGCGTGCTCGCCGACCACGCCAAGACCATCGCCTACAGCTACATCGGCACCGAGATCACCTGGCCGATGTACTGGCACGGCACGCTGGGCCAGGCCAAGCAGCACCTCGACAACACCGCCAAGCAACTGCGCAGCCGCCACCCCGGCCTCGACGCCTACGTCGGCGTGATGAAGTCCGTCGTCACCCAGGCCAGCGCCGCCATCCCGGTGATCCCGCTATACGTGTCCATCGCCTTCAAGATCATGAAGGAGCAGGGCATCCACGAAAACCCGATCGAACAAGCCAACCGCCTGTTCCACGACCGTCTCTATCGTGCTGATGGCGCCCCCGCACCGACCGACGACGAAGGCCGCGTGCGGCTGGACGACTGGGAACTGCGCGACGACGTGCAGGAACCCTGCAAAACCCTCTGGCCCACCGTCACCACCGAAAACCTGCGCGAGATCACTGATTACGCGGGATACAAGCACGAGTTCCTGAAACTGTTCGGGTTTGATCGGGACGACGTGGACTACGACGCCGATGTTGAGGCGGATCGGCGGTTTGATTGCGTTGAAGGATGACGTGACATCTTGCCGTTGAGATAAGGTCGGGATAAGACCTGTCATAATCCAGAGGCTGCCTTGCCTGTGGATTTAGGGGGATGAATGGACAAGTACCAGCTCAGCGAGCGAGACATCTGCACTAAGTTCATCACTCCGGCGATCCAGCAAGCGGGTTGGCAACAGCATCAGTTTCGGGAAGAGGTGAGCCTCACCGATGGTCGCGTGATGGTGCGTGGCAAGCTGGCTGCGCGCATCAGGAATCCAGACGCAAAAGGCGGCCCGAAGCGGGCTGACTTCGTGCTTTACGCCAAGCCGAATGTTCCTATCGCTGTTGTTGAAGCCAAGCAAGCCAAGTTTTCAATCGGGCATGGTATGCAGCAAGCCTTGGCTTATGCCGAAATGCTGGATGCGGCATTTGCCATCAGCAGCAATGGCGATGGCTTCCTGCTGCATGACCGTACCGGAATCTCGCAACCGGTGGAGCGAGAACTCCAGCTCAGCGAATTCCCGTCCGCCGATGATCTGTGGCCGCTGTACCAGCAATGGAAAGGCCTGGTCGAACCTGCAGCCGTCCAACTCGTTGAGCAACCCTTTCATACAGACGGCAGTGGCAAGAGTCCGCGCTACTACCAACGCGTCGCCATCAATCGCGCCATTGAAGCTATCGCCAAAGGCCAGCAGCGCGTGCTGCTGGTCATGGCTACAGGCACCGGAAAAACCTACACGGCGTTCCAGATCATTTGGCGCCTATGGAAGGCCAAGGCCAAGAAGCGGATCTTGTTCCTTGCGGATCGCAATATTCTGGTCGACCAGACCATGCAGCAGGACTTCGCTCCTTTCGGCGAGGTCATGCACAAAGTCACCAATCGCGAGATCAAGAAAAATTACGAGATCTATCTTGCCTTGTACCAGGCAGTCACGGGCAAGGAAGAGTGGAAGCAGATCTACCGCCAGTTCCCGGCGGACTTCTTCGACCTGGTAGTCATCGATGAATGTCACCGAGGCAGCGCCGCCGATGATTCAGCCTGGCGTGAGGTGCTCGATTACTTCACCGCCGCCACGCACCTGGGCCTGACGGCGACACCGAAAGAGACCAAGGAAGTCAGTAACCTCACCTATTTCGGTGACCCGGTCTACACCTACTCGCTCAAGCAAGGGATCGAAGACGGCTTTCTCGCTCCCTACAAAGTCATTCGCATTGCCACCGACGTGGATGCGGTGGGTTACACGCCCGAGAGAGGTAAGGTCGACAAGCTGGGGCAGGCGGTGGAGCAGCGTCAGTACAACACCAAGGATTTCGACCGCACTCTGGTGTTGGAAAAGCGCACTGAGCTCGTTGCCAGCAAAGTGTGGGAATACCTCAAGGCGATCGACCCGATGGCCAAGACCATCGTGTTCTGTGATGACCAGGACCACGCCGAGCGCATGCGGCAAGCGTTGGTCAAGCTGATCCCAGCTGCCGCCAGCAACCGCCGCTACGTCATGCGCATCACCGGCGACGATAACGAAGGCAAGGCCCAGCTTTCGTACTTTATCGACAACGACGAGCCATACCCCGTCATCGCCACCACCTCCAAGTTGCTTACAACCGGAGTGGATGCCAAGACCTGCAAGCTCATCGTGCTCGATCAGAACATCAACTCGATGACCGAGTTCAAACAGATCATCGGTCGCGGCACGCGGCTACGTGAGGATTACCAGAAGCTCTACTTCACCATCATGGACTTCAAGGGCGCCACGCGCTTGTTTGCAGACCCTGATTTCGATGGCGAGCCGGTAGTGATATACGAGCCCAAGCCTGGCGAACCGGTGGTGCCACCGGACGATATCGACCCGCCCGGTACGGGCGAGCCCGAACCACCTCCGTATGACCATCAGTCCCCGGATGACGGGGATGACGACGGCAATACGGGCAACGGTGGCGGTAACGGCCGCATCAAATACGTGATCGGAGATGTCGACGTACGGCTGGCGGTAGAGCGCTCCCAATACCTCGATGCCGACGGCAAGCTCATCACCGAGGACTATCGCGTATTGCTCAAGGACGACATCAGGAAAGCGCTGCAGGCCGAGTTCGGCAGCATGACCGACTTCCTGCGTCGCTGGAGTGCTGCCGAGCGCAAACAAGCCGTGCTCGAAGAACTCGCCAGCCACGGCGTGCCGCTCCCGATATTGCAACAAGCTGTCGCCAACGGCAGCGAGCTGGATGCCTTCGATCTGGTCGCCCATGTGGCCTTCGACCAGAAGCCGCTCACCCGCCGCGAACGTGCCAACAGCGTCAGAAAGCGCGACGTGTTCGGCAAGTACGGTGAACAGGCCCGCGCCGTCCTCGAAGTCCTGCTGGACAAGTTTGCCGACCATGGCGTGCAAGACATTGAAGACGCCAAAGTGCTGGAGCTGCCGCCCTTCGACCAGTTCGGCAGCAAAACCGCCATCCGTCGCGGCATTTTTGGCAGCCTGGCGCAGTACACCCAGGCCGTGCGCGAGCTTGAGCTGGCGCTTTACGACCAACCCGAAACCAAACAGGCCTGATCCACGCGGTTAAGTGGTGAATCCGGCCGGCAAGACAAGAGCGCAATGCGATGAATCTCAGCAGTACCATCAAATCCATCCAGGACATCATGCGCAAGGACGACGGCGTCGACGGTGATGCCCAGCGTCTGGGTCAGCTCACCTGGATGCTCTTCCTCAAGGTGTTCGACCAGCGCGAGGAAGAGTGGGAAGACGACAACAAAAAGTACAAGTCGCCCTTACCCGAACATCTGCGCTGGCGTAACTGGGCCGCCTACAAGGCCGATGAAGAAGGCAAGAAGAAGCCGCAAATCGCCGGCGGCGAGCTGATCAGCTTCGTCAACAACGAACTGTTCCCGGCCCTCAAGGATCAGATCGACGCCAGCCAGGGCCCGCAGTACCAGGTCATCCAGCAGGTCTTTGAAGACGCCAACAACTACATGAAATCCGGCCCGCAGATGCTGGCCGTGATCGAGAAGCTGGAAGAAGCCATCAACTTCCACGATTTCAAGACCCGCGCCAGCCTCGGCGATGTCTATGAGCAAATGCTCAACGACCTGCGCGGTGCCGGCAACGCTGGTGAGTTCTATACCCCGCGCGCCATCACCGCCTTCATGGTCGATCGGGTCAACCCGCGGCTGGCCAAGCGCGAAACCGTAATGGATCCGGCCTGCGGCACCGGCGGCTTCCTCACCGCTGCCATCGACCACTTCCGCCATCAGATCAGTACCAAATCCAGCGCGAAAGACCAGCGCGCGGTCGAAGCGCTTATCCGTGGCATCGAGAAGAAGCAACTGCCGCACCTGTTGTGCACCACTAAACCAATCTGAGAGTTCCCCCGGCTCTGCCGGGGAGGCAGTAGAAGTTTGACGTTTGCAGGAGTCCATCGGGGAAACTGCCCTCGTGAGCCGCCAA
>NZ_LMGH01000012.1:0-288822 GCF_001427365.1 Rhodanobacter sp. Root561
GAAAGCGTTGGGCGGCTTGACACCTGCCGCCTACGCGAAACAGTTAAAGTGACCCCGGACTCTAAACCTTCCTGCTACTCAATGCGGGGGGACGTCGACATCACGATCTCCGTATCGGTTGACTGGATCGCCTGCGTTCCGCGCAAACTCCGTTGCGCGTCCAGGCGATCCGGTAGCACCCGCGACACCCTGTGGCTTATTGCCGAGAGTGGGGGCGCCGGAACGATGCCAGAGGGGACAGCGGCTGACTGTCGGCGCGAGGGAAGTTGCGACGTAGAGGTTGGCTGACGTAAGGGCGGATGAGGCCGACATCCAACCGCAAGCGATGCGAGAGCGATCAGGAAAACCGAGTAGCGCGGCTCGGAGAACGTCGACCTCAACCTTTGGAAAATCAATTTAATTAGCCACGTCCCCTTTCCCACGGGTCCATTTGAAAACCACAGGATAATGAACCTGACCCCTTATTTTCGATTTGAAAACCACAGGATAATGAACCTGACCCCTTATTTTTGACCCCTTATTTTCGATCCCTTATTTTCTCTAGTGGCTATCTTTCTTAATGTTCGCGATCGTAGCTTCTGCTGCGGCTTCGACGTATGCCTGTTCGTACGCGGACAACAGGGCGGTACCATTGGGCAGGCCCAATTTTGCTTTTTGAGATAAGTTCGAAACTCGATACTCTGGGTCGACGATACTGGTTCGCCCAAGCACATCGCCGATCATTTTTGCCCCGATCTTGTCAGGGTCGTCGTTGAGAGTACTTGCCAACCCTAGCTCAATGGCTTTCCAAAACAACTGCCACAACCTGCGCACCTGGCCTTCGTCATCAGGAAGATTGCGCAGCACTGCCACGAAAGCATGGCCAAGTTTGTAAAGTGGCTTAAGCGCACGATCTGACTGAAAACGGACAGCCTTGAGCCAGCGCATCCATAATAGTCCCAATATGTCGTCACTTACATCAAGACACCTCATAGTGTACGCAGCCGTGTTTCCAAAGTGCTCCAATAGCTCCTTATACGGCTTTGACGCGTCCCAAAGGCCGTCTAGAATTGCTTCTAGAAGCGACTGATCTTCCTTCGCATACTCGACAGCAGAAGTAACGTAGCGGAATGCGACCGGTACACCACCGATTTTTAACTCGATCAACTTGGCGATTGCCTTCGCTGCTTCAAGCGTGGCAATGGATTCCTCTCTTTCCACCAGCTCAATAAAGTCCACCGTTGAGATGCTCGGTTTCGCGTGCTCGTCGCCATCTCCATTACAAACTAGCGCGGCTTCAACCAGATCATCAGAGAAGTAGATGTTTTCAGGGGTTGACATCGCGAGCTTTTCATCTTCGTACCAGTCCGGCGGACCTAATTCCGAAGAGTCACGAAAAGGCGGATGAGCGACCTTAGCGAAATTCACGCGTAGCGCATCTAAAACTTTTTCCGCTCGCGCGCCGCCCCAACCTCCGGTGACCGGATTTCGCGCTTCCTGCAAAGCAGCAAGGACCGACCTGGCGATGATCACGCGCTGAAATTTATTAAGAACGAAGTGCAAGAGGTTGCATTCATCAAGCACCAAGAGCGATGTAAAACTCAGCACCGCTGACTTACCGTCCAAAGTATCGGGCGTTGATCGATCAACACCGGGCGCTGTCATCATGAAATGCATTGCACCTCGATCCGCAGGAGCTTTTTTTCTGACCTCCCATAGCATCAAGACGCTGTTAACGTTGCGAAGAAATGTTCGAGGTCGCCACGATAACGGGACCATAAGGTCGCCAGTATCCAAGCGACGTTCGACAGAACGCTCGCGCCGCAAATCATCATCAGTAATTCCAGCAACAGCCTGTAGAGCTTTAATGACCGCATCTGGCGATGCATCATCTGGCAGTTGTCCTTGGCGTAGATATTTTGATTCTGGAAACGCCGAAATAAACGCACCAAGCCTATTGCGAAGCTCTTCCAAACGCGGATCGTCTTTCTCCGGGCTGTACAGTGACGTGGCCATAATGGCCTCTTGCAGGAAGATACCTTCCTGCCTTTCATCATGCCGATTCGCCAAACGCCCATACTCCCAAGCCAGATCCCATAGACCAGGCAAATCTCTAAGGGAAAGGAGCGATAGCTGGAATAAGGTGTTAAAGAGCTGCAATCTTGCGCGCGGGCTCGCCGCGCGTACCAGCGCATTGCGTACCTGATCTTCTGCTTTTTCAGAGAATCCAAAGCGAGAGGCAATATTGACGAAGTATCGCCTTGCCAAATCCGCTTCCTCTCCGGCCTCTATTAGCTCCTCGAAAACAGAAAATGCTTCGGGCGAGTTGCCATTCTTCTCCAAGGCGATTCCGAGCAATGATTTCAGCTTTGGGTTCGCGCCAAAACGATCGATTGCGTTGCGCAATTCGGATATTGCCAAGGAAAAATCGCCGACGGTAATTAGTGCGTGCGCGAAAGTCGCCCAGCGCCCTAGATCAAGCGATGCTTGGTTTCGTAGATCACTAGCCACCTCCGTGATTACGACGGCTTCTTGCGATAATGTCGGATCAGCGTTATCCAAGAGGTGATCAGCCACTACAACTGGTTGCCCGTGAGCCTTCCAGTAGCCGTGCAGATTTTTTATGGCCTCCGATCGTCTTAGGAGAGACTGATTGACCGAGGTGGCAGATTCCAGAATCGCAAGAAAATTATTGCCCTCGGGGGATTTGGCGAGGCGGTCTTTAATCCTTTGAAGCAATTCAGTCTTGAAAGCTGCACTTGCTGCCACCCCTATCATCATGAGGGAGGACAGAAAGACCTCGGAATTTGACTCGCTGCACAGCACCTCTTCAACTATGGCGAAAGCTTTTGATGCGTTACCAAGTTTATTTTCTGCTACCGCAAGCAGGATCTCTTCGTCGTTGTACGCCGCGGCATCTCCGGCAAGTTCTTTAAGGCGCACAACGAGCTGTGGCTTATCTGCATTGAGTGCGAGTTTGGAGGTAACTTCGCGAAAGCGAGCAATTTTTGGCTTGGCCGTGGCCATTGCCGCCAAGAGAGGCAGGACTTCTTGCTCTCTCTCTAAAATCATTGCAGAGATTGGAAGAACATCCAGTAGGTGTTCTGTATTGATCGGCCAATTTAGCAGTTGAGCCGCCTGCATAGCACCTAAGCTCAGCTCGTACGCTTGGTGCAGACGATTTATATCCATGCCTGGCACGCCGGATGATTTAATGACTAACTCATCCTCTCCTTCTTTCCAGCGCATGGAACCAATTGCCATCTGGAAAACTGCGCGCGCCTCCAGCATGCGAAGAATGAATTTTTGAATAGGTGTCAGATCATCAATTTGGGAGAAGCAGGCCGCTTCATCAACGACCCTGCGCCAAGACTTCTCGACAATTGAAATGATCATCGATGTGATTACAGTCTTACGCATTGGATGACCTTCAAGAGCCTTCCTCGCGTACTCGAAGTTGCCACTGAGAGCATGTAGCTTGGCTCGAACATTCGCCGCACCCGTACTGTTTCGCCCCTCCAGCAGCAGCAGTAACCCTTCTCGCTTTACTCGCCCGTTCTCTCCGTAAAAAGTATGATTGAGCTCATTTTGAGCTAGAGCTGAAACTACATCGTCGTTCTCCGGCAAGAGGCGATGGGCTATCGACAACAATCGCTCAGCCTCGGCCTCATCCCCCGCCAAGCCCATCGCCTGGGATCGTAAGTAGGCATTTACGCCGGCCTCAATATGGCCGTCATGATCACCGACTTCATCTGGATCTCGGGTTAAGGCTAAAACAGAGACGCTGTCCCCAGCCCGCAGTGCGGAAAGCGCCGAATGCATTTCCGCTTTGTTTGGAAGTGTTTCGATTAAGCAGTCGATTGTGTCTGTAACAGGGTTTGAGTCGATTGCTCCTGTTTCAACAAACTGAGTCAAACTCAGGGTATCCTCCGTGCAGCCTGCTGCGCGGCGTCGCTCACGCATCTGCGCGCGCACATCTCGCATTTCGGCTATGTAAGCCTCCACGTTCGGAAGAACGTCTAAATCTCGAGATATCAGTTGTGCTCGCGGGACGCGAAGAGTCAGCGATTTTTGATCGTCCGGCAACGACGCAAGAGCGTCATCAAGGATTGGGCTCGCAAATAAGTAGTGAGCCGTAGCCGTGACGGGATCGCGGCTGTCGATCATGTCAGCAATCGCGACCATGACAACGGCGCCACTTGAATGCCAAAGGTTTAGCGTTGACCGCTTGAATTCATGGGAAAGATGGATGCCGTCCGCCAAGCGATCCGATGGATCCGTAGTTCCCTTCAATTGGATATTGAAGTAGAACCTAGCCCCAACCCCGGCTGAGCCGTGGACTAAGCCTTGGTAATCGACTCCATAGTCGGGGCCTGGAATTTCGTTAAGTGTCCAAGCGGCCGGCCGATGAGCGGAAAGAACCGAAGCGGCGTCCTCGCCGATTTCTTGGGAAAGACTTCTTAGAGGGCCTTGATTTTTGAGGTCGGAGATCACTGTCATCCCTTTGGATCGATTCGGCTCTTTCTGATGCGATCTCTCAACTTCTGACCATGCGTGACCCCATACCGGCGCCTGGGGCTCAGCGCCTTCCCTTCCCACGGGAAAAATCTATCGCGCCTTCTCTTGCTCGCAAGCAATCTCTGATATTGGCCATACTTGATTTTTCCGAGTTAAAAAGAAAAAGCCCTCGTAGGTAAAAACCTAATGCGGAATGGATTTCTACAACTGGGAGCCCAGGGTCGGAATTGAACCGGCGAACGTGGATTTTTGTAGTTCGAATTACGCCATCGGCAACTTCAATTCCTTATCCCGCGCGCACTCGATCGCAACCTCATACCCCGCATCCGCATGTCGCATCACCCCGGTCCCCGGGTCATTCCACAGCACCCGCGAAATCCGCTCATCCGCTTCCTTGGTGCCATCGCAAACGATCACCACGCCGGAATGCTGCGAATACCCCATCCCCACCCCGCCGCCATGATGCAGCGAAACCCAGGTCGCGCCACCTGCAACATTCAACATCGCATTGAGCAACGGCCAGTCGGATACCGCGTCCGAGCCATCCTTCATCGCCTCGGTCTCCCGGTTCGGTGACGCCACCGAGCCGGAATCCAGGTGATCGCGCCCGATCACCACCGGCGCCTTCAGCTCGCCGTTGCGCACCATCTCGTTGAACGCCAGGCCGAGCTTGTCGCGCAGGCCCAGGCCGACCCAGCAGATGCGTGCCGGCAAACCCTGGAAGCTGATGCGCTCTTTCGCCATGTCCAGCCAGCGGTGCAGGTGTTCGTCGTCGGGGATGAGTTCCTTGACCTTCTGGTCGGTCTTGTAGATGTCTTCCGGGTCACCAGACAGCGCGACCCAGCGGAACGGGCCGACGCCGCGGCAGAACAGCGGGCGCACGTAGGCGGGGACGAAGCCGGGAAACGCGAACGCATTTTCGCAGCCGACGTCCTGGGCCATCTGGCGGATGTTGTTGCCGTAGTCGAAGGTGGGGATGCCCTGGGCGTGGAACGCCAGCATCGCGTCCACGTGGGTTTTCATCGACAGCTTGGCGGCCTTGGCGGTGCCGGCCGGGTCGCTCTTGCGGCGTTCGAACCACTGCTCCACGGTCCAGCCTTGCGGCAGGTAGCCGTTGACGGGGTCGTGCGCGCTGGTCTGGTCGGTGACGGCGTCGGGGCGTACACCGCGCTTGACCAGCTCGGGCAGCACGTCCGCGGCATTGCCAAGAAGGGCGATGGATTTCGCTTCGCCGGCGGCGGTGTATTTCGCGATGCGCGCCAGCGCGTCGTCGAGGTCGCTGGCCTGCTCGTCGACGTAGCGGGTCTTCAGGCGGAAGTCGATGCGGCTCTGCTGGCATTCGATGTTGAGGCTGCACGCGCCGGCGAGTGACGCCGCCAGCGGCTGCGCCGCGCCCATGCCGCCGAGGCCGGCGGTGAGAATCCACTTGCCTTTCAGGTTACCGCCGTAGTGCTGGCGGCCCATCTCGACGAAGGTTTCGTAGGTGCCCTGGATGATGCCCTGCGAGCCGATGTAGATCCACGAGCCAGCGGTCATCTGGCCGTACATCATCAGGCCTTTCTTATCGAGCTCGTTGAAGTGCTCCCAGGTCGCCCAGTGCGGCACCAGGTTGGAGTTCGCGATCAGCACGCGGGGCGCGTCCCTGTGCGTGCGGAACACGCCGACCGGCTTGCCGGACTGCACCAGCAGGGTCTCGTCGTCGTTCAGCTCGCGCAGCGATTTGAGGATGGCGTCGAAGCACTCCCAGTTGCGCGCGGCGCGGCCGATGCCGCCGTACACCACCAGCTCGGCCGGGTTCTCCGCCACCTCCGGATCGAGGTTGTTCTGCAGCATGCGGAACGGCGCCTCGCTGAGCCAGCTCTTGCAGGAAAGCTCGCTGCCGCGGGGCGCGCGGACGGTGCGGGTGGTGTCGATGCGGGTGGGTGCGTTCATCACGAAGGGCTCCGGTGAGTCAGACCACCGAGTATAGGTCAGCGACCGGGTCGAACCGGAGGCCGGCTCACGGCGCCGCGGGCTTGCCGTCGATGCCGGTGTGCTTGCGCAGCGCCACCGCGGCGCGCATGCGCACGATGATCTTCGCCATGTTCGGGTCCTTGCCGAAGCGCGTCTGCAGTTGCTGGACGGTCGCGTCCAGGCCGCCACGGGGCTGCTGTTCCTGGATGCCGGCGCGCAGCAGCAGGCCATACGGGTTCTGCGGCTGCTCGCGGATCAGCTGGTCGGCCACGGCCCAGCCCTTGTCCCAGTTCTTTTCCCAGTTGACGAACATGTCGCCGAGCTTGCCCAGCGCGCGCGTGTCGCCCGGGTTCAGCGCCAGCATGGCGCGGAAGTCCTGCTCGGCACGCCGGTAGTCACCCTGCATCTCGTAGGCGTTCGCGCGCGCGTCGAGCGCCCTCGTGTTGCCGGGCGAGCGGTCCAGCAGCTGGCTGAGGTCGGCCGCGGCCCAGGCCGACTCGTCGTAGTCGACCAGGGCGAACGCCCGGTTCACGAGGGCGTCCTCGTCGCCGGGCGTGAAGCGCAGCGCTTCGGACTGGTAGATCAGGGCCATGGTCTGGTCGCGGTACTTGCTGGCCATCCGGCCGATGCCGAGCAGGTTGCTGCTGCTGGTCAGTTCGTCGACCGCATGCGGATACGCCGCCATCTCGTCCGCATCGCTGCAGTCGCAGCGCCAGACTTGCTGGAACGGCCGCTCCGTCGACAGCACCTTCATCAGCGGATTGTTCGGCGCCCGGGCCCGCGCTTGCGCGGCCAGCTGGTCCATCGCTTCGTATGAACCGCCCCAGTTCGGCTGGCGCGCCCACAGCGCCATGCTGTAGGTGGAATAGTCGTCGGGCACCGCCGCCAGCGCATCGCGGATCGCCGCGTCGACATAGTCGCGCGCGTAGCCCATGCCGCCAGCGTGGATCAGCGCGGCGTAGCTGGGAGTGACCTTCGGGTCCAGCGCGATCGCCCGGCGCAGGTCGCTGTCGGCCTGGGCCAGCAGCTTGTCCATCGCCTGCACCTGGCTGTCCGGCGTGTCGCTCAGGTAGTTCTCGCCGCGCGCTTCGGCGGCCATCGACACGTAGGCCGTGCCGCTGGCGGCGAACGCGAACGCGCTGTCCGGCGCATCGCGCTTCCACGCGTCCAGGGTGGGCCGCACCTCGAACGAGCCGTTCTGGAATGCATCCTGGTAGATGCGATCGAGCAGGCCACGTGAGTCCGGGTCGGTCTGTTGCGCATGCAGGGCGGCCGCGAGGCGACGATCGAGCTCGGCCGCCTTGCCGTGCTGGATCAGCGACTGCGCCTCGGCGAACGTGAGCCGCGGTTGCAGGCGGTAATGGCAATACGCGACCACCGCATCGCGCGACCAGTGGCTGTCCGGCGGATCTGGATAGGCCAGGCAACGCTGCAGCGGATCGGCGATCGCCTCGGCCTTCTTCAGCGCGGCGATGAACGCATAGCCCTGCTCGCGAGTGAACTTGTGCGCGGGCAGCGACGACGGGCGGTCGTGCGGCTTCGCCGCCTGCGCCTGCATCATCTGCCGGACCTGCGATTGCACCAGGTGCATGTTCCAGATCCACTCGCCTAGGCCCAGCAGGATCAGGGCCGCTATCAGCAAACCGCGTTGCAGTGCAGTCATGCGGGCCTCCCCCAGCCCTGGCGACGCCGACGATCATACTGCGCCGGCCGCTCCTGTCGCGGCCTGAAGCGTCCACCCCCTGCCGTCCTGCACTGGCCGTGTGCCCGGACAAGGGGAATCCTGCGGCGGCGGGCGGTCCGCGGGGAGCAGGCTGATGACGTTGCGTGGGAGTGGACTGGTGTTGCTGGCGTGCGCGATCGCCCCGGCCATCGCGCAGGCGGCGACGCCGGAGTGCGCGGTATGGCAGCGCGAGTTGTCGTTCGCGCAGAGCGTGCAGAAACACGATGCGGCGGCGTTTGCCGGGCACGTGATGGCCGACGCGGTGTTCGATGCGAATACGCCGCAGCCGACGCGCGGTCGCGCCGCGATCCTGCAGCACTGGGCACCGATGATTGCGGGCAAGTCGGTGCGCCTGGACTGGTATCCGCAACAGGTCGTGGTGAGCGGCGATGGCACGCTCGCGTATTCCAGCGGTACGTACCTGTTCGAGAACATGGCACCGGGCGCGAAGCGGCGCTACACGATCGGCCGGTTCGCGACGACGTGGCGGCGCGCGGTGGATGGCGTGTGGCGCGCCGCGTTCGATGGCGGTGATGAAGGCAGGCCGGCGAGCGCGGCGGACGCGGATGCATTCCGCGCCGGCCGCGTGGCGGCGTGCCCGCACGGCGACACTGCCGCGCTGCCTGTCATCCGGCATTGATGCTGCGGCATTGATGTAGCGGCATTGATGCATGCGGCCTTGATGCCTGCGCATCGCGGCGCGCGGTATTGATGTCCGAAAACGGCGAGTCTGGCCGGCGCGGCGGTGCTAGCCTCAAGGCCATGAATCCCGCCCCTTCCCTGCCCGCGCCATCCATCTGCGAACAGGCCCGACGCAGCCGCGACGCGCGCTTCGACGGGCTGTTCTTCGTCGCGGTGAGCAGCACCGGCATCTATTGCCGCCCGGTCTGCCCGGCGCCTTCCGCGAAGCGCGAGAACGTGCGCTATTTCGCGAACGCGGCGGCGGCCGAGGTGGCCGGCTACCGACCGTGCCTGCGCTGTCGTCCGGAGCTGGCGCCGGGCAGTGATGAAGGGCAACGCGGCAACCGGGCGGTGGCCCGCGCGCTGAAGCTGATCGAGGCCGGCGCACTGGCGGAGCAATCGCTGGACGCCCTGGCCACACAGGTCGGCGTGGGCGCGCGGCAATTGCGCCGGCTGTTCGTCGAGCATGTCGGCGCGCCGCCGATCAGCGTGCACACGACGCGCCGGCTGCTGTTCGCGAAGCAGCTGCTGACGGAGACGGCGCTGCCGGTGACAGAAGTGGCGCTCGCGTCCGGCTTCCGCAGCCTGCGCCGGTTCAACGCCGCGTTCGCCCAGGCGAACCGGATCGCACCGCGCGAACTGCGTCGGCATCCGCGCGCGATGGCGGGCGCGCCGCTGCGGTTACGGCTGGGCTACCGGCCACCGTATGCGTTCGATGCGCTGCTCGCGTTCCTGCGCACCCGCGCGTTGCCTGGCGTGGAACAGGTCGACGAGCACAGCTACGCACGCGTGTTCGGCCCCGCGAACACGCCGGGCTGGCTGCGCCTGCGCGCGTGGCCGGGTGGCGAACATGCGCTGCAACTGGAACTGCACTGCCCGCAGCCGACGCAGATCCTCGGCGTGGTGACGACGCTGCGCCGAATGTTCGACCTGGATGCGAACCCGCAGGCGATCACCGACACGTTCCGCGCCGACCCGATCGTGGGCCCGCTGCGCCGCCGCGAGCCGGGCCTGCGCCTGCCCGGCGGCTGGGACGGTTTCGAGATCGCGGTGCGGGCGATCCTGGGCCAGCAGATCAGCGTGGCGGCGGCGCGCACGCTGGCAAGCCGGATCGTGCAGCGCTGGGGCGAGCCGTTGCCGACGGCGCCGTGGCCCGGCCTGACCCGACTGTTTCCGACACCGGCCGCGCTGGCCGCGGCGGATCTGCGCGAGGTCGGGCTGACCACCGCGCGCGCCGCGACGATCAGCGGCGTGGCGCAGGCCTTGCTGGATGGCCGCGTGGATTTTCGGGCGGGCCAATCGCTGGACGAGTTCGTGGCGCGCTGGGTCGCGCTGCCGGGCATCGGCCCGTGGACCGCGCACTACATCGCGATGCGCGCGCTCGGCGATCCGGACGCGTTCCCCGCGGCCGACCTGATCCTGCGCCGCGAGGCGACGACATCCGCCACGCCGCTGGGCACGAAGGCGCTGACCGAACTGGCGAACCGCTGGCGCCCGTGGCGCGCGTACGCCGTGATCCACCTTTGGCGCGGTGCCGCGGACACGCCACCTCGCCCACGCAAGACGGAGACGATGGCATGACCGCTGGCCCCGACACGATCTGGTACGACGAGATGGACAGCCCGGTCGGCACGCTGCGCCTGGTGGCGGACCAGCATGGCCTGCGCCAGGTCTGGTTCGAGCGCGAACGGCACCCGAAGCAGGCGCATCCGGGCTGGGTACGCGCGGCGGCGCCGCTGCAGTTCGCCCGGGTGCAACTGGAGGAATATTTCGCCGGCCAGCGCCAGCACTTCGAGCTGCCGCTGCATCCGGTGGGCACGCCGTTCCAGCTGGAGGTGTGGCAGGAGCTGGGACGGATTCCGTATGGCATCACGATCAGCTACGGCGAACTGGCCCGGCGCATCGACAAGCCGCTGGCGGTGCGGGCGGTGGGTGCCGCGAACGGACGCAACCCGTTGCCGATCGTGCTGCCCTGCCATCGCGTGATCGGCGCGGACGGCAGCCTCACCGGTTTCGGCGGTGGCCTGCCGACGAAGCGCTACCTGCTGAACCTGGAGCAGCGCATCGCGCACGGCGACCTGTTCGGCTGAGAGGTTGTGAGTTTTTTTCAACCTCTCAGGTCGGCCATGAGGGCCGAGCATGAAGCAGTCATGCAAGTGACTGTTTCATGTGAGCGAGTCCGGGCGTGTACCGGGCTCGCGATAGAAGAAAACCACAGGAAGTGGTTTTCTTCACAGGCTCCAGGAGGAGCCGCGCGGCTTAGCCGCCCTGCGCGGAGGTCGGCAGCGCCTTCGGCACGACCCGCGGCAAGGGCTGCACGTTCTGCTGGTCGCGCTGGCGATCGAGCAGATCCTGTTGCGCGGCGCGGTCACGGTCGCGCTGCGCCTGCTGGGCCTTGTCCAGTTGCTCGAGTGCGCGCGGGTCATTCGCGGACGGACGCTTCGCGGTGTCCTGCACGGCATTGCGCAACTGCTGCTGCAACTGGCTCTGCTGCAGGTCGTCGCGCGTCTTCTGCTGCTGCGCAGCCTGCTGGAACCGCAGACTGGGCGACACCGGCCGGATCACCGGCTGCGCGGTGGACTGCCAGGCCGCCGCCGTGCCCAGCGGAACGAGCGCCACCAGGCCGGCCATCAGCAGGCGTGTCGTCCAGGAATGTCGATCAAGACGTGTATTGGTCATGAGGGTGCGCGATCATGTGCAGTTGGTTTCAATGCATCGTAAGGTTGTCCGTATGAAAATCCTGTTTCGCCTGCTGCTCTGCTCCCTGGCAGCATTCAGCTTCGGTTGCGCCACGCAGCGCCCCGCAGCCACACCTGCCATCGCCGTCGCGGCGGGCAAACCCGCGCCCGTGCTGCTGATTTCCATCGACGGCTATCGGCACGACTACATGCAGCGCGGGCTCAGCCCGACCCTGGCGATGCTCGCCCGCGGTGGCGTGCAGGCCGCTTCGATGCAGCCCGCGTTCCCGTCGCTGACGTTCCCGAACCACTACACCCTGGTCACCGGCCTGACCCCGGACCACCACGGCGTGGTCAACAACACGATGTTCGACCCGCAGCTGGGCAAGTTCTCGCTGAGCAGCCGCAAGGCGATCAGCGACGGTCGCTGGTGGGCCGAGGGCACGCCGATCTGGGAAACCGCCGACCAGCATGGACTGCGCACGGCCACGATGTTCTGGCCCGGTTCGGAAGCGGACATCCACGGCCATCGCCCCGACCACTGGCTGGCCTACGACGGTGCGGTCACGCCGGCCCAGCGGGTCGACCAGGTGCTGGCGTGGCTGGACCTGCCCGTCGCCGAGCGGCCCAGCTTCCTCACGCTGTACTTCGACGGGGTCGATCACGCCGGCCACGTCTACGGCCCGGATACGCCCCAGGTGAACGAGGCGCTGCGCGAAACCGACGCGGCGCTGGCGCAGCTGGTGAGCGGACTGAAGCAACGCGGCCTGTTCGAGCGGATCAACCTGATCGTGGTGTCCGACCACGGCATGGCCACCGTGCCCGAAGCGAACAACGTGATGATCGACACGCTGATCCCGCTGGACCAGGTCCACGCGGTGAGCCTGGGCATCCTGGCCGGGTTCAATCCGAAGTCGGACAGCGCCGGGGACCGCGCCGCGTTCCGCCAGATCGAACAGACCCTGGAGCAGCCGCAGGCGCACATGCAGTGCTGGGACAAGACCCGCGTGCCGGCGCGACTGGCCTACGGCCACAACGCACGCGTGCCGCAACTGCTGTGCCTGGCGAACGTGCACTGGCGCATCACCACCACCGACTACGCGGCCAAGCGCAAGGGCCGGGTGAGCCTGGGCGAGCACGGCTTCGACAATGCCGAACCGCTGATGCAAGCAATCTTCGTGGCCCACGGCCCGGCGTTCCGCGTCGGCGCGAAGGTGGCCGCGTTCCCGAACCTGGACGTCTATCCGCTGATGACCCATCTGCTGGGGATTCCCGCTGCGGCGAATGACGGCAGCTACGACGCGGTGAAGGACATGTTGAAACCCGCGTCGCGCTGAGCCTTTCTCCCTCCCCTGCATCTACCGTTCTCCCTCCCCTGCGTGCAGGGGAGGGCCGGGGTGGGGTCCGCTCTTCGCGTCAGTCCCGCAAGATCAAAAGCACCCCCTCACTTGCAGGACTCCCCTTGGGACCCGCAGGGGGAGGAGCTACCCCATCGCCCCCTTGCTCATCGGCGTGGGCGGCGTCGCCACGTTGACCAGCGGCGTCAGGCGGAACAGCCACAGCGAAATCAGCAGCCCCGCCAGCACCAGCGCGCCGACGAACAGCGCCACGCCGTTCCAGCCGTGCGCGGCGTAGAACAGTCCGCCGCTGGCGCCGGCGATGCTGGAGCCCATGTAGTAGCAGAACAGGTAGACCGAGGCGGCCTGCGCCTTCGCCGCGCCGGCGCGGCGGCCGACCCAGCTGCTGACGATGGAGTGGCCGCCGAAGAAGCCGAACGTGATCGCCACGATGCCCAGCATCACCAGCAGCAGCGGCGTGGTCATGGTCAGCGCGACGCCCAGCAGCATCAGCGCGAACGCGGTCCACAACACCTTGCGCCGGCCCAGCTTGCCGGCCAGGTGTCCCATCCACGCCGAGCTGAAGGTGCCGATCAGGTAGATGCCGAAGATCAGCCCGACCACGGTCTGGCTGAGCTTGTACGGCGGCGCCAGCAGGCGGTAGCCGAGATAGTTGTAGACGGTGACGAAGGCGCCTAGCAGCAGGAAGCCCTCGACGAACAGCCATGGCAGGCCGCGGTCGTGGAACATGCCGCCGAAGCGGGCCAGCAGGCTGCGCCAGCGCAGCGGCTGCCGCACGAAGTGTCGCGACGGCGGCAACACGCGCCAGAAGATCAGCGCCGCCAGCACGCCGACCAGGCCCACCGTCGCCACGCCCACGCGCCAGCCGAAGAAGTCCGCCAGCACGCCGGAGATCAGCCGCCCGCCCATGCCGCCCACCGCGCTGCCGCTGATGTACAGGCCCATGCCCAAGCCAACCGATTCCGGGTGCATCTCCTCGCTGACGTAAGTCATCGCCACCGCCGGCAAACCGCTCAGGGTCAGGCCGAGCAGGCTGCGCACGAGCAGCAGCGCGTTCCAGTCCGGCATCAGCGCGGTGACCAGCACCAGCACGGCCGAGGCCAGCAACGAGGCCACCATGATCGACTTGCGTCCCCACGCATCAGACAAGCCGCCGGCGAACAGCATCGCGAACGCCAGCACGCCGGTGGTCAACGACAGCGACATCGCCGCGCCGGCCTCGCTGACGCCGTAGTGGCGGCTGAACTCCGGCATCAGCGGCTGCACGCAGTACAGCAGTCCGAACGTGGCGAAGCCGGCGGCGAACAGGGCGAGGTTGGTGTGACGGAACGCGGGCGTGCCGTGGTGGATGTACGGAGCCGGCTCCGCTTCGTGGTTCATGGTGTCTGTCTTGCCTGGGGACGTGGGCATCGCGCAAGCATAAGCCGCTCAGGCGCTGCGATCACCGCGCAATGCACGCACGGCCTCGTCGTCGCCCGCCGCGCCACGGCCGCTGACCCAGCCGAACAGCGCGATGCCGACGATGATCGCCAGCGCGCCGAACAACGCGTAGCCACGTGGCCACGCCTCGCCGAGGAACAGCACGCCGAGCACGGTGGCGAACAGCAGCTCGGCGGCCTGCATCGCCTCCACCGCGGCCAGCGCGGTCGGTTCGCTGCGCACCATGTCGGTGGCGCGGAAGAACAGGATGGTGGCGATGGTGCCCGAGGACAGCGCCACGCCGCCGGCCAGCAGCGCCTCGCGCAAGCTCGGCGGGCCGACGGTGAACCACGCGATCACCGCGAACAGCAGCCACAGCGGCCAGCTGCACAGCGTCATGCCGAACACGCGCTGCACCGCGTTCAGCTGCGTCGGCCCTTGCTCCAGATGCAACAGCAGTTGCCGATTGCCCAGCGGATAGGCGAATGCGGAAAGCATCACCGCGCCGATCGCCAGCCAGTCGCCGGCATGCAGCTGGCCCTGGGCGTGACCCCATTGCAGCGCGAACACGCCGGCCACGATCAGCGCGCCGATCGCCAGCGTGCGCCAGGCCAGCCGTGCCCGTGCGTCGCGGTAGATCAGCGGCGCCAGCAAGGGGCCGGCCAGCACGGTGGTCTGGAAACTGCCGGCGATCAGCCACGACGGCCCGCTACTGGCCGCCCAGGTCAACGGCACGCCGAACAGCACGAAACCCACGCCGCTCCACAGCAGCCACGGCCGCGCATGCCGGCGCAGCTCGCCCGGCAGTTCGCCCAACCCACCCTGGAACGGCAGCACCACGGCCAGCATCGGCAAGGTCAGCAGGTAACGCAGGATCACCGCCCACGCCCAATGCCCGCCACCGGCGACCAGGCTGCGGTTGAGCACGTAGGTGAGCGTGAAGAACAGCGCCGAGCACAACGCCAGTCCCACCGCGAGCAAGGCATTCGAACGCATGCAGGCACGCCGACAGAAAAACGGAGTGTGGCAAATCGCGTCGGTCGTGCGTAGGGGCCAGCGCCGCCGATGCCGGCGGCGCTGACCTCGGAGGCGTCAGCGCCAGTAGCCGCCGACCCAGACGCGGCGGGGGCCCCAATGACCGGGCACCCAGACCCGGGCGTGGACAGGCTCCACCACCCTCACGTGGGCGACCGGACGTGGCGCGGCCACGATGCAGCCGGTGAGCGAGGCGCTGCCCGCCAGCAGCAGGCCGAGGGCAAGACAGGAGGTGATTCGACGCATGGGACACTCCATTCGTGGCAGGTGTCCGTCAGAACGCCGCTGTCGTCCACGCCGATGACGCCGGGGCGAGCAGTCGATGGCCAGCGTTCATTTTCCGCCGTGCTGCCTCAGCGCGCCGCCAGTGCGCCCACCGCGGCGCGGTAGCGTGCCGCGATGGCGGCCTCGTCGCGATGCCGGAAATCGCGCACCTGCCAGCGGCCGCCGACCATCACGTCGCGCACCAGCGGCGTGTTGCCGGAAAACAGGAAGCTGTCGATCAGCGACCGCGTGTCGCGGGCGGCCAGCAGCGGCGAGGCGTCATCCAGCACGATCAGGTCGGCGCGGGCACCGGCGCGCAGTTCGCCGACCGACGCGCCGCTGGCCCGGGCACCGCCGGCGAGGGCGGCCCGCCACAAGGTCTCGCCCACGCTGTCGCCCTGCCGGCGCGCCGCGATGTTGCGGTGGCGGGTGGCCAGGCGCTGGCCGTATTCCAGCCAGCGCAGCTCTTCCACCGGCGAGATCGAGATGTGCGAATCCGAACCGACGCCGAGCGTGCCGCCGGCGTCGAGGAAGTCGGCCAGCGGAAACAGGCCATCGCCCAGGTTCGCCTCGGTGGTGGGACACAGGCCGGCGACGGCGCCGCTGCGCGCCAGCTGCGCGGCTTCCGCCTCGGTCAGATGGGTGGCGTGCACCAGGCACCAGCGGTCGTCGACGTCGGCATGTTCGAACAGCCACTCGACCGGACGGGCGCCGCGGGTGGCCAGGCAATCCTGCACTTCGCCGATCTGCTCGGCGATGTGGATGTGGATCGGACCGGTGCGGGCCAGCGGACTGGCCAGCACCTCGGCGAGCGCCTGCTCCGGCACCGCGCGCAGCGAGTGCAGCGCGATGCCCACGCGCACCGCGTCGCCTTCATGCGCGCGCAGGCTTTCCAGCAGGCGCAGATAGCCGTCCACCGAATGGCCGAAGCGGCGCTGCCGCGCGGTGAGCGCCCGACCATCGAAACCGCCGCTCATGTACAGCACCGGCAACAGGGTCAACCCGATGCCGGCCTCGCGCGCCGCCTCGATCAGCGCCAGCGACATCGCCTCGGGCTGCGCGTACGGCGTGCCGTCCGGCTGGTGGTGCAGGTAGTGGAATTCGCAGACCCGGGTGTAGCCGGACTTCAGCATCTCGACGTAGAGCTGGCTGGCGATCGCCTTCAGCTGCTCCGGCGTGATCGCCGCGGCGAACGCGTACATCGTCTCGCGCCAGCTCCAGAAGCTGTCGTCGGCCTTGCTGCGACGTTCGGCCAGGCCGGCCATCGCACGCTGGAACGCGTGCGAATGCAGGTTCGGCATGCCCGGCAACACCCACGAGCCGATCGGGGTCTGCGGCCCGGCCGGTGGGTCGAGCAGCATACCGTCGGGCGACAGCCCGAAACGGCCATCGGCCAGCCAGCCGTCGCCACGCCAAAGCTGGCCGGCTTCGAAACCCGAAGGACTCGCCCACTCGCTCATCACGCTTGCTCCGCACCGAATGGTGCAGTGTAACCGGCGCCCCGCTCCGTCTTCACCCGAGCGCAAACCGACCGTGCACAGGCCCATGAGCAAGAAAACCAGCGAAAACACCCCGAAACTGCTGTTGCGCCAGGCCCGGCTGGACGACGTGCCGCAACTGGCCGAGCTGACCGCGCGCATCTACACCGCCGAGTGGGGCCACTCGCCGGAGATGCTGCGCTCCCAGCAGACGCATTTCCCCGAAGGCCAGTTCGTGGTCGAGTACGAAGGCAAGGTGGTCGGCTACTGCGCCACCTTCCGCATCGATGAGGAAACCGCGCTGGCCCCGCATACCTGGTCGCAGATCACCGGCGGTGGCATGGGTTCGCGCCACAAGCCCGACGGCAACTGGCTGTACGGCATGGAAGTGGTGGTGCACCCGGACTATCGCGGCATGCGCATCGGCCAGCGGCTGTACCACGCGCGCAAGCGCCTGTGCACCGACCTGAAGCTGCGCGGCATCGTGTTCGGCGGGCGCATCCCCGGGCTGGCCAGGAACATCCAGCGCTACGGCAGCGCTGAGGCGTATGTGCAGGCGGTGGCGGAAGGCAAGCGCCGCGACCTCACCCTGAGCTTCCAGCTCAACAACGATTTCGAGGTGATCGGCCTGCTGCGGGCATACGTGCCGTCGGACCACGATTCGCTGGGCTATGCGGTGCACCTGGTCTGGCGCAACCCGCGCCTGCTCGACCAGCCGGACATGCCGCCGATCCCCTCGCCCCGGCGCCTGCCCGATTCGGTGCGGGTGGCTTCGGTGCAGTACCAGCAGCGCAGGATCACCTCGTTCGAGGAGTTCGCCACCCAGGTCGAATACTTCACCGACATCGCCGCCGACTACAACGCGGACTTCGTCACCTTCCCCGAGCTGATCACCCTGCAGCTGCTGTCGATCGAGAACACCGAGCTGTCGCCGTTCGAGTCGATCCGCAAGCTGAGCCAGTACACGCCGCAGGTGAAGGAGCTGTTCAGCCGTCTGGCCGTCCATTACAACATCAACATCATCGCCGGCACGCACCCCACCGAACAGGCCAACGGCGACATCCACAACGTCTGCTACGTGTGCCTGCGCGACGGTTCGCTGCACGAGCGCGAGAAGCTGCATCCCACGCCCAGCGAGCGCAACGTGTGGAACATCTCCGGCGGCGACAGCGCGGCGACGATCCTCACCGACTGCGGCCCGATCGGCGTGATGATCTGCTACGACTCCGAATTCCCCGAGGTGGCCCGCCATCTGACCGACCAGGGCGCGCTGATCCTGTTCGTGCCGTTCTGCACCGACGTGCGCGAAGGCTACCTGCGCGTGCGCTACTGTTCGCAGGCGCGGGCGATCGAGAATCAGTGTTACGTGGTGCTGTCCGGCAACGTGGGCAACCTGCCCGGCGTCAACAACTTCGACATCCAGTACGGCCAGAGCTGCATCCTCACGCCCAGCGACTTCCCGTTCGCCCGCGACGGCATCGCAGCCGACTCCACGCCGAACATCGAGACCGTGCTGTTCGCCGACCTGCGCCTGGAAAGCCTGGCCCGCGCCCGCAATGCCGGCGCGGTGACCAACCTCAAGGACCGGCGCTTCGACCTGTACGAGACGCGCTGGCGGCCGCGCTGAGGGAAGACAGAGCGAGAGCAGGAGCGCACCCCCATCCGCCCTGCGGGCACCTTCCCCCGCAGGCGGGGGAAGGAAGCGACGAGCCTCGACGCGGCACGCTTGCTTCCCCCGTAAAACGGGGGAAGGTGCCCGCAGGGCGGGTGGGGGACGACAGGCTCGAACCCATCGCCAGCCACCGCTCTGCGATAATCGCGATCATGTCCGAGCCTTCCAGACCCGCTTCAACCTCATCGAACCCGCGCCTGCGGGCGCTGCTCGGGCACGAGTTCTTCGCGCCGCATCATTGGAAACGCCGGCTGGTGCTGTGGTTCGGCGCGGTGCTGGTGGCACTGGCGGCGATCCTGTTTGCCAAGGCCAGCGTGTGGTCGTACCAGCTGTTCCTGCGCATCCTCGACCACGGCGTCTGGATTCCGCTGATCCTCACCCCGATCGTGTTCGCCCTGCTCGCCCGGGTCACCGAGGGCAGCTTCCGCGCGACGCGGGGCAGCGGCATCCCCCAGGTGATCGGCACGTTGCACATCGAGGACGAAGGCTTTCGCGCGCGGATGCTGGCGCTGCCGATCGCCGCTGGCAAGATGGCGCTGACCCTGATCGCGCTGGCGGTGGGCGCGTCGATCGGCCGCGAGGGACCGACCGTGCACGTGGGTGCGGGCCTGTTCTACTCGCTGGGCCGGCGCTTCGGCTTCAATGATCCCAAGGCCGCTTCGCGCTTCATCCTGGCCGGTGGCGCAGCCGGCATCGCGGCGGCGTTCAACACGCCGCTGGCCGGCGTGGTGTTCGCGATCGAGGAGCTGGCCGGCACCTTCGAGCACCGTTTCAGCGGCCTGTTGCTGACCGCGGTGATCATCGGCGGCGTAGTCTCGCTGGGCATCATGGGCAACTACTCGTATTTCGGCGAGGTCGAGGCCAGCCTGCCACTGGGCCACGCCTGGCTGGCGGTGCTGCTGACCGGGGTGATCTGCGGCCTGCTGGGCGGCCTGTTCGCACGCCTGATCCTGCTGAGCCAGCGCGGCCCGCTGGCCCGGGTCGGTCGCCTGCGCGCGCGCTGGCCGGTGGCGTTCGCGGCAGGCTGCGGGCTCACCCTCGCCGTGCTCGGCGTGTGCACCCACAACAGCATCTACGGCACCGGCTACGACCAGGCGCGGGCGATCGTGCAGGGCGCCGCGAACATGCCCGACCAGGGCTTCGGCATCGCCAAGCTGCTGGCCAACGTGGTCTCGTACTGGGCCGGCATTCCCGGCGGCATCTTCTCGCCGGCGCTGGCGGTCGGCGCGGGCCTGGGCCAGAACATCGCGCACCTGTTGCCCGGCGTGCCCGCCGCCGCGGTGGTGCTGCTGGGCATGAGCGCCTACCTGGCCGGCGTCACCGGCGCGCCGCTGACCTCGGCGGTGATCGCGATGGAGCTGACCGACAACCAGGACATGGTGATCCCGATCATGGCCGCCTGCCTGCTGGCCCGCGCCGCTGCCTCGCTGTTCTGCCCCACGCCGGTCTACCGCGATTTCGCCGAGCGCATGGTGCAGGACTTCGAGCGGCAGCAGGCCAGCCAGCGCCAGAGCCAGGACGTGGTCTACGAGCTGGCCGACGATTCGCTCGACGAGACCGGTGACGCCGCGCCGGCCGCGGTGCGCACCACCGCGTTCGACGAGCCGGCCACGCCGGCCGACCCGCCGCCGCCTGCACAATCCTGATTCCTCCGCCCTGCCCCTCCTGACCTTCGCCGGAACCCGATCGACATGAGCCATCCTCGCTGGGACACCTTGCTGATCAACGCGACGCTGGCCACGTTCGCGGGTGAGGCGCCGTACGGACTGATCGAACACGGGGCGATCGCGATGCATCACGGCCGCATCGCCTGGCTCGGCCGGATGGACGAGCTGCCCGGCGAACCCGCATCGCTGGCCGATACGCTCCGCTCGCTGGATGGCGCACTGGTCACGCCGGGACTGATCGACTGCCATACCCATCTGGTCTTCGGCGGCGATCGCGCCCACGAGTTCGACCTGCGCCTGAACGGCGCCAGCTACGAGGAGATCGCCCGGGCCGGCGGCGGCATCGCCTCCAGCGTCACCGCCACCCGCGCCGCCAGCGAGGAACAGCTGCTGGCGCAATCGCTGCCGCGCGCCCGCGCCTTGCTGGCCGATGGCGTGACCACGCTGGAGATCAAGTCAGGCTACGGGCTGGACCTGGACAGCGAGCGACGCATGCTGCGCGTGGCGCGCCGGATCGGGCGCGAACTGGGCGTCGGCGTGCGCACCAGCTTCCTGGGCCTGCACGCGCTGCCGCCGGAATACAAGGATCGACGCGACGATTACGTGGCCCTGGCCTGCGACGGGATGCTGCCCGCGCTGGCCGCCGAGGGCCTGGTCGACGCGGTGGACGCGTTCTGCGAAGGCATCGGCTTCAGCCGCGAGGAAACCCGCCGCGTGTTCGAACGGGCGAAGCAGCTCGGCCTGCCGGTGAAGCTGCATGCCGAACAGCTTTCCGACCTGGATGGCGCGGCCCTGGTCGCCGAATACGGCGGCCTGTCGGCCGATCACCTGGAACACCTCGGCGACGACGGCATCCGCGCGATGGCCGCGGCCGGCACCGTGGCGGTGCTGCTGCCGGGTGCGTTCTACGCGCTGCGCGAAACGAAACTGCCGCCGATCGAGCGGCTGCGCGAGCACGCCGTGCCGATCGCGATCGCCACCGACTGCAACCCCGGCACCTCGCCGCTGCTGTCGCTGCGTGTGGCCGCCGGCATGGCCTGCACGCTGTTCCGCCTGACGCCGGAAGAGGCGTTGCGAGGCGTCACGGTGCATGCGGCGCGTGCGCTGGGCCTGCACGATCGGGGCACGCTGGCGGTCGGCCAGCGCGCCGACCTGGCGGTATGGCAGGCGAAGCAGCCGGCGGAACTGTGCTACTGGATCGGCGGGCAGCTGCTGCGCGGGCTGTGGATCGGCGGCGAATCAGTGCCGGCGTAACGCCGCCTCGACGCGGGCGGTCAGCGCGTCGAAGAACGCCAGCGGCAACTGCGCCCGCACCGGCACCCGGAACCAGTCCGGGCGGGCGAAGCCGGCGCACTTCACCGCGTCCTTGTCGGTCATCAGCAGCGGCAGCTGGTCACCGAAGGCGAGATCGCCCGGGACAAACGCATGGTGGTCGGCAAACGCATGTCCGATCACCTCGATGCCCGCGTCGCGCAAGCTGTCGAAGAATCGCTGCGGGTTGCCGATCGCGGCGATGGCGTGCACGCGCTGGCCACGGAAGGCCGCCAGCGGCTGCCGCCGCCCGTCGGCCAGGGCGACGACGTCGCCCCCGTGCAACTGCATCGGATATTCGCCGGGCTCGGCGGCGCCGCCATTGCATACGCGCAGGTCGACGCGCTGCAGGCGGCTGACCGGTTCGCGCAAAGGACCGGCGGGCAGCAGGCGGCGATTGCCGAAACGACGCACGCCGTCGATCACGCAGATCTCCACGTCGCGCGCCAGCCGGTAGTGCTGCAAGCCGTCATCGGCGAGCACCACGTTGCAGCCGGCGTCCAGCAGCAACTGCGCCGCCGCGGGACGATCGCGCCCGACCGCCACCGGCACGCCGCTGGCGTGGATCAGGCAGGGCTCGTCGCCGACCCGGGCCGGATCGGGCGCAGCGCCGAGCAGCAGCGGTTCGCGCTGGGTTCCGCCATGGCCGCGGCTGACCACGCCGGGACGATGGCCGCGCTCGCGCAGGGCTTCGACCACGGCGATCGTCAACGGCGTCTTGCCGGTGCCGCCCACGCTGAGGTTGCCGATCACCACCACCGGCGCGGCCAGTCGCACACTGCGCAGCACGCCGCGCCGGAACAGCAGGCCGCGGGTGCGGGTGACGGCGCCGTACAGCAACGCCAGCGGCGCCGTCCACCACGGCGCCGGGGCGCCGCGATACCAGGCTGATTCGAGCGTGTCGATCAGCGCCACGGCCGCTCCTCAGTCGCCGGCCTGGTCGGCCGCATGGTCATGGAACTGCATGCGATGCAGCGCGGCGTACTGGCCGTCCAGCGCGATCAGTTCGGCATGCCTGCCCCGCTCGATGATGCGGCCCTGATCCATCACCGCGATCTGGTCGGCGCCTTCGACGGTGGACAGGCGGTGGGCGATCACCAGCGTGGTGCGGTCGCGCATCAGCCGCTGCAGGGCCTGCTGGATCAGCTGTTCGGATTCGGTGTCGAGCGCGCTGGTGGCTTCGTCCAGCACCAGGATCGGCGCGTTCTTGAGGATGGCGCGGGCGATCGCGATGCGCTGGCGCTGGCCGCCGGACAGCGTGTTGCCGCTCTGCCCGATGCGGGTGTGGATGCCGTCGGGCAGGCGCGCGATGAACTCCATCGCGTTGGCCGCCTCGGCCGCCGCGACGATGTCGGCCTCGCTGGCGCCGGCCAGTTCGCCGTAGGCGATGTTGTTGGCCACGGTGTCGTCGAACAGCACCACGCTCTGGCCGACCCAGGCGATCTGCCGGCGCAGCGAGGGCAGCGTGTATTCCTGGTAGTCCGCGTCATCGAGCACGATGCGCCCCGCACCCGGCTCGTAGAAGCGCGGCAGCAGGCTGACCAGGCTGCTCTTGCCGCTGCCCGAACGGCCGACCAGGGCGGTGACCGTGCCCGGCGCGCAGGCCAGGTCGACGCCACGCAAGGCTTCGTAATCGCTGTTCGGATAGGTCAGCCGCACGCCCTCGAAAAGCAGGTCGCCGCGGGTGCGCGCCAGCGCGCGCGTGCCGTGGTCGACTTCGGGCGGCAGGTCCATGACCTCGAACAGGTCCTCCGCCGCCGACAGGCCGCGCTGGATGTTCGCCTGCACCTGGGTCAGCCGCTTCAGCGAGGGCATCATCGCGCCCATCGCGGTCAGCACCGCAATGAACACGCCCGAGGAGATGTGGTCGATCACGCCCGGCCGGGTACCCAGAAAGACCAGTGCCGCCAGCGCGAACGCCGCGACGGTCTGGATCGCCGTGCTGGACATCGCGCTGGTCGCGGCGATCTTCAGGTTCAAACGGCGGGCCTGGTGGGTGACCTGGTCGAAGCGCGCGGCCTCGTGCTGCTGGCCACCGTAGATGCGCACTTCACGATGCGCACCGACCGATTCCTCCACCGTGCCGGTCACCGAACCCATCATGCCCTGGATGCGCCGGCTGATCAGCCGGTAACGGCGGCTGACCACGGTGGCGATCAGCACGATCGGTGGAATCATCACCAGCAGGGTCAGCGTGAGGTAGGCGCTGTTGTGCAGCATCACGTAGAACATGCCGATCACGGTGACGCCTTCGGTCACCGCCACCTTCACCGCATCGGTCGAGGCCGAGGCCACCTGTTCGCTGGTGTAGGTGATGCGCGAGATCTGCTGGCCCGACGGTTCGCGGCCGAAGAAGGTCGCCGGCAGGCGCAGGTAGGAAGCGAACACGTCGTGCTGCATCGCCTGCACGATGTTGCGTCCGATGTAGGCAATGCCGTAATTGCTGACGAAGGTGCCCAGGCCACGGATGCCGAAGATCGCGATGATCCAGATCGGCATCCAGAAGATCAGGTACGGGTCCTTGTTGAGGAACAGGTCGTCGAACATCGGCCTGAGCAGGTTGGTGAACATCGCCAACCCGCCACCGTCCACCGCCATGCCGAGGATCGCCACCAGGCCCACCGCCCAGTAGCGCCGGGTGTAACCGAGCAGCCGCGCGTAGACGCGCCGGCTTTCGGCATCCCACACCCCGCCCTTGCGCTTGCTCACTGCGCCGCGCCCGGCTTGGTCGGCGTGGTGGCGATCGACAGCCGGGTGAAGCCGAGCTGGCCCAGCGCGTCCATCGCGGTGACCACGTTCTGGTTGGGGGTCATCGCATCGGCCCGGATCGTCACCGGGCGGTCGCGGTCGTCACCGGCGTTGCGCGCGATGGTCTGCTTCAGCGCCTCGATGCCCTCGCCCATCACCTCGTCGCTGCCCACGAAGAAACGGCCATCGCGATCGATCATGATGGTCAGCACCTGGGTGTTCAGGTCGCGATCCTGGGCGCTGGCCTGCGGCAGGGTCACCTGCATGCGCGAGTGCTGGATGAAAGTGCTGGTGAGCACGAAGAACATCAGCAAGGTCAGCAGCACGTCGATCAACGGAATCACGTTGATCTCGAAGTCGTCGCCCCGGCGGTCGTTGCTGATACGCATCGGTGTGCGCTCAGCCTGCGCCTGGCGCGGTCGGCGCCGGCGTCCGGCGCGGTCGTGCCGCCGCGCTGGCCGCAGCCGTGGCGGCCGCTGGCGACAGGGTCAGCTCGTCCAGCAGGGCGGTGGCCTGCTTTTCCATCTCCACGCAGTAACCGGCTACGCGCGAACGGAAGTAGCGATGCAGCACATAGGCGGGAATCGCCACGGTCAGGCCCGACGCTGTACAGATCAGCGCCTCGCCGATGCCGCCGGCCATCTTCGCCGGATCGCCGATGCCGCCGGCCATCACCTCCATGAACATGCGGATCAGGCCGATCACCGTGCCGAACAGGCCCAGCAGCGGGCCGATCAGGGCGATCGTGCCCAGCGTGTTGAGGTAGCGCTCCATCCGGTGGATGACGTGCCGGCCGGTGTCCTCGATGCGCTCCTTGATGATCTCGCGCGGCTGCCGGCGCACGGTCAGCGCGGCGGCCAGCAATTCGCCCAGCGGCGAGCCGCTGGCCAGCGTGTCCAGGTGCTTGGGATCGAGTTGACCCGAGCGTGCCCACTGGCGCACTTCGTCGCCCAGGCCGGGCGGCAACACGGATTGCCGGCGCAGCGTCCAGCAACGTTCCAGCACGATCGCCAGGGCGATCGCCGAACAGATCAGGATGGGCACCATCGCCCAGCCGCCAGCCATCAGAATTTCCAGCACTTTTCGACCCCAACATGCGACCTGACAGGAAGCGCGCATGATAGCAGTCTGGCCCGGCCGTACTGCGGCGGGTGTGGCATTCCTCACTCGCGCCAGTAACGCGGCTGCCGCTGGCGCCAACCCGCTTCGCGCCGTGGCGGGGCATCGACCGGGAAATCCAGCGCGATGGCGCCCTGCACCGCGGTATTGAACACCGGCACCCCGGCTGCCGCGTAGCGCGCCAGCACTTCGGGCTTCGGATGACCGAAGCGGTTGCGCCATCCGGCCGACACGATCGCCACCGACGGCTGCACCGCGGCGATGAAGCCCGCGCCAGACGAGGTCTTGCTGCCATGGTGCGGCACCAGCAGCACGACAGGCGGCCCCGTTCCGAGACTCGCCGCCACCGAGGGCTCCACCGCGGAACTGATGTCGCCGCTGAGCAGCAGCCGGCCGGAACCGTTCTCCACCAGCAGCACGCAGGAACTGTCGTTGTCGCGGTCAGTCGCACCCGCCGGAGGATTCAGCACGCGGAAGCGCACGCCATTCCAGGTCCACGCCTGGCCGGCCACGCACCGGCGCATCGGCAGGCGCATCCGCGCCGGTTCGCCTGCGTAGCGCGGCGTATCTGGAAACGCCTCGGCAACGACCCGGGCGCCGCCGGCGTGGTCGTTGTCGCCGTGACTGATCATCAGCAGGTCGAGCCGGCCCACGCCCAGCGCATGCAACGCGGGGAGCACCACCGCTTCGCCGAGGTCGAAGCCCGACGGATAGCGTGCGCCGGCGTCGTAGACCAGCACGTGGTCGTGCGTGCGCAGCAACACCGACAGGCCCTGTCCCACGTCGAGCACCCACGCCTGGAACGCGCCTTCCGGCGGCGTGGACAGCGGTGGCCGCAGCAAGGGCAGGAACAGCAGCAGGCCCAGCCAGCGCAGCGGCATCCCCCGCGGCATGAACAGCCACAGCGCGCCCAGCACCGCGAGCAGCAGCGCCCAGGGCTGTACGGTGGGCAGATACCAGTGCGCACCCGGCCAGGTCGCCATCTGCTCCAGCAACCACCATTGCGCGTGGGCCATCCGCGCGGCCAGCCACAACACCGGCCCGACCAGCGGCGGGCACAGGCCCAGCATCAGCATGCCGCCCAGCGCGCACGGCACGATCACGAAGCTGACCAGCGGCACCGCGATCAGGTTCGACAAGGCGCCGACCAGCGAGGCCTGGCCGAAGAACCAAATCGTCAGCGGCAGCAGGGCCACCGTCATCACCAGCTGCCCGGCAGTCAGCTCGTGCAGGAAAGCGCGCAGGCCGCGCCCGCGCGATTGCAGGCACAGCATCAGGAAGCCCACGCCGACAAAGGACAGCCAGAATCCCGCCGCGAGCACCGCCAGCGGGTCGAACAGCAGGATCGCGATCATCGCCAGCGCCAGCGACTGGGCTCCGCCGCTGCCGCGCCGGCCGCAACGCGCCAGCGTCACCACGGCGATCATCAGCAGAGTGCGCACCGTCGGCAGGCCGAAGCCGGCCAGCGCGCTGTAGATCGTCGCCACCAGCAAGGCCGCGGCCGCCTGGGCCAGCGGCCGCGGCAGACGCAAACCCAGCCCCGGCCACAACGCATACGACAGCCATGCCAGCCCCACGCCGAACACCGCGGCCACGCCGACATGGAAGCCGGAAATCGCGATCAGGTGCGAGACCCCGTTGGCGCGCGCCACCGCCCAGTCCTGCGGCTGCAGGCCGCGGGTGTCGCCCACGGTGAATGCCTGCAGCAAGGCGGCATCGTGGTGGTCGCCGACGCGTGCGGCGATGCCGCGGGCGACCGCATCGCGGATCGCGTTGACGCACCAGCGTCGCCCGCCGAGCGAGCGGTTGTCCGGGTCGTCCCGCACGTAGCCGGTGGCGACGATGCCGCGCTCCAGCGCGGAACGTTCGCTGTCGGCCGCCCCGGGGTCCAGCAGGCCGCGAGGCCGCTTCAGTCGCAGCAGCAGATGCCAGCGCGAACATGGCTGCAGCGGTGGTGCATCCTGGTACCAGGACACGCTGATCCGCCCATGCAGCGCGACGGGCCTTCCATCGAGGCTGGCCTGCTCCACGCGCAGGCTGAAACGACTGGCATCGGGATGGCTCAGCGGCAAATCGGCGATGCTGCCGACCACGACCAGGTCGACCCTTTCCAGCGCGCGCGGCAGCCGCGCATCCATTGCCGCCGCACCATGCCACGCCGCCCACGCCGCGCCGAACAGCAGGCAGGCCAGCCAGCGCCAGCGTGGCCAGCGCCAGGCGAGCAGGACGATCACCGGCACCAGACACGGCAGCCACCCGCGCGGCGGCAGTCGCGGCAACCATTGCACCAGCAGGACCCCGAGCAGCAGGGCCAGCGCCGCGGTGATCGCCGTCAGTCGCCCCATGCCGCGCGCCCCGTTCCATCCTGGAAGAAGCCGAGACTAGCGCGGCGGAAGCGGCGGCGCAGATGAAATGCGTGTAGGTTTTCGCCGGGACGTCAGTCCCGTGGAGCTTCCTGCAGCCTGCCGTTGTGCAGCACCAGGGTGCGATCCATCTTCGCGGCCAGATGCGGATCGTGGGTGACCAGCACGAAGCTGGTGCCGATCTCCCGATTGAGCTCCAGCATCAATTCGTAAACTTGCGCCGCATTGGCCTCGTCGAGGTTGCCGGTGGGTTCGTCGCCCAGCACGCAGGCCGGCCGGGTCACCAGCGCCCGGGCCACGGCGCAGCGCTGGCGCTCGCCGCCAGACAACTCGGACGGCTTGTGATGCGTGCGTCCGCCGAGGCCGACCCGCTCCAGCAGCACCATCGCCTGTTTTTCCGCTTCGGCGATCGCGGTGCCGCGGATCAGCAGCGGCATGCACACGTTCTCCAGCGCGGTGAACTCCGGCAGCAGGTGGTGGAACTGGTAGATGAAACCCAGCGAACGATTGCGCACGCGGCCGCGCTCGGCGTCGGACAGTTTCGACAGCACGCGGCCGTCCACCTCCACCTCGCCAGCGGTCAGCGTGTCGAGCCCGCCGATGATGTGCAGCAGCGTGCTCTTGCCCGAGCCGGAGGCGCCGACGATCGCCATGGTCTGCCCGCGCTTCAGGCTGAAGCTGACGTCGCTCAGCACGTCGGTGCGCAGCCCGCCTTCGGCATAGGTCTTGGCCACGCCGGTGGCGCGCAGCACGTTTTCGGTCTTCTCGGTCATGACGGTCTTATTCATAGCGCAGCGCCTGCGCCGGCTGCGTGCGCGAGGCGCGCCACGCGGGATAGAGGGTGGCCAGCAGCGAGAACGCGAAGGTCAGCAGAGCGGTCCAGCCCACGTCGTGCCAGTCGAGCCGGCTCGGCACCTCGCTGATGTAGTAGACGTCCGGCGACAGGAAGGTGACGTGGAAGGTGTGCTCGATCCACTTGATGATGCCGGGCAGCTTCCACGACAGCAGCGAACCGAAGCCCACGCCGAAGCCGATGCCCACGAAACCCACCAGCACGCCCTGCACCATGAACATGCCCATGATGCTGCGCGGCGTGGCGCCCAGCGTGCGCAGGATCGCGATGTCGGCCTGCTTGTCGGTGACCAGCATCATCAGCATCGAGATCAGGTTGATCACCGCCACCAGGATGATCAGCGACAGGATGATGAACATCACCATCTTTTCCATCGACAGCGCGGCGAACAGGTTCGCGTTGGTATCCATCCAGGTCTGCACCCGGTAGACCTGGCCCAGCTGGTTGGCCAGTTCGGTGGCCACCGGGCGCGCATTGAACAAGTCGTCCAGGCGCAGGCGGATGCCGGTCGGGCCGCTCAGTTCGCCGAGCTTCTCCGCATCGCTCATATTGATCAGCGCCAGGCCGGAGTCGAACTGCTCCATGCCGACCTCGAACGTGCCGACCACGTGGAACGCGCGCATGCGCGGCATGCTGCCCATCGGCGTGGCGCGCAACTGGTTCACCGCCATGGTCACCCGATCGCCCACGCCCACGCCCAGCGTCATCGCCAGTTCGCGTCCCAACACGATGTTCCAACTGCCCGGAGTCAGCTCACTGAGCTTGCCTTCCAGCATGTGCTTGCCGATGTCGACGACCTTCGGCTCCTGCGCCGGCTCAATGCCGCGCACCAGCGCCGGGCCGGAACGGCGGGCCAGCAGCATCGCCTCGGTCTCCACGTAGGGGGCCGCGCCCAGCACATGCGGGTTGGCCTCGGCGATCTGCAGCGCGCGCGGCCATTCCTGCACGCTCTCGCCCACGCCGGAAACCGTGGCGTGCGAGATCGCGCCGAGGATGCGCGAGCGCATCTGGTAGTCGAAGCCGTTCATCACCGACATCACCGTGATCAGCGCGATCACGCTGATCGCGATGCACACGATCGACACGGTGGAGATGAAGGAGATGAACTGGTTGCGCCGCTTGGCGCGGGTGTAGCGCAGGCCGATGAAAAGTTCGAGCGGTCGGAACATGGGCGGGTCGCTTGTGGGGAGTCGCAGGGCGGGCCGCCCGGTCATCCATTATCAGGTATTCGCTCGGACCCTGCCGCGCGGCGGAAGTTGCGGTTCAGTCACAGGCGGGGCAAGGCGTCGGCAGCCTGGATCGTGGCCAGCCGCATGCGCAGCCTTCGACGGGTGTCTGCATTGCTGTTGTCCGTGGCGATCAGCAGCATCTGCGTCCCGTGCGCGTCAGTGCGCAGGCGCAGCAGGATCATTTCGCCAAGCACACGGAACGAACTCAGCGTGGCCGGCACGTCTTCGTGATCGTGCAGGCGCAAGGTCCACGCCTGGTCGGCACTCCAGCCCGCCGCCACCACGGGACCGCTGGCCAGGCGTCGCAGCACGAGAGCCGTCGACAGCAACACGATCGCCGCCAGCAACAGCTTCGACCACCACGGAATCATGCACAGCAGCGTGGCCAGCAGCGCGGCCCCGGCGACCAGGATCAGCGCCGCCCGCAGCAGCCGCGAAGGTCGGTATTCAAAGCCGATGGCGGGCGCGGATGTCATCGATGATCGCCTGCCAGTCCGCGCGCTCGGGGCGGGCTTGGCCCATCACCCAGTCCCACAGGTCAGGGTCCTGCACGTCGAGCAGCTGGTCGAACGCCTGCCGCTGCGCTTCGTCCGCACCGGCGAAGCACTCGTCCAGCCAGCCGCCGAACAGCGCGTCCAGCTCGCGCGTGCCGCGGCGGGCGCGCCAGCGCAGGCGCTTGATGCGGGCTTCATCCATCACGGGGCTCGGTCGTATCCATGAATGCGCAGTGTAACCGTTGCGCTAGAACGCGACAGGCCGCACGCGGCGGCCTGTCGTCGTGAATGACGCGCGGCGCGATCAGGCTGAACGCCGCTCCACCATCAACTTCTTGATCTCGGCAATCGCCTTGGCCGGATTGAGACCCTTGGGGCACGTCCGCGTGCAGTTCATGATGGTGTGGCAGCGGTACAGCTTGAACGGGTCTTCAAGGTCGTCCAGGCGCTCGCCGGTGACTTCGTCGCGACTGTCGACGATCCAGCGGTACGCCTGCAGCAGGATCGCCGGACCGAGGTACTTGTCGCCGTTCCACCAGTAGCTCGGGCAGCTGGTCGAGCAGCAGGCGCACAGGATGCATTCGTACAGGCCGTCGAGCTTCTTGCGCTCTTCCGGCGACTGCAGGCGCTCGCGATCCGGCGCCGGGCTCTGCGTGCGCAGCCACGGCTTGATCGAGGCGAACTGGGCGTAGAAGTGGGTCAGGTCCGGGATCAGGTCCTTCACCACCGGCATGTGCGGCAGCGGGTAGATCTTCACGTCGCCCGCATCGCATTCGCCGATCGCCTTGGTGCAGGCCAGCGTGTTGGTGCCGTCGATGTTCATCGCGCACGAACCGCAGATGCCTTCGCGACAGGAGCGACGCAGGGTCAGCGTGGGATCGATCTCGTTCTTGATCTTCAGCAGCGCGTCCAGAACCATCGGACCGCAGGCGGCCAGGTCGACCTCATAGGTATCGATGCGCGGGTTCTGCCCGTCATCCGGCGACCAGCGATAGATACGGAAAGTGCGCGGCTTCTTCGCATCCTTGGCCGGGTAATGCTTGCCCGGCTGGATCTTCGAATTCTTCGGTAGCGAAAACTCTGCCATGTGCTGAACCCTTCGACTTTCTGCAGGAGGGCTTGCGCCCCGACCGTACAACCAATGATGTCCATGCCACGAGGCGGCCGCAGCCGCCTGGCGGCATCAGTAAACGCGTTTCGCCGGCGGCACGGCTTTGACCTCGTCGGTCATCGGATTCATGTGCACGGGGCGGGAATCGAACCGCGGCTTGCCCGTCTCGTCGACCCACGCCAGGGTGTGCTTCATCCAGTTGACGTCGTCGCGCTCGGGGAAGTCCTCGCGCGCATGGCCACCGCGGCTTTCCTCGCGCTGCGCGGCGCCGTACATCGTGGCGACCGCCTGATCCAGCAGGTTGGCCAGCTCCAGCGTCTCGATCAGGTCGGAGTTCCACACCAGCGAACGATCGCTGACGCGCACGTCCTTGAACGAGTCGCGCACGGCGGAGATCTTTTCGCAGCCTTCCTTCAGCGTCTTGCCGGTGCGGAACACCGCCGCATCGCTCTGCATGGTGCGCTGCATCTCCAGACGGATCTGCGCGGTCGGCTTGCTGCCGTTCGCGTTGCGCAGGCCGTCGAAACGCTCCAGCGCCTTGTCCAGCACGTTAGCCGGAAGATCCTTGTGCGCGGTTTCCGGCTTGATCAGCTCGGCGCAGCGATGTGCCACGGCGCGACCGAACACCACCAGGTCGAGCAGCGAATTGGAGCCCAGACGGTTCGCGCCATGCACCGACACGCAGGCCGCTTCGCCGATCGCGAACAGGCCCGGCACCACCGCGTCGACATCGTCGCCGCGCTTCTGCACGACTTCGCCGTGATAGTTGGTCGGGATGCCGCCCATGTTGTAGTGCACGGTCGGGATGACCGGGATCGGCTCCTTGGTCACGTCGACGCCGGCGAAGATGCGCGCCGATTCGGCAATGCCCGGCAGCCGCTCGTGGATCACCTCGGGACCGAGGTGCATCAGGTTGATGAAGATGTGGTCCTTGTGCTCGCCGACGCCGCGACCCTCGCGGATCTCCAACGTCATCGCGCGGCTGACCACGTCGCGTGAGGCCAGGTCCTTCGCGCTGGGCGCATAGCGCTCCATGAAGCGCTCGCCCTCGGAGTTGGTGAGGTAACCGCCTTCGCCACGCACGCCTTCGGTGATCAGGCAGCCGGCGCCGTAGATGCCGGTGGGATGGAACTGCACGAACTCCATGTCCTGCAGGGCGAGGCCCGCGCGCAGCACCATGCCGCCGCCGTCGCCGGTGCAGGTATGAGCCGAAGTGGCGCTGAAGTAGGCGCGACCATAACCGCCGGTGGCCATCACCACGGCATGGCCGCGGAAGAAATGCAGGGTGCCCTCGTTCATGTCGAGCGCGAGCACGCCGCGGCAGACGCCTTCCGCGTCGAAGATCAGGTCGATCGCGAAGTATTCGATGAAGAACGTGGCGTCATGCGCCAGCGCCTGCTGGTACAGCGTGTGCAGGATCGCGTGGCCGGTGCGGTCGGCCGCGGCGCAGGTGCGCTGCGCGGTGCCCTTGCCGTAATGCGTGGTCATGCCGCCGAACGGGCGCTGGTAGATCTTGCCCTCGTCGGTGCGCGAGAACGGCACGCCGTAGTGTTCCAGCTCGATGATCGAGGGGATCGCCTCGCGGCACATGTACTCGATCGCGTCCTGGTCACCGAGCCAGTCGGAACCCTTGACGGTGTCGTAGAAATGGAAGCGCCAGTCGTCCTCGCCCATGTTGCCCAGCGCGGCGGAGATGCCGCCCTGCGCGGCCACGGTGTGCGAGCGGGTCGGGAAGACCTTGGTGATGCAGGCGGCCTTGAGCCCCTTCTCGGCCAGGCCGAAGGTGGCGCGCAGACCCGCGCCGCCGGCGCCGACCACGATCACGTCATACAGGTGCTGCTGGATCTTGTAGCTTTCCATGAAACCTTTTCCTCGCGTCTTATGGGGTCAGCGCAATGCGCAGCACGGCCAGCACGCCAGCCAGCGCGCCCAGCACCGCGAGGAACCTGATCGCCACCATCAGGACCACTTCCTTCCAGCGGGTATGCACGTAATCCTCGATCACCACCTGCAGACCGAGCACGGCATGCCAGAACATGGTGAGCACGAAAGCGATCAGCAGCAGTGCATTCCACGGCTTGGCCACGGTGGCGCGGGCGGTGGCGTAATCGGCGTGCAGCAGGCACAGCACGGTGACCACGAACCACAGGCCCAGCAGCACCAGCGCCACCGCGGTAACCCGCTGGGTCCACCAGTGCTCCACGCCGGACTGGGCGGAACCCAGGCCGCGAGCCGTCTTCAACGGGTTGCGCCGATCCTTCACGGCGACATCCTTCGCACTCATGCCGCACCCCCGGCCATCAACACGTAAGCCCACACCACGACCGTCAGCACGATGCTGCCGATGACCGACAGCCAGCTGGAACGCACGAACTGGGGAATCGAATAACCGAGGCCGGCGTCCTGCAGCAGGTGCCGGATGCCGTTGCAAAGATGATAGAAAAGCGACCAGCTCCAGCCCAGCATCAGGATCATGCCGACCGGACTGCCCAGCACACCCCTGAAGTGGTTGAAGCCTTCCTCACCAGTGGCCAGGTGCATCAGGCCGCAGACGACGAGCAGGCTGCCGACGGCCAGCGCGATGCCGGTGGCGCGGTGCGTGATGGAGGTCATCATCTGCACCTGCTTCTTGTAGATCTGCAGGTGCGGTGAGAGCGGTCGTTGCGTATCTGCCATGGCGGCTATCCTGTGTGGAATCGCTGATGTCCATGCCGCCTCTGTCCTGCCCCTTGCACGACGGCGACGAGCGCCGGCGCGAACGTTCAGAAGTCGATGCAGCGTCCGTTCTTTTCCCAGTCACCATAACGCGTGGGATCGGGAACCGCGCGCTCCGTGGAATCCTTTTCCGATGGCTTGCCCGCAGGCACGGCAGTCGTTTCCGCAGGAACGGAAGCAGGATGGGATTCGGCGGGAGTCGTGGTATTGGACATGGTTTTTGTAAGCCGACAAAGGTTAATACTTGCGGCAGTGCAGTACAACCATGCAGGCTCGTGCCATGGCGTCCGCGCCCTTGTGTCTGCAGCCCTCCGTCCCCAACTCCGCCATTCCCATGAACCTGCCCCTGCCCGCCGAAACATTGTTGCTCGAAGGTGCCGACGCGCCTGCATTCGCGCACGCCCAGTTCAGCAGCGCCGTGAAATCGCTGACGGTCGATCGATGGCAATTCAGCGCCTGGCTCGATCCACGAGGACGCGTGCTGACGCTCTTTCATCTGGCGCGTCTCGCCGATGATCGCTACCTGCTGCTGTTGCGTGGCGGCAGCGCCGCGGTGATGGCCGAGGCGCTGCGCCGTTTCGTGTTCCGTTCGAAAGTGCGCATCACCGCATTGCCACCGCGGCATCTCGCCAGCGGACCTGCGCTGGCGCAGGGATCGCTGGTGACCGGACCGACCGGCGATGACGACGGCGATGTTTCGTTCGGTTGCGACTCGCACAGCCTGCGCATCACCAGCGTCGGCGACGACGCCTGGCGATTGCCGCAATTGCGCGACGGCTGGCCGTGGTTGCCGGAATCGTGCCTGGGCGAACTGTTGCCGCCGGCAATCTCGCTGCAACGCCTGCAGGCCGTGGTGGTCGACAAGGGTTGCTATCCCGGCCAGGAAATCGTGGCGCGCCTGCATTTTCGTGGCGGCCACAAGCGACACCTGCATCGCGTCACATTGTCGCAAGCTGCAGATGCGGGCGACGTGCTGCGAAAGGAAGAGCGCGACATCGGGCGCGTGCTTGACGTGATTGCAACCGACAGGACGTTCGAGGCACTCGCGATATTGAATGACGAACTTGTCGCCGAAGCGAATGACGTGAACACGCTGATTCTCGACGACGATGTCGCAATGACCCTGCTTTCTTCGTGGCCGTCGTGAACACAATAGTTCGTGATAACAACGAGATTCGCGATGGCACTTGTCAACCCATCGTGAGTGCCGGTTAAACTTCGGCACCCCGGCACTTGCCAGCGGCGATTTCCGCCACTAGGCTCCGCCGATCGAATATCGCGGCACCCGTAACACGGGGTGTCGATTGACGCGACGAACCGGATGAATTCCGAATCGGCGCGACCCGGCAGCCACATCGCCGGATGGAACAACGCCTCGCAGCCAACGAGTGCGTACAAGTCGCAGGCAATACGGCCCATAGCGCCGCGCAACGCCCGACCGAAACCAGTCCCCCGAACGGCCTGACCGTCGTTCGACCGCCACAATCCCGTGGCAAAGCGCCATGGCCACAAGTTTCGGCCATGACGACAGATCCAGGTGGAACGGCCTGCCCGCCCGTCCACCGCAACGGCACGTGAAGCTGCTTCTGCTTCGCGCGTACAGCACGCTGGAGGCAGAACATGAAACTTTCCATGCTGTTGTGGCTGACCACGTTGATGCCACAACCCGTCGCCGATCAGGCCTGTCTGGCCACCACGGTGTATCTCGAAGCACGCAGCGAGCCGATCAATGGCCAGCTGGCGGTCGCTGAAGTGGCATTGCGCCGTCGCGATCGCGGTCGCTGGGGCGACACCGTCTGCAAGGTGGTGACGGCACCGCACCAGTTCGCCACGACGACCACGCCCGGTTCGTTCGAGATCACCAACCTCGAAGCGTTCAACAAGGCATGGCAGATCGCTGGCATGTCGCTGCACAACTGGCAGTTGCCCGTGGCAGAACGTCGCATGGTGGTCCCGCGCGCCGATCACTTCGCCACCACCGCCATCTCGCCCGCGTGGTCGCACAACCGCCCCAGCGTGACGATCGGCGAACACGCCTTCTACGCGGTGAATTGAACCGTAAAGTGCATTTGCGGTCATCCATGAACGCACCAAGCGACAAGAAAAAAGGCCCTCTTTCGAGGGCCTTTTTATTTGGACGTCCAGACGTCCAAATATCAAACTACGCGATATGCATCAGCGCGCGTAGACGTGGTCGCCACGCACCTCGACATAGTCACCATTGCGAACGCCGGGGTTCTCGCGCTGGGTGACCGTGGCGTACTGGCCATTGTCCAGTCGAACCACGACGCGCCAGGCGACATCGCTGCCACTGTTACGCTTGCCTACCTGGTTGCCGACCACGCCACCAGCGACCGCGCCGGCAACGGTGGCAGCCTTGCGACCGTCACCCTTGCCCACCTGGTTGCCCAGCACGCCACCGGCAACCGCACCGATGATCGCTCCCAGCGTGCCGCCGTTGCCGCTGCTGCCATCCGTATAGACCTGCTGCACTTCCTGCACCACGCCGCAAGACTGGCAACGGACGTTGCGGTTGCCGTAGCTGCCTTGCTGCGACTGGTAGCCGCCGTTATAGCCGCCGTTGTTGCCGTAGGGCGTCGTGGCGCAGCCGGCCAGGGCCAGCCCGCCGGTCATTGCCGCAACGAGTGCCAACTTGCTGGTGAGTGCATTCATGGGTCAGTTCCTTGTTACGGGGAGGGAGAGGGGTTTCAGTGGGCGTCCGACACGGCGGTGACACCTTCCTGCACCTGCACGCGGTCGCCCGGATCGTGATCCATGCGCACGGTACGGGTCACGCCGTTGTACTCGTAGCGCACGTCGTAGCCGACAATCTTGGTGGTGCTGTTGTTCACGGTTTCGCACTTGCGCTCGACCGTCGAGGTCACCTGCCCATGCTGCTTGCTGGCCTGGATGCGGTTGCCGGCATAACCGCCACCGACGGCACCGGCCACGGTTGCCAGGGTCTTGCCCTTGCCGCCGCCCACCTGGTTGCCGACCAGCCCGCCCACCACCGCGCCGATCGCGGTGCCGGCAATGCGATGCTCATCCTTCGGGGGAGCGGTGTGCGTTACGGTTTCGTCGTGACAGACCTGCTTGGGGTTGTTCACCGTGGAGCGCACCGGATCGACGCTGACGACCTTGGCATACTTCACGGCGGCGCCGCCGGCATCCGTGCTGCCGGCGTCGGCCGTACCGTTGGAGACGCCCGCGTCGGCGTTGCGATTGCAGGCGGAAATGCCGGTCGCCAGTACCGCAGCGATCGCGATATTGAGCACGTTGATCGTCAATCTGTTCATAACAACCTCTCCTCTGTTTTGTTTTGTGGCTGGCTGCATTGCCGGGTGCGAGCGCAATAACATGCGAGTTCATTGAACCTTGCTCCAACTGAATCGGAGTTAGCTCGGTCCGGCTACATTATCTTCACGCCATCACGACATTTCTCTCGGCCACGACACGAAAATCGACCATGCGCAAGATCGCCGACAGCCACGTGCATCTCAATGACTCCGCTTTCCGGGACGACGGCGACCAAGTGATTGCACGGGCACTCAAGGCTGGCGTGGACACCATGGTCGTGCCGTCCGTGGATGCCGCCAGCTGGCCGGTCATCGGCGAGCTTTGCGGTCGTCATCCTGCATTGCACCCGGCGTGGGGTCTCCACCCGGTATTCCTGTCGAATCATGTTCCCGCGAATGTGCAGGCGCTGTCTTCGCTGCTGAACGACAGCAGACCGGTGGCGGTCGGCGAGATCGGGCTGGACTTCCATCGCGAGGACCTGGACGCGGACATGCAGCGCGAGTACTTCCTGCGCCAGCTGGAACTGGCACGCGAACACGAACTCCCGGTGATCGTGCACGCCCGCAACGCGCTGGAGGAAGTCATCCTCACCCTGCGGCGCCAGGGCGGGTTGCGTGGCGTGGTGCACAGCTTTTCCGGCAGCGAGCAGCAGGCCCGCCAACTGTGGGACATGGGTTTTCACCTGGGCATCGGCGGCCCGGTGACCTACGAACGCGCGCAGCGATTGCGCCGCATCGTGGCGGGCATGCCGCTCGAATTCCTGCTGCTGGAAAGCGACGCGCCGGACCAGCCGGATGCCTTCCACCGCGGTGAGCGCAACGAGCCGGCCCGGGTGGTCGAGGTCTTGCGCTGCGTGGCCAGCCTGCGCGGGGAATCGGAACAGCATGTCGCCGACCTGACACGCGCCAACACCCGGCGCCTGTTCGGCATCCACTGACGGATACTTGCAGGCGTAGGCCACCTGCTGATATTTTACTTCACTGGTGAAATATGAATCAGTGAAATGGCGCAACTGAAGCAGTGCATCGCGATGATGGACGAGGGCATCGGGCGAGTGAGCGGGATCATTCCGCAAATGCCTGCGGCCGAGGCACGCCTGTGCCGCCTGATGCTGATGCTTGGGCAGGACATCGAGGAGGAACTCGAGTCCGAGCTGAAGCCGAACAGGCTCAATCACAGCGAATTTCTCACCCTGATGATCCTGTACAGCCGCCCCGACGGGATTTCCACGCCCGGCGAGCTGTGCGATTACACCAACCAGGGCGCGACCAACATGACCCGCATCGGCAACGCGCTGGTCAAGCGCGGCCTGATCAGCCGCGGCGCCGGCGCCAGCGACCGGCGCAAGGTGGTTATCCGCATCACCGCGGCAGGCCGGCGGCTGGTGCAGAAAATGCTGCCGCCGATGTTCCCCCGCCTTGCCAACATGTTCGCCGGCTTCAGCGCCACCGACAAACGTCAACTTGACCGTCTGCTGCGCAAACTGGCCGGCAACCTCGACCAACTGGGCGAAAGCCGCCACCCATGAAGGAAACCCCGATGAAGCATGCCCCGCATTGCGGTCGCACCGTGCTTGTCGCCGCCATCGTGCTGATGCTGGCAGGCTGTGCCCGCGCCCCGGCCAAGCTGGACACGCCCGCGCTGCGCGACGAGGCGCCCCTGGCCGGCCTGCAGACGGCCGTTCGCCCCGGCTGGCCCAGCGCCGAATGGTGGCGGCAGTACAACGATCCGCAACTGGACGACCTGATGGGCCGCGCGATGCAGCAGTCGCCGGACCTGGCGCTGGCACGCAGCCGCGTGGAGAACGCCGAACAGTCGGCGAAGCTCGCGGCGGCCCAACTCGGCCTGTCGGTCAACGGCAGCGCGCAGGTGTCGCGCACGCGGATGAGCGACCACGGCCTGATTCCCAGCAAGTTCCTGGGCTTCAGCTGGTACAACCAGGCCGATCTCGGCGTGCAGCTGGAATACGATTTCGACTGGTGGGGCAAGAAGCGCGCCACCATGGAAGCCGCGCTGGACCAGGCGCGCGCCGCCCAGGCCCAGCGCAGCGCCGCGGCTCTGGCGATCCAGTACGCCGTGGCAGACACTTACTTTGGCTGGCAGGCCGACCAGGCGCGGCTGCAACTGGCCGACCGCCTGCTGGCCACGCAACAGCAGTTCGCCCACATCGCCGATCTGCGCGTGAAACAGGGCGTGGACCTGCCCGACGAGGCGCAGAAGGCCCGTGCGCAGTTGGCGGCGGTGCGCGAGATGCGGGTGGCACTGGACGGCTCGGCGAAGATCCGCCGCGCGGCGCTGGCTTCCCTGCTCGGCGTGGCGCCGGCCGAGCTGCCGGAGCTGCACGCCAGCCCGCTGCCCGTGATCAGCGGCGGCGTACCGGCGGATGCCAGCCTGGACCTGCTGGCCCGTCGCCCCGACATCGCGGCCAGCCGCTGGCAGGTCGAGGCGGCACTGAAGCAGACCGATGCCACCCGTGCCCAGTTCTTTCCCGACTTCAGCATCAAGGCGCTGGCCGGCCTGTCCAGCATCGACATGGGCAAGTTGCTCACCGCGGGCAGTCGCACCTTCGCGGTGACGCCCGCACTGCACCTGCCGATCTTCAACGGCGGCACGCTCGAGGCCAACTACGGCGTCAGCAAGGCCCAGCTCGATGCCGCCGTCGCCCAGTACGACAGCGCGGTGCTGACCGCCGCCCGCGAGGTGGCCACCCAGTCGCTGAGCGCCGAACAGGTCGCGGCCCGCCTGCGCGAACAACAGGCCCAGCTGGATGCCGACAAGGTCCTGCTGGCCAATGCGCAGGCGCGTGCCCGCCAGGGCGTGCGCGACCTGCGTGAAAGCCTTGGCGCCAAGGCGACCCTGCTGCAACAGCGCGATGCCGCCACCCAGTTGCAGGCACAGGCGCTGAGCACGGATCTCGCCCTGATCAAGGCGCTCGGCGGCGGTTATCGCAGCGCCGACGATGCCACCTTCCCTTCCTCTTCTGTCAATGCCGGAGCTTCCGACCATGAGCGCCACTGAATCCGAAACTGTCGACAGCAATGACAGCGGCATGGCCGCGAAGAATCCGGCCAAGCGCCGGCGCGCCCTGCTGATCGTCGCCGCGGTGTTCATCCTTGCCGGGGTGATCTGGTTCCTGCTGTGGCTGTTCGTGTTTTCCACTCGCGTGAAGACCGACAACGCCTACGTCGGCGGCAACCAGGTGGCGATTTCCGCCCAGGTGCCCGGCACCGTGGTGGCCATCCTCGCTGACGACACGCAGCGCGTGGAAGCTGGCCAGGTGCTGGTGAAACTGGACGCGACCGACGCCGAGACCCGACTTGAACAGGCCCGCAGCGCGCTGGCCCAGGCCGTGCGCGGCGTGCGCCAGCAGACCAGTTCGGCCACCGGTGCCGACGCCCAGGTCGTCACGGCCAGGCTCGCGTTGAAGAAGGCCCAGGCCGACCTGCAGCGCCGCCTGCCGCTGATCGCTGCCCAGGCCGAATCGCCAGAGATCGTGCAACATCTGCGCGATGGCGTGGCGCAGGCGCAGGCTGCGCTGGAAGCGGCCGAAGCCCAGGCTGCCGCCGCGCACGCGGCCACCGAAGGCACTGATGTGGCGCAGAACCCGTCCGTACTGCAGGCGCGCGCGAATTTCCGCGCGGCATGGGTCGCCGCGCAGCGCAACGCGATCTACGCGCCAGTCTCCGGTTACGTGGCCCAGCGCAGCGTGCAGCTGGGCAACAGCGTGGCCGCCGGACAGCAGCTGATGACCGTGGTGCCGCTGCATGACCTATGGGTGGATGCGAACTTCAAGGAGAGCCAGCTGCGCCACATCCGCATCGGCCAGCCAGTGAAGATCGTCTCCGATGTCTACGGCGACGATGCCGAATACCACGGCAAGGTGATCGGCCTGGGCGCCGGTACCGGCAGCGTGTTCTCGCTGCTGCCCGCGCAGAACGCCACCGGCAACTGGATCAAGGTGGTGCAGCGCGTGCCGGTGCGCATTTCGCTGGACAACAAGGAGCTGGACAAGCACCCGCTACGGATCGGCCTGTCCACCGAAACCACCATCGACATCACCCATGACAAGGGCAACGTGCTGGCGACCGCGCCGGCAACGCAGCCGGTGGCGCAAACCGACGTGTACGAGCAGATGGCCAGCAAGGCGGACGCGCAAGCCACGCAGATCATCCGCGCCAACCTCCCCCACGCCGCCCACTGAGCCGGACCCCGCCGATGGCCGCCACCCCGAACGACGCCACGCCGTTGAAGCCGCTGCAGGGCGGCGCGCTGGTCCTGCTGACCATCGCTGTCGCCTTCAGCACCTTCATGGAGGTGCTGGACATGACGATCGTCAACGTCTCGGTACCACATATCGCCGGCAGCCTCGGCGTCAGTCCCAGCGAAGGCACCTGGACGATCAGCTCGTACGCGCTGGCCAGCGCGATCATGCAGCCACTCACCGGCTGGCTGGCCCGCCGTTTCGGCGAGGTGCGTACCTTTATCGCTTCGGTGGGGTTGTTCGTGCTGTTCTCGATGCTGTGCGGCATGGCCACCAGCATGCCGATGCTGGTGATCTGTCGCCTGCTGCAGGGCGCCGGTTCCGGCCCGATGGTGGCGCTGTCGCTGGCCTTGCTGCTGTCCAGCTATCCCAAGGCGAAACAGGGCATCGCGCTGGCGCTGTGGGCGATGACCGTGGTGGTGGCGCCGATCTTCGGACCGATCCTGGGCGGCTGGCTCACCGACAACCTGTCATGGCCGTGGATCTTCTACATCAACGTGCCGGTCGGCGCGCTGGCCGCGATCATCACCTGGGCGCTGCTGCGCAAGCGCGAGACGAAGACCTTCAAGGCGCCGATCGACGTGATCGGGCTGACCCTGCTGGTGGTCGGCGTGGGCGCGCTGCAATTCATGCTGGACAACGGCAACGACAACGACTGGTTTTCCTCGCCGATGATCCTGACCCTGGGCATCGTCGCGCTGGTCTGCCTGACCTTCCTGATCGTGTGGGAACTGTTCGCCAAGCACCCGGTGATCGACCTGTCGCTGTTCAAGTCGCGCAACTTCACCGTGGCGGTCATCGCGCTGTCGCTGGGCATGATGGCGTTCTTCGGCATCAACGTGGTGTTCCCGCTGTGGCTGCAGATCACCCTGGGCTACACCGCCACTTGGGCCGGCCTGGCCAGCGCGCCGGTGGGCGTGCTGGCGTTCGTGATGGCACCGATCATCGGCGCCAACATCCAGCGGCTGGAACTGCGCGCGGTGGTCACGTTTGCCTTCATCGTGTTCGCGGTCACCTCGTTCTGGTTCGCCGGCTTCGACAGCTCGGCGTCGTTCAGCACCCTGGTGCTGCCGCGCTTCGTGATGGGTATCGGCATCGCCTGTTTCTTCATTCCGCTCAACCAGATGTATCTGTCCGGCCTGCCCGCGGATCAGGTGGCCAGCGCCTCGGGACTGGCCAACTTCTGCCGCACGCTGGGTTCGAGCATTTCCACCGCCGCCACCGTGACGCTGTGGCAGCACCGCGGCGAATATCACCATGCGGTGCAGACCGAGCACGTCAACGCGGCCGCGCCGGCGGCGACACACTTCCTGCAGCAACTCCAGCATGGCGGCTTTTCTTCCACCCAGAGCCTGGGCATCGTCGACCAGTTGATCACCCGCGAGGCACTGACCCTGGCAGTGAACGACGTGTACATCGTCTGCGGCGTGATGTTCCTGGCGCTGATTCCACTGATCTGGTTCGCCCGGCCACCGTTCGGCAATACCGGTGGCGCCGTCGGACACTGAGCCGCCGAAAATGCTGCAGCCTTGCACTGCAGCATGAATGGAGCGGTGCGACTGGTGCGACGCAATATCTTCTGCTAGCTTGTGACGCATGGCACAAACCAAGCGCACCATCAAGAAGTACCCGAACCGGCGTCTTTACGACACGGAAATCTCCAGCTACATCACGCTGGAGGAAGTCCGCCAGCTGGTGCTGGACAACGAGGATTTCGAGGTCCGCGACGCCAAGAGCGGCGAGGACCTGACCCGTTCGGTCCTGCTGCAGATCATCTCCGAGCACGAGGACAAGGGGCAGCCGATGCTGTCGCCGCAGTTGCTCAGCCAGATCATCCGCTTCTACGGCGATTCGCTGCAAGGCTTCATGGGGCCTTACCTGGAGCGCAGCCTGCAGGTGTTCCTCGACCAGCAGACGCAGTTCCGCAGCCAGCTCAACAGCCTGATGGGCCAGACTCCCTGGAACACGCTGAACGACCTGACCGAGCGCAACATGGCCGCGTTCCAGGCGATGCAGCGCGGGCTGATGGACACCGCCGCCCAGGTCATGCCGACGCCGCCCGGCGGCGCCCGCGGCGGCAAGAAGTCCGGCTGATCCGGACCCGATCGACGGCGCGCATCGACGCGCCGTCCGTTTGTCACCCCCTGCCTTTTCCGGTCCGGCCGTTGCAGCACGGCATGTGCTGCCCCGCGGCATGATCCTCCCATGGACGCACTGCGATGAGCCCAGCCACCCTTCCCCAACGCGTTGCACTTGTCACCGGCGGCATCGGCGGCTTGGGCACGGAAATCTGTCGCCAGCTGGCCGGCGCGGGACGTCGGGTGATCGCGCTGGACCTGGCCTCGCGCGAAGAGCGTGTGGCCGCGTTCCACGACGAAGTGGCCGCGTTCGATGGAGCGATCAGCTTCGCGCCGGTTGACGTCAGCGACTTCGACGACTGCCGCGCGGTGATCGAACGCATCGAGCAGCAGCACGGCAGCGTCGACATCGTGGTCAACGCCGCCGGCATCACCCGCGATGCCAGCCTGCGCAAGATGACCGCGCAGCAATGGCACGAGCTGATGCACGTGAACCTCGACGGCGTATTCAACCTGTGCCGTCACGTGGTCGACGGCATGACCGCCCGCGGCTTCGGCCGCATCGTCAACATCAGCTCGGTCAACGGCCAGACCGGGCAGTTCGGCCAGACCAACTACTCCGCCGCCAAGGCCGGCGTGCACGGCTTCACCATGGCGCTGGCACGCGAGACCGCACGCAAGGGCGTCACCGTCAACACCGTTTCGCCGGGCTATTGCGACACGCCGATGGTGGCCGCGGTATCCGAAGAGATCCGCGCACAGATCATTGCAGGTATTCCGGTCGGCCGGCTCGGTTCGCCCGCCGACATCGCCCGTGCCGTGGCCTTCCTCGCCGCCGACGAAGCCGGCTACATCACCGGCGCCAACCTGCCCGTCAACGGCGGGTATTTCATGAGCTTCTGAAGGCGGCTTGCCGGGGAGCTCATCCGATCGGCCCTCCACACCGGCTTCACAAACGGCATCACGCTGTGAAATGTTCTTATTGACCGGTAGCCGCAAACGACCGTAGCGTCCAGCGATCCGGCCGCCGATCTGTTCGGGGGGACTTCCTGCGGCCGGACCGCAAGACGCGCCATGACCGGAAGAGCCGGCCGAGTGCGTCTGTCCAGTCACGCTTTGGGAGGGGAACACTGATGATGCACAAACCACTTGTCGTTGCGTTGTTGGGAGCCATCGGCCTGGCAGCCATGTCCGACGCCGGGGCCGCCACGCACACCCGCGTCCAGGCCCAGTCCATGGGAATGATCGCACCCGCCGCGCTCGCCAACCGCATCGGCCTGGACGCCGACGCCGCGCTGTCACCGCGCCGCCAGGCACGCACCGCCCACGGCACCCTGAAAACCCGTGAACAACAGACCTTCCGCGGCGTGCCGGTATACGGTCGCAACGTCGTGGTGGAACACGACCACAACGGCAACGTCCTCGGTATCAGCGGCGAAGTTTCCCGCGGCCTCGATCACGACATTGCCTCGGTCGCGCCGGTCCTCAGCGGTGCCCGCGCCGTTGCCCTCCTGCGTTCACATGCCGGCCTGCTGCCCTTCGGCATTGGCGTCAACGGCGTGCGGGAAAGCGACATCCAGAATGCGAAAAGCGACCTGTACGTCTACGCCGAGGGCAATCGCGCCCGCCTCGCCTACCTCACTTCGTTCTTCGTCGATCGCAACGGTACGCCGACGCGCCCGATGGCGATCATCGACGCCAACACCGGGGAAGTGATCGAATCCTGGGAAGGCCTCACCACCAAGGGCAAGCCCGGCGGTGGCGGCGGTGTCACCGGCACGCCGGCGCTCGCGACCGGCGCCGGCGGCAACCAGAAGACTGGCCAGTACTTTTACGGTACCGACTACGCTGCGCTCGCGGTCACCCAGTCCGGTTCCACCTGCTATATGCAGAACCCGGACGTGAAGACCAACAACATGGCCAGCAGCACTCGCCGTGGCACGCTGTGGAGCTTCATCTGCCCGAACAGCAGCGGCGATGCCGTGAACGGCGCCTACTCGCCGATCAACGACGCGCACCACTTCGGCAGCGTCGTGCACGACATGTACAACGACTGGCTGGGCGCACCGCCGCTGAACTTCCAGCTGGTGATGAACGTGCACTACGGTCGCAACTACGAGAACGCGTTCTGGAACGGCTCGTCGATGAACTTCGGCGACGGCGCCAGCTACTTCTACCCACTGACCTCGCTGGACGTGACCAGCCACGAGATCAGCCACGGCTTCACCGAACAGAACTCCAACCTGCAGTATTCCGGCCAGTCCGGCGGCATGAACGAGGCGTTCTCGGACATGGCGGGCGAAGCGGCCGAGTACTTCGACCGCGGCAGCAACGACTGGCTGGTCGGCGCCGAGATCATCAAGAACGGCACCGCGCTGCGCTGGATGTGCACGCCCACGCTGGACGGCGACTCGATCGGCAACGCGGCGGACTACTACAGCGGCCTGGACGTGCACTATTCCAGTGGCGTCTACAACAAGGCGTTCTGCACGCTGGCCAAGTCGTCCAACTGGAACACGAAGAAGGCCTTCGAGGTCTTCGCGCGTGCCAACGAGATGTACTGGACGGCCACTTCCACGTTCAAATCGGGCGCCTGTGGCGTGGAAAGCGCCGCGGACGACTACGGCTACCCGCGTAGTGACGTGGTGGCGGCGTTCAACGCGGTCGGCGTGACCTGCCAGTAAGCCATCGGCAAACGCATGACCGGAAAGGGCCGGCCCGCCAGGGTCGGCCCTTTTTCTGTGCCCCCGGCCGCATGAAAGTCATCCGGGATTGCAGTCCCGCCCTGCTTGCGGAACAGTGGGCGAACCTCATCGACGGATCGCAGCATGGCGCAGCAACCCATCACCCTCATCGGCGGCGGCCTGGTCGGCGCGTTGCTGGCGCAGCAGCTGGCGCAGCGCGGCTTTGCGGTCGAGGTGTTCGAGAAGCGGCCCGATCCGCGGCTGGCCGGCTTTCTCGGTGGCCGCTCGATCAACCTGGCGCTGGCCGAGCGCGGCCTGCAGGCCTTGCGCAGCGCCGGGCTGGCCGACGACGTGCTGCAACGGGCGGTGATGATGCGCGGCCGCATGGTGCACGATCGCGACGGCCACAGCGCGCTGCAGCGCTACGGCGTGGACGACAGCGAGGTGATCTGGTCGGTCTCGCGCGGCGCCTTGAACATGCTGCTGCTGGATGCGGCCGAGGCGGCGGGGGTCACCTTTCACTTCGGCCAGAGCCTGGTCGCCGCCGATTTCGGGCAGCAGCGCATCCGGCTGGCGGACGGCGCGGGCGTGGAACGCGAACAGGCGGTGGGCCTGCTGATCGGTGCCGATGGCGCCGGCTCGGCCTTGCGCGCGGCGATGAACGCCCATGCGCCGCTGGGCGAGCGGATCGAAGCACTGGGCCACGGCTACAAGGAGCTGGAAATTCCGCCCGCCCATGAGCTCGCGGCCACGCTGCAGCAACTCGGCGGTGGTCGCGACCAGTACGCGCTGGAGCCGCATGCGTTGCACATCTGGCCGCGCGGCGGCTACATGTGCATCGCGCTGCCGAACACGGAAGGCAGTTTCACCGTCACCCTGTTCCTGCCCGCGCAAGGCGCGGCGCCCAGCTTCGCCAGCTTGCCCGACTCGACCGCAGCGGCAGCGTTCTTCAGCGAACAATTCCCCGGCCTGCTGTCGCTGATCCCGCGCTTCGCCGAAGACTTCGACCACAACCCGGTCGGCACGCTGTCCACCCTGTACCTCGACCGTTGGCATCTGGATGGCCGCGCGCTGCTGGTCGGCGATGCGGCACATGCGATCGTGCCGTTCCACGGCCAGGGCATGAACTGCGGCTTCGAGGACACTGTGGTGCTGGCGAACCTGTTGGCCGCAGCGCCCGGCGACAGCGCCGAGGTGTTCGCCGAGTTCCAGCGCGTGCGCCAACCGAACGCCGACGCGATCGCCGCGATGGCGCTGGAAAACTACGTGGAAATGCGCGACTCGGTGGCCGACCCGCACTACCTGGCCAAGCGCGAACTGGGCGCGCTGCTGGCCGCCCGCATCCCCGCCCATTACATGGCGCGCTACCGCATGGTCACCTTCACCCACCTGCCCTATGCCTATGCGCTGGAACGCGGCCGCGCCCAGGATCAATTGCTGGAACAACTGCTGCGCGAGAATCCGAACGTGACGACGATCGATATCGACGCGGCGGCAGCATTGTTTGTCTCCACCCTGCCTCCGCTGCCGGCGCTGCGTCATGGATGAGGCCCTGCTCGAAGCGTTCCGCTCGACCGCGTACCACGTGTGCATCGACACGGTGAACTGGGCCACGATCCGGGTCGACCTGCCCTTGCCCGCCGCATTGGCCGAGGTGGTCGGCGGCCGCTCGTGGGCCTTCATCACCGCCTGGAATCCGCAGGCACGCCGCCGCGCACCGGCCGAGAACCTGGCCGCCCAGCACGCCTTGCTGGGCGCTCTGCAGGCGCAGCCCGGCGCCATCGTGCTGCCGGCGATCGGGGTGGGCAGCAGCGGCTGGAGCGAACCCAGCCTGTTCGCCATCGGTCCGGACCTGGCCATCCTCGATGCACTGGCGAGGACGCACGGGCAGCTGGCCTATGTGCACGGCGAGGCCGCCGGCGCCGCCCTGCTGCGCACCGTGGCCTGAAGCTTCAGCGGCAGTGCGCCGCATGGACAGCATCGACGCCATTGCGGACAATCGCGGGAATGACTGCCGCCAGCACCGCCGTGCCCCTGCTCGAAGCGCGGGCCCTGAGTTTCCATCGCCAGGACGAACCGGTGTTCGCGCCGCTGGATTTTCAGCTGCACGCGGGCGAACTGGCCCTGGTCGAGGGCGACAACGGCAGCGGCAAGACCACCTTGCTGCGCATGCTGGCCGGCCTGCTCCACCGCGGCGAAGGCGAACTGCTCTGGCACGGTGAGACGCTGCAGCGCGACGCGTGCGCAGGCCAGATCCTGTTCCTCGGTCACCAGCTCGGCCTCAAGGCGGACCTGAGTCCCCGCGAAAACCTGCGCATCGCCGCGGGCCTGCACGGCACGCGCGAAGGCCTGGGCGTGGCTTCCGTGCTGGCCGACATCGGCCTGCGCGGTTACGAGGACGAGCCCGTGCGCCGCCTGTCGGCCGGCCAGAAGAAACGCGCGGCGCTCGCCCGGCTGGTCCTGCTGCCGGCCACGCTGTGGCTGCTCGACGAGCCGTACGCGAACCTGGACCGCATCGGCATCGCCCTGGTGAACCATTTGCTGGAGAAACATACCGACGCCGGCGGCGCAGCGATGGTCACCAGCCACGGCACGGTGAGCTTCCACGGCGGCGAGCCGCGACGGATCCGCATGCATGGCTAAGCATCCCGGCCTTGCCACCGCCTGCGCCGCCATGCTGCGGCGCGACCTCACCCTGGCCTGGCGCCGGCGCGGCGACATCGCGATGCCGGTGCTGTACGCGCTGATCGTGACCATGTTGTTCCCGTTTGCGCTGGGGCCGGAAGACACCTTGCTGCAACGGATCGCCGGCGGTGTGATCCTGGTCACCGTGCTGCTGGCGATGCTGCTGGCGCTGGATGCGATGTTCTCCAGCGACATCGAGGACGGTTCGCTGGAACAGCTGGTGCTGGCGCCGCAGCCGCTGGCGCTGGTGCTGGGCATGAAAATCCTTGCGCACTGGATCACCACCGCGCTGCCGCTGATCGTGATTGCGCCGCTGATGGCCGCGATGCTGCACCTGCCCGGCGTGGTGATTCCCGTGCTGTTGCTGGCCCTGCTGCTGGCCACGCCGCTGCTGAGTCTGCTGGGCGCGGTGCTGGTGGCGCTGACGGCCGGCACCCGGCGCTCTGGTATGCTGCTGGCCTTGATGTTGCTGCCTTTGTGCGTACCGGCCGTGATCTTCGCCGCCGGCGCCGTGGCGGCTGCCCAACAGGGTTTGCCGTGGCTTGCACCGATCGCCTGGCTCGCTGCCTCGCTGGTGCTGGCCGTGGTGCTGGCGCCGCTGGCCTGCGCCGCCGCCCTCCGTATTGCCCTGGACGCATGACGATTCACCATGTCTAACTGGATTCCGCTCTGGTTGCACCGGCTGAGCTCGCCGCCAACCTTCTACCGCTTCGCCGGAACGCTGCAGCCATGGGCGATGACGCTGGCCCTGCTGCTGGGTGCGGTGGCCCTGTACGGCGGCCTGGTGCTGGCCCCGGCCGATTACCAGCAAGGCGATGCCTACCGGATCATCTTCATCCACGTGCCCAGCGCGTGGATGGGCATGTTCATCTACGCGGTGATGGGCGTGGCCGGCTTCATCGCGCTGGTCTGGCGAATCAAGCTGGCCGAGGTCGTGGCGATGCAATCGGCGCCGATCGGCGCGGCGCTCACCTTCATCACCCTGGTCACCGGTTCGCTGTGGGGCAAGCCGATGTGGGGCACCTGGTGGACCTGGGATGCGCGGCTCACTTCCGAGCTGGTGCTGCTGTTCCTGTTCCTGGGCGTGATCGGCCTGTACCACGCGTTCGAGGATCGCCGCCAGGGCGCCCGCGCCGCCGCCTTCCTCGCCATCATCGGCGTCATCAACGTGCCGATCGTGCATTTCTCGGTGAACTGGTGGAACACCTTGCACCAGGGCAGCACGGTCAACGTGTTCGGCAAATCCACCATGTCCTGGGACATGCTGTGGCCGCTGCTGACGATGATGCTGGCCACCAAGTGCTACTACGCCGCCAGCCTGTTCCGCCGCGTGCGCACCGACCTGCTCGAGCTGGAAGGCGGCAAGGACTGGGTGCGCCAGATCGCCGAAAGCGAGGCCGACCGATGAACGCCCTGCAGCATTTCCTGGCGATGGGCGGTTACGCCGCCTATGTGTGGCCGGCCTATGCGCTGTTCTTCGTCGTGCTGATTGCCGACACCGTCGCGCCGCGCCTGCGCCGCCACCGTGTGCTGCGGGAACTTCGCGCACGGCTGGCGCGTCAGAGCGTGCGTCAGGAACGCAAACCCCCTTCCACTCCAGCATCCCCCTGACCGGGGCGGTTTTTGACCATGCCCATGAACCCCACCCGCAAGCGCCGACTCACCATCGTGCTGTCGATCCTCGCCGCGGCCGTCGTCGCCGCCGTGCTGGTCGTGCTGGCGCTGCAGAACAACATGAACTACCTGCTGACGCCGAGCCAGGTGCAGTCGGGCGAGGCGGCCAGCTACAAGACCTTCCGCCTCGGCGGCATGGTCAAGGCCGGCTCGATCCAGCGCGCCAGCGACTCGCTCAAGGTCACCTTCACCGTGGTCGACGCCGGCGGCGCGATGCCGGTGGAGTACACCGGCATCCTGCCCGACCTGTTCCGCGACAACCAGTCGGTGATCGCCACCGGCCACATGGACAACGCCCGCTTCGTCGCCACCGAAGTGCTGGCCAAGCATGACGAGACGTACATGCCGAAGGAGCTGAAGGACGCGATGGCCAAGGCGCACGAAGGCAAGAAGGTCGAAGAAGGCGCTGCAGCTCAGGACGCCATGCAAGGAAACCCCAAGCCATGACCCCCGAACTCGGCCAACTCGCGCTGATCCTCGCCCTGCTGCTGGCGCTGGCGCAGAGCATCCTGCCGCTGGTCGGCGCGTGGCGCGGCAATCGTGCGCTGATGGCGGTGGCGCGCCCGGCCGCGGCCGGTCAGGCGGTGTTCGTGGCGATGGCGTTCGGCATCCTGGCCTGGGCGTTCCTGCGCTTCGACTTCTCGGTGCAGTACGTGGCCGACAATTCGAACCTGGCGCTGCCGTGGTACTACCGCATCGCCGCGGTATGGGGCGCGCACGAGGGCTCGCTGCTGCTGTGGATCCTGATCCTCAACGTGTGGACGATCGCCCTGGTGGCGCTGAGCCAGAAGCTGCCCGAGGTGTTCGCTTCGCGGGTGATCGCGGTGATGGGCCTGATCGCGGTCGGCTTCCTCGCCTTCATCATCTTCACCTCCAATCCGTTTGGACGGCTGTTGCCGATGCCGGGCGACGGTGCGGACCTGAACCCGGTGCTGCAGGACCCGGGCATGACCTTCCATCCGCCGATGCTGTACATGGGCTACGTCGGCTTCTCGGTGGCGTTCGCGTTCTCGATCGCCGCCCTGCTCGGCGGCGAGCTGGAACAGGCCTGGGTGCGCTGGGCGCGGCCGTGGACCAACATGGCCTGGGCCTTCCTCACCTGCGGCATCGTCGCCGGCAGCTGGTGGGCGTACGCCGAACTGGGCTGGGGCGGCTGGTGGTTCTGGGACCCGGTGGAGAACGCCAGCTTCATGCCGTGGCTGGTCGGCGCCGCGCTGATCCATGCGCAGGCCGTCACCGAGAAACGCGGCTCGCTGCGCGCGTGGACCATCCTGCTGTCGATCTTCGCGTTCTCGCTGTCGCTGCTGGGCACCTTCCTGGTCCGCTCGGGCGTGCTCACCTCGGTGCATGCCTTTGCTTCGGACCCGCGCCGCGGCGTGTTCATCCTGGCCTTCCTCACCATCGTGGTGGGCGGCTCGCTGCTGCTGTACGCGTTGCGTGCACCGAAGGTGCTGGGCGGCAAGGCGTTCAACGTGGTGTCGCGCGAAACGGTGTTGCTGATCGGCAACCTGATGTTTGCCGTGGCGGCGGCGATGGTGCTGCTGGGCACGCTGTTCCCGCTGATCGGCGATGCGCTGAACCTGGGCCGGATCTCGGTGGGCCCGCCCTACTTCGGCTTCCTGTTTCCACTGCTGATGGCGCCGGTGGTGCTGCTGATGCCGTTCGGCCCGTTCCTGCGCTGGGGCAAGGGTGATGCGCCGGTGCTGAAGGGACTGCTGCTGCGGGTCGTCGTCGCCGCGCTGGCGTGCGCGATCGTCGCGGCCTTCCTGGTCGACGGCAACCTCAAGGCGATCGTCGGCGTCGCCGCCGGCGTGTGGGTGGTCGTCGGCGTGCTGCTGTATGCGATCAAGCGCTGGCGTGAAGCGCCGCGTGGCCGACGCTACCCGGGCGAGATGGCCGGCATGCTGCTGGCGCATCTGGGCGTGGGCATCTTCGTGATCGGCGTGCTGCTGTCCGAATCGCTCAGCGTGACCCGCGACGTGCGCATGGCGCCCGGCGAGACCCAGCACATCGGCAGCTACGATTTCCGCTTCGACGGCGTGCACCACACCGCCGGCCCGAACTGGACCGCCGACCAGGGCACCGTCACGGTTACCCGGGGCGACAAACAGATCGCCGTGATGCATCCGCAGAAACGCACCTACCCGCGTGGCCAGGTGCAGACCGAATCCGCCGTCGACGCCGGCATCACCCGCGACCTCTACGTGGCGCTGGGCGAGCCGATGGACGCGAACAACCTCGAAGGCGCGTGGGCGCTGCGGCTCTACACCAAGCCGTTCATCCGCTGGATCTGGGGTGGCGGCCTGCTGATGATGCTGGGCGGCGTGGTTTGCGCCACCGACAAGCGCTTCCGCCTCAAGCGGGCGGCGAAGGCTGAAGGCGTCGTCGATGCCGGCGCCACGCTGCAGGTCGGGGAAGGCCGCGCATGAACCGCCTGCTTCCTTTCATCGGCTTCATGCTGCTGGTCGGCCTGTTCGGCTTCGGCATCTGGTGGAACACCCAGCACGATCCGAACGCGATCCCCACGCCGCTGCTGAACAAGCCGGCGCCGGAATTCAACCTGCCCAAGCTGTACGAGCCGACCCAGCAGGTCAGCAAGGCCGACCTGCTGGGCAAGCCCTACCTGCTCAACGTGTTCGCCAGCTGGTGCATCGAATGCGGCGTGGAGCACCCGGTGCTGAGCGCCGAGGCGCCGACCCTGGGCGTGCAGCTGGTCGGCTACAACTACAAGGACCCGCCGGCGGATGCGAAGAACTGGCTGGCCAAACACGGCAATCCGTACGCCCTGCTGATCGCCGACGAACCAGGCAACACCGCGATCGACTTCGGCGTGTACGGCGCGCCGGAAAGCTTCCTGATCGATGCGAAGGGCGTGATCCGCTACAAGCACATCGGCCCGATCACGCCCGAGGTGATGGCGAAGGAACTGAAGCCGGCGATCGCAGCGATGCTGAAGGAGGCGCCGTGATGCGCCGGTTGCTGCGGGTGTTCCTCGTCGCTTCGCTGTTGCTGGGCGGCTTCGCTTACGCGCAGGCGATCGAGCCGATGCCGTTCAAGGATCACGCGCAGGAACTGCGCTTCCAGCACCTCACCCATCAGCTGCGCTGCCCGATGTGCCAGAACGAAACGCTGGCCGATTCCAACGCGCCGATCGCCCGCGACCTGCGCAACCAGATTTTCAGGATGATGCAGGAAGGCAAGAGCGACGACGAGATCAGGCAATACCTGGTCGCCCGCTACTCCGAGTTCGTGCTGTACGACCCGCCGCTGACCGTCGGCACTTCGTTGCTGTGGTTCGGCCCGCTGCTGATCCTGCTGGGCGGCGCCGGCGTGGTGCTCGTGCTGATCCGCCAGCGCAGTCGTGCCGCCCGCACCATGGATGAAACACCAACCGATTCCGGGGACGACTGGTGAAGATCGCTTTTGTCGTGATTGCTGCCGCGATGGTCGCGGCGGCACTGGCCTTGTTGCTGTTGCCGCTGCTGCGCCAGGGCCGCGAAGCCGGTCGCCCGCGCAGCGTGTTCGCGCTGGCCTTGCTGATCGCCCTGGTGTTGCCGCTCGGCACCGGCACGCTGTACCTGCTGGTGGGCACGCCCAACGCGTTGAACCCGGCCAGCAAGCAGGCACCGCCCTCGCTGACCATGGACCAGGCGCTGACCGAACTGCGCACCCATCTGCAACAGCAGCCGGACGACCTGCAGGGCTGGATGCTGCTGGCCCAGACCAGCAGCATGCTGCGCCAGCCGGCGAATGCGCGCGATGCCTTCGGACACGCACTGAAACTGGACCCGAACAACGCCGAGGCGATGATCGGCTGGGCCGAAAATGATTCGATGACGCGGGCCGACCATCGCATCGAGGGTCGCGCGCGCGAACTTCTCGTGCAGGCGGTGAAGCTGCACCCGGACAGCCAGCGCGGCCTGTGGCTGCTCGGCATCAGCGATTTCCAGAATGGCGACTACCGCGACGCCGCCGCCACCTGGCGTTTGCTGCAACCGCAGCTGGAACCGGGCTCGAACGTGGCCAAATCCGTCGCCGAGCAGATCGCCGTGGCCGATGCCCGCGCCGGCGGCGCACCGGCCGGTGCATCGTCGAGCGCCGCCGCCAGCGCCCCACAAGGCGCCGCGCTGCAGGTGCAGGTCGCGCTGGCGCCGGCGCTGAAAGGCAAGCTGGCCGCGGGCGATGTGCTGTTCGTCTACGCCCGCTCGCCGGATGGCCCGCCGATGCCGCTGGCGGTGGCGAAACTCGATCCCGCCAGCCTGCCCGCCACGGTCACGCTGACCGACGCGATGGCGATGACGCCGGCGTTCAAGCTGTCCTCGGTTGCGCGGGTCTTCGTCGGCGCGCGGATCAGCCACGGCGGCCAGCCCGAGGCCCGGCCCGGCGACCTGGAAGGCGACGCCGGGGTGGTCGCGGTGGACAGCACGACGCCGATCAAGATCAGCATCGACAAAGTGCATTGACCATGGGCGACGCGCGCCGTTACCTCGCCCTGTCCTCGCCCTTCCCGATGAAGCGCGGCGGCGAACTGCACGGCGCGCACGTCGCCTACGAAACCTGGGGCACGCTGAACGCGGCCCGCGACAATGCCGTGCTGGTGCTGACCGGCCTGTCGCCCAGCGCACACATGACCTCATGCGACGAGGACCCGACGCCCGGCTGGTGGCAGGACATGGCCGGCCCCGGCAAGGCGATCGACACCGGGCGCTGGTTCGTGATCTGCGTGAACTCGCTGGGCAGCGACAAGGGCTCCACCTGCCCCGCCTCGAACGATCCGGCCACCGGCGAAGCCTATCGGCTGAGCTTCCCCGAACTGGCGCTGGAAGACGTGGCCAACGCGGCGCACGCCGTGGTCGACAGCCTGGGCATCACGCAACTGGCCTGCCTGATCGGCTGCTCGATGGGCGGCATGAGCGCGCTGGCCTACATGCTGCTGCACCCGGGCAGCGTGCGCACCCACATCAGCGTGGACACCGCGCCCCAGGCGCAGCCGTTCGCGATCGCGATCCGCTCGCTGCAGCGCGAGGCGATCCGGCTCGATCCGCAGTTCAACGACGGCCGCTACGACATCCATGCCACGGAGGGCGGCAGTTATCCCGACTTGGGCATGAGCATCGCGCGCAAGCTCGGCGTGATCACCTATCGCTCGGCGATGGAGTGGAACGGCCGCTTCGCCCGCATCCGGCTCGATCCGGAGCAGCGCGAGGACGAACCGTTCGGCCGCGAGTTCCAGGTGGAGTCCTACCTCGAAGGCCACGCCCGGCGCTTCGTGCGCAACTTCGACCCGAACTGCTACCTGTACCTGTCGCGCGCCAGCGACTGGTTCGACATCGCCGAATACGGCCACGGCAGCGTGCACGAAGGACTCAAGCGCATCCACGTCGAACAGGCCATGGTGATCGGCGTCAGCACCGACATCCTGTTTCCGCTGCAGCAGCAGGAGCAGATCGCCGAAGGCCTGCAAGCCGCTGGTGCCCGGGTCGAGTTCGTGGCGCTGGATTCGCCGCAAGGCCACGACGCGTTCCTGGTCGACATCGAAAACTACAGCCGCGCCATCGGCGGCTTCCTGAACCGGCTGGCGGCCGGCTGATCGCCGCGCTGCTAAGCTAGACAGCTCCCGCATTCCCCGAGAACGCCATGCTTACCCTGGATTTCCCCGGCAGCCGCACCCTGATCGACGCCATCGACGCCGCCGTGGCCAAGTCGACCACCCACGAGCTCACCGACAGCCTGCGCAACAGCCTGTGCAGGATGATCCGCGACAAGTCGGTGACCCTGCCGGAATGCGTGTTCGAGGCGAATGCCGAACACTACGCGCGGCGCGAGCTGTACCGCAGCGAGGAGCACGGCTACTGCGTGGTGGCGATGACCTGGGGGCCGGGCCAGGGCACGCCGATCCATGACCACGACGGCATGTGGTGCGTCGAGGGCGTGTGGAACGGTGCGCTGGAGATCGTGCAGTACGAATTGCTGGAACACGACGACAAGCGCTACTGCTTCCAGCCGGTCGGTTCGATCCAGGCCGGCGCCGGCTCGGCCGGCAGCCTGATCCCGCCGCACGAATACCACAGCATCCGCAACCCCAGCGACGACGCGGTCACCGTCAGCCTGCACATCTATTCCGGCCCGATGGTCCGCTGCTCGGTGTTCCAGCCCCTGCCCGAGGACCGCTGGTACGGACGTGACGTGCGCCAGCTGGGACTCGACCGCGTGCACTGAACCCGGCATAATCCCCCGCTCACACATGCCGGTGTGGCGGAATGGTAGACGCGGCGGACTCAAAATCCGCTTGTGGTGACACAGTGGAGGTTCGAGTCCTCTCACCGGTACCAGCTTTCGAAGAACCCCGCCTCGCGCGGGGTTTTTCATGCCTACAGCTCGCGCACCACGCGGAAGCCCACGCGGGCGCTGCGGGCGTCGCCGTTGGCGCCCTGGCGATAGGCCGATTCGACCTGTTCGGGCGAACTGCCCCAGGAACCGCCGCGCAGCACGTGGGCGCGGCAGCCGGGGTTGACCCAGGCACTGCCGTCGGTGGGCGCACGCAGGTAGCTGTCGTGCCAGCAGTCGACCACCCATTCGGAAACGTTGCCGTCGATGTCGAACAGGCCGAACGGGTTGGCGGCGAAGCTCATCACCGGCGCCGGTCCCCAGTGGCCGTCGCGATAGCCGCGGAAGGCGTTGCTCCAGCGTCGGCCACTGCGTGAGCGGTCGGCGGAGCCGGTCAGGTTCTCCACCGGGTGCGACGGCACCCCGTCGCCCCACCAGTAACGTGTCTTCGTGCCACCGCGCAGCGCGTACTCGAACTCCGCTTCGCTGGGCAGTCGATAAGTCTTGCCGGTGCGTTGCTGCAGCCACGCCGCGTAAGCCGTGGCATCGGCCCAGGACACGTTCACCACCGGCAGGTTGTCGTCGGCCTTGCGACCAGCGTAGTCGTCTTCCCAGGTGGCGGTGCTGTCGTCGCGCAGGACGCCGCTGCGCTCGTCGTACACGCTGGCGCCACCCAGCCGGATCGAATCGGGCACGTAGCCGCTGGCACGCACGAACTCGCGGAACTGGGCCACCGTCACCGCGCTGCGCGCCATCGCGAAACCGGTGGCGATGGTCACCGCATGTTGCGGTTGGGACGAGGCGAGCCGATCGCTGTCGCTGGCCGGTGCACCCATCATGAAACTGCCGGTGGGAATCACCACCATGGTGGGCGCCTTGCCCGGCAGGTCGACATAATGGTCGGCAAAGGCCTGGCCGGGCTTGTAGCTGGCGTAGAGACGCGCGTTGACCAGTTGCTCGTCGAGCGCCGGCAGCCCTGTCAGGTCCGGATCGATCGCGCGAACCTGCCCGGCCAGCTTGATGGCCAGGGTCACGTTGCCGGCATCCAGCGCGGTATGCGCCTGGGCAAGTATTCCGCGGGCACGCTGCTCGCGCATGTCGTCCACGCGCTGGTGCACGTCGCGCATCTGCTGGGTGCCGGGACGGATCTGCTGCGCCCTGGCCAGTTCGTGGTCGGCGCCGGCGAAATCGTTCTGCGCCACCGCCGCCAGCGCCCGGTCCAGCACGGCACGCTGCACCTGAAGGATGCCCTGCTCGGCCACGGCATTCTGCGGGTCCAGCTTCTGCACGTCGCGATACAGGTCCAGCGCGCTGCCACCGTCGGGGCGGTCGGCCTTGCCCTGCTGCAGCAGGCCCGCTGCCCGGGCCAGCATCGGGCGCACCTTCTCCAGCGTCTGCAGGCCGGTTTCCAGTTGCGCCACTTCGGCTTCGGCGTTGGGCAGCGTGCGCAAGGCGTCGAGCAGGTCATGCGCGGCGTCCACGTCACCCACCGCGATGTCCTGGTCGATCTCCGCCACCAGGCGCGCGCGCACGTCGAACAGGCCCTGCACGGCGCGGCGGCTGTCGGGCTTCTGCTTCAACGCCTGCTCGAACAGGGCCGCAGCGCTGTCCTCGCCGCCGGCCAGCGCGCCCGCATGCAGCGCCCTGGTGGCCTTGTCGAGCAGGGCCACCACTTCGGGCGGGTCGGCGCTGAGCTGTTTGGGCAGGTCGGCCTTGGCGCTGTTGCGCGCGGCGATCACCGCAGCCGGCGCCAAGGTCAGCGGCGGCCCGGCATTGAGTTCGCTGATCGCCGTTGCGCGCTCCGGCTGCAGGCCGCTGCCCAGCGTCGCGGTGCCCAGCGACATCGAACGCCGCGGCGCCTGGGTCGGATCGACGTGGAACAGGCGCGGAAAAAAGTGATAGGTCAGCGCAAACCCCAGCACGATCACCCCCAGCGCACCACCGAGAAAACGCTGACGCTGCAGGTTGGCGTTGTTCGGCATGGATGGGCGTCCTTGGGCGCGGCCTGTTATCGTGCGCTGCTCACCATAGGCACAAACCGCCGACAGGGCAATCCGCGCGAGTGACCGCGCCGCCTTCCAAGGAGTACCGATGTCATTGCCCGAAACCCCTGCCGCCGACTGGATCGACACGCTCGACGCGCTGCAGGCATGGTTGGCCACGATACCGGCAGACGCCGCCGTGGGCCTGGACACCGAGTTCATGCGGCGCAATACGTTCTATCCGCAGCTGGCCCTGCTGCAACTGGGCTGGAACGGTCGCTACGCCCTGGTCGACCCGCTGGCCTTCGACATCGGCCCGGCGTTGCAGCCGCTGCTGGGCGCCGGCCCGGCCGTCACCATCATGCACAGTGCCAGCGAGGATCTGGAAACCCTCTCGCCGTTGCTGCCCGATGGCCCGCACACACTGTTCGACACCCAGATCGCCGCCGCCTTTGTCGGCATGGGCCTGGGCATCAGCTATCGGGCGCTGGTGGCCGAACTGTCCGGCGACGAACTGGACAAGGGCGAGACCCGCTCGGATTGGCTGCAGCGTCCGTTGACCGCGTCGCAGCGCAGCTATGCCGCGCTGGACGTGGTCTATCTGAAAACCATCCACGAACAATTGAACGAGCGCCTGCGCCAGCGTGACCGCAGCGCGTGGCACGCCGAAGACTGTGCCCGCCTGAAGCAGCGCGCCAGCCATCGTGACGGCGACCCGCAGCCGCAACGTGCGCTGCGTGGCGCTGCCGAATGGTCACCCGAACGCCAGGCCCTGCTGCGCCGCCTGCTGTTGTGGCGCGACCGCAGCGCGCGTCGACTCGACGTGCCACGCCCCTGGCTGCTCGACGACAACCTCGCACTGAACCTGGCCGAGTTGCCGCCGACCCATCTGGCCGACCTGGAACAGCGCAGCCGCGGCCAGCGCGCTCTGCGCTCGGCGCAACGCAGCGAACTGTTCGAGCTGATTGCGCCCACCGTCAGCGCCGAGGAAATCGCGACGACCGCAAAAATCCCGGCCCACCCGCAGGGCGCGGCGAAGAAGGCGCTGGGCGAGATGAAGCAACTGGTCGACACCCGCGCCGGCGAACTCGACCTGCCGCCCGGCCTGCTGTGCCCACGCAAGGTGCTGGAGGAATACGTGGTCACCGCCGAATGGCCGGACTTCCTCGAAGGCTGGCGCCGCGAGGTGCTGCACGACGACCTGCCCGGGCTGCTGCCGGACTGAGCGCCGCACGTCCTGGTCCGCCGTTCGACCGGAACGCAGGCGCGCAGCGCGAAGTCGAAAGGCTCACCCGTCCGCGCAAGCCCCTCCGGCACAGGGTCGATGGATCGCCGCGCTTCACCATCCGCCAGCCGGGGTCTTGGCGAACCCCACCCACGCTGCTAATATTCGCGGCTTCCGTGGGGCGGTAGCTCAGCTGGGAGAGCGCCACGTTCGCATCGTGGAGGTCGTGGGTTCGATCCCCATCCGCTCCACCACGGATTTTCAAAAAAGCCCGCGGCTTCCGCGGGCTTTTTTCTTGGGCGTTCGCCTCACAGGCTGACGAACCGGGGAATCGCGACCAGCACCACGCCAATGATGATCAGCCACGCGGTGCCGCTGACGAAATACGGAAACACCATCAGGGCGATGCCGCAGACCAGCGGCACGATCGCGCGCTGCTTTCTGCCGTAGACGAAGAAGCCCAGCCCGATCGAGCCGAACAGCAGACCCCACCACAGCGTCGATGCGTTCAAGGCAGCTCCCGGCAATTCGCCCGATGTCGGCGCATCGTACTCCGCGGCCAGGGCGGTCCGTGGAATGAAACTGCTCAACGGCGGATCACCACCGGCAACGCGGCGATGCGCGCGGCCGGGCTATCCAGCAGCACTCTCCCGTACCCATCAAAACCGGCGGGCATGGCCCGCCCTGCGCGATGCAGCTGGTTCAGTGCCCGTTGCCGTTGCCGGCCCCTGCCCCGCACAACTTTCCCAGCAGCTCGGCCTGCATGTCGTGGATCGGCTCGCCGGCGGCCGGCAGAGGATGCAGGTACTCGCCGTCGGCCTGCAGCAGCGAGGCGCCGATGTTATCGGCGAGGCACAGCTCCAGCACCTGGGTGATGCGCTGCTGCATCCGCTTGCCCTCGATCGGGAACGCCGTTTCCACGCGGCGATCGAGGTTGCGCTCCATCAGGTCGGCGCTGGACAGGTACAGCAGTGGCTCGCCGTGGTTGGCGAACCAGTACACGCGGCTGTGTTCGAGGAAGCGACCGATGATCGAACGCACCCGGATGTTTTCCGACACGCCTTCGATACTTGGCCGCAGGCTGCAGATGCCGCGCACGATCAGGTCGATCTGCACACCGGCGATGCTGGCCCGGTACAGCGCGCGAATGACGGTCGGTTCGGTCAGCGCGTTGAGCTTGAGGATGATCCGCGCCGGCCGGCCCGCCGCGGCGTGCGCCGCTTCACCGGCGATCATTTCCAGCAGCCGGGGCTTCAGCGTGAATGGCGCATGCAGCAGCTTCTTCATGTGCAGCACGGTGCCCATGCCGGTCAGTTCGCTGAACAGCTTGTGCACGTCCTCGCACAACGCCTCGTCGGAGGTGAGCAGGCTGTAATCGGTGTACAGCCGCGCATTGCCGCTGTGGTAGTTGCCGGTGCCCAGGTGGGCGTAACGCACCAGCTCGCGGCCTTCGCGACGCTGGATCAGCATCATCTTCGCGTGCGTCTTGATGCCGACCACGCCGTAGATCACCATCGCGCCAGCCTGCTGCAGGCGCGAGGCCAGGCTCAGGTTCGACTCCTCGTCGAAACGCGCGCGCAGCTCGACCACCGCGGTCACTTCCTTGCCCGCGCGGGCCGCGTCGACCAGCGCGTCGACGATTTCGGAATTCGCGTTGGTGCGGTACAGCGTCTGCTTGATCGTCAGCACCTGCGGGTCGACCGAGGCTTGGCGCAGCAGGTCCACCACCGGCGCAAACGACTCGTACGGATGCAGCAGCAGCACGTCCTGCTTGCCGATCACCTGAAACAGGTCCTCGGCGTGACGCAGCTCCTTCGGCAGCGCGGGCGTGAACGGCGGGTACTGCAGCCGCGGGTAATTCACGTGGCTGGCGATGCGGAACAGCCGCGCCAGGTTCACCGGGCCGTTCACTTCGTAAAGCTCCGACTCGGCCAGGCCGAACTGCTTGAGCAGGTGATCGGTCAGGTCCTTCGGGCAGTTGTCGGCCACTTCCAGCCGCACTGCGTCGCCGAAGCGGCGCGAGTAGAGTTCGCCACGCAGCGCCAGCGCCAGGTCCTCGACGTCTTCCGGGTCCAGCGTGAGGTCGGCGTTGCGGGTCAGCCGGAACTGGTAGCAGCCGAGCACCTCCATGCCGGGGAACAGTTCTTCCGCATGGGCATGGATGATCGAGGACAGCAGCACGTAGTTGTCGCCGCCCTCGCAGATCTCGGCCGGCATCTGGATCAGCCGCGGCAATACGCGCGGCGCCGGCACCACCGCCAGGCCGGAGTCGCGGCCGAACGCATCCACGCCGTCCAGCCGCACGATGAAGTTGAGGCTCTTGTTGACCAGCAGCGGGAACGGATGGGTCGGGTCCAGCCCGATCGGCGTCACCAGCGGCGCCACTTCCGCCCGGAAATAGCGGCGCACCCACAGCCTCTGCTTCTGCGTCCACTGCTGGCGCCGCACGATGCGGATGCCTTGCGCGGCCAGTTCCGGCAGGATGCGCTCGTTGAGGATCGCGTACTGCCGCTCGATCTGCCGGTGCGCGATCTCGCTGATCATCAATAGCGCACGCTTCGGCGGAATCCCGTCCGGGCCGATCAGCTCGTGGTCCAGCGCCACCTGGCCCTTCAGCCCTGCCACCCGGATCTCGAAGAACTCGTCCATATTGCGCGAGAAGATCAGCAGGAATTTCAGCCTTTCCAGCAGCGGCGTGCGCTCGTCCAGCGCCTGGTCCAGCACGCGGATGTTGAACTGCAGCTGCGACAACTCGCGGTGGATGAACAGCCGGGGATCGCCCAGGTCCGTCGCCGGCGCGATCGCCGTCGAGGCATCGTTGGCGGCCGGCGTCGCGGTGCCGGGCGGCGAGCTCTCGTGGATCAGGCGGCTGTTCATGGTGACACCGGCTTGGCTCATGCAGGAATACGTCGGGACATCGTAGCGCGGCAGGGGCAAGGCCCGGGTGACGACGGCCGCGACAGGTCATCCCCGGCTCAGTCTGCCGCACGCGCTTGACGGTCAGATGACAAGTCGGCCCGGTGGAAGCACGACGCCGTACCCCTGGCACATGCGGGTTCGCCGCCACTGTCCTAAGGTAGGGCCTCCCCGCGTCGTACCCCACCCAGTCAAACACCGCCCATGCAGACCCGCGTCGAAAGCGCTCCGCTCTCCCCTTCCGCGATCCCCGCATCCACGACTTCCATCCCCGCCAGCGAACCCACCCAGTTCGTCGTGCTCGGCGGAATCAGCTTCGCGCACATGCTCAACGACATGATCCAGTCGCTGATCCTGGCGATCTATCCGTTGTTGAAGGGCAGCTTCCACCTGAGCTTCGCCCAGGTCGGCCTGATCACCCTGACCTTCCAGCTCACCGCCTCGCTGCTGCAGCCACTGGTGGGCATGGTCACCGACAAGCGACCGATGCCTTACTCGCTGCCGGTCGGCATGGGCTTCACCCTGTGCGGCCTGCTGTTGCTGGCGGTCGCGCCGAATTTCCCCGTGCTGCTGCTGGCCGTGGCCCTGGTCGGCACCGGCTCGTCGGTGTTCCATCCGGAATCGTCGCGGGTGGCGCGGATGGCTTCCGGTGGTCGACATGGCCTGGCGCAGTCGCTGTTCCAGGTCGGCGGCAATACCGGCTCGTCGCTGGGTCCGCTGCTGGCGGCATGGATCATCGTGCCGCACGGGCGCGGCAGCGTGGCGTGGTTCTCGCTGGCCGCCCTGCTGGCCATCGTGGTGCTGCTGCAGGTGGGGCGCTGGTACGGCCGCCATCACGTGGCGCGCAGCAAGTCGCCATCGCGGCACCTGGATGTGATCGCCCTGTCGCGCAACCAGATCATCGGCGCGCTGGCGATCCTGGGCCTGCTGATCTTCTCCAAGTATTTCTATCTGGCCAGCCTCAGCAGCTATTACACCTTCTACCTGATCCACAAGTTCGGCGTGTCGGTGCAGAGCGCCCAGGTGCACCTGTTTGTGTTCCTGTTCGCCGTCGCCGCCGGTTCGCTGATCGGCGGACCGGTGGGCGACCGCGTGGGACGCAAGTGGGTGATCTGGGTGTCGATCCTGGGCGTGGCCCCGTTCACCCTGCTGCTGCCCCACGCGAACCTGATGTGGACGGGTGTGCTCACCGTGGTGATCGGCCTGATCCTGGCCTCCGCGTTCTCGGCGATCCTGGTCTACGCGCAGGAGCTGATTCCCGGGCGCGTCGGCATGATCTCGGGACTGTTTTTCGGCTTCGCCTTCGGCATGGGCGGCATCGGCGCCGCGATACTCGGCGGCCTGGCCGACACGCACGGCATCGAATATGTCTATGGCCTGTGCGCGTATCTGCCGCTGATGGGGCTGATCACGGTGTTTCTGCCGAGTATCGAGAAGCGGGTTCGCGATTGATGCGCGCGCGGGGCGCTTTGGCTCAAAGCGGGAGAGCCGTTCGTCCTCCGTGCAGTGGATAAGCCTCATTTTCTGAAGCAAGAGCTCAAGTGCAGAGCGGTCGATCGCCTTCGGCGACCGAGTCACTTTTCTCTTGCGTGGCCAAGAGAAAAGTAACCAAAAGAGAAGGCCACCCCGCTTGGCGCTTGCCGGACTCCTGTCCGGCAAGTCCGTGAGCCGGGGCCGGGCTTTTCGAACGGGCATCCTGCCCGTGCGAAAAGGCGTTGCCATCCGTGGCAACGCCCGCTGCGCGGCCTGTCGACCCCGGCTCACCGCCGCACAAGGGACCCCGGTAAAGCAGCGGGCCATCGTGGCCCGCACTCGGTGATGAAGCTGAAAAGCAAAAGCAAAAAGCCAGAGCAAAAGCTCCGGTCGCCGCGGCTTTGCTCTTGATCCGGCTCTTCTGAAAAGTACGCGCAGGATGCGCGTCGCTCTACCCGGGGCCCCTCTGCAGCGGCGAGGCGGGGTCGACAGGCCGCGTANTGCTCTTGATCCGGCTCTTCTGAAAAGTACGCGCAGGATGCGCGTCGCTCTACCCGGGGCCCCTCTGCAGCGGCGAGGCGGGGTCGACAGGCCGCGTAGCGGGAGCCGACAGGGATGTCGGCTCCTTTTCGCCAGGGCAGGATGCCCTGTCGAAAAGCCCGACCCCGACTCGCGAACCTTGCGGACAGGATGTCCGCAAGGCGCGGAAGCGGGGTGTCGTTTTCTCTTGGGTACTTCTCTTTTGGACAAGCAAAAGAGAAGTACCTCGCCCTCCGAAGGAGGACGAAAGCTCTTGCTCCGAGTGCTCCAAGAGCAATAGGCGCTCAGCGCGCGCCGATCACCACCGGCTCAGGTTCCAGCTGCACGCCGAACCTGGCGTGCACGCCGTGCATCACCTGCTGCGCCAGCGCCCACAGTTGGGGGCCGGTGGCGTGACTGTGGTTGACCAGCACCAGCGCGTGCCGGTTCGAGATGCCGGCATCGCCTTCGCGGAAACCCTTGAAGCCGGCGGCTTCGATCAGCCACGCGGCGGAAAGCTTGCTGCGGCCATCCGCTTGCGGCCAGGCGGCCAGTTCGGGATGCTCGCGTTTCAGCGCATCGGCCAGCGCGGCGTCGACGATGGGGTTCTTGAAGAAGCTGCCGGCGTTGCCGATCACGGCCGGATCGGGCAGTTTTTTCGTGCGCAGGTGCACGACGGCTTCGGCGACGTGGAAAGGTGCGGGCTTGTCGATGCCCATCCGCGCCAGCTGCTCGTCGATGCCGGCGTAGTCGGTGCGCAGTGCGCGGTGGCGGGGCAGCACGAAGCGCACGGCGGTGACGATGTAGCGACCTGGCTCGTGCTTGAACAGTGAGTCGCGATAGGCGAATGCGCAGGTGGCGTGGTCCAGCGTCACCACGCGGTGCTGGCGGGTATCCCACGCTTCCACACTCTCGACGAATTCGGCCACTTCGCAGCCGTAAGCACCGATGTTCTGGATCGGCGCGGCGCCCACGGTGCCGGGGATCAGGATCAGGTTTTCCAGGCCGGCGTAACCCTGGCCCAGCGTCCAGCGCACGAAGTCGTCCCAGCGTTCGCCCGCGGCCACCGCGATGCGTGCGCTGTCGCCGTCGCTTTCCACCTGCACGCCGCGGGTTTCCATCGCCAGCACGGTGCCGTCGAAGTCACCGGTGAACAGCATGTTGCTGCCCTCGCCCAACACCAGCAGGCGGCCGTTGCGCACGGCGGGAAAGTCGAGCAGTTCGGGCAGCTTGCTGGCGTCGCGGATTTCCGCCAGCAACGTGGCGCGCGCATCGACGCGCAGCGTGTTGCGGTTCACCAGCGAGGCGTTTTCTATCAGCGTGTAACCACCCATGTCGGTGCGCTCAGACGGCATGGGCGGCCTCGCGCTGGCGACGGATTTCGTTGACGCATTCGCCGACCAGGTGCGGGCCGCGATAGACCAGGCCCGAGTAGACCTGCACCAGCGAGGCGCCGGCGTCGAGTTTCTCGGCCGCGTCGCTGCCTTCGAGGATGCCGCCCACGCCAATCAGCGCAATGCGTCCCTGCAGGCGCTTGTGCATGCCGGCGAGTACCGCGGTGGACCGCGCGAACAGCGGCTTGCCGGACAGGCCGCCCGCCTCGCCGCCGCGCGGGTCATCCGCCACCGACTCGTGATCGATCGTGGTGTTGCTGCAGATCACCCCGTCGATGCCGGTGCGCAGCAGCACCTCGGCAATCGCATCCAGCTCCGCTTCGGACAGATCCGGGGCGATCTTCAGCAGCATCGGCTTGCGCTTGCCGGCTTGCGAACCCAGCCGCTCCTGCGCCGCCCGCAGCACGGAAATGAACTTGTACAGCGTGGCTTCCTGCTGCAGGTCGCGCAGTCCGGCCGTGTTCGGCGAGGAGATGTTCACCGTGACGTAGCTGGCGTGTTCGTAGACCTTGTGCAGGCAGGTCAGGTAATCGTTGACCGCCTTCTCGTTCGACGTGTCCTTGTTCTTGCCGATGTTGATGCCGAGCACGCCGTGGTAGCTGGACTGCTGCACGTTGCGCACCAGCGCATCGACGCCGCCATTGTTGAAGCCGAGCCGGTTGATGATCGCCTCGTGCCCTGGCAGGCGGAACATGCGGGGCTTGTCGTTGCCCGGCTGCGGCAGCGGCGTGACCGTGCCGACTTCGATGAAGCCGAAGCCCAGCGCATCGAGCGCGTCCAGGTATTCGGCGTTCTTGTCCAGGCCGGCCGCCAGGCCGACCGGGTTCGGAAAGGTAATGCCGAACACCGTGGTGGGCAGGTCCGCCGGCGGCTTGGCGATCCAGCGGGCGAAGCCGCTGCGCTGGGCCACGCCCAGCCCGTACAGGGTGAGGTGGTGTGCCTTCTCGGCGTCGAGCTGGAACAGCAGCGGGCGCAGGATGTCGTACATGGATCAGACCGGTTGGCCCGCGAAGATGCGGGTGTCGTAATCGAAGCTTACCGTGCCGTCTTCGGCGCAGTTGTCGAACAGTTCGCGCAGCGCCTGCAGCATCGGCTCATGCTGCGGATGTCCCGCCTGCGGCGCATACGAGGATGACATCAGGCGCCCGCACAGCGCGTCGAAGTCCAGCCGCTGGCCGTGCCCGAAACTGGCGCTGCCGCGGTAGCCGGCGCCGAACCAGACGCGCATGTGTGCATCGTCGGCGTAACGCTCGGCCACGCTGGTGTAGTCGGTGCCGAAGCGCAGCAGCAAGGCCTCGTAACCTTCGAGGAAGCGCGTGCCGGTGAGCCGGCGCGAATTCCACCAGATCACTACCAGCCCTTGCGGACGCAGGATGCGCGCGAACTCGCGCCGCGCCGCTGCCTCGTCGAACCAGTGGAACGCCTGCGCCACGGTGACCAGATCCACGCTGGCATCGGCCAGCTTGGTGGCGTCGGCGCGGCCGTCGACGGCATCGAAGCCGTCGTACCCGCGCAGCCATTGCTCGGCGGCGGCGCGCATCGGCGCATTCGGCTCTACCGCCGTCACACGGTAACCCGCATCGAGGAACATCTTCGAGGAGATGCCGGTGCCCGCACCCACGTCGGCCACGCGCCAGTGGCTGTCCACGCCCTGCTCGCGCTGCAGCCAGTCGAACAGCGCCACGGGATAGTCGGGGCGATAGCGCACGTAGTCGTCGACGCGATCGCTGAAGCGTGTGGTGGACTGGAAATCAGCCACTGAGCATCTGCCCGCCGTCGACGACCAGGGTCTGGCCGGTGATCCAGCCCGCGAACGGGGAAGCGAGGAACAGCGCGGCGTGGGCGATTTCCTCCGGCGTGCCGAAGCGGCCGAACGGAATCTTCGCCAGCGTGGCGCGGTACAACTCCGGCTGCTCCACCCGGCGCCGCTCCCACAGGCCATCGGCGAACGCGATCGAGCCGGGCGCGATCGCGTTGACGCGGATGCGCTCGCCGGCCAGCGCCAGCGCCTGCGAGGTGGTGTACTGGCTCAGCGCCGCCTTCACCGCGGCATAGGCCGCGCCGTTCGCACGCGGACGGAAGGCCGCGATCGAACTGGTGTGCAGGATGCAGCCGTGGGCCGACGCCTTGAGATGCGGCAGCGCCGCGCGCGAGGCGCGCACCGCGGCCATCAGGTCGACGTTGAAGCCGGCCAGCCAGCTCTCGTCGCCTTCGTCGAAGCCGTAACCGCTGGCGTTGTTGACCAGCACGTCGATGCCGCCGAGCGCGTCGGCGGCATTCGCCACATAAACTTCGATCGCCGAGGCGTCGGCCAGGTCACAGCCTTGCGCGTGCGCGACCACGCCGTGGGCCGCGATGGCCTGGCGAGTTTCCTCGAGAGCTGTTGCGCCACGGGCGCAGATGGAGACCCCGGCGCCAGCGGCGGCAAAACCCAGCGCGATGCTGCGGCCGATGCCACGGCTGCCACCGGCCACGACGACGCGAAAGCCGCGGAAATCGAACGGAGCCGGCAGCGCCTTGTTCATGCGCCGTCAGTGCCAGCCGGCAAACGCGAAACCGAAGATCAGCACCGCCATCAGCAGGAAGATGCCCAGCACGCACAAGGCCAGCTGGACGTAGCCGAGCACCAGCCCGGCCACCGCCATGCCGTCACCTTCCATGCGGTGGTCGATCGGGCTGCGGCGGATCTCGCCGCGTGCCAGGTGACCGCAGACGATCGCCACCAGCGCACCGATGAACGGCAGCAAGATCCACGTCAGGATGCCGAACACCAGGCTCACCACCGCCAGCGAACTGGTCGTGTTGCCCGGGCGATAAGACGGTTGATAGCTCATCGTTCGCTCACTCGTGAGGGAGGTGGCACAACGCCTTCATGTATCGGACGGCCACGGACGGCGAACGCCCGTGGCCGACTTTCGTCACACCGTGAACTTGATGCCCTGCGCCAGCGGCAGCGCGTCGGAGTAGTTGATGGTGTTGGTCTGGCGGCGCATGTAGACCTTCCACGCATCCGAACCGGATTCGCGGCCGCCGCCGGTTTCCTTCTCGCCGCCGAACGCGCCGCCGATCTCCGCACCCGAGGTGCCGATGTTGACGTTGGCGATGCCGCAGTCGGAACCCGCCGCCGACAGGAACTGCTCGCCCGCGCGCAGGTTGTTGGTGAAGATCGACGAGGACAGGCCCTGCGGCACGTCGTTCTGCATGTCGATGGCTTCGTCCAGCGTCTTGAACGGCATCACGTAGAGGATCGGCGCGAACGTCTCGGTCTGCACCACGTCGTCGGAATTCTTCACGCCGGTGACGATGGTCGGCAGCACGAAGTTGCCCTTGCGGTCGGTCAGCGCCTTGCCGCCGGTGCGCACGGTGCCACCGGCGGCCTTGGCGTTCTCCACCGCCTTCAGGTAGCCCTGCACCGCTTCCTGGCTGTTCAGCGGACCCATCAGCGTGGTGGCCAGGGTCGGATCGCCGATCTTGCCCTCGACCTGCTGGTAGGCCTTGACCAGGGTATCGACCACGCCGTCGAAGATCGATTCCTGCACGAACAAACGGCGCGTGGTGGTGCAGCGCTGGCCGGCGGTGCCGACGGCGCCGAACACGATGCCCGGGATCGCCAGCTTCAGGTCGGCGGTTTCATCGAGGATGATCGCGTTGTTGCCGCCCAGCTCCAGCAGCGAGCGGCCCATGCGCTGCGCCACGCGCTCGCCGACCATGCGGCCGACCTTGGTCGAGCCGGTGAAGCTGATCAGCGGGATGCGCTTGTCGTCGACGAAGGCCTGCGCCAGGTCGCTGCCGGCATCGTTGAACAGGAAGAACAGGTCGGGGAAGCCGGCGTCCTTCAGCGCCTCGTTGCAGATCTTCATCGTGGCGATCGCCGACAGCGGCGTCTTCGGCGACGGCTTCCAGATGCAGATGTCGCCGGCGATGGTGGCCAGCATGGCGTTCCACGCCCACACCGCGACCGGGAAGTTGAACGCGCTGATGATGCCGACCAGGCCCAGCGGATGGTACTGGTCGTACATGCGGTGGCCGGGGCGCTCCGAATGCATGGTCGAGCCGTACATCATGCGGCTCTGGCCCACCGCGAAGTCGGCGATGTCGATCATCTCCTGCACTTCGCCATCGCCCTCGGGCTTGATCTTGCCCATCTCCAGCGCCACCAGCGAACCGAGCGCGTCCTTGTGCTTGCGCAGCGCCTCACCGCACAGGCGCACCGCTTCGCCACGCTGCGGCGCGGGCGTGGTGCGCCACACCTTGAACGCGGCCTGGGCGCGCTGGACGATCACCTCGTAATCGGCGGCGCTGGACGCATGCACGGTGCCGAGCACTTCGCCGGTGGCCGGGTTCACCGGCTGCAACGCGCCGGCGTCGGTGGTTTTCGACCACTCGCCCTGGCCGAGGTAGCTGCCGGACTGCTCGCCGTCGAGGCCGAGCGCGCTGAGGATTGCATGGGACATGGATGTCTCCTGGACATGCGGCGCCTGCCGGCACCGTGGATGAAATCGGTAATTCGCCATTCTAGCAGGGGCAACCACCTTGCTCCCTCCCTCTGGCGGCAGGGGAGCAGCAGAACCGCGCGATCCATGCGAAAATCCCGGCGCTGCCCTCGTAGCTCAGTTGGATAGAGCGGCCCCCTCCTAAGGGGCAGGTCGGACGTTCGAATCGTCTCGAGGGCACCATTTTCCGATCACGAAGGCCGGCATTGCCGGCCTTCGTGCTTTCCGGCTCAGGAACTGCACGACAGCATCGAGCAACCGGCCTTGTGCCGCGCCCAGTCCGGGCGCCTCTGCGCGAACGCCTCGCGGCCGGGCTGGTCGTCGTACGGGTGGCGCAACACGTCGAGCAGCTCGGTGATGCCGTCGAGGTCGCCCTGCTCGGCGCGGTCGATCGCCTGCTGCGCCAGGTAATTGCGCAGCACGTAACGGGGGTTGGCCAGACGCATCTGCTCGCGACGTGGTCCGGCCGACAACGGATCGTCGGCCAGCCGCGCCGCGTAGCGGCGCAGCCAGTCGTCGAGCGCCGGCTCGGCCGCGCGACGTTTCGCCTCGTCGTAGAAAGCCGCGGCGAATGGCGCCAGCGTGGGCGCCCGCGTGTCGAGATCAGCGAGTGCGCGAAACCACAGCGTCATGTCGATCTCGGCCTGCTGCAGCAGGGACTGCAACGACTGCATCAGGGCCACGTCGTCATCGCGGCATTCGGCGAAGCCGAGTTTCGCGGCGATATTCGCCCGATCGGCAGCGGCATGGGCGGCCGCGTAGCGATCCAGCCCCGCCTGCAGCGGCGCCACGTCGGCGAACAGCGGCGCCAGCGCGCCGGCCAGCCGACTCAGGTTCCACCAGGCCACGTTCGGCTGCTGGCCGAAACGGTAGCGGCGACGCTGCGCGTCGGTGGTGTTCGGCGTCCAGTCCGGGTCGTAGTTGTCGATCCAGCCGTACGGACCGTAGTCGATGGTGAGGCCCAGGATCGACATGTTGTCGGTGTTCATCACGCCATGCACGAAGCCCACCCGCATCCAGTGCGCAATCATCGCGGCGGTGCGCTCGCAGACCTGGGCAAACCACTCCGCGTACAGCGCCTCGCCCTGCCCCTGCAGTTCGGGGAAATCACGCCGGATGGCGAAGTCGACCAGTTGCCGCAGCAGACCGATGTCGCCGCGCGACGCCGGCAGTTCGAAGTTGCCGAAGCGGAGGAACGAAGGCGCCGCGCGGCAGACGATGGCGCCCGGCTCGGTGGCCGCGTTGCCGTCGTAAAACATGTCGCGCAGCACCGGCTCGCCGGTGCCGACCAGGCTCAGCGCCCGCGTGGTCGGCACGCCCAGGTGGTGCATCGCCTCGCTGCACAGGAATTCGCGTACCGACGAGCGCAGTACCGCGCGACCATCCGCGCCGCGCGAATACGGTGTCAGGCCCGCACCTTTCAGCTGCAACTCCCAACGTTCGCCGGCGGCATTGATCACCTCGCCCAGCGAGATCGCCCGGCCATCGCCCAACTGCCCGGCCCAGTGGCCGAACTGGTGGCCACCGTAGTTCGCCGCATACGGCTGCATGCCGTCGAGCAGCGCGTTGCCGCCGAACAGTTGCGCAAATTCCGGCGCAGCGATCTCGGCTTCGCTGAACCCCAGCGTGGCGGCCATCTCCGCCGAATGCGCCAGCAGCCGCGGCGCAGCCACGGGCGTGGGATCGATCCGCGAATACAGCGCGCCTTCGACCTGGCGCAGACCTGCGCCCTGCTGCGGATCACCGGGCAGGTCGCGGACGAAGGCGTTGTCGAAGCGCAGATGGAACATGCTGATAGTGACCGCGGGAGGTGCTGCCTATATCCGGGCGACCGCCCCGCGATGCAAGGCGTTCGCCTGCGACCGGAGGAACCTAGCGCGCCACCGGCCCCTGCCTGGCCGACTTGCGATGCTGCGCCTTCAGCCTGTCGTAGACGGTCAGCACGGCCGTGCCGTAACCCCTGGCCAGGCTGGGCGTGCGGCTGTGGTAATAGCCCACGCCCATCACGCGATCGCGGGTGCGGCGCATGCCGTCGCGGAGGATTTTTGCCCCGACGGTGATGTTGGTGCGCGGATCGAGCAGGGTCAGCGGGTCGCGCACCGCGTCGCGGTGCATCGGGTAATAGACCTGCATGATGCCCACGTCCTGCACCGCCGAACCGAACTGGCTGGCCGCGGCCATCTGCAGTTGCACGTGCTGGCGATCGCCCCGCACCAGATGGTCGTCGACGCGGAACAGCCACGGCGTCGGCGCCACCCGGCCGTCCGGATACAGCGACTTCGATTCCACCAGCGCCACGCTGTACAGCAACAGCGGGTCGATGCCGTAGGTCTTGCCCACCTGGGCCCACAGGCTGTGGCGCGAACGGATGTCCAGGTCGGGCTCGGCGATCGGCATCATCAGGTCCATCGTGCTGACTTCGCTGAGCAGGCGGTCGGCGGACGGCGCGGGAGGCGTCCGCTGTTCCGCGGCATACGGCGGAATCGCCGGAGCCGCCGCTGGAGCGGCCACCTCCCTGGGTGGCACGGCCGTGACCAGGGCTGGCGCTCCGGGCGCCGGTTGCGCCGTCATCGCGGGAGCCGTCGCATGCCCGGGATGGCGCCCGCCGCCAAAGCCGATCGCTGTCGCAAGACACGCCGCGGCCAGCAGCGCCGGTGCAAGGTAGCGCGGCACCGATGGCAGATAGACATTGACCAAGGCCGGCACGCGCGCCGCGAAGTGACGCCAGGCGGCGAACGCTGCCGTCCATCGTCCACGATGGCCCGGCACCTCGCGCAGCGTTGATTCGCGGCGCCGACGCACCAGCGCATGCCGCGCCGGCGCGGGCGTGGCAGGCCTGGCCCGGGGATCGGGGCGGCGCTGGGGTCCGCGGAAACGACTGGCCGTCGGCGCGCACGCGGTCGCCGCCGCGGCGCGCGCCACGGCGGGGCGAGGAGCTTCCGGCTTTTCGCCGGGCGCCAAGTGGGTCGCACCTGTCATCCGGCCGCTCGAACCATCCACGAATCCATCCTCACCATGCGACCGGGCAAAGCCGCGTTCAGCGGTGGCCGGCGAAGGGAAACCTTCACCCAAGCAAGCCGCGTGCCCGGAATGCGTCGGACATCATCGCACGTCATCTGCGCGCCGCAGCCAGTCCGTGCCGGTGGCCCGCCCGCAACGGCTATAGTCGGGCTCGTCCCCGAACCGGAAATCGCATGATCCCGTCCCCCGCCAACGACCTGAACGCCGACGCCCTGCCCGGGGACGCGCCCTACCTGGCGGCCACCACGCGCTGGCTGGAACGGGCGGTGATCGGGCTGAACCTGTGTCCGTTCGCCCGCGCGCCCCACGTGCAGGGCAAGCTGCGCATGCGGGTGAGCCAGGCACGCGACACCGACGCGCTGCTGGACGACCTCTGCGGCGAGCTGCAGTCGCTCAACGCGCTGACGCCGGAGGAATGCGAAACCGGCCTGCTGATCCATCCGTTTGTGCTCGGCGATTTCCTCGACTACAACGACTTCCTCGACGTGGCCGACGCGGCCGTGCAGACGCTGGGACTGGAAGGCGAATGGCAGGTGGCCAGCTTCCATCCGCAGTACCAGTTCGCCGACAGCGAAGCGGACGACGTGGAGAACTTCAGCAACCGCTCACCCTTCCCCACCCTGCACCTGTTGCGCGAAGCGAGCGTCGAACGCGCGATGGAACAGATGAGCGACACCGACGCGATCTATCGCCGCAACCAGGAAACCCTGCGCCGGCTGGGTGCGGATGGCTGGCAGGCGTTGTGGGACGACAAGGCGGACTGATCGTCGCCTCAACATCCTGTTCATCGCGGCAGTGCCAAGCTGGCGCATGAATCCCTCTCGCGCACAGCCCGTCGACCGTTACGCCGAAAGCATCGACCCCGGCGTCCACTGCAATACCTGCGAAGCCGTGTGCTGCCGCCTCACCGTGGTGCTGATGCCCGACGACCACGTGCCCACGTGGCTGATCGATCGCGACGAACACGGCATGGAAACCCTGGCCAAGGGCGAGGACGGCTGGTGCGCGGCGGTCGATCCGAACACTTCGGGCTGCACCATCTACGACGAACGCCCGGGCATCTGCCGCAAGTTCGCGATGGGCAGCCCCAGCTGCCGCGACGAGCGGCACAAGTGGTTCGGCGCCACGATCCCCACCGCGGTGCACATGCTGTAGGTGCTAGGGCGCGAAGATCAGCGCGACCTCGTCGGCATCCAGCGCACGCCATTCGCCCAGCGGCAACTCGCCCAACGCGAGCCTGCCCACCGAGATCCGCTGCAGGGTCTCGACATGGTTGCCGGTGGCGGCAAACATCCGACGCACTTGGTGGTAGCGGCCCTCGGTGACGCTGAGCCGGGCATGGCGCGGGCCCAGCACTTCGAGGTTCGCCGGCGCCAGCGGCTCCTTCTCCGATTCCAGCATCAGGCTTCCGCTGGCGAACAGCGCGCCTTCGTCGCCGCGCAGATCCTGCGCCAGCGTCGCCTCGTAGACCTTGGTCACCTGCGCCTTGGGCGAAATGATTCGGTGCAGCAGCGCACCGTCGTCGGTGAACAGCAGCAGGCCGGAGGTGTCCCGATCGAGCCGGCCCACGCTGGACAGCGCCGGCGAGCGCACGCTGTAGCGTGGCGGCAGCAGGTCGTAGACCACCCGGCCCGGGTCCTTGCGCGAGCAGGTGACGCCCAGCGGTTTGTTCAGCATCAGCACCAGGCCGGGCGGCGGATCGAGCGGTTCGTCGTCGACGCGGATGGTCTCGTAAGGCACCACGTCGTCGGCGTACAGCACTTCGCCATCGGCATCGGTGATGCGGCCGGAACGGAACAGCGCCGTGACATCCTTGCGGCTGCCATAACCCAGATTGGCGATCAGCTTGACCAGTTTCATCCCCGCACTCCCACCGCTTCGATCACCTTGAATCCTTCCTGCACAACCAGCGTGCGCACTTCATGAAAACGCGAGGCCAGCACGGCCTCGTAGGGCAGATGGCGATTGGCCACCAGCAACAGGCGGCCGTCCGGCTGCAGCGCCTCGGCCGCGCTGACGATGAACGCGCGGCCCAGCTCGGGCAGGTCGGCGCGGCCCTGGTGGAACGGCGGATTGCTGACGATGGCGTCGTAGCGCTGCGCCAGGCCGCGGGTGACGTCATGCCAGTACACCGCCACCGCGAGTTCCCTGCCGGCTTCGCGTTTCGCCCGGGTCAGGTTGAGTCGCGCCGGCTCCAGCGCGCGCGCCTCGGCCTCGTACAGGTCGATCGCCTGCACTCGCGGACAGCGCGCGATGACCTGCGTGGAAAGATAACCGTAGCCGCCGCCGAGATCGGCCACGCTGCCGTGCAGATCCGCCGGCAGATGCGCGGCCAGCAATGCCGAAGCGCGATCGATGCGATCCCAGGCGAACAGGCCGGGGCGGCTGATGTAGCCGTCCATGATTTCGCGGGACGCGTCCAGCGCCAGCCACTCGGCCAGCAAGGCCTGATCCACGGTGTCGGCAGACGGCGTGCTCCAGAACACCCGGCACTTGTGCTTGGACTGGTGCTGCACGGCGCCGGCCAGTTTCGCCAGGTCCGCCTCGCCCGACTTCGCGCCCTCGGCATTCGGCATCGCTGCCAGCAGCACGCCGCCCGCCGCCACGTGCTGCAACCCGCGGGCGAACAGCGCGCGGGCTTCGTCGCGCTGGCGCGGCGGCAGCAGCAGCACCAGCGAAAATTTCTCCCCGGCCGCCGGCTCGCCCACGCGCAGGCCGTTGCGCGCCAGTTCGTCGGCAAACGGCAGGAAGCCCTGCTCGCACAGCCAACCCGGCTGCGCCATTTCGCGCAGGCGCACGCCCGCGCGGGCGCGCAGGAACAGCACGCGACCGTCTGCCGGCAAGGACAACTCACCGGACTCGAACGGCACGAACAGGGCCGCCAGCGCCGCATCCGGCGCGGCAGCGGAAACTCCGGCAACCGTCACGTCATCCCTCGACCATCAAAAACGATGGCGGCATTGTACGTGGCGGCGCCTTGTATCCGCGCCGATTGCCGACTCAACCGCCGCTGTGCGCGTTGACCGCATCCATCGCGCGGGCGGAATACACCAGGGCCGCGCCGGCGTTCATCGCCACCGCGACACCGAGTGCTTCGGCAATTTCCTCGCGACTGGCGCCATGCTTCAGCGCCTCGCCCACGTGCACCGTGATGCAGCCGTCGCAGCGGGTGGTCACCGCCACCGCCAGCGAGATCAGCTCGCGCGTCTTCGCATCCAGGTGACCGGTCTTTTCGCCGGCGCCAGACAGGGTCTGGTAGCCCTTCAGGGTATCCGGGCTCAGCTTGCCGATCTCGCCGATCCGGCCCAGCAGTTCCTTGCGGTATTGCAACCAATCCAGCATGACGGTCACCTCGTTGTCGTGGCAGCCGGGCGACCTGCCCCGCCGCAGCGCGATCATGCGCCACGGCGCGGACAAATGCCCGTCAAACCCCTCAACCGGCCGCGGGTGTACGGCCCAGTCGGGCCACCCAGCGATACAGCGCCACGTTGACCGCGATGAAGGCGATCCCGCCGATCCAGATCGCTGCATTGGCGAAGCCGCCGCCGACCAGGGCCAGCGGCGCCTCCTTGCCGGAGAACACCACGATCGCGGCGATCACCACGCCGATGATGCTCTCGCCCACGATCATGCCCGAGGCCAGCAGCACGCCCAGCTGTTTGGTCGCCTCCGGATCGCGCGCGCGGTCGGCGCGCTTGTCGAAGTACCAGCCGACGATCGCGCCGACCACCACCATCAGCGTGGTCGAGGTCGGCAGGTAGATGCCCAGGCCCACCGCCAGCGGCGGCAGCGAGGCGGACTTGCTGGCGCGTCCCAGCACCGCGTCGATGATGATCAGCACCACGCCGATCGCGCCGCCCAGGATGATCAGGCTCCAGTCGATGTTGCCCTGGATCACGCCCTGCGCCAGCGCGGAGATCAGTCCGGCCTGGGGCGCGGCCAGTGCGCGCGAGGGGTCGACGCCCGGCATGCCGGCGAAACCGTAGGCCTGGTTGACCAAGTCCAGCACCGGAGGGATCACCGCCGCGCCCACCAGCACGCCGGCGACCAGCGCCACCTGCTGCTTCCACGGCGTGGCGTCGACCAGCTGGCCGGTCTTCAGGTCCTGCAGGTTGTTGTTGGCGATGGTCGCCACCGAGAACACGATCGAGGTGGCGAACAGCGCGAACGCCACCAGCCCCTTGCCCGCGCTGACCGGCAGTTGCGACTGCACGCCGGCGACCAGCAACAGCGCCGCCACGATCACCACCAGGATGCCCACGCCCGACAGCGGGCTGTTGGACGAACCGATCAGGCCGGCCATGTAGCCGCACACCGCCGAGACCAGGAAACCCATCACCACCACGAATACCAGGCCGCCGGCCAGCAGCAGGCCCAGGTGGTCGCCCAGGCCGGTATCGCCGGCGAAATCACCCAGCAGCCAGGCGATTGGCAGCAGGCACAGCAGGCTGACCAGGCCGACGATGCCGATCGGCATGTCCAGCTCGGTACGGGGCAGGCTGGCGCCCTGGCCGGACTTGCGCGCCCGTGACGAGGCCATCGCCGCGGCGAGTCCGCCGATCACCGGCTTGACCAGCTTGGCCAGCGTCCAGATCGCCGCCACGCCGATCGTGCCGGCGCCAATGAAGCGCACCTTGCTGCTCCACGCCGCCTGCGCCACGTCCGCCGCGGCACCGGTGACGCCAACAAGCAGCCCGGTGTAATGCGGCACCGCCCAGCCCCACGCGATCACGGCGCCGAACAACATGGCAAGGCCCACCCACAGCCCCACCAGGTGCCCGACTGCCAGCAGCGCGAAGGAAAGATTGAAGTCGTAGCCAGTCGCCGAACCGCGATCGTCGAGGCGGAAATACTGCGCCACGTTGCTGCCGAACACGCGGGTGGCCACCACGATGGCGAACAGCGCCGAGACCACCGAGCCGCCCATCACGGCGAGCAGGCCGGCGCGGCTGCTCTCTTCCGTGGTGGATTCCGAATCGTCGCCGCCGCCCACCTTCAGCACCTCGGCGCAGGCCACGCCTTCCGGATACGGCAGGTCGGAATCGGTGACCAGCGCGCGGCGCAGCGGGATCGTGTACATCACGCCCAGGATGCCGCCAGTGGCGCAGATGCCGAAGGTGATCCAGAACGGGAAGCCGGTCCACCAGCCGACCATGACCAGACCGGGCAGCACGAAGATGATCGCCGACAAGGTGCCCGCCGACGAGGCGATCGTCTGCACGATGTTGTTTTCCTGGATGGTCGAGTTCCTGAAGTTGCGCAGGATCGCCATCGAGATCACCGCCGCCGGAATCGAGGTGGCGAAGGTCAGGCCGGCCTTGAGCCCGAAGAACACATTGGCCGCGGTGAACACCAGGGTGATCACGATACCGATGATCAACCCACGTACGGTCAACTCGGTGCGTGGCGCGCTGATGGAAGCTGGTTTTGCACTCACAGATGACTCTCCCCCGGATGGATGCTGCGGTGGAAGATAGCGTGGAATGGCCGCGGGTGGTTACCGATGGCGCGAAACGGCGAGCCCGCAGGTGCCGCCCGCCTATAGCGCCAGGACGCTCGCGAAGTGCCGTGGTTGTCCGGACAACGGATCGACGAACGCCAGCTCCTTCGCCAGCAATTTCAGCGGCCGAAGATGATCGTCGGCGGCCGGCTCGGCCAGCGCCGGATACAGGGGATCGCCGCTGATCGGTGCCCCCAGCGCGGCCATGTGCAGGCGCAACTGGTGTTTCCTTCCGGTCCGCGGGAACAGCGCATAACGCCAGTCACTGGCGCCCTGTTCGATCACCTCGATGCGCGTCTCGCTGTTCGCCTCGCCTGCCGCCTCGCGCATCCGGAAGAACGGCTCGCCGGCAACGATGCGCGAGCGCCGCAGGTGCGGAAACGCCAGCTCGGGCAAGGCCGGCGCCAGTGCCTCGTAGCGCTTGTCGATGCGCCGTTCGCGGAACAGCGCCTGATACGCGGCGCGGCTGGCCGGGTTTGCCGAGAACAGCACCAGGCCCGCGGTGAGCCGGTCGATCCGGTGCAGCGGCACCAGCGCGGGGTTGTCCAGTCGCTGGACCAGCCGGCGCAGCAGGGTCTGTTCGACGAAGCCGCCGGCCGGCGTCACCGGCAGGAAGTGCGGCTTGTCGGCCACCACCAGGTGCTCGTCCACATGCAGCACGGTTTCGCCGAACGGGATCACCGGCTCATCCGCCACCTCGCGGTAGTAGTGGACGCGCAGCCCCACCCGGTACGGCGTCTGCGGCGTGATCGCGCCGCCCTGCCCATCCAGCACGCGTCCGCGTTCGATGCGGTCCAGCCATTGCGCGCGGCTGATCGTGGCGAAGTGCCCACACAGCGCGTCGAGCACGGTCGCCCAGTGGCCCGGCGGCAGGTGCACCGTGCTGGCGCGGGCGTCACGGGTGAAGCTTGGTGTGGGCGACTTCATGTGCGCACAGTGTAGGTGCTGCCCGGCGCGTACAATGGTCGGCTTGTTGTCTCCAGGTACGCCCATGGCACTGAACTCCACCATATACAAAGTCGAACTGCAGGTCAGCGACATGGACCGGCATTACTACGCCACCCATGCGTTGACCCTGGCGCGGCATCCGTCGGAAACCGAGGAGCGCCTGATGGTGCGCCTGCTCGCGTTCGCGCTGTATGCCGAGGATCGCCTGGAGTTCGGCAAGGGCATCAGCGACGAGGACGAACCGGCGCTGTGGCGCAAGGCGTATACCGACGAGATCGAGCTGTGGATCGAGGTCGGCCAGCCCGACGAGACGCGCATCCGCAAGGCCTGCGGCCGTTCGCGCCAGGTGGTGGTGATCAACTACGGCGGCAACGCGGCGGAGATCTGGTGGAACAAGAACGCCAGTGCGCTGGCCCGCAACAAGAACCTCACCGTGCTGGACATTCCCGTCGCCACGGTGGCCGAACTGGTGGCACTGCTGCAGCGTGGCATGCGCCTGCAGGCGCTGATCCAGGACGGCCAGTTGCAGTTGATGAACGATGCCGATGCGGTGGCCGTCGAGCCGTTCAAGCGCATGGTCGCCACCGAACTGGTGAGCTGAGCGTCTGCCACAAAGCCGAAAAACGCCGGAATTCCCTCCCCTGCTCGGCAGGGGAGGGCTGGGGTGGGGTCCACGCCGCCACAAAGCTTGCGGACACGTAATACCCTGTCCCTTTCCATCCACCTTCCCGGAGTCACCCATGCGCTGGTTGCTGCCCCTGCTCACCGTGTTCGCCCTCGCCGCCTGCAGCACGCCGCCTCCGGCGCACGCGAGCGGCAAGGTCGACAAGCTCACCATCATCGACACCCGGGTCGGCACCGGTGCCGAGGCCAAGCCCGGCATGGACGTGCTGGTGCAGTACACCGGCTGGCTCTACGACGACAGCGCCAAGGACAAGCACGGCGCCAAGTTCGACAGCTCGTACGACCACGGCGCGCCGTTCAACTTCCCGCTGGGCGCCGGCCGCGTGATCGACGGCTGGGACCAGGGCGTGGCCGGCATGAAGGTAGGCGGCAAGCGCACCCTGCTGATTCCCGCCGAGCTCGGCTACGGCGCGCGCGGCGCCGGCGGCGACATCCCGCCGAACGCCTCGCTGGTGTTCGACGTGGAACTGGTCGACGTCAGCACGCACTGAACCCTTTCCAGGTCGCAGGGCGAGCACTGCCTGCCGCCCTGCGACCCGCGAAGCTCAGTCTTCCTGCGCCGCGGCCTCGCGCCCCTGCTGGCGGATGATCGCTTCCTCGCGCGCGTCGATGATCGACTGCATCACGCTGTCCACGTCGGCGATGGTCTCGTCGAACTCGAAGTGGCCGGTGAGTTCGCTGTCCGGGTGCAGTTCACCCAGTTCGTACAGCGCCCACATCTCCTCGCCATAGTGGGTGTCCAGCAGCTCCGGCGCGAAGCGCGACAGGCTGATGCTGATGTTGCCCACGTCACGCCGCAGCATGGTGCGGGCGTTGTTGTTGCCCGAGGCGCTGACCGCCTGCGGCAGGTCGATGATCACCGGGCCGTCCGGTCCCACCAGCACGTTGTATTCGGAAAGGTCGCCGTGGATCAGGCCCACGCACAGCATCCGCGCCACCTGCTGCATCAGGAAGCGGTGGTACTCGCGGGCGGTGTCGGCTGACAGTTCCACCTCGCCCAGCCGCGGCGCCGAGTAGCCCTCCGCGTCGGTGACCAGCTCCATCACCAGCACGCCGCTGAAATAACCGTAGGGTTTGGGCACGCGCACGCCGGCGGCGGTGAGCTGGTAGAGCGCGTCGACCTCGGCATTCTTCCAGGCGGCCTCGGCCTCCTTGCGACCGAACTTGGTGGCCTTGCCCATCGCGCGCATCTGCCGGCTGCCGCGCACCTTGCGGCCTTCCTGGTATTGCACGCGCGCCTGGAAACTGCGCTGCGCCATGTCCTTGTAGACCTTGGCGCAACGAATGTCCTCGCCCGAGCGGACGACGTAGACGGAGGCTTCCTTGCCGCTCTTCAGCGGTCGCAGCACCTGATCGATCACGCCTTCGTCGATCAGGTCCTGCAGGCCCTTGGGGGTTTTCATGCTTGGAAGAGCTTCGCGATGGGAGAACAACGCCCATTATGGCCGATTGGCGCCCCGGGGCTCATGCGGCCTGCAGACGATCGCGTGCCGCGGCCGCCAGCTCGAACGAACGCCGCCGCGCCCCGTGCTCGAACACGTTGGCGGTGAGCAGCAGTTCGTCCGGCCGGTGCCGCCCGATGAAGGCGGCGATGCCCTGTTCCACCGTGGCCGCGTCGCCGACCACGGCACAGGCCAGCGCGCGCTCCACCATCAGCTTTTCCGGCGGCGTCCAGTACGCCTCGATGTCGTCGATCGGCGGCGGGATCAGCCCCGGCCGGCCACGACGCAGGTTGATGAAGCTCTGCTGCTGGGTGGTGAACAACCGGCGCGCCTCGGCATCGCTGTCGGCGGCGACCACGTTGATGCCCAGCATCGCGTACGGCTGCTGCAGGCGGGCGGAGGGCTGGAAATCGCGCCGGTACAGCGCCAGCGCCTCGTCCATCGCGTCCGGCGCGAAGTGCGAGGCAAACGCGAACGGCAGGCCGAGCTGCGCCGACAGCTTCGCGCTGAACAGGCTGGAGCCGAGCAGCCACACCGGCACCTCGACGCCCGCGCCGGGGACGGCGCGCACCTGCTGTCCGGCCACGGCGGGCTCGAAATAGGCGAGCAGTTCCAGCACATCCTGCGGAAAGCTGTCCGCGCCATCGAAGTAGCGGCGCAAGGCACGCGCGGTGGCCTGGTCCGTGCCCGGCGCACGGCCCAGCCCCAGATCGATCCGGTCCGGGTGCAGCGAAGCCAGCGTGCCGAACGCCTCGGCCACCTGCAGCGGCGAATGGTTGGGCAGCATGATGCCGCCGGCGCCGACGCGGATGGTCGAGGTGCCCGCCGCCACGTGGCCAATCAGCACCGCCGTCGCGGCGCTGGCGATGCCGGGCATGTTGTGGTGCTCGGCCAGCCAGTAACGGCGATAGCCCAGCTGTTCGCCCAGGCGGGCCAGGTCCAGCGTGTTGCGGAACGCCTGGCTGGCGTCGCTGCCTTCGGTCACCGGGGCCAGGTCGAGAATGGAAAACGGGATCATGTCGTGACTCGTGCCAAAAACGGATGACTTCGATGTGGGGACATCCGGCGCCGATTGCCAGCCGCCGATTTCCCCGCGCCGAAGCCGGCCTACAATGGCCTACCCTCACCCGCTGGCATGCCCGATGACCGAATCCCTCCGCCTGGCCAAGCGCGTCGTCGCGCTGGCGCAATGTTCGCGCCGCGAGGCCGAGCAGTACATCGAGGGCGGCTGGGTGCGGGTCGACGGCATCGTGGTGGAAGAGCCGCAGTTCATGGTCGACACGCAGAGCGTCGAGATCGACCCGGCCGCCAAACTGGCGCCGCTGGAGGCAGTCACCCTGGTGCTGCACAAGCCGGCCGGCTACGACGCGGGCGACGGCCCGAACCCGGCCCGCGCGCTGGTGACGCCGGCCACCCGATGGGCCGACGACGCTTCCGGCGTGCGGCCGCTGCAGCGACACATGCACGGCCTCGGCGCGCCGCTGGCCTTGCCCACCGCTGCCAGCGGCCTGCTGGTGTTCACCCAGGACTGGCGGGTCAGCCGCAAGCTCACCGAGGACATCGACCGGATCGAGCAGGAGTTCGTGGTCGAGGTCAGCGGCACGCTGAAGGAAAACGGCCTGGCCCTGCTCAACCACGGCCTCAGCTTCAACAATTACGCGATGCCGCCGATCAAGGTCAGCTGGCAGAGCGAGCAGCGCCTGCGCTTCGCCTTCAAGCGGATGTCGGCGAGCCGGATCGAGCCGATGTGCCACGCGGTCGGCCTCAAGGTGCTGGCGATGAAGTGCCTGCGGGTGGGGCGCATTCCGCTGTCGAAACTCCCATCAGGGCAATGGCGCTACCTGGCCCCCGACGATCGCATCTGAGCACCCTGCCCGGAACCGGCAGAACGGCTTAGACTTGCCCATGCGTCACTGCCAACCATCCACATCGCGGAGAGCAACATGAGCAAGGGCATGGATTCAAAGAAGGACGAGAAGAAGAAACCGGCCAAGACCATGAAGGAAAAAAAGGCGGCCAAGCAGGAAAAGAAGAAGAACAGCAAGTAAGCGCCCGCTGCCCCGGCGGACCGCGAGTCACCGCGGTTGCGCCGGGACACCTCGCCCGGCGCATCTGTCGCTGTCGCTACTCGCCCTTGCGCAACAGGGTCAGTCCGATCAGTCGCGACACCACCAGCGCCATGTACATCACCCCCACGAACATCTCCAGGCTGGCCACCGCACGGGCGTGCACGGTGACCGGAATGACGTCGCCGATGCCGGTGCTGGACATCAGGGCAAAGCTCAGGAACAGCAGCTCGGTCCAGCTGCGCGGCGCATCCGGATTCACAGCCGCCGCGAAACAGCCCGGCTGCAGGGTCTGGCACAGCACGAACAGATAGGTGAACGCCCAGACCAGCAGGGTGAACGTGGCGCCGGCCGCAAACAGCTCGTCGCTGGTGGCGCGCCGGTCCGCCAGCATGTAGCGGATCAGGCAGATCGCCGCGTAGAAATAGAACAGCGATTCCAGTGCCGCCCACCAGGGTTTCAGCCCCGGCAGGCCGAGTGTCAGGTCGAGCACGTTGAACAGCACCGCCGGCACCGCGATGGCGGCACTGACCCATGCCCGCCCCGGCGTACGCTGCACCATCGCGATCGCCAGGCACAGCACCAGCACGCCGAACGCGCCGAACAGCGCGCGTGCCGAACGGGTATGTTCGATGAACGGGTACAGCAGCAGTCCGATCAGCTGCACCAGCAACAGCACCGCCGAAGGGTGCCGCAGGATGCGCACCAGCCAGCGCAGGTGCGCGTAGCGGATCAGTTTGCCGGTGGTCCCGGTCGCGTCGATGTCACTCATCCCTCGTTCCCTGCACGGCGTCGACCCGATGCAGTGTAGCTGCAGCCGCGAGCATGGCGGGAAGCTTGTGCTTCCCGCCATGTGCGCACTCACTGTGCCTCGACGCCCACGTCGTCGATCACGAACGAGGTCGCCAGGCTGCCGTCTTCCTTGCCGTAGAAATTGACCTGCACGGTCTGCCCCTTGTACGCATCCAGGCTGATCGTGTGTTGCTGGTAGCCGCTGGCGGCGTTGGTGTTGGAGAAGCTGGCCAGGTTGATGTACTTGCCGGTCGAGGTGATCAGCTGCACCTGCAGCGTGTCGTACGCGGTGCTGCCCGACTCGGCGGTGTCCACATGCAGGAAGAACTTCAGCGTGGCATGGGCCACGGTGACGGGAATGCTGAACTGCTGGCGCACGTAGTCGGTGTGGCTGCTGCCGTAACCGTCCAGCCACGCCTTCCAGCTGCCGGCATGCGCGGGCTCGCTGCTGTCACTGGTGATCACGCCGCTGGTTTGCGTCCATCCCGTCGTGCCGCTTTCAAAGCCGCCGTTGGCGATCAGTTGCGCGGGCGTGCTGGTGGCATTGGAGACGCTGAAGGCCACGGCCGTGCTGCTGCCGACGTTGCCGGCGGCGTCGTACGCCCTGGCGATCAGCGCATGCGTGCCGTCGCCCAGCGTGGTCGAGTCCAGCGTCGCGCTGTACGGCGAGCTGGCGTCGGTGGCCTTGAGCGTGCCGTCCACGTAGAACTCGACCCGTGCCACGCCGACGTTGTCGCTGGCGGTGGCATTGAACGTGATGCTGCCGCTGCTGCCGCTTTCGGAGGCGCTTACCGTGGGGGCGGTGCTGTCGCCACTGCTGCCGTTGGACACGCTGAAGCTGACCGGGCTGCTGCTGCCGACGTTGCCGGCGGCGTCGTACGCCCTGGCGATCAGCGCATGCGCGCCGTCGCCCAGCGTGGTCGAGTCCAGCGTCGCGCTGTACGGCGAGCTGGCATCGATGGCCTTGAGCGCGCCGTCCACGTAGAACTCCACCCGCGTCACGCCGACGTTGTCGCTGGCGCTGGCAGTGAAGCTGATGCTGCCGCTGCTGCCGTTCTCGCTGGCGGTTGCGGTCGGTGCCGTGGTGTCGCCGCCACCGGAACCCTCGGTCACCCATACCGGCGCCGACCACAGCCGCAGGCCGTTGGCCTGGGTGATCCTGGCGTAATAGAAATGCTCGCCCGCCGCCGGCGTGACCGTGGTCGTGGCCGTCTCGGACAGGCTGGTGACGCTGCCGTTGCTGCCGGGCACGCCCTCGAACAGCTCCACGTGCTGCGCCGTCTGGCCGGAAGTGCTGGCGTAGTTCACGTCGAGCGTCAGCGGACCGCTGTTGGCGAAGCGCTCGCCCATCACGTGGCCGTTCGCGGTCAGCACGATCTGCGCGGTCTTGTCCTCGGTGGCGAACACGCGCCTGGCGCGCAGCGCGTCGAGGAAGCTGTCCAGGCTCAGCGCGGTACCGGTCGGGATCAGCACGCCGGTGAGGTTGCTGAAGCTGGCACCCCAGTTGGCGCAGTGGTTGTCCTGGTCCGAACTCGGCGCCACGTGGTAGCCGCGTTCGAGGATCGTGTTGAAGGCGATCTCATAGTTGGGCCGCACGGTTTCCGATTCGGTGGTGTTCACCGAGAACGCCGAGCTGTTCAGCACCTCGGCCAGCACCATCACCTGGTCACCATCGGCGGTATAGCCGAAGTCGGTGCCGCCGACCTTGAACTGGCCGCTCTGCGCGGGATGGTTGAACTGGCCAATCCAGCCCTTGCCGCGCATCAGCGTGTACAGCGAGCCGTAGTCGCCCTTGGCGATCTCGTAGTCGCCGATCAGCTGGCCGGCGCTGTTCTTCTCCCACTCGATCAGGCCGTCGGCGTTGAAGATGTTCATGTGGCCGCCGTTGCTGATCACGCCCCATTCCTGGCCGTAGATCGCCAGGAAGTTCGGGTGCGCGGCACGGAACGCGGCGGCGGCCTGCAGGCCCGAGGCGAACAGGTTGTGCGCGGTGGCCGGGTTGGCCGACGTGTTGGTGCCGGTCGAACCGTCGTACATGTGGTTGTGCTCGGACGTCATCAGCATGTCCAGGCCGCGACCCATCGCGTACTGGTAGGCATCGGTCGGGCCGTAGGCACTGCTCTGCGGATTCTGCTCGCCGTGGCAGGTGGCCAGCGCGCCGCCACCGTCGCTGTGGTTGGTCTGGCTGTGCAAATCGCCGTACCAGACCGTGTAGGGCAGCCCGCCAGTGCTGGCCGCGAAGCTCTGCGGGGCAGCATGCTGCGCCAGCGCGGTGAAGTGCGGCATGACCGCCGCCGGCACATGGCCGATCTGGATTTCCTGGCGCTGCTCGGTGATCGCCTCGGGCGCGAGGCGTTCGGCCAGCGCCAGCGCACGACTGGCCAGGCCGCTGCCGATGCGGCGTGCGTTGTCATCGTCCAGCGCGATCGCGCGCAGACGCAGGCTGTAGTAGCCGGCGGGCAGCGGCTGGTGGCGCGCATCGAGGCCGTCCCAGTGGATGCTGGCCTGCGCCTGGCGCGTGTGCAGCACGGAGCCGCCATTCCATTCGCGCAGCAACTGGCCATCGCGATCGAGCAGCGCGACCTGCCACGCCACCGGCGTGCCCGGGTTGGCCCCGGGGTATTCGAAGTGCATCACGATGTCCCGCCCTGCCGTCGCCTGGAACGGCACCTGCAGTGCGGCGTCGAATTCCTGGTGATCCGGCAGCAGCGGAGCGGCCAGCGCCGGCCAACAGGCCACGCATCCCGCGAGCACCAGGCTGCGGACGATCTTGTTGTTCCACGACATTGATAAATCCCTACGCGTTGGCAAGGATTCCCCCGGCGCGTTTTATATGCGACCGGCGCTTGCCGCGGTATGACCAAAATTCGTAGTTGCGGTGACGCTCAACGCAAGAACTCGCGGATCGCCGCGGGTCAGCGGTGCCGGCTTCACGGCCGATCCAGATGCATCGGCTGGGTCACCAGGCCGTTGTCGCTGATCTTCAGCGGCCCGCTGCAGACGAAACCCAGATGCCGGTAGACCGGCACCGCCATCGCCGAGGAATTCAGCGTGAAGTGGCGCGTGCCGGCACGGCGGAACGCATCGTCCATCGCGCGTTGCCACAGTCGGCGGGCGATGCCGTGGCCGTGCAGGCGCGTGCTCACGAAGAACTGGAACAGATGCGATTCGTCGCGCATCGCCGCCACGCCCACCAGGCGCTCGCCATCCTGCCAGGCCAGCTGGAAGCGTTGGCCAGCCAGGATCTTGCGCCGGATCACCCGGGCGCCCATGCCGTAAAGCAGCGAAGCGGCTGCGCTGGCCGGTTGCTCCGGCAGGATCCAGCGCCGGGTCACCCGCCGCGCCAGCACGCCGATCGCGAGGGCGTCCTGCGGGCGGGCCAGGCGATAACGGATGAGCACGGTTCAGTCCGTGGCGCGAAAGATCAGGCTGCAGCAGGTCACCGCGCCTTCGGCTTTCTGCAGCTCGGAGACGTCGACGGCAGTCACGGCGAAACCCGCGTCCAGCAGGCGTTGCCGCGTGCGCGGAAAGCTGGCCGGCATCAGCAAGGCATCGCCGATGCGCACCACGTTCGCCGCATGCGGCTCGGCCGGATCGACTTCGATCACCCGGAAATCGGCGAAGCGTGCGCGGTCCACCCAGGCCGGCTGCAACAGCACGGTGTGGTCGTCGAGCTGGGTCACCGCCGATTTCAGATGCAGGCAGCCGTGCGTGGGCACGCCTTCGACGGCGTAGCCATGTCCGGCCAGCAGTTCGCGCAACTGCCCGATGCCTGCGGCATTGCTGCGTGCCGACTCGCCGACATGCAGCGTGCGGCCCAGTCGCAGCACGTCGCCGCCGTCGATGGTGCCCGGCGCCTCGATCGCCAGCAGCGGTCGCCACTCGCCCAGCGCCGCGGCGATGCTGGCCACCTCGCCGCGTCTGGACGCGGCGCCGGGACGGGTCAACACGGCCACCTCGTCCAGCACGATCGCGGTGTCCTCGACGAACACCGAGTCGGGCAAATCGGCTTCGGCCGGCAGCGCGATCACCCGGCAACCCAGCGTTTCCAGCGCGTGCTGGTAGGCGTGATGCTGCGCGCTGGCCTGCGCCACATCGATCGCGGCGCGTTCGACGAACGACAGCTCGCAATCGCCGAGTGCCGGGCTGACCTCACGCGTCATGGCGATCCACATGGTTCGATTCCCCTTGCTTGTCCCGGATGGCGCGCATGCCATGCGGCCAGCGCGCGCTCGTAACGCTCCAGCGCCTCGTCGTACACGTCGTACACGCAGCGCACGCAACCCTCGCCGCAGCAATCGGCGGCATCGGGCTCGGGCGGACGCACCGGTGGCGGATCGTGCGGATCGGCCACCGGTGCGACAGGTTCATCGGAATTCACGGCGCTCCTGCGGGCATCGGCGAATAGGCGTGTCGCCCTGATGGTGCCGCCAGACACCGCCGCAACTCAAGCAGGTCGCGTTGCGCCAATCACTTCGCGGGTTTGCGGAAGCGGAAGATGAACTGGTCGGTGTGGCCGCGTATCGCCTTGTCGAACACCTTGATGTCGTGCGGATCGGCGGGGTTGTGCAGCGCCTTGCTTTCGCCGTCGAAGACGAAGCCGGCGGCCTCCACTTCCTGCTTCACCGAGGCCGGGTCGATCCGGTGCAAGGTGTTCGTATCGGCGAGTCCCGAACCGGCCGGAGCGACGTGGTCGATGATCACGAACAGGCCGCCGGGCTTGAGCGCATCGAACACCTGACGATTGAAGGCCGCGATGTCCATCGGTCCCATGAACGGATCATGGAAGTCGTGGTAGTTCTGCGCGGTGAACACCAGGTCCACCGGCGCCGGCGCCTGCAACTTCGCCGCCGGCTGCTGCAGGATGCCCACGTTGGCGTAGTGCGGCGTGGCCGTCAGCTTCTGCCAGTTGGCCAGGCTTTCGGTGTCGAACTTGCCCATCTCGTTCGGCCACACCGTGTAGACGTGACCCTGCGGCCCGACCACGGCGCTGAACACGCGGGTCCAGTAGCCGCTGCCGGGGACCAGTTCCAGCACGCTCTGGCCCGGCTTGACCTGGGCGAACAGCATCACCTGTTCGATCTTGCGGCGGTTGTCGTCGCCCTTGTCGGCGGCGCGGGCGGGGTCGTTCAAAGCCTTCTTCACAGCAGCCTTCTCCACAGCGGCCTTGTCGATACCGGTCTTCTCGGCCTTTTGCGAGGCCGCGTTCGGGTTCGGCGCGTGGGCCGAAACGGCAACGGGAATTGCGAGGCAAAACAGGGTTGCAAGCACGGTCGGTCGCATGACGCTACTCCATGGCAAGAGGTCTGCCGATTGTGCACCCGATTCGCGCCACGAACCCGTGCCGACCGGCACGGTGCATGCGAGCCGAATCCCTACCTGACTGATGGCCTATCCGCAGTCCGGCGCGCTCTGGCAAAGTGGGGAAATCGGCCGGCCTCGGCCACGGGGGAAGCTGATCATGCATACAACCATCCGGTTCTCATGCGGCGTGCTGTTCTCGCTCGGCGTGTTCGCCGCCCACGCCGCCAGCACGGTCGTGGCCAACGACTACGCCCGCGCGCCGGATCAGCCGGTCGACCAGGCCTATACCGACCAGATCCTGAAATTCACCACCGACCCGTCGTTCAACACGCCGCTGACCAGTTACCTGCCCGCTTCCGCCAGCGTCCCCACGCCGGAGAAGGTGCTGGGCCATGTCGCCGGCGCGCCGAACTACCTGCCGTACAGCGCCGACGTCCATCGCTACTTCCGGGCGCTGGCCGCCGCCAGTCCGCGGGTCAAGGTGTTCACCATCGGCAAGAGCGAGGAAGGCCGCGAGATGATCGCGGTGGCGATCGCCGACGAGAGTCTGCTGGCCGGGCTGGACGCGAACCGGGCGCGGCTGGCCCAGCTGGCCGACCCGCGCACGATAGCCATGGACGATGCGAAGGCCGACCAGCTGGTCGCCCAGTCCACCCCGGTCTACTACATCACCGGCGCCATCCACTCCACCGAGACCGGCTCGCCCACCGCGCTGATGGAACTGGCTTACCGCCTGGCGGTGGACGAGGCGCCATACATCCGCCACATCCGCTCGCACGTGATCACCCTGATCACGCCGGTGGTCGAGGTGGATGGCCGCGACCGCATGGTCGACCTGTACAACTGGCACCTGGCCCACCCCGGCCAGAACTATCCGCGACTGATGTACTGGGGCCACTACGTGGCGCACGACAACAACCGCGATGCGATGGGCATGTCGCTGGCGCTCACCCGCAACGTGGCCGACACCTTCGTGGGCTGGCATGCCCAGGTGCTGCACGACCTGCATGAATCCGTGCCGTTCCTGTACGACAACACGGTGGGCGACGGCCCGTACAACGCGTGGATCGACCCGATCCTCACCGGCGAATGGCAGCAGCTCGGCTGGGACAATGTGCAGCAGATGACCCGGCTGGGCATGCCCGGCGTGTTCACCCACGGCGACTTCGACACCTGGAGCCCGGGCTACCTGATGTTCATCGCGGCCATGCACAACGGCATCAGCCGGCTCTACGAAACCTTCGGCAACGGCGGCGCCGACACCGTGCAGCGCATCCTCGAACCGTCCGAGTACGAGCGCACCTGGTACCGGCCCAACCCGCCGCTGCCCACCGTGCTGTGGTCGCAGCGCAACAACAACAATTACCAGCAGACCGGCCTGCTCACCGCGCTGAACTATTTCGCCGGCAATGGCCAGCAGTTTCTGAAGAACTTCTACCTGAAGGCCAAACGCTCGATCGAGAAGCCGCAGCAGGCCGGGCCCGCCGCCTACGTGTTCAGCGCCAGCGATCCGCGCGCCGGCTCGCGCGCCCAGTTGCTGCGCGTGCTGCAGCGCCAGCATGTGGAGATCAGCCGCACCAGCGCGCCGGTCACCGTGAGCCTGCCCGCCCCGGCCGACCAGCAGAAGAAGCCGGCCACGCAGACGTTCCCCGCCGGCAGCTACGTGGTGCGCATGGACCAGCCCTACTCGCGCATCGCCGACACCTTGCTGGATCGCCAGTACTGGTCGCCGAAAGACCCCCAGCAGCATCCCTACGACGACACCGGCTGGTCGATGGGCGACCTGTTCGACGTGCAGGTGGCGCGAATCACCGATCCGGCGATCCTGCAGGCGCCGATGAGCCAGGTCGGCCAGCCGGTCAACGTACCGACGGGCCTGGCCGCGATCGATCTGCCCAACGGAAAGCTGCCCCGCATCGCGCTGATGCACACCTGGCTGGGCACCCAGACCGAAGGTTGGTGGCGCATCGCGCTGGACAACCTGCAGGTGCCGTACGACTACATCAGCACCCAGGATGTGGCGAGGATCGGCGACCTGCACGCGAAGTACGACGTGATCCTGTTCGCCCCGATTGGCGACGCCAGCGCGCGGGAAATCGTCGACGGCATGCCGATGTGGGGCAACCCGCTGCCGTGGAAAACCACGGCGCTGACGCCGAACCTGGGTCGCATCGATGCCACCGACGACATGCGGCCCGGCCTGAGCAGCAGCGGGCTGGCCAGGCTCCAGCAGTTCGTGCGCGACGGCGGGCTGCTGGTCACCGCCGAGGACACTGCGAAGTTCGCCATCGACACCGGCATGGCGCCGGGCGTTTCGATCGTTCCCACCAGTCGGCTGAAGGTCGTCGGCAGCGTGCTGCAGGCGAAGTTCGTCGACCGGCGCAGTCCGATCGCCGCCAGCTACACGCGCGACGAACTGGCCTTGTACAGCGCGGCCGGGCAGTCGTTCAGCGTATCCAGCCTGCTCACCGGCGACCACGGCCTGCCCAACGCGAAGAACTTCCAGCGCCCGACCGGACGGGGTGGCCCGCACGACACCGACACGCCGGAAGGCCGCGCCGCGACCGCCGCGCCGGCGCTGCCCGACGTCAAGCCATGGCAGCCGATGCCGCTGAACGCCGAGCAGATGCGCAACAACCCGTGGGTCATCCCGCTGGACCAGCGACCGCAGGTGATCCTACGCTACGCCGCGGCGAAAGACCTGCTGATCGCCGGCCTGCTCGATGGTGGCGACGAGATCGCCGAACGCGCCGCCGTGGTCGACGCCCGCTACGGCAAGGGCCATGTGCTGCTGTTCGCCAGCAACCCGATCTGGCGCGGCGAAACTATCGGCAGCTACCCGCTGGTGTTCAACGCCATCCTCCATTTCAACCGGCTGGATGCGCCGACGGCGAAAGCGCAAGACACGGCGTCACCATAAGCGACCCCGACCAACCCCAGGCGTAGGGCGGGCACTGCCCGCCGCTTCTGCACAATGTGACGGAAAGCCGGCGGACGGTGTCCGCCCTACGAGGCGTGCCGAAGCGCATCGCGCACCGGGTGCGCCAGATCGGCTTACGCGTTCTCGACCGCCACGCCGGCGACACGCTCGCGTGGCTGCGCGTCATCGCAGACGCGGACCCGGTTGCGGCCTTCGCGCTTGGCGCGGTACAGGCCGTCGTCCGCATCGATCAGCAGCTTCCTGAGGTCGTAACCCGAACGCTCGATGGTGGCCACGCCGAAGCTGGCCGACACCGCCACCGCCAGCGAATCGTCGCTGCCGGCTGCGTCGGCGATCGCCGCGCGGATCTGTTCGGCGCGGCCCAGGGCCTGTTCCAGCGTGCATTCGGGCAACACGATGCCGAACTCCTCGCCACCGAGCCGGCCGAAGATGTCGGTGGAGCGCAGGTGTTTCTGGCAGGCTGCCACGGCGCGTTTCAGCACGCGATCGCCCACCGCATGCCCGTGCGTGTCGTTGACCACCTTGAAATGGTCAAGGTCGATCAACACCAGGCAGGCCTGCCGCGACGACTTGCGGCAATACTGCAACTGCAGTTCGGCCGAACTGACGAAATGCTGCCGGTTGAAGATCCCGGTAAGCCCGTCGCGCCGCGCCAGCTTCATGAAGCGCAGTTGCGAGCGTTTGATGCGGTAGGTCCAGAACGCGATGAAGCCGAGCACGGTCAGCAGCAGGATGATGTACAGCCGGTTGGTTTCCGACGCGCTGCGATCAAGCGACTGCTGCAACTGGAGGATCCGGTTCTGCTTGTTCAGCGTGTCGATCTGCAGCTTCTTCGCTGCCACCTGCTGCTGCACGGTCTGGAACGCGAGCGCCTTCGCGCTGAGCTCGTCCAGATAGCCCTTGTCGGCAGTCATGTACCTTTCGTGATACGCCAGCGCCGAGGCGACGTCACCCTGCTGCTTGGCCCCCAGATACAGGATCCGGTAGGCCGTGCCGATGGATTCGGCGTAATGGTTGTGCGTACCGTGCGTGACCGCCGCCAGCGCCGACTCCCGCGCCAGCTGCAGTTGCCCGGTTTCGTAGTAAGCGGCAGCCAGCAAGGCGTTGAACTGGGCCAGCTGGGGCGCGTAGCCGTCGCGTTCCGCCGCCGGGTAGTTCTTCCGCAGCAGGGCGATCGCCTGCTCCGGATGCCCGCGACTGACATCCAGCTTGGCCGCGAAATAGCGAATGCCATTGGCGTAGAGGCTGTTGCCCTCCTTGATGCAGACCTCGATGCCCTGCGCCATCAGCGATTCGATGCCCTCCCACTGGCCACTGCCGAACAGAGCCGCGATGCGGGCATGGTCGTCCACGCAGGTATAGCCGTCGATTGCCAGACCCTGCCTGAATATCTCGTTGGCGTAATAGGACGCCAATTCATACTGGCCAGCGTCCGCGTACAGGGAGGATGCCACTACAAAGCCCTTTTCCCGCATGCGCGGAGTGATACCCACGCCATCCTGCAGGGAAACGATCAATCGGCTCAGCTGGCGGAAGGCCTCTTCGAAGCGGGACTGCTCCGACAGGGAATTCACTTGCAGTATCGCGGCCTGCAACGACAGGTTCGGATCTTGCGAGTGGCTCAGGATGCCGTCAATGAGCGCATCCGATTTCTGGTAATCGCCACCGAGAACAGCCTGCCAAGCCTGCAGATAGCGCAGATGCTGCCTCCGTTCCGGAGACAACTGATCCGCCATCGAATCCAGACGACGCAGCAAGCTCACGCATTGCTTCGTGAGCGCGGTGGGACAAGCCTGTGTCTCAGCCTGCTGCAACAGGACTTCGCTTTCGTTTGTCGTCGCGGGTTCTGTCGCGCAAGCCATGCCGGCAAACAGGGCAAGGCTGCCAATCAAGCTGATCAGCAGCCATCGACACCGGGTGCCGGAATTGGGCATCGACTAGGCCCGACGAATCTCGCGTTCGCTGGCACTCGCGTGTTCAGCAAGGTCCTTGATTTCCTGCTCTTCCTCGGCGTCATCCGGCGGCGGCGGCGGTACGGCCGGCCGCACCGGAGTTGACTCGGTACCTGGCGGTCCGGGCGGTGCCACCAACATGCACATGGGCTTCGTTCCGAGCAGAGTTTCCAGCTTTGCAGCATTCCCCTCCATCACCACCGACTGCATCTCGGGTGCAAGATCGCTTGCGGACAGGACCTCCGCCAGCTCGTCCGCTGACGCCTGCGACAGCTGGGCATCGCCCCCCATCCTTTCCATGAAATCGATAATGTCTGACAAGATTCCCCCTTTGAACCTGATCGTGGTGCAACTGCAAACGTTCAGACCGGCTGATGAACGACGTCGACGGCGACGCGCCACACCCATTCACTCAATCGATCCACCGAAAACGATAGTCTGCCCCCCGGCAGTAGTGCGTCTGATACCCCCGTGGACGCGCTGGGCAGCATAGCGCCACCGTCGGGCTACCGCCAGCGCATCGCCTGCGCTCACGATACCGGAGAAAGCGCCTTGTCCAGCGCATCGAAGCGCGCCAGGATTTCATGATCCGGCTGCAACGGACGTGCCGGCGGGATCACCACCGTATCCGCCATCTCGACCGTTGCCTGGGCAAGCGTGCCCAGCAGCCGCCGCTCGATGCGTGGTGACTGGATCGGCAAGGTCGCCGCGCGGTAGATGATCACCTCGTGGGTCAGCGGGTAATCACGCGCCAGCACGTCCACCAATACCTGGCGATAGGCGGCGTTGGTCGAGAAGCGCGCCATCGACTGGTCGCCCACCACGCCGACCTGCCACAGGATCAGGTAGGCGGTGGGGTCGATGCGGCGCTGGTAGAACAGCAGCTGGCTGGCTTCGTAGTGCTGGCAGCCATACGCACCCGGGTCGATGCCCAGATCGGCGTACAGGCAGTCCTCGGCCGACACGCCCGGCTCCATGTGCGCGCGATAGCCTTCGTCGCGGGCCAGTTCGATCGCCTTGTGCGGCACCCAGGCGAACACGCCGGGATGGCCGTAGAACACCCCGCAGACCCGCTTGCCCGCGCGAACCTCGACCAGCATGGCTTCGACCATCTGCCAGTAGGTGTTCATGCGCGAACTGCCTTCCTGGTAGAACGGCTGCAGGCTGCGCACGTCGGCATGCATGCGCTGCAGCCACAGTTCCACGATGCCGTCGGAGAGCGCGGCAAACACCACGTCGGCCTGTTCGATATGGCTGCGCGCCAGCGGCCCCAGGTGCGAACCCAGGGTCATGCCCAGACCGACGCAGACCAGGCTTCCGGTCGAAGGCGTTGCTTGCATCTTGTTGCTCGCTTGAGATGGATCAGTCCGTTGTACCCGAATCCCGCGTCGACGGAAACGCCTCCCCCGGCGACCTGATCAGGCCCGGCGGCAATGGCAGCCCTGTGGTCGAGAACCCGCCGCGATCGCCGCGCGTGAAGCTGGCCTGCTCACGCCCGCAACAGCGACGAGAAACGGCCGCCCATCCGGATACCGCACCCGCTGCGACGACGCCACTACAGCGATATCACCGGGCGCGCTAACGCAGCGACCAGTCCGCCAGCACCTGATAGTCCTGCTGCCCCACGACGCTGTGGATCAGCCCTACCCGGGTGACCGGCCAGGCCACCGACTCGATCAGTGCCGTTTCCGGCAGCATGCCCTGACCATAGGCGAGTGTGACGTGCGGCGTGAAGCTGCGCTCGACGTGCCGCCCCTGCCCGGCCAGGACCAGCGCATGGCGCAAGTCCTGCCACAACTGCTGCAGCGGCTCGGGCATGCGGATGCTGCGCAGGACGCAGGGCGGCTGGCGGCCGCGGAAACTGCTGGCGTGATCGAGCACCCAATCGAACGCGGGCACGCCGCCGAGCCGGCCTGCCGCCGCCATGGCGGCATCGACCTGGTCCTGGCGCAGCATCGGGTGGTCGCCCAGGAAATGCAGCGTGGCGTGGTAGCGCGCCGGATTCACCCAGCGTGCGCGCAGGCCGGGATGGTCGGCCTTGAGGGATGCCGCGATCTGCGCCAGGCGTGCGCGGGTCGCGGCATCCGGCAGCAGCGCCAGGAACAGCCGGTGCACTTCGGCAGGATGCGCGGCTGCAGCACCAAGCAGGTCGAGCTGCGGATGATCAGCGGGCACGGGAGCGACCGGGCAAGGTCATGGGTGCTTTCCGTCGACCGCCGCCGGCGTGGCCGGCAAATGCTGTCCGATCAGCCCGGCGCGGATCGCACGCAGTTTCGCCTTGATCCTCGCCTCGTTGGCGGAGCCGACGCGCAGCAGCAGCTTCTGTCCGGTCGAGAGCGACTCCAGTGCAGGGTCGGCATGGACGTAGAACGTCTTCGAGCGCACCACCGCGGGCGGTTGGGCCGGTTCCGGCGCCGCCAGCAGGTCGTCGATCACCACGATCAGGCGATCGTTGAAATAGCCCTTCGGATAGCCCAGCTGCCGGTAGGCTTGCTGGAACAGCGGATAGGCATGCACGTACCAGGCCACCAGCGCCTGCGGGTCGGTCGCGTCCACGACTTGCATGTAGGGCGCGTAGCGAGCGCTGTTGCCGGCGCCGATCACCGTCCCGCCGTCGACCTCGTCGACCGCAAACGCGCCTTTGGGCACATGCGCCGGCAGCGTGAACGTACCCAACCCGTCGTGCCGGGGCAGCGCGTCGATGGTGGTCACGATGCGGGTGATCAGTTGCTGGCTCACCAGCAGCGACGACAGGTCGCTGCCGCCGGCCAGTGCGGCCAGTGCCGAAGCCACGCCGGCATCGCTGTCATCCAGTGCGGGCAGCGCGGCGGTCGAGGCGGTTGCGAGCCCGGCCTGCGCCTGTTCGATCGGATGCTGGATCGGCGTGCTGGCCGGAGCAGTTCGGGCCGACGCCGAAGCGGCTGGCGTGGTCGGTTCCGGCGCGCCCGGGTGCATGGCCTTGCGCGCCAAATAGATGCCTCCCGCCACGATGGCCAGGACCACGACCACCGCTCCGATCCAGCTGCCTGTCGATGCTTGTTGCTTGCCCACGATCTCTCCCGTTGTGCCGTATATCCCGGTTGGACTTGCATGCGCCCCATTCGTTCATCGCGCTCGCCCGAACCTGCGAGAGCACACCGTACAGGCCTGCGGATGGGGCGACCGTGCTCCCGTTCCCCTTCGGCGCATGAAAGACGCACCGACGCAGCCCATCGTTTCTGATAACAAGGGGGTCACGCAACGATGACGTTGCGACGACAAAGATAGGCGCGGCAAACCCGCCTTGCCCGTGCCGTCCGCAGGGGCGCCATGCCGGAAGTGGAGGGACACTCCATGAAAACCCGACGCGTATTCAGCACGCCCGACCTGCCGGCAGCGCGTGCCGCGATGGCCGCGGCGCGACAAGCCGGCGTGGACGACCACGATATTTCGCTGGTCGCCCGCGAAGACATCGAGCTGGAAAAGATCCCCGATCACCTGATGCAGGGGCGCAACGACTTCTACCCCGCCGCCGTGCGTGGCGGCGTCTGCGGCGGCGGGACCGGCCTGCTGCTCGGACTCGTCGCGGTCGCCGTGCCGCCGCTGGGCGTGACGCTCGCCGGCGCCGCGGCGATGACGATTGCCGGCGCCGCGTTCGGCACCTGCATCGGCGAGATGGTCGGTTTCGAGGTGCCCGATGCAATCAGCCGCAAGTTCAAGGACGAGATCGCGGCCGGGCGCATCCTGGTGGTGATCGACGCCAGCAAGGAGCAACTGGGCGCCGCCGAACCGGCCGTGGCCCGTACCGGCGCCACGCTGCTGCCGTTCCATGCGCATACCGCGCTGAGCTGAACTGTCAGGCCTTCAGCCGATAGCCACTGCGGAAGATCCACCACACCGCGGCCAGACAGATCGCGAGAAACACCAGGGTCATGCTCACGCTGACACCCACGCTCACGTCGGACACCCCGTAGAAGCTCCAGCGGAAACCACTGATCAGGTAGACCACCGGATTGAACAGGGTGACCTTCTGCCAGAACGGCGGCAGCATGTGGATCGAGTAGAAGCTGCCGCCGAGGAAGGTCAGCGGCGTCACGATCAGCAGCGGCACCAGTTGCAGCTTCTCGAAATTGTCCGCCCAGATGCCGATGATGAAGCCGAACAGGCTGAAGGTGAGCGCGGTGAGCAGCAAGAACGCCAGCATCCACAGCGGATGTTCGATCTGGAACGGCACGAACAGCCGCGCGGTGACCAGGATGATCAGCCCGAGGATGATCGACTTGCTCGCTGCCGCGCCCACGTAGCCGGCCACGATCTCGAACGCGGACACCGGCGCCGACAGGATCTCGTAGATCGTGCCCACGAACTTCGGGAAGTAGATGCCGAACGAGGCGTTCGAGATGCTCTGCGTCAGCAGCGACAGCATGATCAGTCCCGGCACGATGAAGGCGCCGTAGCTGACCCCGTCGATCCCGTTCATGTGCGAGCCGATCGCCGCGCCGAACACCACGAAGTACAGCGAGGTGGAGATCACCGGCGAGACGATGCTCTGCAGCAGCGTGCGCCAGGTACGCGCCATTTCGAACAGGTAGATCGCACGGATGGCGTAGACGTTCATGCGCGCTCCCTCACCAGGTTCACGAAAATGTCCTCCAGCGAGCTCTGGCTGGTCTTGAGGTCCTTGAAGTCGATGCCCGCCTCGCCGAGCCGTCGCAGCAGCACGTCGATGCCGGTGTGCTCGCCTTGCGCGTCGAAGGTGTAGACCAGCTGGCTGCCGTCGGCCGACAGCTCCAGCGCATAGCCGGACAGCGAGGCCGGCACGCTGTCCAGCGGGCTCTGCAACTGCAGGGTCAGCTGCCTGCGGCCGAGCTTGTTCATCAGCTCGGCCTTGTCCTCGACCAGGATCAGTTCGCCCTTGTTGATCACCCCGATGCGGTCGGCCATCTCCTCGGCCTCATCGATGTAGTGCGTGGTCAGGATGATGGTGACGCCGGTGTCGCGCAGCGCGCGCACCATCGCCCACATGTCGCGGCGCAGCTCCACGTCGACGCCGGCGGTGGGTTCGTCCAGGAACAGGATCTGCGGCTCGTGCGACAGCGCCTTGGCGATCATCACGCGGCGCTTCATGCCGCCGGACAGGGTCATCAGCCGGCTGTCCTTCTTGTTCCACAGCGAGAGTTCCTTCAGCACCTTCTCGATGTACGCCGGGTTCGCGCTCCTGCCGAACAGGCCGCGGCTGAAGCTGACCGTGTTCCACACCGTCTCGAACGCGTCGGTGGTCAGCTCCTGCGGCACCAGGCCGATCTTCGAGCGCGCCGCGCGGTAATCGCGCACCACGTCGTGGCCATCGGCCAGCACCGTGCCCTCGCCGGGATTGACGATGCCGCAGATGATGCTGATCAGGGTGGTCTTGCCGGCACCGTTGGGTCCGAGCAGGGCGAAGATCTCACCCTGGCGGATTTCCAGGTTGATGTCGTTCAGTGCCTTGAAACCGGAGGCGTAGGTCTTGCTGAGTTGCTTTACGGCAATGATCGGCGGCACGCACATGTCCTGGCAACGATCGGGGAACGCGCATGGTATGCCGGTGGCAATGGCCAAGGCCAGCCCGCCAGTCCGGTAGTCCCGCTCACGACGCGAAGACATCGGACACCTAACGCTGCGCCATCGAATCGGCACGCCAGGGTCAACCGGCATGGATCTCAAAAGCGGCTATCCGTTCTGGGCGATCAGCAACGGCCTGATGCATGCGTTCCCGCCGTTGCAGCAGGACACGCGCTGCGACGTGGTGGTGATCGGCGGCGGCATCACCGGCGCCCTGATCGCCCATGAACTGGTCGCGGCGGGACACGACGTTGTCGTGGTGGAACAGCGCGACATCGGCTGGGGCAGTTCCGCGGCAAGCACGGCGCTGTTGCAGTACGAGATCGACACGCCAATGAGCGAGCTGGCGCGGCGTTACGGCGAGGCCGATGCGGTACTTGCCTACACCGCCTGCGCCGAGGCGATCCCGCGCCTGGGCACGCTGGCCCGTGAGGTGCGCGACGTCGGCTTCGCGAAAATGCGCAGCCTCTACTACGCCAGCCGCCGCCGCGATGTCTCGGCGATGCAGGACGAACTCGCGCTGCGTCGCAAGCACGGCCTGGCCGTGGAATGGTTGTCGGCGGACGCGCTCCGTGGCGACTACGGCATCGAGGCGCCAGGCGCGATCCTCAGCCGGCTGGCCGCCCGCATGGACCCGTACCGGATGGCCAACCGGCTGTTCGCCCGGCTCGAACGCCGCGGCACGGCCGTGTTCGATCGCAGCACGATCCATTCCATCGAGGCGGGCAACCTGGGCGTCACCCTGCGCAGCAGCGACGGCATCCGCCTGCGCGCAAAACACGTGGTGGTCGCCGCCGGCTACGCCAGCCAGCAATGGTTGAAGACACCGGTGGCACGAAACCGCAGCAGCTACGCCTTCGTCACCGATCCGCTCGATCCGGATGCGTTGCATGGCCTGGCCGACACCATGGCCTGGGAAACCGCCCGCCCCTACCTGTATCTGCGCAGCACCGCCGACCACCGTCTGCTAGTCGGCGGCGAAGATGACGCCATCGACGTGCCGGCCCTGCGCGATGCACGGGTCGACCGCAAGGCGCGCAAACTGGTGGGCAAGGTGGCCAGGGCCATTCCCGGCCTCCGGCTGACCCCTACCTTCGCCTGGGGCGGCACCTTCGCCGAGACTGATGACGGCCTGCCGTTCTTCGGGCCGCACGCGCAATACGGGCCGCGCGTGCATTTCGCGATGGCCTATGGCGGCAATGGCATCACTTACAGCATGCTGGGCGCGGAGCTGATCCGCGCGCTGATCGAACGGCGCAGGCACCGGTTGGCATCGCTTTTCTCGTTCGCCCGGCTGGAGCGCAAGCCATGACGTACTCGCCAGCCGATGACGCGCCCCTGGCCATTCCTGCTCGATGCCCGCATCCAGTGGCACTTCCGACACGTAGCATGCTCTGTCCCTCCTTGCCGGCATCCGCCATGCCCTTCCTGCTTCTGTTTTTCGCATCGCTGGCCTTCGCCGCACCCGTCGCGGCGGCCACCTTGCCGAACGAGCCGGTGCGCTCGCTCGACCTCAACCACTACGCCGGCCAATGGCACGAGATCGCCCGGTTGCCGATGTATTTCGAGCGCAAGTGCCTGGACGGCGTGACCGCCAGGTACACGCCGAACGCCGACGGCACCGTACGCGTGGACAACACCTGTCGCACCCGCAAGGGCCGGATGTCGGTCACCGGCGTGGCCCGGATCAAGGACGGCCAGCCCGGTGCGCTGGAGGTGCGCTTCGCCCCGGGCTGGCTGAGCTGGCTGCCGGTGACCTGGGCCGACTACTGGGTGATCGAGGTGGACCCGGACTACCAATGGGCGGTGATCGGCAGTCCCGGCCGGAAACATCTGTGGATCCTCGCCCGCAAGGCGTCGATGGACCATGCGCTGTTCCGGACGCTGAAGGAACACTCGCGCCAGCGCGGCTACGACGTCGATCAGCTGATGATCACCGCGCCGCTGGAGTGACCTGAAACGCCCTCACTGCGGGTGCACGGCGCCCAGCGGGCTCGGCGCGCAACCTACCTTCTGCACCGTGTAGCTGATGCCGGCGATGCGCCATCCATCGGCGGTCCGCGCCAGGCTGAAACTGTCGATGCCGCAATGGGACAGCTTGCCGTCCAGATGGAAGTCGTACGGCGCCCAGACCTGGGCGAGATTCCCCTGCACGGTGACCTGTGCATCCCATATGCGCTCGAGGAAGGCTTCCTTGCGCTTGGCCAGCGTGTCGAGATAACCGGTATCGGCCTCGATCCGCAGCTTGCCGTCGGGCAGCAGCACCACGAAGTTGGCGCCTGGCAGGATCAGCCGACGCGAAGCTTCCACGTCATGCCGAGTCATGGCCACAAACAGCGCATCGACCGCGCCCAGGGCCTCGCGCTGGGCCGCGCTGTACGTTTCCCCGGCGTGGACACCGGCTCCACCCAGCGCCACGGAGGCGGCAACCGTGAGTGTCACGAACCTGCTGATCCGGAAGTCCATGCGTAGTCCCCTGGGCTGCTGCGTGGATGCCGGAACCTCTGGCGGCACCGGCGGGTCCACAACTCTACTCCAGCCGCGCGATACGGCTGCGATCTCGCGAACAAGATCGCTTGCAAACGAATAGCGCGCTATGTAATATGCGCAGCCATGAAAGCCGCCCGCACCACCACGAAGCCTGCCGCCAACGCCGTACCCCGGCTGGATGCGCAATTGTGCTTTGCGCTCTATTCGGCCGGGCTGGCCATGAACAAGGTGTATCGCAAGCTGCTCAAGGCCCTCGACATCACCTATCCGCAGTACCTGGTGATGATGGTGCTATGGGAGGACGAAAGCCTCAGCGTGTCGGAAATCGGTGAACGCCTGTTCCTCGACTCCGCCACCCTGACCCCGCTGCTCAAGCGGCTGGAGTCCGCAGGCCTGGTGACGCGGCTGCGCTCGCGCGATGACGAACGCCACGTGGTGATCTCGCTGACCGCCCGGGGCAAGGCGCTGCAGGGCAAGGCCGGCAAGGTGCAGGAATCGATCTTCTGCGCCACCCGCTGCGCACCGGAGCAGCTGATCCACCTCAAGCAGGAATTGCAGGACCTGCGCCGCAAGCTGTCCACCGAGGACTGATCGCCAATCGTTTTTCCATCATTCAAATAGCGCGCTATTTGATAGCACACAACTTCATCACCCACAACCAAGGAATCCGCCATGTCCATCGAAAAAGTCCTGTATCGCTCCAAGGCCACCGCCACCGGCGGTCGCGACGGCCGCGCCACCTCCTCCGACAACGTGCTCGACGTCAAGCTGACCACCCCGAAGGAACTGGGTGGCGCCGGCGGTGACGGCACCAATCCGGAACAGTTGTTCGCCGCCGGCTACTCGGCCTGCTTCCTGGGCGCGATGAAGTTCGTGGCTGGCCAGCAGAAGCTGCAGTTGCCAGCCGACACCCAAGTCACCGGCCAGGTCGGCATCGGCCCGATTCCCACCGGCTTCGGCATCGAGGTCGAGCTGACCATCACGATCCCCGGCATGCCGCGCGCCGAGGCCGAGGCATTGGTGCAGAAGGCGCACATCGTCTGCCCCTACTCGAACGCCACGCGCAACAACATCGACGTGACGCTGACCATCGCCTGAGTCACCGGCCGCGGCAGGCCGTAGTCCAGCCTGCCGCGCCGACGGGTCAGAACAGCAGCAGCAACAGCGGCACCACGACTCCGGCGCCGAGCACCGCACCGAACATCGCGGGGCGGCGGGTGAAGCGCCACGCCATGTACAGCCCGCTCGACACCGACACCAGCAGGCCCAGGGCGACCAGCGCAAAGAACACCTTCATCGGCCACAGATTCTTCTTCGCTGGCCGCGCCGCCTCGTCGCGCACACGCGGTTGCGCGGCCGGCGTCGGTTGCGCCGTGTTGCCGGCCGCCGTGGCCGGCGGACGCCGCCGCTGCGGCATTTCCAGGGTCTGCTTCTTGTGCAGTTGCGCCGCACTGGCCAGCCAGGCCGGTGGCGCGTAACTGCTGCCGCGCGAGCCTTCGTGCAGGCCGAACACCTGCAGCCCGCCCGTGATGGCAAGAAACAGCAGCATCGGGGCGGTGAACACGCCCAGGTGCAGATGGATCGATCGGAAGGTACGCAAGAATCGGTGAGTGGGCGACATACGGGCACGAGGGTCCTGGGCAAGGTGTTGCACTGTAGTGGCGACACTCGGCCAGGCCAATGGTCGACGCGCGCATGATCACTCCGCATCAACGCATCCTGCGCGACATGCTTCATTGGCATCCGCACACAATCCCCTGCTAGGCTGCCGGGTGTTGCAGGAGGCGGAAAGTCTGCCGCCGGGCCATTCGGCCAGACCATCGGCTCGCCCCATTCCAGCCAGCCCGGGACCATGCGTGGCCTTTGAGATCGAAGAACAGCGCATGGACGTCCACGCCCTCCGGCTTGGCATGTACGTGTGCCGGCTCGACCGACCGTGGGACGCGACCTCTTTTCCCCTGCAGGGAGTGGGGTTGGCCAGTCCCGAGGATCTCGCTGCCGTCCGCGCGGTTTGCGAGTACGTATACATCGACCTTCGCCGCCAGGTGCCGATAACGGCGCGACCGGCACTGACCCGCACCAGCCTCTCTGGGACCCGCTTCAAGGACACCGTCCAGTACGCCGACAGGATTCCGGTCGAGGAGGAAGCGCCGCGGGCGCACGCCGCGCTGGACAACGCCGGCGAGATGGTCGACCGGATCTACGAAGACATCGCCAGCGGCCGCGAGCTCTCGGTGGAGCGCGTGGAGCAGGCAGTGCGACCGCTGGTGGCCAGCGTGCTGCGCAGCGCCGATGCATTTTTCCTGGTCGAGGGCTTGCGCCGGCACGACAACTATTCCTACAGCCATTCGATCGGTTGCAGCGCGCTTGCCGCCGCGTTCGGGCGGCACATGGGCTTCGCCGAGGAAACCATTCTCAGCCTGGCCGCCGGCGGCCTGCTGATGGACGTGGGCAAGACCCGCGTTCCCGAAAACCTGTTGCGCTATCCCGGCTCGCTCTCGCCCGCCGAAGTGGACGTGGTGCGCTCGCACGTCGAGGCCGGGCTGGCGATCGTCTCCGAGTCGGACATCACCGACCAGGACGTGCTCGACATCCTGCGCAGCCATCACGAGCGCCATGATGGCAGCGGCTATCCCGACGGCCTGGCCGGCAACATGATCCCGATCACCGGACGCATGCTCGGCATCATCGACACCTACGACGCGATGATCAGTCCGCGCCCCTATCGTCCGGCCATTTCCCGTCACCACGCGCTGCGGCAGATCTACGCCACCCGCAACACGTTGTTCCAGGCCGAGATGATCGAGCGCTTCCAGGTCTGCCTCGGCGTCTACCCGACCGGGTCGCTGGTGGAGCTGAGCACCGGCGAGGTCGCCGTGGTGATGGCGCAGAACCAGGTGCGCCGGCTGCGCCCCAAGGTCGTCGTGCTGACCCGGTCGAACAAGCAGCCGCTGGAGGATTTCCATCAGGTCGACCTGATGCAGCAGGGCCATGACGCTGCGGTGGACATCGTGCGCAGCCTGGTCGCCGGCGACTATGGCATCGACGCCGCCGGCCTGTTCCTGAAATGACGCAGCTGCGATGATTCGCCCGTGCCACGGGTTCGCGCTCCACCCGCCCTCAAGTCTCCAGGCCGCGTTGCCATCGACATGCTGAATCGGGATTCCCTGTTTGCCGCGATCGAGGAACAAATCGGCGCCTGCGCCGAAACGGGCGGGCGTTTCGCCGTGCTCATGCTGCGTGCCCGCGGCTTGCGCCAGATCGCGTTGCGCTTCGGTTACGCGCAGGGCGAGCACGCCGGCGAGATCGCCCATGAACTGATCGTGCGGTCGCTGCGCCCCGCCGACCGGGTCTTCCGCGCCGGCGACGACAGCTACGCCGTGCTGTTGCCCGACATGCTGAGCCGCAACCACGTGCTGCTGGCCAGCGCGCGACTCAGCCAGGCCTTCGAGCAGCCGCTGCACGGTGTGGAATCGCCCTGGCAGTTGCGCGCGGTGATGGGCATCGCGCTCTACCCCGAACACGGGCAGGACGCGGACCTGCTGTGCCGCCGCGCCGCGATGGCGCTGGACGAAGCGCAGCGCCGGCGCGAGTCCTGCCAGATCTACCAGCCGCACGACACCCAGGTGGAGATTTTCTACGAGGAACTGCGCGACGCCATCGAGGCGAACCGGCTGCAGGTGTATTTCCAGCCGGTATGCGAGCTGCAGGCACGGCGCCTGGTGGCCGTCGAATCGCTGGCACGCTGGACCAGCCCCCGCCACGGCGCGGTGTCGCCGGCCAGCTTCGTGCCGTTTTCCGAACAGAGCGACCTGATTTCGATGCTGACCCGCTGGAGCATCAACGCCACCCTGCGCCACGCCGCGCCGCTGTGCGCGAAGGGCGGACTGGACTTTGCCATCAACCTCTCGCCGCAGGCCTTTTCGCGGCCCGGCATGGTCGAGCAGTTCCGGGGCGCACTCGACATCTGGGGCGTGGCGCCCACCTCGGTGATCGCGGAAGTCACCGAGACCGCGCTGGCCGCGGACCTGGAGTCCAGCGTGCAGGTGCTGCGCCGGCTGCGTGACATGGGCGTGCGCATCGCCATCGACGATTTCGGCACCGGCTACGCCTCGATCTCCTACCTGCGCCGCTTCCCCGCCACCGAACTGAAGATCGACCAGTCACTGATCGGCTCCACGCAGGACGATCCGCATACGACTCGACTGGTCAGCGCGATCATCAACATGGCCCACGACCTCGACCTCGCCACGATTGCCGAAGGCATCGAGAACCAGGCCACCGAGGACCTGCTGGCCGGCATGGGCTGCGATTTTGGCCAGGGCTACCATCTCGGCATGCCGGAAGCAGCAGCCGATTTCGTGCAGCGCTTCCAGGCCTTGCCCCCGGACTGACAACGGGCAGCGGCCTCAGGCCTTCTTCAGGAAGCACACCTTCAGCACCAGTCCCTTGATCTTGTCCGAGCTGCCTTCGATGTGCTCGTCGTCGCCATCGACCAGGCGAATGTTGCGGATCACCGTGCCCTGCTTCAGCGGGATCGATGAACCCTTCACCTTGAGGTCCTTGATCACCGTCACGGTGTCGCCACTGTTGAGCACGTTGCCGTTGACGTCGCGCACCACCAGCGCATCGCCACCCTCGCCGTTACCCGACGCAATCGGCCACTCGTGGCCACAATCGGCGCAGATGTAGTTGTCGCCGTCGGGATAGGTGTTCTCCATCGCGCAGGACGGACAGGCGGGAATATCGGACACGGAACGCCCCTGAATCAGGTAAACGGGCCGCGATTATAAGGGCATCGTGCGGACCTTCACGCTGCCGACATGGACGAGGCGCTAAATCTTGCGCCAATACCCGCGGAGAAACATCATGACTGCCCGCCAGGTTCTCGCCACTGTTGCCGTGAGCGATTTTGCTGCATCCAGCGCCTGGTATGCCCGCCTGTTCGGACGGGACCCTGACGACACACCCAACGCGTTCTGTGCCGAGTGGCAGATCGCCAGGCGCACGCGCATCCAGCTGCTGTCGAGGAACGAGCTGACCGAAGAGCCCTGCTGCCACGCCGGTGCAACGTCGGTCGGCATCATGGTCGAGGATCTGGACGAAATCCTGCATGACCTGCAGGATCGCAACATCGACGTCCCTGCCCCGCAACTGGCCACGCACTTCGTGCGTTTCGCGCCGGTGTGCGATCCGGACGGCAACATGGTCACCTTCGTCGAATCGGCGACGTCCTGAAAGCTGGCGGACCGGCATCCGGCCGGTCCGCCAGCTCCTGTTGCTACTTGCCCAGGTCCTGCAGGAACCGCTTGCTGTACTGCAGCGGCGTGGTGCCGTTCACCGAATTGCAGATCGGCGATGCCGTGCCGCCACCGCCCGCGCACGGCGTGTCGCGATCCAGCGACCAGAAGTGCACGCCGGCCATGCCCTGGTTCACCGCGTAATTGACCACGGTGTCCACGTCGGAAATCCGGAACACTTCGCTGCTGACGTCATTCACGCCGATCATCGGGGTCAGCTCGATGCGACTGGCGGGAATGCCGTAGGTGTGCTGCAGGTTCAGCGCCGCCTGGATCGCCGACTGGCCCATGTCGCACTGCCCGTTCGACACCACGCACACGCCGGGGCTCGCCGAACCGAAGTCCATCACCATCAGGTTGATCGTGTAGTTCGGCAGGTTGGCTGCCTTCACCGCGCGCACCACCATGTCGCCGACGCCGTTCAGCCCGCCGTAGCTGCCGTCCGATGCAGCCAGTGTGGCCAGCGTGAACGAGAAGCGCAGGTTCGGATACAAGGTGTGCGCGTACGCGGCGTTGGCGATCAGGTTGTTGATCTGCGCCTGTGACTGGGCGCCTTCGATATCGAAGTCCAAGCCAACCATGTACGGCGAGGCGTAGCGCGAAAGGAACTGCGCCATGCCCGCCGCCGAACCGCAGGTGAAGCTGCCCGCCTGGCCGCCGGTGGAAACCACATAGCTGATGCCCGCGTCGACCAGCGGCTGGATGTTGGCGCTGGCGAAGCTCGCCGCCGGGATGCCGCCCCAGCTTTCGCTGCCGCATTCGCCGGAAGCGAACGCGAGGGTGACCGCACCCAGATTCGGCAACGCGGTGGACACCAGGCTGCCGCTGCCCACCAGCGGAATCGCCGTGCCGGTGACCGCGGTGCGCATCACGTTGGTATTCCAGTTGAGGTTGATGGTGACGTCCTTGTACGGACTGAACAGAAAGCCCTCGGCAGGCGGGTTCGGCGTGCCCGGATCGCCAGGGTCCCCCGGATCACCGGGATCGCCCGGGTCCGTGGTGCCATCGCAATTGCCCTGGGCAGTCCACGGCTGGCCGGTACCCGTCGGTCCGCTGTGCGTGGCCGGGTCATCGCCCTGGGTCCACCAGTTGGCCTTGTAGTTCACCCCGTTCTCGCTGGCCAGGCTGCCGCCGCCATAGGCGGTCGCCGCATTCCATGCCGCGTCGCAACCACCCGACGCAGGCGGGTCGGTGGGCGGCGGATCGGTCGGCGGATTGCTGCCGCCGCAACTGCCCTGCGATGTCCATGGCTGGCCCGAACCATTCGGTCCATTGCTGGTCGCCGGGTCGTTGCCCTGGGTCCACCAGTTGGCCAGGTAGTTGTTGCCGTTCTCGCTGACCACGCTGCCGCCGCCATAGGCGGTCGCCGCATTCCACGCCGCGGCACAGGCGGGCGCGGATTGCGCGTGTGTCGCCTGCAGCGGCACTGCCGCCAGCAGGGCCACCGAAAAGCACGTGCCCATGGCACTGCCCAATGCACTCAAAGCCAAGCCGGACCACACAGCCGATCGTTTCGCAAACATGAGATGTCTCCTGTCGGGACTACATCGCTACGGGTGGGTTGTCAGGACAGGCCTGGCGACGCTCCGGTCAGCCAGGGGTGGGGAACCCGGTGTCCTGCTGCCTCCTTGCTCGCTACCGCTTCTTATGGACGTGCTGTCCCGTCATAGACTCGAATGACAACGTTGTCTATCAGACTTTTTCCAAACTGTGACGGGGAACCGCCCGCCATGATCCGCGCTTGGCTCCAGACGCCATCAAGCCGCGGGATTGCCTCACGTTGCGAGGAGGTGATGAAACCTCATGTGGATTGACAACGTTGTCCACCAAGCGCCGAGGAATCATGAAACGCCCTCGCCGGCGTCGGGACGCCGCAGCGGCAGCGGCCTCCGGCGCGATCGCACGTCGGCACCACCTCACCGATCGCTGCAAGGCCGAGTCCGGGTGCTGCGCCATGACTGCGGGACATGCAACACGCCATTGCACGGCGACTGCGATGCGAAGCCGGGTCGGAACTTGCAGTACCATGCGCGCCACTCTTCGCTTCCTGCGGCACGCTCCTGGAAACGACACCCACCCCGTCATCCCCCGTCACGGCGCTGCCATTGCGCGCCGTCATGCTGATGCTGGGCAGCGCCAGCCTGTTTGCGCTGATGGCGGTCTGCATCCGCCTGGCCTCGGCCCAGCTGCATCCGTTCCAGATCACCTTCTTCCGCAGCGGCTTCGGCGCCCTGTTCGCGCTGCCCCTGCTGCACGGCCACGGCTGGCAGCTGCTGCGCACCCCGCGACTGGGTTTCTACATCGTGCGCTGCGTGCTGGGCATGGGCGGGATGCTGGCCGGGTTCTGGGCGATCGTGAACCTGCCGCTGGCCGAGGCCGTGGCGCTGTCCTATTCGTCACCGCTGTTCGTCACGATCGGCGCCGTGCTGTTCTTGGGCGAAGTGGTGCGCATGCGGCGCTGGAGCGCGGTGGTCGCCGGCTTCATCGGCGTGCTGGTGATCGTGCGGCCAGGCAGCGATGCGTTCACCAGCGGCAGCCTGGTCGCCCTGCTGGCGGCCGCGTTGACCGGGGCGGTGACGATCAGCATCAAGTCGCTGACCGGCAGCGAACCGGCCGACCGCATCGTGCTGCTGACCACCCTGCTGTGGATTCCGCTGTCGCTGCCCGCCGCGCTGTCGGTATGGCAATGGCCGCAGGCGGGGATCTGGCCATGGCTGGTGCTGTCCGGCGCGCTGGGCACCGGCGGCCACTTCTGCTGGACGCGTGCGCTGCGCCTGGCCGACGCGTCGCTGCTGGCTCCGTTCAGTTACCTGCAGCTGCTGATCGTGGCGGTGCTGGCCTGGTGGATCTTCGGCGAGGCGGTGGATCGCTACACCGCGGCAGGCGCCGCCATCATCATCGCGGCCAGTCTGTACATTGCCTGGCGCGAACATCGCCTGGCGCGCGAACGGCGCCAGCAGGTGGCACCGGTGACGAGCGCCGAGCCGTCGATCTGACCGGGGCCGCGCGGTCAGTAGGCGTCAGGCAACTCGGGCAGGTCCGGCATGTTGGCCAGCTCGTCCAGCAGATTGACCGACGGCTGTCCCGACGCCTCGGCCAGCGGCCAGCGCCCCACCACCTCGAAGCGTGATTCGCCGAAGAAGCTGCGGATCAGCACGAACTCGCAGGCGCGCCACTGGATCGGCACCACCGATTCCTCGATCGCCTCGATGGCGGCGCCGTGCAGCAGGCTGACATGCGGCAGGAAGCTGGACACCCCGCTGACCTGCAGGCCCGCGCGAGCCTGCCCCGCCGCAATCGCCTTGCGCAGGCCCAGCGCCGCCTCGGCGGTGGCGCTGTCCGCGCACAGCACGAATGGAAACTGGCCGTCGCGGGCGGTGAACCGCATCGCCGCGTCCAAGGTGGCCAGGAACCCTTGCTCGTGCACTTCGTCGCCGGCGGCAAGCAGGGCCTGCTCCAGCGGTTGCCGCAGTCGCTCGGGCTTGCCCATCGGGCACAGGGTCAGGTGCAGGCTGTCGACGCCCACCGGCGTGCCGCCCATGCGGTGGGTCTTGCGGAAACGCTCGCCCACGCCAGCCATCGCGGTTCGCGCGCACTCGTCCGGCAGCAGGGCAAAAAAATAGTTGATGCCAGCTGCAAGTCCGCAAGGATTCGACGGATTGGAAATGATGGTGTCCCCCCTGGTCACGCCGGCAGCGCTTCGAACGCTGTCGCCAAGCTTACCCAAACTGGCGGCTGCAATCAGGTCAACCCATCGTCAGTCCGGCAGCCTGCGGAGCTTGCCCCGCGCCGGGCAGTCGCACAAGCGTCTTCCATCGCGATGGCCGTAGCCCGCCACCACCCAGGCAGCTAGCGCAACTGGCTGTCCTTGCTGCCCCGGCGATTGTACGGGCCGCTGCTGCGCTGTTCCGTGTCCTGCGCCTGCTGGCAGGTCACGCACAGGCGCACGCCGGGCACGGCCCGGCGCCGCGCTTCGGGAATCGGCGCCTCGCATTCCTCGCAGTGACTCAGCCCCGGGCCTTGTCGCAGCTGCCGGCGCGCCCGCTGCACCGCATCGCTGACGGTGGCATCGATCTGATCCTGGACGGCGCCGTCGCCGGCCCAACCGGTTGCCATGGCTTGCCTCCGCGAGACTTCAGGGCGGGCGCCGGCAGCTCAGTGCGCCTTCGCCCGCAAATCCTGGATATATCCCAGTTCCCCCAATGACTTGGGTTCGCCGGGGACCAGTTTCAAGCAGCCCTGGTAGGCCTTGGTCGCCTCGTCGAGGCGGTGCAGCTCGACCAGGGCATAACCCTGGCCACGCAGCGCCACGCACTTCAGCTCGGTGGTCGCTTCCGGGGTGGTGCCGCTGATCTCCGCAGTCCCCTCGGCTTCCTGATACAGGGCCAGCATCCGGCTCCAGTCCCCGCTGCGCTGATAGGTGAACGCCAGCTCGTTCTTGTACTGGCTGTCCATCGGCGACAGGGCCAGCGCCTTTTCCAGCTCGGCCCGCGCATCCGCGTAGCGGGCCATTTCACTGTACGCGTAGCCACGCGCCCAGTAGGCCAGCGCCCAGGCCGAACCGATCACCTCTACGGGTACATCCGCCTTGCCATTGACCGTCTTGCTGCCGAGGGTGGCGTAGATCAGCGCATCGCCCAGGCCGCGGGCGCAGAACACCATGCCCGCCCTGCCCTTGTAGAGCGCCTCGTACTTGTCGATCACCTCGTTCAGGGGGCCATCGATGGCCAGCTGGATGCGGCCAGCCTGGATCATCTCCAGGGCGCCCAGCACTTTCTTCATGTCCGCATCGGCCCCCGGCTTGCCCGCGGCATCGACGTTCAAGGTGATGGTGCTGGCCGGCTTGACCGCGGTGTGCGGCGCGCAGCCGGCCAGCATGGAAGCCGCAGCCAGCGCGGCGAAGATGACGAAACGATGCATGGACTTCCCCTGTTCAGATGCACGGCCAGCATAACCCGTCGGCTTGCGTGATCGGCCTGCGGCGATTGGCGTCATGGCCAGGCGCGCCACAGGTGCCAGAATGCCGTTTCAGCCCCCGTCCGGAGAACGCCGTGAACACGCCCTTGCCCGCCACCCCCGCCTTGCGCAGCGAGCACAGCGTCGCCAAGCAGCTGTTCCTGGGCAACATCCTCGAAGAGAACCTGTTCCCGTATCCGGAAATCCGCGCCCGCGACCGGGAAATGCTGGGCGCGATGACCGACGCGATCGACCAGTTCCTCGCCGACAAGACCGCCGAACTGAAACAGTACGACCGCGACGCCGAGCAGCCGGCCGAATTCATCCAGGCGCTGCGCGAGATGGGCCTGTTCGGCCTGATCATTCCCGAGGAGTTCGGCGGGCTGGAACTTTCCAACGGCGCCTATGCCCGGGTGCTGGGCCAGACCTCCAGCCACGACAGTTCGGTCTCGCTGACCATCGGCGCGCACAGCTCGATCGGCATGAAGGGCTTGCTGCTGTTCGGCAGCGACGAACAGAAGCAGCGCTACCTGCCGAAGCTGGCCACCGGCGAGATGATCGCCGCGTTCTGCCTCACCGAATCCGGCGCCGGTTCCGACGCCGCTTCGATCCGCACCAAGGCCGTGCGCAACGACGACGGCAGCTGGACGCTCTCGGGCGAGAAGATCTGGATCACCAACGGCGGCATCGCGGACTTCTATACCGTGTTCGCCCGCACCGACACGCCCGAGGGCAAGATCACCGCCTTCGTCGTCGAAGCGGCGTGGCCCGGCGTCAGCCACGGTCCGCACGAGGACAAGATGGGCATCCGCGCATCAAGCACCACCACGGTGGCGTTCGCCGACGTGCAGGTGCCGGCGCAGAACGTGCTGGGCCCGGTCGGCAAGGGCTTCAAGGTGGCCATGAGCATTCTCAACTCGGGCCGCACCGGCCTGGGTGGCGGCGCGGTGGGCGGCATGCGCTCGCTGATCCGCCTGGCCTGCGCCCAGGCCAAGGACCGCAAGCAGTTCGGCCAGCCGATCGCCGAGTTCGGCCTGGTGCGCGAAAAGATCGCCCAGATGACGATGGACTGTTTCGCCGCCGAGAGCGCGGTGTGGATGGTGGCGCACCTGATCGACGCCGGCGGCAGCGACTATTCGGTCGAGGCGGCGATGAGCAAGGTGTTCGCCAGCGAAGCGGTGCAGCGCGCGTCCTACGAAGCGCTGCAGATCGCCGCCGGCAACGGCTTCATGCGCGAGTTCCCGTACGAGCAGATCACCCGCGACACGCGCATCCTGTCGATCTTCGAGGGCACCAACGAGATCCTGCACCTGTACATCGCGCTGTCCGGGCTGAAGGATGTGGGCACCGGGCTGAGCGAGCTGAAATCCGCCGTGGGCGAGATCTTCAACGACCCGATCAAGGGCTTCGGGGTGCTCGGCAGCTATACCGGCCGGCGCATGCGTGAAGCCACCGGCTACGGCATCGATCGCATCGCCCACGAACTGTCGCCGCGGTTGCGCAAGGTCGCGGCGACCTACGAGAAGTACACGGTCGAGCTGTCCAAGTCGTCGGACCAGTTGTTGCGTCGCCATGGCAAGAAGGCCACCGACATGCAGCACGCGCAGAAACGCCTGGCCGACATCGCGATCGACCTGTTCGTGGGCCTGTGCGTGCTGTCGCGTGCCGACAGCCTGGAAAAGAAATCGCATCCCGCCGCGGCGCAGGCCGTCAGCATCGCCGAGATGTTCGCCAGGCAGGCGCGCCGACGGATGTCGCGCAACGTGCGCGGGCTGGAGCGCAACGAGGACGCCGCCGTGGAGCAACTGGCCGGCGCCGTGCTGGCCAACGATGGCTACATGTGGGACGTGATCTGAGTGCGCCCGCCAAGCTTGCCTTCCCTGCCGCAGGAACCATGCCGATGACCATCTACTCCGTCCACGCCGTCACCGGGCAAACGCCGTACACGGTGAGTTTCATCGATGACCAGGGCAATGCCTGGCTGGCCGACGAACCGGTCGAGGATGGCGGTGCCAATGCCGGGCCGGCGCCGCACCGCCTGCTGCTGTCGGCGCTGGGCGCATGCACCGCGATCACCCTGCAGATGTATGCCGCGCGCAAGCAATGGCCGCTGCGCCGGGTCGGCGTGGACCTGCAGTTCAACCCCGAAGGCACGCCGGCCAGCGGCAACGACATCACCCGCGTGATCACCCTGCAGGGCGACCTCACCGACGAGCAGCGCGAACGCCTGCTGCAGATCGCCAACGCCTGTCCGATCCACAAGGTGCTGACCGGCGAAGTGCGCATCGCCAGCAGCCTGGCCAGCTACCCCGCCTGAGCAGGCCGGCACCGGCCATGCCGGTGAGGAAAACCACTGCCTGTGGTTTTCTTCTGTCGCTTCGAGGTTGAAAAGTCACAACTCTCAGGTCGAGCGCCGGCGCAACAAGGCGGGGACGCCGGCCGACTCGGCGGTGAGCCCCGACATCACCAGGCGCTTGAACGGCCCCAGTCGCGCGCCCGCGCCCAATGCCAGCTTGCGCAACACCCGCGCCGGGCGGCGGTCGTCGGTGTACAGGCCGGCCAGCATCCGGGTGGCCAGATACAGCGGCCGGGTGGCCAGGCGATGCCGGCGCTCATAGCGCTGCAGTACCGATGCCTCCCAGAACGGCCGGCCCGCGGCCATCGCGGCGCGCATTTCGCCCGCCAGCGTGTCCTGGCCCAGCAGGCCGAAATTGAAACCGTGCGCGGTGAGCGGATGCATGCCCACCGCGGCGTCGCCGATCAGCGCGAAGCGCTCGGCCATGAAGCGCTGCGCATACACCCCGACCAGCGGATAGGCGCAGCGCGGCCCGGCCACGCGCATCGCGCCCAGGCGCTGCTCGAAACGTTCGGCCATGGCCTGTTCCAGCGCCGCGTCGTCCAGCGCCAGCATCTCGCGCATCGCCGGCGGCGACAGGGTCAGCACCACCGAGGAGGTGTGCGGATCGTGCAGCGGCAGCAGGGCCAGGGTCTGGCCGTGGCCGAACCATTCCCACGCCACCTGTTCGTGCGGCATCTCGTGGCGCATGCGCAGCACCAGCATGGTCTTGCCGAAATCATGCAGGTCGGCGCCGATGCCCATGGCCCGGCGTGTGTCGGAGAAGCGGCTGTCCGCCGCCACCACCAGTTGCGCGCGCAGCGTCTGGCCATCGGCCAGCTCGACCTCGGCGCCGTCGCGACCGGTGCGCACCGTGCTCACCTGGACGCCGGTGATCCGTTCCACCTCCGGCAACTCCATCACCCCGGCGTACGCGGCGCGCCGGATCGCGTGGTTGGACAGCAACCAGCCCAGCTGCGGCTTGCCCGCCTCGTCGTGGCGGAACATCAGCCCCTCGCGGTCGTCGCCGTCGAGCACCATCGCGTCGCGCAGCGTGCCGATCTCCTCCTCGCGCAGGCGCGCCCACAGGCCCAGCTCGCGCAGCAGGCGTTGCGAGTGGTGGGTGATCGCGATTTCGCGACCGTCATCCGGCGGCGCGATCAGGCCGGCTTCGGGCTGGCGCTCCACCAGCGCGATGCGCAGGCCGCTGCCTTTCAGCGCGCGGGCGAAACACAAGCCGGCGGGGCCGGCGCCGATGATCACGATATCGCAAGACATGGCAGGTACTCCGGAGAAAAGGCCCGCGCGCCGACGCGCGCGAGCGAATGGCGCGCGATCAACAAGAGACGCTTGTGTCGATGCGGTTCAGCCGCTGCAGCCGCCGCAGCAGATCGTCGGCTGTTGCGCGACCTGTGCGGGCGCCACCGTCCAGCCGACCTGCCCCAGCACCTCGACCAGGTCGGTGACCGTGGCCGAGGACGATATGCGCATCACCAGTCCGCTCATGTCCAGGTCGACCACGGCCGTGGGATCGACATCGAACAGGGCGTCCTGCACCACGCCGGGCTCGGGGGACGCGTCGACCAGCGCAATATGAAATTCCATCGAAGTTCCTCGCTACACCGACACCTGGCCGGTGTCGCCGGTGTCGATCGTGGTCGCCCCGCCGCGGCGTTTCCTTGATCGCGGTCAAGCCCGGTCGAGACAGACGGCGATCCGTTCCACCGGCGGCGCCACTGCTGCCTGCGCGAATCCGGCACGCCTCGCAGCCGCTGATTCGGCGCGACCTTCCTTGGGGCAATCCGGGAGCGTCGAGCATGGCCTGTCGATTCCGCCCACCTTCGTTCGTCGCCTTCGCGTATCCCCAGCCAGGTGCTCCACCATGACCCTCAAGCTCTACGCCCACCCGTTCTCGTCCTACTGCCAGAAGGTGCTGATCGCGCTGTACGAGAATGACCTCGCCTTCGAGCTGCGCCTGCTCACCCCGGACGATGCCGAAACCGACCGCGAATTCACCGCCTGGTGGCCGCTGCGGCGCATGCCGTTGCTGCGCGACGGCGAACGCAACGTGGTCGAATCCAGCATCATCATCGAGTACCTGGGTCAGCATCATCCCGGTCCGCAGCGGTTGATTCCCGACGATGCCGAAGCCGCGCTGGAGACCCGTTTTCTCGACCGGTTCTTCGACAACTACGTGCATACGCCGCTGCAGAAGATGGTGTTCGACCAGTTGCGCCCCGCCACCGAGCGCGATGCCCGCGGCGTGGAGGAAGCCCGCCGCATGCTCGACACCGCCTATGCCTGGCTCGACCACAAACTCGCCGACAGGCACTGGGCCACTGGCGGCGGGTTCAGCCTCGCCGACTGCGCCGCCGCGCCCGCCCTGTTCTACGCCGACTGGGCGCACCCGATCCCCGCCGCCTTCGCAAACCTCGTCGCGTATCGGCAGCGCCTGCTGGCGCGTCCCTCGTTCGCCCGCGCAGTGGACGAGGCGCGCCCCTACCGCTCGTACTTCCCGCTCGGCGCACCTGACCGCGATTGAGCCCACGCGCGCTTGCACGAGCGAAGTCGATGCGCAGGGCGGGCCGTGCCCGCCCTGCAGAGCGAGAACCGCTACTTCGGCGCGAACAGCTGGCGGAATATCGCGGGTGACGCGCCGCGATAGATGGTGGCGTGTTTCAGTTCCGGCCACGGCTGGTAGTACCAGCGCAGTCCGCGCGGCGCGTGCTTGCGCAGGGCTTCCCGCAGCAGGCCGCCGCCGCTCTCATCCAGGCCATCGTCGCTGGCGCTGGCCACGTACAGGGTCGACGCCAGTGATGGCTGCGCCTGCAGTCGCGCCGCGGCACCGCGGGCCAGCGCCATGTCGTTCCACCACAGGCTGGGGCTGAGTGCGATCCAGGTGTCGAACAGCTTCGGCTGCGCGAAGAACGTCTCGACCACGAACAGGCCGGCCAGCGATTCGCCGACGATCGCGCGATGGCCGTCCGTGCGATAGCGACGCTGCACTTCGGGCATCAGCTCGTCCGCGATGAAGGCTCGAAACGCGGCCGATCCGCCCACGCGTGGCGCGATCTCGCGGTCGCTGGCCAGCGTGGTTGGGCCGGTCATGTCGCGCCGGCGTTCGGTGTTCTCGATGCCGACCACGATCATCGGCCGCATCGCGCCGGCCCGGATCGCCGCGTCGACGTCGGCGGCCACGTGCGGGAAATCCTCCTGCAACCCGCCGTCGGGCATGTACAGCACCGGGTAACGGGCGTCCTTCGCCGTGGCGTAAGCCGGCGGCGTGTACACGTTGATGTGCCGCGCCTCCTGCAGCACCGCCGAATCGATGTTGAACGACGCATGCGCCGGCATCGCGACGTCTTCGGCAGCGGCGTGGCCTGCGGCGACCAGGCCCAGCAGCAACAACAGGACTCGCCGCGTGGAACGCCGCATCATGCCAGGACCGGACTCAGGCGCCGCGCGCCTTGCGCCCCTTCCACGCGTATCCGATACCCAGCAGCACGAACCACACCGGGCTGGCGATCAGCGCCTCGCGGGTATCCGGCTGCAGGCTCAGCAGCACCAGCACGAACACGAAGAACGCCAGACAGGCCCAGCACATGAACACGCCACCGGGCATCTTGTAGGTCGACGCTTCATGCAACTGCGGGCGCTTGCGCCGGTACGCGATGTAGGCGAACAGGATCAGCGACCACACGAACATGAACAGCACCGCGGACAAGGTGGTGATCAGGGTGAACGCGGTGATCAGGTCGGGGATCAGGTAGATCAGCGCCGCGCCCAGCAACAGGCACACGCAGGAGAACAGCAGGCCCAGCGACGGCACCGCGGCCCGCGACAGCCGCGCGAACGTCTTCGGCGCGTGCTGCTCCTCGGCCAGGCCGTACAGCATGCGACTGGTCGAGAAGATGCCGCTGTTGGCCGAGGACGTGGCCGAGGTCAGCACCACGAAGTTGATCAGGGTGGCCGCGGCCGGAATGCCGGCCAGCACGAACAGTTCCACGAACGGGCTCTTGCCCGGCTCCACCATGCGCCACGGCGTGACCATCATGATCGCCACCAGGGCCAGCACGTAGAAAATGATGATGCGCACCGGGATCGAGTTGATCGCCTTGGGCAGGTTGCGCTGCGGGTCGGCCGTCTCGGCCGCCGTGGTGCCGACCAGCTCGATGCCGACGAAGGCGAACACCGCGATCTGGAAACCCGCGAAGAAGCCGCTGAGCCCCTTCGGGAAGAAGCCGCCGTCATTCCACAGGTTCGCCACCGACGCCTGGTGTCCGGTCGGCGAGGTGAAGCCCCAGGCCACCAGGGCGAAGCCGGCGGCGATCAGCGCGCAGATCGCGATGATCTTGATCAGCGCGAACCAGAATTCCATCTCGCCGAACAGCTTCACCGTGACCAGGTTCAGGCTCAGCAGCAGCAACACGCACAGCACCGCGGGAATCCACGGCGCCAGGTCGGGAAACCAGAACTGCGTATAGGCGGCGATCGCGATCACGTCGGCGATCGCGGTGATGATCCAGCAGAACCAGTACGTCCAGCCGCAGAAGAAACCGGCCCACGGCCCCAGCAGGTCGGTGGAGAAGTCGATGAACGACTTGTACTCCAGGTTGGACAGCAGCAGCTCGCCCATCGCCCGCATCACGAAAAACAGCATCACGCCGATGATCAGGTAGACCAGCAGGATCGACGGCCCGGCCAGGCTGATCGTCTTGCCCGAGCCCATGAACAGGCCGGTGCCGATCGCGCCGCCAATGGCGATCAGCTGCAGGTGCCGGTTGGAAAGGCTGCGCCGAAGATGGTCCGGGTGTTCCAGCGATGCGGTCATGCGGCGCGCCTTGGCGTTGGGAAGCCGCCAACATACAGAAAAGCGGGCGCGGCATCCATGTGGCGCGCTTTCGTCACAAGATGCCGGAGCGCACGTTACAAATCCCTGGCGACCCTGTCCCTGACCTCAATGACATCGTGGACCGTGAGCACGTACTTCGAGGCACCCATGTTGCAGTAGTGACCCGGGGGGCCGAGTTCGCCACGAACCACCACGTAAGCCGAACCCCAGGGACCGCCGGGGCCCCTGGCCGGCAACTCCGCCTTGCGGAGGTCCCCGCTCAGGCACCAGTTCTCGTTTGTGCCTTCGGGCGTAAACGAGGAGGACTCGAAATTGTAGAAATACGTGCCGCGGTAAATCTGGTCAGGGCGTGGCTTGACGCAGCTGCTGACGAGCAAAAGAACCACGATGCCGAATGTGGGGCGTAGGAAGAGTTTCATCGTGCGCTCTGACGAGGTTGTAGAAAAACCGTGCGCCCAGAGCCGCCGAAAAGTCCCTCAAAAATGCTCAGGCCCCGTCATACGTCTCCGCGGACAAACCCAACATGCGGATTGGATGAAGTCTGCCATTTTTCAGACTGACTCCGTGGTTGAGTGCGTCATTCACGGCCGCATGAACCGAGCTGGCAAGCGCCAGACGCTCAAAGAGTTCACGCGGCCCGTTATGAAAGACCACGCTGGCCAGCTGAAGGCATTGAGCGAAAAGCGGATCGACTGCCAGCGCAAGCTCGATCCACTCACCGCCATGCCCCGTCGCCAGAAACGTCGTTGGAAGCTCCAGGCTGGGCTCGATGTGAGCGATCAGGACAAGACCGAACGCCTCGGGCAGCCAATCCAGCGCCCGGCGCGCGAGGGCTCGGTCTCCGAGAAGCTGACTCACTGCCGCTTCGCATGATTCAGTGGAGACGGACGCAGCTGCCAAAGCGGCAACTTCAGCCAATGTTTCCGAAGAGACGCTTTGCATGGCAGGTTCAACGCTTGAGTTGGACGGCGGCGAATTCGTTCGCCGCAAACGAGGTATTGGCCGACTACGCAATATTCATTCGGAAGCGGGCACCCATCCCGAAGTGCGCCGGGCCAGTCGAGCAAGCGCAAAGGAAAATACGATACTGTATATCCCATAAAGGACGCACATCGTCGGGAGCGGTGGCGAACGGACGTAGCCAGCAGTCACCAGAGCGCTGCCAATGTAGTCAAGAACCACGACCGATGTCATGCCACCAATGGCAAGGGCGGCAAAGAGTCTAAACTTTGTCCGGCCGCTTACAGCAAGTAGTGCGGAGCAATGCTCGCACTTGTATGGCCAGAGATTTGCGTTACGTGGCAGGCAGTCAACCAAAGAGGGATGGATGGCTTTCTTGCAAATGGGGCACGACGAAACAGGGTTCATGGATGCCAGTGCTTGGCAAACCTCATATCAGGGCATGTGCAATCGATGCTCAGCTTTCAGCCAAGCCTGGTCAAGCGGACAAGTCCTGCAAACCAACGATGGGGTCGGATGCTGGCAGCGTTCTGGACAGGAGGGAATTTGCATCGCGCCGACGCGACCTCAACCCGACTGCCCGCGCCGCGCATACCCCACCGGCGAACACCCCACCAGCGCCTTGAAGTCGCGGATGAAGTGGGCCTGGTCGAAGTAGCCCAGGTCCAGCGCCAGTTGCGTCCAGTCCATCGGCTTGCCCGCGTCGACGCGTTCGAGTGCTTCGTGCATGCGGTAGCGGTTGATCACCCACTTCGGGCCGATGCCCACGTACTGGTTGAACAGGCGTTGCAGGGTGCGCGGCGTGATGCTACAGCGGGTCGCCAGGTCGTCGAGGGTGCGCAGGCTGCGGTCGATGGCGATGGCGTCCACCATCTCGCCCACGCGCAGCGCCTGGGCATCGGGAGGCGGCAGACGGGTGACCAGGAAGTCGCTGGCCAGCGACACCATGTGTTCATCGTCCGGCGACGCCTGCGTGATCGTCGCCAGTTCGGCGGCGACGGTGCCGAACACCTGTTCCGGCGCGATCGAGCGATTGCGCAACACGGATACCGGTTGCCGCAGGAAGCCGTGGAAACCGCCGGGACGGAACTTCACCCCGAACACGCCGCCGCAGCCTTCCAGCACGGTGCTGAAGCGGCCGGTGTGGATACCATGGATGCGGTTGCCGGCAGCCTCGCATGCCAGGTGCACGTTCGGGTGCGGCAGCGTTTCGCGCCGTTGCGGCGGGCCGCCCTGCAGATCCCAGCGCACGATCCAGTAATGCTGCACGACGCCGGCCAGCGCCGGCGGCGGTGCGATGCGGGCGTGGTGGAACAGGCCCGTCGACGGCGCGCCTGGCGCCGGACGCAACACGCCACGGGCCTTGCCGACGCCGCCGTTCATCCGCATCGTCCGCAAGGGGTGGCACGCACCTGTCGCGTTTTTACAATCATCGCGTCCCCAACCGTGCTTTCATTGTCGGCACGTGACATCACCCAGGAGTCTCCCATGAAAAGCGCCGCACGACTCCTGCTTGCCCTCGCCGTTTCGCTGCCTGCGGCAGCGCTCGCACAAACCCACACGGAGCCCGTCACCATGCACGCCACCGGCCATTTCGACGTCAAGGTTTCCCCGCAGACGCCCGACAATCCCCAGGCCAAAGCCTCGGGCCTGGCGCGACTGTCGCTGGACAAGCAGTTCCACGGCGATCTGGACGCCATCAGCCAGGGCGAGATGCTGGCCGCCGGCGACGGCAGCACGTCCGGCGCCTACGTGGCGCTGGAGACAGTCAGCGGCAAACTGCACGGCCGCAGCGGCAGTTTCGCGCTGGTGCACCGCGCCCTGATGGTCGCTGGCACGCCGCGGGAATGGACCGTGGTGGTGGTGCCCGGCTCCGGCACCGGCGAGCTGGTTGGCCTCGACGGCTCCATGACGATCACCATCGCCGATGGTCGGCACGACTATGACTTCAGCTACACCCTGCCCGCGCACTGAGCCACGCCGCCGCGACGCCCCCGCGTCGCCCGCCGGCTCGACTACCCTATGCCCGGATGACGCCTGCCGGCAAAACACCGACCACCGCCCGCATCGCCTTCGATGCCGCCACCTCCGCGTTCAGTCGCGCCGGAAGGGAGGCGGTCGTGACCATGCTGGCGATGCTGGCCACCCTCGGCTGCGCCATGGCGATCGATGCCGAACCCGGTCCTGCCGTGCTGGCCGTGGTGTTGTGCCTGTCGTTCGCGCGCAGCCATCTGGATCGCGACCTGCGCGGCCGGCTGGAAGCGGCGGTGGCACTGCCGATCGTCGGCCTGCTGGCAACCGCGGTGGGCATGTTGCTGCTGCACGCGCCGTGGCTGGGCGCCCTCGTCTTCGTGGCCGGCATGTTCGTGTCGATCTGGCTGCGCCGGTTTGGCCCGATGACGCGCCGCGCCGGCTCGCTGATCGCGTTGCCGTTCGTGGTGATCCTGACCACGCCGCATGTACCTAGCCAGCGGCTGGGACCGCTGATGGCGGCGCTGGTGCCGATCGTCGTGGCGCTGCTGGCGCTGGGCTGGGTGGCGGCCTTCCACGCGCTGGCACGGCGGCTGCACGCGCTGCCGCCCGTGCAGGCAGCGACCACCACGATCGCGATTGCGCCCGCGCACGAGAGCTCGCTGCGGCCGATCGCGAGCACGCGCATGGCCATCCAGATGGCCGTGGCGCTGGCGCTGTCGTTCGTCGTCGGCTACACCTTCTTCGCGCAGCGCTGGGCGTGGATCGTGCTGACCGCCTTCATCGTCAACAGCGGCAACCGCGGACGGCTGGATGTGGCGTACAAGAGCGTGCTGCGCGTGCTCGGCGCCGCGTTCGGCGCCGTGCTGGCGCTGGGCTTCAGCGTGCACCTGGGCAGCCACGATGGCGCCACCGTCGCGCTGATCCTCGCCGCGGTGTTCTTCGGCATCTGGCTGCGTCCGCTCGGCTACGCCTGGTGGGCGCTGTTCGTCACCCTGGCGCTGGCCTTGCTGCAGGGTTTCGAGGGCCACTCGGCCAGCCATGACCTGGGGCTGCGCCTGCAGGAAATCGTGATCGGCGCAGTGATCGGCGTGGCCGCCGCCTGGCTGGTCTACCCGGTGCGTTCGCGCAACGTGCTGCGCCGGCGCATCGCCGATGCGCTGGCCGTGCTCGGCGACGCCTTCGACCCGGCCACGCCGGCGCGGACGCGAGACGAGGTGCTGGCGGCGTGGGCGCAGGTCGCACAGATCGTCCCGGCATTCAGGGCCAGCCGATGGGCCGTGCGCCGAGGCGAGGCAGCGCAACCCGCGGACTGGATCGACGCCCTGCACGCCTGCATCGACCCGGCCATCGTCCTGCTGGAACAAGGCACGGCGCCGCCGGTCGAGGTGCGCCGAAGCATCGGCGCGGCGCGCAAGGCCCTGCGCGAACCCGAGCAGCTGCTGCCTGCATTGCGGCAATTGCGCGACTGTCTGGACCAGGCCGGGTACGGCCGACCGGAGCACGCCGACACGGCCTGACACCGCCCTCCGCCCAGCTTCCCCCGGCCAGCCGATCGGGCGCATCATGCCGCCACCTGCCACTGCCGGTGCCCGCCATGAATCGGATCGTCCGTGTCTTCATGTTCGCGCTCAGCCTTGCCCTGCCCCTGCTTGCAGTCGCCGGCGACGATATCGCCGGTTCGAAGGATCACCCCCTGCTCACCCGCTATCCGGGTTCGTACATCAGCGAATACAGCAAGGCCTACAACGCCACCGAGTTCAAGGTCGGCAAGGGCGACAACGCCACCACGCAAACCGTGGAAGGCGACACCACCAGCCTGCGCTACTTCTACGGCAGTCCCGAGACCCAGGCCAGCCCGCTGCAGATCATCCGCAACTACCAGAACGCGATCAGGCAGATCGGTGGCGAGGTGGCCTACGAACGCCTGCCCAGCGAGGGCGATGGCGGCGAGACCACGCTGAAGGTGCACACCGGCGGCAAGGACGTGTGGGTCAAGCTGGTGCCGGACATCTACGGCGCGCCCACCCAGGATTACCTGCTGGTGGTCACCGAAGTGGCGGCGATGGCGCAGGCGGTGACCGCCAACCAGCTGCGCGACGAACTCGACAAGAACGGCTTCATCACCCTGCACGTGAACTTCGACACCGGCAAGGCAGTGCTGAAACCCGACGACTTGGCCACCATGCAGCAGGTCGCGATGATGATGAAGGCTTCGCCCGCGCTGAAGCTCCGTGTGGAAGGCCATACCGACAACGTGGGCGACGCCGCCTCCAACAAGGCGCTGTCCGACGCCCGCGCGAACAGCGTGATGGACGCCATCGTGCAGGCCGGCGTGCCAGCCGAGCGACTCGGCGCCGCCGGCTTCGGCCAGGAGCGCCCCGTGGCCGACAACCGCAGCGAGGAAGGACGGGCGAAGAATCGCCGCGTGGAACTGGTCAAGGCGGACTGATCAGGGGGACAAGATCGACCGGGCCTGAGCCGGCCCGGCGATCCCTGGCCACCGCGGGTCCCCGGCGGCCGCACCGGCTCATCGCTGCGGTGAGCAGTCCTCGTCGACCTGGCGCACTTCGCACTCGATTTCCCAATCGCTGCCGTGCACGTCGAGGAAGCGCCGGGTCAGCGCCAGCGCCTGCTCCATCGAATCGGCCTGCAGCATCGCGTAGCCTCCGATCACTTCCTTGGTTTCGGCGAACGGGCCGTCCGTGGTGGTCTGCCGGCCCTGCGACAGGCGCACGCGCACGCCTTCCGCCGTGGGCCGCAGGCCTGCCGTGTCCAGCAGGCTGCCGGCTGCGGTCATTTCCGCCATCAGCTTGCCCATGTCGGCCATCAGCTGCTCGCTGGGCCGCTGCCCGCTGTTCTCGTTGATCCGGATCATCGAAAGGAATCGCATCGTCATCTCCTGTGGGAAGGCTGCGGTCGCGCGGCAAACCGCGCTCCTGCCATGGCGACGAACGAAGCGTGGCCGGATCGACAGGACGGCCATGCTCCCGCGGCATCAGCCGCTGCAGGGCGAGGTTGCGGCAACGCCGGACCCGGCGTGGAATTCGACCAGCAGCCCGAGATCCTCCCGCGTCGGCGCCAGGAAGGACGGCCCCAGCAGGCCCTGATAGCCGGCCAGCGGCTTTTCGTATCCGCGTTCGACCTGCCGCCTTGCGCTCGCGATGTCCGCCACGGCCACGCTGATCCCGAGCACTTGCGGCCCACCGCTGCGCAGCGCGTCGGCAGCGATCCCCGCGCCATCCGGCTGCAACACCAGAACGCGTTTGCGATGGATCGGCACGCAATACCCGCGCGCGCCCACCTGGGCCACGCTCACCGGCGTGGCGCCGGCAAAACCCATCGCGGCCAGTTGCTGCCGGTCCGCCTCGGCGTTCGACGAAAGCAGCCAGATCGCGGACAGCTCGCGAGCGCCATTGGGATGCACGCGCGCGCTCCGCGCGTCGGCGACGCGGGTTGGCGTGGGTCTGCCTGCGGCGTAGTCGATGAAGAACAGGTTGCTCGAAAGCGGCTGGCGCTCGAACGCGAACAGCCGCCAGCGCGGTGGCGCCGAGGGCCCGTCGCCGTCGGGATCATTCGGCGCTGCCGAGAAAATCTCCGTCGGGGCGAAGCCGCGCTGGCGCAGCAACACGCGCTCCCGATCGAGCGTCGACGAACGCAAACCGAAGGTGCGGGCGCCCGGGCCACCACGCAGCGCGACCTGATCCGCGCGCATGCCCGGGTCCATCCGCGCGTCCGGCCGGGTGATGCCCTCCAGCTCGACATAGCTTCCGTCGGACATCCGCACATAGCGATTGGCCACGCCGTCGGGATTGCGCCCCGGCCGGACCTGGAAGCCCAGCTTGACGGTCATCACCGCACTGACCTGGTCGATGCTGCGCCCCCACAGCAGGACGTGGTCGATCCTGCTGGTGTCATCGGGTGATGGCGCGGCGGCGGCAGGCTGGCCCAGGCACAGGCCGGACATCAAGGCGGACAACAGGATGATCGATCGCACGGTACGCAGACTCCATCGGTTTGGGCGGGACGGGCAGGAAACGGGAAGCCTTTCCATCAGCCGATACCCCACAGGTGTCGCGCCTCTTCGGCGACGAGGTCGGGGAACTCTTCGGGAAAGAACAGCTTTGCGCCCGGCACGCTGCGCACGCCGCGCGACTGCGGGAAGGTGTGGTCCAGATACTCGGCATCCGCCAGCGCGAAGACCTGGTCGGCAGCGCCCCAGACGATGCGCACCGGTACCGCGCTGCGCCTGAGCGCGGCCTCGATGCCGGCCAGCGGATTGGGCGCCAGCGCGATGTGGAACGCCTCGTACTGCGCCCGACGCAGCGGCGAACTCACCAGCGGCGTGACGTAATACTCGATGGTCTCGTCGGCAAGCCGGGCCGGATCACGATAGACGGCCGCGCCGAACGTCGAGCGCGCCAGCGCCTTGTCGGTGAGCCATCGAGCCGTGGCCTCCGCCAGCGTGCCCGCGCGCGCCATCCCGATCGCCGGCATCACCCCGGCTGGCGGACTGTCCGGTTCGACGTCGCAGTTCGTCAGCAGCAGGCTGCGCACGCGCTCGGGATGGCGAACCAGGAACAGCTGGGCCACCGCGCCGCCGCTGTCGCTGGCCACGATGTCGACCTTGCCGACCGCCAGCGCATCGAGCAGCGCGGCGAGCATGCCGGCCTGGGCATCGGCCGCCAGCGACTGCCCCGCGGGAACCTGCGAATAGCCCAGCCCCATGAAGTCCGGCGCGATGCAGCGCCGATGGGCGGACAGCCGATCAAGCGCGCCGCGCCATTGAAAGCCGTTCAACGGCGCGCCGTGCAGGAACAGCGCCGCCTCGCCCGCGCCACGCTCGACGTAGGCGATCCGGCCACAGGGCAGTTCGGCGAAACGCCGCGCCCTGCCGAATGTGGCCGCGTCGGTCGGCGGCATCGCCACGGCCGTGGCGAGCCGGGCGATGTCCGTCCGCGCCATGCACACGCCGGCGACACCGCCGGCCAACGCCGCCCCGGTCAACTGCAGGAATTGCCTGCGCTTCATTTCGATCTCCTTGCCATGTGCTGCTGCACCGGGGACATGCTGACGCCTAGCCGCGGATCGGGCGCGCACAAACGGACGCTGGCGGACACGGAAGGATGATTTTCGGCACTTGTGCACCACCCCGCGCCGTCGCGAGGATGAGGCGATGAGCGATCGCCCCGCCTGCTATCCCGCGCCACCGGCACCGCTGCTGTCGGGCAGCAGCCCGAACCGCATGCCGCTGCTCGACGTGCTCACCTCGCCGGTGCCGTCGGGCCGGTTCGATTCGCCGCTGGACGATCGCCACGTGCTCTGCCTGCATCTGGGCGACCCGGTGCCGGTCAGTTACCGCATGGGCCGGTACGAACGGCGCGGCACGCGCATCCATGGCCAGTTCTGCGTCGTCCCCGCCGGTTCGAGCACGCGCTGGACGCTGACGCGGCCCGCCCGCTCGCTGCTGCTGCGGCTGACCCCGGCACTGCTGGGGGATACCGCCGACGCGATGGGGCTGGCATCGCAGGACGCCGGGCTGGCGCCGTCGATCCACATCCGCGATCCCCAGGTCGAACGGATCGGCTGGATGATGCAGGCCGAGGATCACGACGCCTATCCGGGTGGCCGCCTGTTCGCCGACAGCCTCGCTGCGGCGCTGGCCGCGCGTCTGCTCGCCCTGCAATCGCGCAGGCCGGCTCCATCCCCGGGTCGCGCGCTGCCGGCATGGCGGCTGCGCCACGTGCTCGAGTACATCGAGGCGAACCTCGACCAGGACCTCACGCTCGCCGAACTGGCGGGCGTGGCGGGCTTCAGCCTGTCGCACTTCAAGCCGCTGTTCCGCGAGGCCGTGGGCATGCCGGCCCATCGTTTCGTGCTGGAGCGGCGCGTGGAGCGCGCGCGGACGCGACTGCTCGAAGGCCGCGCCAGCCTGACCGACATCGCGCTGGAAGCCGGCTTCGCCCATCCCGGCCACATGGCCCGCTGCATGCGCCGTCTGCTGGGCATGAGCCCTTCGCAGATCGCCGCTTCGTCGCACTGAGAGGCGGCTGTTTCGTGAGCGAGTCCGGGCGTGCTGCCAGCCAGTGATACGCCACAGCCTGCGCGGTTCAGACGGGCGCCGCGTTCGCCGCCGGGTTACGATGCCGCCCCGTCGCCCCGTTCCGCGCGCTGCCGTCGCCCAAGGAGATCGCCCACCGTGTCGCACTATTCCGGCCCCCTGCTCACGCGCTCCACCGCCGAAGCCCTGCTGGCGGCACGCGCTGCCGGCGCCGGTGCATGGGTGGGCTCGCTGGACCTTGGCGTCAGCAGCGAGGCGGTCGCGCTGGAGCCCGAGGCCTGGCAACGCGGTGGCCTGCGTTATCCGTATCCGGAACGGCTGAAGGACCGCACGATTTATCACTGGGACGGCGACGACTTCGCCCCGGTGGCGCGCTACGCCAACTCGCTGATCAAGCTGGTGCCCACCGAATGGGGCGCACCGACCTTCGAGATCGACGGCATCAAGATGCTGCCGACGTCGAAGGAATCACCGTTCGACGACGCCCGCCGCAAGGTGGCCCTGGTCGAACCTCGCGGCAAGATGGTGCTGGATACCTGCGGCGGGCTGGGCTATTTCGCGGCGTGCTGCCTGGAAGCGGGCGTGGCGCGCATCCACTCGTTCGAGAAGAACGCCGACGTGCTGTGGCTGCGCACGCTGAACCCGTGGTCGCCCGATCCGCAATCGCCCGCCAGCGGCGGCCGTCTGCAACTGACCCATGCCGACGTGGCGCAGGCGATCACGCAGATCGCCGACGCCTCGGTGGATGCGCTGCTGCACGATCCGCCGCGCTTCGGCATCGCCGGCGAGCTGTATTCGCAGGCGTTCTACGACCAGCTGGCGCGCGTGCTGCGCCGTGGCGGGCGGCTGTTCCATTACACCGGCAGCCCGAACAAGCTGACCAGCGGCCGCGACGTGCCCCGCGAAGTGCAGAAGCGGCTGGACAAAGCCGGCTTCAGGGCCGAGCTCGCGCTGGACGGCGTGCTGGCCACGCGGCGTTAGAAGCGTCAGCGGGTCGGTCCGCCGTCGACGGCGCGCTTCACCGCGTCGACGAAGTCGCGACGCGCGGCGACCAGCTCCTTCGAGGTCGCCTGCGGCCACGCGCCGACCTGCACGATGACCAGCTGGCGTGCCGGATCGACGTAGACCATCTGGCCGTAGATGCCGATCGCCGCGTAGCTGCCGTCGGTGTCGGTCCACCACAGGTAGCCGTAGCCATGGCCGGGGCTGTCCACGTCCTGCTGCTTGCGCATGGCGCCGTGCATCCACGCCTCGGCGATCACCGGCTGGCCGCCGATCTTGCCGCCATCGAGCATGAACTGGCCGATCCGGGCGTAGTCGGCCAGCGTGGCGGACAAGCCGCTGCCGCCGGTGTCGCTGCCGTCGCATTCGTCCTTCAGCCAGTACGCGTCGGACGCCATGCCGTAGGGCTTCCAGATCGCCTGCGACAGATACGCCGCCAGCGACTGCTTCGTGGCGCGCTGGACCAGGATGCCGAGCAGGTCGGTCTCGGCAGTGTTGTAGTTCCAGTGCGTACCAGCCGGATACGCACGCGGCAGTTTGGCCAGGTACGAGATCACGTGTGCCTGGCCGTTCTCGCAGGCGGCGCGATACATCTGCGCCACGTCGGAATGCGGGTCGGCGTAATCCTCGTTCCAGCGCACGCCGGAGGTCATCGTCAGCAGTTGTTCCACGGTGACCTTGGCATAGGCGCTGTCGCGCAGTTGGGGGATGTAGGTGTCCAGCGTGTCGTCCATGCCGTGGATGTCGCCCCGGCGCAAGGCGATGCCCAGCAGGGTCGAGGTGACCGACTTGGCCACCGAGAACGAGGTCCAGCGCGTGCTGTCATCGAAACCCGGCGCATGGCGCTGCAGGCGGATGCGGCCATGCTGCAGTACCATCACGCCGGCCAGGTGGTGCGTCGTCATGTAGCCGGCCAGCGTGGACGAGCCGTCCTGCCACTGCGGCGTCAGTGCGGCGCCATGCGGCAAGGCATGCACGTGCGCGCCGTGATCCACGCGGTCGGCGGGGAAGATCTCGTACATGCGCGGAAAGCGCGCCGTGTGTTCGGCCTGGCTCCAGAACAGCACGTCTTCGCGCTGCTGGCCGACCGACGGCGTTTCGCTGGCCAGCAAGGGCCACGCCACCGCCCAGCACGACACGAGGCACAGCAGACGCAGGCAGATAGTCGAACGCATGACACTCCTGATGACCCGGCGAGCGGCGCCCGCACCGGACCGAAAGATGGCGGAGAAACCGCATCGCGATGAGTCGCGACGGGCGAAAACCCCGCCATTCTAGAACCTCCGCGAATGGCAGCGGCACGCCGGCCGCCTTGCGTGCAGGCGACGGGCATGACACGCGTCACTGGTTTCCCCGCGGCGGCGACGCAAGACTCCGTCCATTCGAGGCTGACAGGACCGAGCTTGAACACTTCACGTCATGGTCGTTACGGGATCGACGCGCCCTATGTTCCCGCGCTGATGGCCGTGGGCCTGCTGGCCTGCCTGGGCGTGATCGCCTTCACATCCCTGCGGGGCTGGTGGTTCAGCGCAGGCCTGGTGGCGCTTCTTCTGGCCATCTACATGCACACCACCTTGCGCGGGAAATTCGCGGTGTGGCGTAACCTGCTCGACGCGCGCCAATGGCGCGGCGACGAACAGGTGCTTGACATCGGCTGTGGTCGCGGCGCCGTCCTGCTGATGGCGGCGGATCACGTCCCGCGCGGGCGGGCCACCGGCATCGATATCTGGAGCAGCAAGGACCAGTCGGGCAACGGCATCGATGTCACCGCCCGCAATGCCCAAGCCGAAGGCGTGGCCGACCGCGTCGAGCTGAAAACCGCCGACATGCGCGCCCTGCCATTCGCCGACGCCAGCTTCGACCTGGTGGTTTCCAGCGTGGCGATCCACAACATCGGCGATGCCGCCGGTCGCGACCAGGCGATCGACGAGGCGTGGCGGGTGCTGCGTCCCGGCGGGCAGTTGCTGATCGCCGACATCTCGAAAGGCGGCCAGTACCGCAGGCGTCTCGCCGCAAAGGGCATCTCTGCCGAACGGCGTTCGCTGGGCTGGCGCATGTGGTGGGGTGGCCCGTGGATGCCGACCACGCTGGTCTCGGCAAGCAAGCCGCTCGTCGGCGATGGCACCGAGGCAGATTGAGCGGCCGGCGACGACATCATGCACGGCACGAAGATCCGGCCTGGCCATCGTCCCGGCGCAGGGACATGGCGGACAGCATCCTGCAACTGACCGATGATTCCTGCGCTGCCTGCAAAGGGGGCAGCCCATGAACATGATCGACGAGACCCGCGCGGCGCGACCGTACTGAGCAGGCAGCGCGGGCATGGCCGAGCCAGGACGGCATGCGTACATCCACCTGCCCCGTTCCGGCGTATACAGGTACATTGGCGTCCTGCCCCCACCCCGGAGTCCCCCATGAAGCCACTGATGAAATTCGCCACGCTTGCCCTGCTTGGCGGCGCCACCGTCGCGATGCCGGCCTTCGCCGCCCTGAAAGCCGGCACCCAGGCACCGGAATTCAGCGCACCCGCCTACCTGGCCGGCCAGCCGTTCACCTTCGATCTGACCGATGCACTGAAGAAAGGCCCGGTGGTGGTGTACTTCTTCCCCGCGCCACACACCTCTGGCTGCAACGTCGAGGCGCATCTGTTTTCCGAGGCGATCGACAAGTTCAAGGCCGAGCACGCCACGGTGATCGGTGTCACCGCCGGCAACCTCGACCAGCTGGCCGCGTTCTCGAAGGAAACCGAACACTGCGGCGGCAAGTTCCCGGTCGCCGCCGATGCGGGCGCGAAGATCGCCAAGCAATACGACGCCACCTTGCTGATGCGCCCGGGCTGGTCCGACCGCACCTCGTACGTGATCGCCCCGTCCGGCAAGATCACCTACGTCTACTCCGACCTCAGCCCCAACAAGCACGTCGAAGAGACGCTCAAGGCGGTGAAGGCGATCGAGGGTGCCGGCAACAGCGGCATGTGATTCCGGACTGATGACTGGCCGGTGCGGAACGAAGCAGGAACTTCGTTCCGCCCCAAGCTTGCCTACTTCCGCGCCGCGATGATCCGGCTCAGATAATCCGGCGTGCCCTCGATGCGCTGCAGGTGCGGGTACTGCATGCCGTCGTGGTAGTCCACCGGCACGGTGCGATAGCCGCCCTGGTATTTCAGTAGCAGCTGGATCGGAGACTTGCTGCCTTTCGCCGCGGCGATCGCTTCCTTCAGCACCTCTTTCGAATACGCCTGGCCGTTCACCGCTTCCAGCGTGGCACCGGTGCTGACACCGGCCCTGAACGCGGGGCCATTCCAGCGCACGTCGTTGACCTCGCCCCTGTCGTTCATGGTCAGGCCGATCGACCAGGCGAAGTTGTACAGGTGGCGCGCGGGCTCGGGCCGCGAGTTGTACTGCTTTTCGAATGCCGTGGGCTGGTCGGTGTAGACCAGCTTCCAGCCGGTGGCTTCGAGGCCGCCGGCCAGCGGCGGATTCAGCGTGTCGACGCGCGCGTGCAGGAAGCTGGCCCAATCGTCCTTCGCCACGCCGTTCAACGTCGCCACCACGTCGTCGAAAGTGTAGGGCCTGGTCACGTAGCTGCCATTGTCGACGCCGAAGAACGCACGGGCGAAATCATCCAGCGACTTGCCGTCGTGGGTGAGCGAGCGAATCCGCGCGTCCACCGCCAGCCACAGCATCTGGCCGCCGCTGTAGTAGTCCTCGCTCATCTGCCAGCTGCGATACGGCAGGCTGGAACGATGCGCCGCGGTGGCGTCGTTGGTGGTGTCCTCCAGCGTGCGCCACTGGAAGCCGGGGCGGTTGCGATCGTAGTTCGCGGCGACCATCGCCAGACCGTCGCGGAACTGCTGCGCCGTCCACATGCCCGAGCGCGCGGTGAGCACGTAACCCCAGTATTGGGTCTGGCCTTCGTAGACCCATAGCAGCGAATCGCCCATCGGCACGTTGAAGTTCGGCGTCCACAGGTCGGCGGGGCGGCGGAACTTGCCGTTCCACGAATGGGCGTACTCGTGCGCCAGCAGGTCACGCTCCGGCGCGTTGCTGTCCCAGGCGGTGAAATAGTCGGCGCCCAGGCCGTTCTCGCTGGACTGGTGATGCTCGGTGCCATTGCCGCCGAGCACGTCGGACAGCGAGAACAGGAAGTCGTAGTGGTCGTAGTGATGCGAGCCGAACAGGCTCACCGCCTGGGTGACCAGGGCGCGATGCGCCTTGAGCTGCTCGGGCGACATTTCCAGGTCCTTCGGCGCATCGGCGACGATGTCCAGGTGCACCGGCGCGGCGCCGCCCGGGTTGAGGTCGACCCGTTTGAAATATTGCCCGGCGTAGATAGGCGAATCGACCAGGTTGTTGAACGTCACCGGCTTGAAGGTGGTGGTGTCGCCCGACTGCGAGGCCGTCTCCAGCGCCGTGCCCATCTGCCAGCCATGGGCCAGCGTCACGCTGGGGGCGAAGGTGATCGCGCGCGAGAAGTGCCCGGCCGGATACAGCGCCATCTTGCTCCATTCCATGTCCATCATGCGGTCGGTGATCTCGAAGCCGCCGTCGCGCGGCGACATGTATTCGAACGCCACCTCCAGGCGGGTCACGCCGGCCGGCACGTCGAGATGGAACGCGAACACGTTGTACTTGTCGCGCTTCCACATCACCGGCTTGCCGTCGGCGGTGATCCTGAGGCCGGCCAGCATGGCGATCGGGCCGCTCGGAGAATGGTCGCCGGGAATCCATTGCGGATACAGCAGGGTCAGCGGACCGGCCGCGACGGGGATCGTCTCGCGTACCCGGAAGATGCCCTGTACCGTGTCGCTGGCATCGACATGCAGCGCGATGGTGCCCGGATACGGCGTGTCCTGCGGCGGCGGCACCTGGTCAGCGCCGATCGTCTGCGCCGGCGCGGCCGTGGCGGCCAGGGCCAGCATCACGGCGGCGGCGAGCGCGGCCAGCGTGCGTCGGGGGCGTGACCAGGTGGGGGTGGGAACGGGCATGGGGAACTCCGGCAGGCAGGTGAATGGACAAAACTATCACCACTGTTCGGCCGGCGGTGCCGCGCGTGCCACGCAGTGTCATAAATCGTCCCGACCTGCCCGCCGGTTGACGCCGGGCCGCACCGCCAGCGGCCCTGTCGCAGCAGATCCCATGGCCTGCCGGCGCGGGCTTCGCCACTTTCCGCCACATGGCACACATTCTGCTTCAGGACTCATGCAGGCACCGCCGTCGGCACCAGCGGAAGGCGGTCGAAAGGAATCGGGTTTTGGCGTCTTGCATCGTCCGGGGCTTGCTGATGGTCCGGGGCGACAGGGTCGGGTGGAACGGCACCAGCGCAATCCAGCAGGGAGACCAGGCCATGAACTTCTTCGGAAAAAAACAGCAGCGTGCGGGACTCGAGGTATCGCTGGAGGATCACCTCGCGGAACAGCAGGTGGCCCCCGGTACCCAGCTCCATTACGACAGTCGGCTCGTCGAGCGCCTGTGCGGCCATGCGGTCAGCCTGATGGACCTGCTGGCGCTTGGCGGCAGCGCGGCGCGGGCGTCGAAGTTCGACGAGGCGGAAAGGTGCCTGTACCGATTCCGCCTGCTGTTCAACGAACATATGCTGGACAAGAACCTGCGCCTGTATACCTACCTGGGCCGCTGCCTGAAGTCGGACCCCGAAGGCCTGGAATTCATGCGCCATATGCGCCGGGAAACCGGCGAGATCTCGCGCCAGACCACGCGCTTCCTCAGCCGTTGCCAGGAGGCCGGCATCAGCGAGGAAAGACGGGACGAGTTTCTCGACGAACTGGCCCTGATCGAGGACCTGCTCCGGCATTGCTTCACCCGCGAGGAGCGCTCGCTGTACCCGATGTACCGATCGCCCCGGTCCTACCAGGCCGCACCGGCGCAATCGTCTTCCATCGGCAAGCGAACGCAGGTCGGCCACGCTCTGCCCTGCTGACAGCCCGGCGGGCGAGGTGGCAGCCCTGTGACAACCGCCAGGACCATCGTAAGGTATCGCCAGCGGGGAGATATGGCATCGGCAATCACGGCGGGGGACGCTGAAGTGCTCAAACCATTCGGCAAGCATGTGCCATCGGCGCTGAGCCGGGCCGATTTCCCCAACGTCGCCAGTGCCGCCTTCGACAGCAGCCAGACCCTGCCGCAGATGCTGATCGATGCATGCCGGCGCCACGCCGGGCGTGCGGCCTTCAGCAACCTCGGGCACAGCCTGAGTTTCGGCGAGGTCGACCGCCTGAGCGGCCTGCTCGCCAGCCATCTGCGCGAAGGCCTGGGACTGGCCAGCGGCGAGCGCGTGGCGATCATGCTGCCCAACCTGCTGCAGTTTCCGATAGCCGCGCTGGGGGTCTTGCGCGCCGACCTGGTCGCGGTGCTGGTGAACCCGCTGTACACCGCGCGCGAACTGCATCACCAGCTGGTCGACTCGGCCGCGGCCGCGCTGATCGTGCTGGACAACTTCGGCGCGGTGGCCGCCGAGGCGCTGGAAGGCACCACGGTCCGGCACGTCGTCACCACCCGCGTGGGCGACATGCTGCCGTGGCCGAAATCGCTGCTGGTGGACGCGGTGCTCAAGCATGTCCGGAAGATGATCCCGCCGTTCCATATCGACGGCGCCATCCGCTGGCCCCGCGCGCTGTCCGAAGGGCAGCGGCTGCCGGCCGTGCAGTCACGCGCCAGCGCGACCGACACCGCGCAACTGCAATACACCGGCGGCACCACCGGGCTGTCCAAGGGCGCCGTGCTGCCCCATTCGGCCCTGGTCGCCAACGTGGCTTCGGCCGAACAATGGCTGGGACACCGGCTCGACCCGGCCACCGACGCGGTGATCGTCTGCCTGCCGATGTATCACATCGCCGCTTACAGCAACGCCCTGTACAACATGGCGCACGGCCTCCATTCGGTGCTGGTCACCAACCCGCGCGACATCCCCGGCCTGGTGGCCACCTTCGCCAGGGTCAGGCCGGCCGCCTTCGCCGGCGTCAATACGCTGTACGACGCCCTGCTCAACTCGCCCGACTTCGCCAGGCTCGACCTGTCCGGACTCAAGCTGTGCCTGCAAGGCGGCACGGCGCTGCGCAGCGGCACCGCCGAACGCTGGAAGGCGCTGACCGGAATGGCGGTGGTCGAGGGCTACGGGCTGTCCGAAACCAGCGCCGCGATCACCTTCAATCGCTGGGACGCGGACAACCCGGTCGGCTCGATCGGCCTGCCGCTGGCCGAGGTGGAAATCACCCTGCGCGACAGCGACGGTCGCGTGGTGGCCGATGGCGAACCGGGCGAGCTTTGCACGCGTGGCCCGCACATCACCACCGGCTACTGGCAGCAGCCGGGCGAAACGCGCGAGGCCTTTTTCGAGGGCGGCTGGTTCCGTACCGGCGACATCGCCCGCGTCGACGAGAACGGCTATTACTTCCTGCTCGATCGGCGCAAGGACATGATCCTGGTGTCCGGCTTCAACGTGTTTCCCAACGAAGTGGAAGACGTGGTCGCGATGCATCCGGGCGTGCTCGAAGCCGGCGTGGTCGGCATGCCGGACGAGAAGACCGGCGAGGCCGTGCGGCTGGTGGTGGTACGCAAGGACCCGGCGCTGAGCGAGGAAGACCTGCGCGCCCATTGCCGCCGGCATCTCACCGCATACAAGCAACCGAAACAGGTCGAATTTCGCGACAGCCTGCCCAAGACCGCGGTAGGCAAGGTGCTGCGACGCGAACTGCGCTCATGACCTCCGCGGTGCCGCCGCGCCGAATTGTTCCACCAGGAAGTCGCTGAACGCGCGCACCAGCAGCGAGGACTGGCGATGCTGCGGGTACACCGCGTGCACGGTGAACCCCTCGGGCCGGAACGCCTCCAGCACGGCGAGCAGGCGCCCATCGGCCAGCGCGTCGACCACGATGAAATCCGGCAGGCTGGTGATGCCCAGCCCGGCGATCGCGGCGTCACGCAGCATCTCGCCATTGTTGGCGCGCATCGGCCCGCTTACCGACACCTTGCGCACCCGCTCGCCCACGCGATACGACCACTCCATCCGCGACGCATGACCGTAGGTCAGGCAGGCATGCGCCGCCAGTTCATCGGGCGCCGACGGCGTGCCGCGCCGGCGCAGATAGTCGGGGCTGGCGCAGGTGATCAGCTGCACCGTGGCGATCGGCCGCGCGATCAGGCTGGAGTCGGCCAGCGTGCCGATGCGCACGGCCATGTCATAGCCCTCGCCGATCAGGTCGACGGTGCGGTCGTTGAGTTCCAGCTCGACCGTGACCTCGGGATGGCGCTGCATGAACGCGGGAATCAGCGCGCCCAGATGCAGGGTGGCGAACGACATCGGCGCGCTGAGTCGCAACAGGCCGCGGGGCGCGGCGGTCTGGCTGGTGATCAGCTGCTCGGCGGCATCGACCTCCTCCAGGATGCGCCGGACGCGCTCGTGGTAGGCCAGGCCCAGGTCGGTGGCACGCAGCTGCCGGGTCGAGCGCAGCAGCAGCCGGGCGCCCAGCCGTTTCTCCAGCGCGGCGATGCGCTTGCTGACGAACTGCTTGGACAGCCCCAGCCGCTCGGCCGCCGCGGTGAAGCTTTGCGCCTCCACCGCTTCGGCAAAGATGCGCATGTCCTCCAGCTGGCTCATTGTCGCTCTCCGGTTGACAGTATTAAGCAGTTCACCGTCTTTATTGAAGCACGTGGCGACTCTAACATCCCGCTTCAGATGCAGCAGAAGCTGCGCCCCTCAACGAGGAGAACACCATGATGCAAGTACGCAAGGCTGCCGATCGCGGCGTCGCCGACCACGGCTGGCTGAATTCCCGCCACACCTTCTCCTTCGCCAGCTACATGGACCCCGGCCAGATCGGCTTCTCCGACCTGCGCGTGATCAACGAGGACCGGGTGGCCCCGGGCCAGGGCTTCGGCAAGCACCCGCATCGCGACATGGAGATCTTTTCCTACGTACTGGAAGGCACCCTGGCGCACAGCGACAGCATGGGCACCGGCTCGGCGATCAAGCCGGGCGACGTGCAGCTGATGAGCGCCGGCAGCGGCGTGACACACAGCGAGTTCAATGGCTCCGACGAGGCGCCGGTGCACTTCCTGCAGATCTGGATCGTGCCTGAGCACGCTGGCGGTGCACCGGTCTACCAGCAGCGTCACTTCTCCGACGCGGACAAGCGCGGCCGCCTGCGCCTGATCATCTCGCCCGACGGTCGCGACGAGTCGCTGCGCATCCAGCAGGATGCCTCGGTGTATGCCGGCCTGTTCGATGGCGATGAAAGCGCCACGCTGACGCTGGACGGCGACCGCCACGCCTACGTGCATGTGGCCCGCGGCAGCATCGAGCTGGACGGCGTGAAGCTGCAGGCCGGTGACGGCGTGCGCCTGCGCCATGCGCGCAGCTTGCGGCTGGACGCCGGCGACAATGCCGAGGTACTGGTGTTCGACCTGCGTCCGCAGGAACTGCCGCAGATGCCGTGAGGCAAGGCAGGCCGGCGGACGGATCGATGCGTTCGATCCGTCCGCCGGCGTTTGCGTGTTGGTCCGCCGGTGACACGATCACCGACGCAGGCCAAACGTCATCGTCCGAAAACAGGCCTCAGCCGGAAGCATCCTTCGACGGCTCCTGCCGGCGCTCCAGCACGGCCACGCTGACCTCGCAGCGCAGCGTGAAGCCCAGCGTCTGGTACAGCGAGATCGCCGCCACATTGTTCTTCCACGCATGCAGGAAGGCCGTTTCGCCACGCGCGGCGATGGCCGCAGCGACATGCCGGGACAAGCGCCCGGCGCAACCGTGGCCGCGAAAATCGGGATGCGTGCACACGCCACTGACCTCGGTGTAACCGGCGAAACGGAAACGCTCGCCCGCCATCGCCACCAGCCGGCCGTCGACGCGGATGCCGAAGAAATTGCCCATGCGATGGGTCTGGCGCAGGAACGGACCGGGCTCGGTCAGGGTCGCCAGCGCCAGCATCTCGTCGGCGTCCTCGTCATGCAGCGCGAGGATGTCGTCGCCGGTCGCCGGCGGCGCCACCGGCGACGGCGCCACCATCTGCACGCCGCGGGCCAGCTTGGCCGGCGCCAGCCCGGCGGGAATCGCGATCTCCGGCACCTGCAGGATGAACACCTGCTCCGCGGGCTGCAGCAACGCCGCCAGGGCCGCCAGCGCGGCCGGGCTGTCGTCGCGGGCGGACGCGAAACGATTGACCTGCGGCTGGTAACGGCGCGCCAGTTCATCGCCGATCGACAGTGGCGCGTGGGCCGAGGTCAGGCTGGACCATACCGGTCGGTCAAGCAGGTTCATCGTCATCGGGGGGCCTCGCCGGGTTTCGCGAGCGGTAATGCTGGCAAACGATGATGCCGCAAGCGCCGCCTCGCGTCGAAAAATCCGCGTGCACTCGCCGCCCCCGCCCGGCCGCCTTGGCAGGACCCGCGCCCGTGCTAATCTCCCGCGGAACAGCCGCCAGTACCCACCGCAGGGAGGCGAGATGCGTCCACGGCCTGAGCCCTCGAAGATCAACTCCACCCATCGCCCGCTGGCGATGACGCCGCCGCCTGCCTCGGCACGGGCAGTGCCCGGGCGAAGCTGGCGAACCCTGGGCAAGCTGCTGATCGTCTGCCTGCTGGTCACAGGCTGCCAACCCGACATGGCCGGCGACGGCGGGAGTACAGGAATGTTCGGACTCTTCAAGAAGAAAGCCGAGGCGCTGCCCTCGACGGTGGCGCCCGAGCTGCACGCGCAGCTCAAGCGCGAGACAAGCTTCCCGCGGCAGGCCGCAGCTGCCGATCAAGGCTGCACCGAGGCACGCGTGGACGGCACGCCGCCGGATGCGCGTTTCGTGTCCCCCGATTTTACCGGCTCGGTCCATGACGCCTTCCGCGTCGCGAGCCGGCCGGGCTTGCCGGCGCTGGCCATCGTCAATGGCGCCGGCGAGGTGCGGCTGCCGCAGTTCTGGGAACTGGCCTCCGACGCCACGCCGACCTTCGTGCGCAACATTCCCGTCCAGCTCGATCCTGCGCAGGGCAGCTGGATCACCGCCAGCGCGCGCGACGTCGGCTGCCTGCCGGGGCCTTGGCTGGCCCTGGGCCTGGGCTATTCGACCAGCCGTCCGTCCGAATACGTCGCCCTCTACAACCGGGAGACCCATCAGGTCCGGAAAATTGCCGACGCCGTCTCCGCGGGGTATTCCGTCTATGACGGCCCGTCAGGCCATGCCGACAGCCTGCTCGAAACGCGCAGCGCCGGACCCGATCGGGCGCTGCTGCTGTACCACACGGATCAGCTGCGCCTGCGCGCCGAGGTCTACGTACGCAAGTACGACCACATCATGCTGTTCTCGCCACAACATCCGCAGGGCCTCGAAGTCATCAAGCTCGGCCTCGACGACGGCAACGTGATCGACTGGACCGTCATCGACAAGACGCTGTGGCTCCGCACCCGGGATCGGCGCAACGACAAGCAACCCGATGGCATGGTCTGGTCACTGGATCTTTCGTCCGTGTTCTGACCGCGCCACTTTCCACGCAACGAATCACCAGACTCAAGGAGGGGGAACATGGCGGATTTCGCACTGGCACCGACCGAGGCAGCCAACATTGCCCTCAATGCCTATTTCGCATTGAAGGACTGGTCGCTGAAGCAGCCGACGGCAGGCGTCGAATCACGTAGCAACCTGCAGGACCTGGTCCTGGGCTCGGGCAAGACACGGGGCGACTTTCCCGCCAACAGCTCGGTCGGAAAGAGTTTCCCCGGTGCACAGCTGGGCCAGGTGTTCAGCGGCAACACCGGCTGGAATACCGCCTCGGGCTTCGGCTACGTGTTGCACTTCGAGCGGTTCGGGCAGCGCCACGCCGTCATCGCCGTCCGCGGCACGCGTCCCGAACTGGGCTGGTATGACATCGGCACGGATTTCCGCTTCGCCCATACCGGTTTCGGCGACTTCGGCCGGGTGCACAAGGGTTTTGCCAACGCGTTCGGCAGCATCCTGCCGCAGCTGCAGCGCGAACAGGGCGCGATCCTGGCGGCCGACGTCATCCATTGCATCGGCCACAGCCTGGGCGGCGCCATCGCGACCCTGATCGCCGGTCACTACGCCGCGCTGAATCGTCCCGTCCGGCTGTACACCTTCGGCAGCCCGCGCGTGGGTTATCGCGATGCGCACCAGGCGTTCGAGCGGCGCATCGGCAAGGAAAACATCTTCCGCACCGCGCACAACCGCGATCCGATCACGATGATCGCCACCTATCCCTACAAGCATGTGCTGGCGCCCTATACCGAGCCGAACAACTTCACGCTGGAGTCTCCCAGCTCCAGCATTGCGCTGGCCAACCACGACATGTACGCCTACGCGAACACCATCCGCGACGCCAGGAACTGGAGCGACGTGCGCGGCATGGCCGCGTCCTGCGACCACTCCAACAGCAAGCTGGCGCAGGCGCTGATGGCCGATGCCAGCATGAGCTGGTTCAAGAAGCTCACCCTCAACACGCTGGCCGCCCTGCTGACCCTGTTCGAGGACGTGCTGCGTGTGGCCGCCCGCGGTTTCTACGACGCGGTGACCGGCGTCGACGTGATCGCGGCCGTCATCTGCGACGGCGTGAAGATGATCGGCGAAGTGGGCGAGCGCCTGAAGTACCTGCTGCGGCTGGCCGCGCGCTGGGCCGAGATCCACGTGGCCAACGAGGCGGCGCTCACCGACGCGGTGATCCGCGCGATCCTGCAGGCGATGACGTCCCGCATCAACCAGGTCGGCATCGCGGCCCTGCAGCGCGCCGCCTCGTTGCTGCGGCCGGCACCGCTGCTGCTTGCCGGCAGCCTGCTGATTTCGGCCTCGGCGCTGTGACCGCGATGGATCGCCGCGAGTTTGCCTGGTTGCTGCTGCACGCCAATGCCCTGCCGATGCTGGCGATGCAGCAGGTCATGGGCGAGATCCGCGAGGATCTGGCCCACGCCGAACCCCCCACCGACGACGGACTGACCGAGGCGCAGCGCGAAGAACAGTCGCGCATCGCGATGAACGAGCTGGCCGACCGCATCGAAGCCGATCCCGAACTGGCGGCGCTGACCGTCTTCAACTTTGCCGCACCGGCGATGTCCGAAGAAGAGATCGACCGGCTGGAGCAGCAATCGCGCGACGAAGACGCCGCCGCGAAGCAGGCCATGGCCGAGCTGGACGAGCTGCCCGACGGCCCGCTGGACATCGGCAGCTTCCTTGCTCGCGCCTATGCGAAAGCGCTGCCAGCCGCCCGCGTCGATGCCGCCTTCGCCCGTGCCGACGTGCCCGCGCTGCTCGCGGCGATCGCGCAGTTGCCCGGCGACCTGCCGCCGCTGACCGCGCCCATGGACGGCGCCGGCATGGCGCGCTGGCTGGCATTCTTCCGCACGGAAGACCCGCAGTGCGAGGCGCTGGTGTTCGAGGTCAGCCGTCTCGACGACGGCGACTGACACACCATCCCGATTCCGTCCTTCCCGGCGCGTGTCGAATTTTCGACACGCCATTCGTCGTCATCCCGAAACGCCCACGGGCATCATCGGGAGACACGCATGAAGTTGTACTGGTCGGATGTGCTGGCGCCGCGCAAGGCCTGCGCCGTGGCGAAATACCTGCAATCGCCGCTGGACTACGTCTACCTCGACCTCGGTCGCGGCGAGCACAAGACAGCGGAATATCTCGCGCTCAACCCCAACGGCAAGGTGCCGACCCTGGTCGACGGCTCGCGCGTGCTGTGGGAGGCCGACGCGATCATCTGCCACCTCGCGGCCCGCAGCGATTCGGAACTGTGGCCCCAGGACGCCCGCCAGATCGACGTGATCCGCTGGTTCAGCTGGAGCGCCCAGCACTTCACCGCGCAGGCCGGCGCACTGTATTTCGAGTACATCATCAAGCCGCGTTTCGGCATCGGCGAGGCCGATCCGGTCGAGACAGGGCGCGCCACCGACGCGTGGCGCCAGCACGCCGCCGTGCTGGACGGCCACCTGCGCGATCGCCGCTGGCTGGTCGGCGACACGCTGACCCTGGCCGACTTCGCCGTGGCCGTCGCCCTGCCCCACGCCGACGACGCGCACATCCCGCTGCAGGACTTCCCCGCGATCCGGCGCTGGCACGACCGCATGAACGAACTCGACGCCTGGCGCGAACCCTTCCCCGAGCCCGCCCTGAGCGAATGAACCCTGGCGTCGCCTCCGGGAGGCGTCACGGCTGCCGGCACGCTCAGAGCTTGCCCTGGGCAATCCACAAGCGTCCGGACTGCAGATCCAGGGTGATCACCTTGTCACGCAGGAAGGGCATGCCCAGGTTGCCATCCAGGATCATGTCCGGCGTGAACGCTGCGCCGGTGGCGCGCAGTCCCGCGGCGACTGGGAAGTCAGCTTGTTGCGGCCCCTCGATCGCGGGGTCGAGGCCGAACAGCGCCGCGTAGGGACGCGACACCAGAAGCGTTCCGCCATTGCCCGTGTCCAGCTCGAACCACAGCATGCCGTTGGGCGTGGACACGCCTATGGAAGCCGCCAGAGCATGTCCCTGCACTTCGCGCGACAGCAACACCGGCAGTTCCCGGGCGACCGCGATGCGCTGCTGCAGGCTGGATGGCGATTCGATGATCAGGCGTCGGCCGGGCAGGTCGACCGTGATGGTCTTGCCCGCAAAAAGATCCAGCGCGATCGAACCCGCCACCGGCTTGGCATCCCTGGCTACCAGCGACGCCACGTCGAAGACCAGGGTCACGGGCGCACGCAACACCTGGCCGTCCATGTGGAAGTCCACGTTGTCACAGCGAGGTGCATCCAGCCGGTCTCCCATCATCCGGAAACCGCTGAGTCGCCCCCACGGCTTGCAGCCGGCCGCCTTGGCGAAGGAAGGCGAAAGCAGGGTAATGCCGCCGGCGGTATCCAGCAGGAACAGGCCGTCATGGCCGTTCACCGTCGCATGCACGGCCACCGTCTTGCGGTAGCTTTCAAGTTTGAACACGGCTTCCGGCCGGGCCGCGTGGGCGACCGTGCCGAACAGCAGCAGGCTGGCCAGGATCATGATGCGTCGTTGCATGAAGGCTCCGGGTGATGACTGCGGGAAGTCCGCCAGCCATGGCACTTTATCCGACGCGATGGCCCGCCTAATCTGGACTTCCCGAAACCAGTATTCAGTCGCGCTGAACAATCCATGGATCGCCTGCAGAGCATGTTGTATTTCTCGCGCGTGGTCGCGCTGAAGAGCTTCCGTCGCGCCGCCGCCGAACTGGGCATGTCGGCCGCCACGGTGACCATGCACGTGCGCCGGCTCGAGCAGACGCTGGGCGTGCGCCTGCTCGACCGCAACACCCGATCGCTGAAGTTGACCGAGGACGGGGTGATCTATCTCGGGCACTGTCGTCAGGTGCTCGACGACATCCGGCAGATGGAAACCCTGCTGGGTTCACACGGCAAGACGCTGCGTGGCGTGCTGCGGGCGGACGTGCCGATGATCCTGGGACGGCGGATCATCGCCCCGCAGTTGCAGGTGTTCCTGCGCCAGCATCCACAGCTCACCCTTCAACTGACCATGGAAAATCGCTCCAACGACCTGATCGGCCGCGACTGGGATTGCGCGATCCGCATCGGCGAACTGCCGGACTCCTCGCTGCTCGCCCGGCAACTGGGCGCCATGCGCTGGATCACCTGCGCCGCGCCCGATTACCTGGAACGCGCCGGAACGCCGCAGTCGCCGGAGGACCTGGCCCGGCATAACTGCCTCGGCTTCATGCCGGTAGGCCAACGCACGCCCGCACCCTGGCAGTTTCTTCGCGATGGCAAGATCACCGCCATGCTGGTTCACGGCAACCTGAGCATGGACTCGCTGGATCCGCTGCTGGAAGCCGCGGCCGCCGGCGCCGGCATCGTCCAGGTCGACGAGCTGGCCGCCCGCGACCTGCTGGTGCAGCATCGGCTGCGCCAGGTGCTGGCAGGCTTCGCGACCGACGGACCGCCAATCATGCTGATCGCCAACAGTGGCCGGCAGATGCCGGCCAAGGTGCGCGCATTCGGCGACTTCGTCGCCAGGCTGCTGAGCCGACCCGATGACCCGGAACCTGCGCGAGGCGGTGGCGCCTCCGTCAGCGGATCGCGATGACCAGGATCGGCAGTTCCCATGCGCCGCCGGGCGCCATCAGCTTGCACATGCCGGAGCCGGACAGTGCCGTCTGTACAAATTGCCGGCCATCCCAGGTCCATCGCTCGGAGGACAGGCAATCGCCCAGGCCACGCCCCTTCTGGCTGGATTCGATGCCGCCATCGGCATAGCCGGAGCCGTCCGTGGTGACCAGCACCGGCGCGAAGGGCGGTTTGGCGTGGATGACCCAGTAGGCATAGCCCTCGTTGTAGGCGGCCTGCCAGCACATGACCGAAACCAGCCAGTGCCCATCGTCGAGTCGCGCCGCCTCGAAGGAAAGCTCGTCCGGCCTGGCCTCGAACAGGTTCGCGCAATCGTCCGCGCTGGTGGTGGCGGCAAGCTGCTTCTGCAGCGTGGCCGCCTGCCGCTGGAGGACGGGCGAAGGCACGGTGGCGTGATCGAGGACCTTCGCCGCATGCAGCAGCGGCATCGGCTGCGCTGCCGGCACCTGCTGCTCGTCGTGCAGCCCCTTCCTGACCAGTGCGCCCCGGGTGCCGATGCGTCCCTGCGCATCATCCATCTTCAGCAACACCGCACTGGCGCCGTCGCCGGACAGATGCCAGCTGCCACCGCCAGCGAGAAACTCGATCCGGTTGTGCCGGGACAGCGATGCGATCAGCTCCGCCACCTGTTCGCCGGAAAGCTGGCCGATCGCGGTCTCGTGACTGACCGACACGGTGCCCACGGCCTTGCCATCGATGCGCATCTGCAAGATCGCCGGATCGGGCAGCCGCTCGAGCATCGCCACATCGTCATCGCCGTACTGGCCAAGCATCAACTGACCGGCCACCGTCGTGCCCGGCCCCGCCTTGCGCGTCAACAGCACCGAGACGGCGTGGGCGTCATCGTCCGTCTGGTAGCCGGCAGCGCGACAGGTTCCGGTGTTGTCGCAGGCGATCTCCCAATCGCCGTGTTGGAACTGGACTCCCGACCGGCTCGGGCTGGTGGGGCCGGCGTGCGCCGTCATCACAGATAGGGCCACTGCGAGAAATCCGTATCGCCTCATGATGCATTCCTGTTGGGGGTTGACGGGTTGATCCGCGATTGCCGCGATCTTTCCCTATGCTGCGTGTCACTCAAGTCACCCGCTCGCCCGCGGCCACACGAACCGCGGTCACGTCGGCCGGTTCGGGATGGATGGCCAGACGCAGCCGGCCTCCGCTCCGCAACAGCCGCAGGTGCCGGTGCCTGACCAGGTAGGTCACCGCCACCGCTGCTGCGGCCACGCCGGCCAACGCGCCCACTCCCAGCGCCCAGCGTGCGCCGAAGCGGTCGACCACCCAGCCGACCAACGGCGCGCCGATCGGCGTGCCGCCCATCACCACCGCAATCCGCAACGCCAGCACCCGGCCACGCATGCCGCGTTCGGTGGTGAGCTGCATCATGGAATTGCTGGCGGTCATGAAGGTGAGCGCGGCCACGCCCACGAAAAACAGCACGCCGGCGAACAGGAGCGGACCGGGCATCACCGCTGCCAGCGCCAGGGTGAGGCCGAACGCCGCCGCGGCACCGCCCATCAGCACCATGCCGGGCAGTTCGCGACGGGCCGAAAGCAGCGCCCCGCACATGGTGCCCGCGGCCATCGACGAGGTCAGCAGGCCGTACTGGCTGGCGTCGCCGTGGAACACTGTCACCGACATGGTCGAAATGTAGATGGCGAAGTTGAAACCGAACGTGCCGAGCAGGAACAGCATCACCAGCACGGCCATCAGGTCCGGCCGTCGCCCCACGTAGCGAAACCCCGCGAGCAGGCTGCCGCGCGTGCTGGCAGGCCGCGCCTCGGCATGCAGCTCGTCCACCCGCAGCATCCACAGCGACACCATCACCGCGGCGTACGAACCCGCGTTGATCAGGAACAGCCAGCCCTCGCCGACCGCGGCAATCAGCACGCCGGCCACCGCCGGCCCCAGCATGCGGGCGGCGTTGAACGAGGCGGAGTTCAGCGCCACCGCGTTGGCCAGGTCATCGTCGGTGACCAGGTCCGACACGAAGGCCTGCCGTGCCGGCGCGTCGAACGCGGTGACGATGCCCAGCAGCAGGGCAAAGCCGTACACCTGCCACAACTGCACCACGCCGGTGATGGTGACCAGCCCCAGCCCCAGTGCCAGCAGGCCCGAAACCGCCTGGGTGAACAGCAGCAGCTTGCGGCGGTCCAGGTGATCGGCGGCCAGCCCGGTCAGCGGCAGCAACAGCAGCGGCGGCCCGAACTGCAGCGCCATCACCGTGCCTACCGCGGTCGCGTTGTGGTGGGTCAGCACGGTGAGCACCAGCCAGTCCTGGCCCACCCGCTGCATCCACGTGCCCACGTTGGACACCAGGGCACCGGCGGCCCACAGCCGATAGTTATGACTGCGCAGCGAATGGAACATGCCGCTCATGGCTTGCCGCCCGGGTGTGGGGAAGTGTCGGCGCTCGGCGCGGCGATCGTTGCGGCGGCCGGCGCATCCGCGCCATCGCGCGTCCAGACAAACGTTGCCACGCTGCTGGCGGGCAGGTCGTACTCGAAGCGCAATGCGCCCTGCCGCACCGACAGGCGGTTGGTCTGGGTGTTGCCGTTGACCGCCACCAGCACCACCGAGCCCTCGTCCGGATTCTGGAAGGCCACTTCGTGCACGCCTGCGTTGGTGTTGCCGGACTTCACCCGCACCGCGCCCGGCAACACGAACCGGCTGAAATGGGCGAACGCGTAATACTCGTCATTGCGGCTGATCGCGCCCGTGCTGGAATCGATGGTGACCACGCCCTTGCACTCGTCGCAGCCGCCCGCGTGGGGGCCATGGTTTTCGTCCAGAGCCAGGTTCCAGTACACCACGCCCCGCGCCCAGTTCTTCACTCCCATCATCACGATGTTGCGCGCAAACAGCAGCAGCTCGCCGTTGCGGGCGGACGGCCAATCGCCACCCGAGCACTCGGTGAGGTAGGCGTCCTTGCGGGGAAACGCGCGGTGCACCGTGGTCTGCGCACTCGGGTCGCCGCTGTAGCAATGCCAGGCGATGCCCGCGAGATAGCGTTGCGCATCGGGATCGGCCAGCACGCTCAGCGGCTGGTCGGGTGCATCCCAGTTGTGGTCCCAGCCCAGGATCACCGTTTCCGGCTTGCGCCCTGCCAGGGCGGGGCCGAGATACTTGCCGATGATCCGGGCGCGCGCATCGGCGGCCAAGGTCATGCCCGGATAGGTCAGCGGTTCGAACGCGGGCTCGTTCTGCACGGTCAGCGCGAAGATCGGTATGCCGGCACCCTGGAACGCGTCCACGAAGTGCACCAGGTAGGTCGCATAGGTCGCCTCCCAGGATTCCAGCAAGGTGCCGCTGATCAGGTTGGCGCTGCTCTTCATCCACGCCGGCGCACTCCACGGCGAGGCGATGATCAGCGCGCCGGGCTGGATGGCCAGGATGTCGTGCAGCACCGGAATCACGTTGCGCTGGTCCACGGCGACATTGAAATGCTGCAGATCGGGATCGACCTCGCCGGCGGGCATGTCGTCCGGGCTGTAGTGCTGCAGCGAGAAATCCGAGGCGCCGATGGTGATGCGCAGCATGTTGAAGTTGAGCCCCGGCGGCGGACCGAACAGCTCCTGCAGCAAGGCGCTGCGCTGCGAAGGGCTGAGCCGGTTCTGGATCAGCCACGCCGACGAATCGCTGAGGGCCGCCCCGAAGCCGGCCATGGTCTGGTACTTCCGGTCGAGGTCGATGACGACATCGGCCTCGCTGGCACTCGCGGCCTGCGGGTGCGCGAACGTATCGGACTGCGCCGCCAGCTGCAGGCGGCGATCCGCCGTGCTCAGCCACACGTGGACCCGCGGGCCGGTGAGCGCAAGCACCTTGCCCGTGGTTCCCGCGAACAGGCCCGGGCGCGGCCAGTCCATCGCCGCCAGCGCCACCAGTGTCAGCAGCAGCACCGACAGCAAGGGCGTCCAGCGACCCACCCCCGAGGCTTCATCCATGGCGCGATCGCTTGCCCCGGATGGATCGGTGCACCCCCGGTTCGGCGCTCATCGCACCACCGTCCCGGGACAGGTCGCCTCTGCGGCGCCGGCGCTGCCCGCCGCGATCCGCACATTCGCGAACGCGGCCGAGAACGGCGGCGCGGCGAGCACGCCGAACGGCACGTCGACATGGGCAAGGTCCGCCCCGGGCCGGATGAAGCACTGCAACGGGATGGACACCGCATGTCGCTGGCCCGTCTTGTACGCGGCGAACATCGCGCTGACATCCACCGTCCGCGTGCAGCCCTCGCCGCAGCCCATGTAGATCGTGACCGGACCACGTGCCGGCGTGCCGATCACCAGGTCGAACTGCAAGGCGGCATGGGTGGCCAGCAGCGGCATCAGGTCGGTCGGCTGCGGGCTCTGCGCGAAGAACCGGCCGGGCCCGCGCCAGGTGATCGACTTCGCATCCTGCTGCGTGTTGACCTGCACCGTGCGCAGGCTGAAAACAGGCTGGCCGGCAGGCCACTCGATCACCGCATTCAGGTCCGCGCCCACCGCCTGCACCTTCTTGCCGTCACGGCCCGCGCCCAGGTACAGCGCAAAGGGCGACTGCGCCAGCGTGTGGAAGATCGGCAGCGTCGAGCTGTTGGCGCAGGTCATGACGTCGGCATGCAGCGGCAGCGCCGGCAGCTCGTGGTGGGCGCGATAGTGCAGGCCGTAGCCACGCCCGAACAGCCAGTTCGCCGCCTGGTCGTCGCCCGCGTACGGGCACGGCACGCCCGGCCACGGCATCGACAGCGTGCCGATGAAATCGAACGCGGGCTTGCCCTGCCCGTCGGCGAACAGCAGGTCGGCGATGCCCTCGCCTTCCGAGCCGGGCAGCCAGCCAGCCACGAACGCGTCGGAATGGTTGAGCAGCGCGTTGACGAAAAGCGGACGTCCGGACAGGAACACCGTCACCACCGGCTTGCCCGACGCCGCCGCAGCTTTCAGCACGGCCAGGTCCTCGGGATGACGATCGCCGTGGCGCAGCGTGGCCGAGGGAATGATGTCGCCCATGGTTTCCGCGTACGGGGTTTCGCCGATCACCGCGATGATCGCGTCGAACGTCCCGGGGTCCACGCCGTCGGCCGTGGCGCGGTAGCTGACGTTGGCCGCGCCGTCGGCCGCGCGGATGCCGGCCAGCACGCTGGTCGCGTTGGGGAAGTCGGCGTTGCCGTTGTCGGTGCCCTGCCAGGTCATCGACCAGCCGCCGACCTGGTTGGCGATGCTGTCGGCGCTCTTGCCGACCACCAGCACCCTGCTGCCGCGCCTGAGCGGCAGCACGTCGTGGTTGTTCTTCAGCAGCACCAGCGACTCGCGCACCGCGCGGCGCGCCAGCACCCGATCCTGCAGGCGACTCGCGTCGCCGGCCCCCGCGCGCTGCGACGGACGCTTGCCGAACGCGCCCATCACCAGCTTGGCGCGCACGATGCGGCTCACCGCATCATCGATGCGCGCCATCGGGATCTCGCCGTCCTGCACCTGGCGCGTGGTGTTGGCGATGAAGGCGCGCCAGTCGTCGGGCACCATCACCATGTCGATGCCGGCGTTGATCGCCTGGGGACAACTGGCATTGCTGCAGCCGGGCAGCTGGCCGATCGCGTTCCAGTCGGACACGATGAAACCGGGGAAGCCCATCTTCTCCTTCAGCGCGCCGGTCAGCAGCGCACGGGCGCCGCTCATCTTGCCGTAGTTGATCCCGTCGACTGCGTCGTCCCAGCTGTTGTACGACGCCATCACGCTGAGCACGCCCGCTTCCAGCGCGCCCACATAGCCCGCGCCGTGCACGTTGATCATGTCGCGTCGGCTCACTTTCGCCACGCCCTGGTCGGTGCCGTTGGCGGTCGCGCCATCACCGATGAAGTGCTTGGCGGTGGCCAGCACGTTGGCGTCGCCGAAATGCCCCTGCAAGCCGTCGACGTAGGCGCGGGCGTAGGCATGCACCAGCGGACCGTCGCTGGAAAAACTTTCGTAGGTGCGGCCCCAGCGCGCGTTCTGCGCCACCGCCAGCGTGGGTGCGAAGGCCCAGTCGACACCGGTGGCGCGCACGGCGCGCGCGGTGGCCGCGCCGATCTGCCGGATCAGCTCCGGGTCATGCGCCGCGCCCAGGCCGATGTTGTGGGGGAACAGCGTGGCGCCGAACACGTTGCTGTGGCCGTGCACCGCGTCCGTGCCCCAGATGAGCGGCACCTTCACCGGCGCATCGACCGCCATCGACGCGGCGTAGTAGCGATCCGCCAGCGCCAGCCAGTCCGCCGTGCCAGCATGCTTGTTGCCCTGCGGCCACGAGCCGCCGCCGTTGAGCACCGAGCCGATGTAGAACTGGCGCACCTGGTCGGGCGTGATCGACTTGATCTCCGCCTGGGTCATCTGGCCGATCTTCTGCGCCAGGCTCATCCGCGCCACGATGTCGTGCACCCGGGCATCGAGCTGCGGGTCGGCCTTCCGGGGCGAGGCGGTGTGCGGCCAGTCGGTGTAGTGCGTCGGCTCGCCCACCCCGGGCGAAGCCATCTGCGCTGCCATCGCACCACGGCCTGCCATCAACATCACCACGCTGGCGCAAACCAGACCCGCCCACCGGCTACCGATCATCGGAACTCTCACTCAAATCATCAAACCTGCGCGCGATGCCAAGCCCGTGCGCCACGTACCCGTGCGAACCGCGAACCACCACCGCTTCCGATCGTCATTCCCGCCCATGCGGGAATGACGTCGGGGAGAGCTGTCCGGTTTTGCCGGTCCAGCCTACAACTTGTAGTTGATGCCAAACAGGACCGTGCGCCCCCAGGTGTCGTATTCCAGCGGCCGGGTCATCGGCACGTTGTTCGGCAAGGTGGCGACCTGCACCGAGGAATCCGACGAGTTGGTCAGGTTGTTGACCTGCAGCAGCAGCGACAGTCCATTCCAGCGTCCGCTGCTGAACGCGTAGCCCAGTTGCAGGTCGGTCTGCCGGTTGGCCAGGATCTTCGTGTAGCCCAACTGGTCGAACAGGGCCACCGCCTCGCCGGTGAACGACGAGCGATAGCGTTCGGCCACGCGCACCGAGAAGCCGTAGCGCTCGTAGAACAGCGCCAGGTTCGCCACCTTGCGCGACAGGCCGGGCAGGGTCTTCGGGCCGCCCGGAACGGACGAAATCGACGACAGCGGAATCGAGCTGTTGGTCAGCGAAAAGTTCGCCTGCGCACCAAACCCTTCCAGCGCATGCGCCAGCAGGCCGCCCTCAAGCGCGCCGGACAATTCCAGGCCATCCATCTTGCCGCCGGTGCCGTTTTCCGGCGTGGTGAACGAACCGATGTTGCTGGTCGGCACCAGGGTCGGCGTGTCGTTGGTGTAATTGGAGAAGTCGTAGTCCAGCACGGTCTGGTTGTAGATGTAGTTGAGCAGGTTCTTGTGGAACACCGCCGCGGCCACGTAGCTGGCGTTGCCGAAATACTTCTCCCACGACAGGTCGGTGCCGACCGCCACGTACGGGCGCAGCTGCGGGTTGCCGCCGCTGCCCGACCACAGCACCTGGCCCGCGCCGGGACCGTCGGTGATCTTCGAGACGCCGGCCGAGGTGGACACCTTCTCGTCGTCAATGCGACCACGCGCCATGGTCTTGGCCAGACCGAAGCGCAGGTACTGCCGCTCGCCGATCTCGGCCACCAGGTTCAGGCTGGGCAACACGTTGTTGTACGTCGCGCCATCCCGGATGCTGCCGACCAGGCTGTCGCCATTGGTCTGCAACGCCCGCGACGACTGGTCGGTATGCACGAACTGCACGCCCACGTTGCCGCGCAGCGGGATGTCGCCCAGGCGCGTGTCGATGTTGAACTTCACGTAGGCCAGCGGCACCTTCTCCTCGACGGAATAGTTGCGGCTCCAGTCACCCTGCCCGTTCTTGGGCACCCGGTAGAACTGGTTGCCATACAGCGCGCCCAGCACGTTGTAATTGAGGATGCCGGAAATGCCGCCGTAGCCCAGCGAGGTGGGGTTGTACAGCAGCGAGGGATCGACCGGCGCGCTGAAGTGGTTCTGGTAGGTGTCCTGGGTCGAACCGTTGCCGTCGAGGTAAGCGAACAGCACGTCGGCATGCTTGGTCTTGGTGCGGTCCGAATAAGCCACGCCGAAATCCATGTCGCTGAAGATCCAGCCCACCGCATGGCTGGCCTGCAGGCGCAGCGCGTGGATGGTGTCGTCCTGGCGGTCCAGCTCCTCGCGACCGTTGTAGCCGTAGTTGTCCGGATCGGTGAACACCATCGTGCCGGGGTCGGCCAGGTTGGCCACCGGGCGGAAGTCCGGATAGCCGAAGCCACTGGACGTGTTGAACGCCACGTCGGTGAGGGCGCCGTTCGCCAGTCCGCTGAACAGGTAGGCATCGTGCAGCTTCACTCGTGCACTGGACGAGGACAGGTCGGCCATCAGCGTCCAGTCGCCCAGGTACAGCTTGTTGTTCCAGCCGAACGAGTAGAGCTTGTCGTGCTCCTTGGTGTATTCGTTCTGCAGGATCGGCGCGACGCCGAGAATGGTGCCGCCGGTGACGATCGGCAACGGCTGGCCGGGCACGGTCTGCACGTTGTCGTAGCCGACGTTGTCGTACGGGCTGCTCGACCACTGCGCGCCGTTGGTGAACTTGCGCTTGGTGAAAGTCGAGTAGTACATGTCCAGCTTCGAGTAGTAGGTGTCGTTCGGCGCCCACTCCAGCACGGTCATCAGGCCGTTGCGCTTCTGGCTCTGCGACTGCGCGCGCAGCTGCATGCCTTCCTGCGAGATCACGTTGTCCGGCATGCCCGGCGTGTGCGGGCCGCCCCAGTTCTGGTCGATGCCGGCGCTGCCGTTGTCGGCGCTCCACCACCACGCCTGGTACTGCTTCTCCTGGATCGGCTGGTCGACCGTGGCGACACCGATCGCGAGACCCAGCGTGTGGTTGAAGAACTGGTCGACGTACGAAAAGCTGGCGCGATGGCCGTTGGTATCGGTGCCGGTGCCCGGATTCAGCGAGCCGTTGCTGTTGTGTTCGCCGCGCAGGTTGAACACGAAGGTGCGCCTGGACAGATCCAGCGGGTTGATCGTGTGCAGGTCCACCGTGCCGGACAGGCCCTGCCCGACCAGGCTGGCATCGGGCGTCTTGTAGATGGTCACGCCGTTGATCAGCTCGGCGGGATACTGGTCGTATTCCACGCCCCGGTTCTCGCCCACCGTGGCCTGTTCGCGCCCGTCCAGCGTGGTGCCCGCAAAATCCGGCGACAGGCCGCGAATGGCGATCGCGTTGGCATGACCATCGGCGCGCTGGGTAGCCAGGCCCGACACGCGCGACAGGCTGTCGGCGATGCTGACGTCGGGCAGCTTGCCGATGTCCTCGGCGGAGATCGCCTCGACAATGTTGTTGGCGTCCTCCTTGGTCTTCATCGAGCTGGCGATGCTGCTGGCGATGCCGGTCACCACCACGCCGCTCATGTCCGTGACCGGCTGCTTCGGCTTCTTGCCGGCCTTGTCGCCGGGCTTCGCCTTGCCGTCCTGCGCCGTCGCAGTCGTGCTGACGGACGCCGCCTGCGGCTGGGTCGTGGTGTCCTGCGCGGCGGCAGGTCCGGCGCCGGCGAAGGCAAACAACGCGACTGCACACGCGGCAGCCAGCGGACGCGGATGAAAACGGACTGGCGCGGACGCGCCACGCAATGCACGACGATGGTTCATGAAGGCCTCCCTTTTGCCCCTGGTTTTGATTTGAAGTCGCGCTGGCAGCATGACGCCGATGTTGCGCCAGGCAGCCGCCACGAATTGGCGACGCGATCACTATGCGATGCGTCGGCGGCTGAGCCTACTCCGTTTGGATCAATCGCCGGAGAGCGGGCGCGACCTTCCGTTCAAAGCACAGTCACTTCGCAAAAATTTGCGTCGTGTTCACGACGCAGTCGTCCGTTGTGCCGCTACCGACCGAGCTCAGCGATCACGGGAAAATGATCGGAGGGATAGCGTGCGCCGTCGTGGGTGGTGATCGTGTGGACGGCGATCGCCTTGAAACCGCGGCTCAGTATCCAGTCGATGCGCTGGTCGGGGTTGCCGGTGAAATTGTGGAACGTCTTCGCCGGACCGGAGCGCGACGCCGCCGTCATCCACGCATCTTGCAGGTCATGCGTCAACGCGGCGTGCACCGACGTTTCGGGCGCGCAGTTGAAATCCCCGGCCAGGATCACCCGCGTGTCCGCAGGCAGCTTGCCGATCCACTGCACGATCTCCTTCGCGCTCAACATGCGCGGCCGCACATCCTCGTCGCGATACGGGAAGTGCGTGTTGAGATAGACAAAGCTGCCGCCGCCATCGCGCCGGTGAAACCAGGCCCAGGTCACCATGCGGGGGAGCGGTTGGCCCCAGGTCCGGCTGCCCGGCACGTCCGGCGTATCGGAAAGCCAGAAGTCGCCGGAGTGCTCCACCGTCAGGCGATCCGTGCGGTAGAACACGCCCATGTGCTCGCCCTTGGTGCCACCGTCGCGTCCCTGTCCGAACCACGCGTAACCCGGCAGGTGCGCGGCAAGATACTCGCCCTGCTCCTCGGTCAGTTCCTGGGTGCCGAGCAGGTCCGGATGCTGCTCCTTGATCACCTGCACCATCAGGTCGCGCCGGTTCTCCCAGGCATTCATGCCGGTATCCGCCGGCACCCGCACATTGAACGTCATCACCCGCAGCGGCGCTTCGGCCGCGCGTCCCGGGACGCACAGGCCAAGCATCAACACGCAGGCAAACACCGAAGACCAGTGGCGCAGGTTCATCAGCCATCTCCAGAACGGAAGCGGGAAGTCGAGTCTAGCGGGATTGCCGGCCGCTGCAGCCCCTGCAAAAACCTGCGGGCAGCACCGCGGTCGCGGTTGCCGTCGCGGAGGCGTCGCCAGGGAACGGACGCCGGGTCACCGTCGTCGGGTCGCCGACACGGGAAGATCGTGCGAGTCTTCGCCCTCGGGAACGGCCCGTGCCGGGCCATCAGACCACGGGACTAACGATGCGCCGATGGATATTTGCATTGCTGCTTTTTGTCGTTGCCGGCGCCGTGCCGGCAACTTCCGTCGTGAAGGCCGCACCATCGACAGCCCCCGGGCAACCGGTGGTGCGGATCGATGATGTCGCGCGTTTCTACGCCGTCTACGACAAGGCCCACGGCACGCCATCGGCTGCAGCACTGCAGGCTGGTTATCTCGACGGCGGATCGGCGGGACTGCAGCAGTTCGTCCAGGCGCGCATCTTTTCCGCGCAGAAGCTCGCCGATGCAATCGGGAAATCACCCGGGGCTTTCCGCGATGCGCGCCAGTGCGTACCGATGCTTCCGGCGGCACGCGAGCAACTGCGCCAGGTCTTTTCCGAACTGACCCGGCTGGACCCGCAGGCCGCCCTGCCACCGGTGACCATCGTCATCGGGCGCAACAACACCGGCGGAACCACCACGCCCGGAGGCGTCACTATCGGCCTGGAAGTCGTCTGCCGATCGAACTGGCTGGACCCGGACATCGTGCAGCGGCTGGTTCACCTGATCGCCCACGAGTACGTGCACGTACAGCAGCCGGCTGCGGGAGTCGATCCGCCGGCGGATGCCACGCTGCTGTTCACCTCGCTGGTGGAAGGCGGCGCCGAGTTCATCGGCGAGCTGACTTCCGGCGAGATCACCAACAGTCATCTGAAGCGATGGACGCGAGGCAGCGAATGCCGCATCGAACGCGATTTCGAAACCGGGGCGATGGGCACCGGGATGTCCGACTGGCTCTACAACGGTGTCGGCACGCCCGAGCGGCCGGGCGATCTCGGCTACTGGGTGGGTTACCGCATCGTGCGCGCCTATTACGCGCAGGCCACGGACAAGCAGCGCGCCATCCAGGACATCCTCAATGTCGACAACAACAACGCCGCCGCCCTCCTCGAACGCAGCGGCTGGCGGGCCGACCATGACTGTCGACGTGCCACTCGCGAGCAGCGGAAGGCATTCGCCGGAAACGGGCATTGATCCCGTGTCCTGACCGGCAGACGGCCGCACATGCCTGTGGCCAGACAGCTTTACCGAGAATCGACGCCACGTGTCCAAATCGCCGAAGCTCGCGCGTCATGGGAATGGCGGCGCACACTGCCCGCCGATCACTCACTGTGGAGAACTTCGATGCAATATCTGTTGATGCTGTATGGAAACGAGGGCAGCTGGTCGCAGATGACCCCGGCCGAACAGGCTCAGGGCGTCGCCGCCTATGCGGCCTACACGCAGGCACTGAAGACCGGTGGCGCGCTGGTCGGCTCGAACCGCCTGCAGAACAGCACGACCGCCACCACCGTGCATGTCGCCGACGGCAAGTCGCAGGTGCTGGATGGACCGTACGTGGATTCCAAGGAGCAACTGGCCGGCTATTACCTGATCGATGTGCCGGACCTGGATGCGGCGCTGGCCTGGGCCGCGCGCTGCCCCGGAGCCAGCCACGGCACGATCGAAGTGCGGCCGGTCTGGAGCATGTAGTTGGAAGCCGCGGCGCAGGCGCGCCGTACTGCAGACGCCGTGGCGCGTCGCAGCTACGGCAAGCTGATCGCGTTCCTGGCCGCCGCCATGCGCGACGTGGCGGCGGCCGAGGATGCGTTGTCCGAGGCATTCGCCTCCGCGCTGGCGGACTGGCCGCGCAACGGCTGTCCCGCCAACCCGGAGGCATGGTTGCTGACCGTGGCCCGGCGCAAGGGCATCGATGGCATTCGCCGCCGCCGCAGTGGCGAAGCGGTCGCCGCACAGCTGCAGCTTCTGGCGGAGATCGACGACAACGCAACGGCGATCGCGGATGACGAGGCCATCCCCGACCAGCGCCTCGCGCTGCTGTTCGCCTGCGCCCATCCGGCGATCGACGCGGGCATCCGCGCACCGCTGATGTTGCAGGCCGTGCTGGGGCTGGATGCGAAGACGATCGCCTCGGCGTTCCTCGCGTCACCCGAGGCCATGGGCAAACGCCTGGGCCGGGCGAAACAGAAGATCCGCGAAGCGGGCATTCCGTTCGCCATCCCCGCGCGCGACGAGCTGGCCGGACGGCTGGATGGCGTGCTGGATGCGATCTACGCTGCTTACGCGGAAGGCTGGAGCGATCCCGGCGGCACCGACCTGGTCCGTCGCGACCTCACGGCCGAAGCGCTGTTCCTCGCCGACCTGGTGGCCCGGCTGCTGCCGCAGGAACCCGAGGCGCTGGGTCTGCTGGCCTGCCTGCTGCATGCGCAGGCCAGGTGTGGTGCACGCCGCAACGCGGCGGGCGACTACGTGCCGCTGGCCGAGCAGGATGTCGCGCTGTGGGACAACGCGATGATCGACGAGGCGGAAGCCCTGCTGCTGCGCGCCAGCACGCTGGGCCGCATCGGCCGGCATCAACTCGAAGCCGCGCTGCAGTCGGCGCATGTCGAGCGCCGCCGCAGCGGGCGCACCGACTGGACGCCCGAAGTGCAGATCTACGATGCGCTGCTTGCGCTCTCCGGCTCACCGGTGGTCGCGCTCAACCGCGCGCTGGCCATCGCCGAACTGCAAGGTCCGCCCGCTGCGCTGGATATCCTGGAAACACTCGCCGCCGACGGGCGGCTGCTGCAATACCAGCCTTACTGGGCAGCACGCGCGGCCTTGCTGGCCCGAACCCATGCCTATCCCGAAGCCCGCGACGCGTTCGACATGGCGATCGGCCTGGCCAGCGACCCCGCCGTCCGCCGTTTCCTGCAGGAACGCCAGGCCGCGCTGCCGCGCTGAATTCAGCGCGAGGCAACCGCCGAGCCCGCGGCCTTCCCGCGCATGCAGGCGGATCTTCCTGATGCGTCACTGCATCGAGGCCATCCGCAATCCGTGCCGCGCCAACGCCTCATTCGGCCGCCTTCGGCGCACTGAAAGCCTTGCTGTAGATGCCCGAGCGATCGAAGCAACAGGCGCGACGCTTGCCGCTGGCAAGCATGTCGCAGGCCGTGTGGATGCGTCGTTCGCGCGTCTCCGCCTTCTTGCCCGAGCTGATCCAGTGAATCCAGTCCCGACGTGCCACGGGCGTGATGTCGTTCCAGGACGCAAGAGCCGCGGGCTGGGCGGCGAGTGCCTTGCGCAGATCGGCGGGCAGCTTCGGCTCCGGCTCCACCTCGACCGGTGCGAACGCCAGCTGGATCGTGTCACCCACGGCGATCCCGGCGGCTTCCCGAAGAGCCTGTTCCACCTGGAGCCAGTGGCTGCCCTGTCCGTCCGGCTCCAGCGTGGCCTGGAACGGATGGCCGTCTAGCAGTCCGTCCACCGTCACCATGCTGCGTGTCGGCAGCTTCGCGCTCGCTGCCGTCGGCAGCACCACGAACGCCCAGCTCGCGTCTTTCGGAATCGCAGGGCGCAGCAGCTTCGCCTTGCATCGGATCGTGTCGGCGGAATGATTCATGGCCAGGGATGGTAGCCGAGGGTCACAGGCCATGCCGAGCGGAGTTCATGCTCCGACACCTTTGCGCTACCTTTACCCGGATCAGCGATGCACGAGGCAGACGCCATGACCCACGACGCCAAACCCTGCGCCAGCCGCGTGCCTCCTCCGCGGGTGCCGCCGGTTTTCATCGAGGGCATGCGTTATGCCCAGGTTTCCGGCGCGCTTGAAACGGATGGCCAGATCGGCGGCATGCTCGCCGCGTGCGACGCCTCCCATCGCGAAGTGTGGCGGCTGAAGGTCTACGAAAATCCGCGTCGTCCCGAGCTGGAAGGCGACGTGCAGGACGTGTGGTTCCGCTCGCTGCGCGTCGAAGGCGGCAAGCTGCTGATCGAGAACGAACGCGGAGAACGGTTCGAGGTCGATCCCGCGACACGACAGGTCTGCCGCCGTCCGGCACCGGCCGCCGCACCCCGGTCCGACATCGATCCGCTTTCAGGCCAGCCGCGCATCCACCAGCCCGGGTGATCACCAGCGGGACACGGGGCAGCTGCACTTCTCTGTTCTGTCGCCAGGAGGTGCGTCCGCCGCATGCACGCCGGCACCAGCGGCCTCGACCAGCACAGCGAAACGTCGCCGGTCCGACGATTCAGAGCCTGTGAAGAAAACCACTTCCTGTGGTTTTCTTCTATCGCACGTCCGGTACATGCCCGGACGTGCTCACGTGAATCAGTCACTTGCGTGACCGATCCACGTCCGGCCATCCATGGCCGGGCTTCGAGGTTGAAAAAATCGCAACCTCTCAGTGCTTCTTCCCGCCGAAACCGGGAATGGCCGTGGCCTGTTGCATCCACGCGGCGACCTGGCGTTCGTCGAGTTCCTCCACCGACGCGAGGTCCACGCCGCGCGAGTCCTTGCCCATCCCGATCGGCTTGACCGGCGGCACGGGCTGCAGCGAGGTGCCGCGGCCGAAGGTGAGCTTGACGTGGCCGATGAAACCGCCGCACGAGAAGCACCAGCCATCGCCGACGCCGTACCACGCCATGCCCCACTTCACCGAACGCTTCAAGTCCGGCAAGGTCCTGGCCGCCAGGGCATCGACGGATTCGGCGATGCCGCGTTGCGGTTGCGGCAGGCTGCGGATATAGGCAAAAACCGGCTCGTCCCCGTCCCTGGCCTTCGCCGAGCTCGCGCGGCCGGTCATGGCTGCCAGCAGCTTCGTGGCGACCACGGGCTCCGCCGCACGCCTGCCAGGTTCGCCCGCCTTCGCCCCTGCCCTGGCGACCCGGCTGGCCTTGGCCTTTGCTGCCACCTTGTCACTTGTCTTCCCGGCATCGACTGCGCGTGTCATTTCATGCCTCCCACAAACAAGAAAGGGCCAGAGTGCGGTGGCCCGTCCGTCGCATTTCTTCCGGGCTACGACTTGAACCGGCGAACTTCCTGGGGCCAGCCGCAGGCTTCGGCCAGCTTGCCGGCCCATCGCCTCGCCGCTGCCTCGTCGGCCACGTCGATCGCGGCGAATCCGCCCAGAAACTGCGGATTCCGCACGTAGGGCCCGTCGCTGAATCTCAACGTGCCGCCGGTCGCATCCGCGGTGAAGGCCGCGTCCGGATCCTCCTCCAGCCCCCCGGCATACAGGTAGACTCCGGCCGCCTTCATTTCCTCCACCACCGCCCTGGCCAGCGGACCGCGCGTCGCGAACCACGCTTCGGAATGCTCGCCGACCCACGCCTGGTTGAAGTAGATCAGGTATTCGCTCATGCCATGTCTTCCGGTTGCGCAGTCGTGGCTGCCTTCCTGTTCACGACGAACAGAAGCTGGCCATTTCGACAACGCGGCGACACCTTGTCAGCGGTCGCCTGGGCCGCTTCCCTTCCTCGTCGTCCGGCCCAGGTGCAGCTGCGCCTGCTCCATCACGGCTTGCCGCAGCCGGGTCAGCGCTGCCGACGGCGCGCCGGGAGCGGTGTGCAGGCACAGCTCCACGCCCGGCAGCGGCGGCAGGCCGTGCTGCGGGCCCAGGCGCATCAGCGTGGGCGGAAGATCGGCGGCCGTGCGCACGGTGATGCCCAGCCCCGCGCCCACGCCCGCCCACAGGCTGTGCAGGCTGGCGGTGACGAAGGCCGGTCGCCACGCGATGCCGGCCCGATCCAGCGCAGCCGTGCCGGCCTGGCGGAAGAAGCACGGCGGCCGATAGAGCGCCAGGTCCAGCACGCTGTCGGGCCGCACGAGTTTGCCCGTGCCTTTCGGTCCGATCCAGCTCATCGGCAGCGTGGCCAGGTGTTCGGCGTCCGCGCGAGCGCCCTGGTTCATGGCCAGCACCAGGTCGAGCTCGCCGCGGTCGAGCCGTTCGAGCAGCCGCCGGTTGGGTTCGACCAGCACGTCCACGCGCACCGCCGGATAGGCCTGGCGGAACTGGCCCAGCGCCGCCGGCAACCACGACTCGGCGAAATCGCCCGGCAGGCCGAAACGCACCGTGCCCTCGATCGCCGCACCACGCACCGCATGCACGGCCTCGTCGTTGAGCTCCAGGATGCGCCGCGCGTACGCCTGCACCCGATCACCCGCCTCGGTCAGCACCACGCGGCGACCCTGCTTGCGAAACAGCGGTTCGCCCAGTTGAGCTTCCAGCTTGCGCATCTGCTGGCTGATCGCCGACGGCGAGCGACCGATCCGCTCCGCGGCACGGGCCAGACCGCCCAGGCGCAGGATCGCCACCAGGCTGCGCAGTGCATCCATGTCGAGGTTGGGGAGCGGCATCGGTAAGTAATTCGAAAGTATCGTCCTCGAATTATTCGCTTTTTCCGCAGGCTTTCAAACCCTACGATCGGTGCAGCCTCCCCCCGATTCGACAGAGGAAAACCCCATGAACCCGCGCCGCCGCTTCTCCCGTCTTGCCGCCATCGCCTGCCTGCTGCCCGGCCTGGCCTGCTCCGCCGGCACTCCGGCAAACGACACCCATGGCGAAATTTCGCTGGCCGGAACCTGGACCCTGGTGGCGGCCGACGTGCTGCATCCGGATGGCTCGCGTTCGCGCGACTACGGCGACGCGCCGAAAGGCCTGCTGCTGATCGACCACGCGGGGCATTACTCGCTGCAGCTCTACCGCAGCGACCGCCCCCGCTTTGCCGACCCGAGCAAGGCCAGGGCGACCGCGCCGGAATACCAGGCAGCCGTGATGGGCTCGAGCACCCACTACGGCACGGTCGCGGTCGAACCGGACCACCATCTGGTGTTCCGCATCGAAGGCGCCTCCTTTCCCAACTGGGAGGGACAGCAGCAGAGCCGCAGCTTCGAGTTGCGCGGCGACACGCTCAGCTACCGGGTGCCGCCGCGTCCGGACGGCAACGTGCCCATCTCGGTCTGGCGGCGCATCGGCGACTGAGCCACACGACAACACCAGTCACCGACAGCTACGGAGTTGTTCCCGGCATGTTGTTCCGTCTTCTCGTGCGGGTTTTCACACCGCCAGGCCCGGATCGCCCTCCACCATCGTCTGCCGCATCCGCGGACGCTCGCCGGCTTGCCACAGCGGCACTTCGTGGCGGACGCGATAGCGCAGCGGGCCGCCGTCCGGGCTCGGGTTGCGCTCGATCGGGCGCGGGATGCAGACGAAGTCGGTGGCCATCGTGCTGGCGTCGACGCGAATGGTCGCGTAGCCGTGGCCGCCCATGTCGACGAAGGCAAGGTGCGGGGCCAGCTCGGGATTGCTGACGGCGTGCGCCTTCTTGAGGTCGCCGCTCCTGGCGAACTCCAGCGCCGAGCGCACGCCGTGATGCATCAGCAGGTTGACGGTGGCCTGCGTTGGTCCGTCGCCCGGATTGGCGACATACAACGGACGCAGCGGATCGTCCTTTTTCAGGTTGTGCTCGGAGGCTTCGAGCATCCCCGGTGAAATCAGCGAACCGCCCACGAAGGTGACGCCCACGGGCTCGAACGCGGCGGGCGGCAAGGCCTTGGCCGCGTAGCCGGCCCAGAAGCTGTGGCGGTCGCCGGAGACGATGGCGAAACCGGTGATGCCCTCGTTACGCACGGTGTCGAAGATCTCCGCGCGTTCGTGGTACGCGCCGCCCCAGTCGCTGGTGGCCATCACGGCATAACCTTCGCCGGACCATGAGCCGATTGCGGGCGGAAGGTGCTGCGGGTCCACGCGCCAGTCGGGCGTGCCCAGCGAATTGCCCCAGATCTTCCAGGTGGCTTGCGCGCCGCGCAGGCGTTCGAGGAACCAGGCTTTCTGCTTCGCCCCCAGCAATGTCTGCGCCGCTTCGCCGGCGCGGTAGTTCGCCACGCTCTTGCCGCGGAAGGACAGCTTCGCCGGCGGATGGCCGCCGGCATAGTCGCGGCCGCCGTCGATCTGCATCGCCAGTTCCTCGGGCACCCAGCCCAGCTTGTCGCCTTCGAACAGCGGGTTGATCTCGTCGTGCGACCCCGGGTCGCGCGAGCGGAAGCTGTGCTGGTCGGTGAGGATCAGGTCGATGTGCCGGCCCCAGCGCAGGGCGCGATAGACGACCAGGCTGTTGATGGCGGCGAGGTTGTTGGCTTCGCGCCCCAGTCCGTCGTCGTCGAACTCGGTAACCAGCATATCGACGACGTGCGGCGCGGCGAAGCTGTCCAGGCTGGCGCCCGGTGCCGCGACCCGCGCGGGCTGGTATTCGAACCAGGCCTGGTTGGCCGCCACCTTGAGCGTCTGCGCGGGCACCCAGCCCTCCGTGCCGGGGAACTCCTGGATCGACTGCCAGCCCTGCCAGGAGAATTCGTGGTTGTCCCACACCGCCATGAACGGCCAGCGCGCACGCGCATCCTGCAGGTCCGGGTCCTGCAGGTAGCCGTGGTAGAGGGCGCGGTAATCCTCCAGCGAGGCCGGCACCCAGTAACGGTTGTTGGCGACCGTCTTGCCTGTCGGGTAGTGCACCGGGAACGTGATGCGGCGGTCGTAGCGATGGCCGTCCCTGACCTGGTCAGGGTATTGCACGACCTCGTAGACGAAGTCGCCCAGGTGCAGCACGAAGCCGATGCGGTCTTCGGGCGCGGCGCGCTCGTCTTCGAAGATCATCCGTCGATACGCATTCAGGGCGCCTTCGCACACGTCCTGGCAACTGACGAAGGCGAAGCGTGCCGGTCGCGCGTCGTCCGGCGCGGGGGCCGTGATCGTGCGGCCAATGCGGCTGCCGTTGCCCTCCTCGTCCACGAAGCGATACCAGTATTCGCGGGCCGACGGCAGCTGGCCGACCAGCACCCGGCAGGTCCAGTCGGACGCCGCCGACACCCGCGCGGCCGTGGTCGCGATCACCTGGGTGAAGGCCGGGTCCTGCGCCACCTCGACCCGCAACGTGGCGCTGGTGCGCCCATCCGCATACGGGCGCCGCGTCCACAGCAGGACGCTGTTGTCATCCGGATCGCCGGAGGCGACACCTTGCGGATATAGCTCCCGGCGCTCGCGCCAGCCGCTCGACGACGGACGCAACGGCGTGCAACCCAGGGCCAGCGCCGCACCCAGCGTGGCGGAAAGCTTCAGGAACTGTCGGCGGTCCATGGTCGGCATGACGTCTCTCCCCCGCAGCGGATCGTGGTGATCGGTGCGGGGAATGCTGGACCTGACAGCGGGCCGAGGGAGTGTGCCGGAAGTACCGGGAGGCACTGGAGCTCGCCACCACGAACAGGCGGTGGCGAGCAACTTTCATTGGCCATGTCCCTTCAGGTCGGCGTCGCTATTGAAGCCCGCGAGCACTACACCGGAAAGTACCGATCGACGTCCAGCGCCTTGATCCCCGAGGGATGCGCCTGCGCCTGGTAATTCTCGATCGCAGGGTCGTCGTGGGCGCGGCAATTGAGGTAGCGATAGGACGACGCGACTTTCGGGATCGCCTTGTCGAACACGCTTTTGCAAACGCTGCATTGCCGCTTGCAACCATACAGCGCCAATGTGCCACGCACACTGTCGGGCACCCGACTCAAGGCCGCGAGCAGCTTCTGCTCAGCATGCTCGTTATCCCCCGAACCCACGGTACCTTCGTAGTTGCCGGTGACAAAAACGATGCCCGAGACAGCTGGCGCCGTGCCCGACCCCGGTGGCTGCAGCGCGTAGCCGACGGGCTTCTTGCCGGCAACTGGCAAGGCGCCAAGGGCAGGCGGATAGGTCAGGTCACGCTTGGCCCCCGCATCGTCGAGGCCGGCAAGTTCGGCGAGCAGAATTTCCGCGGGTGAACCCGGCGGCACGAAAATCTCCTTCGCGCCGAGCTTCATGCGTTTGAAGACGCGTGTCTGGCAGGCCTCGACATGCTCGATGAGTGCCTCCGGCGTCCCGATCAGCAGCTTTTCGAGTATGGCTTTCTGCAGCACGGTGTCGGCATCGTCGTTGTTGGCGACCCACAGCGCATCGCGCACGAAGAGTATCTGCGTCTCCTGCAGATTGCCGCCGCCACTGATCTTCGGTGCTCCCGGTCCCATCAGATAACGCAGGTCGCCATCCGCCTTGACCCGTGCGGCAGCGAGGTTGAGGTACAGGGCCACCTGGTTCATTGAGTAAGCCATGGGAATCCTTTCGATGGTCGAAAATCACGAGACGGCAGTACAGCCCGCGCAGGAGTATCGAGCAAAAGGCGCGCCGCGGTCGATCAGCGATTTGTTGCGCCATGGCCCCTGAAGACTCGCGATCAAAGGGCGCGATCAGGTAGAAGAATCCATCCCGGAAGGAGTCAGCTTCGCGGGCAGGCGAGACTGCCCGATTACTCCGTGTACCGAGCGGCTCCGCCGATCGCACTCTCGTCAATGGCCGTCCAAACCATCGCGCAGCGCCTCGGCGAACGCCTGCGGCTGGTCGATCCAGGCGCAGTGCCCGGCATCACGGATGACGCGAAGGCGGATCTTTCCCCCCAGGGCGGACCACAAGTGGGCCGACGGATCGAGATAGTCGCTGTCGCCCTGGATGACGGTGATCGGCACCGGGTGCGCCGCGATCGCCGGACGCACGTCCCAGGCAGGCATGCTCGCGGCAATCGCCGCGCCCGCCGCGTGGTTGTAGTAGATGCCGCCGCTGGTGAGCTGGCGCCAGCGCTCCACGTGCACCAGGTCCAACGGCGCGTTGTAGCGAATGCGCAAGCGCATCCTCGCCTGCCGCGGTGTGTCGCGGCCCTTGTCCGACGGCAGGCCGGCCTCGGCCAGCGCCCGCGCGATGGCGTCTTCGCGCGACATCATGGCGGTTTCCCGCTGGTCCAGCGCCTTGTCATAGGCATCCGCCATGGCCTTGTCCATCACCGGTGGCAGGGAGCCGGCCAGAACCAGGCGCTCCACGTGCGCGGGATGGGCCCGGTAATAGGCCATGGCCAGCAGGCTGCCGAACGAGTGCCCGAACAGCACCAGCCGATCGCGGCCCAGCGCGACGCGCAACGCCTCCAGGTCATCCACCATCTGGCGCATGGTCAGCTTGGCCTCGGTTCCCGCCGGCACCGGCGACAGGACGCTGCCGCGCTGGTCGTACAGGACGAAGGCATGCTGTTCCAACTGCGGGCGCAAGGCGTCGATGATGTAGTGGAAATCGCGCCCCGGACCGCCATGCAGGAACACCACCGGCGAACCCTGCCCGATCTCGGTCACGAACAACTTCGCCACATGATCCGTCGTCGGCAGATACCAGGCGTTCTGCTGCACCTGGTTGAAGACATCGCGCTCCCCTGGCTGCGCCGTCCCGTCAACGTCGGCCGCATTCGCGGCGGAGCATGCGAGGCCGGCAGCCAGAAGCAAGGCCAGAGGACGAAGTACGCGCATGGCTGCCATCCTTCATGAAGACGGAACGAGGTTATGGCGACAGGTGGTGGCAAGCAAACGCCACAAGTCATTGGTTGCCTGGCTGCTGTGTTCCAACGCAGGAAGCACGGCATGGCGCGCTGGCCTCGCATCGCTACGGACGATCGCAAGTCGCAGACAAGCAGAAAGGCCAGCTCTCATTGCCGCGCCTGACACGCCATTGCACGCCAGGCGAGACATCAACAAAGCCGCCCACGCGGCCGTGCGGAACCTAGGGCGAACCGAGCGCAGTGCTGCTGCCGCTGTTGCGGGCTGACATGAAGATCTGCGAAGTGCCCGCGCACCACGCCTGGCTCCAACTGGCGCCGGGCGCCAGGCCCCAACGTGCGCTGCAATCCCACCCGTTGGGCGTCATCGAGCACATGCGTACGTCCACTGGCGAAGAGCACTGGTTGGTGACCGAGGCCGACGTGCCCTTGCCACACGCATGATTGGGGCCGACGATCGGCCGGCTCACGCAGGTGTTGGCATCGGTCAGCGTGGACGCCGTGCCTGCAGCTGCGGCCGACGCCCTCTGCGCCTGGTGTTGCGCCTGCATCTGGGCCCGGGCCTCGGCCTGGGCCTGGCGTTGCGCCTGCTGCTGCGCCTCGAACTGGCGTGCGATCTCGTACTGGCGCTGGGTGGCCTGGCGCGCGTTCTCGACCTCACGCTGGCGCTGCTCCGCCTGGGCTGCCTGTTGCGCGTACTGCTGTTGCAGCCGGTACTGCTCCTGCTGGGCCTGGACCCGCGCCGTGGTTTCGTTGAGGCGCGCGATGGAGTCCGCCAGCCCCTGCTCGGCGGCCGACGCCGTCGCATTCCAGGCGGCAGCCTTGCGGGCGCGCTCGGCCTCGAACTCCGCATCGTCCTCGGCCTCCTGCTGCTGCCGCGCCAACTCCTGCGCTGCCATCGCTTCTCGTTCGGCCTGCAGGCGCCGTTGCTCTGCCTCCGCTGCAAGCCGCGCCTCTTCGCGGCGACGCGCCTGCCACTGCTGCCATTGGGCGATCCATTCGGGCGTGCCGGGAACGTCGTAGGACTTGACGATGATGGTCCATGCCCCATCCCTGAAGGCCTGCTTGGTCCACTGGATCCCACCGTCGGGCAGCGCCTGTAAAAGCGAGCGCGACCTGAGGCCGTTCGGCTGCAACGCCGATATCTTCGTGACATCCCCATTTTCGATGGCCACCTCAAGCACGTAGGCGACCTTGGGATCGAGCGGCACGCCAATCACCTTCTGGCGCTTGGCATTCCACCGGAAGACGTCGACAGCAGGGCCTTCCTCGCCTGCGGTGATGCGCTTCCACACGAGCTCCGTCTCGGGGACGGCCCACGCATACACGTAGCCCTTGTCGGGCGAACCGGGCGGATCACGCTCAGGCTCGGTCCTGAAAACGAATTGTGGCTGGTCGACCAGCCTGGCCATCAGGCCCAGGTGCGCCGACAGCCGCTCTTGCGGCGGCGCTTTTTTCGCCGCGCTTTTCTTGCTGGCGGCGGCGCCCTTCTTCGCGGCCGGTTTTTCGGGCGCCGGCTCGTGGATTTCGATGGCGATGCCATCGGCCTGCCGCTTCGCAATCAGCGCCACGAGTGCGTCGCAGAAGCGGCTCTTCCGCTCCGTCGCGGACGCGCACATGTCCTCGAAGCTGCCCTGCAGCGAGGCATCGAAGTCGGACAACGCCGGGGCGGAAGGAGCCGCCTCGGTGGGCGTCGCGCCGCCAGCCGCAGCGACGGCGGGTGCCTGCTCCGCCTTGCCGGCCCCTGGCGCGGCAACGGTAGCGGGCGAGGCGGGCGCCGCCGGCGTAGCCTGCGCCAAGCGAGCCGTCGGCGGCGGCAAGGTGCCCGCCAGGCGTTGCATCTCCCATGACTTCGTGACCACGCCGTCGCGCAACGTCACGTGGTCGTAGGCGACCCCGCCTTCCTGCAACGACACACGGAAAGGCTCCGCACCCTTCGTTGTCCAGACTACCGACCCGTCGGGCTGCACGGTGCCCTCGCGCACGCCCTTGCCGTCCTCGGTGACGTAACGCAACGCGCCGGCGCCTGCGATGGTGATGAATGCCTTGCCCCACACGTCGCCGCGGTCCTCGACGAGCGTGTCCTTGTCGCGCCACGACCAGCGATAGAACAGGTTACGGCCAGCACTCATGTCCGCCCCGGCCAGTCGCGCGTACACGCCCCAGGCCATCGGATCGGCCGGTGCCGGCGTGGGCTCCGCGTCCGGAATCAATTCGAAGCGCGAGTCCGCCGTTGCCGCGGCAACCGACGCTATCGCCCCTTTGCGCAGCTTCACCCTGCGCATCTCGATAACGCCGTCCGCGGCAAGCGAGACGCGGTAAGGCATCTTGAGCAGACCCGAGCCAGCCCACAGCACGCTGCCGTCGTTCTGCAACGTGCCCAGCCACTCTTTGTGCATATACGAGCTGACCAGACGCAGCTGGCCGGGACCTGGCCCAGGCGTAATCACGTTGCTGTAGTCCAGCGTGCCGCTGCCACGCAGGACAAACTCCTCGACCAGTTCCGCGCCCGGCTTCGCCCAGTGCCAGCGCACGATATACGTCTGGGCGCGTCGCTGTGTCCCGGCGACATTGGCATACGGGCCCCAGACAGCAGGATCTGCCGGCGCCTGCGCCAGTGCGGCCAGACTGGCGAGACACAGGAACAGAGCCGCGATGCGGCTCGCGAGACGAGCAATGGCTGGCATGAAATCCCCCCGGATACGCGACGAAAGATAGCATCGCGGCCGGCCGGAAGACCATCCGGGTGGCAGCTATTGCGGCACCGTCCAGGGAAGGCTCGGCTGCGCCCACGGCGGGCCAACGCACAGCATGAGGCTCAATTTGCCACGTCCCTTTTTGGCTGTGCTTCGGGGAGGCACCCGATGGTCACGCGACCACGACCTGCAACGGGTGGACTTGACTGTCTCCGTTCCGGTTTCAGCAGCAAAAGAACAAAGGGGTCAGGTTCATTAAAACTTCCAGTTAAATGGACCTGATCCGTTATCTGCGGGGATGACGAGCTTGAGTCAGTGCCAGTCGTCCCTGGTGCGTTTTCCCTTTTAGCCAAGCATCGACATGGAGACCAATACAAACCCTGCGGCAGCAGAGATCAGAGAGCTGACCACCGTGAACAGGATGAAGCCCAGCAAGGCGCGCAGCGCGGTCTTCCAGCGCGAGGAGCTCTGGAAGTACTGCACCAGTGAAAAGACCAGATAGAAGAAGGCAAAGGGAACGACCCACATTTGCGCGCTTGGCAGCCACCTCTGGACGAGTACGGCAGCCGCCATGAAGATGAACGTCTGCACAGTCAGGAAGGCCGAGATCACCAGCCATTCGGGGTAGTTCAGCCCCCTGCCCTTGAATGCCAACCAGAAGGCCCCGGCCTGAAACGGCAGGAGAAGAAGCGTAAATGCAGCCAGGTGTGCATTGATCCAGTCTTTCACCTCAACTGCGGTCTTGGCCGACGCTGCAGCCGCTGCGCCTCCCTCAACCCCGATGCTGGAGCCCTCCACATAACCGGCGCCAGCCTGCAGGGAGGGGCCGATCAGATCGCCGCCCAGCAGAAACTTGCCAAGCAATACCACGAGCGCCGCCGAGATCATCAACAGCAACATCGGCTTGACCTGGTTGGCGCGCCGCCCTTCGATGTAGTCGCGCATCAAATGGCCCGGCCGCAGCATCAGCTCCTTGAGCGAATAGAAGATGCCCCGGTCCATGTGCAGCACACTGTGCTCCAGCTCATGCCCGAGGAAATGCCAATCGATGCGGTGTGCGGGCGTGGTTTGGCCGCAAGTGGGACAGAATTTCTGGTCAGGACCGGCAATGGCGCGATCGCAATTGGCGCAAGCGCCCGATTGAAGCATTCTCACTGTCTGCCGCCCCTTGGAGTGTCTTGCCCGATTTTTACACGAGCACGAACAGGAAGCGCGACCAGATCAAAGAAAAACCGCGTCTGATCACAGGGGGCGGAAGATCGGGTCAAACCGCACGGGGTCGGTTTCGCTTTCCCCTGCCAACGGGGTCATGCCAACGAGGCCAGCTCAACCTGACCCCGTCTCGCTGCTTTCCCTCAGGGAAGGCCTAGCCAACGCGGAGCGGCGGTCTGTGCTGCCTTCAAAGTCTCCGATCTGGACAGGCAGAAAATTCCCAGCAGGAGAAGCAGGAACGCAACGGACCACTCGCCGCTCGGCAGAAACGAAGTGGCCAACAGCAAATACGATAGGCCGCCGGCCAAGCCGGTTAGCAGATAGTAGAGCGCACCGAACAGACGCATCTCTCGCACCCTTTGCGCTGGATCAGCATGACGCCCTTCCCTCCAATGAATTTCGCCTGACACGGCATCCATGTCGAACAACTCCCAGCATTCAGACACATCGAGCAAGGCCCGTGAAGGATGGATGGTGCCCAACAGCCTTCGGATCACGGACGCAGGGAGATACGAGCCGGCAAGATGACGGACGGTCACCTCGAGCCACAGATCATCCTGCAAGCGCTGATGCGTCCAGGTCTCCAGAAAATCCTTGCGTTCGCCGAGCTTCGAGCGCCTAAGTTCAAACAGGGCCTTGACGATCGCCACGAACACCACGGCGATCACCACAGGTATCAGCAACCTTCCGCCGCTTGCCTTCAGAATTTCCTCGAACATCCCTGTGCGCTCCGAACAAGTAAGAAAGCCTCAGCCAAGCCATGACCAACTGTGGGGAAGCGCGCACGGACCACGCTTTCGAAATTGTCCCTGGCACCTTTTGCGGATGACAACGATCAACGTCGCCACCTGCATCTGCAGGGCGATGGCCAAGTCCTGCGTGGCCACTCAATAAGGAGACGGGAAAATATTCCAGTCCAACTCCCTTCGTCCCCTTTGTTCTGTTCGCTGTTCGCGACCAGACAGATTCCTGGCGAGCGAAGCGCGAGATGATCGATCCCGGCAGGGATCTATGACCGGATGGCTTCCGCATCCGCGCGGCGCAGGAGCTTGCCCAGCCCGCTTTCGACGATGTCGGCGAATACCTTGGGATCGCTGAAGGCCCGCGCGGTAAGCATGGCTCCGTACACCATCGACATGAACGATTCCGCTTCGAGCCGGGCCGAACCCTGCAGCTCGAACAATCCCATCTGCGCGCCCTTGGTCAAAACCGTTTCAAGCCATTTCGACAACTCGCGAAAATGCTCGCGCACATGCTCGGCCAGGTCGTCAGGCAGCGTGGGCAACTCGGTGGCCAGCATGCCGGCAACACAAAACGGGGCCGAAGCGTCCGCGATGCATTTTTCCCAGTAGCCGGTGTACGCACGCAGTTGTTTCGCCGGATCGAAGGTTCCGCTGGCGAGGATGCGCGTCTGTTCGACAATCAGATCGCGGGACTCATCCACCACGGCGCGGGCAAGATCGGCCTTGGTCGGGAAATGGTGGTGAATGCTCGCCTTGCGGACCTGCACCTGCTCGGCGACATCTGCATAGCTGAAGCCGTTGTAGCCCCGGGTCTGGATCAGGAACCGGGCCGAATCGACAAGTTTCTGCTGCGTGCTCATGTCCTGAATCTACCATTTAGTAGATAGCAAGTCATGCTGATACCACGGCAAGACCCGGCCATGGCTGGTAGTTGACACTTTAATCTACCTACTAGTAGGATGATTTTTCACTTGAACCGAGCAACACTCATGAACTCACTTCGAAACTTCTACTTTCTCCGCGCCGGCGCCGCCCTCCTCTGGGTGGCGCTGGTCTTCGCGTCAGCACCGGCACCGGTGCTTCTTGCAGGAGCGCTGCTCGTCGTCTATCCGGCCTGGGACGCCATCGCCAACATGCTTGATGCCCTGCGAAGCGGCGGACTCCAGGCCAATCCAGGACAAAAATTCAACGCCGTCGTCAGCATCGTCACCGCGGCCTGCATGGCGATCGCGTTCGCCCTGCACGGGAATGCCGGGGGCGTGCTGGTGTTCGGCGCGTGGGCTCTTCTTGCCGGACTCTTCCAGCTCGCCGTCGGTATTCGCCGACGCAAACTCGGTGGTCAGGTCTTCATGATGATCAGCGGCGTCCAATCCGCCCTGGCGGGTGTCGTGTTCATCGTCCAGGCTTTCGGCGTGGCCCCTGGCCTTCGCCAGCTCGCACCCTATGCAGCGTTCGGCGGACTGTACTTCCTGCTCTCGGCCTTGTGGCTGACTTTCAAGAAGTCGTCACCTGCGGGAGCCGCTGTTTCCTGAGGCACCCGGGTGGCACAGCACTTCCGATGAGCTCCCCAGGCACAACGATTCGCGAGCCATGGCAGCTCACGAACGACACGCACAGAGATGATCATGAAAACCGCAGACATGTCCGAGCTGGGGCGCAGGCTGCGCATCGTCGAGGACAAGCTCGCCATTCACGAACTTGTCGCATCGCATCCACCGAGCGCCGATACCGGAGCGGCCGACTACACGATATCGGTCTATCACGAAGACGGCGTGTTCGATCGTGGCCCGACGCTGGACGGCGCACGCGGCGCCAGGGAAATCGCCGCGTTCATCCAGAGGCCGGAGCACGCCGCAGCCATTCGCGGCGGGCTGGCCCACTTCAGCGGACTGCCTCTTGTCGACTTGCGGGGCGACGCCGCCGTGGTGACCTCCTACCTCATGATCGTTCACCTGGATCACGAGGGCGAACCACGCGGTTTGCCGAACCATGGCGAATCGACGGGCTATCGGATACACCGTGCCGTGGTGAATCGCTGGGAACTGGAGCGTCGTGACGGTCGATGGATCATCAAGAAGCGGACGCTCCTGCCCGTCGATGGATCCGACATCCACCAGCAATTGCTGCGTGATGGATTGACCGGAAAGCGAGACGGAGGAAGCTAGATCACCTCGGGACCTGGCATGCGCCTGCCTGCGCTGTCTCGCAGCACCGATGTTACGCGCCGCCGTGCGTCATCACACTGGGATACTCCGGCCATCGACTCGACCCAGAGGGACCAGGTTCATTTTCCCACGCCAGATTGAGCTGCGCGGAAGTGCGCCACGCCCGCCTTCCCGACAGCACTCGTTTCAACAGCCACCCAACCTGATGCGCCCCAACGCGGGAAGCACAGCATGGCGCGCAAGTCTCGTATCGACCTCCGCGGCATCCCACAACACGTGATTCAACGAGGCAATGACCGCCAAGCCTGGTTCGCGGCAGAAGCAGGCTACCGGCGCTATCTGCAGGAGCTGTGCGAAGCGTCATCCGTCCCCTTTGTTTCTGACTCCGTTTTGCCTGAACTTCTTGCGCCACCTCAGGTCGATGAGGGGACCTGCCCGGCGCCCCTTGCCCGGCCATCGACAGGAGACACGCCTTGAACAGGATGCACCTGAAAGCGGGCGGTGCCCTTTTACTGGCCATGATGCTCGGTCAGGCCAGGGCCACCGAAGCCAGCCACGTCGCCGCGGCGCAACGCATGCCAGACAGCTATGCGCAGGCGGCAAAGCTGATCGACCTGGGCGATGGCCGCCATATCAACCTGCGCTGTTCGGGCAGCGGACCGCAGACCGTCTTGCTCGAGGCTGGCGCAGTCGCCGATTCCTCCACGTGGTTCAAGGTGCAGCCGCTGCTGGCCGCCCACGCGCACGTCTGCGCGTATGACCGGGCCGGCTTCGGCTTCAGCAGCGAGGGGCCGATGCCGCGAGGGCTCGATGCCGACGTGTCGGATCTGCACGCGCTGATCCAGCGGGCCGGCCTCTCGACCCCACTGATGATGGTGGGGCATTCGCTGGGTAGCAACATCGTTCGGCAGTACGCAAGCCGCTATCCGGCGGACGTGGGCGCGATGGTCCTGCTCGACCCGCCCGCGCAGGACATTGGCCGGTTTGCCCCCGCATGGCAGAAGGACGAGGACACCCTCTCGGTACAGCGGTTCGCGTTTCTTCGTGGCTGCGAGGCCGCCGCCGAAAAGCACGAACTGACGTCTACCCATCCGGAACTGAGCCAGTGTCTCGGCGGGCCCGATCCGCGCGCCAGCGCCAAGCTCAACGCGGTGAACCTGGCCCTGATGTCGAAGCCTGCGTACTGGCACACCGTGCTGTCGGTACTCCAGGCCAATGTCGAGGTATTCAAGCAGCCCGTGTCGAAGCAGGAGACGCACGGCTCGATACCCCTGATCGTGCTGTCCGCCGCCAACACCTATGCCGATGCGCTGCCGCGTGACCGCAAGGGACTGGAAGACGCCCGGGCTCACACGCAGGCGCAGATCGTCGCCACATCCTCTCGCGGCACGCTGGTACACGTTCCGGACAGCTCACATGACATTCAGATCGATCAGCCGGACGCGGTGGTCAAGGCGGTCAGGCAAGCGCTGGGGATGACGCAGCACGCAGCGAAGTAACGCTGCCCTACCAACAATGGTTGGACACAGGCATTGCACTTGGGGATCTGTAGCGCCTGCGTGCGTATGCCAGCCAGGAACGCGCCCTTGGTGACGAGCGCTTCCAGCCCATGGTGGAAACCGCCCTGGGATGTCCTGCCGTGTACCGCCCGCGTGGACGGTCACCGCGGGCAAGCATCCAGGAAGACATTTAATTAGCCACGTCCCCTTTAATTCCTCCCCTTTAATTCCTCCCCTTTAATTCCGTCCCCTTTAATTCGCCCACAGTAGAATTAGTGCCCCGCCTGTTTGGCCGCCTTCAACACAGCGAGCACGCTTTGGGCCACGAGATAGTCTTCATGTTCACCACCTTCGGCATCGTGGTCAGCTTTGTGCAAGAGATCGTCCATATAGCGCTGGACTGCAACCACAGCATGGGAAAGCTGCATGTCCGTCAGCTCAACTTTGCGATAAGTCATCGGCTTCGCTCCACAGGGCGCTTACTTCTTCATACCAAAATAGTCGGTACCAGCTGCAGAAAAACTGATACTGGTGACCAAGCTCAGGAACTGCTTGACGGATAGCTGGCGATCCACTGTCAGCGTGCAGTGACCAGGAGGCACGCCGTCGTAGACGAGCCGCAGCCCGGCTGGAATCGGATGTCCCGACTCGATCTTCCACCAACTACGCTCGTGTAGCGGATCGAACTGCTTCTTCAAACCGCTTTTGCTCGCTTCCGGCGCTGTACCGGCGTACGTCATGCCTTCGGGCAGCATACGTTTGATGAAGAGGGATATACCCCTGCCGGGCGAAACGAAATGGGCATCCTGTTCTTCGATTGGGATCCTTCCCGCGCCCTTGCTGTCTTCAAGACCGATATCCTGCCATCGCAGAAAGTCGATCGCAGCGCTCGATTTGTTTCCAGATCGAAACGCGTCCTCGTCAAGTGGCTTATCTGTGGCCCAAAGAATGGTGCCCGGAGCATAACCCTTTGCCTTGGCGTACTCGTCAACCTGTTCATTCGTAAACATCATCGTCCTCCTTGGCGAATGAAATTCTCATGCCAGTGTCACACGAAAAAGTTACGTCGGCCAGTTCACCGGAGGCGGCATTGAACAGCGCCGCATAGTTCCGCGAGAACGTATGCATCAAGCGCGACAAGGCCCTCTCTTCACCCAGCGTCAGCAGCAAGTGCACGTGGTTGCTCATCAACACATAGGCATGCAGCCGGCAACCGAATCGCCCCAGCGCCGCCACAGGCATTGCAGGTAGCGCTGGCGGTCGAGATCATCCAGAAAGCATGGCAATCGATTGTTGCCCCGCTGCACCACATGCTGCGGAATGCCGGGAAGATCAAGATCAAAGCGAGGTTGTCGAGCCGTACCCGCAGCATCGTCGCTCCACCAGCCGACCGCTGTCAGCAAAAACCGCCGCCACTCATCATCCAAGCCACCCATCTGACATCAGGCATTGCCCCGGGCTCAAAGGGGTCAGGTTCATTTTCTCTACGCCAGATCGAGCCATGCGGAGGGCTCACGGAGGGCCGAAGACCACCTAAGCCTCCAAAAACCAGGATTACAACAAAGGGGTCAGGTTCATTTTCCTACACCAGGTGGAGCAGCGAGGTAGCTAGCTACGAGCGCCGTCCCGACACCCCAACAACAGCGCGCATGGGGAAGCGAACGCTTTCAGCAGCGGATCGAGGCCCTGACACAACGCCCCGTCACCGTCAGCCCCCGCGGGAGACTTGCGAAAGCATCCGAAAGCCTGGATTAAATGAACCTGACCCCTTTGTTTTCGCAAAGCGCCTCAAGAAGGATAAGCACTCGAAAAGTGCACTCTGACCCCTGTTTCCGCCCGTGTGGGCGGCCACCGCGGGTAAACCTCCGGGAATACGGTTAATTAGCCACGTCCCCTTTAATTGCTTTAATCGGTTTTCTCGTTCAAGCCCCGACAGATCCAGACGGAACCACCGCAACATCACCGATATCAGGTAGCAATGACCAACTCAACTTAAGCAAAGTCGTATTTTGGACCGCGCTGTCCAAAATATCAGAGGGTCCTCCATCCAATTCAGTGCAAAATATTTCTAGATGGCGCCGTGCGCGACTCGCACCCAAATAGACCGTGGAAATGAATCTTCGGCGCACACTTGTCGAGTAAGCCCCAGCAGGAATTTCTGCCTTATTAACATCCAGAAGCATTACACAGTCGAACTGCAAGCCAGCAACATATTCAGGGGCGCTCAAAACGAATCTAAAGGCATCAGGCTTAACTGCCGCCGCCTCTTCTCGCGAAGAAATCGAGAAAAAATCCTTCTTGTGCGCACTCGCGTCCCGAAACAACATAAATCGATCTGGATTGCAGCACAAAACGGCGAGCGTAAATTTCTGTCCGCCCTTACGTTTTATTGCATGAGCTCGACTCATCACCTTCGTGTACATCTCCTTCTCGTCACTCAGGACCGTGATGCTCGGCAGCTCAGCGGCGAAAGCTTGGGAGGAAACATTGTATTCACCCCATTCATCCCCCAAATCAAGGGCCGGGAATGACTGATCGAGCGAGCCAATGAATGCCGCAATCTGCGGGGTGTATCTAAATACTTGGTCGAGTTCAACTTTATGAATGCCGCCCACTCTTAACCTGCCCCAAAACGAAGAACTAGTTTCGCTTGCTTCATTCGGCATAAACGTATCGGAAGGCGCCTGTTTAGCGTCGTAGGCCATAAAGAGACTTGGCGACTCCATCCCTGATCGAACCAAGCCGTGCAACACCATGCGTTCTTGGCGATTGAATAAATGAAGTTCATCAACAAAGATGACGTCATAGCCTCGTTTTTCCCGGACGGCGTTCCACCTGAAGGTGTCGAGGTAATTCAAATAATCCGAAATTACTTGATCAACGCTTATCGCGTGCATCTCCCTGATTTCTCGATTGAAACTATCGTACAGCGCGAGAACGACTTGGCGATCAACACCCTTATCTAGGGGCATCATCCAAGATTGCCGTGCCGCGCTTAGGTATTGCTTACGCAAGGACGGCTTAGCTTGAACACCATCCGCATCCAGCACGCAGGCAAATTCATTCATAATTTCCCAAGCAAATCTCCGAAATTCTGAAGATCCCTTCGGAGAAGCCATCAGCCGCTTAAAGTGATCTGACGCCAAACCACGCAGCAAGGACCATTCCTTGGACTTAGCATAGGAGATTAATCCGGATTCAATTAACTCGAGTTGAAGCATCCGTCCTTCAAGCGCATCAGTCGCAAGTGGTGAAACTCCATCGCTCTCAAGATCAGCTCCTACCGCATCCATTGCGACATCTAGAAGAGTAGATACCGTTAGCGAAAATCCCTCCCGTGAATTTAGCTGCGCGATGATTCCCTCGTTGTCCAGAGAACTCAATAAGGCGTTAATCGCCTGAGAAACTGCAGCGGAGTGTGTCAGAAATAGAAAGCGTGTCGGTAGTTGATCCGAAAGCCTCTGCTTGGCTGCGACAAGTAGTTTTACCGCGAGCGCAAGAGTTTTCCCTGTGCCAGCCATGCCTCGCAGCCTTATAGGCGCGTTAAGGCTAGCGTCCACAAACTCCCGTTGTCGTGTCGTAAGCCGTGATTTATACCACTCCGCGTATCCGGTGCGGTTTTCCTGATGAAAAAAAGAATCATCTGACAACTGGATTGCGCCGGGCACATTTTGAGAATGATCGAAAGACCCAATTTCAGCTACAAATTTCAGAAAAGCTCTGCGACCATTATCGTATTTAGCTTTATCAGACGCAGAAGAAGCGAGATCACTCCACCCATTAGAACAATTGAATACGTAAAGATTGGAGTCCCCAAAAGCTGCTCTATCCATCTCGATACGAGCATCAGCCTCAGGAGATGCCCTTTTGGCGGTCAACGGAAGTGCGTGATAAGAAATTCGGCTCCCGTGATTGAATGATGCCCAAGATCTTGGAATTAGGATATTATTTGTGAATGAGCTAAGCGCTGACACAAATATTCTGCGCAGAACCTCTCGCTTATGTGCAAGTGTAAACCGATCAAAAAAATTTGGCCTACCAAGGTCTATTACAAGCAGCCTGCTGGCTGCCGTAGAGACGTTACTAGATATTATTGCCACATTATCAATGATTCCCGACCTGACCCTATCTTGAGAATCAGCGGTGGCAAATTTTTCAAACCATTCCTCGCTAGGATTTAGTGTGGAGTTGAGCAGCCCAATTGCGTCCGCGTCAATCACCAGAATATCTGGATTCATAAAATCAACTCCTCCATATCGACCGCAGCGTCCCTGTCAGCCTCGACTACCAACGGCATACCAAAGCGCGAAAAGAGATTGCCGAATTTTTGAGCAATAAGGTACTTTAAGGGAGCGGCAAACGTACCTGATCGACGCACTCGTCCCGATTCGTTCCAATCAACTCTTATTTCGGACGAACTGATTAGAAACGGACAACGCAGTAGAACGACACACGCCATATTGCTACCTGAAGCCTCTTCAGCGATTACAACGGCCTCGAGATTGTCGCCCTTCATTTCTTGGCGAAATTCGCCGAACACCTTAGAGGAGGCTTTGCTCTCGTCAATGTCGTCGCGCACCGACACTGCATTAACGAGGTCACGCAGCGGATCAGGTTGATTTCTTTGACACGCGGCGAATATTTTTACTAGCTTCAGTATCTTGTTTTTCAGCACAGAAGGTACATCAGCTATTTCATCCAGCGCCCGACTCATAATTTCTTCCGACGCAGCCAAGGAGGCAATGGCTTCTTCGGAAACATCTCCAGACCCTTTTAGTCCAGGTATTTTTGGAAGCTCTTCCAGCAGCTTCTTAAATGCCGTCGAACTCATCTTGGAAAGCTTACGTCTGGACCAAGCCCCCCGAAGGTAACTAGAAATAGGTACGATCGGACAAAGCAATATCTGACCGTAGTGCTTCTCCTGTGCCAGATCGCAGTCGGCGGTGAGCACAATCGCAGATTGACATTCAAATGGTCTCTCGAAATTTTCGGGAAACTCTAGAATATCGCCCTGCATTATAGAGGAAGCCGCGTCAACGGACTCGATCACTCTCATCTAGGCACTCACTCCCCTATCTCAAAAATATTGCCATTAAGGCGAAATTCTCAAGCCAACACCTCCAAATTCAGGGAGTGTGAGCTTTGGAATTAGCAAGGAATTTGCACCACTAGCTACATATTCCTCCGATACTCCCCCCCAACCTCATAAAGCGCATGCGAAATCTGCCCCAACGAGTTGTACTTCACCGCCTCCATCAACCGCTCAAACACATTCCCCCGCTCCCGCGCCGTGTCCTGCAACCCCCGCAAACTCCCCGGCACCAACGCATTCCGCGCCTCACCATACAACTTCACATTGGCAATCTGCGCCCCCTTCTCCTCAGGGGTAGACCGGATCAGCTCGATCTCAGTAGCAATCTCCCCACCATGATCCTTCGGCAGGAACGTATTCACGCCGATCAACGGCAACGAGCCATCATGCTTCTTGTGCTCGTAATACATCGACTCTTCCTGGATCTTGCCGCGCTGGTACATGGTGTCCATCGCGCCGAGCACCCCGCCGCGTTCGCTGATCGCCTCGAACTCCTTGTACACGGCTTCCTCGACCAGGTCGGTCAGCGTGTCGACCACGTAGCTACCCTGCCACGGATTCTCGTTGAAGTTGAGGCCGAGCTCCTTGTTGATGATCATCTGGATCGCCACGGCGCGGCGCACGCTTTCTTCGGTGGGCGTGGTGATGGCTTCGTCGTAGGCGTTGGTGTGCAGGCTGTTGCAGTTGTCGAACAGCGCGTACATCGCCTGCAGCGTGGTGCGGATGTCGTTGAACTGGATTTCCTGCGCGTGCAGGGAGCGGCCTGAGGTCTGGATGTGGTACTTCATCATCTGGCTGCGGCTGCTTGCGCCGTAGCGCTCGCGCATGGCGCGGGCCCAGATGCGGCGGGCGACGCGGCCGATGACGGTGTATTCCGGGTCCATGCCGTTGGAGAAGAAGAAGCTGAGGTTGGGCGCGAAGTCGTCCACCTTCATGCCGCGGGCGAGGTAGTACTCGACGATGGTGAAGCCGTTGCTGAGGGTGAAGGCGAGCTGGCTGATCGGGTTGGCGCCGGCTTCGGCGATGTGATAACCGCTGATGCTCACCGAGTAGAAGTTGCGCACCTTGTGGTCGACGAAGTACTGCTGGATGTCGCCCATCATGCGCAGCGCGAATTCGGTGGAGAAGATGCAGGTGTTCTGCGCCTGGTCCTCCTTCAGGATATCGGCCTGCACGGTGCCGCGTACCTGGGTCAGGGTTTCGGTCTTGATGCGGGCATAGGTGTCGGCATCGACCAGTTCGTCGCCGGACACGCCTAGCAGGCCGAGGCCGAGGCCGTCGTTGCCCTTGGGCAGCTCGCCCAGGTATTGCGGGCGCTGGCGGCCTTCATAGAGCTTGGCGATCTTCTTTTCCGCTTCCGCCCAACGGGCGTCGTCGGCCTTGAGGTATTTCTCCACGTTCTGGTCGATGGCGGTGTTCATGAACATCGCCAGGATCATCGGCGCGGGGCCGTTGATGGTCATCGACACCGAGGTGCTGGGCGCGCTCAGGTCAAAGCCTGAGTACAGCTTCTTCATGTCGTCCAGCGTGGCGATGTTGACGCCGGAGTTGCCGATCTTGCCGTAGATGTCCGGGCGCGGCGCAGGGTCTTCGCCGTACAGGGTGACCGAGTCGAACGCGGTGGACAGGCGCGTGGCGGCGCCGCCTTGGCTCAGGTAATGGAAGCGGCGGTTGGTGCGCTCGGGCGTGCCTTCGCCGGCGAACATGCGGGTGGGATCCTCGCCGCTGCGGCGGTATGGATACACGCCGCCGGTGTACGGGTAGTGGCCGGGCAGGTTTTCCTTGCCGAGGAAGGTGACGAGCTCGCCCCAGTCCTTGGACTTCGGCGGGGCCACTTTCGGGATTTTCTGGTGGCTCAGCGATTCGCGGTAGTTGTCGACGCGGATGACCTTGTCGCGCACCTTGTATTCGTTGACGTCGGCGGTGACCGATTGATACAGCGCCGGCCATTCGCGCAGCTGATGGATCGCTTCGTGGCTGAGTTCCTTCAGCGCGGCGTTGTAGCGCTGGCGCAGGGTGACCAGCGAGCGGTCGCCTTCGGCGTGCAGGTCGGCACTGCCGTACAGGTCGAGCGGGCGCGGCAGCTTGTCGTCGCCCAGTTCCTTCAGCGACTCGTAGTAGTGCTGCGCCTTGCTGGCGAATTCGGCCTGGGTCTCGATGCCCTTGTTGATGGCGCGGCCCTGCTCGGCGATCTCGGCGAGGTAGCGCACGCGGGCGCCGGGGATCAGCACGGTGGCGCGGGGTTCTTTCAGGGTGGTGTCGAGTTGCGGGACCCAGCTGCATCCGGCTTCGGCTGGGGCTACCCCACCCTGCCCTCCCCTGGAAGGGGAGGGTTCCAGAGCGGGCTGCCCTGCCTTGGAAGTGGCCGCGCCCAGATGCAGCTTTTCGCGCATCAGGCGGCACAGGTTGGTGAACATCCAGGTCACGCCCGGATCGTTGAACTGGCTGGCGATGGTCGGGTAGACCGGCACGTCGTCATCTTTCACGCTGAACGCGGTGTGGTTGCGCTTCCACTGCTTGCGCACGTCGCGCAGCGCGTCTTCGGCGCCGCGCTTGTCGAACTTGTTGAGCACCACCAGGTCGGCGAAGTCGATCATGTCGATCTTCTCCAGCTGGCTGGCGGCACCGTAGTCGCTGGTCATCACGTAGACCGGGAAGTCGACCAGGTCGACGATCTCCGAATCGCTCTGGCCGATGCCGGCGGTCTCGACGATCACCAGGTCGTACGGCTGGCTCTTCAGGAAGTCGATGCAGTCGTGCAGCACCACGCTGGTGGCGGCGTGCTGGCGGCGGGTGGCCATCGAGCGCATGTAGACGCGATGGGACCTCAACGAGTTCATGCGGATACGGTCGCCCAGCAGCGCGCCACCGGAACGGCGGCGGGTGGGGTCGACCGCGAGCACGGCGATGCGCATCTCGGGGAAGGCGTGCAGGAAGCGCAGCAGCAGTTCGTCCACCACGGACGACTTGCCGGCGCCGCCGGTGCCGGTGAGGCCGAGTACCGGGGTCTGCTTGCCGGCCAGCTTCCATTCCTTGCGCAGGCGTTCCAGTTCGGCGTCGCCGAGGCGGCCTTCCTCGATGGTGGATAGCATGTGGCCGATGGAGATTTCGTCGTCGACGTCGACCTTGCTGGCGGCGGTTTCGACACGCTGGTCGACCGCGGCGCGGGTGCGGTTCATCACGTCCTCGATCATCTCGACCAGGCCCAGCTTCATGCCGTCGTTCGGATGGTAGATGCGCTCGACGCCGTAGGCCTGCAGCTCCCGGATTTCCTCCGGCGTGATGGTGCCGCCGCCACCGCCGAACACGCGCACGTGACCGGCGCCGCGCTCGCGCAGCATGTCGACCATATACTTGAAGTACTCGACGTGGCCGCCCTGGTAGGACGACAGCGCGATCGCGTCGGCGTCTTCCTGCAGCGCGGCGCGCACCACGTCCTCGACCGAGCGGTTGTGGCCCAGGTGGATCACTTCGGCACCCTGCGACTGGATGATCCGTCGCATGATGTTGATGGCGGCATCGTGGCCATCGAACAGGCTGGCGGCGGTGACGAAGCGCAGCGGGGTGGTTTCCGTCTGGGGGGCGCTGGCGGGGACGTGCTTGGCGGGGGAACTCATGGCAACTCCGGCATCGATGCTTGAACCCCTCGATTCTAGTGGGAATTGGCGGCAAGAGCTTGCTGCGAAGCGCTTACCGGCGGACATGGACCCGAGGTCCCGAACAAAGTCCGGTGCGCTGGATCGCCTTTCGCGCGTGATTGTTTGACCGCATACTGGGCGCCAGCCGGTGGACAAATCACGATCTGGAATGGACGGCAGCCGCGTCCGGCATGGCGCCGTCGAAAGCGGCAAAGGCTGACGCGTGGCCGCATGCCAGTCGCGCCGAACGGTATCGACTTCAACGCAACTTCAAGGACAGCACGCATGAAGAAGGTCATATTCGCTGCATTCCTCGCCATGACGGCGATGGTCGCCCAGGCCAGCTCCAGGGATGACCTCGAATCTTCCGCCGTGGTCAAGGGAACCATCGTGCTGGCCACCGACGGCACGGTGCAGACAGCGATCATCGACGACGAGGCCCTTTACGGAAAGGCCATCGCGGACCTGGTGCGCAAGACCGCGTTGCAATGGCGCTTCCAGCCGGTAATGCGCGATGGCAAGCCGGTGCTTGCCAAGGCCAGCATGCATGTCCGGGTTGTGCTCAGGAAAGCGTCCGATGGAAACTACAGCGCGCGCGTCAAAGGCGCCACGTTCGGTGACGACGACGAAAACTCCACCGACACGCTGCACATTGCCGAAGGCAACAGGAATATCCAGCCACACTATCCCCAGGCAGCCATCCGCGGCCGGGTGCAGGGCACGGTGTATCTATCACTGCACGTGGACCACGACGGCCACGTGATCGACGCTGTCGCCGAGCAGGTCAACCTTGGCAACGTTGGTCCGGATGGCCTGCTCCGGCAATACCGCGAAATCCTGGCCGACGCGGCGCTCAAGGCCGCCCGCAAATGGAGCTACGTGACCCCCACGACTGGCAAGCTGGCCAGGCAGAACAGCTGGACCGCCCATGTTCCGGTCAACTTCAATCTGGGGGAGTACGGCAAAGCCCCGTCCGAATCCGTATGGCGAACCTACGTCCCCGGACCATATACACCGGCCCCCTGGGTCGACAGGCCAGACACGAATGCGGCCGACGCCCTTGCCGACGGCGCCGTGCAGACCGAAGGCGCCGGCCCCACCCTGCTCGCCCCGCTCAATCACGGTTGAACCCAACGGCTGTGCGTCGGATCACGGCGCCCACGGCGTGATCGAGGTGTCGTCGCCCGGGCGAAGCAGGCACCGGGTTGCCTTTGCTCGACGCGATGTTGGTCCCGGTGGTGACTTCCTGCGGTCATGTCCGACATCACGACCATCGTCCGGGGAACACGCACCCCCATCCGCGCTCCGGGCATCTTCATTCAGCACGTCCATGCGCCTCACCCTTCGGGCGGCTATCGCCGTGCAAATCGGCATCCTGCTGATTTGTCTCCCGGAGGGCGAAGGAAGAGGTCACATGCACCGTGCCAGGTCAGGGCTGCCGATCACCCGCGTGCCGACGACTTCGCCGCGCACGAAAGCCAGCGCCGCGTCGATCACTTCCGGCGCATCGAGCACGCGGCGATGGCCCAGGCCCTGGGTGGTGAACAGTCGCGCGCCGGGCCAAAACTGGGCGTAGCGTTCGCCCTCACCCCACGGCACGTCGGCGTCGTCGAGGTCGTGCACGATCAGTGCGGGCTGGCCCAGCGCAGGCAGGCGGCGATGCACCTGCAGTTGCTCGACGCTGACGCCGGTGCGACGCAGCAGCCAGTCGTAGAACGGCTGGCGCAGGTGTTCGCCCAGGCGCACGAAGCGGAAGAAGCGGCCGGCCGCGGCTTTCATGTCGGCCGCGGGCGCCACCAGGATCAGCCGATCGGCATGCCAGTCCTCGTCCTGGGCGAAGGTGACGGCGGCACCGCCCAGCGAGTGGCCGACGGCCAGCGCGGCGCGGCCGTAGTGCTCGCCGATCGCGTGGATGGTGGCGGTGAATTCGGGCAGCGTGCACAGCTTGCCGCTGCTGTGGCCGTGGCCGGGCTGGTCGAACGTGACCACGGCGAAGCCCAGCGCGCGCAAGCCCGCCACCCACGGCAGGAAGCGCAGGCCGAAGCTGGACCAGCCATGCGCCAGCAGTGCGTACGGCTGGGTCGCGGGATCGCCCCACACGTAGGTGGCGATGGTTTCGCCGCGGAGCTGCAACTCGCCGCGCTGCATCTGCGCATCGCCCTGCACCGCTTCGGCGCGAGCACGGCTGCTGGCGAACGGGGTGGCGAACAGGCGCGCGGCGCGGTTCACGGTGCGCTTCGGTGCGATCCGGCCGCCCAGCGCGAAGCCGGTGCGCACGGTGGTGAGTTTGAGTCGGTCGATGACGGTGGACATGGGTTTCGCCTCAGGTTTGCCAGCTGCGCCACAGGCGCTCGAAGGCCGCGCGGGTGCGCTGGCCGGCTTCGTCGAATCCGAACAGGCCGGCGTCGTGGTGCAGGCCGAGCATCAGGGCGTAGATCTCGAAGGCGAGCTGGGCGACATCGGTATCGCTGCGCAGCTCGCCCAGCTCGACCGCCTGCGCGATCGCCTTTTGCAATTCATCGCGCCAGCCGGACTGTTGCCGCACCACGCCATCGTGCAGCGCGCCGTCGCGGCCGTCGTATTCGCTGGCGGCGGACAGCAGCACGCAGCCGCTCTGGTGTTCGCGGCTCCATGCGAACCAGTTCGCCACGATCGCGCGCAGCCGCGGCAGGCCGCGCGGCTGTTTCAGGGCGGGCATCAGCACCTGGCTCACGAAGCGGTTGCGGCCGGTGTCGAGCACGGCCAGTTGCAGCTCTTCGCGCGAGCCGAAGTGGGCGAACACACCGCTCTTGGACATGCCCACGTCGGCGGCCAGGTTGCCGATCGACAGGCCTTCCAGCCCGTCACGACGAGCCAGCGCATAGGCGTGGTCGAGGATGGTTTCGCGGGTGCTGGCGCGTTTGCCGGGGAGGGTTGCGGTCGTCATGCGCCAGAAAATAGCACGATCGTTCGTACATTTCATCAACGCCGTGTTGATCCCGACCGTGATTTCCTGCGGTTATGCTCGAATCACGACCGTCCTCAGGGGATCACGCATGAAACACCGCCATTTGCTCGTCACGCTGGCCACCACGTTGTTGGCCGGCTGCGTCACCTCGCCCACCGGGCGTTCGCAATTGATGATGGTGTCGGACAGCCAGATGAGCCAGATGGGGCTGACCGCGTTCAACGACATGCGCAAGCAGGGCAAGTTCGTCGACGCGCCGCGCGAGCGCGCCTACGCGACCTGCGTGTCCAGCGCGCTGATCGCGGTACTGCCGCCGCCATGGAACACCCAGCAGTGGGAGGTGCAGATCGTCGACGACGACAGCGCCAACGCGTTCGCCCTGCCCGGCGGCCGCATCGGCGTGAACAAGGGCATGTTCAAGCTGGCCAGCAACCAGGACCAGCTGGCCGTGGTGCTGGGCCATGAGTTGTCGCACGTGGTGGCGCGGCACGGCGCGGAACGCGTGTCGGACAACATGGCGACCCAGGCCGCGGTGGCGGCCGGCACGATCTACGCCGGCACCCGCGGCACCAATGCCGGCTATGCGGCCGCCGCGCTGGGCCTCGGCGCCCAGGTCGGCATCCTGCTGCCGTTCTCGCGCACCCAGGAAAGCGAGGCGGACACGCTGGGCCAGCGCTACATGGCGCAGGCCGGTTTCGACCCGCGGGCGGCGGTGACGCTGTGGGAAAAGATGGGTGCCCAGGGCGGCAGCAAGCCGCCGGCGTTCCTGTCCACCCATCCGTCCTCGGGAAACCGCGCCCAGGCGCTGAACCGGCAGGCCGAGCAGTTGTTGCCGGCGTACCAGCAGGCGCGCAGCAGAGGGCATGCGCCGAACTGCCGGATGTAGGGGGCCGCAGCCCGCTTCCGGAGTCGGCCGCGCCGCGCCCGAAGCCTCCATACGCGGGCGCCTTGCTGCGCCGCGGCACCACCTGCGGGGGTGACGTACTAAACTTGACGCTTTGATTCATCGCCCCGGCTCCGGTCGGGGCGATCAGTTTCAGGCGTTTTCAAACCCCCGGCGAAGTCCCGCATGCTCTCCGCCACCCTCTGTAGATGCCCACCGGCACCGTAAATCATGGAGTCACCGTTCCAATGATCTTTGAAACCATCGCCAACACCGGTCACGAAGAAGTCGTGTTCTGCCACAACAAGGACGCCGGCCTGAAGGCCATCATCGCGATCCACAACACGGTGCTGGGCCCCGCGCTCGGCGGCCTGCGCATGTGGCCGTACAAGACCGAGCAGGAGGCGGTGAACGACGTGCTGCGCCTGTCGCGCGGCATGACGTTCAAGAACGCGGTGGCCGGCCTGAACCTGGGCGGCGGCAAGGCGGTGATCATCGGTGATCCGAGCAAGGACAAGTCCGAGGCGCTGTTCCGCGCGTTCGGCCGCTTCGTCAACTCGTTGAACGGCCGCTACATCACCGCCGAAGACGTCGGCATCGACGTCAACGACATGGAATACGTGTTCCGCGAAACCGAATACGTCACCGGCGTGCACCAGGTGCACGGCGGTTCGGGCGACCCGTCGCCGTTCACCGCCTACGGCACCCTGCAGGGCCTGATGGCCACGCTGCAGGCGAAGCACGGCAACGAGGACGTGGGCAAGTACAGCTACGCCGTGCAGGGCTGCGGCCACGTCGGCGGCGAGTACATCAAGCTGCTGCGCGAACAGGGCGCCAAGGTGTTCGTCACCGACATCAACAAGGAAGCGGTGCAGCGCTGCGTCGACGAGCTGGGCTGCGAGGCGGTGGGCCTGGACGAGATCTACGACGTGGATGCGGACGTCTATTCGCCGTGCGCCCTTGGCGGCACCGTCAACGAGCAGACCATCGACCGGATCAAGGCCAAGATCATCTGCGGCCCGGCCAACAACCAGCTGGCCACCGACGAGATCGGCGACGAACTGCAGCGTCGCGGCGTGCTGTATGCGCCGGATTACGCGGTCAACGCCGGCGGCGTGATGAACGTGTCGCTGGAAATCGACGGCTACAACCGCGAGCGCGCCATGCGCATGATGCGCACGATCTACTACAACCTGGGCCGCATCTTCGAGATCTCCAAGACCCAGAACATCCCGACCTACAAGGCGGCTGACCGCCTGGCCGAAGAGCGCATCAATGCGATCGGCAAGATCAAGCTGGCGCACATGGGCAATGGCGGCACCCGCTTCCAGGGTCGCATGCGCGGTCAGTAAGCGCGTCACCAGGGGCCTGCCGGTCTGCCGGCATGCCCTGTTGTTCCGCAAAGGCCTGCCGTCGATCGCGGCAGGCCTTTGCGCATCTGCGACAGCCCACGAATAATCGGAAGCCGGAGGTGCCACGGATGCGCAGGATCATGATCTGGATGGGTTGGGCCGTGCTGGCCCTGGTGCTGCTGGTCGCCAGCGGCCTGTTGCTGGCCGACCACCTGACCCCGCGCGCCAGCGGCGCCGCCAGCACGACCCTGCCGCTGCAGGCGGCACAGACCCCGATCGATCGCGAACTGGCACCCTACCTCGCCGCCCACCCGGGACAGACCGCGGCGACCCTGCTGCATGACGGCCTGGACGCGTTTGCCGTGCGCGCCGCTTCCGCGCGCATCGCCGGGCGCAGCCTCGACCTGCAGTACTACATGTGGCACGACGACCTGGTCGGCCACCTGCTGGCGCGCGAGGTGTATGCCGCGGCCGAGCGTGGCGTGCGCGTGCGCCTGCTGATCGACGACATCAACACCCAGGGCCTCGACCCGGCGCTGCTGGCACTGGATGCGCACCCGAATATCGAAGTGCGCCTGTACAACCCGTTCCGCAATCGCAGCGGCGTGTGGCGCCTGCTGGAGATGGTGCAGCGCTTCTTCAGCGTCAACCATCGCATGCACAACAAGGCGTGGATCGTCGACGGCCGGCTCGCCGTGGTCGGCGGGCGCAACATCGGCGACGAGTATTTCGACGCCGCCAGCCGGGTGAATTTCCGCGACCTGGACATGCTGCTGCTCGGCCCGGCGGTGGCGGACGCCAGCACGATCTTCGACGCGTTCTGGAACTCCAGCGCCGTCGTGCCGATCGAGGCGCTGAACCCGCAGACGCCGGAACACCTGCAGCGGATCGTGTCGCGGCTCGGCCAGGAATCCGCCGGGCCCGACGCGCAGGTGTATCTGCAACGGGTTGCCGCGTCGCCGTCCGCACAACGGCTGGCCAACCACGAGTTGTCCATGCACTGGAGCGCCAACATCGTGGTCGCCTCCGATCCGCCGCTGAAGTTCCGCTCCGCCGATCGCGGCAGCTGGTTGCAGCCGCGCCTCACCGCGCATCTCGCGGGCGCGCACAGCGAGGTGATGCTGATCTCGCCCTACTTCGTGCCCGGCAGGAACGGCACGGCCACCCTGGTCGGGCTGGCGCACGCAGGTGCACGGGTGGGCGTGATCACCAATTCGCTGGCCGCGAACGACGTGCCGGCCGTGCACAGCGGCTACGAGCGCTACCGCAGCAAGCTTCTGGAGGGTGGCGTGCACCTGTTCGAGATCCGCCGCAATGGCCCGAAGCCGGCCCAGGGCCTGTTCGGCAGCAGCGGCGCCAGCCTGCACACCAAGGCCTTCGTGATCGACGGCGAACGCGGTTTCGTGGGCTCGTTCAACATCGACCCGCGCTCGGCCAACCTCAACACCGAAATGGGCGTGCTGTTCGCCGATGCCGGGCTGGCCCATGACCTGCGCCAGGAGTATCTGCGCCTGGCCTCACCCGCCCTGAGCTACCAGGTGCAGCGGCGCCCGGACGGCTCGCTGCAATGGCTGGACGCCAGCAGCCAGCCGCCGCGCGTGCTGGACCACGAGCCCGACGCCGGCTGGTGGCTGCGCGCCACCACCCGCGTGATGAGCTGGCTGCCGATCGAATCGCAGCTGTAACTCCCTTGGGGCGGGCATCGCCGGCGTTGGCGGGCCGCGTGGGTTAAAATCGCTGTTCTGCACACCCATGGAGTTCGTGATGCGACCGTTTCCGCTTGGAGAAGACATCGACCTGCTGCGCGAATCCGTGCATGCGTTTGCGGAAAAGGAGATCGCCCCGCGCGCCGACAGGATCGACCGCGACAACCTGTTCCCGGCCGACCTGTGGCGCAAGTTCGGCGAGATGGGCCTGCTCGGCGTGACGGTTGCCGAGGAGTACGGCGGCAGCGGCATGGGCTTCCTGGCGCACATGGTGGCGATGGAGGAAATCTCCCGCGCATCCGGTTCGGTCGGGCTTTCGTATGGCGCGCACTCCAACCTGTGCGTCAACAACATCTTCCACAACGGCAACGAGGCGCAGAAGCAGAAGTACCTGCCGAAACTGTGCAGCGGCGAGTACGTGGGCGCGCTGGCGATGAGCGAGCCCGGCGCCGGTTCCGACGTGGTCGGCTCGATGAGCTGCAAGGCCGAGCTGCGCGGCGACGTGTGGGTCGCCAACGGCAACAAGATGTGGATCACCAACGGACCGGACGCCGACGTGCTGCTGGTCTACATGCGCACCGCGCCGCGCACCGCCGGCAGCCGCTGCATGACCGCCTTCATCGTCGAGAAGGGCATGAAGGGTTTTTCCACGGCGCAGAAGCTGGACAAGCTGGGTATGCGCGGCTCCAACACCTGCGAGCTGGTGTTCGACAACTGCGAGATCCCCGCCGAGAACATCGTGGGCGAGGTCAACGAAGGCGTGCGCGTGCTGATGAACGGCCTGGACACCGAACGGCTGGTGCTGTCCGGCGGCCCGATCGGCCTGATGCAGGCGGCGCTCGACCTGGCCCTGCCCTACGTGCGCGAGCGCAAGCAGTTCAACGCGCCGATCGGCACCTTCGGCGTGATGCAGGCGAAGATCGCCGACATGTACACCGCGCTGCAGAGCTCACGCGGCTTCGCCTACATGGTGGCGCAGCAGTTCGACGCGGGCGTGAAGTCGCGCATCGACCCGGCTGCCTGCCTGCTCAACGCCTCGGTCAATGCGGTGCAGGTGGCGCTGGAAGCGATCCAGACCCTGGGCGGCAACGGCTACATCAACGAGTTCCCCGCCGGCCGCCTGCTGCGCGACGCCAAGCTCTACGAGATCGGCGCGGGCACCAACGAGATCCGCCGCATGCTGATCGGCCGCGAGCTTTTCCACGGCAAGGCCTGACTCGACGACGCCGATCAAGAACCATCGGCGCCGGCACGCCATATCGACTTCCGCCGCATGCTCATCGGCCGCGAACTGTTCCACGGCAAGGCTTGACGTCGCGGCGCGAATGACGGGCGTGACCGTCCGATCATTCGCGCCGCCTCGATCTGTCAGGAACCTGCCGCCACCGGCGTCAGCTCCAGCGTCAACACCTCGAACGGCGCCAGCGTGATCGTGCCCGGCTTGTCCGCATCAAGTGTCATTCCGGACTTGGCCGCATCGCTTTTCCACGGACTGTGCGCATGGAAACGGCGCGCCGCATCAGCAGGAAGTTCCAGCTGACGTTGCAGGTCGACCACCGCCAGCTGCGCGTGGTCGCCCGGATTGCGCAGGGTGACGATCGACTTGCGCGGCGACCATGACGCCCAGCCGTACACGTCGAGCCGATCCGGATCGCCGCCGATCCAGTGCGTGTCGCGCAGCACGTCGGCGTTCGCGCGCGACCAGTTCGCCGCTTCGGCCAGCACGTCCCAGTCGTGATCGCTCAGCAGCGACGGCGTGATGTACAGCTCCTGCAGCTCGGTGCCGGTGGCGAAGTACGAGTGCACCTCGTTGGCGAAGTCGTGGCCCGGATCGGTGTTGAGCTTGCGGTTTTCCTTCGCGTAGATGATGCCGTGGAGCATCAGCGAGTTGATCGGGAACAGCGGCCCCTTCAGCACGATGTTGCGGTAGGTCTGCGCATCGCGATAGGTGATCCACTGCTCGCGCGTGCTGCCGACGCCGGTTTCGCTGTCGTCCTCGCCGTCGCGCCAGATGGTGTCGGCGTAGCGCAGCCAGAACGGAGACGCCCAGGTGCCGGTGGTGAGGTTGATGAAGGTGTCCGGCTTGGCCGCGCGGATGTCGTCGATCAACTGGATCGCCGCCGCGAAGTCACTGTCGAAGCGGCTGCCCGGGAACACCTTGTCGGCGTTGCCGGTGCCGTCGAACTTGAACTGGTTGATGCCGTCCTTTTTGACCAGGTCCATCACCGCGTCGTGGAAGCGCTGGTAGTACTTCGGGCCAGACAGCGCCAGGCCGCCGTCGATGATCTCGTAGCCGGCCCTGGCGCCACGCTCGGCACGCTCCTTCGCCGGCGGACCGTAGCCGCCCCACGGCGACAGCCACACGCCCGGCGCGGCGCCGTACTTCGCGGCGGCTTCGCGCAGCGGCACGAAACCGTGCGGAAAGTCCTTGCTGAAGTGCCAGCTGCCGCTGCGGTCGTCCCAGCCGTCGTCGAACAGGAACGAATCCAGTTTCACGCCGCGCTTCACGTGCAGCTCGGTGCCCACCGTGTTGATGCGGTCCAGCGCCTGCGCCTCGGTATACGGCGTGAAGTAGCCGATGTCGTACCAGGAGTTGTAGTGCAGGAACGGCCGGTACGGATGCGCCCGCTCGCGCTCGACGTAGCTGGCGAAGTCGCGCCGCAGCTGGCCGTCGCGCACCACGCCGACCACTGCCGAATAATCCACGGTCTTGCCCTTTTCCAGCGGCAGCGTGCGCGACAATGTGAGCTTCACGTCGTTGTGCCGCACCGCGCTGTCCGATTGCGGATTCTCGAAACCCAGGTAGACGTTGCCGGCCACCACCGGCGAGCCGTTCACGCTGCCCACCACTTCGGCGTCCACCAGCTGCGTTTCCAGCAGCGACACCTTGGCGATCTTCTCGTCCTGCTTCAGCGCGGCGATGCTGACCACCTCGCGCAGGTAGGGCGAGCCGTCACGCTGCACCAGCTTCCAGTCCACCCGGAAGCGGCCATTCACGTCACCGAAGCTGGCCTCGACGGTCTGGCCGGGCTGGCGCATGGCGAGGCGCGAAGCCTTCGCGTCCACGGGCAGCGGGCGGGCGCGCGGCGGCGACAGCAGCTTCATGTCGGAAGCCTTGATCGTGCTGCCGTCGGCCAGCAACAGCGCGAACGGCGCGGGCACGGCGAACGTGCGGTCGTGCGCCCGGTCGGTCATCGTCATGTCGACGAGCCGCTTGCCATCCAGCTTCCACGCCGCCTCGATCGCGGCGTTGCCGAAGCGCTCCACGCCGTGCCGATCGGCGAAGGTCGCTGCGCCGGGATCGAGTACGGCCTTGTCCCGGACGGTGCCGTCACCGGCGTGCGCCGTGCTGAAACCCGCCAGCGCGGCCAACAGGCAGGAAGCCAGCACGCTCATGCGCGACAGGCGAAAGGAATGCGGATGCGTTGCTGCCATGGTTGCCTCTCATGTTGATTCATTGATATCCACCCGCCGGTTGCGCTCGATGCCCGGTGCCTGTGCGGCTTCGCATGACGATGGGCGATGGCGGCATCGAGCGACAGGCGCCCTGCAGACACGCTCACGGCTGCCTGGGTATCCACTGCTGATAGTCGGACGAATCGCAATCCGCCAGATTCACCGTGCTGTTCTGGCCGGCATCGCCGGCTGCGTTCAGGCATTGACCGGAGCCCACGTTGAACCAGGCCTCCGAGCCCGGCATGTACAGCCACTCCTGACTGCTGTCGGCGGTGCAGCTTGCGGCAAGTACGGCACTGCTGCCGTTTGCCTGCAGGCATACGTTGCGATCGATCAGATTCAGCCGGTTGCCGACATCGTTCGCCAGCAGCTGGTTGCCCACCGCCCAGGACGAGCTGTCGCTGCCCGCACAGACATTGAGGCCCAGGTGGTTGCCGCCCAACGTATCCGCGCAGTAGTGCTGGACGCGGTTTTGGGCGATGAAAGGCGCCCCGGGCGGCTGGCTGATGGTGGCGATGACCGTCCTGTCCGGGTTCATCATCGAACTGGCGATGGACGCGCAATCGCCATAGGTTTGTGTCGAGGCGTTGTTGGTCTGCACGGCATTGCCCACGGGGTCGTACATGAGCGGAGCGTAGAACACCGCCGTCGTGGGCGGCACCTGGGAGCAGGAGGAATACTGCTGCGATCCCTGGGTGAAGTTTTCGACGAACTGCGGCACGACGGCCTGCAACAGGCCGTTGCCCGCCGGCGAATGGATGGTTCCTATCACCGTGGTCGTGCCCGTGTCCTCATCTGTGATGGAGGCCTGCCAGAGATAGTTTTCGCCGGCGTCGGCCGCGCCCGCAGGGATCGTCGTCTTTCCCGCGTACTTCACGTGCAAGGTGTACTTGGCCCCTTCCCTCCACGCCGGCTCCTTGCTGTCTTTGGTGGTGAACAGGCATTGGGTGCCGGTGCCCTCGCCACCGAATGCCCGGCATACCGCACCGGAGGCGGAGCCGGGTTTGTCGACACTGGAATCGTAGGTCTGACCGAAGATCGAAAAGAGAACGGTCTTGGTCTTTTTCGAGTTTTGCTGGATCCCGGCATAGCCGCCCTGGTTGACGTTGACCGTCCAGAAAAACTGGCTGGCGTAGAACGTATTGCCGTTGGTGCCAGGCTCATGAGTCACCCGGATGGAAGCATCGATCCCGTTGTAACCGTACAGGCCGTCGGCATTCGCGACGGTCGAGGCGGGGTAGTAGTAGTGATTCGCCACCATGCCGCCCGCAATCACGGCGTGCGCCGGGCCGGCCAGGAAGGCTCCGATACCTGCAAGCCCATAGGCGAGATGCAACAGATATTTTTTCATGGGATACCTCGGTGGATAAGCGAAGGTGATGCCGTCGGCCGCGTGGCGCGGGAACGTGGTTCGCGGACAATCAGCAGGGGCGTCGCACCGCATCGGCGCGACGCCGTGCGTCCTCATCGAAAGGTGTAACGGGCGATCAGCATCGTCGTCCGCGGTGCCTGCCAGGTTGCCGCGCCGTAGCTCGGGTTGAGGATCGGCGAGCCATCGTTCTGGAAACTGCCGGTGTCGTAGCGCTGCTCCGCATCGATGCCACCCTGGCGATTGGTGACGTTCTGCACCTGCAGATCGAGGCTCAGGTGATGGGAGTCGCTGATGGCCCAGTCGTAGCCCACACCCAGGTTCCATTGCCAGAACAGCGGCGTACGCCCTGCCGCGCCCAGCGGTGCCGGTACGTTGTTGCAGAAGTGGCTGGCGGCGCCGTATTGCTCGGCGGGGTTGTCGATGTCCGGATAGGTGCCGAGGCAGTTCTGCGGCGTGCCGGTGGACAGGTCGAACGTGCTGCCGATACGCAGGCCGGTCGCGAAGTAGTAGATGCCGTTGAGCTTGAGGCTGTGCCGCACGTCGCCGGCCAGGTTGCCGGAGCTGTGCTCCATCAGGCCGGGGAAGTCCCACAGGATCTGCTCGGACGGTCCGCCGTTGGTGCGCGTACCCAGATTGAGCAGGCCGTCGTAGTTGCCGTACAGGTGCGCCCAGGTATAGCTGAGGTCGAGGAAGTACGGCTCTTCGCTGTTCTGCGCATGCGTCAGTTCCAGCGTGAGGTGGACGTACTTGCGCGTGGGCGCCGGGCCGAACACGCTGCCCGGCACGGTCAGCGATTCCAGCTTGCCGTCGCCGTCGTAGTCGCGCATGAACACCTGGGCGATGCCCGGGTTGATCATCGGGCAGCCGCTGGAATCCTCGTAATCCGGGTAGCCATGGGCCTGCGCGTAGTCGGTGATGCCCTGGGTGTAGCAGGTGTCCTCGATCGCGCGCTTGAGCGAGGAGTAACCCAGCTCGGCCATCGACGACCAGCTGTTGCCCAGCGTCTTCTGCACGTACACCTGGAACTCGTACTGGTACGGCGCCTTGATGTTGGACGTGGCGACATTCGCGGCGCTGGGCGCCTGGCCGTTGATCAGCGTCTCCTGCGGACCGATCTGGGTCAGCCCGGTCGGCGCCTGCGTGTTCGGATCCCTGCCGGCGTAGGTGTAGTAGCGGTACCACTGGGTGACGGCGCCAGCCGCACCGTTGTTGACGCTGGACGGGATCGGGATGGTGTATTTGCCGGCGTTCGCACCGACCTTCATCGTGCTGTCGCCGTAAACATCCCACGACACGCCGAACCGTGGCGACAGCAGCGGCAGGTGCCAGAAGTTCTGGCCGTTGACGTTCTTGTTGATGAAGGTGTCGTCGCGCAGGCCGGCATAGACGATCCAGCGGTCCGACGCCTGCCAGTAATCGTCGATGTAGAACGCCTTGTTGACCGTGTAGAACGGACCGCCGGTGCTGATGAAGTACTGCGCCACGTAGCGACCATCGGCCGGTGCCGGCGAACCGTTCGGCAGCACGCTGCCGGGCTGGGTGTAATAGGTCCAGTCGCCGCCGTCGGTGGTGGTGCTGACGTTGTTGATGAAGTGCTTGTAATGCTCGCCGCCGATGGTGATCTTGTGGTCGCCCAGGTTCCAGGTGAAGTCGCCCTTGAAGCCGCGACGCCAGTAGGCGAACGGATACAGCTTGCTGCTGGTGGTGGTGAGACCGATGTTCTTGTGCACCTGGGTCACCGGATCGACTTCGATCACGTAAGGCAGGTTAGTGCCCGAGGTGGAAGTCGGGCTGAGCGAGGACTGGCTCAGGTATCCGCCCATCAGGCGCAGGCTCATGCTGTCGTTGATCTGCCAGTGGTAGTTGCCGATCAGGAACTGGTTCTTGACCTGGGTCGAGGTCCAGCCTGCGTACGCGCCTTGCGAGGACGGGTCGTAGTCGCGCGTCAGGCTGTACCGGTTGTTGAAGGTATTCTTCCAGTCACGGTTGCCGACCACGTTGAACGACTGGTCGGCGTTGATGTTCCAGGTGAGGTTGAGCAGCCCGTTCTTGTCACGGTTGGCCGTGTCGATGTGCCGGTTCTGCGTATTGCTCTGACTGGTATTGGCCGGCGAGTTGCCCAGCATGGCGAAGAAGAACAGCTTGTCCTTGACCAGCGCACCGGACGCGAACAGGTACTGGTTGGCCACATTGGCGCTGTGGCTGTTGGAGGAATTGAAGCGGTAGTAGTCGCCCTGCGCTGTGCGCGAATCGCGCGCATGCGAGTTGAACCACGAAGTCGCCGGCGTGAAGTACAGCGAATAACCCGCCTGGAACCGGTTGGTGCCCTGGCGCACGGTGGAGGCGATCGTGCCGCCGGTGGTGCTGGTCCAGCTCACACCGGCGTTGGCGCTCAATACCTGGGTCGAGGTGATCGCCTCGGCCGGCAGGTAGGTGGCACCGAGCCCGTTGTAGTCGTAGGTGCTGTCGAATTCGTTGTAGTAGTAGCGGTTCTCGGCCGGACTCGCGCCGCCCATCTGGATCAGGCCGGTGGTCTGGTTGTCGTATTTCACCTTCGAGCTCAGCAGCGCGACGCTCTCGGGGCCGCGCCCGGTCGGCAGCTGGTTGACCACGCTCATGCTGTAGTTGTTGGAGAACTCCGGCGTGCTCACGTCGATCGGCATCACGTCGGCATCGATGGCTCGTCCGGACACCCGAATCGCGCCGAGATTGGTGGCGCTCGCCGACGTGGTGGCGGCGGCCTCGACGCCGGAAAGCGCCGGCACCATCGTCTGCACGTTGGCGCTCACCACGACAGTGCGGGTGCCGATGGTGGAGCCGTCCTGCAACACGGTGACGGTGTACTTGCCCGGATTGAGGCCGCCCACGTTGTAGCGCCCATCGCTGTCCGGCTGCAGTTCGCGGTGGTAGCCGGTAGCCGGATTGGCTACTTCGAGCGTGACATGACTGCCGCCAGGCTCCCTGCCATACAGGCCGCCGGTGATCGATTGCGCCTGCGCGACATTCGCACCCAGTGACACCAGCAAACCCATGGCGAGCAGCGTTCGCCGCAAACCGTCAGCCCTGTTCCCGGCGCCCCGGTGTGCAGCAGCGATCAACAACTTCCTGTTCCTGCCCGCGACGGTGAAACCATCATTCTTTTCAGCATGCATTGAAATGCCCCTCACGTAGTTCGTTGTCGCCCTGCGCAGAAATGCCCTCCCCTCTGCCACAGGCGGTTGTGGTTATCCGTGGGAACACCTCCTGCCCACGAACTCGCTTGCACGTTCTCCAGAATTTCGGACAAAAGCCTCCCTGCCGGACCCATGACTGGCCCGGTTTGACTTCCTGCTTTTCAATCACGCCAGACGCTGCACTCGAACCTTTGCGAGCAACGTCTTCACCGCCCGTCGTTCGACGAAACCGGTTTCCTGACCTTGCGCATTGGCCGAGCCACAGGCCACGCCCAGACGCAAGATCCCCTCCAAATTCATGTTTCGCGCCATGCCCACCGTCATGCCGGCCAGCAGGCAGTCGCCGGAACCCACCGTGTTGCGTACCTGTTCCAGTTCGATCGAGGCATGCCAGACGCCACTCGCATCGGCAGCCACCGCGCCCAGTGCACCCATCGTCACCACCGGCATCGCGATGCCGCCGGCATGCAGTTCGCGAACCGCGTCGACTGCCGCGGCGAGATCGCCGATCGGACGTCCGAGCAGCTCGGCGATCTCGTCGCGATTGGGCTTGACCAGAAATGGTCGAGTCTGTGCCGCGTGCTGCAGCAGTTCGCCACCGGCGTCGATCAGGCAGCGCTTGCCGGCATCGCGCACATGCGCTGCCAGTTCAGCGTAGGTGGTCGACGGAAACCCTCGCGGCAGGCTGCCGGACAGCACGATCAGCTCGCTGTCATCGACGCCACGACGAAACGCGCGCAGCAAGGCTTCCTGCTGCGCGCCGTCCAGCAGCGGCCCCTGCCCGAGAATCTCGGTGACCTGGCCGTCCGCGTCCTGCAACGCGATGCAGGTGCGCAGGCTCTCGGCAACCTCGATGCCGTGGAACACAACGCCGCGTTCACACAGCAGCCGACCGATCATGTTGCGATGGGCCGGGTCGACCAGGCCGACCAGTTGCACGCGCTCACCCAGCGCGGCAATGGTCTGTGCCACGTGCAACCCCTTGCCGCCGGGATACGCCTGTTCGTCGAGTGCGCGGCTGACTTCGCCGGGACGCAGCGCATCCAGCCGGATGAGCCGATCGATCGCGGTGTTGAAACCGATGACCGTGATCACGACAGGTCCGCCAGCAGGGTGTCCACTTCCGATACGCTGGCCTGGCCGACCGTACCGCCGGTTCGGCGCGTGGAGAGGCTGCCGCAGGCACTGCCCCAGCGCATGCAGTCCTGCAGGGTCTGGCCACGCAGCCACGCATGCAGGAAACCGGCGTCGAACGAATCGCCGGCGCCGGTGCTGTCGACCGGATGGACCGCAAACGCCGGCACTTCGAGCAGTCGTCCCTGATCCAGGCTGGCGCAGCCGAGCTGTCCGCGCTTCACCACGGTTTGCGTGCGCCCGTTGTGCAGCGCATGCAGGCCATCGAGCAGCCGCTCGCGGCCAGTGATGGCCGCCAACTCCAGCTCGTTGGGCAGAAACAGGTCGACTTCCTCCAGCGTGCCAAGCAGGTCGGACGCCCACGCCTGCTGCGGATCGAAACCGGGATCGAGCGAAGTGCTCAGACCCGCGGCATGCGCACGCGCGAACAGTGCGCGGCAATCGGGCCGCAGCGCACGCTGCAGGTAGTACGAGGAGACATGCAGGTGATCGGCGCTGGCCAGCAACGCATCGTCCACTTCGTCCGCGCGCAGCGTGGCGATCGCGCCGGGGAACGTCACCAGGGCGCGATCCTGCGGCGTCGACAGCGAGACGGTGACGCCGGTGCGCAAGCTCGCCTGCGGCTGCACGGCGGCAATGTCGATGCCGGCGTTACGCAACGCATCGAGACAATAGGCTCCCCAGCTGTCGTCACCGAGCTTGCCGCGGAATGCCACGGGATTGCCCAGCCGGGCCAGCCCCATCGCACAGATCATCGAGGAGCTGCCTGGCGTCATGCAGAAGTCGTCGGCCAGCACTTCGCGGCCTGGCGCAGGCAAGGCATGGCAGTGCTTGAAGACCAGATCGACGTTGATTTCGCCGACGACCAGGATGCGCTTCATGCGTCCCCCTCATGCTCGCTTTCCGAGCTGCGCTCCCGGTGCATCGGAAAGTGCTCGACCACGCGCGTGAGTACGCCCTGCGACGGCGTGTCGGGTTTGCCACCCAGCTCGAGGCAACGGAAGAACGCGAGCAGTTGCCCCACCACCACATCCGCCAGCAGCGGCAATGCATCATCCGTCGCGCCCAGGCCTGCCTGCTCGATCCCCACGTCGTGCGGCCCCAGCACATCTGCCGGAATGTGTTCACCCACCAGCACACGGGTCATGCCCAACTGCTTGCGTGACAGTTCGCGCAGCAGGTCGAGCTCGTAGGCACGCACCGCCGGGTCCGGTGACAGGAAGCCGACCACCAGAGTCCTGTCGTCCAGGCTCGACATCGGCCCGTGGCGCAGGCCGAGATAAGTTTCCGCCACCGTGACGACCGCGCCGCCGGTCATCTCCAGCATCTTCAGCGCACATTCGTGGGCCGCGCCGAGCGCGCCGCCACTGCCGAGATAGACGACGTTGCCGAACTCGCCACGGGCGACGGTCGCAAGCGCATCGGCCTGCTCGTCGAAGATGCGCTGGACGCCGCGCGCCAGCCGGGTTACCGCCGCGAGGGCGTCGCTGCCTCCACGCTGAACCAGGCCGAAGCCGGCCAGCAACAGGTTGGTGAAGCTGCTGGTCATCACCAGGCTACGGTCATTGGTGCGCTCGTCCAGCACCAGCACGGTGACCCGCGGGTCATTGCGATAACGGGTGGCGAGCTTGCCGTTGGCGTTGCAGGTGATGACCATGTGGCGATAGTCGGGGGCATCCGCCAGCAGGCGATCCACCACGCCACAGCTTTCCGGGCTGTCGCCGGAACGCGCCAGCGAAATCAGCAAGCCGGCGCCGGGTGGTAGCACACTGCGCCAGTGCGTGAGCAAGCTGCCGGCTGCAATCGCCTGGGCGGGGATACCCAACTCGACCTGCAGGCTGGGTGCCAGGCATTCGCCGATATACATGGAGCTGCCCGAACCGGTCAGCACGATATGGCTCGGGCGCGGCACCAGCGCTGCCTGCATCAGCTCGCGCAGTTGCGGCTGGCGCAGCAGCTCGGCCGTATCCGACCAGGTCGCCGGCTGCTGCAGGATCTCGCGCAGGGTATCGGCGTAGCCGTGCGCCTGCTGCGCCGCCAACGGGGCTGCATGCAAGGCGTCCAGCTCGATCGAAACTTTCGTTTTATTGCTTAATTTTGACATTTTGCCAAATTCGATTGAATATGAAAGTATTAAGCTTCCGAACCGAGAGTATTCGAAATGAAACAAAGCTTGCAAGAGGTTTCGAACACCGGCAGCCAACTTTCCCGGCTCGCCCTGTCCCATGGCAAGCGCACCCGTCTGTGGCGGTTGCTGTACGGCTACGGTCCGCGCAACGGCAGCTTGCTGGTGCTCCCGCTTGACCAGGGACTGGAGCATGGTCCCACCGATTTCTTTCCCCACCCGCCGGCCGTCGATCCGAGCTATCAGTTCGAGCTCGCCGCGGCCGGTGGCTTTTCTGCCATCGCGCTGGGCATTGGCCTGGCCGAGAAGTACATGGCCGAGTACTGCGGTCGGCTGCCGCTGATCCTCAAGCTCAACGGCAAGACCAACATCGCCAGCGACGCCGAAGCCACCTCGCCGCTGTTCGCCTCGGTCGAGGACGCGGTGCGCCTCGGTGCCGACGCGGTCGGCTACACCATGTACGTGGGTTCGCCGCGCCAGCACGACGAAATCCGCCAGTTCGAAAAGGTGCGCCAGGACTGCGAACGCTATGGCATGCCGCTGGTCATGTGGGCGTATCCCCGCGGCAGCGCGGTCAACGCCAGGGGTGGCACCAATACACTCTACGTGCAGGATTACGCTGCCCGCGTGGCGCTGGAGATGGGTGCCGACATCGTCAAGCTGCACGAGCCGAACGACAGCGTGGCGAATGTACCGGCGCCTTACGACAAGTTGCAGGAGGACGCCGCTGCCCGCTGCGAACGCGTGGTGCGCTCGGCCGGTCGCACGATGGTGCTGTTCTCCGGCGGCGAGAAGAACGACGATGACACTGCGGTACTGCGCAAGGTCGAGTTCTACATGCAGTCCGGCGCCAATGGCGTGATGTTCGGTCGCAACATGTGGCTGCGCCCGTTCGATCAGGCAGTGGCGCTGGTCCGCTCCGTCCACGACATCATGGCGAAATATCCGCGCTGAACAGGCAGACGAGGCACGCAGCCCGATGAGCGACAGTTCCTCCCGATCGCAGTTCCTGATGCAGGCCGGCTGCCTGTGCTGCGCGCCGCCCGGCGGCGCCGGTACGGTGCGCATCGATGGCAGCAGGAATCCCCTGCAAACCCGGCCTGACGCTGGCAAGAGCGGGTTGCGACTGAAGGACTTCCAGCCGCGCAGCATGCTGCAGGTACCGAAGACGCGCATCGAGCAACCGCGCTTCCCGGTCATCGACGTGCACGCGCACCTGAGCTGGTCGAGCAACGTGCGCAGCGGCATCTCGGTGGGCGAAGAAGTGACCTTGTTCGCCCGGCCAGAGGATCTGCTGCCGGTGATGGATCGCAAGGGCATCCGTACCCTGGTGAACCTCACCGGCGGTGTCGGCGCCGGCCTGGAAAAGAGCATTCGCAGCTTCGACCAGGCCGCACCCGGCCGTTTCCTCACCCTCACCGAACCGTCATACGAATACTTTGCCGAACCGAACTACGCGCAGCTGCAGGGCGACGCGATCGACCATGCCAAACATGTCGGCGCGCGCGGACTGAAGCTGCTGAAGACGTTGGGCTTGTATCTGCGAGAGCGGATCGATGAAGGCCCGCTGGTGGCGGTGGACGACCGCCGCTTCGATCCGATGTGGGAAGCCTGTGCCGCCCACGACCTGCCGGTATTCCTGCACGTCTCCGACCCGGAGGCATTCTTCCTGCCTACCGACGAGAACAACGAGCGCTACGAGGAACTGGCCAATCATCCGGACTGGTCGTTCTACGGTCCGGAGTTCCCCGGCAATGCGGAGTTGCTCGCCGCGCGCGACCGCCTGATCGCACGCCATCCGAAGACCACGTTCGCCCTGCTTCACGTGGGCAACAACGCGGAAAACCTCGCCGCCGTGGCCGCCTGTCTCGATCGCTTCCCCAACACGGTGATCGACATCAGCGCGCGCATCGGCGAGCTGGGTCGCCAGCCACGCATCGCGCAACGCTTCTTCGACCGTTACCAGGACCGGATCATGTTCGGCACCGACGCGGTACCATCACCGTACGGCGACGACGTGCCGCAGCAGCTGTTCGGCGATGAGCTCTACGAGATCTACTACCGTTTCCTGGAAACCGACGACGAATACTTCGATTACGCACCAGCACCGACGCCGCCGCAGGGTCGCTGGTCGATCTATGGACTCGGCCTGCCGGACGAAGTGCTGCGCAAGGTTTACCATGACAACGCCGCCCGACTTCTGAAAATCGCCCCATGAGTGAAACCCCCGTCGCCTCCCGCCGCCTGCTGGTCGAAGAACGTCGCCGCCTGATCGTCGAACTGGTCGAACAGCAGGGGCGCGCCACGGTGGAAGAACTGGCAACCCGCTTCGGCACCTCCACCGTCACCATCCGTGCAGACCTGGACGCGCTCGCGCGCAGCTCGGCAATCGCCCGCTCGCATGGCGGCGCCTTGCCGGCTGCGCCAGCAACGAACGACACCCCGCTCAATATCAAGGAAACTCGCTGGCACGCGCAGAAGCTGCGCATCGGCCAGGCCGCGGCGAAAATGATCCGGGACGGCGAGACGATCATCCTCGACTCCGGCTCGACCACGGTGGAGATCGCCCGGCAGATCCGCCAGCTGAAGTTCGAATCGCTCACGGTGATCACCAACGCGCTGAATATCGCGATGGAGCTGTCCGGCCTGCCGCAGATTCGAGTGATGATGCTGGGTGGCATGCTTCGGCAGACTTCGTATTCACTGGTCGGCCCGGATGCCGAGCAGGCGCTGGCCAAGCTTTCCGCGGATCGCCTGTTCCTCGGCGTCGACGGCCTCGATCCGGAGGTGGGCGTAACCACGCCCGATCCGCTCGAGGCGGCATTGAATGCGCTGATGATCCGCGTCTCGCGCCAGACCATTGCCGTGCTCGATGCCAGCAAGCTGGGCCAGCGCAGCCTGTCGGTGATCACGCCGGTGAAGAACCTCGACATCGTGATCACCGACACCAGCGCGCCGGCCGAAACCGTCGAGGCATTGCGCACCGCCGGCGTGCAGGTCGTGCTGGTCTGACGTCGGCGGGCGCCGCTCAGAAGTCCAGACGGAAATTCGCCGTAGCCATCCTGGCCCGCTGGCGCTGACCGAGATACTCGTCGTAGCCCATCTGCAGGCTTGCGCGCGGGCTCATGCGCCAGTCCAGCGTGGTGCCGAGCACGCCGCCATAACGCGACAGCCCGATGCCACCGACCGGAGCGAACTGATCGATACCGCTGAAACTCGCGTCGAACACTTCGCCGCGCACGCCGAACGACTGCTGCCACGACACGCGGCCCTGCAGGCTGAGGCTGCCGCCACCGGGCAAGGCCCAGTCACGCGTGGCGCGCAGGCCCGCGCCGGCCCGCCAGCGCGCCGTGGTTTGCGCCGCCGATTTCAGGCCGAATCCGTAGGCGCCCCGCTCGTTGAAACCGTCTCGCTGGATCTGCGCATACTGCAGGTTCATGTAAGGAGTGACCTGCGTGCGGCCCAGCGCCAGGCGATAGCCGCTTTCGCCGTAGGCCACGCCGTAACGACCGTTGCCGTCGCTGGCCACCCCGGCGAACTGATCACCGAGCTGCAGCTGACGGCGCATGGTTTCGCGGTAGCTGCCGATGCCGAAGCGCCCCATCGTGTACCACGAGCCGTGGATCACGCCGCCATACAGCATCGCTTCCAGCGCATGGCTGTAGCCCTGGTCCGCACGCTCGGTCAGCCGCCCCAGGCCCTGGCTCTGGCCCAGCGCGTAACCGACGATGCCGTTGCCGTCGACGCGATAGTCCTGTCCGACCAGCGAGCCGCCAAGGTCGTAGCCGACACTGTCGTAGCCGCTGCGCGACAGGCCGCCGTGATAGCCGAGGTTCTGCGTCCAGCCACCCACGGTCGGTGCGTCGAGCAGGCTGTCGAAGCGATCGGACAACGCCCGCGTACCGGCATCGATCGCCTCGAACGTCATCGCCGCGCTGGCGGCATGCAGCTGGCCGGAGAGGCTGGCCAGCGAATGCTGCATCACGTCGGTGGACACGGCGTGCTGCAGGCTCGCGGCGCCGGCGATGAAGCTGGCGCCGACGGGTGTCCCGCTACTGGCGCCCTGCAACTGGGTGTTGATCTGCGCGAACGCGTTCTGTGTGCGCAGCGCGGCGCCGTAGCTGGCGGCGGTGTAAGGCAGGCCCTGGATCTGACTCAGGTTCACCTGTTGCACGTCCAGCCAGGCGCTGATGCTGTCATAACCCAGCGTGGCGGTCAGCACCACGCTGGGTGCGGTGTTCAATGCCGAAAAGGTACCCGTGAGGCCGCCGTTGGCCGTCAGGACCGTGGTGTGCGAGTCGAGCGTATAGCCGGTATTGGCGCCGAACACGTACAGGTCGCCACCGGACAGGGTGGCCGTGCCATTGACGTGCAGTTGCGACCCCAGCGATACCGCCAGTCGACCATTGTCCTGCTGCACGTAGTTGCCGCTCAGATAGACGTCGCCCTGACTTGCCACCAGGACGCCGGCGTTGGTCACGTTGTTGTAAACCGTGAAGCCGGTGGGATCCTGCGGCGTGTCGCCGGACATCAAGGTGCCCTGCGCGCCGATCTCGACGGGGCTGCTCAACCCGGCCACGGCGAGCGTGCCTTCCTGGATCTGGGTGAGGCCGGTATAGGTGCTGCTGCCGCCCCAGAGGTTGAGCCTGCCCGACCCCTGCTTGATCAACCCGCCGGCGCCGGAGATCGCGTTGCCCCAGGTCGAGGTACCGCTGAAGTTCACCGTGACATCGCCCCAGTCGAACCTGGCTGGCCCGTTGACCGCCCTGAATGTATTCAGCATGCCGTAGCCGAACGTCGCATCGGGACCGGGTGCGCCAAGGTCATTGGCCGTGCCCAGCAGGGTCTGCCGCACCAGGTCGTTGCTGAAATACGGAAACGCCTGCCACACCAGTGCCGCGGCACCGGATACCTCCGGTGCCGCAAACGACGTTCCGCTCACGATCCAGTAGGTGGGTTTGGTACCGGCCACGGCATCCTTGTCGCTGACGATCACGTCGCCCGGCGCGGCAAGGCAGTAATTCATCGCCTTGCCACAGGCATTGGAATAGCTGGCCAACTGGGTCGGGTGATTGCTGTCGACGGCTACCGCGACCAACCAGCCGGCTTCCAGTTGTGGCGCCAGGCTGGGCAACGCGGCGATGTCGCTGGGATCGCTGCGCGAGTCGTTGCCGGCGGCAAACACCACCAGCCCGCCATGCTGCACCACGAACGGCTGGTAGGCCTGGGCGAAGGCCTGGTTGATGCTGGCGTTCGCGGTGTCCCAGTAGATGCCGCCCCAGGAGTTGTTCATCACTTGCACGCCGGCATTGATCAGCGCCGGGTTCAGCGTCTGCGCGAAGAAGTCGGCATCGGCAGCGGTGACTTCGTTGCCCTGCCCCGAGCCGTCGTCCTTGGGCGTGACATCGCTGATGATTCGCGCGGATACCAGGCTGGCGCCTGGCGCGATGCCGCCGGGGAACTGATCGAATGCCTGGCCGGCGGCGATCTGCGAGACCCAGGTGCCGTGGCCGACCACGTCATCGATCGCCGTGTTGTTGGCCGCGGGATCGACGTAGACCAGTTCCTGCTTAACCCGTCCAGCCAGCGCGGGATGGTTGCGCATGATGCCGCTGTCGACCACGCCGATGGTCACGCCGACGCCCGTGTAGCCAAAGCTGTGCGCGCCGTAGGTGCTGGTGAGCGCAAGCTGGGCATCCAGCGGCGGCTGGTTGGTCGTGGTGGTGGGCGGCGGCGAGCTCGGCGTCGTCGGTGGCGGTGTCGGCTTGACGTTGCCGCCACCGCCGCAGGCGCTCAACCCCAGCGCCACCGCCACCAGCAGCGCCAACTCGCGACGCCGGAAAACCGAATCGATTCTGTTCATCATGCCCCCGCACGCGCGTTTCGATCTGACCACCGTCGGTGCAGCCAGCCCACCCGGCGCAGTCCCCACACGCATCTTCGCACAACAAAATTCCAATGAAATACCCGCAAGTCCTTGCGCCTCAAGGATTCGTCGCGGTTTGCCCAGCTTCCCGGCGGACTGCGATAATCAGCGAGTTTCCTTTCAGGCGTTCGCGCCCCACCAAAGTCTTGCAAGCGGAGTTGTCCATGTCGGATGTCAGCGTCGTCATCGTCGGTTCGAAGCGCACAGCGATCGGCTCGTTCCTGGGCCAGTTCACCGGCGTCCCCACCCCGAAGCTCGGTTCCGTCGCCATTCGCGCGGCGCTGCAGCAGTCCGGCGTGGCCCCCGCCGACGTCAGCGAGGTGATCATGGGTTGCGTGCTGCCCGCCAACCTCGGCCAGGCCCCGGCGCGTCAGGCGGCTCTGGGCGCGGACCTGCCGGTCGGCACCGGCTGCACCACCATCAATAAGGTGTGCGGCTCGGGCATGAAGGCGATCATGCTCGGCCATGACCTGATCAAGGCGGGCTCGGCCAACGTGGTGGTGGCGGGCGGCATGGAGTCGATGACCAATGCGCCGCACATGGTCAACGCCCGCACCGGCATCCGCTACGGCGATGGCCAGCTGGTCGACCACATGGCCTGGGACGGCCTGACCAATCCCTACGACGGCAAGGCGATGGGTGTGTTCGGCGAACTGTGCGCCGACAAGTACCACTTCACCCGCGAAGAGCAGGACGCGTTCTCGATCGAGTCGGTCAACCGGGCCAAGGCGGCCCAGCAGAACGGCGCCTTCGCCGACGAGATCGCCCCGGTCACGGTGAGCGGCCGCAAGGGTGACGTGGTGGTCGATACCGACGAGCAGCCGGGTCGTTCCGACGTGGCGAAGATCCCCACGTTGAAGCCCGCCTTCCGCAAGGAGAACGGCACGATCACCGCGGCCAGCTCCTCCAGCATTTCCGACGGTGCCGCTGCGGTGGTGCTGCTTTCCGCCGACGACGCGAACAAGCGGGGACTGAAACCGCTGGCGCGGATCGTGGCCCACGCCACCCATGCGCAGGAGCCGCAGTGGTTCACCACCGCGCCGGTCAGCGCGATCCAGAAGGTGCTGGACAAGGCTGGCTGGAAGGTCGGCGACGTGGACCTGTTCGAGATCAACGAGGCGTTCGCCGTGGTCGCGATGACGCCGATGAAGGAGCTGGGCATCCCGCACGACAAGCTCAACGTCAACGGCGGTGCCTGCGCACTGGGTCACCCGATCGGTGCCAGCGGTGCGCGGCTGGTGGTAACCCTGTTGAACGCGCTGAAGGTGCGTGGCCTGAAGCGCGGCGTGGCTTCCCTGTGCATCGGCGGTGGCGAGGCGACCGCCATCGCGATCGAATCCATTGACTGATCCCGAGGCCGACCGGCCACTGTCGCGCAATATTCACATGACGGCCGGTTAAATCTGTTTTTAATACGCACTGAAGGGTCGCCATAAACATCTGGCGCAATGTCCACGAAAGCGTTATTAATACACGGCCAAACGGCATTCCACGGCAAAGGAGATCCACCATGAAGTTTACGCGTACCCTACTCGCCGCCGCGCTCGTCGCGCTGTTGGCGGCATGCAGCAACGGCGCGCAGGATTCCGCGCAGGACGCCCAGAAGTCGGCTGATACCGCACAGCAGGCTGCCGATACGGCGCAGCAGGCTGCCGCGGCAGCTCCGACCCCGGCGACTGAGCAGGCTGCAGACCAGGCCAAGACCGCTGCTGACGCAGCTGGCCAGGCCGCCGATCAGGCTGCACAGGCTGCCGTCGCGGCTTCCGCCGCTGCTCCGGCCAACACCGATGCGTCGAAGGACGCCATGTCGCAGGCCAAGGACGCCGCCGGCAACGCTGCCGACGCCGCCGACAAGGCTGCCGACGCTGCGAAGGACGCCGCTGGCAACGCCAAGGACGCTGCCGACAAGGCCAAGGACGCGATGAAGGGTCACTGATCCCTCTCGGTTCTGCATTAAAGAAACGGTCGCCTCGTGCGACCGTTTTTTTTGGCCCGTGATTAACCGGCTGCGCGGAATGTTTTTGTCACGGCACAACGCCGGCTATCATCCATGGTTTGTCCCCGACGGGAACCCGACCGTGAGCTTCCTTTCATGAGCGTCATTGCATCGCAGATCGATCCGCGTTCGCCCGAATTCCAGGCCAGCAGCCAGCAGTTGCGCACCGTGGTCGAGGACCTGCAGCGCGAACTGGTCCGCAGCGCCGAGGGCGGCGGCGCCAGGGCGCGCGAAAAGCATGTGGCCCGCGGCAAGCTGCTGCCCCGCGAGCGCATCCGCGCCCTGCTCGATCCCGGCTCGCCGTTCCTCGAACTGTCGCCGCTGGCGGCGCATGGCATGTACGACGGCGACGCCCCTGCCGCCGGCGTGATCACCGGCATCGGCCGGGTCAACGGCATCGAGGTGGTGGTGGTCGCCAACGACGCCACGGTCAAGGGCGGCACCTATTTTCCGATGACCGTGAAGAAGCACCTGCGCGCGCAGGAAGTGGCGCTGGAAAACCGCCTGCCCTGCGTCTACCTGGTCGACTCCGGCGGCGCCTTCCTGCCGCTGCAGGACGAGGTGTTCCCGGACAAGGAACACTTCGGCCGGATCTTCTACAACCAGGCGCGGATGTCGGCACTGAACATCCCGCAGATCGCCGTGGTGATGGGCTCGTGCACCGCCGGCGGCGCCTACGTGCCGGCGATGAGCGACGAGACCATCATCGTGCGCGAACAGGGCACGATCTTCCTCGGCGGCCCGCCGCTGGTGAAGGCCGCCACCGGTGAAGTGGTGGACGCCGAGACGCTGGGCGGCGCGGACGTCCATACGTCCATCTCCGGCGTGGCCGACCACTTTGCCGAGAACGACGCGCACGCGCTGTCGATCGCCCGCGACATCGTGGCCCACCTCAACCGCAAGAAAGAGATGCCACTGGCGCTGCGTGCGCCGGTCGAACCGAAGTATCCGGCCGAGGAACTGTACGGCGTGATCCCGCAGGACACCCGCCGCCCGTTCGACATCCGCGAGGTGATCGCGCGCATCGTCGACGGCTCGGAGTTCCACGAGTTCAAGGCGCGCTACGGCAAGACCCTGGTCTGCGGCTTCGCGCACATCCACGGCTACCCGGTGGGCATCGTCGCCAACAACGGCATCCTGTTCGCCGAGAGCGCGCTCAAGGGCGCGCACTTCATCGAGCTGTGCAACCAGCGCAACGTGCCGCTGGTGTTCCTGCAGAACATCACCGGCTTCATGGTCGGCAAGAAGTACGAGCAGGCCGGCATCGCGAAGGACGGCGCCAAGATGGTCACCGCGGTGGCCTGCTCGCACGTGCCGAAGTTCACCGTGGTGATCGGCGGCAGCTTCGGCGCCGGCAACTATGCGATGTGCGGTCGGGCCTACGGCGCCCGCTTCCTGTGGATGTGGCCGAACGCCCGCATCTCGGTGATGGGCGGCGAGCAGGCCGCAAGCGTGCTGGCCACGGTCAAGCGCGACGGCATCGAGGCCAAGGGTGGCGAGTGGTCGGCCGACGAGGAGGAAGCCTTCAAGGCGCCGCTGCGCGAGCAGTACGAGCGTCAGGGCCATCCGTACTACGCCAGCGCCCGCCTGTGGGACGACGGCATCATCGACCCGGTCGACACGCGGCGGGTGCTGGGCCTGGCCATCTCCGCGTCGATGAACGCGCCGATCGAACCGCAGCGTTACGGCGTGTTCCGCATGTAAGCTTTTCCGTCTGGTACAACGACTTCACAGGGGAAGTCAGGGATGATTGTCGGTATCGATCTGGGCACCACGCATTCGTTGATCGGCTGTTACGACGAAACGGGGCCGCGGTTGTTCGCGAATGCGCTGGGCGAGTTCCTCACGCCCTCGGTGGTCAGCGTCGATGAGGCCGGCCAGGTGATCGTCGGTCAGCCGGCCCGCGACCGGCTGGTCAGCCATCCGCAGATGAGCGTGGCCAGTTTCAAGCGCTGGATGGGAACCTCGCGCGAGACCCGGCTGGGCACGCACAGCTTCCGCCCGGAAGAACTGTCCGCGCTGATCCTGCGCTCGCTGCTCGCCGATGCCGAGGCGGCGCTGGGGGAAAAGGTCGGCGAGGCCGTCATCAGCGTGCCGGCGTATTTCTCCGATGCCCAGCGCAAGGCCACCCGCGCCGCCGGCGAGCTGGCCGGCATCCGCGTCGAGCGGCTGATCAACGAACCCACCGCTGCCGCGCTGGCCTACGGCCTGCGCGAACAATCCGATGGCGCCCGCTTCCTGGTCTTCGACCTCGGTGGCGGCACCTTCGACGTGTCGGTGCTGGAGATGTTCGAGGGCGTGGTCGAAGTCCATGCCAGCGCCGGCGACAACTTCCTTGGCGGCGAGGACTTCCTCGACCTGCTGGAGCAGACCTGCCGCGCCGACCTGAAACTCGCCGACGACGCGCTGGACGCCAGCCAGCGCGGCCAGCTGCGACGGCGGCTGGAGGCGGCCAAGCGCACGCTGGGCAGCGAAGGTCATGCACGCATCGAATTTCCGCTGGGCGACCGGCAGCTGGACTGGCAGATCGACGAGGAACGCTTCAACCGGCTGGCCGATCCGCTGGTGCAGCGCATGCGCGCACCGCTGGAGCGGGCGATGCGCGATGCCCGGCTGAAACCGGAACAGCTGGACGAGATCGTGCTGGTTGGCGGCGCCAGCCGCATGCCGCTGGTCGCCCGCACGGTGTCGCGTATGTTCGGCCGGTTGCCGCTGCGTCACGTAAACCCCGACCAGGCCATCGCGCTGGGCGCGTGCATCGCGGCTGGGCTGAAGTCGCGCGACCAGCGCCTGGACGAGATCATCCTCACCGACGTGTGCCCGTATTCGCTGGGTACCGAAGTGGCGCGCCGCGACGAACAGGGGCGCGCCGTGACGGGCTTCTTCGAACCGGTCATCCAGCGCAACAGCACGGTGCCGGTCAGCCGCGAGGAGACGTTCTGGCCGGTCCAGGAACGGCAAAGGCAAGTGCAATTGGACGTCTATCAGGGCGAGAGCCCGCTGGTCGAGAAGAACATCAAGCTGGGCGAGCTGACGGTGGACATCGACCCGATGCTGTCGATCGCGGAGAACGCGGTGACCGTGCGCTTCACCTACGACATCAACGGTGTGCTGCAGGTCGAAGCGCACGTGCACACCAGTGATCGTCGCTACGAGCTGCTGCTGGAACAGAATCCCGGCCTGCTCGACGCGCAGCAGATCCGCGAACGCCTGGTGGCGCTGAACGATCTGAAGATCCATCCGCGCAGCAAGCAGGAAAACCTCGCCATGCTGGCCCGCGCCGAGCGCCTGTACGAGGAACACCTGCATGCGCGCGACCAGTTGCAGGAATGGATCGCGCGTTTCCGCACCGCACTGGAAAGCCAGGACGAGGCGATCATCCGCGAGCATCGCCGCGAATTCGGCCGCGCGCTGGATACGCTGGAGTCGGCCTGATGTCGCCGCTCGAGCTGCTCGGACTGGCCGCCGACGCCGACGAACGCGCGATCAAGCGCGCGTATGCCCAGCGGCTTCGCAGCACCCGCCCCGACGACGACCCGCAAGGGTTCCAGCAATTGCATGCCGCCTATCAGGCGGCGCTGGCCCATTACCGGGCCGCGGCCGTCCATGAGTCCGTACCATCGCATGAGCCGATGCGTGAGCCATCCCTGCCCTTGCCCTCCGCATCCTTGGCAGCCACGGCCGCACCGGATCTCCCGGCCGCCATCGAGCCACCCGCGCCGCCTCGTTTCGACCTGGACGCCTTCTGCAGCGCCGTGTTTGCGCAGGCTTCGATCGGCGATGCCGCGGCGCTGCAGGCGTGGCTGGCGGGCCGCCAGGAACTGTGGTCGTTGCAGTTCAAGACACGGATCGGCCGATACCTGCTGAACGAGCTCCATGAACAGGTGCCACCGATGCCGGTCGACTGCATGGAGGCCCTGCTGCGCTTCTTCGATCTCGATCACGCACTGGCCGACCACGATCCACTGGCCATGCTGCAGCTCACCCGGCGTTCTCGACTGGCCTGGCAACTGCAGGACAGCGACGAAGAAAGTCTTGGCGCGCGGCTGGAACTGCATACGCCGCTGCAACGCTGGCGGGCGCATTGGGTTCTGCGCCAGTTGCAGCGCCCGTTCCGCTGGCTGCGTGTGCTCTGGCTGGGCGTGAATGTCGTCGTTCCCGAACGCATCGCGGACTTCGTCGCCGAGGTAAGCGACAACCACCCGGAAGACCTGCCCGAAACGATCGACCGCACCCAGCTCGGGTTCTGGCTGGCCGCTGCAGATCGTCAGCGCGTCACTCGTCCGCGGCTGATCCTGGGTGGCGTCCGCAGCGTGGGCATGCTGCTGCTTGGCATCGTGCTGGCGCCGCTGCTGAGCTTGCTCTGCATCGACAGAATCGCGCTTCGCCCCATGCTGGTCGTCGTCGGCGTCATGATGGTGCCGAGTGCGCTGTGGGCTCTCTGGATGGCCTGGTCTGCACTCGTCTTCTGGTACATCGAACGGGAACCGGCCGGACGGCAACGCGCCGCGCGCAAGTACGTGGTGCCGCTCCTGTGCGGTGCCGGCGTGGTGCTTGGCGCTTTGGGGCAGGACGGTCCCGGACTCGTGCTGATCGCCCCGGCCTTGTGGCTTTCGGTTCGTCGCTACTGGTACCACCACGCGAGCCGCTATGCGGCGTTCAATTCGGGCTACGTCCGACTGGCGCTCCTGTTGGCCATTCCGGTGCTCCACGCCGTATTGAATGCGGGCCTGGGCGCAGACCTGGTGTCGTCCGGTGATGTCGTCGCCGCGGCAGCCATGCTGGCATGGACGGCCGATCTGCGAAGGCAACCCCGAGGTCAGGCCAACGTTCGCTGACCGAGGTTCGACGAGGCATCGTCAGCAGACGTGGTGCGCGCAGGCATCGTGCCGGTTCCTGCCCGCTGCGTTTGCTGACGCCGCACGAAGCATGCGCCCCAGCACAGCACCAGCAAGGTCATGGCATAGAACACCATCTGCATGCCAGCCGGGCGGGCGTCGTAACCGATCAGCACGTGGGCGGTCTGGCCCAGCAGCGACCCGTTGCCGAGCAGCCACGAGCTGTCCCACAACGGCTGCCCCCAGGCAGGCAGCAGGTCGGCCTGGATCAGGTAGCGTGCGGCGCTGGAGGCCAGTCCAGCGGCCAGCAGCACCAGCATGGCGTTGGTGGCGCCGAAAAAGTGGCGCAACGGAATCCGCAACAAGCCCGCATACAGGCCGAAACCCACGGCCGCCCCGGCCAGCACGCCAAGCGTCAGCCCGGCCCACAGGTGATCCGCACCGCCGGCGCGCATGCCGTACAGGAACAGCACCACTTCCGAACCTTCACGCAGCACCGCCAGGGACACCACCAGCAACAGCAGGCCAAGCGAACTCGCGCCGCTGTGCACGGCCGTGCCCAGTGCCTGCATCTGCCGGCTCAATTCCCGCCCATGGCTGGACATCCACAACACGTGCCAGCCGATCATCAGCACGGCGGCGATCAGGATGGCCGCGTTGAACAACTCCTGGCCCGCGCCGCTGAAGGCATCGGCCAGCAGGTTGGCCGACAACGCCACCAGCACCGCGCCCAGCACGCCGAGCGCGATGCCGCCGCCGACAAACCAGCCGCGCCGCGGCACGCCGCGGGTGGCGGCGGCGACCACGGTGACGATCAGCGCCGCTTCCAGCACTTCGCGAAATACCAGCAAGGCGATGGCCCACATGGCGCTACTCCACCACCAGCGTGCCCTGGGCCGTGGGTTGGTGGAAGTCGCCGTAGAAGCGGTAACGACCCGGCTTGAACGGACCGATGAAGATGCTGATGCGGCTGTTCGGCATCACGATCTTCTCCGCCGGAAAATCATCGCTCTCGAATTCCTCCGGTGACGGGTCCTGGTTGACCAGTTCCACCTTCACCCGGGTATTGGCAGGGATATGCAACTCCGCGGGCTGATAGCGGTGGTCTTTCAGGGTCAGCGTGTAGCCGGGCACGTCGGTCGCGCTGGCCAGCAGTGGCAGCATCAAGGCGAGCAAGGCGGACATCAGGATTTTCATGGCTTGGTCATGCCTCATCAAGTTGATTGATAATCATTATCAACCATGGCGACAAGAAAGCCCGCATTCAAGCCCGCCGTCCGGCAAGGCACGGGGCTGGCATCGCTGCGGGCGACGGGCGTCATTCTGGCAGCAGAACGCAAGCGGGCCCCTGATCTGGATCAGGAGCCCGGTTGGAATGGAGGGCAGCGAGCCGACGCGGTTCAGTCCTGCGGCGGTTCCCCGCGCAGGCGCACGTCGTTGGGCAGCATGTCGGTACGCTCCCGGTTTTCCTCGCGCTGGGACTCGAAGAAACGCTGCACGTGCTGGCAGACCGGCATGGTGTTGTCGCGGGTGGCCGCGGAGACCAAGAACCACGGCGCGGTCCAGCCCAGCTCGGCGACCACCTGCTCCGCCGCTGCCTGGCGTTCGTCCTCGGCCAGCAGATCGGCCTTGTTCAGTACCAGCCAGCGCGGACGCTCCAGCAGTTCGGGATTGAACTTCTCCAGCTCCTGTTCGATCGCCCGCACCTGGCCGGCCACATCGGAGCCGTCGATCGGCGCGATGTCGACAATGTGCAGCAACAGGCTGGTGCGCGACACATGACGCAGGAACTGGATGCCCAGTCCGGCACCTTCGGAGGCGCCCTCGATCAGGCCGGGGATGTCCGCGATCACGAAGCTCTGGTCGGTGCCCAGGCTGACCACGCCCAGGTTCGGATGCAGGGTGGTGAACGGATAATCCGCCACCCGCGGCGTCGCCGCCGACACCGCGCGGATGAAGGTCGACTTGCCGGCATTTGGGAAACCGAGCAGGCCGACATCCGCCAGCAGGCGCAGCTCCAGCTTCAGCTCGCGCACGTCGCCCGGCGTGCCCGGCGTGGCCTTGCGCGGCGCCCGGTTCACCGAGGTCTTGAAATGGATATTGCCCAGTCCGCCCTTGCCGCCCTGGGCCACCAGCATGCGCTGGCCGTGGCTGGTCAGGTCGCCGATCACCTCGTCGGTGTCGACATTGGTGATCATGGTGCCGACCGGCACGCGGATCGTGGTGTCCTCGCCGCCCTTGCCATACATCTGGCTGCCCATGCCGTTCTCGCCGCGCTTCGCCTTGAAGCTGCGCTGGTGGCGGAAGTCGATCAGCGTGTTCAGGCCTTCGTCGGCCACCAGCCAGATCGAGCCGCCGAAGCCGCCGTCGCCGCCGTCGGGGCCGCCGAACGGGATGAACTTCTCGCGGCGAAAGCTGATGCAGCCATTGCCGCCGTCACCGGCCATAACCTTGATGTGTGCTTCGTCGACGAATTTCATGGGGGAGCCGGGAATAGGGAATGGAGAATCGGGAATGGGAAGAGCGCGCAATCAGGATAGGGTACGGGACTTGCGGAAACCCCGCTTTTACCATTCCCGATTCCCCATTCCCGATTCCCTGCCGCAAACGAAAAGCCCCGCCGAGGCGGGGCCTTCGCTATCGCATCGCGACAGGCTTACGCCTGGACGACGTCGACGAAACGGCGGTTCTTGTCGCCACGGATGGCGAACTTGACGGTGCCGTCGATCAGCGCGAACAGGGTGTGGTCACGACCCAGACCCACGCCCACACCCGGATGGAACTGGGTGCCGCGCTGACGCACGATGATGTTGCCGGCTTCGATGGCCTGGCCACCGTAGATCTTGACGCCGAGGTATTTCGGGTTCGAATCGCGACCGTTGCGGCTGGAACCTACGCCTTTTTTATGTGCCATGACTCAATGCTCCAGTTGCTCAGGCGTTGATGCCCGTGATCTCGATTTCGGTGAAATGCTGACGGTGACCCTGCTGACGCTTGTAATGCTTGCGGCGGCGGAATTTGATGATGCGGATCTTGTCGGCACGACCGTGCTTGCGCACGGTGGCGCTGACGGTGGCGCCCTCTACAACCGGCGCGCCAACGACGACCGACTCACCGGTACCGACCATCAATACCTGGTCGAAACTGATGGTGGCGCCTTCTTCGGCGGTCAACAGCTCCACGCGCAGGACGTCGCCCTGCATGACGCGGTACTGCTTGCCACCGGTCTTGATGACTGCATAACTCATGGGAATGCCCTTCTGTCGTTATTCTCTTGGGTATCGCCATGACCCTTTACAGGTCTGGCGAACCGCGGATTATAGCGACGTGACCCCGCGCTGGTCAATTACTGACCACGCCGGACCCGAACGGCCTTGCCGCGCCCCCGCGGCGAGCCGTTCAGTGGCCCGGCCCGGGCGCTGGAACGGCCGGCTTCGCCGCCGCGGGACTGGCCGGACACTGGCCATTGGCGTCCAGCGTACCCTTCTGCTGCAGCTGCCTGATCATCGTCTGGCCGCGCTCGCGCCCCCAGGCCTGGCCCACCTTCATGCCCTCGGCCATCGTTACCGGCATCTGCGTGATGACCTTCTGGCCCAGCGGGGAGCGGTAGAACTTCAGCAAGCCGGCGACATCCTGGGCAGTGAAATGGCGCTGGTAGATCGGCACCATCTGACCCAGCAATTGCCGGGTGCCGCTGGCGTCGATGAAACCCTGCCAGTAGGACGCCGGAACGCAAGGCACGGCCTGACCCATCACCGTGACCATCTGCGTGTTCATCTGCCCGAACATGCGATCCATGTGCATCACCTCGAACAGTTCGCGCACCTGCTTTTCGCTCGGCTGCGCGGCAACGGCCTGTCCGGCGGCGCCCAGCGCCAGCGCTGCAGCAGCAGCGGTTCCCGCCCATTTCTTCATGACTCGCCTCCGTACGGGTGAAACCGGCATTTAGCCACAGCCGGAACGGTGAGCCAAATTCGACCGCCACCTGACGCCGTCGACACTGAACCATCAAAACTCCTTGGTATAGTAATGGTTCCCCCCCATATCCGGCGTCCATGGACACCATACGCATCCGCGGTGCGCGCACGCACAACCTCAAGAACATCGACCTCGACCTGCCCCGCGATCAGCTGATCGTGATTACCGGCCTGTCCGGTTCGGGCAAATCCTCGCTGGCCTTCGACACCATCTACGCCGAAGGCCAGCGCCGCTACGTGGAATCGCTTTCCGCGTATGCGCGACAGTTCCTGTCGATGATGGAGAAGCCCGACGTCGACCACATCGAAGGCCTGTCGCCGGCGATCTCGATCGAGCAGAAATCCACCTCGCACAACCCGCGCTCCACCGTGGGCACGATCACCGAGGTGTACGACTACCTGCGCCTGCTGTACGCCCGCGTCGGCACGCCGCGCTGCCCCGACCACGGCATCCCGCTGGAAGCGCAGACGGTGAGCCAGATGGTCGACGCCACCCTGGCGCTCGATGCGGAGACGCGCTACATGCTGCTGGCGCCGGTGATCCGCGAGCGCAAGGGCGAGCACGTGCAGGTGTTCGAGCAGTTGCGCGCGCAGGGCTTCGTGCGTGCCCGCGTCGACGGCGCGGTGTACGACCTCGACGCCGTGCCGCCGCTTACCTTGCGCCAGAAACACACCATCGAAGTGGTGGTCGACCGCTTCCGCCCGCGCGACGACATCAAGCAGCGCCTGGCCGAATCGTTCGAGACCGCGCTGCGGCTGGGCGACGGGCTGGTGATCCTGGCGAACATGGACACGGCCGACGCACCGGAACAGTTGCTGTCCTCGCGCTACTCCTGCCCGGTCTGCGACTACTCGCTGCCCGAGCTGGAGCCGCGACTGTTCTCGTTCAATTCGCCGGTGGGCGCCTGCCCATCCTGCGACGGCCTCGGCGTGACCCAGGTGTTCGACGCCGGGCGCGTGGTCGGCCACCCCGAGCTGGCGCTGTCCAGCGGCGCGGTGCGCGGCTGGGATCGACGCAACGCGCACTATTTCCAGCTGATCCTGTCGCTGGCGGCGCACTACTGCTTCGACGTGGACGCGCCGTGGCAGAAGCTGCCGGCGGACGTCCAGAAGGCCATCCTGTACGGCAGCGGCAAGGAACGCATCGCGTTCCGCTACATCACCGAACGCGGCGGCAAGGTCACCCGCGAACACCCGTTCGAGGGCATCCTGCCCAACCTGGAACGACGCTACAAGGAAACCGAATCCGCCGCCGTGCGCGAGGAGCTGGCGAAGTACATCAGCGACCAGCCCTGCCCGGTCTGCGAAGGCCAGCGACTCAACCGCTCGGCGCGCAACGTGTTCGTCGCCGACCATGCGCTGCCATCGTTGACCCATCGTTCGATCGACGACGCGCTTCAGTTCTTCGAAGAACTGAAGCTCACCGGCTGGCGTGGTGAGATCGCGGTGAAGATCGTCAAGGAAATCCGCGAGCGGCTGACCTTCCTCAACGACGTCGGCCTCAACTACCTCACGCTGGATCGCCAGGCCGACTCGCTGTCCGGCGGTGAAGCACAGCGCATCCGGCTCGCCTCGCAGATCGGCGCCGGCCTGGTCGGCGTGATGTACGTGCTGGACGAACCCTCGATCGGCCTGCACCAGCGCGACAACGAGCGCCTGCTCGGCACGCTGACCCGCCTGCGCGACCTCGGCAACACGGTGATCGTGGTGGAGCACGACGAGGACGCGATCCGCATGGCCGACCACGTGCTCGACATCGGCCCCGGCGCCGGCGTGCACGGCGGCGAGATCGTGGCGCAGGGCAGCGTGCAGGACATGCTGGACTCACCACGCTCGGTCACCGGCCAGTTCCTCTCCGGCGCGCGCGCGATCGAGGTACCCAAGGAACGCCGCCAGCCGATCGACGACGAGTCGTGGCTGCACCTGAAAGGCGCCAGCGGCAACAACCTCAAGAACGTCGACCTGGCGATCCCGGCCGGCCTGTTCACCTGCGTCACCGGCGTCTCCGGATCGGGCAAGTCGACCCTGGTCAACGACACGCTGTTCCGCCTCGCCGCCGCCGAATTGAACGGCGCCGGCACGCAGGCGGCGCCGCACAAGTCCGTCACGGGCATGGACTTGTTCGACAAGGTGGTCGACATCGACCAGTCGCCGATCGGCCGCACGCCACGCTCCAACCCGGCCACCTACACCGGCCTGTTCACCCCGCTGCGCGACATGTTCTCGCAGGTGCCGGAGGCGCGCTCGCGCGGCTACACGCCGGGCCGCTTCAGCTTCAACGTGCGCGGCGGCCGCTGCGAGGCGTGCGAAGGCGACGGCATGATCAAGGTGGAGATGCACTTCCTGCCCGACGTCTACGTGCCCTGCGACGTCTGCCACGGCAAGCGCTACAACCGCGAGACGCTGGAGATCCTGTACAAGGGCCACACCATTGCCGACGTGCTCGACATGACGGTGGAGGATGCGCTGAAGCTGTTCGAGAACGTGCCGACCATCGCGCGCAAGCTCGACACGCTGCGCGCCGTGGGCCTCGACTACATCAAGCTCGGCCAGAGCGCGACCACGCTGTCGGGTGGCGAGGCGCAACGCGTGAAGCTGTCCAAGGAACTCTCCAAGCGCGACACCGGCCGCACGCTCTACATTCTGGACGAACCCACCACCGGCCTGCACTTCCACGACATCGAGCAGTTGCTCGACGTGCTGCACCAGCTGGTCGACCAGGGCAACACCGTGGTGGTGATCGAACACAACCTCGACGTGATCAAGACCGCCGACTGGGTCGTCGACCTGGGCCCCGAAGGTGGCGCGGGCGGCGGCCGCATCCTGGTCGCCGGCACGCCGGAAACCGTGGCGGCCACACCCGCATCGCACACCGGCCATTTCCTCGCGCCGCACCTGAAACCGGCCAAACCGAAAAAGCCGGGCACCGCCAAGCGCATCAAGGCCGCCACCAAGCACATCGCCTCGGCCGACAAGTACAAGCCGATGCGCGGCAGCGGAAAAAAGAAGAAGCCTGCATGAGCAATCCTTCGCCCGGCATTGCCGAAAACGGAACCGGGGCGTCCGACGTCCCCCTGTTCGTCGCCTCGCTCGGCGTGCGCTGGCGCGACCTCGACGCGTTCAACCACGTCAACAATTCCAGCTACCTCACCTACCTGGAAGAGGCGCGGCTGCAGTGGCTGAGCCACGTGCCCGGCCCCTGGTTCGACGAGCACGCGATGCCGGTGATGGCCGCCAGCCAGATCAACTACCGTCGCCCCATCGCCTGGCCTGCGCAACTGCAGGTGCAGTTGTTCTGCGAGCGCATGGGCAACAGCTCGATGACCATCGCGCACCGGGTGGTCGACGCCGACCAGCCCGACCGGCTGTACTGCGACGGTCACGTGGTGATGGTGTGGATGGACCCGGCCAGCGGCAAGCCCGTGCCGCTGCCCGAGGCGATCCGCGGCGCCGCCATCTAGCCGACCATGCGCATCCCGGTCGCCCGCACCTCATTCACGGTCCGCCCGGGCGGGTCCGGCTGGGTCGAGACGATTGCAGGCGCGCGCCATGACTGGCGCTTCCGGCCGCACTTCCACGCCGGCGACGAAATCGTCGAGGTGCTGGCAGGCCGGGCGCGGCTGCGCCTTCCCACGACCTGCCGCGAGGTTGCCGCTGGCGACAGCGTCGTGGTGCCGGGGGGCGTGATCCACCGCTTCGAGCCGGTGGACGGCAGCGGCTGGGCGTTCATCTCGCGTTTCGTGCCGCCAGCCACGAAGAATGTCCCGGCTGGCGGTCCCCGCGATGCGTTGGGCGTGCAGGCCAGGGCGTTGCTGGGCGAGCGTCCCTCGTTGCACACCGACGTGGAAGCGATCGCGCAAGCCTGCGCGGTTTCCGCCGGCCACCTGGCCCGCACGTTCCGCCGCGAGACCGGCAGCAGCCTGCACAACTTCCACGTCATGCTGGCCCTGCACAAGGCCAAGGCCTTGTTGCGCGATCGCGCCTTGATCATCGACGCGGCGCTCGAAGCGGGCTTCTACGACCAGGCCCATCTCAACCGCGAATTCGTCAAGACGTTCGGCATGACTCCCGCCGCCTTCCAGGCGGGCTGGGCAGCGGTATAGCTCAGGGCGTCCCCGGCTCGAGCTCAAGCGCCATGTACAGTGTGTCCGGCACTGGGTTGTCGTAGTACGGCGGGACCGGGCGAAAGCCCAGCGCGACATACAGCTGCCGCGCCGCCTTCATCGAGGCCAGCGTGTCCAGCAGCACGCGCACGTAGCCGGCCCGGGCCGCCGAGGCGATCACCGCTTCGGCCAGTCGTCGCCCCAGCGCCTGCCCGCGCGCCGCGGGTCGAACATAGAGGCGCTTGATCTCGCATGTGCCCGGCTCCGACCAGGGGCGCAGCGCCACGCACCCCTGCACCGATCCTGCACCATCGCGCGCGATCAGGATCGCGCCCCGGGGCGGCGCGTACTTGCCGGGCAGCTGTGCCAGCTCCGCGGCCACGTCCTGGAAGGAAAGGTCGATGCCGAGGCTGTCCACGTATTCGAGGAACAGTTCGCGCACGATCGCGATATCGTCCGGCCGCCGGGCGGCGGCGATATCGATCGTCGAAGTAGCGGACATGGTGGGTCTCCATGCGGAATACGCACGCCACGATAGTGAATCCCCGGCGCCGACGCTTGGACAATCCTGACCAGCACGGGAACAGGTGCAAGTCAGGCGTCCACCGCACACAGCGACGCAGTCGGCACGCGGCATGCGCCCGCCCTCGTTATGATGGCAATCCACTCCCCACGATGGAATGCGCCCCCATGACGACGCCACATCGCACCGTCCTCGCCTTCGCCTGCATCGCCGCCCTTGCCGGCACATCCGCGGCGCATGCCGCCGACGCCACCGAACTCACCCTGTATCGCAGCGACAGCGCTGCGCTGTATGCCGGCAACGATGGCGGCAATGTCAACGACGGCTATGCCGTGGTGCGCGAACAGCGCACGCTGGATCTCGCCGCGGGCACGCACGACGTGGTGATCGGCGACCTGCCGAATTCGCTCGACGCCGAGGCGCTGGCGCTGGGCTTTCCCGAAGGCAATGCGAAGGTGGTTTCGCAGCGCCTGCTGTTGGCGCAAGGCGCGAATGCGGCATTGACCGGACTGGTCGGTCATGCGGTGGAAGTGCTCGGCGCCGGCGGCCTGCCGCTGGCCAACGGCACCCTGCTGCGCGCGGGTGACGGCCTGCTGATACGCGGCGTTACCGGCACCACGCTGGTGCGCAACTACGCCTCGGTGCGCAGCACCGACGGCAAGTTCCCGCTCGGCTCCAGCCTGAGCCTGCGCGTGGACGCCGCACGTGCCGGCACGTCCCGCGCCGTGCTCAGCTATCCCACCTCGGGCCTGGGCTGGCGCGCTGCCTACGTGGCGACGCTGCAGCCGGGCGCCACCTGCCGCATGCAGTTCGAAGCGCGCGCCAGCATCGCCAACCGCAGCGGGCGCGACTGGCACGATGCGAAACTCACCCTGATCGCCGGCGAGCCGAACATGGCCAAGCCGTCGGCCCCGCAACCGATGATGGCGATGGCACGCGGATTCAACGCAAAGGCCGACGCCATGCCGCAACAGGACAGCATCGGCGACTATCGCAGCTATACCCTGCCCGGCGCGATCGAGCTGCCGGATGGCAGCGTCAGCCAGGTGCCGCTGTATGCCAGCCGCGCGATGGATTGCACACGCACCGCGTTGTACGAGAACGGCGGCAGCTTCCAGCCGCAGCAGCCGATCGTGAACCGCGACTTCAACCAGGGCGGCGGCAACACCATCGTCAGCACACTGCAGCTGAAAGCCTTCGACAGCCTGCCGGCCGGCTACCTGCGCGTACTCACGGCCGACCGCAACGGCACGCCCCAGTTCATCGGCGAAGGCCGCATCGAGGACACGCCCAAGGGCAGCGACGCCACCATCACCCTGGGCACCGCGTTCGACCTGCGCGCCGAGCGCGAGCGCACCAGCTTCAGCATCGACAAGGCCGCCCGCACGATGGACGAAGCGTTCCGCATCAACTTGAGCAATGCCGGCGAGAGCGCGCGCACCGTGACGGTCCGCGAGCATCCCGGCCGCTGGCGCCAGTGGGTACTGGTATCGTCCAGCAGCAAGCCCAGCCAGCAGAATCCGGACACGCTGGAGTTCCGCATCGAGGTGCCCGCCCACGGCAAGGCCGTGCTCGATTACGCGGTGCGCTACAGCTGGACCGCCGACGAACAGCCGCAATAATCATTGAACGGAGTCAACCATGCTCAACCTGATCAATCACGACGCGATCCGCGAGATCCAGCTGGCCCGGCCGCCGGTCAACGCGCTGAACCTGGAGCTGGTGCGGGCGCTGCACGCCGCCATCGATGAGGCAGTACGCGACAACGTGCGCGGCATCGTGCTGTCCGGCGCCCAGGGACTGTTCTCCGCCGGTGTCGACGTGCCCGCCCTGCTCGCCTGCGACCGGGCCGGCGTGCGCGAGTACTGGCGCGAGTTCTTCGCGCTGTGCGCCACGCTGGCGCGCTGCCCGGTACCGATGGTCGCCGCAATCACCGGCCACAGCCCTGCCGGTGGCGCCGTGCTGGCGCTGTTCTGCGACTACCGCGTGATGGCTTCGGGCCCGTTCCGGATCGGCCTCAACGAAGTGCAGGTGGGCCTGATCGTGCCCGAATCCATCCAGCTGGCATTGCGCCGCGTCGTTGGCACTTACCGTGCCGAACGCCTGCTGGTAGCGGGCGCGATGATCGAGTCGGACGCGGCACTGGCCTGCGGCTTCGTCGACGAACTGACCGGCGTGGACCAGGTCACCACCCGCGCCCTGCACTGGCTGGGCGAGCTGCTGGCGCTGCCGTCCAACGCCATGCTGACCACCCGCCGGCTGGCTCGTGCCGACCTGGCTGGCGTCTATGCCGACGTCGACGCGCTGCCGCTGGATGAATTCGTCGACGCGTTCTTCCATCCGGAAACGCAGGCAGTGCTGCAGGCGCTGGTGGCGAAACTGAAGAGCAAGAGCGAGAAGTGAGTGGCGAGGAGTGAGAAGAGAAGGTGGGAGTCGATAGCTCTATCTCGCTTCTCACTCCTCTTCACTCACTCCTCGCCCTTGGCCACCGGCCGCGACGGGTCGCTGACCCAGCCGCTCCATGACGGCGCGTACAGCCGCGAGCCGTGCAGGCCGGCGTGTTCCATCGCCAGCAGGTTGTAGCAGGCGGTGACGCCGGAGCCGCACATGTGCACGACCTGCCCGGGCGCGGCATCGCCCAGTACGGCGGCGAATTCCTGGCGCAGCTGCGCCGGCGGCTTGAAACGGCCGTCGGCCTGCAGGTTGTCGACGTACGGGCGATTGCGGGCACCGGGCACGTGACCGGCGGCGCGATCCAGCGGCTCGACCTCGCCGCGATAACGTGCGCCGGCGCGGGCGTCGATCAGCAGCGGCGCCGGCGCGGCATGCAGGGCCGCGTGGTCGACGATCACCTGGCCCGCATCCCGGGCCAGCGTCACCTCGGTGGACGTGCGCGGACGGACGTCCGTTTCCAGCGGCAGGCCAGCCGCCTGCCATGCGGCGATGCCGCCATCGAGCACCGCCACGTTGTGCACGCCGGCCAGCCGCAGCAGCCACCACAGACGCGCCGCTGCCAGCGCCCCCGGCCCGGTGTCGTAGCTCACCACCTGCAGGTCCGGCTTCCAGCCCCAGCGACCGAGCACGGCATTGAAGGCCGACGTCGACGGCAGCGGATGCCGGCCCAGTCCCTCAGGCACGCGCGACATGTCGGAAAGATCGCGTTCCAGGTCGGCGAACACCGCGCCGGGAATGTGGCCGGCCAGGTAGGTGCGCTCGCCTTGCATGCGGTCGGCCAGGTCGACGCGGCAGTCGACGATCAGCACCTCGTCGGACGGCAGCGCCGCCAGTGCATCGACATCGATCAGGGTGGTCTTCAGCGTCATGTCCGTCCCATCCTCTGCAGCAGGTTGTAGAGCATCGAGGCGGTGGCGCCCCAGATGCGATGGCCGCCGTGGACGAATTCCACCATCGGCCGGGTCTGGCCGCGGAACTCCATCGTGTAGCGGCGCAGGTTGGCTGGCTCCAGCAGGAACGCCAGCGGCACTTCGAAGACTTCGGAAACTTCATCCGGCGCCGGATACAACTGCGCACTGACGTCGATGCTGGCCACCACCGGGGTGATGCAGAAGCCGCTGATGGTCTCGAAGCGGTCGAGGTAGCCCAGCGGCTTCACCAGCTGGCGATCCAGCCCGATCTCCTCCTCGCTCTCGCGCAGCGCGGTGGCCAGTGCGTCGTCGTCGGCGGGATCCGTGCCGCCACCGGGAAAGGCCACCTGACCGGCATGCGCCTGCAGGTTGTCGTTGCGCACGGTGAGCACCAGCCGCGGCTGCACGCCTTCGCGAAAGCCCACCAGCACGGCCGCCGGCCGACGCTCGGTGGTGCCAAGCAGTTGCGCCATGTCCGCATGGTTCCAGCCCGGGCCGGTCGGTGGCGACGACAACGGCAGCAAGGCGTCGATCAGGCCATCGATGCGGTCGTCGATCATGGTTGCCGGCGCAATGGCAGGACCTGCTGCATCACGTACCGGCGTTCGGCCTGGCTCATCATGCGCCAGCGGCCGATCTCTTCGCCGCTGCGCTGGCAACCGATGCAATAGCCGCGCGGGTCCAGCCGGCAGGTGCCGATGCAGGGCGTCAGCGGGGCATCGTGGGAGGCGTCTTCAGCGCGGGCGGGATCGTTCGACATGACCCCGGGATGTTATCACCGCAAGGGTCACGGCCGGGCCGGGTCGGACTTGATCGCCAGCAGCTCGATCTCGAAAACGAGTGCCTCGTTCGGACCGATGCGTGGCAGGGCGCCCGCCTCGCCATAGGCCAGCCGCGGCGGAATCACCACCTTCCAGCGATCACCCGTATGCATGCGCGGAATCACGTCCTGCCAGCCGGGGATCACCTTGTCGACGCTGAAGCTGACCGGCGCACCATGCGCCCAGGTGCTGTCGAACTCGGTGCCATCGATCAGCATGCCGCGATAGTTCACCGTGACCAGGCTGGTCACGGTGGGACTGACCTTGCCGTCGCCCTTGCTCAACACCCGGTACTGGATGCCCGACGGCAACTGCACCACGCCGGGCTGCTGCCGGTTGCTGGCCAGGTAGGCGGCGCTCTTGCGTGCATTCGCCGCGGCGATCCGCTTGAATTCGCTCAGCGCCTCGGCGTGCATCTGCTGGTCGAGGCGCTGCAGCTGCTGGTGCATCTCCTGCATCGACACGCCGGGCCGTCGCCTGGCGTAGGCATCCTCGATCGCCTTCACCAGCACCGGGATCTCCACATCGGGTTTGCCGTCGGCGAACTGGCTGCCGATCTGGTAACCGATCGCGTACGACAGGCTGGCCTTGTCCGTTCGCGCCGGTGCCGGAGCAGCGCTCTGGGCGCAGGCCGCGCCGGCAACCAGCAGCAGGCCGAACGCGGCGCAACGCAGATGTGTGATGCCTTGTTCCACCGATCCTTCCTCTCGCCGACGCGAGCCTTGATCCCGAGCAAACATCCTAAGCGGTTCGCGCATCCCGTGCAGCGGATCGCGCACGTGGCTTGAGAAACCCGGCGGCGGCAAAGGTTCCCGCTGCTACCATCGGCGGCTTGCCACTGTCAGGAGCCAGCCATGGCCTATCGCAATCTCGAAATCGGCAACCGCGGTGCCGTGCGCACCATCGTCGTCAACCGTCCGGACAAGCTCAACGCACTGAACCGCGACACCTTGAACGAACTGACCCTCGCCTTCGCGCAGGCCGGCCAGGACGACGCCGTGCGCGTCGTGGTGCTGACCGGCGCGGGCGAGAAGGCCTTCGTCGCCGGCGCCGACATCGCCGAGATGAACGGCTATACGCCGGTGCAGGCCCAGGGCTTCTCGCGCACCGGCCAGCGCCTGATGAGCTCGATCGAGCGGCTGGGCAAGCCGGTCATCGCCCGCATCCAGGGTTTCGCACTGGGCGGCGGCATGGAGCTGGCGATGGCCTGCCACCTGCGCGTGGCCAGCGAGAAGGCGAAATTCGGCCAGCCGGAAATCAACCTCGGCCTGATCCCCGGCTTCGGCGGCACCCAGCGCCTGCTGCGCCTGGCCGGCCGCGGCGCCGCGCTGGAACTGTGCCTGACCGGCGCGGTGATCAACGCGCAGCGCGCGTTCGAGCTGGGCATCGTCACCCGCGTGGTCGCGCCCGAGGCGCTGGACGAGGCGGTCGACGCGCTGGCCGATCAGCTGGCTGCTGCCGCGCCGTTGGCCGCGGCCGGCATCCTCGACGCGGTGCTGCAAGGTGGCGAAACCGCCATCGACCAGGGCCTGGAATTCGAAACCCAGGGTTTCGCGCTGGCGTTTTCCACCGAGGACATGCGCGAAGGCACCGGTGCGTTCCTGGAAAAGCGCAAGGCGGAGTTCAAGGGGCGCTGAGGCCCTGCACGCAGGGCAGGCGCTGCCTGCCCTACTTTTCGTCTTCGTCGAATTTCTTCTCGCCCGCGGTCACCGCCAGCTTCAGACGATTTTCCGGCGGCGCCAGCGGGCAGACCACGTGCGGCGTGATCGCGCACGGCGGGTTCTCGGCCAGGTTGAAATCCAGCACGAGCTTGCCGTTCTTCGGCGCGGCCGCGTACAGGAAGCGGGCGCCGCCATAGGTCAGCTTCCCCGCCGTGCGGTCGCTGAAGACGAAGAACAGCCGGCCATCCTCTTCGATCGGCAGCAGCTCGTAGCTGCGGCCGTCACGCCGGAATACCGCCTTGCCGGCGATCGGCGTATCGCTCACGGTGCCGGTGACGTAGGCCATCTTCAACGTGTGCGACGGCTTGAACGGCACCCAGTCCGCCTCGATCCGCCAGGACGGATCGATCGGAAAATAGTCGAAGCCCGGGAAGTGCGTGCGCAGCGGTGCGTCGTTGTCCTTCACCCGCAAGCCGCGCTGCGCGCCGTTCTCGATCACGTACAGATAGCTGCTGCCGAAACCCACCCGGGTCGGCCGCTGCTTGCCGTCGGAACCTTGCGTGCGCAAGACGTTGTCGATCGCCGCCGGTGCGCCGTCGACGGTGATGCCGCGGGTATCCGCCAGATGCAGCCTGACCTGCCCGTCCGTCGCAAGCTCCAGCACGCCCAGGTGCGCAGGGGCACCGGAGACGGGGAAGTGGTTGTCCGGCGCACTGCCCACGCTGTTCGATCCGGGCTCCAGCCAACCTGACGCAGTCAACGCCAGATAACCGTCCATCTGCCTGAGTTGCTCGACGCGCTCGCTGCGCGCGCGTTGCACCGAGGCGACGTAATCAGCCGGCGTGGCCGCCGGTGCGGAGATTGCCAGCAGCGAGCCCAGCGCGACCAGCGCGCTCCTTTCAGTGATGCGAGCCACGATAATTCTTCTCCCCCGCGGTCACGCGCAGATCCAGCCGGTTCTCCGGCGGCGCCAGCGGACAGGTGGCGAAACCGGTGAACGCGCACGGCGGGTTGTAGGCCTTGTTGAAGTCCAGCACGACCTTGCCGTCCTTCGGCGGGTCGATGTACAGGAAGCGCGCCGCGCCGTAGGTTTCCTTGCCGCTGGTGTGGTCGGCGAACACGATGAAGTATTGCGCGTCGCCCGGCTCCTCGATCACCGGCAGCAACTCGAAATGCTTGCCGTCGCGGGTGAACTCCAGCTTGCCCGGTATCGGGTACTTGTCGATGGTGCCGATCACCGAGCCCATCTCCAGCGTCTCGCCCGGCTGCGCCGGCACCCAGTTCGCCTCGATCCGCCAGGACGGATCGATCGGGAACGAGTCGATGCCGAGGAAATGCTTGCGCGAGGGCGCTTCGCTGTCCTTCACCCGCAGGCCCTTGCGGCCGTCGCGATCGATCACGTAGAAGCTCGCCGTGCCGAACGCCACCTTCGTCGGCGCCGCATCCGCGGTGGCGTGCGCATCATCCACCAGCACGGCTTCGCTGACGGCCTTGCCGTCGATGGTGGCATGGCTGTCCTGGTCCAGCACGATCCGCATGCTGCCGTCGGCCGCCAGCGTGACCACGCCGAGATGGGCCGGCCCGGCGGTCAGCACGATGTCGTTGTCGGCGGCGCTGCCGACCCGGTTGGCGCCCGGCTGCAGCCACTCCAGCCCGATCAGGCTGAGCCAGCCGTCCGCGGCGGTAAGCCGTTCCACACGGCCGGCATGCCACTGCTGGATACCCTGCGTGTAGTTATCGATGTCGGTGGCGTGCACGGTAGCGACTCCCAGAATGGCGGCGGCAACAAAAAGGCTGTTACGGAGCATCGGTTTCTCCAGTGAAACGTTTCTCGACGGCGCGTCAGCGACCGCGCATGAACAACCGGTCCAGCTCGGGCAGGCTCAGTTGCACCCAGGTCGGGCGCCCATGATTGCATTGTCCGGAGCGCTCGGTCGCCTCCATCTCGCGCAGCAGCGCATTCATCTCGGGAAGGGTCAGGCGCCGACCGGCGCGTACCGAGCCGTGGCAGGCCATGGTGGACAGCAGTTCGTTCTCCAGCTCCTGCAGTCGGCGCGAGCTGCCGTGCTGGGCCAGTTCGGACAACACGTCACGGCTGAGCTGGGCCACGTCGGCGCCTTCCAGCAACGCCGGGATGCGCCGCACCACGATCGTAGCCGGACCGCTGCGCGAAAGTTCCAGGCCCCAGTCGGCCAGCGCCTCGGCGTGTTCCTCGGCGGCGGCGGCCTCCCTGGCACTCACCGCCAGGCTCAACGGCACCAGCAGCATCTGCGAGCGCAGGTTGCTGCCGACGCGGCCGGATTTCAGCTTCTCGTAGGTGATCCGCTCGTGCGCCGCGTGCATGTCGACCAGCACCAGCCCGTGCGCGTTCTCGGCCAGCACGAAGATGCTTTTCAGCTGCGCGATGGCGAAACCCAGCGGCGGCGCCTCGCCTTCGGCCGACTCCGGCAGCGGCGCCGCAGCCACCGGCGCGAACGAAGACGGGCCCAGCAACGCGGCATAGTCGGCCAGCGGTTCCTCACGCGTGCCCAGACCCAGCCGACTCTGGCTGGATGCACTGGGCCACGCTGACGGATACGCGGTGGCCATCGGCGCCGGATGGGCCTGGGCCGGCATCGAAACAGCTTCCGTCACCGGCAGCGTGCCCAGCCCCGCCCGCGTCTGCGCCAGCGCCTCGTGCAGGGTGCGAAACAGGAAGTCATGCACCAGCCGCTGCTCGCGGAAGCGCACCTCGTGCTTGGCCGGGTGCACGTTCACGTCGACGCCGGCCGGGTCCAGCTCCAGGTACAGCACGAACACCGCATGGCGGCCGTGGAACAGCACGTCGGCATACGCCTGGCGCACCGCATGGGCCACGATGCGGTCGCGCACCAGCCGGCCGTTGACGTAGAAATACTGCGAGTCGGCCTGCGCCCGCGAGGCGGTCGGCAAGCCGACCCAGCCGGACAGGTGCAGGCCCGCCGCTGCGTGATCGATACGCAGGCTTTGCGATGGAAATTCATCGCCAAGCACCTCGGCCACCCGTTGCAATTGCGCCTGCTGATCGCGGGCGGCCTTCCAGATGCGCACCGGCTTGCCGTTGTGGCTGAGCCGGAATTCCACCGAGCCGCGGGCCAGCGCCAGCGACTTCAGCAGGTCGTCGACATGCGCGAACTCGGTGCGTTCGGCGCGCATGAATTTCCGTCGCGCCGGCACGTTGTAGAACAGGTCGCGCACTTCGACGCTGGTGCCGGAAGGATGCTGCGCCGGGCGCGCCGCCTGCAGCTTGCCGCCGTCGACCTCGATGCGAAATGCGGCGTCCTGGTCGCGCACGCGCGAAGTCAGCGCGAAGCGCGACACCGACGACACCGAGGCCAGCGCCTCGCCCCGGAAACCCATGCTGGCGACATGCTCCAGGTCGTCGAAGCTGCCGATCTTGCTGGTCGCGTGCGAGGCCACCGCCAGCGGCAGCTCGTCGACACGGATGCCGCCGCCGTCATCGCGCACGCGGATCAGTCGCGCACCACCGGCCTCGATGTCCACCTCGATGCGCGTGGCGCCGGCGTCGAGGCTGTTCTCGACCAGTTCCTTGACCACCGAGGAGGGCCGCTCGATGACTTCGCCGGCGGCGATCTGGTTGATGAGTTCGGGGGGAAGCAGGCGGATGACGGTCATCCGCCAACTTTAACAGCGAACAACCGCGATGCCGCGGGGAAAGTCAGCCGGCGGGAATGGTCAGCGTGGTGCCGGCACGCACCGTATTGCTGCTGATCTGGTTCGCGTTCTTCAGTGCGCCGACGCTGACGCCGTACTGGCGCGCGATGCTGCTGAGACTTTCGCCGCGCCCGACCTTGTGCACGTCGCGCCCGGACGCCTTGCCGGACGACTGACTGGCGCTGGACGCCAGCTGCACGCCATTGCGTCGCGCCGCCTCGGCAGCAAACCAGGTGCCCGGCGGCGGCGTCGATTCAAAATAATTCTTCACGCCGCCCATGACCGCTTCGGCGAGCTTTTTCTGGTGCCCCGGATCGCGCAGCTTGCGCTCTTCGGTCGGATTGCTGATGAAGGCCGTCTCGACCAAGATCGACGGCACGTCGGGCGAACGCAGCACCACGAAATTCGCGCGCTCGACATAGCCGCGATGGGTCGGCCCCAGACGCCCCAGCGCCTTGAGCACGTTGCCGGCGATCATGTCGCTGGCCTGTATCGCCCAGCCCTGCTGCATGTCCAGCAGCACCTTGGCCAGGCTGTCGTCCTTGTCGTCCAGCGAGGTGCCACCGATCAGGTCGGCGCGGTTCTCGCGATCGGCCAGCCACCGCGCAGCCTCGCTGGTCTTGCCGCGCGGCGACAGCACCCATACCGAAGACCCCTTGGCGTCGCCGCTGGTGAACGCGTCGGCGTGGATCGACACGAACAGGTCGGCATTGTGCTCGCGGGCGATCTTGTAGCGCTGCGCCAGCGGAATGAAGAAGTCGCTGTCGCGCGTCAGCACGGCCTTCATGCCGGGCTGGCGATTGATCTCGGCGGCCAGCTCGCGCGCCACCGCAAGGGTGACGTTCTTTTCCAGCGTGCCGCCCGGACCGTGCGAGCCGGGGTCCTTGCCGCCATGACCGGCGTCGATCGCCACCACCACCTGGCGCTGGCCGTTGAGCATCGCTGCCGCCTGCTCGGCGGCAACCCGGCGGCTGTGCGTGGGATTGCTGTAGGTCTCGACGGGGGCCGGCTTCGCGACCGCAGCGGCAGCCACCGGAGCCTTCGGCGCCGGCGCGGCACTGTCGGCAGCGACATCACGCTCGACCTCGGCGGCGTTGTCGGCCGGATAGAAATCCAGCACCAGCCGATAGTCGCCATCGTCCTTCGGTTTCAGCAGGAAGCTTTTCAGCCGGCTCGACGGATCGACCCTGGCGGTCAGCTGCATGCCACTGCCAAGGCGGGAATGCGTCATGCCGTGGAACAGGCCCTGTGCGGACGGGTCGGAGAAATCACCGCCGGGGTTGCTGTCCGGCAGTTCGATCAGCACCTGGCCATTCTTTTGGCTGATCTTGTACTGCAGCGGGCCGGACGCGTCGAACACCACCCGGGTATAGGCCGGACCGGCCCAGACGCGGACGTCCTTCAACTGCGCGGCACCGGCCGCGCCCACGGGCAGCAGCGCCGCGATCGCGACGGCACACCAGCCGATCCGGTTGTTCAGGCAAGCCCTCATGCTCCGCATTGAAACGCAGGGCGATGCGCATTGCAAGATCTTTCCCTTGAATATCCATAACCTGCGGGGCATTTATCAGGTGAGATCAAGCTAGTGGATGCAACTCGTGTTTCCAGCACAAGTCCTTGGCTTGAACGACCGAATCAGGTTTTTCCAGCGAAAAGAATTACTTGGCAATCCTGTCGAGCAGCCTCGCGCCGCGCCCGCCATGGGCCCGCAGCGATGCCTGACGGCCAGCCCCGGCGTAGTCCAGGGTCACGGCAAGATCCGCCGCGGGCAAAGCTCCGCTGCCGCGTTCGGGCCATTCCACCAGCACCACCGCGTCGGGATCGGCCAGCGCGTCCAGGCCCAGCCATTCCAGCTCGCCCGGATCGGCGATCCGGTACAGGTCGAGGTGCCAGGCGGGCCGTCCGCCTGCCGCATAGCCTTCGACGAGACTGTAGGTGGGGCTCTTCACCCGTTCACCGACTCCCAGCGTCGTCAACAGGGCGCGGGCGAAACTGGTCTTGCCGGCGCCGAGCGGGCCGTGCAGGTAGATCACCAGCCCGCCGTCCAGCGCACCCGCCAGGCGCGCGCCCAGTGCCGCGGTGGCCGCCTCGTCGGCAAGCATCCAGGTCGACACCGCCTGCGCCGGTTCAATCATGGTCACGTTCGTAGCCCGTCATGCCATTGCCCAGTGCCCGCAACGGCGCCAGCAGGTCACCGGCTAGCAGGCCGCGCTCGCCCTGCCGCGCCGCCCGGTCGCCGGCACGGGCGTGCAGGCCCGCGCCAAGCCCGGCCGCCTGCCACGCACTGCAGCCCTGCGCCAGCAGTGCCGCCACGATGCCGGTGAGCAGGTCGCCCATGCCGCCGCTGGCCATGCCCGGATTGCCCCACGGACAGACGTCCAGACGTCCATCCGGATCGGCGACCAGACTGCCGGCGCCCTTCAACACCACGACGGCGTGGTAGCGGCGCGCGATTTCGCGCGCCGCGGCGAAGCGATCCTGCTCGACCTCGCCGGTGGTGATTCCCAGCAGGCGCCCGGCCTCGCCCGGATGCGGCGTCAGCACGGTCGGCGCGGTGAATCGACGCGGTTCGCGCGCCAGCAGGTTCAGGCCATCGGCATCGAGCACCAGCGGCCTGTTCGCGTCCAGCGCGGTCAGCCACAGGGCGTGACCCCAGGCCGCCTGGCCCAGCCCCGGGCCCAGCGCCAGCACGCTGGCACGGTCGAGCTGCGTGGCCAGTGCCTGGGGACCGTCGACACCATGCGCCATCAGTTCCGGTCGCGCCGCGTTCAGCGCGAACACATGGGCCGCCCGCGTCGCCACGCTGACCAGCCCGGCACCGGCGCGCAGCGCCGACTCCCCAGCCAGGTGCACCGCACCGGCCATGCCATGGTCGCCGCCGATCACCAGCACATGGCCGTAGTTGCCCTTGTTGGCGTAACGGTCCCGCGGCGGCAGCGACTCGGCGGACAGCAGACGGGCATCCGCCGGCACCGCCGCGCAGACGCTTTCCGGCACGCCGAGGGTGGCCAGTTCGAGCACGCCGACGTGATCGGCGGCGCGCCCGGTATGCAGGCCGCGCTTGCCGGCGATGAAGGTCACCGTGACATCGGCGCGAATCGCCGCTGCGGCGCAGCTGCCGCGGTCGGTGTCCAGCCCGCTGGGCACATCCAGCGCCAGCACCGGGCGAGCGCTGCGGTTGATCGCCTCGATCAAGCGTGCCGGAGCCGCTTCCGGCGCGCGATTGAGGCCGATGCCGTACAGCGCATCCACGTGCAGTTCCGCTTCGGGAAGCACGGCCTGTTCGTCCCAGACCAGCACCTGCCCGCCAGCGGACTCCCATGCCGCGCGCGCCACCGCTGCGTCGCCATGCGAGCTGGCCGTCAACCCGACCATGTCGACCTGCAGGCCGGCCTCGCGCGCCAGCAGGCCCAGCAGGAAGCCGTCGCCGCCGTTGTTGCCGGGGCCGCAGTGGATGCAGACGTGCTGCACCTGCGGCCAGTGCCGGCGCAGGCTGCTCAGCGCCGCGCTGGCCGCGCGCCGCATCAGTTCGGGCCCGGAAATGCCCAGCGCCGACAGCGCCGCGCGCTCGATCGCGCGCAACTGGTCGACGGTATGCAGGTTGCGGCTGGTCGGGTGGACGGGCATGCGCGAATTATAGGCATGCAGCGCACCTACAATAGCCGGATGTCCGACATCGACGCCCGCACACCCGACTACGCCACGCTCGCCCGCGACATCAAGGGCTGGGCGCGCGAACTGGGTTTCGCCGACACCGGCATCAGCGGCACCCAGCTGGCCGACGACGAACAGCATCTGCTGAGCTGGCTCGATCACGGCCACCACGGCGAGATGGAATACATGGCGCGGCACGGCACCAAACGCACCCGGCCAGCCGAACTGGAGCCGGGCACCCAGCGGGTCATCTCGGTGCGCATGGACTACATCCCGCCCGGCACCGCGAACGCCTGGGGCGTGCTGAATGACGCCGAGGCCGGTTATGTTTCCCGCTACGCGCTGGGTCGCGACTACCACAAGCTGATGCGCGGCCGCCTGCAGAAACTGGCCGAACGCATCCACGGCGTCGTCGGCGACTTCGGCTATCGCGCCTACGTGGATTCGGCGCCGGTGCTGGAAAAGGCGCTGGCGCGCAACGCGGGCATGGGCTGGATCGGCAAGCACACGGTGCTGATCAACCGCAGTGCGGGCTCGTATTTCTTCCTCGGCGAGCTGTACACCGACCTGCCGCTGCCGGTGGACGAACCGGCCAGCGCGCATTGCGGCAGCTGCACGCGCTGCATCGAGGTCTGCCCGACCCAGGCAATCATCGGGCCTTACCAGCTCGACGCCAAACGCTGCATCTCCTACCTGACGATCGAGCTGAAGGGCAGCATCCCCGAAGAACTGCGCGCGCCGATGCGCAACCGCATCTTCGGCTGCGATGACTGCCAGCTGGTCTGCCCGTGGAACAAGTTCGCGCAGACCACCACCGAGGCGGATTTCGCGCCGCGGCACAGTCTGGATGGCGCGAAACTGGTCGAGCTGTTTGCCTGGAGCGAGGACGAATTCCTCAAGCGCACCGAAGGCATGGCGATCCGCCGCACCGGTTACGAAGGCTGGCTGCGCAACATCGCGGTGGCGCTGGGCAATGCACCCCAATCGGCCGCCGCGATCGAGTCACTCAATGCACGCGCCGACGATCCGTCGCCGGTGGTGCGTGAACACGTGGCATGGGCGCTGGCAAAGCAGCGCCGCTGACGCTCAGGGCCTGTGAAGAAAACCAGGTCCTGTGGTTTTCTTCTATCGCGAGTCCGGCGCATGTCCGGCCCTCGGGCAACCGCTCCTGCGTTGCCTCAACCCGGGCATCCATGCCCTCGCCCTGATCGACCTGAGAAGTTGAAACTCACAACTTCTCAGGCGTCGGCCATCTGCTTCGGGATCGAACGATTGGTGTGGCTGATGCGGTTGCCCGGACCGGCGGCGACGTAGACGCAGGTCGGCTGGTAGTTCTCCAGCTCCGCTTCGCTAAGCTGCACGAAGGCGGCGATGATGATGATGTCGCCGGCCTGGGCACTGCGCGCGGCGCTGCCGTTGACCGAGATGATCCCGGAGCCTTCCTCGGCACGCAGCGCATAGGTGACGAAACGCTGGCCGCTGTTGACGTTCCAGGCGTGGATCTGCTCGTACTCGCGGATGCCGGAGGCGTCCAGCAGCAGACCGTCGATCGCGATCGAGCCTTCGTAGTGCAGTTCGGCGTGGGTCACCGTGGCACGGTGGATCTTGGCCTTGAGCATGTTCAGGTGCATGGGAATCTTGTTTCCGGCGGGGTCAGCCTGCAAAGTCGGGCATTATCGAACTGCTGACGCTGCATCGCAACATCAACGGCCTGTTCCCGGATATGCGGCCACCTCAGTCGAACAGCAAGTTGTCGATCAGGCGCGTGTTGCCCAGCCGTGCCGCCACCAGCGCAATCAGCCCGTCAGACTCGCCGTCGGCCGGTTCGGCCAGGTCTTCGGTACGGCGGATCACCACGTAGTCCGGCACGAAACCCGCACGTTGCAGGCGCGCGGCGGCGGTCTGCTCGATCGCCTGCCACGGATGTCCCTGCGCCAGCAGTTCGCGCATTTTCTGCAGGGTGTCGTGGATCAACGGCGCGCGCGCCCGCTCCTCGGCGCTGAGGTACTGATTGCGCGAGCTGAGCGCCAGGCCATCCTCGGCGCGCAGGATCGGCGCCGCCATCACCTTCAGCGGCAGGCCCAGGTCGCGCACCATCCGCTCGACCACCTTCAACTGCTGGAAGTCCTTCTGGCCAAATACGGCCACGTCCGGCTGCACCAGGTTGAACAGCTTGCACACCACCGTGGCCATGCCATCGAAGTGGCCCGGCCGATGGGCGCCTTCCAGCTCGTCGGTGATCCGCGGCACGCGCACGCTGACGCTGTGCGCGGCACCGAACGGATAGATCGTGGCGACCTCCGGTGCGAACAGCAGGTCGCATTCACTCTCGGCCAGCGCGGCCTGATCCTGCGCCAGGGTGCGCGGATAACGGTCGAAATCCTCGTTGGGACCGAACTGGGTCGGGTTGACGAAGACACTGGCGACGACCCGCTCGGTGCGCGCACGCGCCAGCTTGATCAGCGACTGGTGACCGGCGTGCAGGTTGCCCATGGTCGGCACGAAGCCCACGGTCTGGCCCTGCGTGCGCCAGCCACGGATCGCGGCCCGCAGCGCGGGGATGTCTTGTACGGTCTGCATGATCGGTCGACTCGCAGCCCGGTTGAACGGGCTCAATGAAAACGAAGGTCAGTTGAAACAGTGCTCGGGCGCCGGAAAGGCGCCGCTGCGCACGTCCTCGGCATAGGCGGCAATGGCCGCGGCCACAGAATCGCGCCCGGCGAGGAAATCCTTGCTGAATTTCGGGCGCTTGCCCGGCGTGATGCCGAGCATGTCGTGGATCACCAGCACCTGGCCGTCGCAATGCGGGCCGGCGCCGATGCCGATCACCGGAATCGAAAGCGCCTCGGTCACTCGCCGCCCCAGTTCCACCGGCACGCCCTCCATCACCAGCAGGTCCGCGCCGGCCGCCTGCACCGCCAGCGCCTCGGCCAGCACGCGATCGGCGGCGGCCTGTTCGCGTCCCTGGATGCGGAAGCCGCCGAACTTGTGCACCGACTGCGGGGTGAGCCCCAGGTGCGCACAAACCGGAATGGCCCGCGCGCTCAGCGCCGCGATCGCTTCCTGGATGTGCGGCGCGGCGCCCTCGATCTTGACCATCGCCGCACCGGCCTCGCCGACCAGTCGCGCGCCGGCTTCCAGCGCATGCGCGATATCGCGATCGGCCATGAACGGCAGGTCGGCCACCAGCATGGTGGCCGCCAGTCCGCGGGCCACCGCGGCCGTGTGGTAGACCATGTGATCGAGCGTCACCGGCAAGGTGCTGCGATGGCCCTGCACCACCATGCCCAGCGAATCGCCGACCAGCGCGATGTCGATGCCGGCCGATTCCAGTTGCCAGGCGAAGCTGGCGTCGTAGGCGGTGAGCATCACGATGCGCCGACCCTCGGCCTTCATCGCAAGCAGGCCTGGCACGGTCACCGGCTTGCGGTCGGGGACACTGGCGTTCTGCACGTACACGGCAATTCCTGATCGATGCTGGGCCGCCGATTATCCGGCGCGCCACGTTGAGGGCTCAAGCCACGCGTTCACAACCGGATGGATCGAGCCGGGCCAGTTGTTCAGCCACGGTAGCCTGGCCGGACGGGCGCAGGGTGGGCACAATGTCGCACAGGGGCAGCAGCACGAAGGCCCGCTCGGCCATGCGGGGATGCGGCAGGGTCAGGTCGGGATCGTCAAGCTGCACGCCTTCGACATGCAGCAGATCCAGATCCAGCGTGCGCGGCCCGTTGCGCTCGGCCCGCACGCGACCGGCGCGCTGCTCGATGGCCAGCAGCGCGTCCAGCAAGACATGCGGCGAGAGCTCCGTGTCCAGTTCCACCACCGCGTTGATGAAGGGCGGCTGCTCCAGCACGCCCCACGGCAGCGTGCGATACAGCGAGGAGCGCTGTCGCAGTCGGGTCCCGGGCAGGCGCGCCAGCGCATCCATCGCGTCCAGCACCTGTTGCCGGGGATCGCCGAGATTGCTGCCCAGCGCCACGTAGGCCAGACTCATGCGGAGCCTGATTTGTTGCCCGGCTTGCGACGACGACGGCGTGGACGCGGCGGCTTCGCGGCGACCGGCGCGGGAACGTAATCATTGGCGCCTGCACCGCCACCGGCCGGCAGGGCCGAAGCCAGCACATCCTGCGGCAGCTGCTGGGCGTGGGCCCACCACTGTCCCAGCTCGCGCATCGCCGGTGACTCGTCGGCACGCAGCAGCAGGAAATCGAAGGCGGCGCGGAAGCGCGGATGGGCCATCAGGCGGAATACGCGCTTGCGCTGGATCTGTTCGAAGCGCGGCTGCAACGACCAGATCTCCTCCATGGTGAAGGTGAACCGGCGCGGGATCGCCACGCGCTGGCACTGCTCGCCCACCACGCGGGCGGCGGCCTGCGCCCAGGCCTCGTTGCTTTCGACGCCACGCCCGATCAACTGGTGCGCCACGTCGCGCACTTCGCCCCACAACAGCACTGCGAACAGGAAGGCCGGCGTGACCGACTTGCCCTCGTGGATGCGGGCATCGGTATTGGCCAGCCCGTTCTCGACCAGCGAACGCAGCGCGTCGTCGCCGCGCCGAAGCGCCCGTGCGGTGGCCGGAAACAGGAACTTGAGCAGCCCGCAGTGTTCCAGCATGCGGAAGCTCTTCAGGCCGTTGCCGGACAGGAACATCTTCAGTGATTCGTCGAACAGGCGCGCGGGCGCGGCGTCGGCCAGCAGCGGCCCCAGCGTCTCGAACGGCGCCATCGCGGCGGCGTCGATCTGCATGTCCAGCTTCGCCGCCAGCCGCGCCGCGCGCAGCATGCGCACCGGGTCCTCGTGGTAGCGGACGTCCGGCTCGCCGATCAGGCGCAGCATCCGGTCCTGCAGGTCCTGCATGCCGCCGACGTAGTCGCGCACGGAGAAATCGCTGATGTCGTAATACATCGCGTTGACGCGGAAGTCGCGGCGGATCGCGTCTTCCTCGATGGTGCCCCAGATGTTGTCGCGCACGATGCGGCCATCGACGATGTGACGGTCGCCCTCGCCGCCCTCCTCGCCGGTGCCGCGAAACGTGGCGACCTCGATGATTTCCGGGCCGAACACCACGTGGGCCAGGCGGAAGCGGCGGCCGATCAGGCGGCAGTTGCGGAACAGCTGCTTCACTTCATCCGGCGTGGCATCGGTGGCCACGTCGAAGTCCTTCGGCTGCAGCCCCAGCAGCAGGTCGCGTACCGCACCGCCGACCAGATAGGCCGTGTGCCCGGCCTCGTTCAGCCGGTACAGCACGCGCAAGGCGGCCTTGCTGATGTTCTTGCGCGAAATGATGTGCTGGTCGCGCGGAATGATCCGCAGCGTCGGCGTGGCGTCAGTCCTTGATTGTAGATTCAAGCGGTGGGAATCCTTGGCGGGGCGAAGCTGCCCGTCGGTTGCAATATATCGCGGCACAGAGCAACGCGGGCCGCTCCGCGTGGCGCCGGACACGTGCACCGGCAGGTCCCGTTTCGGGCGACGCAGGCAGATGCACGGCAAGCATTGCCGGGCGAAACAATTCCGTTATACTAGCGCGCCTCGCTGCATAACGCTCCCTTCGTCTAGTGGCCTAGGACACTGCCCTCTCAAGGCGGGAACACGAGTTCGAGTCTCGTAGGGAGCACCAATGCTTGTGCGATCATCCATGATCGCTGCAACATCGACTGCAAGAAGCTAGGGTGCAGACTGCGCTCCGGGTAGAGATCAAAAGCGGCCATCCATGGCCGCACTCCTCACAAAAGCTCGCATTCTGCGACACTCGTCTGCAGTGCATATCCTTTGAGAGCCCTCTTCCATGACCTTTGTTGTCATCGACAACTGCATCAAGTGCAAGTACACCGATTGCGTCGAGGTCTGCCCGGTCGACGCGTTCCACGAAGGCCCGAATTTCCTGGTGATCGATCCGGACGAGTGCATCGACTGCACCCTGTGCGAGCCCGAGTGCCCGATCAATGCGATCTACCCGGAAGACGACGTTCCCGCCGGCCAGGAAGCGCTGGTGGCGCTGAACGCGGAGCTGGCCAAGGGTTGGCCGGTGATCACCGAGCGCAAGGATGCCCCGGCCGATGCAAAGGACTGGGAAGGCAAGCCCGGCAAGCTGGAACTGCTGCAGCGCTGATATCGCGGCGCGCCGATGCCCGATGCGAAAACGCCGCCCGAGGGCGGCGTTTTCAATGGCCGGACGGAAGACTCAGCCGCCCAGACGCGACTTCAGCGTATCCACCACCTTGCCCACCGCGGCCGGATTTCCGGTGGCGCGCACTTCGCTGCCACTGGCGCCGCTGGTGTTGATGCTGACCTGCACCTGGTGCGAGCCGGCGCCCGGCGCCTGCACCGCGCTGCTCTTGTCGCGACCGAACATGCGGCCGAAGAAGCCCTTCTTTTTCTGCTGGGCAACGGCATCGGACACGTTCAGCGTGTAGCTGTGCGCCGCATCGTCATGCGCGATCACCTCGCCGAGGTTGCCGCCTTCCAAGGCTTGGCCGACACGGCGATAGACGCTGTCGGCGCCATCGGCGACCACGAAGCCGTCGCTGATCTGGCCATTCGACGAACCGACCCGGGCCGTTGCGCCATTGGCGGTCGGCTGGTTGCCACCCGGCGGCGGAATCACCAGCGCTTCGGTGGTGGAAGGCCGGTCAAGCGTGGGCGGAATCTCCAGCGGCGCTTCCTGCAGCGCGGTGTCCCAGGCCTTGTGCGAACGGAATGCGCCGCAGCCGGTGAGCAGCAGGCCACTGAGGGCCACGGCCGGCAAGGCCACGAGGAGCGAAGTTTTCTTCATGTAATCGGATTCCGTAAAGTAAGTCAGGCAACCGTTCCACCGGCCGCAGTCGTCAAGGATGCCAGACTGGACAGCGCTTGGTGCAATCGGGCGCGATCCGGACCGTCGTTCAGTTCCACCAGCGGCAACCTCGGCAGGGCCAGTCCCAGCCCCAGCACAGGCAAACCGGCCTTGACCGCGATCGGGTTCGGCGCGCAGTTGAGCGCCTCGATCAGGGGTTCCAGCGCGGCATGACAGCGCGCGGTGGCCGCCCGATCCCCGGCGGTGGCCGCGTCGCACAAGTCACGGAACGCCCGCGGCACCAGGTTGGCCACCACCGAGATGGTGCCGGCGGCGCCGGCCAGCATCGCCTGCCCGGCCGTGCCGTCGTCGCCGGACAGATAGACGAAATCCGGACGCACAAGTTCCGCCAGCGCCGAAATCCGCGGCTGGTCACCGCGGGCCTCCTTGATGCCCACGATCGCGGGATGATCACGCAGCGCGGCGACCGTCTCCGGCAGGACATCGCAACCGGTACGGGTCGGCACGTTGTAGAGCAGTACCGGCAGCTCGCCGTGTTCGGCCACTTCCAGGTAATGGCGGCGCATGCCTTCCTGGGTCGGCCGCACGTAGAACGGCGCCACCACCAGGGCCGCATCGGCGCCCAGCGCACGGGCCCGCCGGGTCAATGCCACCGTTTTTGCGGTGCCCGCCTCGCCGGTACCGGCAATCACCGGAACCCGTCCGTTCACCCGATCGACGGCAAACGCCAGCAGGCGCTCGAACTCGTCGTGTTCGAGCATGTGCGCCTCACCGGTGGAGCCGGCCACCACCAGCGCCTGGGTGCCGCCGGCGATCTGGTAATCAAGCAGTCGACCGAAGGCCGCCAGATCGAGCGAGCCATCGGCCGCGAACGGCGTGGCCAGCGCGCAGATGCTTCCGCGAATGTTCAAGACCCGATTCCATTGCAAGGCAAGCCCTGCATGTTACTTGCCGCTTCGCGAGCCGGGCAAGTAAGCTCGATGGGAGTAGTCTCACCGTTCCGCATCATGCGGTCGACGTTACGCAGGCAGGCCTCCTTGAAATCCACTTCCGGCTCCGCACGCTCGGGCAACGACAACCAGTTGCTGATCCACGCGCTTACCACCTCGACCCAGTCGCCGCTGCTGGCACTGGCCCGGCGAATCGCCGACGCCGGTTGCAACCTGTCCGAATCGCGAGTCGCCACCATCGGCACGGAAACCTCGCTGATGCTGCTGGCCAGTGGCGCCTGGGACGCCCTGGCCAAGCTGGAAACGGCCCTGGCCAAGCTGACCCGCGACGAGAGCATGCGGCTGGTGCACTACCGCACCGGGCCGCGCGAGAACAGCTCGCACCTGCTGCCTTATCTGGTAGAAGTGGTGGCCGCCGACCGGCCGGGCATCGTGGCCCGCATCGTGGACTTCTTCAGCCAGCACGGCATCAGCGTGGAGCAGCTCAACTCCACCCGCTATCACGCCATGCAGACCGGGGCGGAGATGTTCCAGGCCCAGTTCACCATCGGCATTCCGGCGGAAATCCACATCGCCGCCTTGCGCGACGACTTCCTGGAACTGTGCGACGGCCTGAATCTCGACGCGATCATGGACCCGGTCAAATTCTGAGCCGGTGACATCCGCCGAGCATCGCGCGATCGTGGCGTCCTGACAAGGACTGTCCTGCGCCAAGCCACCCGCGCTAGTCTGTGGCCGTGAGTTGCCGGAGGACCGTTGCATTGCAGCCAGCTTGTCGAATCACCCCGACCCTTTCCGGCGCAACAGCTCGCCCTGCCGCCGTCGCAACGTCGACCTCAGCGGCCTTCTCCATCCTTTCCTTTTCCCACACGTCGCGGCATCGCCTCGCCGCGCAGGACCCCTCATGCCCGATATCGGCAAGAAACTGCCCGCACTGAAAGGCCTCACCGGCGACGGCAGCGAACTGAAGCTGTCCAGCCTCAAGGGACAATGGCTGGTGGTGTATTTCTACCCGAAGGACTCGACGCCAGGATGCACCACCGAAGCGAAGGACTTTCGCGACCTCTACCCGGCCTTCCGCAAGCGCCATGCGCAGATCATCGGTGTCTCGCGCGATTCGCAGAAGTCGCATGCGAACTTCGCCAACAAGCAGGAACTGCCGTTCCCGCTGGTCTCCGATGCCGACGAAACCTGGTGCCGCGCCTTCGACGTGATCCACGAAAAAGTGCTGTACGGCAAACGCTTCATGGGCATCGTCCGCAGCACGTTCCTGATCGATTCGGAGGGCAAGCTGGCCGCGGAATGGCGTGGCGTGAAAGTTTCCGGCCATGCGCAGGCCGTGCTCGACGCCATTCCCGCTGCCTGACCCTGGACGTACCCGCCGGCCCGTTCCTTCCACCCACCAGTGAGGACACTTCCGCATGACCGGAAGCAAGCGCATCTACGCTCTCGACACCAACGTCCTGCTGCATGACCCGACCTCGCTGTTCCGCTTCGAGGAACACGATGTCTTCATCCCGATGACCGTGCTGGAGGAACTGGACGAAAAGAAGAAGGGTGCCTCGGAAGTCTCGCGCAATGGCCGCCAGGTCAGCCGCTTCCTCAACGAACTGGTCGAACTGGGCAAGCAGCACGATCTGGGCGAGGGCCTGGAACTCAGCAATCCGCAGGGCATCAAGCTCAAGCGCGGCGGCTCGGTGGGCCGCCTGTACTTCCAGCATCGCACCAGCAGCAACGGCCACACCAAGGCGGACAACCAGATCCTCGCCGCGGTGATCGAGTTGCGCGACCAGAATCCCGGCCGCGACGTCATCCTGGTCACCAAGGACATCAACCTCCGGATCAAGGCCAGCATCAACGGCATCGTCGCCGAGGACTACGAGAACGACCGCGCGCTGGACGACTTCTCGCTGCTCTACACCGGTTCGGCCGAACTGCCCGAGGACTTCTGGGACCTGCACCCGGAAGTGCGCTCGTGGACCGAACGCGGCCGTACCTATTACGAGGTGAACCGGCGCGAGCAGGACGACTGGCATCCGAACCAGTGCCTGTACCTGCCCGGCGAAAACGCGGTCGAGCTGCGCGTGCTGCACCTGGACGAGACCAGTGCCACCTTGCTGCTGCTGGACGACCATTCGCACGCGAACCATCACGTCTGGGGCATCGGCGCGCGCAACCGCGAGCAGAACTTCGCGCTCAACGCGCTGATGGACCCGGACATCGACTTCGTCACCCTGCTCGGCAACGCCGGCACCGGCAAGACCCTGCTGGCGCTGGCCGCCGGCCTGGCCCAGGTGATGGACCAGCAGCGCTACCGCGAGATCATCATGACCCGCGCCACCGTGTCCGTCGGCGAGGACATCGGCTTCCTGCCCGGCACCGAAGAGGAAAAGATGACGCCGTGGATGGGCGCGCTCACCGACAACCTCGAAGTGCTGGCCAACCCCGAGGACGGCGGCAGCTGGGGCCGCCAGGCCACCAACGACCTGCTCGCCTCGCGCATCAAGATCCGCTCGCTGAACTTCATGCGCGGGCGCACCTTCCTGTCGCGCTACCTGATCATCGACGAGGCGCAAAATCTCACCCCGAAGCAGATGAAGACCCTGATCACCCGCGCCGGCCCGGGCACCAAGATCGTCTGCCTGGGCAATGTCGAGCAGATCGACACGCCGTATCTCACCGAGACCACCTCCGGCCTCACCTACGCGGTCGACCGCTTCAAGAACTGGGAGCACTCCGCCCACATCACCCTGCGCCGCGGCGAGCGGTCGCGGCTGGCGGACTTCGCGGCGGAGTCGCTTTAGTAACGGGATTCGGGATTCGGAAAGGCCGAAACCGGCGCTTCGTCGATGACTGGAAACTCCCCGCGCGGCTGAATGCCGCGCGGGGGATTCGGCGGGCACCGAGCCGGGGCGCGGCAAACGCGTAGAATGGCAGGCCCCGGAATCCCTGCCACGGCTGCTCGCGTTGCCATGATCCTCACCCCCCGCCTCATCCTGCTTGCCGTATTCGTGTTCTTCGCGTTGTGCGTGCTGCTGGTGCACCTGCGCGGTCGCGTGCGGCTGCGTTTCGACCGCCAGCTGGTCGACCACTCGGCGATCTTCGCCCCGTACAACCTGCTGATGTACGCGTTCTCCGCCGTGCCGGCGAAACCCATCCTCGATCGTCGCGGCTTTCCGCAACTGGACCTGCTGCAGGCGAACTGGCAGGCCATCCGCGACGAGGCCCTGCAGCTGTTCGACGAAGGCCACATCCGCGCGGCCGCGAAGAACGACGACGCCAGCTTCAACAGCTTCTTCAAGCAGGGCTGGAAGCGTTTCTACCTGAAGTGGTACGGCGAGCCGCTGGCCTCCGCCGAGGCGCTGTGCCCGAAGACGGTCGAGTTGCTCAATGCGATTCCCGGCATCAAGGCGGCGATGTTCGCCACGCTGGCGCCGAACAGCAAGCTCAACCCGCATCGCGATCCGTTCGCCGGCTCGCTGCGCTACCACCTGGGCCTGATCACGCCGAACTCGCGCGACTGCCGCATCTTCGTCGACGGCGAGGAGCACGCCTGGGGCGACGGCAAGGACGTGGTGTTCGACGAGACCTTCGTGCACTGGGTCGAGAACAAGACCGACCAGACCCGGGTGATCCTGTTCGCCGACGTGGAGCGTCCGCTGCGCACGCGCTGGATGAGCGCGATCAACCATCGCGTCGGCGCGTTCATGGGCAGGATCACCGCCTCGCCGAACAGCGACGCCGGCACCGAGAAGACCGGCTTCGTGAACCGCCTGTACGCGCTCAGCCAGCGCAAGGGCGCCACGCATCGCTGGAAGGTGGAGTTCAAGCGCCGCCACCGGACGCTGTACAAGGCCTTCAAGTACACCGGCATCGTGCTGCTGATGTGGCTGATCTTCCTGGCGCCGTGGCCGCTGTTCCGCTGAGCAGTCACATCGCGTGAGTGGCGCGCGTCCTTGATCAGGATGCCTCGATGGAGAACGCCATGGACCCGCAAACCGCCCTGTTCCAGCAACACCGCCCCCGCCTGTTCGGGCTGGCCTACCGCATGCTCGGCACGCCCGCCGACGCCGAAGACGTGCTGCACGATGCCTGGCTGCGCTGGCATGCGCAGGACACTACCGCGCTGGACGATCCCGAAGCATGGCTGGTGACCGTCACCACCCGGCTGGCGCTCGACCGCCTGCGCCGCGCCCGGACCGAGCGCGAACACTATCCTGGCCCGTGGCTGCCCGAGCCGCTATTGGTCGACGCCGACCAGCCCGAGGCGCAACTGGAGCGGGCGGAAAGCCTGACCCTCAGCTTCCTGCTGCTGCTCGAACGGCTCAGCGCCGAGGAGCGCGCCGCCTTCCTGCTGCGCGAGGTGTTCGATTACAGCCACGCCGAGGCCGCGGCGATGCTCGAGATCAGCGAAGACGCCTGCCGCCAGCGCGTGCACCGGGCGAAACAGCGTCTGCGCCAGGAACGGCCGCGCCCGGACGCGCCCGATACCGATCGACAGCACCGTTTGCTGGAGCGCTTCGCCGAGGCCCTGCAACAACCGGACATGGATACCTTGCGCGCGCTGTTCGCCGAGGACGCGGTGCACATCTCCGACGGCGGTGGCCTGGTCACCGCCACCCTGCGTCCCCTGCACGGGGCCGAACGCCTGGCCCGGTTGTATCTGCAGATCGCCCTGCATCAGCGCGGACAGGGCGTGCGCCATGAAATCCATCGGCTCAACGGCACGCCTGCCCTGCTCAGCTGGCAGGGCGACACCCTGATATCCGCCAGCTGGATCGACGAAGACGAGACGGGAATCAGCGCGATCCACGCCTTGCGTCACCCCGGAAAGCTGGCCCGGCTGGCGGCTGTCACGAAATCGGCCGGCCCTGCGTCCTTGCATTGAACGGCCACTGCGGCCGCACCACAGAAAGGAGTTCCCCCATGTCATCCCGTCAATCCTCGGTCCCCACCCAGGAAGCCATGAAACCCCTGTTCGCCCTGAACAAATACGTGCACTCGGGCAGCCTCGAACCGGCCCTGATCGAGCTGGTGCTGATGCGAGCCTCCCAGCTCAACGGCTGCGCCTACTGCCTGGACATGCACAGCAAGGATGCCCGCGCCGCCGGCGAAACCGAGCAGCGGCTGTATGTGTTGCAGGCCTGGCGCGAAGCGCCGTTCTACAGCGATCGCGAGCGCGCCGCGCTGGCGTGGTGCGAGGCAGTCACCCGGCTCGATCCGGTCCACGGGGTAGCCGACGACGTCTACGAGCAGGCCCGCGCGCAGTTCAGCGAAAAGGAACTGGGCGATCTCAACATGGCGGTGATCCTGATCAACGCGTGGAACCGCATCGCGATCCCGTTCCAGAACCCGCCGGGCGCGTACCAGCCCGCAAAGCACTGAACATCGCGCCCATGAAAAAAGCCGCGGCGGCCGCCGCGGCTTTTTTTACGCTCGACGAAAAACCGCAGCTCAGCCCTTGATGCGCTTCACGATCGCATCGGCGAAGCTGTCGGTGCTGCCCTTGCCGCCGATGTCCGGCGTCACGCTGTCGCGATCATTCGTCATGGTGTCGCGGATCGCCTGGCGCAGCCGGTCGCCCTTGGCCACCATGTCCAGGTAATCGAGCATGTCGGCGGCGGCCAGCAGCAGCGCGCAGGGGTTGGCGATGCCTTTGCCCGCGATATCCGGCGCCGAGCCGTGCACCGCCTCGAAGATCGCCGCGTGCTCGCCGATGTTGTCGCCCGGCGCCAGGCCCAGGCCACCGACCAGGCCGGCGCACAGGTCGGACAGGATGTCGCCGAACAGGTTGGTGGTGACGATCACGTCGAACTGCTCGGGCTTCATCACCAGCTGCATGCAGGTGTTGTCCACGATCATCTCGTTGAACTCGATCTGCGGGTATTCCTTCGCAATCTCGCGCGCCACGTTGAGGAACAGGCCCGAACTGGTCTTCAGGATGTTCGCCTTGTGCACGGCGGTGACCTTCTTGCGACCCTTCTTCACCGCCAGCTCGAAGGCGTAACGGACGATGCGGCTGCTGCCCTTGCGGGTGTTGCGCGCCACCGACTCGGCGATCTCGCCGTCGGCGGACAGGGTCTGGCCCTCGGAGCGGTAGGCGCCTTCGGTGTTCTCGCGCACCGTGATGATGTCGATGTTTTCGTAGCGAGACTTGGTGCCGGGGAAGCTCACCGCTGGGCGCACGTTCGCGTACAGGTCGAAAAGACGGCGCAGGGTCACGTTGACCGAGGTGAAGCCGCCGCCGATCGGCGTGGTCAGCGGGCCTTTCAGCGCGACCTTGTGCTCGGCGATCCTGTCCAGCGTGGCCTTGGGCAGCAGATCGCCATGCTTGTCCAGCGCGACCATGCCGGCGTCGACGAAATCGTAGGTCAGGCCGCAGTCCAGCGCGTCGAGCACGCGCAGCGTGGCGGTCATGATCTCCGGGCCGATGCCGTCGCCCGGGATCACGGCGATGGTTTTGTTCATGGGATACTCCTTGGGGGACGATTGCGTGCGCGCATGGAACGGCGCAGGTCAAGACCGCCCATTATCGCTCATGCAACCGTTCCCGGACAGCCGATGGCCCGGGAAAACCGTTGCAAATCCTCGCACGGAGCATTGCAGAAACTCGCAGGGAGGCATTCCCTTGCCTCCCCGCCCGCGAACGGGCTCCCGCGCAGGGTCAGCCGTGATCGGCGCATTCCGCCGTGGCGGACTCGCCGCCTTCCAGCTTGTCCAGGGAGTCCACTGCCCGTCGCAGATGCGGGATCACGATCGAGCCACCCACCACCAGGCCGACACTGAACACCTCGAAGAACTCGTCGCGCTGCACGCCGGCCTCCTTGCACTGGGCCACGTGGTAGTTGATGCAGTCGTCGCAGCGCAGCACCATCGAGGCGACCAGGCCCAGCATCTCCTTGGTCTTCACGTCCAGCGCGCCGGCCTTGTAGGTCTGCGTGTCCAGCGCGAAGAAGCGCCGCACGACCTGGTTGTCCTCGGCCAGGATGCGCTCGTTCATGCGCTGGCGGAAGGCGGTGAATTCGGCAAGCTTGTCGCTCATGCGCCCTGCTCCAGCCATTGCGCCAGCTTGCCGCTGCGGTCGGCGGCCACCAGGTCGTCGTAGCCGCCCACGTGCTGGTCGTTGATGAATATCTGCGGCACCGTGCGGCGACCGCCGCTGCGCGCCAGCATCGCGTCGCGTTGCGCGGGATCGGCGTCCACGCGCACCTCGGTCCACTCCAGCCCCTTGGATTTCAGCAGGTTCTTGGCCGACACGCAGTACGGACACACGGCGGTCGAGTAGACCTCGATCTTGGACATCACGACACTCCACAAACAATGGGGAAACTTCACAGAAAATGGGGCCGCGCGCGTCCAGCTCAAGCCGGACGGCTGCGGTGAACCGACGCAGCAGGACACGGTCACAATGCTATTGTCGCCGAACCCATGATCATGTCGCCACGTCCCGTTCCCTGCCTGCTCGCCACCCTGCTCTGCGCCGCGCTGGCGAGCACCGCCAGTGCCCAGCAGGACATGCGCCTGCCGGACCTGGGCAGTTCGGCCAACGCGCTGATTTCGCCCAGCGAGGCGCAGGATTACGGTGCCTCCATGCTGCGCCAGATGCGCGCGCTGGACATGGTGGTCGACGACCCGCTGCTGGACGACTACATCAACGACCTCGGCTACCGGCTGGTCGCCAGCAGCGACAAGCCGAAGGAACATTTCGCCTTTTTCATCGTGAAGGACCCGGAAATCAACGCCTTCGCCGCGCCCGGCGGCTATATCGCGGTGAACTCGGGGCTGCTCACGATCACCCGTGACGAAAGCGAACTGGCCGGCGTGATCGCCCATGAGATCGGCCACATCACCCAGAACCACCTGCAGCGTGCGTTCGAGGACTCGAAGAAGGATGCGCCGCTGATGGCCCTGGTGCTGCTCGGCGCGATCGCCGCCGGGGCCAGCAACCACAGCGGCGACGCACCGATGGCCGTGCTGGCCGGCGGCCAGGGGCTGATCGCGCAGAAATCGATCAATTTCACCCGCAAGGACGAGATCGAGGCCGATCGCGTCGGCATCCAGACGCTGTCCAAGGCCGGCTTCGACCCCAATGCGATGGCGGGCTTCTTCCAGCGCATGCAGGATGCGATGAGCGCCGGCGCCGGCGGCGAGGACGTGCCGGCGCTGTTGCAGACGCATCCGGTGACGACCAGCCGGATCAGCGACGCCAAGGCGCGCGCCGATGCGCTGATCGCCGCGCAGAAGCTGCGCGTGGGCACCACCGGGATCGATCGGCAGCAATGGGCGAGGAGCACGGCGCCGATCCCCTTCGTGAAGGACCCCACCACCCTGCTCGCTGCCCATCGCGCAGGCGATCTGGACACCTACGCGCTGATGCGCGAACGCGCCCGCGTGCTGGCCGGCGACGCCACGCGGCTGGCCACGTATTACGCGTCCAGCCTGCAGACGCGACGCGATTTCGACACCCCGGCAAATCACTACGGTTACGCGCTGGCGCTGACGCGCAGCGGCCGCGGCGCGCTGGCCATGGGACAATTGCAGCCACTGCTGGACAACCACCCGGGGAACCTGCTGCTGAAGCTGGCCGTGGCCGATGCCCGCCTGCAGGCCGGCCAGCGGGCCGCCGCGCTGGCCATCTACTCGGAACTCAACACCCAGTCCCCGCGCAACCGTGCGGTCGCGCTGGCGTATGCCCATGCGCTCACCGCCGGCGGCGACAAGGACCAGGCCCGGCTCGCCGCCGGCAAGTTGCGGCCGCTGCTGGACAATGCCAGCGAACCGGAGATCTACAGCACCTACGCCCGCGCCAGCGACAAGGCTGGCGACAGCGTGCGCGCCGGCGAAGCCTACGCCGACGCGAGCTATTACTCGGGCCGACCGTACGACGCCATGGAGCAGCTCAAGCGGCTGCTCAAGCGCGACGACCTGGACTACTACGCCCGCGTGCGCATCCAGGCGCGGATCACCGAGCTGACGCCGCTGGTGCTGGAACTGCACAAGCGCAAGATCAGGACCGCGGACAGTCCCGGCGATGATTCGCGGCAATAAGTGCTGCACTGTCATCGCCGCGTAACATGGATTCGCTGCAATACTTTCGTCATCCGCCACGGCAGACCACCGCGTGCACAAACGCATCCTCATCGTTGAAGACGAAACCTCGATTCGCGAAATGATCGCCTTTGCCCTGCGCAAGGCCGGCATGGAAACCATGCAGGCGGTCGACGCCCGCGCCGCCCAGCTGGCATTGTCCGAACAGGTGCCGGACCTGATCCTGCTGGACTGGATGCTGCCGGGCATGAGCGGGCTGGAACTGGCGCGGCGCCTGCGCAAGGAAGAGCTCAGTCGCGAGATCCCGATCATCATGCTGACCGCGCGCGGCGAGGAAATGGACCGCGTCAATGGCCTGGAGGCCGGCGTCGACGACTACGTGGTGAAGCCCTTCTCCACCCGCGAGCTGGTCGCCCGGATCAAGGCCGTCCTGCGGCGCAGCCAGGGCGATGACGGTTCGGGCGTGATCGAACTGGGCGGTCTGCGCATCGACGGGGCCGCACACCGGGTGTTCGCCGGCGAGGAGCCGGTGGCGATCGGCCCCACCGAGTATCGGCTGCTGTATTTCTTCATGACCCACGCCGAGCGGGTCTACTCGCGTGCGCAATTGCTGGACCACGTCTGGGGCGGCAGCGTCTACGTGGAAGAGCGCACCGTCGACGTGCATATCCGCCGGCTGCGCAAGACGCTGGAGCCCTGGAAGCTGGATGAACTGGTGCAGACGGTGCGCGGCACCGGCTACCGTTTTTCCACCAGCATCTGAACGGCGCCGCCTCGCTTGCGTCGACAGCATCTTTTGCCGATGCTGGCGGTCGCCGCATACGCCCACGGATGCCACCGCCCCGCATGCCTGACTGGAAACTCCCCACGCTCCTCGCCTCGATCCTGTGCGCCGGGGCGGCATTGGGCTGGCTGGCCGGAAATTCCGCCTGGGTCGGGCTGGCCATCGCCGCCATCATCGGAGTCGTCTTCCTGCTGACTCGGCTCCGTCATCTGCAGCGGGCCATGATGGCTGCATCCGTGACTGCCCGCCCCTTGCAGGATGACCGACTCATGACACGCGCGCACCTGCTCGCCTCGAATCTGCGCGACCTTCGCCAGGCCGCGGATCGCCTGCCGGACGCCGTGGTGCTGCTGGATCGCCGACAGCAGATCCGCTGGTTCAACCACGCCGCGGGAAGCCTGCTCGGACTGAACCGGACGCGGGACCGCGGCCAGCTACTGACCCAGCGGATGGCTCACTCCGAACTGGCCGACTGGCTGCGCGACGGGGCAAAAGGCCAGCTCGACGACGTCGCCGCCCCCGGCAACAAGGACAACCAGCTCAACGTCACCCTGCTGCCCTTCGGCGAGCATCAGCAACTGCTGCTGGCGCACGACATCACTCCCATAAAGCGACTGGAACAGGTGCGCCGGGATTTCGTCTCCAATGTTTCCCACGAGCTGCGCACGCCATTGACGGTGATCCACGGCTATCTCGAATTGCTGGACCCCGAAGACGTGCCCGAGCTGGCGCCGGTGCTCGGCGAGATGCGGGCGCAATCGAAACGGATGGGCCAGATCGTCGAGGACCTGCTGACCCTGTCGCGACTGGAGACCCAGCACGAGGTGATCGACGAACGCGTGCCGATGGCCGCCCTGCTGGCCACCGTGCGCAAGGAGGCCGCGGCGCTAAGCCAGGGCCGCCACCAGATCAGCCTGGAATCCACCGCCAACGCAGACCTGTTCGGTTCACCGAAGGACCTGCACAGCGCCTTGTCGAACCTGGTCAGCAACGCGGTGCGCTATACGCCCAACGGCGGCAGCATCGCGATCCGCTGGCGGCGCGAACCCGGCGGCGCGGTGTATTCGGTCAGCGATACCGGCTTCGGCATCCCCGCCAGCCACCTGGCACGGCTGACCGAACGGTTCTACCGGGTGTCCTCCAGCCGCTCGCGCGACAGCGGCGGCACCGGACTGGGGTTGTCGATCGTCAAGCACGTGCTGAACCTGCACCAGGCCCGGTTGCAGATCGAAAGCGAAGCCGGCGCGGGCTCCACCTTTTCCTGCCACTTCGGCGATGCAAGGTTGCTGGCTCCCGACGCCGGCGAGTGAAGCCGCTGCCACGGGCGCGATGTATTTGGCGCACGTCATGGGCCAGAATGAAGCATGCCCACATCACCGAGTTGCCCCTCACCCGATACCGATCCCGGTGCACCGGAGTTGTATCTCAGCCGCGAGCTGGCCGCGCTGGAATTCAACTTCCGGGTACTGGCGATGGCACGCGACCCCAGCGTGCCGCTGCTCGAGCGCTTGCGCTACCTGAGCATCGTGGCGAGCAACCTCGACGAGTTCTTCGAGGTGCGGGTGGCGATGCTCAAGCACCACCATGCGTACGGTTCGGCCGCACCGGGTCCCGACGGGGTCAGCTCCGGCGACCTGCTGGCGCAGATCCGCAGTCGCGTGCTCGACCTGGTCGCCGAGCAGTACGCAACCTGGCAGGAACAGATCGGTCCTCAGCTGGATGCCGAGCAGATCCACATCCTCACCCGCAAACGCTGGAACCCGCGCCAGCGGCGCTGGCTGCAGGGCTATTTCGAGCACGAGGTGTTACCGGTGCTGTCGCCGCTGGGGCTGGACCCGGCGCATCCGTTCCCGCGCATCCTCAACAAGACGCTGAACATCGCGGTGGTACTGAAGGGACGCGACGCCTTCGGCCACGAGGGGCACATGGCGCTGGTGCGGGCACCGCGTTCGCTGCCCCGGATCATCCGGGTGCCGGCCGAGGTCAGCGGCCCGGGCGAGCATTTCGTGTTCCTCGCCGAACTGCTGCAGGCCTTCGTCGACCTGATGTTTCCCGGCCTCAGGGTGGTCGGCTCGTACCAGTTCCGGGTGACCCGCAACAGCGAGCTGATCGTCGAGGAGGCCGAGGTGGAGAACCTCGCGCTGGCCCTCAGCGAGGAGCTGGTCGGGCGCGGCTACGCGCGGCCGGTGCGGCTGGAGATCGCCAACGATTGCCCGAAGGCGATCACCGCGATGCTGGTTCAGAACTTCCAGCTGGAGGAAACCGACGTCTACCGTTGCGACGGTCCGGTCAACATCATCCGCGCCGGCCTGATCTACGAATGGCTGGATCGGCCGGAGCTGAAATTCCAGCGGTTCAATCCGCAACTGCCGCCGGCACTCGAGAGCAACCGCAACAAGTTCGACCTGATCAGTCAGCACGACGTGCTGCTGCACCATCCGTACCAGAGTTTTTCCGCGGTGATCGATCTGCTGCGCCAAGCCACCGCCGACCCGCAGGTGTTGGCGATCAAGCAGACCCTGTACCGCGCCGGCGAGGACACGCCGCTGGTCGACCTGCTGGTCGAGGCGGCCCGCAACGGCAAGGACGTGACCGTGGTGATCGAGCTGCGCGCGCGTTTCGACGAGGAGGCCAACATCCGCCTGGCCACGCGGCTGCAGGAAGCCGGCGTGCAGGTGGTCTATGGCGTGGTCGGCTACAAGACCCACGCCAAGATGATGCTGATCGTGCGCCGCGAGGGCGAGGCGCTGCGCCGCTACGTGCACCTGTCCACCGGCAACTACCACCAGGCCAACAGCCGGATGTACACCGACATCGGGCTGATGACGGCCGACCCCGAGATCGGCGAGGACATGCACAAGGTCTTCCAGCAGCTGTCCGGCCTGGGACCCATCATCGACCTGAAGCGCCTGCTGCATTCACCGTTCACGCTGTATCCGAAAGTGCTGGGGAAGATCGAGCGCGAAACCGCCCACGCGACCGCGGGTCGGCCGGCGCGCATCGTGGCCAAGCTCAACGCGCTCAATGAAGCGCGGGTGATCTCCGCGCTGTACCGGGCCTCGCAGGCCGGCGTGGAGATCGACCTGATCGTGCGCGGCGCGTGCACCCTGCGCCCCGGCCTGCCCGGCATCTCCGAGCGCATCCGGGTGCGCTCGATCGTGGGGCGTTTCCTCGAGCACAGCCGGGTGTACTGGTTCGCCAACGATGGCGACGCGGAGATCTATTGCGCCAGCGCGGACTGGATGGAGCGCAACCTGATGCGGCGTATCGAGGTGGCCTTCCCGATCCTGGACCCGGACCTGGCGGCGCGCGTGTTCGAGGAAACCCTGGCCAACGGCCTGGCCGACAACACCCAGGCCTGGCTGCTGGGCAGCGATGGTCGCTATGTCCGCGCCACTCCCGGCGAGCACCCGCCGTACAGCGCCCAGCAGGGCCTGCTCGAACGCTACTGCAAGTGAGCCGATCGCCATGAACCGATGCAAGCCTTTCACGCGTGCGTGCGAGAATCCGTCCTTTGCCATCGCGGGAGCCCCGGCGTGAGCCCAGCCGAACAGACACCGATCCGCGATGGCGAACTCATCGCCGCGATCGATATGGGTTCCAACAGCTTCCACATGGTGGTCGCGCGGATGGAACATGGCGAGCCGCGCGTGATCGATCGCCTGCGCGACACCGTGCGGATGGCCGCCGGCCTGCGCGCCGACGGCAGCCTGGACGCCGAACGACGCGCCCGCGCGATCGCCTGCCTGGCCCGCTTCGGCCAGCGCATCGCCGGCCTGCCGTCGATACGGGTGCGCGCGGTGGCCACCAACACGGTACGCCGGTTAGCCTCGCCACAGACCTTTCTGACCTCGGCCGAGGCCGCGCTAGGCCATCCGATCGAAGTCGTCTCCGGGCGCGAGGAAGGCCGCCTGATCTTCCTCGGCGCCGCCCACGACCTGCCCGTTTCACGCGAGCCGCGACTGGTCATCGACGTGGGCGGTGGCAGCACCGAGTTCATCATTGGCCGGGGCCTGGCTCCGCTGCACACCGAGAGCGTGCAGGCCGGTTGCATCGCCTCGACCCTGCGTTTCTTCCCGGGCGGCAAGATCAACCGCAAGCGCTGGCAGCGCGCGGTGAGCGAGATCGGCGTGCTGCTGCAGCAGTTCGCCGAGGACTACCGCGAATCCGGCTGGCAGGATGCCTACGGCTCCTCCGGCACGGCCAAGTCGATCGGCTCGGTCGTGCAGGAAATGAAATTCTGCGACGACGGCATCACCTCCGCCTCGCTGGCCTCGCTGCGCGACGTACTGATCGAACACGGCCAGATCAACACGCTCAAGCTGCCCGGCCTGGTCGAAGACCGCGCGCCCGTGCTCGCCGGCGGCGTGGTGATCATGGAAGCGGCGTTTGCCGCGCTGGGCATTGACCGGCTGCGCGTGTGCGAAAGCTCGATGCGCGAAGGGCTGCTGTGGGACCTGCTGGGCCGCGCCGGCGGCAGCGATCCGCGCACTGCCAGCATCGAGGCACTGGCCAGCCGCTATGGCGTGGATCGTGCCCAGGCACGCCGGGTCGAATCGACCGCACTGATGCTGTTCGACCAGGTGGCGCGCAGCTGGAAGCTGGACGCCGATGCGCGCGAGTGGCTTTCCTGGGCCGCGCGCGTGCATGAGATCGGCCTGGCCATCGCGCACAGCCAACACCACCATCATGGCGCCTACATCCTGCGGCACGCCGACTTGGCCGGCTTCTCGCGGCAGGAGCAGCAGCTGCTGGCCGCGGTGGTCGACATGCATCGGCGCAAGCCGGACAAGCCGGTGATTACCGCCCTGCCGCAGCGTTATCGCACACTGGCCCGATACACCACGGCGCTGCTGCGCCTGGCCGTGCTGTTCCGCCGCGCGCGTCGTGCCGAGTCGCTGCCGCAGATGCGCCTGGCCGCCAGCAGCCGATCGCTGCGACTGACCTTGCCGCACGCGTGGTTCGAGCAGCACCCGCTCAGCGAAGCGGACCTGCAACAGGAACAGGCGCCCATGGCCGAACTCGGCCTGCGGCTGGAACTTGCCGGCAGCTGACGCGAACCCGCGCCGCGGCGTCGCCGCGTATGATGTCCCGAGGCCCCGACCATCTTTATGCCCATGCTGAAATCCCTGCTCGCCATCCTGCTTCTGTCACTGCCGCTGACGCTGACCGCGCAGACGGCCAAACCGGTGCCGGCTGCCGCGCCGGCGCCGCCACCGCAAGTCGTGCTGACCACCTCGCAAGGCGAGATCACGCTGGAGCTGTATCCGGACAAGTCACCCAAGAGCGTGGCGAACTTCCTGCAGTACGTCCGCGACGGCTTCTACGACGGCACGCTGTTGCACCGGGCGATTCCCGGCTACCTGGTGCAAGGCGGCCTGTATACCCGCGACCTGCAGCCCAAGCGCACCCGCTCGGCCATCGCCAGCGAGGCCGACAACGGCCTGTCCAACCTGCGCGGCACGGTGGCCGTCGCCCGTGGAGCGGACCCGAACTCCGGCACCGCGCAGTTCTTCTTCAACCTGGTCGACAATCGGCGGCTGGATTTCGCCGGCAACCAGAGCGGGCTGACCTGGGGCTACACCGTGTTCGGCAAGGTCATCAAGGGCATGGACGTGGTCGACAAGATCGCCGCCATGCCGACCCGCGCACTGGGACCCTTTGCCGGCGACGTGCCCAATCCGCTGGTGTTGATCGAAAGCGCCCGGGTGATCGGCGAACAGGCACCAGCCTCCGCCGCCAGCGCCGCGAGTCCCGCCAGGTCAGCCTCGTCGGCGACGCCTGCGAACGCGGCCAAGTCCGGCAAGAAGGCTTCCAGGAAAGTTGCCAAGCCCGCCGGCAAGGACTGATCCGCCCATGAGCACCCTGTTCATCGCGGACCTGCATCTGGACGCCAGCCGACCGCAGATCACCGAGCTGTTCGAAAAATACCTGGCCAGCGACGAAGTCCGTCAGGCCGACGCCCTGTACATCCTGGGCGACCTGGTCGAGGCGTGGATCGGCGACGACGATGACGCCGAACTGCCCGCGCGCATCGCCGCCGCAACGCGCGCGGTGCGCGACGCCGGCGTGCCGGTCTATTTCATGGTCGGCAACCGCGACTTCCTGCTCGGCGAAGCCTTCGCCGAACGTGCCGGCCTGACCCTGCTCGACGACGGTGTCGTGCATGACGTGCAGGGCCGGCCCACTCTGCTGATGCATGGCGACGTGTTGTGCACCGATGACACCGCCTATCAGGCCGTGCGCCGCCAGGTGCGCACGCCCGAATGGGCCGCGCAGATCCTCGCGATGCCGCTGGAAGCGCGCCGCGCGTTTGCCGCCAAGGCGCGCGCGGACAGCAAGGCGCACACCGGCAGCACCATGGAAAGCATCATGGACGTCAACGCCGATGCCGTAGCCGATGCGGTGCGCCGAGCGGGCGTGACGCGACTGATCCACGGGCACACGCATCGACCCGCCATCCATCGCCTTGAGGTGGATGGAAAACCGACCGAGCGAATCGTGTTGGGAGACTGGTACGAACACGGCTCGGTGTTGCGGGTGGATGATCGGGGCAACGTCGAACTGCGCGGGTTGGCGGTGGGCTGAGCCGGGTTCTGCTCATCGGGATCGGTGTGGGGCTGCTCCCGGCAGATCGCACGGAGTGCAGCCTTGCTCCCTCCCCTGCTTGCAGGGGGAGGAGCCAGAAGCACGAGGCCGACGCTCCGCTCCCTCCCCTGCTTGCAGGGGAGGGCTGGGGTGGGTTGCTCTTGATCTTGTGGTGACGCAGCCAGATACGCAAAACGCCCCTTGCGGGGCGTGCGCTCCGGTCAGTGGCGCGGCGGCATGGAGTGCGGGATTGTGAATCCCATCCATGGGATTCACCCTTCCGCGCTGCGCGCTCCAGGGCCAGCCTGCGGCTGTCCGAATTTGTTCCAGACAAATTCGTCGAACGGTTGGTTCGTCCACCACCTCTCTCCGCCAGATACGCAAAACGCCCCTTGCGGGGCGCTTTGCGTATCTGGCGGAGAGAGAGACCGCCTGCAACGTCCGCAACCAGCGTCAAGGCATTGCAAAGAACTATCAACAAACCCCATGTTTTCAAGCATATCGTGAAACTTGAAGCCAACAAAGCACAATGAGCTCCAACCACATCCAGCACTTAATGGCATACTGGATGGCATACCCGATCTCGGCACCGAGTCACTTCCCATGGCCCTCCTCACGGACACCAAAGCGCGCAGCATTAAACCCGGCGGCGCGCCCCTAGCCCATGGCGCGGTCGCTGGACTTACGCTCCACCCTTCCGCCAACAACAAGGGGCAGGGCAAGTGGGTCCTTCGATATGTCAGCCCGGTCACCAAGAAGCGTCGTAACGCTGGCTTAGGCCCCTACCCCGACGTCGGCCTCGCAGATGCTGCGAAACAGGCTCGCGCCATGCGTGAGCAAATCGCCCAGGGGCAAGACCCTCTGGAAGTCAGAGCCAGCGACGCTACTAAGCCGCATCTGCCCGTCCTGAGCGAGGCGGCGTATATGGTCCACAAAGAGCTCACGCCTGGCTGGAAAAACGCCAAGCACGCCCAGCAATGGATCAATACGGTCACTGAGTACGCCCTCCCCTTGCTCGGGGCAATCCCGTTAGATCAGATCCAGCCGCGCCACATCGCGGACGTCCTTCGGCCCATCTGGTTGGAAAAGCCCGAAACAGCGGGACGGGTGAAGCAGCGCCTGCATGCCGTGATGGCTTGGGGCTGGGCGCATGGCTACTGCCAGTCAAACCCGGTGGACGTGGTAGGCCACCTCTTGCCGCTACAACCGGGCAAGACCGTCCGTACGCAACATCAGCCTGCGATGCCTTGGCAAGCCGTTCCAGCGTTTGTCACGACACAGCTGCACGCACTCCACGGGTTTGAAGTGACTCGGCAGGCATTGATGTTTCTCATCCTGGCGGCAAGCCGTTCCGGCGAAGTTCGTTTCATGACCTGGGATGAGGTCGACATGAAGGCTGCAGTATGGACGCTGCCTGCGGAGCGGATGAAAGCCAAGCAAATCCATCGCGTGCCCCTGTCAAATCAGGCGGTAGCTATCCTGAAGCAACAACACGGCCTGCACGACACGCTAGTTTTTCCTTCGGTACGCGATCGTGCTCCGCTGTCTGACATGACACTGACGGCGCTACTGCGGCGCGTAGAAGCTGTCAGCGACGTGGCGGGACGGACGGCTACCGCCCATGGATTTCGTTCGAGCTTTCGCGACTGGTGCAGCGAGAAGGGGTATTCACGTGACTTGGCCGAGAGGGCCTTAGCCCACACGGTGCAGAACAAGGTAGAAGCGGCTTACCATCGGACAGACCTGCTTGAGCAGAGGCGCCCCTTGATGCAGGCTTGGGCGGATTTTGTGATGGCGGCCAAATAGGCCAGCGGGAGCGAAATGACGCACGCGACAGGAATTCGGCTCGTTTCCCTCATGGAAGCGTTATCTGGTGCAGAAGACGCACTGGAAATACAAGTCAGAGTGCTGACCGACGCCGCCTCGGTGGTAGCGGCCGGTGCTACGACCGAGCAAGGGAAATCCACTGATCCGAACGCGATGATCCAAGTCGAAAGTGCGCACGTGAATTATGACCTGTACTTCGCCACCCCTCCTGATATGCAGGCCTGTGCGGAGACCAGGGCCTCTCCTGACGGCGATTTCATATCGCCAGGCGACTTCAGGGTCGTTGTCGACCCTTGGATCCCAACCAGGGCCGATATCGAGTTCCCCAGAGGCCACACAGAAATCCGGTTCCTGGCACTCAATCCCGAACATATCAAAAGCCTGAAGGAGGAGGGGCGAGTTGATGTTCAATGGTTTGCTTACGGCCTTCGCTTACATCCGGGTGCACAACAGCAACGGCAAGGTTTGTATGTTGAGGCGCCTTTGTCACGACCTCTCTATCTTCGTCGAACCGCCCACATTGGGCGCAGAGTGAAGAGCTTGATCGAGCAGCATGTCTACGAATATCCCGCCGTCACGATGCGGGTCGAGCTCAAGGACGTCTACGTCGATGAGTGCAACGTAGTGAGGCTGCTGCCGAACAAATCCCCTTCAACACCGGAAATCGAATCCGACCCCTACAATCTCAAGAGCCGTGCTCCGGGCCTTTACTCTCTTTTTCAGGTGGCCAGAACTCACTTTCGAGAACCATTGAGGCCAAAGGAGAAGCCTGCGCCTAGACGGAAAAAAGCTTTGGAGGAGCTGCGTATCCGAGGCCCCGAAAAGCTTTTCAACAAGACAAACAGGCCGCACGCTGCGAGGCTCGCCGATCCGGATGCCAAGCGAAATCATGGCTTACAAAATGGTCAACGCCGAGATTTCACGGCAAAAGCTCTGCACATACTGAACATCGAATACGCCAACCGTGAGAGGTTCGTCAGTCCCGCGCTGGCACTCGTCATTCACGCCACAGGACTATGGTTGGGTTGGCGCAAGGAACGACCGTCCGATGGAACATCAGCGCTACTCGCCCTAACCACTGAACTGAAAAGCTACGGTTTCGATGGCGTAGCTGAAATGAAAGCGATACTTGCATTCATCACATGGAAGCCGAAGTGAATCGCCTCGGAATTTGAGCAGGCTCAACTCTTGAGAGACTGGAGCCGCGAACAAATCCACCAGGATTGCTGCTGAGGGCCGCGGGAGCGGCGCAATGGCGCAGCAGCACTGCGGAGACCAGACATCGCTATGGCCGCGGTAGAGTCGATGAGGGTGTACAGAATTTTGTGTAACCGGGATTTGAATTACCGCTGAGGAAGTCGTCCCTCGAATTGGATCGTAAAGCGGTTCAAGGCGGCCTTCCAGTCACGGATCGGCATCGTCCATTTCTTGCTGATGTTGCGCAGCGCCAGGTAGAACAATTTCAGCAGTGCCTCGTCGCTTGGGGAAAGAGCCACGGTTCTTGGTCAGCCTGCGCAGACTCATGTTGACCGACTCGATCGCGTTGGTGGTGTAGATCACTTTGCGGATCTCAAGCGGGTAGTCGAAGCACGGAATCAGGCGCGGCCAGTTGCGCCCCCACGACTGGTCGATCGGCGGGTACCCGGTGTCCCACTTCGCCTCGAACTCGGCAAACCGTTGCTCGGCCTCCTCGACGGTGGCACAGGCATAGATGCGCTTGAGGTCAGCCGCCACTTCCGCCCGGCGTTTCCACGACACGTAGTTCAGGCTGTGGCGCACCATGTGCAGGATGCACAGTTGCTCGGCCGTGTGCGGAAACACGGTCTCGATGGCTTCGGGGAAGCCTTTCAATCCATCGACGCAGGCGATGAAGATGTCCTACACGCCGCGGTTGCGCAGCTCCGTCACCACCTGCAGCCAGAACTTGGCGCCCTCGGCCTGCGCCAGCCACAGGCCCAGCACCTCCTTCTCGCCGGCCATGGTGACGCCGATGGCCAGGTACACCGCTATGACCCGCACGGCCCCCTCGCGCACCTTCACGTGGATGCAGTCCAGGTAGACAATCGGGTAGACCGGATCGAGCGGCCGGGCTTGCCAGGCCTTGACCTCATCGACCACCGCATCGTTCGACGCGCGGTGAGGGGTCAGGGCCAGCAGCTGCGCCTCGTGCCTGCAGCGGCCATGGAAGGTCTCTACACAGCCGCGAATATCCGCCGCAGGACCATGAAGTGCCAAGGTGGCGGTGGAGCTGGCCGCGATGGACTACCTGACTCGGTTTAGCCACCATGGACTTCTCTCACGCTTTCCCCGGCTGATGTCGAAGCAAACTACTACCGGCCATTAGCAAGTCAGGCCACCACGTTGGTGGCCTGACTTGAATCAAATTGCCCCACGCGACCGGGGCGATCTAACGCGGTCACACGCTTCCAAGAATGCGCATCACCAGTGACATATCATGTTCTGCCTTGCGCGGTGCGCCACGCTTGCTAGCGCGATTCTTCGCCAGACCGCGCCGGAAGTTTTTCGTTACGTCACCGCCAGCCTTAGCTTGGTAGTACGCCTTGGTGATGTAGCGCATGGCTTCCCGCACACCAATGAGCATGCGCTCGTCGCTGATATGTACCGAGCCGAGGCCGTTAAATCGATACGCGCCCTTCCGAGGGTAGCAATTGAAATACGTCCCCACTTGGTTCGGTCCGGTGCAACGCTTTCTCCAGTATTTTCCCATGGCGACAGCGTATGCAAAAGCTTTCTGATGCTTATGCCCGTCCATGGCGACCAAGACATGGTAGTGCACACCACGATCGAAACCGTTCTCGCGACGACCGGCCCAGGTGATTACATCGGGGACAATCCGCCCCTCGCTCAACGCGCGCGTGAAGCGGCTGTAGGCCCTATCCGCCTCAGGGGTAAAGCTCCATTCTTTATCCTCCGGGCGGTAGAACAGATCAACCCGGACGATCAAAATGCGCGAATGGTTCGCAAAACAGTGCGCCAGATGCCGACAGCCGCTCTGAAAGTCCTTGTGGCCGCGACGATCATGGTTGCGGATGATTGCTTTGAAGCGCTTCGAACGACAGACCCGCCGCACAAAGTGGACAATCCACTCCATCGCGACACTCCTCTCACAAGGAGATATCGCTGCAAAGCCCGTCGGGACCGGAGCATCGAGCGCCTTCTGCGTGCGAAAAAACGCTCGAATAATCACCGTTATGTAGGGATTGAAGGCGTATTTTTCACAGCTCTTGTAGAACTTGTCGTCCAGATTATTGCTGACGTCAAAGATCTCTTTCCCAAGTGCCGTAAGAAAACTCACCTCGCAACCACCAATCCGTTTTGCTTCGGTGGTCTTCTCGTCCTTGGTGGCAATCCTGATCGCGAGCTCCTCAAGCCAGGCGAGATGGCCAAACGCAGTCAGGTTATCCGTGACGATGCGACGACGGCCACCCGCCAGATGCAGCATGCCGAAGGAGCACTGCCTAAGGTTGTACTCCAGCGCAGCGTAATCATGGCGGATTTCATCTTTGGCACTTTTCATAGCAGTCAGTCTCTTATTAAATTTATGAACACGACCCACTCTCTCCATTTAATATCTGGATTATCACTCATGGATAAAAGGGCATTTCTATTAGCTTCTTCTATTGGAAAGAGCTATTCCAATATCATAAAGAACCGTAATCATTGATCTCATCAAGGCTCGCTTTTTGCGACTGCTCTGCCATCAGGTGTCTCGACGACACGAAGGCATCACGAGCCAACGATGTATGTGGAGTTAGTGATCTGAATCACTGAATCAGACCGCCTCCGGGCGCGAATCGCGCCAGTTGTAAAGGTCCTGGGCATTCCAACCGATCGCGCTACGACGGCCCATACTGCCCAGCCGCTTCGGCTTCGGGAACGAGGGGTCGTACCAGCGACCAGACTCCTTGTACCGGTTCCGGATCGTCGATTCGGAAAGCCCAAGAATCGAGCATGCCTCCGGCATGCGTGCGGTTTTGTCTGGATCCGTGGACATGATGCGTTTTCCCTGCTTGGTATGGACACAAGGTATTTCCATGCCGGGTGAATCCACTAGACCCGAAATTCCGACTATCTAGCTCGCACAAGACCAAAGACCGCGTCATGGCGGGCGTTTTTAGTCGGATTTTTTTTCTCCGAACCGCGTCGAAGCCTGCGACGAACCCATGTGGAGATAGTTCACAGGCGGCGAGTTAGTTCTGCTTCGACCTCGTTGCGTTTTGAACATCCATCTCAGCTGTGCAATCGTTCGAAGCTAATGCGACCCCGTTTCTTCTGAGCCCAAACAAGAAGCGCCATTTTGCATAGGGTGATGCCACGGAACTCCATGTCGGGCGGTCGTGGTTGTGGGTGCTTGGCAAGCAGGCGGCCGTCTCCTGCACCTGCGCGGTCGAGGCGAATAGGGTTGATCAAAGCGAAGCGTAGGTTTCCGCTTTAGGTCGGCTTCTGCCACTTGAAGCAGCGACGAGAAGCGAGCCAGCACCACAGATCAATCCGAGATCGGATCGTCCGACGCAAAATGACTTGTTGATCGGCACCGGGCGTACGCACCCGCTGTGCGCGGCTTTAAGGCGCCAGGCAACCGCCGGCCTTCGCCACAGCAATTGACCAGCTTCGCCAGCGCAACTGCGCATGGCCGGCTGCCAAACTGCTCGCTGTTGCCAACAACCTGATCATTCCCGGCATCGAACGTGCCGACGATCGCCAGTGGAACTCGCCAGGCTCGGCAACAGCACCGTCCAGCGGGTCGACCGGCAGTGGTCGGCCAACTGCGGTCAGTCACAGCCTCAACCAAGTTGCCGCAAAGCTGACGTTTGATATGCAAACGGCGACGCCCCACCCATCCAACAGGGTTCGTACGAAACACGATTGGCTAACCTCAATCCGATCCCCTATTTCCGCACGCATGAGGCGCTAGTCGGCAGAAGGCAGTTGCAGGCGCGGGAACACCATCGTCATGGTAGTGCCGACGCCGGACGTGGACTCGACGTCCACGAAACCGCCGGCCTGGCGCACCACGCCGTAGACCTGGGCCAGGCCTAGGCCGGTGCCGCTGCCTTCGGGCTTCGTGGTGAAGTAGGGTTCGAACAACCGCTCGCGCACGCTCTCGTCCATGCCGCTGCCGTTGTCGATCACAGCCAGGGTCACGTAGTCGCCAGCCGGTCGCAGCGTGCTGCCGTGCTCCGCGGTCACCGTCAACCCACCCAGCCGCACAGTGATCACACCCTGCCCGCCGCAGGCATCACGGGCGTTGATGCACAGGTTAATGAAGGCCTGCTCGATCGCATGACGGTCGCACATGGTCGACAGTGCGGTGGCGGCACGCTCGATCTGGAAATCCATACCGGCGCCGAGGCTGTGCCGCGCGAAATTCTCGATGTCACCTACGATGCCGACCAGCTCGACCGGCTCGGGCGTGTAGCGATGCACGCGAGCGAATGCCAGCAGGCGCTGCGCCAGCTGCGCAGCATGGTGCACGCCGTCCATCGAATAGCCCAGCAAGCGGCGCTGACTATCGGTGAGGTTGGCCGGATCGTCCTGGATGCTGCTGAGCGCGACCACAGCAATCTGCAGCATGTTGGAGAAGTCATGCGATAGGCCAGCCACCAGTTGACCGATGGCCTCGTTCTTCTGCGATTGTAGCGCAGCGTGCTCTGCGACCGCTTGGGCCGCGCTGGCCAGGCCAAGCTGAAGCTTCAGCGACTGCTCACGGCCCGCGCCCTGCTGATGTGAAACCCGTGCGCGCGCCAACTGGTCATCCAGCCTCTGGTTGCGAACCGTGCTGACGGCGCGAGCGGATTCGCTGAGACTGAGTCTGCTGGCCAGGCCGACGATCGCCGTGTCCAGCGCCAGCTTCGCTTCGACCGCTTCAGTGATGTCGTGACAGATCACAGCCATGCCATCGACCTGATGGGTCGCATCCACATACGGGTGAACGCTGATCAGCCACCAGCCCGGCTCGCCGCTGGCCGATGGCAGCACCTGGGTGAACTGCATGGATCGGCCGGTGCGCGCGGTGGCCAAAGATGCTTCGAGCACGTCACGGGCCGCTTCCGGCCAAAACGTGGCCAGCGGTTGGCTGAGCGCGGCAGCCGGATCGGCGATGCACAACACGGCGCAGCCGCTGGCATTGATGCGGGTAATATGACCGCGCAAGTCGAGTTCGTGGACGCCGTCCGCCGAAAAGGCGAGCAATTGCCGGTAGCGCTCAAGATCGTTCATTTGTGCACTCGTCATGGAGACCGAGCATAGGGCTAATTCGGCCTCACCGCGTGTTTACATGGCGCGGGTCAAGGTCGGTGCATCTTCTGCCCGAGATCACTCATGACTTTTACCCCGACCAGAACCATCTTGCTGGCCGAAGATGACCGCAACGCCCGTGAAGTCACGGCGCTGGTGTTAGAGGCCGCAGGCTACAAGGTGATCACGACCGGCAATGGCACCATCGCACTGGATATCCTGCAGAACGACGCCACCGTCGACCTGTTGCTGAGCGATATCCAGATGCCTGGCGGTATCGATGGCATCGAACTCGCTAGGCGCGTGCAGATGAAGCGGCAGATGCCGATCGTGCTCACTTCGGCGGATCCACGCAGCAGCTTCACATGGTTTCCCGACAACGTGATCTTCCTGCCCAAGCCCTACGATCGCCGCGCGCTGCTAGCCGCGGTGACGGTGCTGCCATGGCCGGCAGCCGCCTGATGCCTCCACGTTCGGAGTCGGTCATCGCTGAGCCAGCTTTTGCAGGAAACTTGCTGCCGTGTAGTTCGGATGAAGACGATGTGGGCAAATCCATGACCGCACAGCTGAGCCGTCGGCAGCCAATAAGCCACAGGCGCTAAACGAACACGTAGCTAGTTTCCACGGAACCACGACGACAGCAGGATTGATCAGACCATCCGAAGCCCCCGTCGATGCTCGTAGGCACCGGCTCTTCATGCGCGACGCCAGCTCAGCGACCTGCCCGCACTGTGGTAATCACCAGCGGCGATAACTAGCCGTTCCGAAAGCAGACGGTCGCCACCGGCAGCTTCACGTCGAACATTGCCCATTCGTGGCATCGGTGCACGCTAGCAGGCTCCACCAACTCGGTAGGAGTCTGCTATGAGTACGATCAATCCATCCGCTCAGCGCCATGAACCCTGGAACAAGGGCAAGCTCTCCGGTCAGAAGGCACCGCTCAGGCTCCGCGACATCTGGGCAATTCGCATCCGCCTGCAGCTCGCAAGAAAGACTCGCGACCTTGCATTGTTCGATCTGGCAATCGACAGCAAGCTCAGGGCATGTGATTTGGTCAAGTTGCGTGTACGCGATGTCGGCTCTGCGGATCACATTTCCTCTCGCACCATCGTGCTTCAACAGAAGACGCAGCGCCCGGTTCAGTTTGAAATCACCGCACCGACGCGAGATGCAATTTCCGCTTGGATCAAACAGGCTCAGCTTCAATCCAACGCCTTTCTGTTCCCAAGCAGGATCCGCAACTCGGACCACTTGTCGACCCGGCAGTACGCACGAATCGTCAATGCATGGATCGAAGGAATCGGATTGGATGTCGCTGCGTACGGTACGCACACCATGCGGCGTACAAAGGCTACGCTCATCTATCGACGGACGAAGAACCTACGTGCCGTGCAACTGCTCCTTGGACATACCAAGCTCGAAAGCACGGTCCGATACCTTGGCATCGAAGTGGAAGATGCTCTTGAGATCGCAGAGCAGACCGAAGTCTGATCGGAAAGGCTGTGCGCCGGATAGCGGCACAAGGCACGGTCGCTATCCGGCCAAGAACAGCCATTCACCAACATGCAGGCTCCGAGCATCCGAGTGAAAAGCCAGTGGATCGGCTCAGCATTTCAAAGTGAAACATTCGCGACGGGATAGGTTATGGCCGGCCCACCCCGTGAGACGGGTTTATGGATCGCCCCTTCGACACCAGTGATCAAAATGGCCGTTTCGGGGTACAGAATGCGGCTACTCTAGGGATTAGGCCCGACATGGGGAGGGGCTATTACCGTGCAAGCTTCATCGTCTTTCCAGAAGCCTCGATGGCTCAGGGATCTCTTGCGTTTCCTGCCGCTCAAGAGCCAGTTCGTCCTGTCGGGAAACGTCAGCGACTTGCAGGCCTGCGAGGTTTCGCCCGGCGTGATCACGCCACAGACCTTCAACCTGAGCTTGCGAGACGCCTTGCTTGAGGCCGGGTACAACCAGGTACTGAGTTGGGATCCGCTGGCAGGTTTTCGGGTGCTGGCACGGTCCGACTCCGATCCAGCCACCGACGAAACGCTGCTCCGTGACTTGGGACTCACGCCGGTGGAGGGTGCCGCTGCAGCGGGTCCCGACCTTCTCAGCGCCACACTGCCACGTCTCATCAATCGCAGTGGCGAACCGATCGCCTTGCTCGTCGATTTCGCTTCGCGCCTCGTCGTTCGGAGCGATGGGCTGACAGCTGCCGAACATCAGCTATTCACCCAGGCACTGGTGTTGGCACATCAGGCCAGGCCCCGTCCTGCCGGCGAGCGGCGCAAGCCGTTCTTCAATACCGTGCTCTGGATTGTGGAAAAGGAAGGCGACTTGCCGGACTGGCTGCTGGTGGACAACCCGCGCTTGCGACATATTCCCGTGTCCAAGCCCGACTTGCTGGCTCGTCGTGCGGTGGCCGCCAGCTTGTTGCGCGGCCTCGATGGCGGCCGGGGCGCCACGGCAGATGCGTTGCAGAAGGCGAGCCAGAGCTTTGTCGAAAGTACCGAAGGTCTGCTGCTGCTTGATCTCAATGCCATAGCGCAGTTGGCCCGTGTCGAAGGCGTGGCGATGGAGCGCATCGCGGACGCCGTGCGGCGCTACAAAGTAGGCGTCACCGAAGATCCCTGGTTGAAAATCGATCGCCAGAAAATTCGCGAGGCCGACGGCTTCATCCGACGTCGCGTCAAGGGTCAGACCCACGCGGTTACCCACATGCTGGATATCGTCAAGCGCGCGATGACCGGCGTCGGTGCCAGCCGGAAGGGTAGCCGCCCCCGAGGCGTCGCCTTTCTCGCCGGCCCGACAGGTGTCGGCAAGACCGAACTGGCCAAAACCATCACGAGCCTGCTGTTCGGCGACGAGAGCGCGTATATCCGCTTCGATATGTCCGAGTTCAGCGCCGAACATTCCGATCAGCGCCTGATCGGCGCGCCTCCCGGGTATGTCGGTTACGACGTCGGCGGTGAACTGACCAATGCCATTCGCGAGCGCCCCTTCAGCGTGGTGCTGTTCGACGAGATCGAAAAGGCCCATCCGCGCATCCTGGACAAATTCCTGCAGATTCTCGACGACGGAGTGCTTACCTCCGGTCGCGGTGACCGCGTTTACTTCTCCGAGGCGCTGATCGTCTTTACGTCGAACCTCGGCATTTACCGCCAGGATGAAAACGGCGAACGGGTGGCCAACGTATTGCATGGCGACGCGTTTGAGACAGTCCGACGGAAGGTGGGAAGCGAAATAGAACGCCACTTCAAACTGGTGCTCAACCGCCCCGAAATCCTCAATCGCATCGGCGAGAACATCATCGTTTTCGATTTCATTCGCGAGGATGTCGCCGCGGAGATCTTCGACCAGATGGTCGATGCCACGCTCGGTGATCTTGGCGAACAGCAGTTGCAGGTCGTACTCGCCGAGCAGGCTCGTGAGTCGCTGCGCCAGCTATGCCTCAACGATCTTTCCAACGGCGGACGCGGCATCCGCAATCAGTTGGAAGCCCATCTGATCAATCCATTGGCAAGAGCGTTGTTCGACCAAGACGCTAAACCGGGCGACCGCTTTCACGTGCCGGAATTGTCGGCAGGCGGGTTGCGGCTGGTATCGCTTTGAATTTGCCGCTCGATCTGTCGCGAGTGCACTTCCCGGTGACGACACTGGGGCCTGGACGCCGCCTTGGCATCTGGTTCCAGGGTTGCAGCATCCGCTGCCCCGGCTGTATTTCCGCGGACACTTGGGGCTCGGGCCGTCATCGGACCACCGTCGGGCAATTGCTCGACAAAGTGCAGCCCTGGCTTGCCGAGGCCGATGGCATCACAGTGTCGGGCGGTGAGCCGTTCGATCAGCCGGAAGCGCTGCTGGAATTGCTGGAGGCGTTTCGTCAGCGCAGTGGCATCGACATTCTGGTCTACAGCGGGTACCCACGGGAGCAACTCGCCGAGACGCTTGGCCGTGCCGACGGCTTGATCGATGCGCTGATCTCCGATCCCTTCGATCGGCAGCAACCCCAGTCCATGGCGCTGCGTGGCAGCGACAATCAGCGACTGAACCTACTGACCGACCTCGGGCGTGAGCGCTTTGCGGATTTCGAACGACCGTTGCGGCCGGACGATCATGCCCTTGACCTGATGGTCGACGACGATGGCAGCGTCTGGATGGCAGGTATTCCCGCACGTGATGACTTGCTGCGCTTGCGAGACCTGCTGCGAAACGATGGGCACAGTCTGCAGATCAGCGCTGACACCGCATCCCGCAGCGCGTCAGGAAATCTGCCCGAATGATGCGTTTCTGCCCCAATTGCCAAACTGAGCGCGCGCTTCACGAAATTTTCTGCGAAGGCACGGTGCAGGACCGCGCTTGTGGCTGGGATCTGGCAGGCGAGTCGATCCACGAAGCCGGCTGGCGGCCGCAGCCCGTCGTCACCAGACACGCGTTGGCCGAGCAGGAATCGCCTGACGATATCGGTGCTGGAACGCTGCGTTGCGCCAACGGCCATGCCATGCAGTCTGGCGATTTGATGTGCCTGGAATGCAGCGCCGAACCTGCATCGGCTCCGTCATCCGAGGCGTCCGACACCATAGAACGGCCTGAGACGGACAGCACGGCCGGCGACACCGAAACGCTGATCGATGGTTGGCGACTGTTGCAGGAAATCAGTCGTACCGATGGTGTGCGCGAACGCTACCAGGCCCAACACGAGGACGGCAGGCGGGCCGTTCTGACCCTCTATCGGGCCGGTGCCGAGCCGGACCCGGCGGTCTACGTCGTGTTGCGTCGTCTGCCTCGTGAGCATGTGCCCGAGATCATCGCCACCGGTCGCTGGAGTGATCGTGCCTATGAGGTTGCCGAGGAGCTGACTGGCGGCACCCTGGCCGGATTAGGCATCGTCGTCAACGATCTCGCTACGGTTCGCCATGTTGTCCGCGAACTTGGCCAGGCCTTGCATGCATTCAGCGAGGCGGGATTGCGGCATCGCGATCTGCGCCCGGGCACGTTGCTGGTGAGAAGCCGCGAACCACTGGACCTGGTGATCAGCGGGTTCGGTTCGGCGCGTCTGTCCGAGTTCGATCTCGACATCGTTTCGCCGCTTGAGATCAGTCGCTACATGGCACCCGAAGCCATCGCCGGCGGCGTCGCGCCGGCGTCGGACTGGTGGAGCCTTGGCATGATCCTGCTGGAGCAGCTGACGCAAGGCGCCTGTTTCGAAGGCATCCATTCCAATGCCTATCTGATCCATGTGCTGGCGCACGGCGTGCTGCTGCCCGGGGGCCTCGATCCGCAGTTGGAGTTGCTGCTGCGTGGCCTGCTCGTACGTGATCGCCACGAGCGTTGGCAATGGCCGCAAGTTCAGGCATGGCTCGATGGCGAGCCCGTGAGCGTACCGGCTGCGATGCCGGTCGAAGGGAGTCATGAGGATGGTGCGGTCATCACCCTGGGCACGCGCCGCTTTCACACGCCGAACCAGTTCGCGCTGGTAGCGGCGGAAGAGCCACATTGGGCGCAGGCGCTGGACCACCTGTTGCGGGGAGTGATCGTCACTTGGGCCGAGCAGGTCGGGCTGGCGGCGCGGTCGCTCGCCGGTTTGCGTCAGGTCGCACGCAACGAGGAACTGGAAGACGACTTCCGGTTGATGCTTGCGCTGAAACTGCTCAATCCGGATATCCCCCTGATCCAGCGCGGGCAGATCGTCACCCCGGGCTGGTTGCTCGAACACCCGCTGGAAGGTTACCGGCTGATCAGCGGACCGGTGCCGGATCTGCTCGAAGTGATTGGCGGCGAAAACTGGCTGTCGCGACTGAAGGCGCGCGCCGAAGAGGTGCGCCAACGCGCGCGCCACCAGAGCATCGAACTGGACGAGCAGCAGTTGCGCATCTACCTGCTGTCGACATCGCGGGCGCGCCTGGTTGCGCAGTGGCAGGAGCGCCAACGCCTGCTGCCCGACAGCGAGCATCCCGGCGTGCAGTCGCTGTCCGATAGGCGGGTGATCAGCGAGGAAGACTTGATCGTGCTGCTTGGCGCGGCGATCAGCCAGTTCCGGTCGGCCGATACGATCACCGCCGAAGCGGTGCAACTGGCGGCGGATGCAGGTGTGGCGTTGTTCGACGCCGACACGGCGCGCAGTTTGCTGGAGCTTGGGCGTCAGGATCTGTATCGAAATGTCGACGAGCGCATCACCGGTTTCTCACGCTGCGGCCTGGGTTCGGTGGATGCCTGGGCCGACCGGTTCCGGCTGGAGCGGCGGATCGCGTTGGCCAAGGCGCTTGTACTGCTGGCTGTACCGCGTGAAGGATGGCTTGAGCCGCAGAAACAGCAATACGTGTCGCAGATTCTCGATTTCTTCGAGAAAAAAATCAGCACCGCTGTCATGCGTGGTCCGCTGACCAAGATGAACATCGGCAAGACCACCGCCCGTATCGACGTCAACGAGCTCACTACCGACCGTCGCCCGGCGCCAGCGCTGCTTGATGCCCTGCTTCAGCGGCAGGGCCAGTCCATCGAGCTGGACCCTGAAACGTTCGCCGCCAATCCGGCGCTGGAACAGCGGCTCCATGGGCTTTCCCGGCAAAGCACGCTGTACAAACGTGACACGGGCATCGACGGTCTCTATCTGGGCTTCCCCTTCCTGCTCACGCGCGATGCACGCAGCAATACCCGGACACGGATTGCACCGCTGCTGCTATGGCCGATCAAGCTGCAAGTCGAGCTGGGTGGTCGTGGTCAGGCATCCGTGGCCTTCGATAGCGAGCGCGATGAGGTGCGCATCAACCCCGCGCTGGAGGCGCTGGTGGGTGTTGAGAAATGCAAGGCCTGGCGCAAGGCTGTGGATGAACTGCTTGGCCGATCCGCCCTGCGGGCGCAAGACATCATGGATGCGTTCGGCTTGCTCGCCACGGCCCGCGCACGCGTGCTCGGAAACCTGCCACCAACCTCGACCGAGGTGCTTGCCTATCAGGATGAATTGGCCTGCGCTGCCGTCCTCTTCCATGTCACGTTCATGGGTCAGGCCATCGGCGAGGATCTTCGCCAACTCAAGGCCATGTCACCTAGCGGCACCGGGCTGGAAACCGCGCTGCGTCTTGATGCTGGCAGCGAGACGCAGCCGGCCGTTGCACCGCCCGAACTCGAGCGCTTCTTCACTGCGCCCACCGATCCATCACAAGAGCACGCGGTGTTCCAGGCCAGGCAGGCACCGGGGCTGCTGATCGAAGGGCCGCCCGGTACGGGCAAGAGCCAGACCATCGTCAACATGGTGGCCGACACGATTGGCCGGCAGAAAAGCCTCTTGATCGTCTGCCAGAAGCATGCGGCTTTGGAGGTAGTGCATAAACGACTGATCGCCGAGGGCCTGGGCAGCCGGATCGTGATGCTCAACGATGTCAATCGTGATAGGGAGCCGGTGATCCGCAGCGTTCGGGAGCAAGTGGATGCACTGTTCGCTAGCGAGCCAGCCGCGCATGCCTGGCACCGTCAGCGCGAGCGACTCGCTGCCCGTATCGAATCACTGGAAGGCGAGCTGGATCGGTTCCATGCCTGCCTACATGACAACGACGAACAGTCAGGGCTGAGTTACCGCCAATTGCTCGGCGAATTGATTGAACTGGAGCAAGGCGAGCCGCCGCTGGAGTTTCCGGCCTTGCGCAGGAAGTTGGCCGAGATGGACATGGGCAGCCTGGCGCGACTGGAGGAGGCTTGCGCACCATTGGTGCGGCTGTGGTTGCCCGCACACTACGAAGAAAGCCCGCTGGCACAGCTGCAGGTATTTGCCTACGACGCAGCAACGTTGCAGTCATTTCAGGACGACCTTCGCCGCTTTGACGAATCCGAGACCGCCAGGCTGGACGTTCTGCAAACCCATCCTGCCGGCTTCGACGTGGACGAGCCGACACCGCACCGAAACTGGTTGCAGGGTTCGGCACAGGCGCTACTCGATTTGTCCGCAGGTCAGCGCCAGCGCCTCGCACGCTGGCTTCCGCTGTTCCGCCGCCCGATGGCCGGTGAGTCCGATGCTGGCACGGACGCGATCTCGGCACTGGTAAAGCTGAAACGCCAATTCCAGCAGTGCGAGAGCCGCGACTATTCTCAGCAGCTGTCGCCCGTGTTGAGCACCCTGACTTCCCCTGAACTGAGTCGTCTGATGGTGCAGGCCGAGCGTGTCCTGCGCACCACGTCCTGGTTCGCGAAGCTCAGTCCGCTGCATTTCTTTCGCGGCCGCCAGGTGAATGCATTCCTCCGCCTGCACGGCGACGGTCATCCTGATTTGCCCCGAGTGGGTGTCCTGTTCGCCGCCGCGCGTCTGGAAATCAGCTTGCGCCCGCTGCGGGCCGAGCTTGCCAAACTGCATGAACAACTGGGCCTGTCGCCAGCTGCTATCGACAATGGCTCCGCGCTTGCGATGGGGGTGGCCGATACGCTTGGTAAATTGCGCCAGGTGCGGGCATTGGCCGTACTGATCGCCGCGGCTCCGCGAGCAGCGCCGTTGGAGGCCACCGTGCTTCTTGATAGCCGGCCGGCGCTGGAAGCGCTGCTGACGGAAACCGAGGCGGCCCTGATTCGCCAGGCAGCACGCCAGCACAGCCTCGATAGTTTGCAACGCCTGTCCGATTGGGCCGAGGCCGATTTCATCCGGCAGTTGCGCCACGCGATCGATCAAGGGCAGAGCAACAGGGCCCTGCTCAGCGCACTCACCGGCGCGTCGCCGCACCTGGCGGCGTATCAGCAGTTTCGCGCCAGGGCAGCGCACCTGACTTCGGCGGACCTGGCCTTTTTCGCACTTCTGCGTTCGCGCCACGCTGTGCTCGAGAAGGTGCTCGGTGAACGCCTGGAGGCAGCCACTCGCCGCCTCATCAATCGCGAGGCGCGCCTGGGCTGGAAGCAGCGCATCGAACAGGAGCACCCCGAGCTGCTGTTCGAGCAGAACGAGGCGCTGGCGAAGATCGCTAGCCTCGCCGAAGCCGATACACAAATGCGCCAACTCAATCGACAGTTGCTCGGCGCCGGCATTGATCGCGATGGCCTGGGTACCCGTCGGCAGTGGGAAGATGTCACCCGATTGCGCGGGCCGCGGTCCCGCCGCTTGCGCGAATTCATGGAGCTTGGCGCCGACATCGGTTTGATGAAACTGCGCCCGGTCTGGCTCATGAATCCCGACGTCGCCAGTCGGGTGCTGCCGCTGCGCCCAGCGTTGTTCGATGCGGTCATCTACGACGAGGCATCGCAGATGCCGGTCGAGTTTGCCTTGCCCACGCTCTTCCGCGGTCGTCTGGTCATTGTCAGCGGCGACGAAAAGCAGATGCCGCCGTCTTCGTTCTTCTCCAGCCGCGTCGAAAGCGACGAGGCTGAGCTCTTCGACGGCGACATGCCGGACGAGGAAGCGCAACAGGAGGAGCACGAGCAGTTCGTGGATACCTGGAACCGGCGCGAGATCAAGGATTGTCCGGACCTGCTGCAACTGGCACGTGGCGCGCTTCCGACGACCACGCTGGAAATTCACTACCGCTCTACTTATCGGGAGCTGATCGGTTTTTCGAACGCGTCGTTCTACGGCAATCGCCTGAGCATTCCGGCCCGTCACCCACCCGCCAAAATTCTGGCCGCCAAGCCGCTGGAGATGATCCACGTCAACGGCCTCTATCAGGAGCAGAGCAATGCGCAGGAGGCCGATCGGGTCGTCGAGTATCTGGCACAACTTTGGTGCGAACCGGCCGAGCAACGGCCTTCCGTCGGCGTAGTGACCTTCAACCGAAAACAGGTGGACCTGATCGAGCAGCGGCTGAAGCTTCGCGCCGAGCAGGACGATCGCTTTCAGAGCGCCTACGCCGAAGAGCGGGAGCGCAGCGAGGACGGCGAAGACATGTCGGTGTTCGTCAAGAACGTCGAGAACGTGCAAGGTGACGAACGCGACATCATCGTCTTTTCCTCGACCTTCGGCCGTAACAGCCAGGGAACCTTCCGCCGGAATTTCGGCGTGCTCGGGCAGACCGGCGGCGAGCGTCGACTGAATGTGGCGGTGACCCGCGCGCGCAAGAAGGTGGTGATGATTACCTCGATGCCGATTGCCGATGTCTCCGACATGCTCAGCACGCAGCGGGCGCCGATGAGTCCTCGCGATTACCTGCAGGGCTATCTCGAGTACGCGCGCTTGCTGTCGTCGGGCGAGTTCGCCAATGGCCAGAATCTGCTCAACCGCTTGCAGACCGATCGTCTACCGGTGCGCGGCGAACAGCGGTTGCAGGGCGACGGTTTCACCGCGGCGGTGGCGGGTTACATCCGGTCACTGGGCTGGGACCCGGTGCCAGCGAACGAAGGCGATACTTTTGGTCTGGATTTTGCGATCGAGGATCCCGAAACGCGGCTCTATGCCCTCGGTATCGAGTGCGATAGCCCGCGACACCCACTGCTCCGCCGCGCCCGCTCGCGCGAGATCTGGCGCCGGAAGGTATTGCGTCGTTCCATTCCGCACATCCACCGGGTGTCATCGCAGGGTTGGTACCGCGACGGTGATGCCGAACGCCGGGCGCTCAGGCAGGCCATTGAAGGCGCCTTGGCTGCGGTGGGCGAGCCCCCGACGTCGCCGACCCATGCCGACCTGACGGTTTCCACGGAGGCATTCCCATGAGCGGTCCGAAAGTTGTGCGCATCGTCACCCGCGAGGAGATTCTGACGATCTGCGAAGGACACCTACGGCGCCTTGCACAGGCACTGGCCAACTGGCAGGAGCGGGCTGGACGCATCGGAGAACTTGAAGAAGGGGATCTGGCCAGCACGCATGCGCGGCATGAGCGTCTTCGCCAATTGCTGCGTAGCAATCAGTTCGCGGAGCTCCAGAAGCAGGTGCCCATCGAAATCGAATTTCTTGATCGCGATATGGTGCAGAAGGAGGAACGGGCCGTCGCCAAGGCGGCGCAAAAGCGTAGATCGCAACGGCAGTTGCGCGAGAACGCCGCCACCCTGCTGCGGACGTTGCAGTCCAGCAAGGGACCCGTCAAACAATCGCTTCTCGACGCGTTGCCGGCGATTGCCGAAGGTCGCGCCGTAGCGGATGCCGAAGCAATTCTGGCTGAAGGGTTTGCTGCCCTGGGCCAGATTGATGCTGCCGGTTCGCTGACCGAAGCCCAGCGCGACCTGGCCAGGTCGCTGCAGGTCGAGCGCCCGTCAAGATGGGTGGCGGAAGAACACACCACCCGCGAGGCACGTTTCGATCGCATCGATCGACACATCGCGCAACTGCAGACGTTGCATGGCGCCGCTACGGCAGAACCGTTCCTGCAGCGGCTCGCTGCCATCGAGCAGGATCCGCGTGTCGAGCAACGGAACATGCTGCTCGACAGCTTGATCGTGGATATCGCCAAATCCACAGCTGACTACCAGGCGCGCCGAGACCAACTGGCCACGCTGAAGTCCCTGGCGCTTGAGTTGGAGACCCTGCTCCTGGAGCAGACGACGGATTTGCCCGCACAAGTCGCGGCCTGCCTTGCTGACCCTGATCCGGACCTGCAGCAGGTTGCCGCGTTGACTGAGCACTGCGTCGCGGCGGTCCAGGACGAACTGCGGCGCCGTGCGGCGTTTGCCCGTCGCCAGGTCGTTCTCGACGGGTTGGCCAGCCTAGGCTATGAGGTGCGCGAAGGCATGCAAACCGCATGGGCCGACGCCGGTCGCGTCGTGCTGCGCAAGACGGCAACACCGGGGTATGGCGTCGAAGTTGGCGGCAGTGCGGAAAGTGGAAAATTGCAGGTGCGCGCGGTCTCGCTTTCAGGAACGCACGATCGCGGTCGGGACCGAGACATCGAAACGATCTGGTGTGGCGAATTCACTCGCTTGCGCTCGCTGCTTGCCGACAGGGGAAGCGCCCTCACCATTGAGAAGGCCTTAGCGATCGGAGAAGTGCCGCTAAAGGTTGTCGCAATTGATTTCGATGACGATGGCAGAGTTTCCAGCGAACGCACTAAGGGTTCGAGCTGATCGGTCGCTTTATCTCCGATGAGGAAGGCGAAGGATACTTGAATGGCCGTGCTAAGGACTGTATCGAAGTGACCGCTTCGGGTCGAACATTGCCCATTCGAGATATCGGCGCACGCTGGCAGGCTCCACCACCTCGGTAGGAGTCCACCATGAATACGATCGATACATCCACCCAACGCCACGAACCCTGGAACAAGGGCAAACTTACCGGACAAAAGGCTCCGCTCAGGCTCCGCGACATCTGGGCAATTCGAATCCGCCTTCAGCTGGCAAGGAAGGTTCGGGATCTTGCCTTATTCGATCTGGCGATCGACAGCAAACTGAGGGCGTGTGACCTGGTCAAGCTTCGGGTACGCGATGTTGGTTCTGCGGATCACATTTCCGCTCGCACCATCGTCCTTCAACAGAAGACGCAGCGCCCCGTTCAGTTTGAAATTACCGCGCCGACGCGAGAGGCAATTTCCGTTTGGATCAAGCAGGCTCAGCTTCAATCGAACGCCTATCTGTTTCCGAGCCGGATCCACAACTCGGACCACCTTTCGACCCGGCAATACGCACGGATCGTCGATGAGTGGATCGCAGGAATTGGTTTGGATGTTGCTGCGTACGGTACGCACACCATGCGCCGTACAAAGGCTACTTTGATCTACCGACGCACCAAGAACCTACGTGCCGTGCAACTGCTCCTTGGACATACCAAGCTGGAAAGCACGGTGCGATACCTCGGCATCGAAGTAGAAGATGCTCTTGAGATTGCAGAGCAGACGGAGGTCTGATCAGATCAACGCCAAGCCGGATGGCGACACGATGCACGGTCGCTATCCGGCCAGAAGCGGACGCTTCATCGCCCCGCGGGCAGCGCGGCGGGGATGACGTAGTCGGTGACAAGATCCTGTAGCTGATACCACGTAGAGAACTCACGATAGCTGCCGGCGGTGATCGCCACGACCAAATCCAGCTCCGGGACCACGATCACGAATTGGCCGCCGTTACCCTCGGCCGCGTACGCGCGATAGTCGTGGTTCTGTGCCCGGAACGTGTGCAGATGCCATGCATAGCCATAGTCGTGGTTGGGGCCGAAGGTGGTGCGTCGAGCGACGGACGCATCGATCCAGCTCGAGTCCACCAGACGCTGTCCTCGCCAGACGCCACCATCCAGATACAACTGCCCCAGCTTGAGCATGTCGCGTGGACGCAGCTGAATGCCGCCGGCTAGGTAGGCATCGTCGTCCGGCGTCAGATTGAGGTGATACCCGCGCATCTGCATCGGGCCGGCGATCCAGTCGCGGAACAGTTCGGTGAGTCGGCGACCCGTAGTCTGACGGACTACGCCGCCGAGCAGATTGATGCCGGCCGAGCAGTACACCGCCTTATCCGCACCCGGAGCCTGCACCATCGGCAGGTCCAGCGCGTAACGATACCAATCGCGCTCGTCCTGCTGGCCTTGCATCTTGTCTTCGGCGCCGGGTGAATTGGCAGCATCGTCATCGCAGGCCAAACCGGAGCTCATGCTCATCAAGTCGCCTACCGTGATGGCACGCTTGGCCTCATCGACATACTCCAGTTTCTGGTACTCGGGAAACAGGGAAAGCACCGGCGTCTGCGCCGACAGGTTCGCGCCGTGATCGATCGCCATGCCAACGAGCAAGGACGCGAAGGATTTTCCGGCGGAGCGGGTGTCGTGAGCCTGTTCGCGCGAGTAGCCGTGGAAGTAGGCCTCGAACGCCAGCTTGCCGTGCCGCGTCACTAACAGACTATGCACCTGTGGATGCCCGGGTTCGGGCGTGGCGATGGTTTGCACATGCCGCAGCAATTCGGTCATCGGGGCGACCCGCATGCCCACTTCTCCCAGCGCCGCCGTGGTCCAGCCATCATCAACGGGAACCGGCACGCGATATGTGTTGTGCGCGTCGGCCGGGGTCGTCACGTAATAGCCAAGCGCATGATCGCGATCGCGTCGCGTGAACGGAAACACCGCAATGCCCTGCCAATCGATGCGTAGTTGATCAGTCTCTTCGTCGAAACGACCGTTCAACGCCCAGCCCTTACGTTTGGGATCGGTCAACACGACGGCGTCGTTGTCCACGTGCACGTCATAAGCGATACCACGACCCAGGTTGTACTCGGGGTTGCTCAGGAAGGCCTGCAGCGAGGCGTCTGGCTTGCGCTGGATATTCAGGTACTGCGTCACCCGATCCGGCAAAGGACTTACCTGTCCCACCCAGACCTGGCTGTGGCCATGCGCCAGAACCACCGGCGTGGCGTAAGCACTGGCAAGCGTCAGACCGGGTGGCTGGATCCAGAAGCCGTTGATGTCACCGTCGACAAGCTGGCCCCTGAAGTGCCCCTGGTCACCCGGCATGGTAAAACTAACCGCATCGCCATCGCGATCGACCGTGACAGACAGGCCGCCCAAACTGGCCCGCCACGGTGCCTGTCGCCCATCCACCGTAATGGTGCCAGCTAGAAGTGGGCCGGAAACTGTCTCGTTGCCCCACAGCCCGACAAGGTCAGGCGGAACAGCCGCATCAGCGGGCACGGAAAGCAGCAGCAACAGGCAAAGCAGCGCAACGCGCATCGACAACACCTCAGGATAGATGGAAATACTCGACCGCGACCGCGACCGCAGTCCGGATTGAGTTCATTGTGGGTACTAAAGCGGCGGCGATCTTGTACGGGTTGAACCTGGCTGTCGCCGTACTGACCAGGCACGCTGGCGGTAACTACCTGGCGGCAAACCAAAGGCCTCGCGGAAGGTGCGCGAAAAATGGGCCTGATCGAAGTATCCGCAACGAATCGCAATCTCGCTCATGTCGGCCGTGTCGGCGGTCAACATCGCCGCGGCAAGATTCAGGCGCAGGCGGCGCCGGTAAGCACCGGGTGAGCAGCCGAAATGTCTGCGGAATGCACGAGCCAGATGCACCGCGTGCACACCGCAGGCGTAGGCGATTTCGACCAGTGCAAGCGAGCTTTCAAGGTCGTCATGCAAATAGTCGCGCGCCCGCAGCAGCCAGGGTGGGGCCCGCTCGAAGACCTCCTCGTAACGCGTCGCCGTGGCACTCATCAATTCCATGCAATGCGATTCCAGCGCGAGCGCGCCATCATCATCGGCGTGGGTTAGCCGCAGCGCTGCATGCAACGCGGCCGGACCAGGCGTCATGGCGTAATCGGGCAGGGTCAGGACCTCTTCCAGCCCCCGTTGCGCCGCCAGCGACCGTGACACGGTGACGAACCGGCCGGACTCGCTGCGGAAGCGATCCCGATGCAAGGTCCCCGGCGGGTTGTAAACAAGGATCGGTCCGGCACGGGTGCTCGACACCTTGTTGGCACCTGCCAGTCCGCAGGCGGACGATACATAGTCTCCCTCCAGCACCAGGACGAAATGCGCTTCCGCGTGTGAGTGCTCGATAACACCGTCTTCTGGCACCGTGGGCACCAACTCCGACACCGAGAACTCGGACGTACGCCAAGTTGTCTGACGCGCGCCGAGAAACTGGTCATGCTCGAAAACGTTTCGGGTCATAGCGCCAAGAAAGCGAAGCGGGTGGAACAATCAGCCGAGGAAGATATCAGGTACGGCACTCGACACGTCCGCTTTGGGTCGCATGACGCCCTGCGGCCAGAAGCGGACATCGACCAACACCTGAGTTAAGCCGCGCCGCGAAGCGGCGTCGGCTTGGACGAATTGTTAGGCACTCCGCAGCGTACGCCGGAACCACTCATACATGACCTCCATGGCTAGCTTCGCATCCGCTTCCAGAATTGTAGCGGGGTGCGCTTTGGTGGCGAGGAATCGCGTACCGAACGCCTCGGGGTGATCAGGCGCTTTGCGGTGAGTGAACGGGTTGCGGAGTAGGCGAAGCCTGTCAGTGCGGTCAAACAGGTCGCTAGGCAGCGGCAGGTGTTGCCGGCCAGCTTTGATCATGAGCTCGAATGTGCGGCGCTCTTGTACAGGCACCACGTTTTCAAGTTCTTCGCTAAGGGTCTGCTCTACGAAGGACGTGGCGAGGAGCAACGCGCCGACGAAGTGACCGGAAATGAAACAGAGCCGAGCCTCTTCCAGCATGTGGAGCACGGCCAGCTCACCCATCACGGCACCCGGATGGAAGTAGTGCTGAGCCAGCCACTCAATCCGCTCCACGCGAGCGGCCCGCGACGATTCGTCGGCCCGTGCAAGAGCGGCAGTGAGGTTTTCACGAGTGGCTGGAATGGGCATCGGAGTGCCTAACGTGCAGCTAACCGGGCTGGCGCGGCTTGCCGCGACAGGTCCGTGTTGAGCTGAATGTTAGGGCTCATCCCTGGCCCTAGGATTTCCGGAGTTTGGTCGCTGCCGCTTGCGCCGTCGGATTGGGCGTAGGCTCTCCGACCTTCCGGAGCGTGTTGCGATCCGTATGGTGGAACGGCTCCGCCTGGCCTGGGATGATCAACACAGTGTCCTGTTCGTAGGACCACGTTCCATCGACATTGATCGCAACCGTGATGATGTAGCTCTTCGTTCTGAACGCATATTCCAAGAACGGGTTTGACACGATCCCGTTTGTTTCGGACCCGCGGACAGCCTCGAGGCGAAACGTTCTCGCATCGGCCTCGGCACGGCCGACGGCCATCGCTGCCTGTCCGCGCGGTATCGAAAGCGTCTGGATCACGGTGCCCGTCGCCGGTTCCCATAGCCAATAGCCGACTTGGTCGTGGAATGTCTCGACGTCATCAGGCTTGACGATCCGCGTGTGGTACCTCAGTCCGTAGAACAATTGCGGCCCATTGGTCTGTGCATCGATCGGCTGCAACTCCATGTGTTCGATGAAAGCCTGCTTTTCGGGGCCGTTGGGCTTCGGATTGACGTCGAGGCCGTGCGTGCCCACCCATATGCCTGCCATGCCGGTGAGCGGTCCCAGATTGGCGAGCGTATCGACTGCCGGCTCAGGTTCCGTGTAGATGTCTTTGGGGATGTTTTCCATAGTTGATTCCAGCGGGCCTAACACCTGAGTTAAGCCGCGCCGCGAAGCGGCGTCGGCTTGAATGAGTAAAAAGAGACTTCCTCCCCCTAAGACCTCGAGGGCCATGATGGTGTTGCGAAACAACCGTCAACAGAAGAGGAAGTCTCCATGAGCACTATAAC